>CAZPXH010000035.1:0-2009 GCA_964591085.1 uncultured Spirochaetaceae bacterium | reverse complement strand
GGAACATGTTCTTCACGATCATGGGCTTCTACCTGCTGTTCTACCTCACCGATGTCGTGCGTATTCCGCCGGCACTCGCCGGGGCTGCCGTAGCCATTGGGCGGATCTGGGATGCGGTAACGGATCCGGTCACAGGGTACCTGTCGGACCGCACGGTCACCCGAATGGGACGGCGCCGGCCCTACATGATTGTGGGTGCGGTCCTGACGTTCTTCAGCATGGTACTGCTGTTCTCAACACCCCAGCTCTCCTCACCGCAGGGGCTGTTTGTGCTGATGACACTGCTGTTCTGTCTGGTGAGCCTGGCCTACACCCTGGTGAACATCCCCTACGCAGCGCTACTGCCGGAGCTCACCAGCGACTTTGACCAGCGGACTGAGCTCACCGGCTACCGAATGACCTTTGCCGTGATCGGGACGCTCGTTGGTGCTGGAGCGGTGCTACCCCTGATTGATGTCTTCGGCGGCGGTCGGAGCGGCTGGCTTGCAATGGGTGCGATTACCGGCGCTGTGATGATGCTCTCCGCGCTGACAACAGTGTGGGCAATCCGGGAACCCCGGCGGGAGAAGGCACCCGTAGCCGGGGAGAATCTCTTCCGGACCATGGGCAGCGTGCTTGGAAACCGCGTGTTCCTGAAAGCACTGATCCCCTGGACAATGTTCATTGCCGGTACCGCGGTCATCCAGGGATCGCTCATCTATTTCTTCCGGGAAATCTACGCCAACGAGGGTCTGTTCCAGGTGGGCCTCATCTTCCTGCTGGTCACTGCGCTGCTGGTGATTCCGTTCTGGGTGTGGATGGCCGGCAGGATCGGAAAGAAACTGAGCTACATCATTGGCATGGCCATTGTGTCGCTTGGTGTGTTGCTGGTGGGCTTTGCCGGCGGCGCAGGGCGGGAGACCTTTGCCTTTGTGGTGATGGCGCTCGCGGGAATCGGGCTTTCCACGCACTACGTGATGCCGCACTCCATCCTGCCGGATGTGGTGGAGTATGACGCGGTCCGCAACGGGGTGCGCCGGGAAGGAATCTTCTCAAGCATGTGGACCTTTTCCAGCAAGATCGGTCAGGCGCTCGCGCAGCTGGTGGTTGGCATTGTGCTGCAGATTGTCCGCTACTCGCCGGATCTGGATCCGGAGCCGGTGACGCTTGCCGGTATCCGGATCCTGACGGGAGCAGTGCCGGTAGTCTTCTATGCGATCGGAATCATCGTGCTCTTCGGCTACCCCATCACCCGGAAGTTCTACGATGAGATGCTCGCTTCCGCCGGGCGCGGCGGAGAACCAGCCGGACAGGAGGGCTGAGCCTGCCGTGGTATCCACACCGCGCAAGGGCGGCCGGTGACTTCCTTGCGCCGCGGATAACCGGGGCCGGGCGCCTTCTGGTCCGCGTCCTGGGACCGGTTTGGTTGCGTGCTGTCATGAACATCCGCCGAATCCGCGTGGACGGCGGGAAGACCCTCGCCCGTGCCTACGCCGGCTTTGCGCGCGGTGAACACCGGCTCCTCCTTCTGTTCCGGCACGTTGATCTGGCAGACGGTCCCCTGGTGATCACAACCGTTGGCTCGCTCCTGCCCCGAATTGCGCGGCGCGCCGGGATCCGGCTACCGCAGCGCCCGCACACCCACTTCCTCTACGGGCGTGATGTGCTCAACTGGGCCGGCGCCGCTGCGCGCTGGGCCTTCCCGCGGACCGGCGGTATCCCCGTTCAAAATGGCCGCGTGGACCGCGAGTCCCGCCGCTGGATGCGGCGGATTGGAGCTGCCGGGCGCTATCCCCTGGCGCTTGCGCCGGAGGCACAGGTCACCTACCGGATGGGCCGTTGTAGTGAGCTTGCGGGCGGAACCGCCCACCTTGCCCGCTGGATCCTGGAAGAGGGCGGCGGCGGGCTGCCGGTCCTGCTGATTCCCATTGGGATTCACTACACCGATCCGCTTTCTCCCGAAGCGGCGGTTGCGGAGAGCCTGTCGGTCATTGAGGGCTCGCTGGGAATTCGGATTCCGCGAGCAGACA
>CAZPXH010000034.1:0-5681 GCA_964591085.1 uncultured Spirochaetaceae bacterium | reverse complement strand
CCCGTGGACATCACAGAACCGGACCCAGGCATCGCTTGCGAACTGGGAACCCTGGTCTGAGTGGATGATGGCGTCTCGGTCAGGCCGCCGGCGCCAGACTGCCGACAGCAGCGCCTGAATCCCCAGGTCACGGTGAAGCGTCCGCTGCATGGACCAACCGATGATCCGCCGGGAACTCAGGTCCATGGCCACTGCAAGGTTGAGCCAGCCTTCCCACCTACGGATATCGGTGATGTCGGTGACCCAGGCGGTGTCCAACGCGTCTTGATCGAACTGGCGATCCAGGATGTTTGACTCTGCGCGTTCAGGTTCCACGTAGGACCCTCCACGCCCACGACGCTTGGCGATGGCCGTTATCCCGTTCTCACGCATCAGCCTGGCGACACGGTTCTTGCCGCAGCTCTCACCGGCCTCTCGTAGATCAATGTGAAGATCCGCGGGCTGCCGTAGACTCCGTCGCTTTCGTTCCAGAAGTGAAGGATCTGTGCTACCAGGCGCTCGTCTTCTCGGCCTCGCCTTGAGACCGGATTCTTCAGCCATGCGTAAAAGCCACTGCGGTGAATCCGGAGTACCCGACACATCGTCGTTACCCGGAACTCAGTCCGATGATCTCTCACGAAGGCGTACCTGGCTCGGACTGGTTCGCGAAGTACGCCGCGGCTTTTCGCAGGATATCTCTCTCCTCCTGCGCCCTGCGAAGCTGGGACTTCAACTTCGCATTCGCTGCTGCCAACTCAGCAACCGTCTTCCCGTCGCCACTGACTTCATCTGCCTTTTCTGCATCCCGCACCCACCGGTACAAGCTGTGATCCGACACGCCGAGTCGCTTCACCACCTTCCTTCGTCTTCTCTTGAGACTATCAGGTGTCTACGGATCTAGGGGAGTTCCAACTCTCTATAAAAGTGAGGAGCAACCGCTTGTTGACGATGCAGGTGATCAGCTGGGAGCTCAGGATCTTCTTCCTCCGGGCCCCTCAGTTCTGGTGAACGCGAATCTCGCTGATCAGCGTGTCTTCATAGACGGAGCCCGGGTAGACCGAAAGGATCTCGACAGCCAGGTAGAGTGACTCTTCCGGCTCCATGGGATTGACCACCCACTGCGGTACCGCCCCGTCAAAGAAGGGCGCGAGCAGCGTATCCAGCCGATCACGGTTGGTGATCACCTCAAACGCAGGAAGCGCAAGCGGCTGGTAGGCGTTCACGTCTTCCAGGGTTGCCGTCCCGCGTGAAAGTACCACCAGGTGGCCAACGGTAAGGTCAAACTGATTCGCCATACCAGAGAGTGCCTGCAGCACGGAGACGCGCACCTCTCGGGGCCGCCCGTTGCGCTTGTGTAACCGCTCGCTCATGCCAAACCCGGTCCAGATATCGACATCCACAGCGTCCCCAAGGTGGACAACAATAATCTCGCCCTCACCACTTCCAGCCACGCCCTCTGACCAGGCGGTTGCCGGGTCACCGTCCACAACCTGCGCGGGTCCGTACATGCAGCTCCATTCGGCCAGCGCCTGTTCATACATAAACTGCGCCTCTTCGTCCGCATCCTCGTCTTGTGGGCGCCGCGGTTGCTCGCCTTCGGCGGGCAGGATAGAGGTCGCATGCAGGTAAGGAATAAAGTAGGCGTGTTCAAACCGGGTATCGATGACCGCTCCAATTTCATAGGAGTCCAGGGCACGCCAATCCGGATTCCCGTCAGGATCACAGAGCGGGGCTGGGGTCTCTTGGGCAAAGCCGAACGCGCAGATCGCCGTCATAATCACGCCACTCAGGAGAAAACGCTTCATGACTGAGATCCTAATCCGTGATCCGGCACATGGGAAAACGCGGCGGAGATCTCCCTGAATTCTCGGGGCCGACAACCCCGTAGTTCTCTTCAGGGGTCCGGTGGCGAATACAACTCGGGGTACAGGTCGACGTGTACTGGTTTTCTCTCTGCTGTTTCATTTGGTCCTTGTTACGAGCGCTCGTGCGGCGCAGCCTGTCTCCGCCGCGGTGCAGGTGGCGCGCGGCTACACCGTCTACCGGGAGGAGTACGTAGAGAAGTGGACGACGAGTGGAAGCGGTGAGAACACCATCTATACGTACACGGTGGGCGCGATTGTGGAGACCACTGAGGTGGACGGCGCTACGAGCGAGCAAGGTGCTCTACGGGACGGAGCAGGAGGGTGAGGCATAGCCAGAATCCGGATCAGTTCAAGTACAAGGGTGTGACATTTTCGTCCGCCGTTTCGGGGGTGGGGGTGCGGACGTTTTGATCCGCCATTGACACCATTGTGGATTCGTTTAAAGAACAGGGTAGCCAGCATCAGACTTTCATAAATGAAGTGTTGGGAAGGTATAAGGATCACTTTGGGAATCACCGTGCGAGGTAGCCACCGGAGATCGTGTCACAACGGTTCTTTAATCGAACGCCCAATGAACCGCATGCTGAGAAAAATCCATCAACTTACTTCATCAGTTTGCATTGGTTTGTGTTGGACCAACGGCGCTGTGCTTTTGTGGGATGGTTATGCTAATGAGCAGTATCAAGGTATTACCGTCGCGGTCGCACTGCTGTTTGGCGTGATTGGTGGCATTGTCTTTGGCGCGGAACGAAGTTTGAGTCGAATCTGCCAATGCTTCGACGAAACTTCCGGTAAGTCTTCGGGATCGGAAAGCTCGGGTGCTTGGACATTGCTCTACGTGTGTCTGATTTCTGGATCGCTGCTCATTCTTGTCGCAATGGGAATCGGTCTAATCGCGATTATCAGAAGGCTGCAAGAAGGATTTCATATCTTCGGATGACCACTAATATAGCGTTCCCCTCTGAATCGGGATTATATACCGTGAACCAGGCTCAATCACTGGCAAATCCGACGCAGACGCAAAGAAAGCCGACCGACAGCCCGTGGGTGGGCCGCTCGCCCAGACCATCCAAATGGGTTGTGGGAGATCGATGCAACGCACTTTATCAACGCACGCGGCGCCTTTTTCTTTGGTGTAGTCCGGGAGATCTGAACTGGAACCCGGCCCGGCGGACGCGCAGCTCGTGCTATTCTTCACCGCATGAGCTTCCGCGCGGGCACGGGGGCCGGGAAGGTCCCGGCAGTGACCAAGCTGATCTTTGGATCGGCTGATCTGTTTGGCGGTGGGGCCCTCAACATGGTGGGCTTCTACTATCTTATCTTTCTGACAGACGTTGTGCAGATCCGCCCCGCGTGGGCCGGCGCAATCCTCCTGATCAGCCGTATCTGGGACGCCGTCACCGACCCCGCCATGGGAGTCATTGTTGACCGGACGCGAACCAGCATCGGCAAGCGGAGGCCCTACTTCTTTGTGGCGCCCATCACGGTCTTTGTTGCGGTGGCGCTGCTGTGGTTCCCCGTCTCCCTGGACGCCGAGGTATCCCGCTTCCTGTTTGCCCTGTTTGCCTATCTGTTCTTTTCCACGGTCAGCACAACCGTGATGATCCCCTACCTCTCCATGCAGCCGGAGCTCAGCACCGACTACAACGAGCGGACCGCTGTGAACGTGGTGAAGATGGGCTTCAGCTTCATGGCCGGGATCATCGCCGCCGTGGTGCCCTTGGAAATTGTGCAGGCCTTCCCGGACCTGCGCACCGGGTGGACGGTGATGGGCCTGGTCTTTGCCGTGATCTACGCGCTTCCGTGGCTGGGGATTGCCCTGCACATCCGGGAGCGAGACACGCGCGCTGATCCATCGCCCCCCACGTTCCGGATGCGGGAGTTTCTGCAACCCCTGCGAATCCGAACCTTCCGGATGCTCGTGCTCCTCTACCTGGGGGCATATCTCACGCTGGACGTGATGAGCGCGGTCATAGCCTTTGCCATGAGCTATCTCTTTGGCAGGCCGGATCAGCTCAACGTGGTGCTGGGCACACTCATTGTGTGTCAGTTGCTCTTCCTTCCGGCACTCGGTCCGCTCACGCGGCGGCACGGAAAGGGACGCGTGCTCTCTGTCACCTCCATGATCTGGCTTGCCGGAGTGGCGGCTATTGCGGTGGTTCCCGCGGACATCCCGCTGTGGGGCCTGATTGGGCTTGCGGTTGTCACCGGCATCGGGGTCAGCGGAACTCTGGTCATTCCATGGACCATGTACCCGGACGCAACGGACGTTGGCTATCTGGCTAGCGGCCGGGACGTAGCGGGCAGCTTCAGCGGTCTGATGGTGTTCTTCCGCAAGATGGCCGCGGCGGTCGCACTCTTCCTGGTGGGCCTGTTCATGGACATTGCCGGCTTCATAGAACCGCTGCAGCAGACCATTGGCGGCGTGACCACAAACACCCTGCAGGGGCAACCGAACAGCGTGCTCCTCACCATCCGCCTACTCCTGGTGGGACTCCCCCTGCTGTTGCTGGGAATGGTCTTCCTGGTCTCCCGCAGGTATCCGCTGACCCAGGCCCTGCACGCACGCCTCCGCGTCCTGGTGGACCGCCTCCGAGCACAAGCCGCCGGTATCGCCGATGGCGCGGGCCCCGCCGCGGACGAGGAGCCGGGAGAGCTGGGCAGCCAGGCAGAGACGGAAGCCGCACTGAACGCGGAGATCACCGCCTTGCAGCGGGAGCTGGTTTCAGCAAAAGACGGCTGATCGGGTCGAAACCGACTTTTCAGAGTTTTCGTCTCTCAGGGGTAGAAGCGTTTCCATGCGAAACATGAGTGGTTCTCTTGACGAAGGCAATAAGGGCCATATAGGGTTGTAATTAATATCACTATAGAGGTGTACAATAATGCGTACACGTATTAGAAGGGGGGGTTGTTGCGGCCCTATCTCTATTGGCAGTTGGTCTTCTGATCAGCTGTGAAAACCACGTGATCGGGATCGAGTCCGGAGGCGTAACGACAGCACCCGAGAACGACATCTACGGTCAGGGACCTCAGTTTGCCGTTGCGCCTTCATCGGTAGATATCTGGAGCGCTGACTTCGCCGATCTGAACGATCTGATGAGTGAAGTGCTTCGAAATGCTGCAGCAGACGGAATGATTGCGTTGCGCCTTGAGCAGGTTGTAGCCCAAGACGGAACCACGGTAGAAGCCATTGTGGGTCTTCAGTTCTCTGACGGCATTACACAGCGAGATCTTGAACCTCGCCTCATTGACGCGCTGGAGGCGGCATACACTGACGACAGTATGCTGGCAGCGATACTGTACGGACTCGGCATCGAAGTACCTTCCGAGCGCGCAAGCCGAGCTGCGGAAGTCTACCAGACCTACAGCACTGCACCCGGAGCGAGGACGGAGGCAAAGCGCCGCCTTTCCATGACTGACACCATCTTGATCCCTGGGCTTGGGTCCCTTAGCGTTGAACTCAGTTCTTTTCAACTATGGATTATGGCACTCATATGATATCCGGGTTACCATCGTACCCGATGCGGGGATCCCCACATACCGGTGGTGGTTCAGTGCGAACGACGCTCACACGAACCTTGACGTCGTTTGGAAGACCTCCTCAGGCTCGCGCGCTCGGCCGGAAATGACAAACACCAACCAAACGTCCCCGGGCGAGCTTCCGTCAGAGTGGCTATCTCAGGGACGATCGCAGTTCCATGGCTTCGACGGGTTCCGAGTCGAGATTCAGGACGGCCGCGTCAATGGCGGAGTCCTCACGGTCTTCGACCAATCGGACTTCAATGCAAGCCGATGGGGCGATCTTGCGGACTGGTAGGGCACCGATGAAGCTGCGGA
>CAZPXH010000033.1:0-5755 GCA_964591085.1 uncultured Spirochaetaceae bacterium | reverse complement strand
AGCGTGCTCAACGTGAACATGCACTGGCTCACTTCGATCACCGGAGTAGAAGAAGAATCGGAAACCCTCGACGCGCAAGACCGTCGGCACGTCAGTAGTATACGCAAAGGCGTAGCTGTTTGGGACCCGTAGCCCTACGAGTGCCGGGCATGCGCGGCAAAGCCTGCTACGGCCTGGGCACGTCGTCCGGGGAAACAACACTCGGTCTGACCGTGACACTCAGCGAACCACCGTTCGCCGGAAGAGAGCGCAAGATCTGCTCAGAAGTAACCTGCACCCGAAACACCTCAGTTGGCTCCGGAGTCCCACCTCCGGCGTCCTGCTGGATGCGGTGAGCGTGTTGGTAGCTTAGCGAGTAGTACAAGACCAACATGTCATCAAGGAACTGGGTATTCAGGAGTGCGATGCTTGTTCCGCTGCTCTCAAACGATGCTTCAACAGTCCCGTCCGGGTGCAGGAAGAACGAACCATAGTAGAGGCTGTTGCCGTCCTCGCCGCTCGCCCTCGCGATTACCCAAACAGTGTCGGGGGCCTCACCCAGGGCGCCGCGCACACCGACTGAGTCTTCGTGGTGCAATCCGAGTGCCCCCTCAAATTCAGGGGATTGATCGTCGTCAATCGTTCCAGTGGTGTCCTCCGCTGGTTCAGCACAACTCCACGCGAGGGCGAAAGACACCACCAGCATGCACGTTCCAGCACGGTGCCAACCGCTTCGATTCACGGGCTTCATCGTGGCCTCAACTCCCAATGAAGGTGGGCTCCGAATGAATTTCCGCTGTTCCCCACGTTACCGAACTGGAACCCCGGAGGCAGAGCAAAGCGATACACGCCCGAAGCTTCCGTTGCTTGAATGAGTCCAATAAGTCTGTTAATTGCAAATGTGCCGGGTTGCAGATGACCGTAGATCATTTCGAAGTCGGCGGTACTCGTTCTCAGATTGAGCCCGTAGCCCAAACTCGGGTTATCAGGATTGTCCCATCCCAAGGGATTCGCGTTTGCGACTAGTGTCTCGGTTCGCGTCGTGAACACCGGATGATTCTGCCCCGCCGTTGCAAGATCTGTTGCAAGGCCTCCTTGCCAGCCGTGAAGTTCTCCCGTTCGGTGACTACCGGTGTAGCGGGAAAGGACAGAAGTCCGATCTCGTCCCTCAACGGGATCAATCACTCGCCCGTCACCGATCAACGCATACATCGGATTGTTGTTGTCCAGGCTCCACTCGTCCCGGATGCGGCCGAATGCCTGGGCGACATCGTCTTGCGAGTAGCGCTCGCTCCGCTCGCCGTCTACCAACCCCGGTATCCCAAAGGAACCAATGCGCTGGCCGTAGAGCGTTGCATCATAGAGCTGGGCAAAGCCCTGGGCGGCTGCAACATTGGCCTGCATGGCAAAGGAGTCTTCGCTCAGCGGGCCTGCGTAGGAATCGTGCATGGCGGCACCAAGTGCAGCCACCATGCTCCCCCCGTACTCCCCAACGTTGTCTATGTAATCCGCGCTGCTGTCGTAGGCGGTGAGGGCGTGACCGATGAGGCCTGCGATGTTCCCGCTGCGGTAGGCTTCTGCCTCGGCTGCCATCTGCTCTGTGAGCATGCTGTCACCGTAGGTACTGCCATGCATTGCGGCAAGCGCGCTGTGGCCGAGCGCGGCGCGGAGATACTGCGTTCACTACTTGAAAAAAGCCGCCTGAAGCGCAACATGTCAGCGGAGCCTGAGCACGGAGGAGTTCATTGATGCTGTTTCACGTCACCATAGACCACGCAGAAGATGGCTGGGTAGTCGCGGAGTGTCCTGCTCTCCCGGGTTGCGTTTCCCAAGGCAAGGACGAGCAGGAGGCCCTGGCCAACATCAAGGAAGCCATTCAAGCCTGGCTCTGGGCCGAGGATCAGAAGGTCACAGCCGCGCAAACCCTGGCCGACGGACAGCATCAAGTGGTTGTTGCTATCTAAACCGTGGCTCGTCTTGCAAACATCTCCGGCATGCAAGCCGTCAAGGCCTTTCAGAAAGCTGGGTGGAACGTCCTGGGGCAGGTCGGCAGTCATGTTATGCTCAGTAGGCCGGGGAGTAGAGCCAATCTCTCGGTGCCGCAACACAAGGAGCTTTCCATCGGCACTTTGCGAAGTCTTATCCGTGCTGCCGAGCTCACCGTTGATGAGTTCAAGACCTTCCTTTGACCACCAGAGGCTTCGCTCCGCCAGCCAACGCGCACTGTGGCCGAGTACGTCTCGGATGGTCTCCTGCTGTTGCTCAGTCTTGCTTCCAACAATGCCGTCCCGGAAGGCCTCATGGCCCAGGACAACCGCAAGCTGCAGGGCTCCGTCCCGCCCGGTGTAGCCCGAAAGATCGCCAATGGTGATCTCCTTGCCGTCTGCGGTCAGCATGGTCTGGGCCACCGCCGAGCCCTTTCCGGTGCCAAGGATGTCGGGGTCTTCCAACAGCTGGTCTGCCAGCGTCCCAAGCTCGGTCAGGCCGTCTTCCTGCCCGGCAGACCACAGGGCAAGGTCTGCAATCTGGCGCTCGGTGCTCACCCCCAGCCGCCGTGACTCTGCGCGCCGGGCATGCGCGGCAAAGCCTGCTGCGGCCTGGGACAGCGTGCGCAGATCCACAGAAAGCCCACCCATGCCAACCTGTGCCTCACCGCAGTGCAGTCAGCCTACAACCGGTCCTCCACACGCAGCGTGAGTTCAAAGCCGTACGGGGTCTGGCCCAGTGGCACCCGGGAGACAAGCTGGCCTGCTACAACCGCCAGGTACTCGTTGATGTCCCAGGTGAGCTCCAGCACCAGGTTCTGGGTTTCCGGATCAAACTCGCCGATATCAATGGGAGTCATGGGGATGTACAGGGCACCGTTGACGTCAATTGGTGTCTCAGTGTCCACCCAGTTGGATTGTGCGTGAACAGTACTCAGCAGCTGGAAGACTTCCTCTGAGACGCCGAGGTCGGCTGCGGTCACCCGATTCTCGTTCAGGTCGCTCTCGATTGTTCGTGTCACAAGGAGCGCTTCCGGCAGAAGCTCGCGGTCCACAAAGAGGATGGAGTTGGCGTTGATACCGCCCACACCTGCCAATTCGCCCGCTAGCCCAACCGCATTGCCGTCCAGCTGAATATCAATGCCACCCCCGCCAATGTCCAGCCGGATGAAGTTGAGGTTGCCGGATTCCGCTTGGGCAAACGCGGCTGCGCGTTCACTCCAATCCGGATTCAGGCCCTCTCCCAGCGTGGCGGCGTGCACACTGCCGGTCTCAAAGACCACCGACTCCGTGAAGTCCCCAAGGCTGTACTACAGTGACTGCTGTCCTCCATCTTCCACGCCATACTTGGTGGAATGAATCGTCTCAATGTCGCTCACCGAATCAATAGACCAGAACTCAATATCGGAGCTGCGGAAGGCCACTCGCAGCTGGTGTCTGCCCGGGACACCCTCATCATGCGGAGCATCCGCCTCCGTTTCTGAAAGGTCTCCCGTTGATGCGGAGCGGTTGGCAAGAGGAGACGGAGCATCCGGGATGAGACTGACCCTGCTCATGGTTGGTTCGCTGGGGAAGGAGTCCCCGGCCGGCACCATCGATGCAAGCTGACAGGATGGGGTGCTCAGCACCAGCGCGGTCACCGCTGCAGCAAGAAAAAAGCGTACCCGGTGCCGCCCAGCCAGCGCAGGCCGCAGCCTGTGCCCCCGCGGCCTAGACCTTGAAGCGGGAGACGCCGGAGCGGACCGTTTGCACCTGCTGGTTGGTGTCATTGGTGAGGCGGCCCACCTCGGCAATGGCCTCATCAATTGAGGTGGTGTTTGCGCTGATCCGGCCCACCTGCTCCTGAATCTGCTTGGTGCTCTCCACCAGCTGTCCCATCCGGTCCAGCACCGCCTGGCTTCCGGAGGTCATTGCCGCGCTGCGTTCCCGCACCGTCCCGGTGAGCTGGTTGATCCGGTCAAAGGAGTCCAGGACCTGCTGGTTTCCGGTGGTCTGCTCGTCCATGGCCAGCTTGATCTCCCGCTGGAATGACACCGCCGTACCAATTGCTTCCTGTACCTCGCCAAAGGCCCGGCCCGCTTCATCCGCCATGCCAACAACAGATTCAATTGCAGACTGCAGGTCCTTCAGAACCCCGGAGATGGAGCGGGACTGCTTGGAGGAGTTCTCTGCCAGTGACCTGATCTCATCCGCAACCACCGCAAAGCCCCGGCCCGCCTCTCCGGCGTGTGCTGCCTCAATTGCCGCGTTCATGGCAAGGAGGTTGGTCTGCGCGGCAACGTTACTGATGATGGTGTTGGCCTCAAGCATTCCCTGGGACCGCTTGGCAACGGAGGCCAGCATCTCGTTGACCTCGCGGATCCGCTCGCTTCCCCCGTCTGCAACGGAGCTCAGGTAATCAAAGCGCTCGCTGCTGCGCTGCAGGTTGTTGGTAACAGACGCCACGTTGGCAATCATCTGCTCCACCGCAGCAGAGCTGTTGCCGATTGTGTCTGCCTGCTGCTGAATCACCGTTTCCAGGCTCTGGATATCGCGAACAATTCCCTCCAGCTGCTCTGCCATGGCGTTCACTTCCGGCACCTGCCTGGACTCCACCTGCTCCCGGATGCTGTCGATACTTGTGTTGATTTCCCGAACCGCCTGAACCGTGCTCTCCGTGTTGCTGACCAGGTGTCCACTGGCGGATTCCAGCTGCGCCACGCTCTGGCTCACGGTTGCCATGATTCCGCGGAGACTGCCGACAAAGCCGTTGAACTCGTTTGCAACCTGGCCAACTTCGTCATCCCGCTTGGCGGTGAGCGATCGCGTGAGGTCTCCCTCTCCGGCGGAGATCTCGTGCAGTGCCTCACCAACGGATCGGAGCGGATTGATCGATCGCAGTGCCCACAGCGCCAGGACGGTTCCCAGGGCAAGCGCCACCAGGGTCACAAGCGCGTTGGTCAACGCAAACTCCTGGGCAAGTTCCCGGGTCTCATTGGCAATGACGGTATTCTGCGCCTCTTCCAGGTCAATGAAGACGTTGATGACCCGCAGCCACTCGGTGAACAGTGGCCGCGCGGTGGAGAGCACCAGATCACGCGCCCCCTGGATGTCTCCTGCCGTTCGCAGGCGGAGCACCTCTGCTATCACCGGTTCCGTCTGCGTCTCCACAGCCTTGATGGCGGAAAAGGCTTCCCGCTCCTCGTCATTGACCAGCTCAGGGTTGGTGAAGATGGCGTCCATCTCCGCTTCCGAGTCCTCATAGAAATCCCGGAGGTCTGAGATGTTGGCAATCACGCTGTTCAGCAAGGCGGGATCGTCCTCAATGAGCACCACGTCCCGAATATCGATGGACCGATCGTGCACGCTGCCGCGGAAGTTGATGGCAAAGCGCTGCTTCACGGCGTTCACGTCATTGATCTGAGTCAACCCGCTGTTGATCTGCTCCACCCGGAGAATGCTGGTGACGGTAATCCCAATCATCAGGAAGAGGATCCCGGCAAAGCCCAGGATGATCTTGGCCCGTATTGTCATTGTCTATTCCTTGGTACGTAGTGCTTGCTGAAGCGTGGTATCGGCCAATCAGAGTACGCATTGCACCCGGCCCTGCAAAGTACTTTGGGGCGGGGTCACACGTTCCACGGCGCCGATCCCCTCTATACTATAGAGGCATGACGCGGGAGGACCTGCTCGCTGGCCTGGCAGATGTGCTTGGCGGCGGCTTTCCGGAAGTATCGGTTGCCTTGCTCTACGGTTCCCGGACCCGGCGGTGCACGGCGCGGTCATGTCCAAGGCAATTGGCTTTGCAGAGG
>CAZPXH010000032.1:0-7912 GCA_964591085.1 uncultured Spirochaetaceae bacterium | reverse complement strand
ACATCGGTGAGGTAGAACAGCAGGTAGAAGCCCATGATCGTGAAGAACATGTTCCCGCCCAGATCGCCGACACCAAAACCCAGACGGGTTCGCATAGTGAGCTTGGCCATGCTGTGAGAGTATCAGATGTCTGGGAATGCGGGATCGCGAGTTTCAGATTGGTACTGTGACCATCAGTGTACGCTCAGGAGACATCACCGGAGAGACGCTTGATTCGATAGTGCACGCAGCCTACGATGGTCTTGAAGCCCGCGGCAATTTCCCGGCGGAGGTACCCGGAGTGAGTCGTTGAGCCCTTTACTATCTTAATAGAATTGATTTTGCCGCCAATGACGAAATCAGTCGGTTCCGCGGTCATTTTCCTGTCCTCCTTGCATTTGGCGAAGCCGTTGCACCATGGCAACGGTCACCCCGCCTGCAACAAACACAGCCAGAGCTCCCAGGTTTTGCCGCGTCCCTTGCCTCCGATCTGAACTGGAGTTTCAGGCCGTGGATTATTCAGTCCACACGCAAGACGACCCTAGCTCCGTCATCCCCGGCTGCGGCGCGACCGACTGCGGTTCCGGCTTCCGCCGCTCCGAGGGCTGCCGGATCGGGTTCCAGCGGGAGCCCGCTCAACTGGCGGTTCCACGTGGTGCTCGTGATCGCGGTGGACGGTGAGATCCGCGTTCTGGAAGCGCTCAATAGCACGAAGGTGCGGAAGCTCAGAGGGGTCACAGAGGCTGACGGCAATGCCCGTGCTGCCCGCGCGCGCGGTCCGGCCGATCCGGTGAAGGTAGCTCTCCGGTTCGTTGGGGAGATCGAAGTTGATCACGTGCGATACATCGCTGACATCAATTCCCCGCGCCGCGATGTCTGTTGCCACGAGGACGCGGACTCGCCCATCGCGAAAGTCCCGGAGCGCACGCTCACGCTGGCTCTGGCTGCGGTCACCGTGGATGGAGTCCGCCCGCAGCCCCCGGGTAGAAAGCTGCTTTGCCAGGCGGGATGCCTTGTGCTTGGTCCGCGTGAAAACAATGACGCGTTCCATATCGCGTGACTGAATCAGGCCGCTGACCGTGCCAGTCTTCTGCGGCTGGGGCACGTGGAGCACCTCCTGCTGAATCCCCTCGGTGGTACTTCCCGCGGGTCGACCTATTGCAATGCGGGCCGGCTCTACAAGGAGTTCTGCCGCCAGGCCTTCTATTGCCTTGGGCATGGTTGCGCTGAACAGAGCGGTCTGACGGGTTGCGGGCAGCGCCTCGGCAATGCGGCGAACATCGGGAATGAAACCCATGTCCAGCATTCGGTCTGCCTCATCGAGCACGAGAGCGCGCACCCCTCCAAGAGATACCGCGCGTTCGCCCATGAGATCCAGGAGCCGCCCCGGCGTAGCCACAAGCAGGTGCGGCCGCTTGCGCAGTTCAGAGAGCTGCTTCCCCTTGGGAACGCCGCCAAAGATGACGGTGTGCCGCATTCCGCTTGCGGCAGCGTAGCCTTCCGCGCTTTCGCCAATCTGGGCGGCCAGTTCCCGGGTGGGAGCAAGAACCAGAACCAGCGGTCCGCGCCGCGCATCTCCGGCGAGCTGCCCGGACACAAAGCGGTCAATGATCGGCAGAAGGAAGGCAGCGGTCTTTCCGGTGCCGGTCTGTGCCGTTGCAACCAGGTCCCTGCCTTCCAGCAGCAGGGGTATGGCCTGCTCCTGGACCGGGGTGGCACGGCGATAGCCTTTTCGCTCCACTGCGGAGCGAACAGTTTCGGACAAGCCAAGCCGCCCGAAGTCTGATGAGTTCATGATAGTTCCTGTATGTGAGACGCTTCCCGCGAATGTCACACGGTAATTAATGCGGATGGTGACCGGATGTCACAGAAGGGCCGACGCGAGTATCGCGGGACGGAAGGCGCTTGTCCGCTTGCGATGTATAGTTAGCCGGAAGACCCTTCTCAGTCAAGTAGGCCAGTACGCGGCCAGGCAAATGGCCCGCAATCAGGCTCTCCCCCCTCCCTGGGCGCCCACGCCTCCCCGAAGGCCGGGGATCCGCCGGACAACGTCCGCATTGGCACCCACCCGGAGGTAGCCTTCCCAGACATAGAGCTGGTAGTCATGGGAATAGCCGTCTTCCGGATGATCCTCCACATCCCGGACACGTACCACAAAGTCCGGGTGGCCGGAGATCAGGACCTCGCTCCGCGGGTCCGCGCCGACTGAAACCACCTCCACCCGGAGCAGGTACCGGTTCTCCGCCCAGTCGCCCGGCAGGCCTCCAAACTCAATGTCCATCACCGCACCGGGCACAAGCTGACGTGCCTCCCGATCCGTGATGGCTCTTGCCTGGTTGTCCGGCGCGATCTTCATGGGAGCTTGTGAACGCCAGCCCTCCTCAGAGCCGGATGTTCGCGCCCCCGCGCCCCGCGTGGTAGGCCGAGGTGTTGTCCGCCCCGTTTCGTCCCCAGGCGTAGATGATGCGGAGTTCCTCGCCCGCGCTCATTGCCTGATCGTTGGGGTCCCCGGAATCAAGCGGGACAGCAACATGGAGGGTGGTCCGTCCTCCGCTCTCACTACCACCGATGACTCTCAGGTCCCGGCTCCCGCCGAGCTGAGCATCCTGGGTGTGCGAGGTATTGCGGTTCCCGAAATGATCCTCAACGGTGACCTGTCCTCCGCTGACGTAGCCAATGATGATGTTGGCATCCCGCATCATCCGGGAAGGCTTGAACCCGATTGCCACCCAGCCGGTCGTCTGAGCGGAGTAGCGGAGCTCCAGCTCCTGGCCAACTACCCGCCATTCAAGCTGGTAGTCCCCAAAGCTCGCCTGCTGGAAGGCGGGCTGAGCAAATGCGGAGACTGCCAGCGTGAGGAACAGGACAATGAGAATGCTCCGAACAGAAACGGGGCCGTGCGGTCTGATCATGCCGCAAGATTCACCAGAACCGCGGTCAACGTCCAGTCAGAACTCCGCTATGCACGCGCAGGCAGTAGACCCATCGGCTCAGCCAACGCTCCACCGGGGAGTGCACCACATGGCAACGTTAGTCTTGAAGGGACTCTTGTCCGCGCTGAAACGGACATCACAAGAGATCCGCATCAGGGATACTACGGGTTTCTGTACGCTGCCGCGGTAGAGCTCCCGGTTCTCTTCAAACCAGGGCTCGCGGTTATTCTGCGCCAGCGTGCGGAAGGAGCTGGAGAAGGCAGTCGGACAGATGCGGAGCACCATGCCGCTGGTGCGCTGGATTGGGATCAACACAATCCGTCAGTACACAAGCGCCCGGAGCTACATCCGCAATGCCATCAAGAGCAACCCTAGGCGAGGCGGTCGGTCACCTGTGGTTCACAGACTCAGGGAAGAACTTGCAGTAGACTCTACACATGAAACGCACGAACCTTGTGCTTGATGAGCGTCTGTTGGAGGATGCCAAGGCGGCCAGCGGCAACCGGACCTACTCCGCCACGGTAAACCAGGCACTGAAGGAACTGCTCCGAGGCCTGCGTGCTGCAAAGGCGGACGAGTACGCAAACAGCGATGTCTGGCAGGGGGACCTTGGCGAGATGCGTGCAGATCGTGTACCTGATTGATACCTCCGCGTGGATCCTGCACTTTTCTGCGGGCACCAAGTTCAGTCTTCAGGTGGTCTGCGAGCCTGCACAGCGCGTGATATGCTTGCCGGTCTATCAGGAGATCCTGCAGGGGATCCGAAATGAGTCCGCATTTCGAAACCTCAAAGACGCCCTGGACGCCACCCGCTTTGTTGAAGACCCGGTGACCCGCTCACTTACGCTGGAAGCAGTGCAGCTGTATCGTCTGGCGCGCCGACAGGGAATCACCGTTCGCTCAACCGTGGATTGTGTGATTGCCGCGTGCGCACTCCGCCACAACCTCATTGTTCTTCACTCCGACAGGGACTACGAGGCCTTGTCTCGGATCTCCCCCCTGCGACACCAGAAGGCAAGCCTGGTGGGGGGCTGACCGCCCCTCCCCTACCTCGGAATCACCCGCCAGATCAGGTTGGAGTAGTCGTTCTTCACGCCCCGCTCGTCCAGGATCTGGGCAATCGCACCCCGGTGGTGGGTAGCGTGGTTCACCAGGTGCATCACAACCGGACCGAGCGGAATCTCGCTTTCCTTCCCGCGCCGCATCAGGGTCACCGTCTGCTCCCAGAGAGCGGGGTCGGTTTCCTCTACAAACGCGAGCATGAGAGCATCCAGCTTCTCCCGATGGGCACGCAAATCGGCAAAGTCCGTGTACAGCGGCTCACGCCGGCCCGGTGGCGTGTAGTCCAGGGCCGGACTCTTGAGCGCCGGAAACTCGGTGGGACAGTCCCGGATGGCGGCGAGCCACCCGAGGTCAGCAAGCAGGAGGTGGTTCAGCAGCCCCATGATGCTGCCAAAGTACGAGCCCGACTCTCGGCTCAGGTGCTCGGCATCCAGTTTGGCCAGGAGCTCGTACAGCTCGGCGTTTGCTGACTGGTTGTACGAGACAAGCGTGGTGATGGCGTTGCGCATGCGCAAGTATAGCCCCTACTGCCAGTGCGCGGGCTCCCGGACACCCGCGGGCAGTGGCCTGCGCCCTGCCTTCAGCAAAGCTCCAGGATCACCTTGCCGCGCGTCCGCCGCGTGGCGAGGTGTGCCATTGCCTGCTGCACCTCCGCGGGGGTGAATCGTTTCTCAATGTGCGGGCGGATGCTTTCGTCCGAAAGCATGGTTCCAAGGGTCCTGAGGTCTTCTTGCTTGAGCTCCGCGTGGTGGCTTGCAAGCTGCTGTGGCACAAAGCGATTGCGCAGACTGACACGGACGTTTCTTCCCATGGGCCCAAGGATGGGACCACGGAACTGGCCGCCATCCAGCTGGTACCGCCCACCGGCGGACAGGAGCCTCAGCACGCGCCCCAGTGGCGCGCTTCCCACCAGATCATAAATGACGTCGTAGCGCGCTCCGGTGGACGTGTAGTCAGTCTGCGTGTAGTCGATGACATGCTCCGCACCAAGCAAGCGGGCGAAGTCCACGTTCCTGCCGCTGCATACCGCGGTGACATGTGCGCCGAGAGAGCGCGCAATCTGAACCGCAAAGTGCCCAACGCCGCCGGACGCCCCAATCACCAGGACCCGGTCCCCGGCAGTGACACGCGCGCTGTCCCGGATTCCCTGCAAGGCTGTCAGGCCGGCAACCGGCAGGCATGCCGCATCGGCGTGGCTCACACCGGCCGGAATGCGGGCCAACTGGGCAGGCCGGGCCCGAGCGTAGTCCGCCCATGCACCCCTCACCAGCCCAAAGACTTCGTCTCCCGGCTCGAACTCTGTGACATCCGCGCCAACCGCAACCACAGTTCCAGCCACGTCCTTGCCGGTGCGGGGATCCCGTGGTCGGAACAGTCCCGTGCTGGGCCGGACAAGGAGCGGAATGCCCCTCATCATCACCCAGTCCGCAACGTTCAGGCTGGACGCGCGGGTCCGGACCAGCACCATGTCCGGCTCCAGGTCAGGAACCGAAACGGTGGCCTCCGCGAGGACGCTGTGGTCACCGTAGCGCGCTGCGTGAATGGCGCGCATTGTTTCCGGAAGGCTCTGGCTGGACGCTGCAGGGTTGCTCATGGTCACTCCTTACAATGTAAGGTACCCATACACCGTAAGGTGGTCAAGCGGGCTTTGCCACAACCTTACAGTGTATGTACGGTGAGGGCGTGTCAGAGGAAGGTCGGGAGACGCGGGCACCGCTCAATCGCCAGAGGGTGCTTGCAGCCGCGCGGGACATCGCAGACTCGGAAGGAGTGTCCGGTCTGTCCATGCGGAGACTCGGGCGCGCTCTGGGCGTAGAGGCGATGTCCCTTTACAGCCACGTGGAGTCCAAGGAGGACCTCCTGGACGGGCTCACTGAGCTGGTTGCTGCTGAGGTCCCGCTTCCATCCCAGTGGACAGACTGGCGAGAATCGGTCAGGGAACTTGCGATGGCCACCAACGCGGCGCTCAGTCGCCACTCCTGGGCAGGATACCTGTGGGCAACCCGAACCTTGCTCGGCACCAACCGTGCGGCAATCATGGACGGACTGCTCCACGCAGTGGAGCTCGGCGGGTTTCCCAAGACGGTGGTACATCGCGCCTTCCACGTACTGGAGAACCACATCATCGGGTATGCCCTGCGCGCCAGCAGCTTCCCTCTTTCCCGCGCCGAGCTGCCTGCGGCGGCGGACCGCTTCCTGGCTAACTTCAAACCGGAGGCATTGCCGTACCTCGCACGGCACATTGCAGAGCACGGAGATCCGGAGTTTCAGACCCCGGAGGGCGACAACGAGTTTCGCTTTGGCCTGGACCTCATTCTGGATGGCCTGGCGGGGCAGAGGTAGTCGGAAACCCGCTGCGGCTTAGCGCCGCACCTCCAGCTGCGTGCGAGTGCAGAAGCCAATTTGAGACGGTGTCTTGAAAATCAGGACTTCTCGAGCCTGGCACTTCACCGCGTCCGGTTAGATCATTGTTCCCGATGCCGGCAAGGCTTGTGCGTGGTTACTTTCCGCTCATGAAAAAGTTGTTCGTTACAATCCTGTTTCTGATGCTCGCTGGTGCGCTGTGGGCTGCGCCGGCGGCTCCGCGCCCGGCACGGCCGGAACCACACGAGCGGGCCTTCAAGACCGGAACTCAGCACCTGTTGTCCCTGCGCTTTGTTGATGCAGAAGCCGATTTCCGGGAAGCAATCCGTCTGCGGGAAGCGTTCGCCGAAGCGCACCTCAATCTGGCATTCGTTCTGCGGAAGCAGGGACCGGAGCACTTCCAGGAAGCGCTCCAGCATTACAACCGCGCGCTTGAGCTGAGGCCGGGCTTTGCTGAGGCTTTCATGTATCGTGGTGTGCTGTTCGTGCAACTTGGAGACACCGCTCGAGCCCGGGCGGATCTCGCGCAGCTGCAGAGCCTCCGGGGTAGCAGTGCGCGGCGCCTATCGGAAGAGCTCGCGCGGGTTATTGAAACCGGAGAAGAGCGCGAGCCGGAGCAATTCTTTGGTGTAGTCCGGGAGATCTGAGCTGGAACACCAGCGGGGCCGGCGCACGGCTCATACTGTTCGACTTTGTTCGCTGTTGCGCTACGGTCCTCCAATCTCCGTTTTCCATTCCAACGTATTCTTAGCGCTTGTCCAGTTTCGGGGGTCAACGCACCGCGGGCTGTACTGTTGAATCGTCTGGTACACGCGTTCTGTATTGGTGTGTCCGGCTGGACGTAGCTGTGTTTGATAGCGTTTCTCTCGGCCTATGGAGCTATTTCTACGCAAAGGTACTCCACCCCGGTATCACGGTGCATTGCTCATGTGTGTCAGCTTGCCACTGCAATACACCTCTGCCGATGAAAGCCTCGCGGGGCTTCATTGCCAGCAGAGCCTTCTATCACTCACCCATACCCGGCACACCGAGCGTGGCTGCTGACTACGGAGCCACGTAGCGAACGTAGGCGCTGCCGGAGTCTGACCCGTCGTCGTCG
Source organism: uncultured Spirochaetaceae bacterium (assembly GCA_964591085.1). GTDB lineage: Bacteria > Spirochaetota > Spirochaetia > DSM-27196 > CAZPXH01 > CAZPXH01. The sequence goes on along the minus strand of CAZPXH010000032.1, from coordinate 475 downwards.
TCATAGGGTGCCCCAACGATCGCGTAATCCCCGCTGATCGCAACGGACCACCCGAATTGGTCGCTGGCCGCACCGTCAGATGCCAGGATCTTCGTTCCGCTGTCCCAGGTGTTCGTCCCGGTGCGGCGGAAGACGTACGCGCTGCCCGAGCCTGACCCGATGTCGTCGTCCTGATATGCCCCAACGATCGCGTAATCCCCGCTGATCGCCACGGAGTACCCGAAGTTGTCTGCGGCCGCACCGTCAGATGCAAGGATCTTCGTCCCGCTGTCCCAGGTGTCCGTCCCGGTGCGGCGGAACACGTAGGCGCTGCCGGAGTCTGACCCGTTGTCGGCGTCACGCCATGCCCCAACGATCGCGTAATCCCCGCTGATCGCAACGGACCACCCGAATCGGTCGCTGGCCGCACCGTCAGATGCCAGGATCTTCGTCCCGCTGTCCCAGGTGTCCGTCCCGGTGCGGCGGAACACGTAGG
>CAZPXH010000031.1:0-10550 GCA_964591085.1 uncultured Spirochaetaceae bacterium | reverse complement strand
AGCCGCGAGCCGGATTCGAACCGGCGACCCCGAGATTACAAGTCACGTGCTCTGGCCAACTGAGCTATCGCGGCGTTCGGCCGCGGGTGTAATACGCCGGCGCGGGCGCTGTCAACGCTGTCCGGCCGTGCGCGCGCCGGAGCCGGGGGATGGATAGCCGGTGAGAATCGCTGAGTCCCCCGCCCCGCAGAGAACCATGTGCTCCGTCTGAGCGGTCAGGACCGTGGGGCGCGTGACCAGGGACCAGCCATCCTCCAGAACGGTGAGCTCGCAGGGGCCGGATGCCACAACGGGTTCCACCGTCATCACACCCTGCGGCCGTTCTCCGGAGCCCGCATCGTACGGGAGGTAAGGCGATACCGGCGCCTGGTGAAGGTCCCGCCCGATCCCGTGCCCCGCGCACACCGGAAGCACAACACAGCCCCAGGCGGCCGCCGCCTCGCGAACCGCTCTGCTCACGTCCGCTATTCCCCCACCCTCGGCTAGGACCAGGCAGCCGGCCTCCGTCGCTGCCTGTGAGGCCAGAAGAACCGTCCGGGCCGAGTCCGAAGGATCGCCGGCGCACACCGTGATTGCGCAGTCGGCCCAGAACCCAGCCCGTTGCGCCGCGCAGTCAATGGTTACCAGATCCCCGGGCTCCAGCAGCCGCTCGCCCGGCACGCCGTGGGCCGCAACGTTGCTGACAGAGACGGCGATTGGCGCCGGAAAGCCCAGGCCACGGAGATTCGTGGTGAAGCCCCGCTCTGCAAGCAGCGGGATTGCAGCGTCCGAAAGCTCGCTGGTACGGATTCCCGGGGAAACCATCTGCCCGATCTCCCAAAGGATCTGGGAGAGCGCAGAGGCGGCAAGACGCTGTGCGGGGTTCGCAAAGGGCATCACAGGCGCGATCAGGCGGTGCCGGCCTCCAGCGCCTGGATCACCCGGAGGAGGAACACCCCACCGATTCCCGTGGCAAGCAGGAGCGCAAGCACGGAGAGGCGCTGGCGGAGGCGGTGCGCTGGGAAGTGGCCCAGTGCCAGGGTGGCGATTGCCTGGTTGAGGGCGGACGCTGACAAAAGAATACCGGTGAAGGCGGCAAGCCGGCGCATCATTCCGGTTGCCGGCGGGGCAAACTGGTGCAGGTCCAGCGCAATCGTAAGTACGACTGAAACGGCGAATGCACCACTTGCCAGGATGGTGACGGACTCAAGAAACAGAAGCAGCGGTGATCGCCTGCGGCGACGGCGTTCCTCCGGTCTGTTGGACACGGGAGCATGGTAGACTTCCCTCCGATGCATGCCTACTCACCAGATTTGGCAGCAATTGCCATCCGGAGCCTTCTCCGGCCCCTGACTCCGACCCCGCCGGACGGCGTGGAAGCTCGCTGGGATGTCAGACCACCGATCAGGGCGGTGATCTGGGACGTATACGGAACCCTCCTGCAGAGCGCCTCCGGGGAGATCGGTGCAGCCAGCGAGGGTGGTCTTTCCGGGGCTATCACGGACGTCCTCGCCGAATCTGCCCCGGGAGGCGCCCCAGGCGACCCGCAGGAAGCAAGACTCGCGCTGCAGGCAGAACAACTGGCAAGTGGGTTCCGTGATGCCGTTGAGCGCCAGCAGCAGCGGGCAACTGACGCTGGCGCGCTGCGTGGTGAGATTGACGTGAGAACCGTGTGGCAGGAGCTTCTGACAGAGGTGCTCCCGACTCCGCAAACGGATCCACTGATGTTCGCCCTGCAGGTAGAACTCCGGCACAACCCCACCTGGCCCATGCCCGGAGCGGATGACGTGCTTCTAACCCTCCACCGCCGGGGCTACACCCAGGGAATTGTCTCCAACGCCCAGTTCTTCACGCCCCTCATCCTGCAGCAGCAGCTTGGCCTGGGGCTGGGCGAGCTTGGAATTTCCGCCCCAATGCGGGTCTGGTCCTACGAGCACGGGGTGGCCAAGCCGGAGCCGGCCCTCTTCCAGAAGATGGTCTCCGGTCTGGACGCCTCCGGCATTTCGCCGGCACAGACGCTGTACGTGGGGAACGACATGCTCAACGACATCGCGGGTGCAAACCGCGCCGGAATGCAGACTGCGCTGTTTGCCGGAGACAGCCGCAGCTACCGCCCAAGAACCGGGAATCAGCGGGCAAGAGACATCCGGCCGGACGCTGTACTACTCTCTTTGATATCCCTGCTGGAGTTGCTGCCATGAAACGCCTGCTAATCGTCCTGCTCATCCTGGTCATCCTCGGAGGTGTCATCTTCGGTTTCGGCTACCTGCCGCTTCGCCTGGAGGCAGGCGAAGTGGCCGTGATCTTCACAAAGACGGGCGGATGGGAAACCGAGGTGCTGCGCCCGGGGACTTTCACCTGGAGATGGCAGGCACTCATCCCTACCAATCTGAACCTGGAGCGCTTTGCGCTGCAGCCGATCCGGGTGGACTACCGCATCAGTGGGAGTCTTCCGGGTAGTGAGCTCTACACAGGCTTCCTGGACGGTGCGAGCTTCAACTACCTTGTCAGCGGAGAAGTGCTATTGCTCCCGGAGGAAGAATCGCTGCCCGGTCTGCTGGAGGCCGGGGTGGACATCCGGGATGAGGAGACGCTCACCGCCATTACCGCCCGCGTCCGGGAGACGGTGGAGGCGGAGGTCCAGGATGTGCTGGACGGAAGCGGCCAACCGGACCGGACCGAGATGCGCCGTTCGCTGCAGAACGCCATCACGCAGGCAGTACCGGAAATCCGGCTCTCAAGCCTTGTTGTGGAACAGCTCAGGCTCCCGGACCTGGACCTCTACGAGCTTACCCGCAACGAGTTCTTTGGCCTCATCGGAGACAGTTTGGCAGAGGCACGCTCGGCAAGCCTTACCGCCGCAAGCCAGCTTGGCCGCGAGTCCCAGAGATTGCAGATCCTGCAGGACTACGCGGAGGTACTCACAAGCTATCCGGTGCTCCTGGACTACTTCCAACTCTCTGACGAGCTCGGACGGGACCCGCTGGGCCTGGAAGACCTTCGGCCCGCAGCCCCGCAGTAGTGTGCCTCTGAGACCTGGTGTCCCCGGGATCCGCCCCGGATGAGCTACTTTTTCAACTTTGCAAAGAAGGCCTACATCAAGGGTGATCGCCCGGACGGCTGCATTCTGTGCCTGATTCGTGACGCGGACCCCAACGTGGAAGACCTGGTGGTCTACCGCGGGGCCGGGGTTTACGCCGTAGTAAACTTGTATCCCTACAACCCGGGCCACATCATGATTGTGCCGGACAGGCATGTAGAGGACATCCGGGACCTCAGCCCGGCTGAGGAGACAGAGATGCAGCGGGTTCTCCGCCTGGTCCTGGATGGCCTGGACCGGACCCACCAGCCCCACGCCTACAACATCGGGTTCAACATGGGTCGGGTTGCCGGTGCGTCAATCGCTCACCTGCACCAGCACGTCATTCCACGCTATCCCCGGGAGATTGGGGTGGCGGACCTGATCGCTGGCAAGCGGGTTCTGGTGGAAGACCCCCGGGAAACCCACCAGCGGCTCCAGGCGGCCCTGATCGGCCGCTAGCTAACACCCCACACGCGGTGCCGTGAGCAGGGACCAATCAAACTCCCTGATCGTCCATGTCAATCAGAGCAGATATGTGAGTTCGTGCCTTGTCCAGGATCGTGATGCAGCGTTCCACGGTTAGCTGCACGCTGGATCCGGAGGCTGTGCTTGTAGGGTCAAAGCGCGCGTATGGCTCGGTGAACGCGGGAAGCCCGGGTTCCGCCATCACGCGCAGATTCTGCTCCAACTCAAACACGGCTTCCACGCCCCGGGCGAGGATATCCCGAGCATCTCTGTCCTTCTGGGACACCAGAGACCGATACGGACGATGGGCAGTGCTGTCCCGCTCCGCCTGGATCCGCAGCCGGTGAAAGGCCTTGCCGTCCTCCGCGTCCTGGCTGAGGGAGGAATCGAAAGATCGGACCCGGTCTGTGAGTTCGTTAAGAATCTGGCTGTGTCCGTTGGCTCGCTGGGCGGTTTCCCGCAGGCGGCCAGGAACCAGCTTCAGCAGGATTGCAACCACCTTGCTGACGAGGGGCGAGTGGTGGCGCATGAGGTAGCTGTAGAGTCCGGACAATGCGCGTGGATAGCGGAAACTCGGCAGCCCGTGCCGGCGGAGCAGCGGCTGCCCGTAGTTGCGGTAGTTGGCAAAGATCAGGGCCCGGTCACCATAGAGGTCCTTCTCCAGGCGCCCCACCACGCCCAGCTGCACCGCGGCAATGCGCTCGGTGAGCTGGGCCAGCACGCGAACTGAGATGGCCGAGCGGTAGAACTCGCCCAGGTGCACCTTGGGAAGATAGACGATCATCTTGAAGTACGGGTCCTTGCGGATCAGGCGAATCAGCGCCGCCAGACGGAGGTCCTTGGCCGCACGGCGCGCGTTCCGGCCCAACCTTCGAATGGTGGCTCGCAGCCCCTCTACCCTCGCGTCCAACTCCGCCTGATCCAGCGGCGTGTTCTCACTCTCGGTCTTGACGTAGCCGACCAGAACTTCGTCATACAAAAGCACCGAGGTACTCATTCGCTGCGCGGCGTACAGCGCGTAATACAGACGTTCCAGGAGTTCAGCCACCGATGCCGCGCTTGCGCCCTGAAACGGTGGGGATTCCTCCGATGGCATTCCGCCTGCCTGATAGCCGAAATGGCTGAACAGCTGCGCAAAGGGAAAGAGGACGAGGTCTTTGAGGTAGTAGAGCGGCAGGATTCCTTCACTCATGTTGTTAAAGAGATCCGGCGGCATCTCATCAAAGTGCGCGCGCAGCCTTGCAACCACTGCGTCGTGAACCGAAGTGATGTTGCGTTCTGAAAGGTAGGTGTCCTGCAGCTCACGGGTACTGATGAAGTCCTGCAGCTCCTTCTTGGCACCGGAGATACGGGCGGAGAGGACCTCGGTGATCAACTCCTCCAGGATTCCGTCTGCACGCCAGATGCGCTCAAACATCGGCCTGAGGCTGAACGCGGCGGTGTAGACGTTCCACAATCCGGAGGCAGCGCCGGGACCGACCCTTCCGTCCGGCATTATCAGCGGCGCATCCGAGCGCCCGCGCAGGCTGCGCTGGATGTCCTCCAGGCGCATCTGGAGGAACACTTCCCGGCGCGGCTTGGCACTCGTGAGATTGCGGAGCCAAAGGCGGATGCGCCAAAAGAAGCCAAGCCGCCGCATATCAGCGGCCACCAGTTCATCCAGACGGGCCTGTTCCAGCTCAGGACTGTAGATGTTGCGCTCTTCCAGGTCTTCAGTGCCCAGGCTCCTACGGATCTGATCCTGGAGCCTTGAACGCTCCTCAGGAGTGAGCCGTGCGGCAAGCTCCTCAAGCCGGGTCATGCCACACCGCCGGTTCCGGCATCACCAGAAGCAGTCTCCCCTCCTGCAGCTCCACCCGCACCTTTCCTTCCATAACCACATTGCTCACGCCGAACTCACCGGGCCGGAACACCAGATCCCCCAGATCCCACTTCAGCCCGCTGGTCCAGGCGCGCACCGGTCCCTGGCCCGCCGGGAAAAAGGAGATGGTGAGGCCTGGCTGCAACTGGAACTCGTGCTTTTCGCTCAGCAGGTAGACCACCGCGCGCGCGGAAATCCAGATTTGCGGTGGCAAGGGCCGATGGTAAAGCGCCAGAACTCCCATGAGGTGGTCCAGTCGGCCTCCCCCAGCGCCAACCAGGCACCATTCGTGAGCTCCGAGTCCGGACAGGAACGCAATGGCGGCCTCGGTATCCGTCTCATCCTTGTCTCGGGGGAGGACGTGACTCCGGTCCGGCGAGAATCGGGCGGCCAGCTCGGGGTTCACGGAATCCATGTCACCGATGAACCAGTCGGGCTGGAGCCCCAACCGTGCGGCAAGGTCAAGGCCGGAGTCGGCAGCGATGATAACGTCAGAAACCGGGTTGACCCGGCGAAAGAGCTCCTGATCAGGCCCTTCGCCCCCGGTGAGTACCAATCCCTTCAACAGTGGATCCCGAGTGGGACAATAGCAGAGATCGCGCGGACCTTGCAGCCGGAGACGCAGGCGGTATTTCCTCACGGCGCCCGGAGAATCCACCGATGCTCAATGTGAACCCCTCGTTGAGGGGACCGGACACGGAGGTCCGGAAGAACGGTCAGTTGCAATCACGGAGGATTGTATGATCATCAACCACAATCTGAGCGCAATGTTCGCTCAGCGGCAGCAGAAGTTCAATTCGATGGCGCTCATGGGCAACATCGAGAAGCTGTCGAGTGGCCAGCGCATCAACCGAGCGGGTGACGATGCATCAGGTCTCGCGGTCAGCGAGAAGATGCGGGCTCAGATCCGCGGCCTGCGCCAGGCAGAACGGAACGCGGCGGACGGCATTTCGCTGATCCAGACCGCAGAGGGCTATCTTCAGGAATCGCAGGACGTGCTCCAGCGGATCCGGGAACTGGCCGTCCAGGCGTCCAACGGTATCTACACCACCGAGGACCGCATGCAGATCCAGGTTGAGGTGTCCCAGCTTGTGGACGAAATCAATCGCGTTGCTTCTCATGCGCAGTTCAACGGTCTGCAGCTGCTCACCGGACGCTTTGCACGGGATACCGGCGTGAACGCCGTTACCGCGAGCATGTACTTCCACATTGGTGCCAACATGGACCAGCGGGAGCGTGTGTTCATCGGAACAATGACGGCACAGGGCCTTGGTATCCAGAGCCCGAGCGGCCTGCCGCACACGGCAACGTTTATCAGCCTTTCCACCCCCGATAACGCCAACCGCGCCATCGGGCTGCTGGATCGGGCACTGAACACTGTCAACAAGCAGCGCGCGGACCTCGGTGCCTACCAGAACCGCCTGGATCTTGCCCGGGTTGGTCTGGCCAACGGCGCTGAGAACCTGCAGGCAGCCGAGTCGCGGATTCGCGACACCGACCTCGCCGAGGAGACGGTAGAGTTCACCAAGAACCAGATCCTGACCCAGGCGTCGGTTGCAATGATCGCCCAGGCGAACACGCAGCCGCAGTCGGTCCTCCAGCTGCTGCAGTAGTCAACAGGTGGGGACGGAATCCTTTCGGGGGTTCCACAGGCGCCGGCCTGAAGGGGTCGGCGCCTTTTTTTGTCTCCCCTTGCCGCCTCCGCTATACTCCCGCCGCCAATGACACTCGGATCTCCGTTCCGGAACCTCCCAAATGAACTCAGAACGCTTTCCCGGGTCCTCGCAGAAGCGGGTCACCAGTGTTTTCTGGTGGGCGGCGCGGTGCGAAACGCGGTGCTTGGAAGGACCATCACCGACTACGACTGCGCAACCGATGCATTGCCGACACGGGTCCAAGCACTGTTCCGCCGGGTGATTCCCACGGGAATCGAACACGGCACGGTTACCGTACTCCTTGGCAAGCACCAGTTTGAGGTGACCACCTTCCGCTCGGAGGGCGAGTACTCGGATGGCCGCCATCCGGACTCGGTGACATTCGGCTCATCCGTTGAACAGGATCTGCAACGCCGGGATTTCACCATCAACGGCATGGCATGGGACCTGCAGAAGCAGATCCTCCTGGATCCGCACGGCGGCGGGGCAGATATCCGCAAGCGGATCATCCGCTGCATCGGCACCCCGGATGCCCGCTTCAGCGAGGATTCCCTCCGCATTCTTCGCGCGGTCCGCTTCTCTGCTCAGCTGGGCTTCACCGTTTCTGCAGAGACTGCAGAAGCGGCGGCTCGGCTTTCCCCCACCGTGACCCGCGTCAGTCCGGAACGCAGGCGGGACGAGTTCCAGAAGACGCTCCTGGCGGAAGACCCGTCGGCGGGCCTCCACGCGCTTGCCGAGTACGGCCTGCTCCCGGCGCTCTTTCCCTCCCTGCTGGACACCCGGGGCTATCCGGTGAACTCCCCGATTCTCCCGGACCTCTACGCTCACCTCGTTGCTACCGCATCAATGCTTCCGCAAATGCCTGAACTCCGCCTTGCCGGCTATCTTCATGACGTTGCCAAACCCCGCTGCAGAAGCGTGGAGCCGGATGGCACTGAGCGCTATACCGGGCATGACCTGCGGGGCGCGGAGCTTGCCACAGAAGAGCTGAGGGCTCTGCGCTTTCCCAACCGGGTCATTGAGCGCACGACGCGCCTGATCCGGAATCACATGTACGGCTACGATCCCGGCTGGAGCGATGCTGCAGTGCGCCGATTTGTGTCCCGTGTAGGCGCTGATCTGGTAGAGGACCTCATCCGTCTGCGCGCGGCGGACAAGGGTAGCAAGCGCGGCCGCGTCCTTGCGGAGCGGGAGTTTGGCCTCGCGGATCGGATCAACCGGATTACCGGCGAGGACGCGGCTCTGGCTATCGGGGATCTTGCGGTCAATGGAAGGGACCTGATGGAGCAGGTCGGGATGCGGCCCGGCCCCGCGCTTGGGAAGATGCTTTCACTGCTCCTGGAAGCGGTTCTTGACGACCCGGGGATGAACACCCGCGACAAGCTGCTGCGGCTGGCCTCCGGGCTCTACCGGGAGCGCTTTTCCCCGAGCTCAGCGCCAGACGGCCGCCCGGCAGCAGAATCAGAGGATTGAGCTGATTCAAGTGCGCTGAGCGCGAGTTCTGCCGCCTGCTGTTCGGCAGCCTTTTTGCTCCGCCCTTCCGCCGGGCCATAGGTCTCCCCGGCAACCGTAACCTCCACCACAAAGGTGCGCGCGTGGTCCGGTCCCCTACGGTCAATCACGCGGTAACCGGGATACCCCTGCTTCCGGGCAAGGCTGAGCTCCTGCAGGGCGGTTTTTGCGTCCCGCTGGTGCCGATTCTCCTGAACGCGGTCCAGCTCAGGGGCTACCAGCTTCTCCACCAGTCGCACCGCCGGAGCAAACCCCGCATCCAGGTAGCAAGCTCCGATAATTGCCTCGGTGGCATCCGCAAGGATCGCCGTCTTCTTCCGCCCACCACTTGCGTCTTCTCCACGGGACAACAGAAGCATTTCCGGAACGTGTACGCGCCGGGCAATTCGCGCCAGGGTTCCTGCAGAGACAAGCAGGGACCGCAGTGGAGAAAGCGTGCCCTCAGGAGCATCCGGATAGGCCTGGTACAAAATACTTGCCACGGCAAGGCCCAGGACGGAGTCTCCAAGGAACTCAAGCCGCTCGTTGCTGGATAAATCCTCACCGGCCTCGTGAGCGTAAGAGCGGTGAGAAAAAGCGAGGTTCAGAAGCGCAAGGCTCCTGAACCTCAGACCCAGAGACTTCTGGAACAGCTGAAGCTGCTTCTTTCGCGCAGCATCAAGCGGTGGAGCGCCACGCTCAACCACGGATGCCACGGGCGCCTACTTCTGCTGTGACTTGATGAATTCGAGCGCGTCCTTGACGGTCTCGAACTCGTTTGCCTTGTCGTCCGGGATAGTGATCCCGAGTTCTTCCTCAATCGCGTAAACAAGCTCGTAGGTATCAAGGCTGTCAGCACCGAGATCCTGCCGGAATGAAGACTCCATAGTGATCTTGCTCTCGTCGACCTCAAGCTTGTCGGCGATGAGCTTCTTCATCTTCTCGAACAGTTCATCCATACCGATACTCCTTTTCCGCTGGAATGGTTTCAGGTGCCAACGGCCGGGCAGCTACCGCCGCGCCGACTGCTGGTCAGTCAAGTTCCTCGGGTTCGAAGATCTGCTTTCCCCGGTAGAATCCGCTCTTCATGTCCACCTGGTGCCGTGGGACCCACTCCCCGCTCTCGGGATTGCGGACCAACGTTGGTGGCTTCACGGCCCCGTTGGCAGCCTTCCGGCGCCGCGTCCTTGCCTTGGAGTGTCGTTTTTTTGGTACAGCCATGAGTAACCCCTGGTGCTCTCGATTTGGACGCTGGAGAGTACTCAGCGCCCTGATACGCTGTCAACCAGCCGAATTTCCGGCTGTTCCCGGTTCTACGGCCCTGGCGCTGGCGCTGCTCCCTGGTTGCCGCTGCGGATCCCGTGGGCTGTCATGATCGCCCCTCTGCCATCTTACGGGACAGCATCTCCGCTACAACCGGCGGAACCATACCGGAAACATCGCCACCAAGCCTCGCGAGCTCCTTGATTGCACTGGACCGCAGGACAAAGTAGTCAGCCTCGGTCGGCAGCAGGAGCGTCTCCACCTCTGGATTCAGCCCGCGGTTCATCATTGACAGCTCAAACTCGTATGCAAAGTCAGAGAGCGCCCGCACTCCGCGGACCATCACCCTCGCACCAACCTCGCGGGCAAAGTCAACAATGAGGCTGTCCCAGGTGTGGACAGACGAATTGCGGTGCTCGGAGGCCAGCTCTGCCATCATCCGAACCCGTTCCTCCGTGCTGAAGGTGTACGCCTTGGACGGATTTGCGGCGATGACCACGTGGACGTGGTCGAAGATGGATGCCGCTCGTGCGAGAATGTTTACGTGCCCATTGGTTGGCGGGTCAAAGGAACCCGGAAACAGCGCGGTTGCCACGGTGCCGCCACTATTCCACGAGCAAAGCGGTGGGGCAAGCAGATTCCTGCGCTCCGGCTACCCGGAGTCCGACGCGCAAAGAGGCACACCACTGCCCTCCTCCTGCTGGTTCTCCCGCTGACCCTCTCGCCGGGGGCCCTCGTTGCACAGTCCCTGCGC
>CAZPXH010000030.1:0-11620 GCA_964591085.1 uncultured Spirochaetaceae bacterium | reverse complement strand
GTCTGCCTCCCGGCAGACAAAGAAAAAGCCTGGGAACCCCTAGCGAAGCGTTCGCGCTTCGCGCAAGCCTCCGGCCGTCCTCGGACGGAGGAGGCTTTTTCTTTGTCCTCGCGGGCTGCCAGCGGCAGCACGGGAGGACAAGTAACCAACAGACTGGCGACGACCCCTGGGCCGAGGGCGTACCGCAGGCTTGCCGAGGAACGCCCGCAGGTCTGACGTCGGCAGACTCGTCGCCAGGCTTTTTCTTTGTCTGCCTCCCGGCAGACAAAGAAAAAGCCTGGGAACCCCTAGCGAAGCGTTCGCGCTTCGCGCAAGCCTCCGGCCGTCCTCGGACGGAGGAGGCTTTTTCTTTGTCCTCGCGGGCTGCCAGCGGCAGCACGGGAGGACAAGTAACCAACAGACTGGCGACGACCCCTGGGCCGAGGGCGTACCGCAGGTGCGCCAAGTTTAACGCATCCCCGGGCGCGGCAGAGCACTGCTTCTGTCGCCCTGCCGGCGGCTATCGGACTGTTTGTCGCAGGCGCGTTATGGGGAATGACTATCATGGGTATCCCCCTGGCCCTGCAGAGGATCAAGCTGGCACCGTTTTCTTTTTGTCCTTCGGTCGCTCGGTGGTACGGGTGCGGTAGCCGGGCGGCTCACTACCGACGTTCAGATCGTTTCAGGCGTATTCGCCTTTGCTGATTCCGTCCGGGACCTCGTGCCAGGCCCGTCCTGCAGATCCACCCACTTCCGGATGTCCTGACAGGTGTAGGGGCTGTCCCGGTAGTCTTGCATCCTTTGCAGGTCCCGGGTGAAGCGCTCGTCTTCGGAGCGGGCCGTCTCAATGACTTGCCGGATCAACTCGGCATAGGGCTTCGGAGTATGAAGGGCGTAGTGAACCCACTGTCCGTTCTTGGTCGCGTGGATCACACCCGCGGAGCGAAGCCGTGTTAGGTGACGGGAAGCGTTGGACTGATTGATCCGCAGCACCGCCTCAATCTCGCAGCCGCACCAGTTTTCACTCTCAGAGAGGAGACTCAGCATGCGCAGGCGTGTTTCATCGGCCAAGGCCTTCAAGACGTCAATGGGCGTCACGGCAGACATGGCATCTTGAGTGGCTACCTGCAGTACGGCGACTATACTGCTGATCGAATCGAAAACTTCCGACGCGTCCTGTTGGTGAAGCGCACAAGGCTGAGCATAACCGGCACCTCCACAAGAATCCCCACAACTGTTGCGAGAGCGGCCCCAGAGCTCAGACCGAAGAGGCTGATGGCAACGGCGACTGCCAGCTCGAAAAAGTTGCTCGCGCCGATCATGGCGCCGGGCCCGGCAATCGGGTGAGGCACTCTCCAAAGCCAGGCCCAGCCATAGGCGACGCTGTAGATCAAGTAGGTCTGGATGATCAGCGGTACGGCAATGAGGACAATATGCAAGGGATTGCCCAGGATGATCTCGCCCTGGAAGGAAAAAAGTATGATGAGCGTGAGCAGCAGACCGACCGTCGTCACGCCGTTGAACTTTGGAATGAAGCCGTTCTCAAAGTAGTCAAGGCCGCGACGCCGCACAATGGCAACACGGCTGATCCATCCCGCGCCGAGAGGCACAACGACGAATAGCACTACCGATAACACAAGGGTGTTCCACGGAATGCTAATGTCGCTGATCCCGAGCAACAGTGCCACGATCGGTGTGAAACCCACCAGGATAATGAGGTCGTTCACCGCGACTTGAATAAGAGTGTACGCCGGGTCTCCGTCTGAAAGGTGGCTCCAGACAAAGACCATGGCCGTGCAGGGCGCAGCCCCGAGCAGGACCGCTCCGGCGAGATACTCGGTTCCCAGGGCGGGATCGATCCATGGCCTGAAGACAACTTTCAGGAAGAACCACGCGATGACGTACATGGAAAAGGGCTTGATCAACCAGTTTGTCACGGTGGTGACCGTAAGACCCTTCGGCTGCCTGGTGGCCCGCACAATGCTGGCAAAGTCGATCTTGAGCATCATGGGGTAGATCATGAGCCAGATGAGGATAGCAACCGGAATGGAGACCTGGGCGTATTCGAGCCGGCTCAGGAACTGCGGAACCGCCGGGATGATCTGACCGAGCAGCACTCCGGCAACAATGCAGCCAATGACCCAGAGGCTCAAAAATCTATCAAAAAAGCCGAGGCGGCGCTCTCCCGTATCAGACATGCACGCCCTCCCTTTTACATGAGTTTATGCTCATGTAATCATTCAATTTAGCGCCGGTCAAGTCCGCAACCGCTAGGCAATCATGTTTCCGTAGATCATGCCGGCGGTCGTAGACAGCACTACCACTAACCCGAAGTACACGAGCGTCTTCTTGACGCCGAGCTCCCCGCCGATCACAAGCAGCGACGGCAGCGAAAGTGATGGTCCGGCGAGCAGCAGCGCCAGAGCCGGCCCCTGACTCATACCCGAGCCCAGGAGGCCCTGCATAATCGGCACCTCTGTCAGTGTGGCGAAGTACATGAGAGCGCCAGCAACCGATCCGATCAGGTTGCTACCGAGTGAGTTGGTGCCTACCAGATCCGCGATCCAGCTTTCCGGAATCAGCGCCATATGGCCGGGCCGACCAAGAAGGAAGCCCGCAACCAGCACACCGGCAAAGAGCAGCGGCAGGATCTGCACCGAGAAGTCCCGAGTGGCCCGAACCCAATCGGTAAGCTCACTCCGTACGAACCACTTCACCAGTGAATAGATGAGCACAATGCCGAAGACGCCGACAATCGCCAGTCTCCACTGGTAGAGGAAGTCCCACCACCCGACGGAGCCGCCGGAGGGCGCCCAGTTCAGGAAGAGGAGAATACCTACCATGGAGGCCATGTAGATCACCGTCTTTCCCAGACCGCGCTCTTCACCATCATCAAAACTCTGGAACATGGCCGCATTGGTCGTGCGGGCCTTGTCTTCCTTGAAGAAGATCAGCTGCATCAATATGCCGATGACGAAGGCAAACACGATCGCGCCCACAGCGCGGGCAATACCAAGCTGAAGCCCGAGGACTTTTGCCGTGAGAATGATGGCGAGGATGTTTATCGCGGGCCCGGAGTAGAGGAAGCTCACCGCCGGGCCAATTCCGGCGCCCTTCTTGTAGATCCCTTTGAACAGCGGCAGTACCGTGCAGGAACAGACTGCCAGGATGGTCCCGGACACCGAGGCCACGCTATATGCAACAAGCTTGGGCGCAGTAGGGCCCAGGTACTTGATGACCGATTGCTGATTCAGGAACACCGAAATCGCCCCGGCAATGAAGAAGGCCGGTACCAGACAGAGTAGGACGTGCTCACGTGCATACTCGCCGAGCATGAGAAAGCCTTCGTTCAGCGCCGCCGACACGCGCGGGGCGGACCAGGGTACGAAAAAGGCAGTCAGGAATATCACTGCCATGAGCACCAATAGCCGGTTTTTCTTCTCCCCCCAGAACTGCTTGAGCAAACCCGGCTTACGGCCCGCGCCGTCACCGGCAACAGCCGATGCCGCCACGGATTTCACCGGGGCGGCGCTTGGAGCTGCAGTTGTGGCATTCTGCGTTTCGGTGCTCACGTCTTGTTTCCCAGTCGTTCCCAGACAAGCCGCTGGACCTGCTCCGCCGTGAGAACCTTTCCGGCCTGCAAGAGCTCGCCGTCAACGGCAAGCCCGGGTGAGACAAGCATACCCATCTCCATCATCGTTTCGGGATCAGTTACTTCTTCGAGCCGAAGGTCCTCTTTTGTCTGTGTGCGCAGATTGTTGATCGCCGCGGCCGCGTTGGTCTTCAAGAGTTGACACTTCGGACAACCCGTACCGAGGACTTGGACGGTCACGCCGTGTACTCCTTGAGTTTTTCCTGAATCTCTTGGGGCGACAAAACCTTACCGGTTTGTTGCAGTTCGCCGTCAAACGCGAGACCGGGAGTGCGAAGCACGCCCATGTCCGTAATGCGCTCCATGTCGGTCACCTTCTCGAAAACCGCTTCAATGCCGAGCTGAGACGCTGCCTGCCTGGCGTTCTCCTCAAGCTGCTGACAGTTGGGGCAACCCTTTCCGAGTATTTGAATCGTCATGTGATCCTCCTGTGCGTGTCTATTTGGTTAATTGTACAATAAAGCATATAGGCCGTCAAGCTAAACGCAGCCTGAGGGGTCGCGTCCCGCATGGCGTTGCAACAAGCCGGACCGACGGTGCGAAGCGCCGCAATGGCGTACAACACAGTTGTGGAGCTTTCAATCCCTGTATTCGTCTCTTTTGTTGGCTAAATTGCCAAATAATCAGCATCATGTCATGGTGAAGAGGATCGATCATGGCAACACCGGACTTCGCCGTCTGTATGACACGATCTGCCGACGGTAACATCATACCCGCACATGTTCGGGAGTTCAGCTTCACCCCGGCCAGCAAGGGACCAAGGTAATTCGGAAGCATAATACCGAGGAGCATAAGTATGGATGAGCGAGATCAATTGCGGGCTCAGGAAAGAGCAGAGGTCCTCAAGGCAATGGCCCACCCCACCCGTGTATACGTGGTGGACATTATCGCTCGGGAGGGCGCGCAGTGCGTGTGCGACCTCACCGATCTGATCGGAGTGGATACGTCCACAGTGTCGCGACACCTTTCGCTTCTCAAGAGCGCGGGCATCCTCTTTGACCGGAAAGACGGGACGACCGTCTACTACGACCTTACCTGCGACTGCATAGGCGGGTTTATGTCCGGACTGGACAACGTGCTCCGCGCCCGGCATGAGCGCCGTGAAGCGGCATTCAGTGCGGCGGTGGGCGAACGCTCGTAAGTACCCCCGCAATACGCAGTCTCCCCGGCGATTGTACAGAGGGTACACGCGGGGATCGCAAAGGAAGAACAACGCGGGAGGCTGAGGTTCTACGGCCTCGCTTCCGATCTATTCGCACAACGATAATGGCTCGAGTTTGCGAACGAGAGGGGGGGCCGAGGTGGCACCGAGTGCAGCCCTCTATTATACCCTCGGCAGTCACGTTTATCGTCGGCAGTCACGACGACTGTGGGCGGGGCGCGGTTCAGTTCACACAAATCACGTGATAGCTCAATTACTAAACTGAACTTTGGTATAAGGAGTGAAGATTAAATCGGTTTGCGCTGATCGTGGTGACGTTAGGGCTGGTGCTGACCGTGGGAGGCTGTCAGTCCTTGCCCATCACGTTTGGACAGCTTTACGATGTGTCATTCAGCGACGTCGTTGTGAATGTCGATGGGGACGGGGAGCTTACTGCCATTGAGTTCCGAGTGGACACTGAGGGTGAGGCCGACAATGTCGAGATCGACATTCGGTTCGACTCGACTATCGACTTCAGCGAAAGTTCCCGAACGGTCAAACTGGATACTCGGAATTTCGAGGAAGGGTTCGAAACCGTCACACTCGATGTAGCTGACATCCAGGCATTCGTGGCAGCGAGCGACAACAACGACATCGTAGCCGGCGAGACCTACTACGTGCCGGTTCGGCTCAACGCACGAAGCGGACAGGAAACCGACGAGGTCGACAACCAAGCCTTCTCTACGACCGGATTTGTCTGGCCGTAGAGGCGCTACTCAATATCGGCGCTCCTCCCGGAGCGTAGAGCAGTCTGTCGTCCGTCCTTCTCAAGGAGAGCCCGCGCGTGGGTTGCCAACAGGCCCTACAATCGCCTGCGAAGCCACTCAGGACGGGTGCGGTACAAGCACGACTGGAGTTTGAACGAACCCTAAGGTGTTGTACGAGGGCCGGCGTTCGGATAAGTTGTAGTCAATACCACTACAATGGAGCGCTGTATGAGTACGGATTCGCCCCGCATTCGGGCCACCAAAGATGGTCCATACATTTTAGAGAGCTGTAGTCTGCTGGAATCGTCGCAGGGCGACCGGATACCGACGGATCCCTATGTCCACCTCTGCCGCTGCGGCAATTCGAACAACAAGCCATACTGTGACAATACCCACGAGACCAATGGCTTTTCGAGCCGGAAGCTAGACGGTCGGCAGCCCGACCGTCTTGACCGTTCCGAGGGTAAGGGGATAACCATCTTTGACAACCGGGGCGTCTGTTCCCACCGGGGACACTGCACGACCCATCTGCCCGGTGTCTTCATCCAGGGTCGGGAACCCTGGATCGACCCTGATGGAGCGGACCCGAAAGAGGTCGCCCGGGTCATTCGCATGTGCCCATCGGGAGCATTATCCTACCAATGGCGCGGAGAGAAGTTCGCGGACTGGGGGGGCGCCCCGAAGCTTTCGCTGCTGAAGAACGGCCCCATCGAGGTCGCCGGAGCTGTGCCCCTCCACGATGAGGATAACAGCCGTCCCCAATCTTCGGACCACTACACCCTCTGCCGGTGCGGCGGCTCGAAGAACAAGCCATTCTGCGACGGTACCCACTGGTACAACGGTTTCGCAGACGAGAAGGCGCCGACACGGCAGCACCGGCCGGCGGAGCGCCACATGGAGCAGATCCACCGCATGGCGGCAACGGGAACCTCGATAAACGAGCCGATGGGACCCGAGGTACCCCTTCCCAGTTGGGATGATATCACAATCCACGGAGCCCAGCTGGCCACACTCCCGGTCAACGAGGACGAAGAGATCACTCTCAGCACGGTAATCGGCCCCCGGGCAAAGAAACCACTAGAAATAGCGCTTCCCTTCTATGTTACCCACATGTCCTACGGTGCCCTCTCGGCGGAGGCCAAGGTTGCCCTCTCGGCAGGCTCCGCCGCTGCAGGTACGGCGATGTGCTCCGGAGAAGGGGGCGTCTTGCCCGAGTCTCGCCGGGTCGCCTACCGCTATATCTTCGAATACGTTCAGAACGAGTACAGCGTCAACGACGAGGTCCTCCAGGGAAGCGATGCCGTAGAAATAAAGATCGGGCAGGCGGTAAAACCGGGAATTGGGGGGCATTTTCCGGCAGAAAAGATTACCGACGAGATTGCGTCGGTCCGAAGGCGCCCGAAGGGAACCGATATCGAAACGCCGGCACGGTACGCTGATATCTCCGACGCAGAATCTCTCCAGCGAAAGGTAGCTTGGCTACGAGAGCGCTCCGGGGGCCGACCGATCGGCGTCAAGATTGCCGCCGGTAACATCGAGGCGGACCTGGAAGTCGTCGTCGCCGCGAATCCGGACTTTATCACTATCGACGGAAAGGGCGGTGCAACCGGTTCAGTCGGCAAGTACATCAAGGAAGCCGCGTCGGTGCCGACGATCTACGCCCTGATCCGCGCCCGGAACTACCTCGACCGCCGGGGACTTCGCGATATATCCCTGGTAATAACCGGGGGCCTGCGAGTGTCCTCGGATATCGCTAAGGCCATAGCACTGGGGGCAGACGCCGTGGCTCTCGGGACGGCGGCGCTCATGGCCGTCGGTTGCCGGCAGTACCGCATCTGCAACACCGGCCGCTGTCCGACCGGCGTAACCAGCCAGAATCCGCTCCTTCGCTCCCGAATAGACATCGATGCGGCCGGCCGGCGCCTGGCCAACTACTTTACCGTGGTCGCCAGCGAGCTCGCGACCTTTACCCGCATGACCGGCAAACACTCTATCCACGAGCTCTCCCGGCGAGACGTCTCCTCGACCGATCTCGGGTTGGCTCGGGCAGCAGGGATCGACTTCGCCGGAGAGGAGGCCCGGTAGCCGGCGGTCCCGCCCCCTACGCTAACCGCGTTTTTACCACCGTCCTGCTTCCGAGGGTCCGGTGGACCGGACACTTGTCGGCGATAGCGAGGAGCTTCTCTGTGTCTGTGGGGCTCAGATCTCCGTCGAGGGCGATGACCCGGTCGACAGCGTCCACCATCGCCCCTGCATCCGAGGCGCCGCCGGCGACGCATGCCGCCTGATCGGTAGCGTGCCCTTTCCGGTGGGAGAGATGGACCGTTACCGACTCCAGCGGGATATCCTTGCGGTCGGCGTACATCCGCAGCGTCATGGCGGTACAGGCGCCGAGGGAAGCCAGGAGGTAGTCGTAGGGGTTTCCTCCGAGGTCTCGGCCTCCGGCGGAGAGCGGCTCGTCGGCCACCAGGGCGTGCTTTCCCGCCTGAATCTGCACTGTGTAGTGCTCCCGACCGATCCGGGCCGCGACCTGCTGATTCGTCTCGATCCTGTCATCCGGTTGCTTCGGGAGCAGAGCACGGATCCAGGCGCCGACGAGGCTCCCGGCGTACTCTGCGTCTTCGGGCCGGGAGAGCAAGTGGTCTGCCTCCCGGAGGGAGACGAAGCTCTTTGGGTGGCGGGTCGTCTTGAAGATGCGCTCCGCGTTCTCCACACCGACGACGGTATCCACCGGCGAGTGAAGAATAAAGAGATCTGACTTTAGCTCGCCGATCCACTGCTCCGGCGGATTGTTCCTGATGTCCTCAATGAACTCTTTCCGGATTGTGAAGGGGCGTCCGCCGATGGAAACCGTTGCCGAGCCAGCTTCTTCTATCTCACCCGCGTGTTCGACAAAGAGCTTCTCTACGTGCGCCGGCGCAGCAGGGGCTCCGATGGTTGCGACCCCCCGGACGCCTGGAAGCTCCCGGGCGGCGTAGAGACAGGCCGTCCCACCTAGGGAGTGCCCGACAAGGAAACAGGGCGCCTGGTAGTGTTCCGCCAGATAGTCGGCGGCGTCGATAAGGTCGCTTGCCTGGGAGCTAAAGCTGGTTTCGGAGAAATCTCCCCCGCTTGCTCCCAGACCGGTAAAGTCGAAGCTCATCACCCCCAGGCCGCTGCCGGTAAGAACCCGGGCGATCCTTCGGTGAGCCGTAAGGTCCTTGGAGCAGGTAAAGCAATGGGCGAGGAGCACGAAGGCTCGGGGCAGCCCGTCTGGCGGCAACTCGATGCGGGCGGAGAGGTTTGTCCCATCGCGGCTTTTGAACGACGTAGTGTGCATCATAACAGCACCTCTCCCACGGTTAGGAAGGCTATCAGAATGAAGAGCACGCTCAAGACCAGCTGCATGGTCCGTTCGGGGATCTTCGCGGCAACGCGAGGTCCAACCTGCCCACCAATCAGTACCCCGGGAACAGTAAAAATAACGAGGGATAACACCTGTTCCAGCGTCTCAGGGCCCGATTGGGCGAACCGGGCGACGTGTCCACCGGAGGCCACGAGTACGGTGACGGCGATAACGAAGACGCTCGTCGCGACGGCGACACGGCTCGGCACCTTACAGCGCTTGAGCAAGAAATAGTCGTTGAGCTCCCCGAGCCCGGTAGAGACCAGCCCGACGAAAAGCCCCCCGATTCCTCCGCTTACGAGGCCTTCGAACTTGCGCTTGACTACGTAGCAGATCTCCTCCCCGTCCCGGGCGGTAATGCAGCTATCCGGAGAGGTCTCCTTGAGGGTTGCGAGGGCTTCGGCGTTGATACGGGCTACTTCGTGTTCGTCCGGGGCGTGGAGAAAGCTTATTCCCACCGCCATCAGCCCAACCGCGAGGATCACTTTTAGAATGTTAGGATCAACGATTCCCCCGAGGTAGCTCCCGAGGAGGGCCATGGGGATGGTTGCCATCAACATGATCCCGCCGAGCTTGAAGTCTATGACCCTGCTTCGGATGTAGGCTGAAACCCCGCTGGCAAAGCCGAAGGTCTCCGTAATCAGCGCCGTCCCGATGGCGACCTCCGGTCTCAGCCGGAGCGCAAGGATGAACAAGGGAGAGAAAAAGGTTGCTCCCCCGATGCCCGACGCCATGGCCAGAGTCGAAATCGCAAGGGCGGCGGGAAAGAGATACCAGTATTCGAAGGTCATAGATCCTCCAAGGCTTGCATTGTATCTACAAGCATCATACTTGACGTCGACGCGAAACCTGTTAGGCTACGGTCGCACGCAGGAGCACAAATCGCAATTGTGATTCTGGCGGAGACCAACGAACACGGAGACCATGGACGCCTCACCAACGCTTTCAAGCTCACTTGGGAGGCACAAAAGAGCGCGGAGAGGATTTTGTAGTTCTCTTCTACGGTGCCGGTACTCCGTGGGTGACGGAAATTGCCAAGGAATGCTACCCGATGAGCAAGATCTGCAAGGCAGTCTCAAACAACGTAACTGGCGCCTGCTCCTTCGTCGAATCCGGCCCAGTCACTGCGTCCCGCAGGTTGTGCAGCGCTCCGTTTTGCTGTCAGTCGGTGTTCGCTCCGATCTCGTAATGGATCTTGCCCTGGCTTATCATCGCCTGCGGTCTCGATTCGCAATGGACCGCCTGCGCATGGCGGGCAGCTACGCGACGCTTGGGTTTGGCACCGTCCTTTCAGCTTTGTTTGATAAGAACTGCCTTGCTTCCTGAAGGCGTGTCGCGGGGTCCTGGACCAAAGCGGTCCATACGTCTTGTCCGTCCCGTCCGATCCTTCCGACGTGTCAGGCGCGTCGTGTTCTGGGCACTCGTCGGGCTTTTCGCGATGGCGTGCCAACCCTCGCCGCCGACCGAGGCGCCTGCAAACGCACCGCAGTTAGAGGCCTTGCGGGTAATGACTCTCAATGTCGGATCAGGCCGATCCGTTGAGGGAGTCCTTGACAACGCGGGCTATGGCGCCGATGAGGCAGACACGTCGGACCGCTATTACGGCAACGGGCTCGCCTGGCCGGCGATGATTCGTGAAGTGCAAGCATTCCTCAACGAGGCGGACGCTGACATCGTGGCGCTGCAGGAAGTATTCCACAGCGGGGAATGTGACGATGTACCGATGTCTGCGCGACAGGGATTCATCTGCGAAGACTGGCGACCGGGTGATCCAACGGTGGCCCAGCTTATACTCGGGGATGCCTATCAGGTGGTCTGCCACCCCGGTAAGCCCGATAAGTGCCTGGCGGTGCACCAGCGACTGGGGAGATTTGAAGGCTGCGCCGGTGCGTTTTGTCTGAATGGGCTGGAAGGGCTTGACGATGACACCCGTGGCTCCGGGAATCGGGTTGCAGCGGCGACCGTTGAGCTTGCAGCCGGTGGCGCTTTGCGCGTCGTGCATATCCACGGCACCTCAGGTTTTTCACGTGCGGACGCACAATCTCGATCAGACCAGATAAGGAGCGCGTTTGCCGATGGCGGCGCGGAGCCTGAATTCGGCATTGTCCTTGGGGATTTCAACACTGATCCCGGGAGAGTCCGTTGGCTCGACCGGTCGGCGCGCGCATTGTGGCGGTTGACAACACCACCGGGCGAATACCGATTCATGACCGATGTCGGACTCTTCGTACGACCCACCTACGCCCCTGTCTTCAACATCGATCACATCCTTGCTGCGGGCATGCGCGGGGAGTGCTGGGCTGCGGGAAAATCGCCGGATACACGATCGGTCAGTGAGCTTGTGTACCTCGATCACACGGCTGTCGTCTGTGATTTGTGGACGTTGAGGTGAAACGCGTGGCGGTCCGCTATCGAGGCTCGCAGCAATACCGACGGTGATCAACGCAGATGCCAGTCACGGCCGACGTCAACCGGGAACGGAGGGCGTGTTCCGCACCGGGGTTAGACCCGAATCGCCCTTGCCGGTACGCCTGTACCAGGTTTGCACTCAGTACGGCTGCCGGGACGAATAGTGTGGAGTGGCCCCGGTGAATCGCCTCTCGCCCCAGGGCCACAGCCAGATGTATCTTCCCGACCTCCTGGAGGGCCGAGGAGCAGAAGGGCGTCACCGTTGCCCACCCAGCGGCAGGTGGCAA
>CAZPXH010000029.1:12123-15147 GCA_964591085.1 uncultured Spirochaetaceae bacterium | reverse complement strand
GCATTCTGCCTCCTGTTCTTTGCACCGCTGCTCGCTCGGGTGGCACTGCTCATCGCCCCACCGGAGTACTTCATCATCTCTCTGTTCGGGCTCACGATTATCGCAGGCGTAAGTGGAGGCAATCTGCTTCTGGGCATACTTTCGGCAATGCTTGGAATGCTGGTGTCCTCCGTGGGACTGGACTCGCAGACCGGGGTCCTGAGGTTCGCCTTCGGCAGTCTCAATCTTTACAACGGCTTCCCGCTGGTCACGGTGATGTTTGGGACTTTTGCAATTCCCAATCTCATCGACATGGTCGGGAAACGGGCCTACGACAAGAAGATCTCGGACGAGTTCAAGACAAACAACAGGGAAACGGTCAGCCTGGCAGAGCTGAAGAGCTGTGCCGGCCCGATTGCCCGTGGATCTGTCATTGGCGCGCTGATCGGTGCAATCCCGGGTACGGGAGCCGCCATTGCCTCATTCATGAGCTACAGCAGCGCTAAGAACTCCTCAAAACATCCGGAGCGATTTGGAACTGGCATACTGGAGGGCATCGCAGCTCCGGAAGCGGGCAACAGCGCCACGACCGCTTCATCGTTCATCCCCTTGTTCACGCTTGGAATTCCGGGGACGGTAGCTGCAGCGACCCTGGTGGGTGCGCTCACGGTGCATGGACTGACACCCGGCCCGGGGCTGTTCCGGACACAAGGCGTCACTGTTTACGCAATCATGATCAGCTTCATCCTGATCAACGTGTTCATCTTCCTCCAGGGCAAGTATCTGGCGGGGCTCTTTGCAAAGATTCTGAACGTGCCCGCTGCGCTGATCCTCCCGATCCTCTCGGTGATCAGCATGGTGGGTGCCTACGCGGTTACCGGCCAGATGTTCAGTCTGTACACTGCAATGAGTTTCTCCCTGATCTTTTACTTCCTCGGCAAGATTGGATTCACTCGCGCCCCGTTCATCATCGGGATGGTTCTCGGCCCACTTGCAGAGGTCAACCTGAGCAGGTCCATGGTCATGGGCCAGGGCAGCATCGCTATCTTTTTTACGCGCCCGATCTCTCTGGCTCTGATCATCCTTACAGCCGTCTACATCGGCTTGACCATGCGGCGGAACGCAAAGCGGGTGAAGCAGCTGGCCGCCGAACGCGCGGCGGCATCCGAGGAAGGGCGATAATGAGTGCGAACATCCGGCCGAGTGTCCTGTTCATCACGGTTGATGAGATGCGCAAGGACTCCCTGGGCTGCTATGGGAACCGGGTCATCAAGACACCACACCTTGATGGCCTTGCGCAGCAGTCACTGCAGTTTGATGCTGCCTACGCGGCAAGCCCCTGGTGCCTGCCATCCCGCTGCGCAATGCTCACCGGCCTTTACCCTCACCGCAACGGTGCCTACAGCAACTTCCGCAAGCAGGAGCTCAACGCTTCGGTTCCCAACTTCTTCAACACCGTTCGGAAGCAGAACTACCGCACGGCGATGATCGGCAAGTGCCACTTTGCGCCGGTGCCTTACGATAGTGCACATCCGGATGCAACCCAGCCCTTTGAAGAGCGCGACTACTATCGGTCCCTCGGCATAGACCATCTCTACGTCCAGGACGGAAACCAGGTCTCCGTCTGGTACTCGGACGACTACAGCCAGGAACTGGAAGCCGCGGGGTATCTGGAATCGTACCGGAAGGAAATCTGGAACAAGGACCATATGCGCCTGTTCCCCTTTCCCGGGCCGGCCGAATGGCACCCGGACAGCAGGGTTGGCCTCAAGGCTGTTGAATACATCCAGACCTGCAACGCACAGCAGGCCCAGTGCATGTGGGTCTCCTTCAGCGGTCCCCATTTCCCGTTTGACCCGCCGGAGGAGTACTACTCACGCGTTGATATGGATGCGCTGGAGGGCGAGCAGCTCAACGTTCGGGACGGCGAGTTTGACAGCAAGGACCGCATCTTCCACTGGGCCTACCACGGCGGTGGACCCGGAATTGAGGGGAGCCTTGCCGCACCGGACGGAGCCACCAGGAACTACACAGACGAATACTGGACGCAGCTTCGGCGGAACTACTACGCCAACGTTGCGCAGATTGATGACTACGTGGGCCAGATTCTGGCTGAAGCTCGCCGGAAGTTCGGAGCAAACCTCCTGGTCATCTTCACGGCGGACCACGGGGAAATGCTGGGACACCATCGGCTGTGGGGGAAAAACACCTGCGCGTACGAGGATGTCCTCAACGTTCCGTTGCTGGTTCAGTACCCGGATCAAGCCGGACATGAACTGGTGGGTGCCAGAGTCACAACGTTGGACATTCTCCCCACAATCCTGTCGGAAACCGGGTCTGAGGGTGTGCCATGCGATGGAGTTGAGTTCCGGGAACACATCGCAGGAGGTGGGGAAACCTTCACCTTCGCCGAAGGCGAGAACTTCATCTCCGTAAGCGATGGGCGATTCAAGCTTGTCCGAGTCACGAAGGGGGGCAGGGAGTTCACCGAGCTTTTTGATCTCCAGCTTGACCCGAAGGAGTTTGAGGATCGCTCCTCGCAGCCGGACTACCAGGCCCAGGTTGTGAGGCTCCAGCAAGCAATTCTTTCCCATTTCATGAAGACGTTGCTCCCGTAGTGGCGTCACCAGTCCAGGAGAGGCGCAGTTCATGAACAACCACAACATCTTCACGCCCAAGGGCGCCGTGTACGTCACATCCCGGGCGTGGAACGCGTACCAGATGTGGCGAAACTATGACCCGGAAGAGAGTGTCAGAGACCTGGGCTACGCGAGCCTGATCGATCTCAACGCCCTCCGCCTGTGGCTCAGCTACGAATACTGGCTGGAAGACAGCGAAGCTGCGTTCTCAGCCTTTGACCATTTGCTACAGGCAGCCGATGCCCGTGGCATCGCGATTGTTCCCAGCCTGTTTGAGGGGAACGGCCCGGACCCGAGTGCCGAACGCCTTGGCAACACGGACTTCGGGACCTCCTACTGCCTGGCCTCACCGTCCAGTGAGATTGTACTCAATGATCAACTCTGGGACGGTCCCCGACGCTTTGTG
>CAZPXH010000029.1:0-12023 GCA_964591085.1 uncultured Spirochaetaceae bacterium | reverse complement strand
CGTACGCAGACCTTGGGCTTGCAATCTGGCAGTTCCACCACAACTTCCCGCGGAGCAAGGCTGACATACAGCAGTCCCTGGATGACGCGCGCCTGCTGCAGGACACCATCGGGAAACCGGTGTGGATCTCCGAATGGCAGCGCATCCGCGACCGCTCCGGGTGGCGGGGGGAAGCAATGCCCGAAGATCAGCTGGGGCCGGACCTGGCATCCTTCGCTGATCTGGTGGCTGAGTCAGGCATCGGCAGCTTCTTCTGGTCTCTCATGATCAAGCCGGCCTACCTCTCCGGCCAGCGCGCCGCGGGCACCTTCAACGGGCTCTTTCATGAGGACGGCACCGTCTACTCACTGGCGGATGCACGCGCTGTCTCAGGCAACAGCTCCCTGATCCTGGAAGAGCGGCGAGACTGGCCTGAGTGGATCCGCGCAGCGGCATTCCAGTTTCTCGGCAGGAACTGATACGCCGTGCCGGAAGGGATTGAAACGGCTGCAGCGCGGAACGGGTCTGCGGCGGTGAGGCAGCTGCAACGCGTGCGGGGTCAACGGACATGAAGCAACGGCAGCCGAACGTCCTGATCCTGATGAGTGACGAGCAGCGGGTTGATACGCTGGGGGCGTACGGAAACCCCGTTGCCAGAACGCCGCACATAGACGCCCTGGCCGCAAACGGCACGCGCTTCAACCACTGCTACACACCCTACTCACTCTGCTGCCCGGCGCGCGCAAGCCTCTGGACAGGCATGATGCCGCACAACCACCACGTTCTTGCAAACTGGCTTCACATCAGGCCTGAGCTCAGAGACGGTGGCATGGTTGCGGCTTTTGCCCGCTCGGGGTACTACACGGCGTACACCGGAAAGTGGCACGTCCCTGGAACCACGCCGTCTCGGATGGGCTTTGCCTCCTCGCTAGCCATACCGGACGTGATTGATGGCCGGGACCGCGGCAGGCACATTTCCGAGTACCGTGCCTACGCCACGGGACTCGGGTACGAGATAGACCCAAACGACATTGAGAACCTGACCTTTGCCGAGCAGCAGATGACCCTGCCCCGAAGCAAGGTGATTTGCGGTACTTCCGAAATTCACCTGGACCATCACCTGGAGACCTGGCAAACGGAGCGCTTCCTGGAGCAGCTGACGCAACGCCCGGCGGGGGCTCCGTTCTTTGCGGTCTGCTCCTACAATGCCCCGCATTTCCCCATGATCGTCCCGGAGCCCTTTGCCTCCCTCATAAATCCGAACGAGGTTGAGCTGCCGCCGAACTTCAGCTCAGGCCTGGATGGAAAGCCGGACGAAATCATCGGGTCCAAGCACTACCAACAGACCAGGGATCTGGATGAACCATCATGGCGCAAGCTCATCTCGCATTACTGGGGCTTCTGTTCCCTTATTGACGCTCAGGTTGGCCGCATCGTGGCGTGGCTCCAGGCCGAGGGACTCTACGATGACACAATCATCGTCTACCTCAGCGACCATGGTGACATGATGGGGAGTCACCGGCTGAACCTGAAAGGCTTTGAGGTGCAGTATGAAGAGGTGAATCGGGTTCCCCTCATAGTCTCCCACCCGGAGTCTCGCCGGGGGTCAACCCGCGATATGTTCGTGTCCCTCCTGGACGTGATTCCCACGCTCGCCGAGTCCTGCGGTGTGGACATTGGGTCTGCTACTGATGGGGTCTCTTTCGCCGGCGCGCTGTCCGGTAGTGAGCCAGACCGCCATCGTGACTATGTCATCTCGGAGGCCTTCCATGCCGCGAGCAAGGCGCGTGGCGAGTACGAGAACCCGAATGACTACACGCCGGAAACCTGGCGCCCGATGAACGTCTGCATCCGGACACCAGAGGACAAGTATGTGTTCCACGGCAAAGACATCGATGAGTACTACGACCTGGTCGCCGATCCGCTTGAGACGCAAAATCTGTACCCGGATCACGCGCCAGCAGAGCGAATTTCCGAGCTGCGGGCTGCCATCCTGGATGAGCTCCAAAGCTCCGTTCCCCGACTGGCAGAGATCGTTGCCGGGAAGATGAGGTAGTCTGCGCTTCAGTTCCGGTCCACAGGGGTCCGCGCGATTCCGTTGGCAATCAGGCTTCCGTTGATGATGAAACGACATCCCGGGCGTAGTGCTTCGCGATGCGTATCGTCCTATGTTTTGGCATGTGTAGTGTCACTACAAATTGACTACCACCAATTCGCGGCGGATAATGGCGGGAATGGATGGCACCGCTACAGCGATTGATGGACGCCGGGCCCGTTCCGAGCGTCACCGGGACGCCGTATCGAGGGCACTTCTGGATCTGATTCGAATGACCGGCCGGGAACCGACCGCGGACGAAATTGCAGAGCGGGCAGAAGTGTCCCGCCGATCGGTCTTCCGCCTCTTTGAAGACAGAGGAGCGCTCCTGCGCGCGGCATCTGACCTGATGATCGCAGAGATTTCCGAGCGGTTTCCGTTCCCGGACCTCGGCAGCTTTCCGGGAGATGAGCAGCTGCCCCGACTGGTGGCCCACTTCGCTGCAGTCTATGAGTACGTCACGCCGCTTCGCCGCGTGATGGAACGAGTCCGGAAGCAGGATGATGCACTCAGTGCCGAGCAGGTACGCGCGGAGTCACTGTACCGAGACGAAATCCGGAGCGTACTACGGCCCCTGCTCTTCCGCCACATTGCCATAAATTCGCCCGAAGCGCGGGCAGTCAGGCTCATGCTGTCCTGGCAGGCCTGGGAGCAACTCCGAACCGGGCAGAGACTCAGCGTGAAGGAATCAGTAGCGGCCGTAGTTGCCGGCCTTTCTGCAATCCGTGGGATAGGGCGCTGACGGGCAGGAACTACGCGCTACCTCGCAGCAGAAGAGACCTTACCTACCGGAAGTGCGGCGCTACTGCCGCTCGTACGCTCCAATATCGACTGTCCCCACCACCCGCGGATTTCCCACCGCGTCTAGCGCTTCGTCCTCCGCCGTGTCCCCGTCCCCGTCCAGGTCCAGCCCTTTAGTCCAGAAGAACTGATCGTCACCGGCGTCAATGAGCGGCGAGCTATCGCCCCGGGTTAGATCGCCGTAGCCATCGTCTGCGGTGCCCCAGATGTTGTCGGCGCCATCCTCCGGGCTGAGGGTGAAGCCCGGCGAAGTGGTGGAGTTGTCGCTCTGGTCCACCGTCACGCTTGCGCCGAGGCCAAAGTCTGGCGCATCCATCGCCACGTTTCGCATGTTGTACGTGGCAAACTGGGATCGGAAGTAGATGTGCTCGCGACCGCTTGCACCCACGTTTGCGGCAAAGCTGCTGTAGCGGATTGAGGTGTCTCCCGCGGTGTAGATTGCGCCGGCATTGGCAACAGCCGGATCGGCTAGGTTGCCTACAAAGGCGCTGCTGTGGATGGTCAGCTCGGATGTTGTCTCAATAGCGGCCCCTCGCCCGTCCCGTGGTGCACCGTTACCGAAGAACTCGCTGGACAGTACGTGCATGGTGGATCCGGAGTTGTAGATTGCCCCGCCCAGGTATTCCACGTCCGGGGCATCGGGACCGGCTGCAAGATTGCCACCGGCTTGGCCACCGGTTCCCGCAACGTTCTCCTCAAGCAGACTGTCCACTACATCCAAGGAGCTGTTGTACAGCCAGATTCCCCCGCCTTGTCCCCATGCCTCGTTGGAGATGAACTCGCTTGCGGTAACGGTGGCCTGGAAGTCCAGCAGAGCAATCGCGCCACCGCGCAAGCCGAGGTTGTCCTCAAATCGAACAGACTCAACGGTGAGATCGCTCCCGAAGGATACGTAGATGCTGCCACCGGGAAGGAGGCCACCGTTGTCCGGCGCGCCGTTGCGGAGGGTGAGATTGGCAATTCGCACAAACAGGCTGTCCGCCGTGAAGGTGAAGTGCCGCTGCGCGCCATCGGTATCAATGACAACGCTGCGGCCTGTGCCATCAATCTCAATGTCCCGGTCGATTTCCAGCCCGCGGCGGTCTTCTGCATCGGTGTAGGAGAGGGTGATAGTCATGTCCTCGGTAAAGCGGATCTCGTCACCGGGACTTGCGTTGGCAAGCGCGTCACGCAGGCTTCCGGGACCGCTGTCTGCGCTGCTGGTGACAAGGATCCCCGCGCTCACGTCGTAGGACCGGGTGCTCACCGGACTGCTTTCCCCGTCTGCATCAACCGCGATTGCCGACACAACGTGTGTGCCGGGACCGAGGACAAACGGCGAGGAGTACTGAGCTGACTCCGGAGTCGGCTCAGAGCCATCTACGGTGTACAAGATTGTGAGGGTCTCACCGGGAACACTCATGCTGACCTCCACCAGCCCGAAGTGCTCGGTCTCCTCTGGCAGGATCTCCGGTCCCGGCACCCCCGCGGGATCACGCCCGATTTATGCGGGGCACGCCACAGTGGCCAGTACGATGCCGACTACCAGAAGTCCCCGAATACCCTTGCCTGCATATGTAGCGTTCATTGCATTTCCTCCCTCTGCTTGCACCGGCTCTCCGATTGGCGGCCGCCTCGGCAACCTATCTGGCTCGCACATGCTCGCAGTCTAGCCCGCCCGCTCTTCCAGCATGGAAACCAGCCCGTTCAGACGGGCAAACATGGATGCCATCGGCGCGGTAGTGGTCATGTCAATTCCGGCAACACCAAACACCTCAATCGCCGGGAGGCTGTAGCCGGTCCGCAGCATTTCCAGGTAGCGCTCAACCGAATCCGGTTCTGAAGCGTGGATACGGTCGGCGGCGATGCTTGCGGCGCTGATGCCCACCGCGTACTGGAAGGTGTAGAAGGGCCGGTAGAGGTGCTGGAACTGCGCCCAGGTGACCGCGCTCCGCTGGGAGTCGTCTGTCAGGGTTTCCCCAAAGCCTTCGGCGAAGTACCCGGCCATGATCTGTCCAAGGATGGGAGCGTTCAGGGGTTCGCCAGCTTCCGCACGGCGGCACACCTCCAGCTCAAAGCGCGCGAGCGTGGGCATAAGGAAGCAGTATCGATGGTAGTTCATCATCGCCTCGTCCACGACTGCGAGCATCAACGCATCGTCCCCGCCGTACTCCGCGCGGAGCCAGGTTCGTAGCATCGCCTGGTGGAAGTTGGAGGCAGTCTCCGCTACCGAGCTGGAACGCCACACTGCCGCAAGCCCGTTGTATACAGGCTTCTGGTGCCTTGCGATCAGGTAGTGGTGCATGGAATGCCCCAGCTCATGCGCGAGCGTGCTCATGCTGAACACCGAGTCCTGGTAGGTCTGCATGATGAAGGGAAAGGTGCCGGGATAGGCGGGAACGCTGAACGCTCCCTGGCGCTTGCCCGCGTTCGGGGCCCAGTCGACCCAGCGGTCCTCCAGGGCGCCCTTGCGGAGGGCAGCCACGTACTCCGTTCCCATGGGTTCCAGCGCGGCCGAGGTCCACTCTATGGCCTTGGCATAGCTGACCTCCGGTCCCCTGCCACTGCCAAGCGGCGCCCAGCGGTCCCAGGGCCGCATGTCCGGAAGTCCAAGGATCCGGCGCTTTGCCTCCCAGTAGCGGTGCCAGACCGTGAGGTTTTCAACAAAGGTATCAATCAGGTTATGGAACACACTCACCGGGAGACCGGTGGGTTCAAGCCGGGCATGAAGGATGCTTTCGTACCCGCGCATGCGCACGTCAAACAGGTTCTGCTCAATCACCCCGATGTAGCCGGCAGCGTAGGTGTTGATCAGCCCACGATAGGAGTCACTGAAAGACTCGAATGCGGCCTTTCGGCGTGCCCGATCTTCTGCGGTGTAGTGCGCCATGAAGTTGCCCTGGCTGACACTGTGGGTGGCGCCGTGGGAATCCGTGATGTCTGCAAAGTTCATGTCGGAGGCGGCAAGCTCCCCGAGCGCATTGGTTGTGGCAGCAAGCGCGGATCCCATCCGGCCAATCGCGCCCTCCACTTCCGCAGACAGCATGTAGCGCGCCTTGCGCAGGAGTGCTTGCAGGTAGTTCCGGTACGGCTCAAGCGCCGGAAGCGCCTGTATCCATTTGGAGATTAGGTCCGGATGCTGACCGAGCGCGCTGGAAAGCTCCGGCTCGGCAAACGCCATTGCCCCGGCCGCCTCCGTGAGTACCGCGCGCGCCTGGCCGGCCCGAGCCTTTGCCTCATTATCAGCTGAGTCAACGGACGTTGCCATGGTGACGTAGGTCATGATTCGCCCGAGGCGATCGGTCAGCGCGCCGGAGAACTCCAGCCAATCCAGCAGGCGCTCCGGACTCTCCGTGAGCGTGCCGGGATACGCGGACAACTCCGGCAGTGCTGCGCTGATCCCACGCAGTTCTGCGCCAAAGACATTCCAATCGAGGAAGACGGATTCTCGGTTCCACGTCGCCTCACGCTGCGCATGTGATCGGGGGTACAGATCTGACATCCGGCTACGGTAGCACGTGGCAGGGCGACGGGCCATTCAGCGTCCCCGAGGGGTCAGGTCAGGCTGGCGGTGCAGTCTGGAGAATGCGGGCACCGAACTCCTGCGGGGAAAGGGGGCCAGAGAAGAGGTAGCCCTGGAAGAGCCGACAGCCACGCCCAATCAGGTAGTTGAGCTGGGGTCTTGCCTCAACCCCTTCAATCACGGTCTCCAATCCAAGCTGCCGTGTTGCCATCAGAATGGCATCCAGGAGCCGGATTTTCTGAGCGGCTTCCGGTATCCCTTGGACAAAGCTCCGATCAATCTTGAGCTTGTCTATGGGCAACTCATTCAGATAGCTCAGAGATGAGTAGCCGGTCCCAAAGTCATCCAGGCTGACCTGATGGCCAGCCTCCCGCAGCCGCCGGAGATTGCGGAGGCTAGTGTCAAAGTCCCGGATCAGCTCGCTCTCGGTAATCTCAAATGCAAGTTGTCTCGGCTCAATGGATGCCGTTGCGCGCCGGACTCGCTCCAGGAGCCGGGGGTCAGCAAGGTCCCTCCCGGAGAGGTTGACTGCAATCGGGAACTCGCCGAGCCCTAGCAGATTCTCACGAATGCAGCCAACAACCTCCGCAAGTACGAAGTCCGTGATCCGGGCAACCAGGGAAGATGCCTCAGCAAGCGGAATGAACTCGGACGGTCCAATCACTCCCAGCTCAGGGTGGCGCCAGCGAATCAGTGCCTCCGCACCAACCGTCAGCTCGTTGGAAGTCAGCAGGGGCTGGTACACAACGCTCATCCCGGAGGCCTTTGGATCGGAAGACAACGCGGCAATGATCTTTCGCCTGCGGATCTCGGCCTGGTGGAGCTCCGGGTTGTACAGAACCACCGGCTCCTCCCCGCGCTTGGCCAGCTGTAGCGCGCGGCCTACAGAGTTGATCCATTCCTGGGTGCCGGAGGCTTCGCCATCTCGCTCGGCCAACCCGATGGCTGCGGAAAACTGGCCGGTGGAGGTCCCGGGAAGGCGGAGATCCCGGATACGACGCAGAAGGTGGCGCGCAAGGATGAAGGACTCCGCCGGCGTTTCTCGCACGGCAATGGCAAAAGTATCGGCGTTCAGGCGGTAAGCGCGCCCGCCGGGCGGGCAGGACTCACTGAGGATGCTGGCGGTCATGAGGACAACCTGGTCTCCGGCGTCGTACCCGTGGAGCGCGTTGACGTCAGACAAATTGTCCAGATCCAGAAAAAGCAGACTACAGAGGCCGGACTCGGCCCCTTCCAGGTCCCGTAGAAGCGCCTGCCGGTTTGGCAGCCCTGTCATTTCATCCGTGAAGGCCGTCTGCTCCAACAAATCCCGCTCTGCAGCGAGTTGAAATGCCAGTGACCGTGCGTCCTGTTCACCCGCCAGGGCGCGTTGGGTTGTGGCGACTACGGCCGAGAGGCTGAAGACGCTCAGGGCAACTAGCAGACGGGAGAACGAACCCGTACCGCCACCAAGCGGATAGCTGCCCGAAAAGACCGCGTAGAACTCCGCGAGCACAATGGCGGACGCAAAAACGAGCCCTCCGGTGAGGGTGCGTTCGGCACCGCGGAGCCTGCCCTGAATCCCGGCAATGACCATAGCGACCATCCCGTAGAAGACACACAGCAGAAGGGCTATCTGCGCTGCATAATAGATGGGACCCTTCGGTCCCCGCCCGAAGGCAGAGGGATCAACGCCGAGAAACAAGTTCTGGACTGACTGGTAGAGGTCCGGTAGGAGGACAGCAACCAGGCCAAAGAGCGCTGCAAGGACTCCCCCCACCGCGGCAACCTGCCGGTGGAGCCCCGCCACATGGGGCAGAAAGACCACCATAAGCGTGGGGATCAGCGGAAGGTATGTCAGCAGTAGAAGCTCGTAGAAAAGGTTGAGGATGACGGCAAGCCGAAGGCTGCCGCCAAAGACCCCAAGGCCTACAGACCAGGACCGGGCGAGCGCAACAAGGAAGGAGACCAGCGCAACCAGTGCGACAGTGGCTCTATCCGGGCGGGTTCCCAACGCACTGAGATAGGCATAAGAGACTACGCCGGGTATCAGCACGCTTGCGCAGATGACGCCGGCCACAAAGTAGCTCACCTCAGGCAGAGCATACGGGACTACGGCGCCGGGGAAAACACCCACGGACACATGCTCCATGTGCCCTGTCTGGCGCGGGATGCGGCGGCTCGGCTAGTCCCCCTCGCCGGCCACCGTTACCACCAGCGGGGCGAGCACCGGGCAGCGCGCAACCGGGAACGCCTCCAGATATCCAGACGCCGTACCCTGGTAGTCCGATGCGGCAAACGGAAAGCTGATCTCCTGCAGGGTGTAGCCGTAGTTGTAGGCGTCCAGCAGGTCCCATGCGTGGTCTGCAAGCAGAAGGTAAAACCCGGTTGCTGCAAGGCAACCAAGGGTGACCTCCACGCAGGAGAGCATTGCCGGACCGGTGTTCACCCGCGACACTAGTGGAACAAGGGCCCAACGGTGGCGAAGAAGCACCCCGCCTGCGCTTTGCCTATGCTTCCGGCACGCGAACAACGGACGTACTGCGGTTTATGCACAGCCCGGTGCACATTTGGCCGGGGATGCTGCGCCGTTGCACGGATACGCGGCGTGACTTTGAGGCATGGGAATGGATGAGCGGGAGCGAATGGAGGTCCGGCCGACCGGGGAGCTCAGACACTGGCTGACAATGAACCACAGCCGGCAGGAAACACGCTGGCTCGTGACCTTTCCGCTTGCACAGTGGTCAGACCCGCCCAGTCGCATGCAGTTCAGCTCAAGGCTTTACGCCGCAGGCACCGATCTTGCCCAGCAGAACGGGGAAAGCAGCCGTGAGGTGGTACAGATAACCCGGCGCCCGATCGGCCCCAGATTCCCGGACTGCTGAACCCCCGGCTACAACCTGCCTGTCCCGGAAAGCGCCGAGATCGTTGAGCTCCAGGTTGGTGGCCGTGACGCTGCTCTGATCCGTGGCATGTGCACACGGCGCGTTGGAGAGCAGAGTGAACCCTACCGATAGAACAACGGGTTCTGGATCCGGACGCTCCGGTGGCTAGACGCCGGCTATCTCCACGAAATCGTGGTCATGCCGCGGGGCGGAAACATCCGCGAGGACTACTACCGTGACCTTATCGCTCAGATCGGCGAGGCCGTAGCAAACTCGCCGGCGATGCCGCCGAAAACGGCGCATCCAATTCCGGGTCCAATCGCCGCCGCAAGCAGTGCAATTCCCGTTATGCGCGTCATCCGCTCCGCCAATGGCGACAGCACTGACTACAGCGGCCTCCGGCGAACCGATGGCGAACCGGGGACCGTGCGTTTGCCCGGTCAGCGGGAGGCCCAGACGCGCTGCCGCTGTACAGCGCGTGACAGCCTTTCCCACAGCGCGGCCAGCACGAACGCTCCGGTGAGCACCAGGACGATTGCCGGGCCGGAGGCGATGTCTGCGTACCAGCTAACATAGAAGCCAACCACTGTTGCGCCAACGGCAGTCCCCAGGCTCAGCCAGAGCATTGGACGCAGGCGTCGGGTGAGCATTGCCGCTGCCGCGGCCGGAGTTATCAGCAGGGCAAGCACAAGCACCACACCAACCGCCTGAACTCCCACCACCGTGGTGAGCGCCAGGGCGCCAAGCAGGCCGTAGCGGACCAGGCCAGGATTCAGGCCGATGGCAACCGCGTGAGCCGGGTCAAAGCTGGTGACTAGCAGTTCCTTGCGGAAGAGAATCAGCGCAGACAGGACAAGCACCACCACCGCCGTCATTCCCGCGAGGTCTCCCCGCGAGACTCCGAGCACGTTGCCGAACAGCACGTGGGATAAGTCCTGAAAACTCGCAACGCGGTTCATCAGAATCAGGCCCAGCGCAAACAGGCCAACGAACATAACCCCGATTGCGGTGTCCTCCCCAAGGTGACCGTGCCGACTGATCAGACCAATTCCCAGGACGGCGACGAGGGCGGCAAGCATTGCCCCCAGAAGCAGACTGAAGCCAAAGGCGTAGGCCAGCACCACGCCGGGCAGAATGGAGTGCGCAAGGGCATCCCCGGCAAAGCCCAGGCCTCGCCAGACCACAAACACACTGAGTGATCCGCAGACCACCGCCGCGAGCAGCCCGCCAATCAAGCCGCGGAGGAAGAATGCAAACTGCAGTGGTTCAATCAGCCATTGGACCACGGACGATCCTCCGGTCTGCCGTGAAACTGGAACCCGTAGGCTGCCGCAATTCGCTCTGCCGTCAGCACCTCCGCTGGGGGTCCATCTGCAATGACGTGACGGTCCAGCACCAGCGCGCGGCTGAAGTGTACATCCAGGATGCCAAGGTCGTGGGTGCTGACGATCACTGCCTTCCCCTGACGGGTAATGTCCTCCAGGGTGTGGAAGATCAGCTCCTGCGTTGCGATATCAACGTGGTTCAGGGGCTCGTCCAGGAGGAGGAGGTCCGCGTCATGGGCGAGGGTGCGGGCGAGCATCACGCGCTGCTGCTGGCCCCCGGAGAGTTCACCTACCTGCCGATCGGCAAGATCCGAAATCCGCATTGCCTCCATTGCCTGGGAGACCTTTTCATGATCACTGCGGCGGGGCCGGCGAAGCCAGCCGAGGTGGACGTAGCGGCCCATCATCACAACCTGCCGCACGCTGACTGGGAACGCCCAGCGAATCTCAGAACGCTGCGGGACAATTGCAACACGGTGCCGGCACTTGGTAGCCCCGTGGCCATACACCGCTATCTCACCCCGCTGCACCGCCTCCAGCCCCGTGATCAGGTGCAGAAGCGTGGTCTTTCCGGATCCGTTGGGCCCAACCAGCGCAACCCGCTCGCCCGCATGTACCTGGAGGCTCACACCAT
Source organism: uncultured Spirochaetaceae bacterium (assembly GCA_964591085.1). Classification (GTDB taxonomy): domain Bacteria; phylum Spirochaetota; class Spirochaetia; order DSM-27196; family CAZPXH01; genus CAZPXH01. The sequence goes on along the minus strand of CAZPXH010000029.1, from coordinate 823 downwards.
CCAGCGCGGACTCGTCCTGATCGGGGTAAGAGAAAACAACGTTCCGGACCGAAAGCGCCGGCGCGGCCGGCACCGGAGGCAGCCGGCACTGCCCTCCATAGGCAATGCCGGCGCCGTGTTCAGGGTGGGGCCTGCCGTGCGTGGCAGCCCCCTCAGTTTGATGCGAGTCCGCTGACAATCTGTGCGAGATTGTAGCGGATGAAGCCGAGGTAGGTGTCGCCCTCCTCGCCCGCTTCAGCGAGTGATCCGGTGAGCATTGGGAGAATCTGCACGTCGGTTCCGGCCTCCTCGGCCACAGCGCGGGCCAGATTGCGCAGTCCCTGGCTTGCAGTTCGCCCCACAAAGATGACCGGTACACCTTCTTCCCGAACCAGCTCAGCCAGCTCTGCGATATCGCGCGGCGAGGGTTCCACCGTGTCGGTGGTTGAAGGAATCACGGCCCCAACCACCTCAAAGCCGTACTCATCGGCAAAGTAACCAAAGGCATCGTGGTCCAATACCAGCTTGCGCTGTGACCGGGGGATGCTGGTCACAGCCTGGCGAATCTCCAGGTCCAGGCTCTCCAGCTCCGAGATGTAGGCGTCCGCCGCAGCGCGGTAGACAGCCTCTCCGGCCGGATCGGCCTGCGATAGCACGGCAACGGCGTTCTCTACCCACACAATGGCGTTGACCGGAGTAGTCCAGACGTGCGGATCGCCGCCGGAGTGGTCGTGATCGTGGTCGTGGTCGTGGTCCTCGCCCTCATGGTCGTGATCGTGGTCGTGGTCGTCGCCCTCATGGTCGTGATCGTGGTCGTGGTCCTCGCCCTCATGGTCGTGATCGT
>CAZPXH010000028.1:0-15301 GCA_964591085.1 uncultured Spirochaetaceae bacterium | reverse complement strand
GGAGATATCTCCACACCATTTGGCGGATACAAGCTGTCCGGGTTTGGTGGGCGGGACAACGGGCTGCACGCATTTGATCAGTACACCGAAACCAAAACCATCTTTTTCGACCTTACCGATTCGCCCGTAGACGCTCGGGTAGAGTAGAAGTGGAGGAAACCGTGGACAGTAACGCGAGCAGGCCGGTTCCTGGTGTCCCGAATGAGGAGTACCGGATCCGCAGAGAGGCGGTTCTGGAGCAGATTGGTGGGTCCGCCATCGCCATTATCCAGGGCGGGCCTCGGGGCCGCTCCCACGACCGATTCCGGCAGACCAACGACTTCTACTACCTCACCGGAGTGGAGGTTCCTCACGCGTACCTGCTGCTAGACGGCAGAAACGGGCGGAGCACCCTCTATCTCCCGTACCAGTCGTCCGAACGAGCAGAGCGCGAGGGACCGATTGCCTCCGCCTCCAGGCCGGAGGACGCCGTCCTGGCGTCTGGCGTGGACGCCGTGGAGGGTCCGGAAATGCTTGCCGTAGCGCTCGAGAAGGTTACGCTGATCTATACGCCGATGCGGCAGGGTGAGGGACCGGCGATGAGCTGGGACACACTCCAGCGCAGCCAGCAGGAGCGCACGGCCGATCCCTGGGATGGGCTGCCGGACCGCGCGCGACACTTTGTGTCGCTCCTGCGCTCCCGCTGCCCTGCAGCCGAGCTGCGGGATCTGGCACCAACTCTGGATTCCCTGCGCCTTGTGAAGAGCAGGGCCGAGATAGGCCTGCTTCGGGAAGCTGGCAGGATCTGCGCGGTGGGTGCCAATGAAGCTATGAAGTCCACCCGGCCTGGGGTGATGGAGTACGAGTTGGACGCGATCCTGCGCTACACCTACCTGGTAAGCGGGTCCCGGGATGTCTCTTATCGCGCGATCATCGCTGGCGGACAGAACGCCTGGTACGGTCACTACGAGGCCAATAACGCGGTCCTCAATGACGGGGACCTCGTGCTTCTGGACTGCGCTCCCGACTACCGTTACTACACTAGCGACATCGGCCGGATGTTCCCGGTCAACGGTCGCTATAGTGACGTTCAAAGACAGCTCTACGGTTTCATGGTGGAGTACCATAAGCAGTTTCTGTCTCTCCTCGGCCCCGGTGAGGACGACGAGGCAATCAGGCTGGAAGTAGCAGCGCGGATGAAGGCCGTCGTGGACTCAACGCCATGGGTGGATCCCGTCTACGAGTCCGCCGGGCGGCGCGCCCTGGAGTTTCCCTATCACCTGTCCCACCCCGTGGGGCTGGCTGTCCACGACGTTGGGCATTACCGGGGCCGGAAACTGCAGCCCGGGATTGTACTGTCGGTGGATCCGCAACTGATCATCCCTGAGGTGCGCGGCTACTACCGGGTGGAAGACACCGTAGTTATCACGGAGAACGGAATAGAGAACTTCACCGCGCAGGCGCCATTGGAGCTGGATGATGTGGAGGCAATGATGCAGCAGGACGGAATGCTCCGGAGCTTTCCGCCCGAGCGTCTGGGTGCCTGGTCCAGCTAACCACCGATCCTCGCCACCGTTTCCTCTCTCTTACGCCCCCCGGCGGGCTGCCACGCGGAAGCCGGTGTTTTCGGTGCTGCTGTCCGGGGTGTTCTGGCTCCGCGCCGCAACCCGGTAGCGGTTGCAGTAGGAATGGTGGCAGAGATAGCTCCCGCCGCGGGTAACCCGCTGTGAGCCGCTGGGCGGACCTTTGGGATCTATCCGAGTTTCCGGGCTCTCGGCAGCGTGCCAGGTGGGGCTGAAGTAGTCCGCACACCACTCCCAGACGTTTCCGCTGGTGTTGTACAGCCCGTAGCCATTGGGGGAGAAGGCGTTCACCGGGGCGGTACCCGCGTAGCCGTCTGATTCCTGGTTTGCCGTGGGGAACTGGCCCTGCCACACGTTCATCACGTGGCGGCCGCCGGGTTCCAGCTCGTCCCCCCATGGGAAGACCTTCTGCTCCAGCCCCCCGCGCGCGGCATACTCCCACTCTGCCTCTGTTGGCAGGCGAACGCCGGCCCAGGCGCAGAAGGCTTGCGCGTCATTCCAGCTGACGTGGACCACGGGATGGTTCGCCCGGCCTCGAGTGTCCGAGCCCCGGCCCTCCGGGCGCTTCCAGCACGCGCGCTCCACACCCACCCACCACTCCAGCCCGGGAAGGGCCTTCACCTCTTTGCGCTTGTGGGCAAGGCGGGTGACAAACAGGTGGAAGACGTAGCTCCAGCCGAAGCGCTCGGCCTCCGTGACGTAGCCGGTCTCCTCTACAAAGTGGGCAAAGTCCTGGTTGGAGACAGTGAAGGGATCAATGGCAAAGGGGCTGAGGCTGACCTCCCGGATTGGGCCCTCGCCGTCTGCCGGAAAGCCCTTGGGGTAATCCGTCCCCATCAGGAAGCTGCCACCGGGAAGCGGGATCAGGCGGCTGCGAATCCGCACCGCGTGCTCCGAGCCGCTTCCCTGCACGCTGGCGTCATGGATCGCCGCCGGAGCGTTCGCACCGTTCGTGTCTGATGACTCTCGCTGGGGACTGCAACAGCTCATGGCCAAAGCATGGCCCCGGTGGGTGCTGCGCCGCAATGGGCGGGGTCCTTGGCGAGTCTTTGCCGGGGGGGGTCTCGCTGTATGTCTTGGAGAAACCGGTCTATTCTGGAACAGCAACGGCCATTCGGCCTGTGGACCCGGCATACAGGGGGCACTATGAAACAACTGACACTCAGAACCCGCGCCGTCCTGGCGGGAGTATTCATCCTGACGGCCTACGCCGGGCTGAAGTCTGTTGAGGGCGGGTTGATGGTTGCGGCGGGGATCCTCAGGCTGCTGAGGCCTCGAGCGCACACGATTTGGCGGTCTAGGTTTCGAGCCGCTGGGTGACTTCTGGCAAAGCACGAGTAAACGATGCCTGAATTGTTCTCGGATCCCTTAGTCGCTTTTGCGTTCGGCAGCACCTTGGGGTTCATCATCGGTCTTGCTGCTTGGCGGCTTCATGCCGCGGGGCGACGCGAACTCCAGAACCAGGGCGAGTCCGCGGTTCGGCGCGAACTCTCGTCGGCTTTCCCTGGCGCCGGATACTACTTGTTCAACGACGTAACCCTTCCGTATCAGGATGGAACAACACAAATCGACCACGTGCTGGTCGCACGAACAGGCATCTTTGTGATTGAGACGAAGCACTATTCAGGCTGGATCTTTGGAGATGAAGCAAGCCGGTCCTGGACTCAGGTCATTTTTCGCGTGAAGAATCGGTTTCAGAATCCACTCCATCAGAACGCCAAGCACGCTCGCGCTATTCGGGAGCTGCTGGACTTCGTGTCGCCAGAGGACATACATCCCATAGTTGTGTTTACCGGCGACGGCGAGTTCAAGACTCCCCGACCAGCCGGTGTGCTACACCTGGAGGAAATCGTCGACCACATTTGCTCCTTTGCGGTTGAAGTGATGAGTCCGAATCGGATGGACTTCTGCGTTGGCCGAATCGAGACTCGACGTCGATTGATTAGCCGACGAACGGACATCGAGCACCACGCATACTTGCAGCGAAAGTATGGGCGGTTGCAGTAGCCATCCCTGAGAGCCGCCTCTGGGGAACTGTGCTGATCATTGCTCGGTAAGCAGGGCGCCTTCCAACGGAGCTGCTTGGGCTGCTCAGCGGCACTCGATGTTGTCGATTCCGCCGGGATACTCCGACGTCCCACTCGGCACGATTTCTGCTTTCCGAGTAGGCGTGACAGCAACGAGCCTGCGCCTGCCTGCGCTGGAAGAAGGAGACTCCGCGCGCATCCGCTACCGGAACGCCTCCGGGGAGCTGTCCACCAGGACGGTGGAGGTGGAGTCCGTCTACTGGGCGCATGGCACGGGCTATCTGCGCGCCTACTGTGAGCTCCGCCGGGAATCCCGGACCTTCCGTCTGGACCGAATCCTGTCCTGCCGCGTGCTATCCCGCGCAGGCGATGACGAGTGGCTGGATGCAGACGAGGAGGAGTACGAGGAAGGGGAGAGCAAGCCTGAGCCAGCAACCCCCGCAACTCCCGGAGCTCGCGTAAGCCCCGTAACCCCCGTGACGCCAAGGCGGAACTCCCGTGACGCCGAGCGGGAGGCGCTGGAGCGGGAGCTGCTGGGCGAGATTCCTCCGGGCCTGGACCTGGACTCTGCACGCTACATCTACCGCCGGGACCCCTTGCGCTACAAGCAGATGCAGGAGGCGGCCTATCGGGAGAGCCCGGAAGGACAGGAAGCGCGGCGACGGTGGGAGGAACGCGCCCGCGTGCAGGCCCGCATCAGGCGCAAGCGGCGGCGCAAGCGCATGGCCCTTGCCCTGGTGGTGTTTTCTGTCACCTTCTACCTGCGCCCGGCAACGCAACGGAGCGTGTTTCACCTCCTGGGTGAGGCGGAGATCATGGGAATGGCTATGGATGGAATACTTGACTCCGTTGATGCCCTGGTCTCCGGCATTGGGCTGACGACCCCCGCCCGCTTTGACTGGCGGCTTTTACCCCCCTCTCCCCCCAGTCCTGCACCGCGGCCAACGCCGCGACCAACGCCGCGACCAACGCCGCCCCCACCGGCTCCGGTGCCCACCCCAACGCCGGTGGTTCGCCCCCGCGTGGTTCAGCCCCAGCCGGACCGAGCCTGGCAGAATCCCGTTGCGCGCTCGGAGTTGCCGGCAAGCGCAAGCCGCGCAGATCGCCAGAAGTACGTTCTGGAGCACGCCGGCCTGTTGGACACGCGAATGATATCGATGGCGGAGGACGCGGATGACAACAGAGACGGGGTGCTCTCCTGGGCAGAACTCCAGAGTTTCCAGCGATGGCTCTTCCGGACCTATGATTACCTGAACAATGACATTGCCCTGCGGCCGGATCAGTTCCTGGACGCCGGGGGCGGGGACTGCGAGGACTGGGTCCTGATGACCTCATGGGTCCTGCGATGGTGGGGAATCCCCAGCTACAAGGCCACGGTGGAAAGCGCCTCCGGCTATCACGCCATAACGCTCATTCCCAGTACCAGCGCGCCGGCAAGCTTCCGCGGCTTCAGTCTGCATGAAACCTGGCCGGACCTCAGCAGCATGCCCTGGATCCCCGTGGACTACACCAGCGTTGGCGAGCTGTCCAATGCCGTGCGCGGCCGCTTCAGCATCTTCCGCCCGGTCACGCCCGAGCGCTCCTACGGAGTCCGGATGTAGCTTGGCCGATCAGCTACCGTGGGATACGCATCGGGATCTGTGGGACCCTATCCTTTGCCGGGGCCAAACAGTAGACCGGCGGTTTCCGCAAAGTTGTGGATGGCGATGTCACCAAGCGGCGCCTTTGATTCTCCCGAGTAGATGAGAGCTCCGCCAAGTGCATCCGATGAGCGCTCCAGGAAGGCACGCACTCCCCGGATCATCTCCGGGATCACGGTTGCACCGGCCTTGATCTCAATCGCCAGGGGCCTGCGCTGATGTTCGCGGACAAGGTCCACTTCCATGCCTGATTTGTCCCGATAGAACGAGAGCTGCGGCGCAAGCCCCCGGTTGTACGCTGCCTTGGCTGCCTCAATCACCACCATGTTCTCAAACAGGTTGCCCAACAACGGATCACGGGACACCTGGGAGGGGTCCTCAATCTGAAGGAGCCACGCCAGCAGACCAGGCTCGGTGAAGTAGAGCTTGGGCGTCTTCACCACCCGCTTGCCAAGGTTTGCGTGGTAGGGCGGAAGCCGGAAGACAACAAAGGATGCCTCCAGTGCGGAAACCCAGCCGGCCAGGGTGGTTGATGTGACCCCAAGCTCCCCGGCAAGCGAGGAAAGATTCACCAGCTGACCAACTCTCCCCGCAAGCAGGCGAAGGAAGGACTCAAAGCGGGAGAGGTCTCTCACATTGATCAGGCGCCGGACATCTCGCTCAACGTAGGTGGCGAGGTAGGCGCCGTAGAGGTCCGGTGCTGCAATGTCTGCGGTGTACAGCCTGGGCAGGAAGCCGCGGAACAGCTGCTCGTCTCTGTCAGACAGCATGCCTTCCGCGGCGAGCTCCTCACAGGAGAGCGGCAGGAGGTAATGAACACTGGTGCGTCCGGCAAGCGATTGGGAGACGGGCGCGCCGAGTGCCGGCTGGTTGCTGCCGGTTATCACGAACTGCCCCGGCTCCTGCGCCTGATCTGCGAATGTCTGGATCCAGGACAACACCTCCGGTTCCCGCTGGACCTCATCCACAATCAGGCGTTCCGTGCCCCGCCGGAGCAGGCCGCGCGGGTCCTCTCTGAACAGCGCCCGTGTCTCCGGTTCCTCCATGTTGAGATAGCCATGATCGGGGAAGACCGAGCGGACCAGGGTGGTCTTCCCTGACTGCCGAGGCCCAAGCAGGGTGACCACGGGAAAACCCTGAGCAGCGCGCAGGAGTACCGGCGCGATGATTCGCTCAATCATGTGCCAAGCCTGCGCCCGAACCGGCCAAATTTCAAGTTGGATTTGAAATTTGGCCGAGCCATGAACGGCGCCGAGTAGACCGCTCCGCTACAGCCCCTGACAGACCCCCGCGCCCAACTCTTCCCGGCGCGGCGGGTCATTGCCGGGGCGGGAGCAGGTAAAGGCCGCAACCTGGGCCGCACAGCTCAGCATCTGCTCCAGGTCAGTCTTGCCGAGTGCGCCGATTGCGCTCCGGGACAGGCTCCCGTGAGAGCGGAGCCACGCGAGCACCGCACCGTGGAAGGAATCGCCAGCACCAATTGTGTCCGCTACCTGGACGCTTGGTGCGGGTACTTCCGCACTGCTAACCGCGGTGATTGCCATTGCGCCATGGGAGCCCCTGGTCATGATGACAAGGGCCGGACCCTGGGAGAGCAGCGCGGCAAGGCCCGCCTCGTCAGCTGACTGCCCAAGCCATTCCAGATCCTCATCACTGATCTTCACGATTGTTGCCGCGCCAATGGCCCGGCGAAGCAGCGCGCGGTATCCGGATTCATCCGTGATCAGGCCCGGGCGGATGTTTGGGTCCAGGGACACCACCACGCTTGCGCTCACCCGTTCGGCAAGGGAGACAATGCTCTCACCGGAGGGAGCGCCCAGCAGGGAAATGGAGCCGATCTGGAAGGCCTCCGCCTCCGGGGGAAGGACGGCATCCTCTGGCCGCAGGTCCCGGTCCGCGGCACCATCCGCAAAGAAGGCATAGCGGGCGGACCCGTCTTCCTGCCGCTCCACAAAGGCAAGGGTGCTGGGCCGATCCGATCGCCTGATGCTATCGGTGTTCACCCCGTTGTCCTGCAGGTGGGCCATGATGCGGTCACCAAACAGATCCCGGCTCACCGTACCCAGGAAGGCGGCGGGGCAACCAAGCCTGGCGGTGGCAACGGCGGTGTTTAGCGGGGATCCGCCAACCACGGGCCGGAACTGCGTGTGTCCTTTCGCATCCGTGGAGGGGACAAAATCGATGAGCGCTTCTCCGGAGTGGAAAACCATGGCCAAGTATAGGACCAGGTTTTTCCAGCGCTCAAGCCTGGGGCACCGGTAGCCCAGAAGCCATGCTACGCTGCAGCAATCATGAGCGATCAGAAACACGCGGATCTCATTGAGCGCGGCCAGGCCGTGCTTGGGCTGGAGCTGGGTTCTACCCGGATCAAGGCTACCCTGGTCTCCGGAGACGGGCAGCCCCTGGCTGCCGGAGGCCACGCCTGGGAGAACCAGCATATCAACGGAATCTGGACCTACCCCATGGAAGAGGTCTGGAACGGAATTGCCGGCTGCATCACGGAGCTGCGCGCCGATGTGAAGCAACGCTACGGCCGGGATCTCAGCGGCCTCTCCGCCATTGGGATCAGCGGGATGATGCACGGCTACCTCCCGGCTGATGCGGACGGGAAGGTGCTATCCGAGTTCCGGACCTGGCGGAACAACATCACGGAAGCCGAGTCAGAGGCGCTCACCGAGCTGTTCGGGTATCCCATCCCCCAGCGCTGGACCATTGCGCATCTGCTCCGTGCAATCCGGGGAGCGGAGGACCACGTCCCGCAGATCCGCAGGCTTGCCACGCTTGCATCCTGGGTTCACTACCGCCTCACCGGTACCTTTGCCATAGGGCTCAACGAGGCGTCCGGAATGTTTCCCGTGGATGCACAGACCGGGGGCTTCAACACGGAGTTTGCGGGCGCCTTTGACCGCCACCTTGCAGACCAGGGTCTGCCCTGTAAACTGCTGGACATCCTTCCGTCCATTATTCGTCCCGGCGAGCCCGCCGGGTCCCTCAGCTCAGAGGGTGCCGCGCTCCTGGATCCCTCCGGAACGCTCCGGGCGGGGATTCCCTTTGTTGCACCGGAGGGTGATGCCGGAACCGGGATGATTGCCACCAACAGCATCCGGCCGCGGACCGGGAATGTGTCTGCCGGAACCTCCGTGTTTGCCATGATTGTGCTGGACCACCCGCTCTCCCGGGTACACCCGGAGATTGACCTGGTGCTCACGCCCGACGGTGACCCCGTTGCCATGGCGCACTCCAACAACTGCACCTCTGATCTGGATGCCTGGATGGGGATTCTGGGTGAGGCTGCCGCCGCCCTTGGCGCCAAGGCGGAGATGGGTGACGTGTTTGCGCACCTCCTTCCCCTGGGGCTGGAGGGAGATCCCGATGCCGGGGGCATGGTGACCGTACCCTACGTTTCCGGGGAGCACGTTACCGGGTTCAGCGAGGGAAGACCGATGGTCCTGCGCGCGCCGGGTGCCCGCTTCAGCCTGGCCAACTTTGTCCGTGCACACCTGTTCTCTGCAATTGCGGCCATGCGCCTGGGCCTGGACATCCTCACCGAACGCGAAGGCATAATAATAGAGGCGATCACCGGTCACGGGGGCTTCTTCAAGACGGGGGACGTGGGCCAGCGTGTGATGGCCGCGGCAACCGGCGCGCGGTGCACGGTGCTTGAGACCGCTGGAGAAGGCGGTGCCTGGGGAATGGCGCTGCTGGCTGCCTACATGGTCTACCGAGCCGACGGTGAGAGCCTTGCCGACTATCTGGACCGGGTCTTTGCCAGCGCAAGCAGCAGCACCGTGGACCCCGACCCGGAGGACATTGCCGGCTACGCCACGTACCTGGAGCGCTACCGAGCGGCGCTTGAGGTGGAACGAGCTGCGGTCAAGGCCCTGAGCTGAGCGACTGCCGCCCCGGTGGAAAATTATCCTTGCAATTCAGCCACTTGAGCGCTGATTTGCAAGGAAATATACTGAAGCGTGCATCGGTTCATTGAGCGGGAGGCGCGGGAGACGGTCACGGATCGCCTCCGCCAGTTCCCGGTTGTAGCCATCCTGGGCCCGCGGCAGTGTGGGAAGTCCACGCTTGCGCGAACGGTACTCAGCGAGTATCCGCAGTCAGTGCTACTGGACCTAGAGCTCCCGTCAGATCTGGCCAAGCTCACTGAGCCCGAGCTGTTCCTCCGCGCCAACATGAATCAACTGGTTTGCCTGGATGAGATTCAGCGCACACCCGATCTATTCCCCGTGATTCGCGCGCTGGTTGATGAAGATCCCCGCCCGGGGCGGTTTCTGATTCTTGGATCGGCAAGCCCAAGCCTGCTGCGACAGTCAACGGAAACGCTGGCAGGCAGAATTGCATTTGTAGATCTGTCCCCGCTGACGCTCACGGAGGTTGGAGCTGCGGACCTGCAGACCATCTGGATGCGGGGAGGCTTCCCGCGAAGCTACCTTGCTGCCACAGAGGAGCAGTCTGCAATCTGGTGCCAGCAGTTTGTTCGGACCTTTCTGGAGGGGGACCTCCCGGCAATGGGTATTGACCTGTCTACTCCAGCTGTCAGGCGCCTGTGGCAAATGCTTGCCTCTGGCTCCGGTTCCATCCTGAACCGGTCAAAGCTGGCAGACCCGGTTGGCGTATCCCCGCAGTCCATCAGCAGGTACATAGGCATCCTTGAGGCCACCTTCATGGTCCGGGTGCTCCGGCCGTACTTTGCAAACGTGAAGAAGCGCCTGGTGAAGTCTCCCAAGGTGTATGTGCGGGACTCCGGGCTCCTGCACTCACTTCTGGGAATCACTTCCACTCCCCAACTTGTTGGGAACATTTCCGTCGGGGCATCCTGGGAATCCTTTGCCGTGGAACAGATGTGCTCTGCCCTTCCGGGGTGGACACCGTCCTTCTACCGCACAGGTGGCGGCGCAGAGCTTGACCTGATACTTGAGCGCTCAGACCAGCGAATTGCCGTGGAAGCCAAAGCCTCCACCGCTCCCAGGGTTGGCCGCGGATTTCACGACGCGGCAGAGGATATCTCTGCAACCCGCAAGTACGTGGTTGCTCCCCTCCTGCATCCCGGGAGCTACCCCGGCCCTCGCGATACCATCATTGCCAGTCCAGACCGGGTAATCGCTGATCTCAGAGCGCTCACGCCGACCTGAGCGCGGTTTCGGCACTTCGGGAGCCAGGCGGACTGCCGTAACAGCATCGATTGTCCTTCGTTTCATTTTCCAAACACTTGCGTTCGGTTTGTTAATCGGCTACGATTTGTGCGAGCTGAACCATGCTTCCACACCTGAATGACCGCGAAGAGCAGATTCTCATTGCCATTGTGCAGGATCCGGACATCTCGGTGACGGATCTGGCAGCGCGCTTCTCCGTGTCCGCCGTCTCCATGCGGGGCTACCTCAATGACCTCGCGGAGAAGGGCTATATCTACCGCATCCGCGGGGGCGCGGTGCCCACCATCCATCCGGAGATTGTGGAGCGGGAACAGAGCTTCCCGGAGGCCAAACGAGCGATTGCTCAGGCGGCAGCGGCCCTGGTCAATGACGGGGACTCCGTGATGATTGAGGCCGGTACAACCACGGCAATGGTCGCTCGGTTTCTGCTGGGCAGGCGGGACGTGAGCGTGGTCACAAACAACGTGCTGGCCCTGGCGCACGCCCGCGGCAACCCGGGCCTGCGGGTGACCATTGTTGGCGGGGAGTTCCGGCCGGCAAATGAGAGCGTGGTTGGACCAATCGCGCTGTCCCAGATTTCCATGTTCCGCGTGGCCGTTGCCTTTGTAGGGACTGACGGCTTCTCCGCGGCCAACGGGCTGTCCACCCACCTGGTGGAGGGAGCCGAGGTAGTCCGCCACATGGTGGCGCAGTCAGACCGTGCAGTGCTCCTTGCGGACAGCAGCAAGTTTGAGCGCCGCGGCTTTGTTCGCGTCCTTGGCCTTGCAGACATAGACACAATCATTACGGATGCAGGGCTCTCCCCGGATGCCACCCGCGCCATTGAGAAGCTTGGCGTGGAGGTCATCCTTGCCGGCCGCAGGCAGGAGCCCACAGACAGGACACCCAGACCCGGCGGCAAACCCCAGGAGGACTGATGGCCGAAGTGATAGTGATGCCCCAGCAGGGCAACTCGGTTGAGGAGGTTGTGCTGAACACCTGGCGAGTGAAGCCCGGTGACAGCGTGGCCACCGGCGACGTGATCTGCGAGGTGGAGACCGACAAGACCACCATGGACGTGGAGGCCACCGCCGATGGCACCGTCCTTGCGGTCCTTGCCGATGAAGGCGAGGAAGTCGCCGTCATGACACCGATCCTGGTGGTCGGCAAGCCCGGAGAGGCGGTTCCGGACGATCTGGTGGCCGCCAGTACATCCGGCACACCGCAGGCAGCCGGGACCCCAGACCAGGTTGGTACCGAGGCTCCGGCCTCCGCGCCTCCGGCCTCCGCCACTGCGGCCGCCCCTGGCGCTCCCAGCGTACACACGGGTGAGCGCAGTGCCTACGGCAAGGTTCGGGTGAGTCCGCGCGCCCGCGGCAGGGCCCGGGAATTGGGAATAGATCCAAGCCAGCTTTCCGGAAGCGGGCCGGGGGGAAGGGTGCTGGTCCGGGACGTGGAAGCGGCGTCCTCCTCCGGGAAGACCGGCGCACCCCTTGCAGCGGCGGCATCCACGCGCAGTGGAGCACCGGCTGCAGCTCCGGCTACCGCGCCGGGTGCCGCGGCACAGACCACGGGAGCGGCTGCAGCATCGCTTGCGCCGGCAACCACCCGCTTTGTTGAAGAGCCGGTGCGTGGAATCCGCGCAACGATTGCCCGAAGGATGCTTTCCTCCCTCCAGGAAACCGCTCAGCTCACGCTTACCTCCTGGGCGGATGCCCGAGCCTTGCAGGCCTACCGCGCGCGACTGAAGGAAGCAGAGGCCGGGGGTGAGGTGGGGCCAATCTCCATCAATGACATGATCCTCTACGCCACCGCCCGGGTCATCACCGAGTTCCCGGCGGTAAACGCGCACTTCACCGGGGACACAATCCGCACCTTTGACGGCGTGGACCTGGGCTTTGCGGTGGATACGGACCGCGGCCTGCTGGTTCCCACCATCCCCAACGCCCACCTGCGCAGCCTTGCAGACATCGCCGCCGAGGCCCGTGTCCTGGGCGGACGGGCGCGGGGCGGGCAGGCCGGGCCCGCGGATCTAGCACCGGCAAGCTTCACTGTCACCAACCTGGGCGCCCTGGGAATTGAGGCCTTTACCCCGGTGCTCAACCCGCCGCAGGTAGCCATCCTCGGTGTTGGCGCGATAGCGCTCAAGGCGGTGGCAGATCCCGCTGCACCGGGTGGGGTGGCCCACATCCCGCACATCAGCCTTTCACTGACCATCAACCACCAGGCACTGGACGGCGCCCCCGGCGCTCACTTCCTGCGGCGGCTTTCGCAGGCGCTTGCGTCCTTTGACGTGTTGCTGGCCGGCTAGGCAGAAGAACAGGAATCAAGGAGAACACGAATGCCCAAGGCACAGGTCATAGACCCAAAGACAGTCCGGAGCGCGGGCTCCCTCAGCATCGCGCCCATCCCCATCAACGCCTATTCGCCCGATATCAAGGCAGAGAAGAAGCGCTGGGGAAGCGAGCGAATGCTGCGGGCCTACTACGACATGCTCACCATCCGCCGCTTTGAGGAGATGCTGAACAGCATCAAGATGAACGGCTCCTGGAACGACATCGAATATGCTCATCCGGGACCGGCCCACCTTTCCATTGGACAGGAGAGCGCTGCCGTTGGACAGGCTATGGCGCTGGCTCCGGAAGACTACGTTTTTGGCAGCCACCGCAGCCACGGGGAGATCATTGCCAAGTGCTACGCCGCGCTCACGAGCCTGGATGAACAGACCCTGGAGTCCATCATGGCGGACTACCTGGGTGGAGAGGTGCTTGCGGTAGTTGAGAAGATGGGCCCGGCGGAGTCCAGCCGGCAGCGGGCAGAGCGATTTGTGCTTTACGGAACGCTCGCGGAGATCTTTGCCCGGCGCACCGGTTTCACCCGGGGTCTTGGCGGGTCCATGCACGCCTTCTTTGCACCCTTTGGCAGCATGCCCAACAACGCCATTGTTGGCGGCAGCGCGGACATTGCATTGGGAGCAGCGCTGTTCAAGCGGATCAACCGCCGCCCCGGGATTGTGATTGCCAACATTGGGGATGCCAGCGCGGGCTGCGGCCCCGTCTGGGAGGCGATGATGCTTGGGTCCATGGACCAGTACCAGAGCCTCTGGGACAAGAGCATCGGTGGTGCGCCTCCGGTCCTCTTCAACTTTTTCAACAACTTCTACGGGATGGGCGGACAGACCATGGGAGAAACCATGGGCTTCAACGTGCTTGCGCGGATTGGCGCTGGGGTCAACAAGGATTCCATGCACGCCGAGCGGGTGGACGGCTACAACCCGCTTGCGGTGGCCGATGCCGTTGCCCGCAAGAAAGCAATCCTGACCGAGGGCCGCGGGCCGGTGCTGCTGGACACCATCACGTACCGCGTGAGCGGACACTCGCCGTCTGATGCCTCCAGCTACCGGACCAAGGATGAGATTGAGGCCTGGAAGGAAGCGGACGCTATCCAGTCCTATCGGGACTACCTCATCAGCAACAAGCTGGCGGATGCAGCAACGCTGGACGGCTATGACGCCAGCATCACGGAAACGCTCAGCGGGGTACTCCGTCTTGCAATTGATGACTCGGTGAGCCCGCGAATGCAGCCCGCAGAGATTGAGCAATACATGTTCAGCGCGTGCTCCGTGGAGGCAATGGCGGACGGTGAGCCGGAGGTCCTGATCCCGGAGGAGGAGAATCCCCGGGTGCAGCAGCTTCAGAAGAAGGCGCGCTTTGGCCTGGACCCGGACGGAAAGCCCCTGTCCAAACTGAAGGTCTACGCACTCCGGGACGGGCTCTTTGAGGCAATGATCCACCGCTTCTACCGGGACCCGACCATGGTTGCCTATGGAGAGGAGAACCGGGACTGGGGCGGCGCCTTTGCGGTCTACCGGGGCCTGACCGAGGCCCTGCCGTACCACCGGCTGTTCAACTCCTCCATCTCCGAAGGAGCGATTGTTGGAAGCGGGGTTGGCTACGCGCTGGCGGGCGGCCGCGTGGTTGTGGAGCTGATGTACAACGACTTCATGGGCCGCGCCGGTGACGAGATCTTCAACCAGATGGCCAAGTGGCAGGCGATGAGCGCGGGCGTGCTGACCATGCCCCTGGTGGTTCGCGTCTCGGTCGGTAGCAAGTATGGCGCCCAGCACTCGCAGGACTGGAGCAGCCTGACCGCGCATATACCGGGGCTGAAGGTCTACTTCCCGGCAACCCCGTATGACGCCAAGGGAATGCTCAACCTGGCGCTCCGCGGCACGGACCCCGTGGTCTTCTTTGAGAGCCAGCGGCTGTACGACATCGGCGAGTACTTCCACGAAGGCGGTGTTCCGGAAGGCTACTACGAGGTGCCGGAGGGCGAGCCGGACATCAAGCGGCAGGGTACAGACCTCACCATTGTCACCATCGGCGCCACGCTCTACCGCGCGCTGGAAGCGGCGGTTGAGTTGCAGGAGCGTTGGGACATCTCCGCAGAGGTCATTGACGCGCGCTTCATCAACCCGTTGAATCTGGATCCCATCATTTCCTCCGTGCAGAAGACCGGACGTCTGGTCCTGGCATCTGACGCGGTGGAGCGGGGGAGCGTGCTGCACAGCATATCAGCCGGTGTCCTCGGCCGGGCGTTTGACGACCTGGATGGTCCCCCGGTGGTGGTGGGATCCCGCAACTGGATCACCCCGGCCTACGAGCTTGAGAGCGGATTCTTCCCCCAGAAGGAATGGATCATTGATGCCATTCACGAGCAGGTACTTCCCCTTTCTGGCCACAGCCCCACCACGGTGCAGAGCGCCGGGGAGCGGGTCCGGCAATACCGGCTGGGAGTCTGAGCGTGATTGACCTTGCACAAACTGACCCCGCACGCGCCTGGGGGCCTGCGCTCCGCGGCATCACCTACAACGGAAGCGCCGGGCTCATAGCCCGCCGGGTAAGCGCAGCGGGGTCACCAGGGGTAGGCGC
>CAZPXH010000027.1:0-15337 GCA_964591085.1 uncultured Spirochaetaceae bacterium | reverse complement strand
CCAGACCGGCCAGCGCGGCCCATAACTCGCTCGCGAGCACTACCCGCCAGCTTGTTGCTTCTGGGGAAATCTGGTTCAACACCGGTGCCGCAGTCTGTGGAATCAATGCGTTGCCGTGCGCTTTGATGAGCGGAACTGCCCTTATTCGATCTTCGTAGAACTCCGTGCACTACCTCCCGATGTAGTCCAAGAAGGCGTCCCCACCCCCAAACAGGAGGTTACTGCCCTGCGTTGACGAATGTATTCGTCGTAGATGGGCATGTGCGGTTTCTCCACTGCTGGTGCCGGTGGCTCAATCGATTGCAATTCCTAGGCAATCCTGTAGCGGACCATGTTGACTGTTTGACTCTTTGAGACTATCGGCTCCCCGTCAAAATCGGGATCCTCATCAAAAATGAGGATGAAACGCGGCGATTGAGTGACCTCATTCGTAGTGAACTCTACTGTCGCCTCCTCGCACGAAAAAGAAGACAGAGTGAACTCCACATCCCCGGGAATACCGTTTCCTTCCGCGTCAACTACGTTGTCACGATGGTGCTTGGCCACGTCGTCTATTTGGTCGTACACCTCCATGGAGGCCGACATGATGTTCGGGTGTACTCCTTTCGTCTTCGCAAAATCCATGATGCACTCGAACAACGTATCATCCCAGTTCTCAAAGTCTTCAAAGGCGTAGGTCTTCCGGAGAATGCCCTCTCCCAGCGGTGCGGGCGGGAGACTCCGTGCCGGTTCTTCCGGCCGCTTGTAGGCCAGGAACTGATAGCGCTCCCAGAACAGCTTGGATGTGTCTGTGAACTCTACATGACAGCGACGCATGAGTTGACGATACTTCTCCAGGTCTGTGAGAGCCTCGCTGATCGTCACCGGTGGATCGTAGGTCCATCGCTTGACCGCCACAAATCCCGGGCCCGCTCCGAAACCTGCCTCAGTCACCCTGCGATCGGCTGTGAGACTGCGGATGTCTTCGGGGATCAGCTCCTCAAGCGACGCAGTCTTGTCAAATGGATACTGCATTGACTCCTCCTCACCAGGACAGGCTACCCTCGTGCAACCAGAAGTCCGCGCCAGGGCCTGGCGGGGCGGGGGCTCCGCTCCGCACCTCGCCGTTCTGGAGCCACGAGTGAATTGACTCTCCCAGGTCACGCCGACACGCGCCGAAGGAGGTCGTAGTAGCCAACGCGAGCCATAATTGGACCGCCGGGACTCACAGTCAACTTGTTGACTTTCCGGGAATCTGGCCCAACACCCGTGCCGCGCTATCTGGAACCAATGCCGTATCATGTGCACAGATGAACTGAGCGGGCTCAGCACAGTCCAGCCCTACCGTGTTCGCGCATCGATCTTTGCCACGGAGACGCCCCATGAACCCAGAACCCACGCCCAACCCAACACAACCCGGCAGCACCACAGTGACCCCGGAGCAGCAGGATCGGGCCCGTGGGTGCCTGCTGGGGCAGGTGATTGGGGATTCGCTTGGGAGCCTGGTTGAGTTCCGCTCGGCCCAGGGGATTCTGCGGGACTACCCGGGCGGTGTGCGGGAGCTTGCAGACGGGGGCACCTACAACAACATTGCAGAGCAGCCCACGGATGACACGGAGATGGCCCTGGCGCTGGCACGCTCCATTCTCCGGCACGGTGACTTCCACGCGGATGCGGTGCGGGAAGCCTACGTCAGCTGGATGGAGTCAGATCCATTCGATATTGGCGCTACCACCTCAAGCGGCCTGCGCGGATCCCCTATCTGGGACAGCCAGGCCAACGGCGCCCTCATGCGGATCAGCCCGCTTGCGGTCTTTGCCACGGGTCTGGGCGCAGAGCGCGCGGCCAGCCTTGCTGCAACAGACGCCGCCATCACCCACCCCCACGCAGTCTGCGGTGATGCAAACCGGGTCTTTGCGGTGGCGGTGGTCACTGCCATCCGGGACGGCGGCTCGCCAGAGGAGATCTACGGAAGCGCTGTCTCATGGGCAACGGAGAACCGCGTTGAACGGAGCATTCGAAAAGTGCTGGATGCGGCTGCATCCGCGCCGCCATCTGCGGCGCCCTCCTGGGCGCAGCCCACGGAAGCTCCGCCATCCCCTCCCGCTGGATCTCCGTCATCCGCTCCTGCCGCCCGGACCCCACCAACCCCCGGGTCCCCAAACCCCGCCCCCGCCACTACTGGCCCACTGACATTGAGCAACTCGCAGAGCAGCTCCTCCAAGCGGGGTACGCTGTAGCGGGGTGAAGGGAGCTTTTGGCGGCGCGCGGGGGAACAGCGAGGCGGCGGCCGCCAGGGCGTTTGCCTCCCGCTGTCACCGCCGTTCCTAACGTTCCAGCTTGCCATTCGCCGTTAGTCGGAACGTGGCGGGCGGAGAAGTGGCCTCTACCTGGTCACGGACGGCAGGCCACGCTTTCAGGATGCGCCATGCTTGCTCAATAGGATCCTTCTTTGCAAAGCCGGCCGCGAGGAACACAACGCAAACGCGGGACTCTTGGAGTGCGCGCTTTTCGTGAGGTCGGCGGCTGATCTTGCTATCAAGGGTGAACACCGTCCAACCACCCTCTTGGCTGAGGTCAGCAATCCATTCAGTGTCCGGTGTGTCTTGCGGAAACCTAGCGCGTAGGGCAATGCACTGATCGCCGGCGGCCTGGACCAATTCATGAATCGCGCGCGCAATGCGCGGAGACATGTTGTGGTCCAGCATAACCTTCATGCCGCAAAGGAGCGTTCAAAGCGGAGGGCTGCCTCCACCTGTGACTGTGGTATCTCGTACCAGGCCGCAATACTTGGGACCGCTTGCCCGTTGTCCGCGGCTGTCGCAAGCACAGCGGTGGGGACCCCGGTGGCGTCAAGCGTGGGGGTTCCGCGGTTCCGTGTTGGATCAACTACCACACCGGTGTCCCGGCCTGCCGGCCACCAGCGCTCGGCATAGTCCATGTCGCCAAAGTCAATCTCTCGCCGGAGGAGCGGGCGGACCAGCGCTTCCAACTCAAACTGGTATTTTGAGAGTGTCAGAAGACTGGGACTGCGGTCCGGGTCGGCTATCTGCGCAATGATATGCCGACCATCGGTGAGGAACCGTTTTGTTGCAAACGGATGCTGCGTGTTCAGTAGCTCACTGGCGCGCTCCGCGGCGGTCCTGATCTCCCTGAGGCCTATGCCCAGGTGCCGAAACTCGGCCACAAACCTGAGTTGTACAAGATCCAGAAAGCTCAGGGCGTACTGGTGGTCAATTGGGTCGTAATCCGGTACCAGCACGGGCTGGCGTTGGGTGTCCTGGCGAGCTCCAAATAGCCAGCGGCGTATGCTTGCGCCGGGGACACCGAGCAGGCGCGCTGCTTCTGGAATGGCAAAGATTCCGTGACCGAGCATTGCGGTAGTAGTCAACAGCCCCTCCAAGTGCTGGCGATGTCTGGTTGAATCCTACAGCCCCCGAGCCGGTGGCAGCAACAATTCCAGCCCGCCCGCCCCCACCGCGTCCTCAATACTGATTTCACGTGTTTTCAGTATTGAGTTTCAGCCCTGATACTAGTATTGAGCTCGCACCCTGAAACGAGTATTGAGGCCTGCCCCGCCAACAAAAAGGCCCGGTCTGCCTGCTGGCGGCCAACGCAGGACAAACCGGGCCGGGTTGTGATTTCCCTGGAAGCCGGGCTGTACCGGCCCCCCGGGACTTGGGCTCAGGGGCCTGCGGGTTCCGGCGGAGCCTCCGCTTCCGGCGCTGCCTCGCCTGGGACGTGGTTGCGGTCAACGGTGACGCTTCCCGCAAGGAAGCCTTCTGCCACCTCATCTGACACGCGGGTGAGGATGCTGATTCGGTACTCGCCGTCCGGGAGGTCCGGCGACACAAAGGTCACCTGCCGGGCGGAGCACTGGCCGTAGACAAAGGGAGCGCGGGTGTAGCGGCGGCTGTCCTCCGTCAGGCGGGCGCTTGCGCGCAGCTCCCGCACAAAGTCAGTGGCCGGGCGAAAGGTGACCCGGAGGTTTCCGGGGTTGAGGTCAATCCCGCCGGTCTCATTCGCCTTGCCGCTCCCCGGGGACTGCGCCGGAATCCTCGGCTGCAGGGGATAGGCGCTCAGGGCAAGGGGAAGAAGTGCGTGTTTGTCCGTTCGATGCGAGCCAGCCGGCGGACAAAGAGGATCGTTGCCTCTGCGTTGATCTCTGAGTTCTCCACCACGTTCATTGCCGGATCCGGGCGCAGGTTGATCTCCATCTCCGCACCGGAAAGGAGCCCGGCACCGCGCCCAACGGTTCCGGAAAACCGCAGGAAGGTTCCCGTGGCCTGATCAATCCAGGCGTTCCCCCCGAAGGTGGGCTCCGCGTCTGCCCCGCCTTGTGGCTGTCTACCGGTCTCTGTTTCCACGATTCGCCCGTCTGCCGTGGCCCGACGGGAGATGGTGAAGGTGGCGTCATCAATCACATCCCCAGACCCGTTGCGCTGGACCACGGAGGTTACGGTGGTCCCCGGAACAAACTGCATCCCCAGGTCAAAGGCAGCGGTGGCAGCATCCCAGCGCGTATCCGCGGCTGCGGCTGCCTGCACCAGAAACAGGATGACTGCGGCGCTGGAACAGCGCCGGATACGTGAGTGCTTCATTCTGGTTGTCCTCCGGCATCAGTGCCAAGAATGCTTCTGGGGTTTCTGCCTGCAATGCTGATCAAGGTCAGATAATCAATCTGGTAGGTGAGCAGGGTGTTTTCCGTGGTGATCCTGGCCTGCTGGTACTCAAGTTCCGTTTCCAGGTAATCCAGCTCCGTGATGCTCCCCGCCTGCCATTCCCGTCGCCGGCGAGCCGTGGTGAGCCGCGCGGACTGTTCTTCCAGCCTGGCCTGCTCAATGCTCAGCTGCCCCAGGAGCAGGGCGTCATAGATGTTCCGCAGAGACCGTTCTACCTCCAGCCGGGCATCCGCCAGGTCAAATCCCGCGCGCTCCCGGTCAGCCGCTGAACCCTCCAAGCTTGCACTGAGCCTGCCTCCGTCAAAGGCAGTGGTCTGTACGCCAATGGTCAGGGATCCGCCGACGGAGTCCTGCCCAAACCAGTCCCGCTGGATCAGCGGAATGCGCGGCCCCCCGTAGGTTGCCTCCAGCCGGAGCACAAGATCCGGAACCCAGGTCTGGGACTGTTCTTCCAGCCGCTGCTGGAGGATAGCTGCCCGCTCCTGCGCCGCAAGGAGGGTAAGCTCAACGCTCTGGTCCAGGGCCTCCGCCACCAGGGCCTCCAGGTCCTGCAGCTCCCGCAACTCAAGCTGGGGGAGCCCGGCAATCGCCTCTACCAACTGGGCGGTACTGCTGAACTGCATGGCTACCGCAGCGGAGAGCGCGGTGAGGTTCTGGTTGATCTGGGCACTGACCTCCGCGCCGCCCAGCCGGACCGCACCGGCAGACACGCGAGCGGCCAGAAGCTCGTCCTCCACCAGCAGGCCGTTGCGGAATCCATCCTCTGCAAGCACGACAATCCGGGCGGCAATCTCCTGCTGCTCTGCAACAAGGGCGTTGATCCGGTCCAGGTGGCGGAGCGCGTAGAGGGACCCAAGCGCTTCTGCGCTGATTGTCACCTGGCTCTGCTGGACCGCAAGCCCTGCGGCGCTGAAGCCAAGGCTTGCCAGCTCCATCCCGGTCCGGACCTTGCCACCGGCGTAGATCACCTGATCCACGCTGACGCCCACCTGATACTGGTCATCCTCCTGGCCCGCAAAGAGGACAATCGGTTGATCCCCCGTGACCGGAAGACCGGTGAGTTCCGCCACTTGCGCGGAGCTCAGGGACACCGGATCCGCCGGATTGAGGAGCAAGGAGGCTCCACCGCTGAGAATCACCGTAGGAAGGCGTTCTGCTTCCGCCGCCTGCAGGTCAGCCTCTGAGCGCGCAACCCCGGCCACAACAGAGCGGTGCGCGGGGTTGTTTGCCAGCGCGCGGGAGATCAGCTCGTCCGCCGTGCTCTGGGCCCCGGCGGTACCGGAAAAGATGGCAAGCACACCCACCACCAGCAGGAAACCCCGGCCCCCTACATCACTGGACAAGGACATTCACGTACAGTTCGTCTGAGCCAATCAGTGATACCGCGGCTGCAGGCAGCACCACCGTGTAGCCATCCACGCTTATTGTGGCATTCGCCAGGCTCTGGGTTCCGCCGTAGTCGGAGTCAGACCAGGTGATTCCGGACAGGTCTATCTCGCCGTCTTCCCCGTCAATGCCTTCACGCCGGCTGGTGGTCTGGTACTCGCTGGTTCCGCCGCTGTCCGGATCCGTGACGGTGATCCGCACGGTCAGTCCATTGGCCGCTTCCACCGCCTCAATCACGCCATCAAGCGCACCACCGTTGCTTCCGTCAATGAAGACCTGCCCGCGCAAGGTCCCGGTGAACTCATTGGGCTTCAGGGATACCGCGGCAAGGGTTGTCTGGATTCCGGCCAGCGTGGACCCGCTCTCCAGGTACACGTCATTGACTCCGTCCCCATCCACGTCCACACCAGAAGAGAGGTCACTGTCTGCGTCCGCGGCAACACGGTAGCCACTGCGGCTGAACAGGAGGCGGACGGCGCTCCGCTCGGTGCCGGTCTCATCGTCTTCCAGAAGCCGGGGGAAGCTGTAGCTGGCGGTGTAGCGGCCGTTGACGTCAGTGGTGGCCAGGAAGGTGCTCTCGGTACTCCATTCGCTCACGCTCACACCCGTTGAGCCGCTGTAGGTGCGGGTCACGGGGAGGAAGCCGGTGACGGTCACGCCTTCCACGGGGTTCCCGGTACTTGCATCCCGCACGAGCCCGGTCACAGAGGCACTCGCCCGAGCGGCGGTCATGAGGACCCGCAGGTCTGCAATGAACTCGCTGACAATCACCGCTTCCGCGGTTGCGGTGCTGTAGTCGCCATCCGGATCATGGACAATGAAGGCCACTTCCTCCCGGTCTGCGGTCTCACCAAACTCCGGGAAGAGGCTGTTCCACACAAAGTTGAGGGTGAACTCCCCTCCTGCGTCCGTGGTGGTCCGGTCAAAGAAGCGGCTTGCCGGGGTCCCGGCGTTCAGATCCGCAAGGTCGTCATCCCGGTCAGCCCCGCGGCGATACAAATAGACGTCTGCTCCGGCCACCGGTTCCTCCGTGCCGTCCTCATACAGGACCGCGTCATAGACAACGCCGGAGATACTTGAGGTGAACACCGTTGAGCACGCCGCCGCCAGCAGAGCAACAGCTGCCAGGAGCGGAATGAGCTTCCTATACATGGACTTCCTCCAGTTGATCAGGGACACGCCGGCGTTCCCGGGCGCGTTCCGCGTAGAAATAGATGATGGGAATGATGAAGAGCGTTACCAGGCTGGAAGTCAGCAGTCCGCCAAGGATTGTGACGCCCAGCGGCGAATAGATCTCTGATCCCTGACCCGCACGGAAGGCCAGGGGTGCCACACCCAAGAGCGTGGTGAACGTTGTCATGAGAATAGGGCGAAGACGCCGGACGCCGCCTTCCAGCACGGACGCGTGCAACGCAAGCGAGTCCCGGCTGCGCAGAAGGTTGGTGTAATCAATCAGGACAATGGCGTTGTTCACCACAATTCCAACCAGCGCAATCATGCCAAGCAGCGCGATGACGGAGAGGTTGGTCCCCGTGATCAACAGCATTGCCACCACCCCAATCATGATGAAAGGGACGGAACCCATGACCATCAGCGGTTGGTCAAAGCGCTCAAACTGCACAACCATCACCGCGTACACCAGGAAGACCGCAATCAGGAGCGCGGTGCTCAGATCCGTGAAGGAGGAGGACAGCTGGTCCGCGCTCCCGGTCACCTCCCAGGTGACGCTTGGCGGAAGCGGCTGTTCCTCCAGCAGGCGTGTCATCCGGTCCTGGGTTGGCCGGAGGTTTCCGGTGTTCATGATCCCGGTGACAGTGATGGATCGCTGGCCCTGCTGGCGGTTGATCTCGCTCAAGGTAGCTTCTGTGCCCAGGCTTGCAACGCTTGCAACGGAGACAAACTCGTCCGAGAGGGATCGCAAGGTGATCCGGTTGAGCACATCGTCCCGGATATCGCTGTTGGCGTAGGTAGACCGCACCACCACGGGGATCTCGCCCTCCGGGCCTTCAAAGGTGGCGGTCTCCACGCCAAAGAAGGCGGCGCGGAGCGCGGTGGTCACCTCCTGGGAACTCAGGCCCACGTTGGCCAGCGCTCGGGAGTCCAGGTTCACCACCAGCTCCGGAACATCCGGGTTAATGTCAAAGCGAACCTCGGAAACCGCGGGGTCCGGAAGCATGAGGCTGCGCACGCGTTCGGCGGAGGCAACCAGGTCATCCAGGTCATTCCCTAGGAGCCGGATCTGAAAGCCTTGCAGAGAGTTGGTGACGGCACCACCGGCGCGGCTGGAAAGCGCATCCAGGCCACCGTTGAGCACGGTGACTGATGCGTCTGCCACCTGACTGGGAATGGTCTCCCGCAAGGTTGCAATGATCTCCTGGCTGCTTCGGTCACGCTCCGCAACGGGCACCAGACGGTAGATCCCGTATGCCGCGTTGGGCGCACGGAGGATTGCCAGTGATCCGTCCTGACCAATGTAGGCCACGCTGCTGTCCAACTCCGGCACCGCTTCCCGGATGAAGACGTCCAGCTCCTCCACCTTGGCTTCTGTTTCTTCAATAGTGTAGCCAACGGGGGTCTTCACCAGGACCGTGATCTCATTCATGTCACTGGAGGGGATGAACTCAAAGCCAACGCTGGTAAGCCCCGTCAGCGCAAAGCCCAGGATGATCCCAAAGGTGGCAATCACAAAGACGGGGTTATCAATGGACCAACCGAGCAGGCGGCGGTACCCGCGTTCCAGGGCGGTCATCCGGCCATCCACCATCTTCTTCAGCCGGGGAAATCCGCTCGGGCGGTCCTTTGCCATCAGGAATCGCGCAAGGTAGGGCACTACAAAGAGAGCAACCAGGAGGGATGCAGCCAGCGTGGAAACAATGGTGAAGGCAACAGGGCCGAGCAGCTCACCAGTCTGCCCCTGCACAAACATCAGCGGGACAAACACGGATAGGGAGGTAGTGGTAGACGCGATGATTGCCCCGGCCACCTCTGAGGTGCCAAGCTCCGCGGCCTCCATGATTGGCATTCCGCGCTCCCGATGAGAGGCGATGTTCTCCAGGACAACCACCGAGTTGTCCACCATCATGCCAATGCCCACAGTCAGCCCACCCAGGCTCATCAGATTGAGCGTCTGGTCCCCCAAAAACATGGCAATGAAGGTGGCCACAATGGACAGGGGGATGGAGACGGCAATGACAATGGTTGTCCGCACGTTCACCAGAAAGACAAACAGGACAATGACGGCGAGGAGGCCTCCGTACAGGGCGCTCCCCTGCACGGACCCCATGGACTGCCGGATGTCCGCGCTGGTATCCACAATGGCGGCAAAGCGCAGCGCGCCCCCGGTCTGCTCGGTGAACCCGGCAAGGAGCGCCTCAATCTCTTCCACCAGATCAATGACGCTTGCACCCCGCGCCTTCTGCACATCAATGGTGATGGCATCCTGTCCCGCGGACTGGGCGTACAGGTCCGGCGTCACGGGTACAATCCGGATGTCAGCAACGTCCCGCAATCGGACGTAGGTCTCATCCACAAAGCCGACCACCAGGGATTCAAGCTGTTCCACGTCCCGGTAGGAACCGTCCGCGCGCACGGAAGTACCCCGCTGGCGGTAGTTGACGGTGCCCACGGGGAGGGAACTCCCGTTTGCCTGCAGGACCTGCATCACGTCCAGCACGCTGATTTCAAAGAAGGCCAGACGGTCCGGATCAAAGAGGACCTCAACCTCCGTCTCTTGCGCGCCAGTCAGGGAGGCTTCCGCCACGCCGGTTGCACGGGCCACGGCCGGGATCACAACGTCCTGCAGGTAGCTGGTGGTTCGCTCCGGGCTCCAGCTACTGGCCACCTGGGCGGAGTAGACCACAAGCTGCCCGGTGGAAACGCGGAATATAGATGGCGGCCCGGAGAGGTCCTCCGGTAGATCCCGTGCGGCGGAATCCAGAGACTCCCGGACCTCACCAATCTTGGTGTCCAGGTCCACCGAGTAGTCAAAGGTCACGGTCACCATGCTCCGGGACTCGCGTGAGTTGGAGCTCACCGAGCTCACGCCGGAGATGGACCCAACGGCGGTCTCAATGACCTCGGATACTTCACGCTCCACGCTGCTTGCCGAGGCACCGGGGTAAATGGTGACGATCAGCACCTGTGGCTGGGAGGTTTCCGGAAGGAGCTCCTGCACCAGGCCGGTAACGGACAGCACGCCAAAAGCAACAATCACCACCAGCGCAATGGTGATGATGGCAGGGTGGCGGACCGGAAAGGACGCCAGGCTCACTCGGAGTCCCCAACAAGGCGGATGGTGGTTCCTTCACCCAGAAAGCTCTGGCCCTCCACCACCACCTGGCGGCCGAGCAGGGACTCATCCACCTGCACAAAGGCCCCGTCAGAAAATCCGATGTCTATGAACATCTCCCGGGGTTCGCCGTCTTCCACCACCCACACCGAGCCGTCTGATCCAATGGCCTCCCAGGGAACCCCCGGCACGTCCTGGCGCTCGTCCAGGCGGAAGGACAGATTCACGAACATCCCGGGTCGGATGGAGAGGCCCTGGGCATCTATATCAATGAGGACTTCAAAGTTCCGGGTTGCCGGGTTCACAAAGGGGGCAACGGTGCGGATCTCCCCGCGGATCTCCCGGGAAGGCTGGGTGGCAAGTGCCACGTCTACCGGAATCACGTCCGGGGCGTCCGCAAAGGCAAAAAAGTACTGCTCCGGGATGTTGGCCTGCACGACCAGGGCATCCAGATCCCCAATGGTGATGATGGCTGACTGCTGGCCGACCAGGGATCCGGCCGTGGTGTGCTTCATCAGCACCACCCCGGAGATGGGGGCGGCAACGTCTGCGTAGCGCAGGTTGAGCTCTGCCAGCTCCAGGCTCGCCTGGGCAGCCTCATACTGGGCCAGTGCCTGGTCATAGTTCTGGCGGCTGGTGGACCCGCTCTCAAACAGCTCCGCCGTCCGGCGGAAGGTTGCCTCTGCTGCCAGAAACTGCGCCTCCGCCTGCCGGACGGAGAGCGCATAGGGCTCCTGATCAACCCGCGCCACGGTCTCCCCGGCTGTCACCGCGTCTCCGAGCTCCGCATCAATGGAGGTAAGCGCCCCCTGAACCAGCGGAAGCACGGTGACCATGCGCTCTGACTCCACAAAGCCGCCAATCTCCAGGCTCTGGATCAGAGTCCGCCGCTCTACCTGCTGGGTACGAATTGGGACCGCAAGGAGTTGTGCCTCTACCTCCTCCACGCCGGCGCTCCTACGGGAGACCACACCAAGGACAAATGCCAGACCCACCGCCGCTACAATCAGCACGCCGAGGCGGATGACCCGGAACACGCGGCTCCTGCCGTTTCCCGTTGGATCAGACATCTGCGCAACTGTGCGGTGCGGCGCCGGGCTTGGATCGCGCCTCGGAGGCTTCCGGAGACAGCAGGCCCCGGAGAATGGTGTCGATGGAAGCAGCCACAATCCGCTTGCTGTCTTCCTTGGGTTGCGGCTGGACCACATGCTCCAGCAGTCCTTCCACCAGGTAGGTCATGGTGATGGGCACCACCACAAAATCCAGGTCCGCGCGGATCTCCCCGGTGGCTCGGCCCATCTCCGCCAGTCTGGCGAACAACGCCGGAAAGCGGCTCCTGATGAGGGGCAGAACGATGGGCCGGATGTGCGGCCGCGCCATCCCGAGCAAGGAGATTCCCCCACCTTGCCGGGCCTCAATCCGCTCCAAGGCCCGTGCCAGGAGTTTCTGTGATCGGTCCGCAAAGCACAGTCCAGGTTCTTCCAGGATTGCCTCAAACTCCGCAAACACCTGGTTGAAGCGGTGCTCAATCACGGCTTTCAGCAGGCTGCGCTTGTTGCCAAAGTTGTTGTACAGCGTCTTGACGCTGACGTTCAGGTGCTCCGCCAGGTCTTCAATCCGGGCTTCCGTTCCACTGTCCAGCAGACGACTCCCGGCGAGATCCAGCATCTCCTTCCGCGTTTCCTCGTTCACGAGCCAAAGGGTAGTGCGCCTCTACCGGATTTACAAGATTGTCGGTAAATGTTGTACATCAGTCTACACAGGGCACACTCGGGTGGAGGAGCGGGCTGGACATCCTTGCTTGTACGTACGGGTTAGCGCACGGTACCAAGGCAGCTGGAGCGTTGTCTTCACAAAACGGGTACAGGCCGACCTGCCGTGAGGGCGGCAGA
This sequence comes from uncultured Spirochaetaceae bacterium, assembly GCA_964591085.1. Taxonomy (GTDB): domain Bacteria; phylum Spirochaetota; class Spirochaetia; order DSM-27196; family CAZPXH01; genus CAZPXH01. The sequence continues at coordinate 3,110 of CAZPXH010000027.1, read as the reverse complement.
ACTGCCGGGGACGCCCCAGGATTGTCGGGGCTGCGACTTGGCGGTTTGACCCCTGGCCCACCGTGCAATGCGTCTTGCCGGACAAAATGGCCTTCCATAGCCTACATTCAGTAGGGAGCTGCCCGCATGCCGTCCTTGATTCTCCGCGATCTTCCAGAAGAGCTTCACAGACGCCTGCGCGACCGCGCGCAGCGTCACCACCAGTCCATGACCGAGGAAGCCGTGAGCATCCTGGAACAGGAGCTTCTTGCCAGGGGTTCCGTGCAATCCCGCCGGTTGTCAATGCCGCGCAGCCCATCCCAACAGACGTCATTGACCAAGCGATCTAGGAAGGACTCGAGTGATTGTAGCGGACGCCACCGTCATCTTGTATGCGCTGACGCCGGGCGAGCACACCGCAGCCGCGCGAGCTGCGCTTGAGAATGAAGACGCGGTCGCCGTTCCACCACTCTGGCGGATTGAGGTAGCAAACGCCCTCGCGGTCATCACACGACGGGGCCTCTTGACTCCGGAGGAGGCAACGCAGGCGTTCACCGGCGCCCTTGCTACCTTTTCCTCGAGAGAACAGGAAGTGAGGCCAGGTGCTTCCCTTCACATAGCGCTGGAGTCAGGCCTAAGCGTGTACGACTCCGAGTATGTGGCGCTCGCCCGGGAGATAGGTTGCACACTTCTCACCAATGACCGCCGGATCGTTCGCGAGGCACCAGACGTCGCAAGATCGCTTGTGGACCACTCGCCCGCCGAACCGAACTGATCCGGGAACGGTTTTCCCTGGACGGCTCCCTCATCAGCGTTGCCCGCCAATAGGTGGAGTGCAGGCCCCGGGGGGGAAGGTCCGACGCTTCAGGGGAGTACTAGCTAATTGACCAGCAGAGGATTGATCGTCTTCAGTCCCGGGAATCGAGCGAAGTCAGCATCATTGGTCGCTAGCGTCGCATCCAGCTGCAAAGCAAGAGCGGCAAGGTGAACGTCTGTGGTCATCCGGTGGCCAGCGCCGCTGTGATCAAAGAGTTTATGCATCTCAGCGGCATGCTGTTTTCCTGGAACGAGCAAGCGCGTTGCCGGTACAGCCAGAATGGCATCCACACGCTTGAGCAGTTCACCTGGCGAATGAGGGCGCTCCACCACCGCTGGGTGAGACAAGAGGCGGACAAATCCCAGGAGCACAGCCCAATCAAGTCCAATCTGCTCAGTTCCATTCAGGGCCGATTCCCACCAGTGCCGTGCGAGGTCGTGCTCCGGCACGGCAGTGTTGTGGGCATAGATCAGGATGTTTACGTCAGGGATTATCACGAAGAGCTGCTGGGTGTGGTGGTATCCGAATCCAGCTCATCCAGGAGCTGGTTCAGCTTGCTACGGTCCAGACCCGGCCGGATTCCGGCGCTGAGCGTTTCCACTCGGTACGCGGGGGTCGTCTCCGTTACTTCCAACTGCGAGAGGCCTAGTGCAAGCGCCTCATTGATGACGTCCTTGTACAGACGGTTCTGCTTCTGGGCAATCTGGCGAAGCCGCTGATCCGTGACGTCTGCGATCGTGAGCGTAGTCCTCATGCGTAGAAGTATAGTGCATCAACGGATTGATGTCTGGACATCATGAGGCGCACGATGACGCCGGGACTCCAAAGGCCAAGCAGATTGAGGCCACGAATTGATCACCATATACTGCAGCTGCGATGATCACGGCGGCGGACATCAAGAACATGTCACGGGAAGAGAAACTCCGCACCATGGAAGCGCTCTGGGAGGCGATTGCAGAGGAAGACGCCGGCCTTCCGTCCCCCGCGTGGCACGGGGAAGTACTGGAACAAACAGTGGCACGGGTCTCTGCGGGTACTGAGGCGCAGGTGGACTGGGAAGAGGCCAAACGTCGGCTGCGAGCTTCTGCTGATGACCCTGAAGATCCTTGAGTCTGCGATTCAGGATCTCGAGCGCGGTCGGCGATTCTATTCTCGTCATGAACCGCGTGTGGGCGGGTACTTTCTGGACTCGCTGTTCTCAGACATTGACTCGTTGCTGCTGTACGCGGGCATCCACCCGCTAGCGTTTGGGTTCCATCGTCTGTTGGCCAGACGGTTCCCGTTCGCCGTTTACTATCGGCTGGAAGACACTGTGGTCACGGTCTACAGAGTCCTGGACCTCAGACAGGACCCGGTTGCTCTTCAGAACCTTCTTTCACCTGACCAACCGCGCGTCAGTGAGTAGCACCCAAACCTGGCCGTTCAACTAGAAGCTATCGCTGGATCACATCGCCCCGGGCAGAAGCGGGACCGGCTGCGGCAGCCTCTGCCCAGCCAGCCCGCACCGCCTCATGCGGTCAACGCTTCAGGGACAGGATCAATCCCGATATCCCCGTGCCTCCAGGCGAATGGTGAGCGCACCTATGGTTCGGGTCTCGGTAACCACGGTTACCTCAGCATCAGTGGGTTCCGGCCGGGACATGACACCACCATTCTGGCGTAGCAGGTGCTCGTCAGCGGGTGATACTGCTGCCGGGCTTGCGCCGCCGTGGGGACTGACGGAGCGGACCACAACGTCATCCTCATACAGGCTTGGGCCAAACGAGTAGAGCCAGATGGAGAAGTAGTAGTCGTCTCCGTGGTCACCAACGCCAAACAGCGGTGCCTCTCCGCCCTCATCTATGAGGATGGTGTAGGTGAACCACCAGTAGGTGCCGTCCCACGCAATGTACTCTCCGCTGTGGTCTCCCGCAGCGTGCTCATAGTACTCGCCAAAGAAGACGGTCTGGGGAAAGGACGGGAAGTAGATCGCCTCTGGCGCAACCGAATAGTCCAGCGCAACGTAGCTCTGCCCGTCAGAGCCCGGCACTCCGCAGCTGGCCAGCAACACAATCGCTGCAAGTCCCAGGACCCGCAACGCCAGAGCGCGGTGCGCTCCTCCATTTCCGTAGACAACAGTAGTCATGGGTATTCCTCCGTCACCACTGCAAAGCAAAGGTTATGCCAAGGGACTCAAGCTTGGCCGCGATGACTTCTCCGTTCACCCGAACGTCCGCTTGAGGTACGCGCGCTGCATCATGCGGACCTGTGGCAGGAAGTCCTCTGCAAAGCCAATTGCCTTGGACATGACCGCGCCGTGCACCGCCGGGTCCGG
>CAZPXH010000026.1:3626-19238 GCA_964591085.1 uncultured Spirochaetaceae bacterium | reverse complement strand
TTGGGTGGGGCATGCAGGCGGGGTTCTGGCTGTCACTCAGCGGCGCGGTTCACCGGGCACAGCGCAGGCTGGGCGGTGATGCGCTGGAGTGGCGCGAACGCCTGCGAGCGGCGGAGCGGCGGCACTGGTGACGGGGAGCAGGGAACCGTGCAAAACCGGTATTCTTTGGATTTGGGGCTCACGAAGCTGTGGCGGGTGCGCCACAATCCGGGGAGGAAGATGGTGAACAGAACCGGAAGAAGATGGCTGCGCATCACGGCAATTGGCCTGGGAGTGTCCGTAGTCCTTGGGATCTCTGTCTACGTGGCCAGGCATGAGCTCATCAGAATAGCCAGCGGACTGCCCCGCTTCTCCCACCGAGCCGGAGACAGTTTTGATACTACGGTGGTGATGAGCGATGGGATCGAGCTGTACACCACCGTGCAGCTCCCGCGCGGGGACGGCCCGTTTCCCGTGGTCCTGGTTCGCAGCCCGTACCCGGACGTCAGTTTTGTGTTTCGCAACCTGATTTGCGGGCGATTCGTCCGCTACGGGTACGGCTGCGTGCTCCAGGATGTGCGCGGCCAGGGCGGCTCCGGCGGGGAATGGGACCCCGGGGTGAACAATGAGATATCAGATGGTAGCGATACCCTCGCATGGCTTGTGGAGCAGGATTTCCAGGACGGGAACATCGCGATGGTCGGGTCTTCCTACCTTACCTCCGTTCAGTTCGCCGCCCTGGCCGGCGGTGCGCCGGAAGAACTCAAGACCATCATCCCGGCCATGCTTACCACAGACCTCCGCAGCGTTGTGTATCAGGACGGCATGTTCCGCCACGAGACCTACACTGCCTGGGCGAGTCTGATGCGCGAGTCCAACACCAGCGACACCGGGCCAAACGCCGGGGAGGAGTATCAGGAAGCAATCCGATACCGGCCGCATAACCGAATAGACACCGAAGTCTACGGCGTCCCCATGCCCTGGTATCAGGACATGATCTCCGCGGTGTCACCGATGAGCGGGTACTGGCAAGAAGAGAGCAGAGTACTGATTCGAGAACTGCCTCAGAACATGGACATCCCAATCCTGATGATTGGCGGTTGGTACGACGTGTTCTTCGGTCCGCAGTTTGAAGACTGGCAACGCTTGGCAACCCGCTCCCAAAGCCGATTCATCATTGGTCCGTGGTCCCACTCCGGTTCAACCGGTGAGTACGAGACCCCCGGCGCGGGTGGTGGTGTACAGCAATGGCAGGAGATGTTGCCGTGGTTGGATCATCACCTGAAAGGCGAGCCGCTGACCCTGGACCCCGGGTTGAAGCTCTACGTCATTGGCGACAACGAATGGATTAAGTGGGACGAGTGGCCGGGCGCCTCTTCTTCCCGGACCTGGTACCTGTCTGACCTGAGCGGGGCGGTGAACTGTTCCGGCGGGCGACTGACAGCGACTATGGGGGACGGCAGTGTCAGCTTCCGCTACAACCCGGACGACCCGGTTCCCACGCGCGGAGGATCAGGAATGCTTGCGTACAACCTGCGCGGATACGGCGGTGCGCCTCCCGTCACGGTAGAGCAGTCGGGCCTCTGCGAACGTGATGACGTCCTGACGTTCCAGAGCGAGGTGTTTCCTGAGGGCCTCCAGATATCCGGGCAGATCAGTGTCTCGCTGGAGGTATCTTCCTCTGCTCCGGACACGAGTTTCACGGCCAAGCTCATTGAGGTTCTCCCCGACGGGCGCAGCTTCAACATCCGGGACAGCATAACTTCGCTTGCCTATCGGAATGGCGCAGAAACACCGGTGGTCTACGAACCCGGCGAGCGAGTCTCGGTAAGCCTGGACTTCTGGCCGATTGCGTGGAGCATACAGCCCGGCTCCAGACTTCGGCTTGACGTGTCTTCATCGGACTTCCCCAAGTTCCACGCGCACACCAACCGATTTGGTCCCTGGGCGGAGCAGACGGGCGCCGATATCGCTGAACAGGTCATCTACGGCGGCGTGGTGGAGCTTCCGATCGGGAGCCCTTGACGGGCGCCTTAGCACTACGTGCTACTCGCCCGATGACTGTTCCCAGGTCCCCCGGGACTGGGCGGTCTCGGTGATGTCCAGGTTGATCCCAACGATCTCCTTGACCTCGCCCCTCTCGGTACGGACGTGCCGACCGGAGGCCAAAATGGTGCGTAGCTCGGCGTCCGGTCTCCGGATTCGGCACCGAAGGTCATAGACTTCCCGACAGGCCAGGAGCTCTGCAAACCGCTGGTCCGCCTCGCTCCTGTCTTCCGGTAGGACAAGGGCTCGCCAATCGTCCGGTGACTCGGCAAACTCTTGTGGGCTTAGTCCGTAGATACGGTGTTGCTCCGCGTTCCACTGTAGGCGGTCCTCGTTCACGGCATAGGTCCAGATTCCCAGCCCGGCGGTGCGCACCGCAAGCTCCATTCGTTGCAGCAGTTCCTCCAGATCCGTGCACGCCGTTACCAGGTCAGTTGTGTCGTGAGTGATCACCTGCACCCTCGGCGTGCCGTCATCACCGGGGAGGGTTGGGACAAAGACAGACTCGTAGTGGCGGAAGCCAACAGATTCGCATCGGCAAAGCGAGCCTGATGGTCATAGATCACGAGGATATCCGGCGAATGGTCAAACAGGTCCCGGTAGCGGCGTTCGCTTTTTCGTGCACGCCGCTGCGCGGCACAGAGGTCCGGGGCCATGCCAACGGTCTGTGCCAGCACAAACTCTCCCGAATCCTTTAGCACATCGCCGTAGCGGGTGATTCCCTTCACCAGGTCCACCCACCCTGGTTCACTGTGCATGGTCAGAAACACGATGGGAACCTCGCGTGCGGCCAGGATGCGGCGGGCAGCCTCGGTGCCGTTGATCCCAGGGCCAAGGTCAATGTCCATGAGAACAAGGTCTGGTGGGGGTTCAGCCGCGGCGCGGGCGACGGCTTGCTCTCCGCTTGCGGCCGTTTCAACGCCGAAGCCGAGGGCTTCCAGGCGGGCCCGGGTATGGAGGGCCAGGATTGCGTCGTCTTCCACCAGAAGCAGGAGTGGGTGCTGCATTACCCGGCAGGCAGGGATATCGGTTGGAGATCCAAGCACCGCCACTCCAGGTGCGGGTTCTCTGCTGGTCAATCCCGAAAGCGGACGCTCCGGCGGTCCAGATGCAGCTTGACCGGTTGCTACCCAACGGCGTGGAATGCGGGTCCATGCGCCTCACCATCCTCGGCTCGGGAACCAGCACCGGAATCCCGATTGTTGGCTGTTCCTGCCCGGTCTGCCGCTCCACAGATCCCCGGGATAACAGACGGCGGACAATGGCGGTGGTGGAACACGGGGAGACGCTGCTGTTGATAGACACCGGTCCGGACCTCCGCAGCGGCCTGCTGGACCATCGCATCAGCGGGGTGGACGGCGTGCTGTTTACTCATACCCACGCGGACCACAGCCACGGGATTGATGACCTGCGTCCCTTCGCCCGAGATCGAAGCATCCCGGTGTGGGCAGATACACAGACGGCGGAGGAGCTTGAGAATCGCTTCGCCTATGCGTTCCAGCGGGCTCCGTGGATGGATCATCCTCGCCTGCTCATGAACCGGGTGCACAATGCCCGGGAAGTGTCTGCCTGCGGAGCGCTTCAGTTCCGGCGCATCCCCATGCTGCATGGCCGTGAGGAGATCAGCGGCTGGCTGATTCAACCGGCGGGAGCGCCGGGTCAGAGCGTGGCATCCGGAGCCGGCGACGGCTCTGGGGCAGATCGCGGCGGAATCGCCTGGCTCTGTGACGCGAGCGCGCTTCCCAACAACGGCCGTGAGATTCTGGAGGCGGCAGACCCCGATCTCCTCGTGATCGATGGCCTGCAGTACTCCCCCCATCCCACGCACTTCAGCATCCCCGAGGCGGTGCAACTGGCAACCGAGCTGCAGGTGCCGCTCACCGTCCTTACGCACTTCAGTCACGAGGTTTCCCACAGCCGCCTGGCAGGAGAGCTTCCGGAAGGCATCATCCCGGCCTTTGATGGGCTGCAGCTTGCTGTTGGCCCGGCCGCGAAGTAGCCTTTGATTCGTGTTTGGTCTCAGCGCAAAGGCCGTCTACGGACTGGAAGCAATGGTGGAGCTCGCGCGCCGTCCGGTGGACACTCCGGTGCAGATCCGTGAACTGGCCGACGCCCGGGGAATCCCGCAGCACTACCTGGAGCAGATCATGGTACAGCTTCGGCGGGCCGGGCTGCTGACCAGCACCCGCGGCGCGCAGGGAGGCTATCGGCTGGCGCGGGACCCCGGCTCAATCCGCACGGAGGAGGTCCTCCAGGTGCTGGAAGGACCCCTGGAGGTAGTCGGCGCTGAGGCCGCGCGCGGATCGCTTTCTTTTCTGTGGGACGAGCTGGGGCAGGCAATCCGGGGGTACCTTCGGCTCAGTGTTGCGGACCTCCTGGACCGGGAAGACCACGCTCGGCAGGCGCTGAACTACAGCATCTGAAGCGGAGTGGTTGTTCGCTCCCCGGCCGATGCGCCCCTGGCAATCACCCTTCTGCAGAAATCACCCGGTTGCGCCCCGCATCCTTGGCGGCAAACAGGGCTTCGTCCGCGCGTTCCACCAGCGCGGTAGCGGACTCTCCGCTGCGATAACACGTAATTCCGCAGCTGAAGGTGAGCTGGAAGGTCTTGTCCGGCGAGCGGTGGACCAGCGCGCCAAAGCTATCCCGGAGGCCGTCCATGAGCTCCTGAGCCTCGCTGAGTGAGGTCCCCGCGAGCACCACGGCAAATTCCTCACCGCCGTAGCGCCCGACCACATCGGTTCTGCGCAGCCGGTCCCGCAGCAGTCGCGCCAGGCTCATCAGCACGTGATCGCCGGTCAGGTGGCCGTAGGTGTCGTTGACGGACTTGAAGCGGTCCAGATCGATCATCGCGAGACACATTGATGTTTCCAGCCGGTCCGCGCGTGCGGCCTCCGTCTCAATGGCCTGCAACAGGTTTGTGTGGTTCAGCAGTCCCGTGAGCGAGTCACGGTCCATCACGTAGCGGAGCTCCCGCGCTCGCTGCGCCCGCAGGCGGAGCATCGTCACCAGGTACCTGTCGTCCACCGGCTTTACCAGAAAGCCATCGGCACCGGCGTCGTAGGCGGTGAGCTGGCGGACCGGATCGTCCTCCACGGACAGGAACACGATGGGAATGCCAATGAGGTTTTCTCGCTGCCGAATGAGGCGGGTAAGCTCAATCCCGGAGATGCTTGGCATGTACATGTCCACCATGATGATGTCCGGCTGCCCGTCTGCGAGGAGGCCGAAGATGTTCTGCGGGTCACTGGTGACCGAGGTGATCATTCCCGCCTGCTGAAGAACCATTGCGTGGAGGCTGACCTGCTCCTGATCGTCATCCACGATGAGCACGTGGTATGGCTCGTTTCCCACGCGGGAGGAGATGTTGTGGATGCGGTCTACCACGGCCACGGTATCCGGGCGGCCCCCAAAGAATCCGTCACAGCCCGCGCGGATTGCCGCAAGGCGGGAGCCCACATCGTCAGCCTCCGCAAAGGCAATGATGCTGAGCATGCGGACGTTGTCGCCCAGGTTGCTTCGGATCCGGCGAAAGCGGTTCTGCTCCTCCAGGTTCTCGGTGAGCCGGTCAAAGTCAACCAGGAGGACGGTGAGCCGCTCGCCGTCTCCGACAAGTTCCTCAAGCTCGTCCAGGCCGTCAACGGTGTCTACGCGATAGCCGAAGGTGGCGAGTTGGGTGATGGGATCCAACTCGGCCACCGGATCGTCACAGAGGACTACCAGACGGGGTGTGCGCTTGTGTTCCACTCGACTGCTCCTGCGTGCCTGCGCCCCACTGGGGAGTGTGGCTGGCGGAGGAGTGACCGCTTCCGACGGGACTGCCTCACCGTCTTCAGGCTCCTCCCAGGCATCCATGGCTGAAGCCGGAACCTCCAGGAGCACCGAGCGGTACGCCTCCCGGGCATCGGCAATGAACGCGTCAGTCAGCTCCTCCGCCCGTATGTCAGTGAGGAGCAATTCGAGGGCGCGGGCCGTCTCGCTGATTGAGGGATACCCAAAGGTTGCGCCGGTGCCCGCGAGCTTGTGGGCAGCAAAGCGTACTTCCTCGGCAGCCTTGAGACGGGTAGCACCGGCGGGAAGGGCTGCTTCCCCCGTGAGCTGCTCCATGGCATCCGCCAGGCCAGAGATCCGGTTGGGCAGATCCCGGAGGAACTGCTGCTTCAGCCGCTCCAAGCCCTGCTGTAGGCCGTTGTCAGGCATGGACACTCTTCCATATAGCCCGGATCCGATCCGCGAGGGTCATGGGATCAAAGGGTTTCTCAATCACATCGGCAATGCCAATGGTCCGGTACTGCTGTACTTCCGAAGGCTGCACCCGCGCCGTCATCAATACAACCGGCAACGCCGCAAGCCCGGGGTCCAGCTGCATCCGCTTGTAGGCCGTTACCCCATCCATCACCGGCATCATCACGTCCAGGAGAACCAGCTGTGATGGAAACTCCGCGAGATCGTCCAACACCTGCTGCCCGTTCTCAACCGCGCGCACCGTGAAACCACCAACGTGTTCCAGCGCGAGGATAGCAACCTGCCTGATGTCTGAATCATCCTCCGCGTAGAGGATATGTCGTAGTTCATCCATTTCTGTTCATCCTGGCACCTGCAATGGCAAGGGGCCATACCCTTGCGCAGCGAAGCGCGTGCTCCCGCACCACCTCATCAGTATCGGCGCAAAGCTCGCTAATTCGTTGCTGGTGCTCTCGGACCACCGCTTCCGAGGCTTCATACTGGAGGGCTATGAGGGTGTTTCGAACCAGGTTCCGCCGGCCTGCGCGTACCAGGGGTGAACCGCCAAAGCGAGCGACGACATCAGCGTGGGTCTCCAGGGAGAGAAGCTCTGCGATGTCGGGCATGGCGCCGGCAATGTGGCGGGTGAAACCGGGCCGCGTTGTGTCTTGGGCCGGGATGTTCAGCGGGCAGACTTCCTGGCAAAGATCGCAGCCAAAGATCCATCCAGCCATCCGCTCGGCTATCGGTTCCGGAATGGTTTCCTTGTGCTCAATGGTCAGGTAGCTGATGCACCGGGACGCGTTGATCCTCATGGGCCCCTCCAACGCGCCGGTTGGGCAGACGTCTATGCAGCGGGTGCAGGAGCGCGGGCATCGGCCGGTTCCACCGCCTTCGCCAGCGCGAGGCGGCAGATGGAGCGTGGTGATGATCTCTCCCAGGAAGAACCAGCTTCCAAGCTGGTGGTTGATGAGCAGGGTGTTGCGGCCGGTGAAGCCAAGCCCGGCCTGCTCGGCAAAGTGGCGCTCGGAAAGTGGCGTGGCATCGGTAAAGCTGCGGAAGCGGTGGCCCGGATACTCGGTTGTCAGTGCGCGGGAGATGCGCCGGAGGGACCGTCCCAGCTCTTTGTGGTAGTCCCGGCCCAGGGCGTAACGCGACACGCGCGGCCATGGAGACTCCCCCACTTCCGGGACCCGGGCCTCCGGACGGGGCCAGGGCACCTCCTGCCGGTAGGGCATGGCCACGCTCACCAGGCTCCGGGCACCGGGCAACAGGCGCCCGGCCCGGTACTTTGCCTCTGCGTCCCGGCGCAGCCAAACCATCTCCCCTTGCCGCCCTTCTGCGATCCAGGCCGCATACTGCCTACTGCGGTGCGCTCCGAGCGGCCGGGAGCAGTCCTCCGGACTGGTGTGCCGGTTTCCGGCCTCAGCACTCTGCAGGTCCACAACACCCCAGGTAGTGATGCCTTCCGCCTCCAGGAGCTCCCCAATTCGGGAAATCGGCTGGGTCCTCATCCGGCGTCGCCTGGTTCCTGCGCCCGGGCAGGATCAACGCCGTCAGCCGGGCCGGCCAGGCTGGAAGGGCAGCGCTCCGACACGGGGCAATGCTCGCAGTCCGGGCGCTTGCGGGCGTGACAGTGATCCCGGCCAAGGTAGTTCAGCCGCATGCTGGCGCTCGTCCAGTGCCTGGCAGGAAGCAGTGCGGAAACGTCGGTCTCCACCGAGCGGGGAGCATCCGCGTCTGTCCAGCCAAGCCTGCGAGCCACCCGGCCGAAGTGGGTGTCCACGATTACGGCGGGCTTCCCCGCGACGGTTGCGAGGATTACCCCGGCGACTTTTCGCCCTACCCCGGCCAGGGCAGTGAGTTCATCCATCGTGAGCGGAACCTCACCTCCATGGCGCTCCAGCAGCGCGCGGGCACAGGCGATGAGGTTCCTCGCCTTGCTCCGATATAGCCCGATGGTGCGGATCATCGCCTGCAGCTCCTCTGACTCTGCTGATGCCAGCGCTGCTGCATCCGGATAGCGGGCAAAGAGTGCCGGTGTCGCTGCGTTCACCGAGGCGTCTGTGGTCTGGGCAGACAGGATGGCCGCAACCAGAAGCTGGAGCGGGTTGCGGTACTCAAGCAGTCGCCGGAACTCAGGATAGTACGCCTCCAGAACGGAGAGCTGGCGGAGGGCCTCTTCCTGGGTGATTACTCCGGGCATGGTCCTGCGCAGGGTAGCACGCAGGCGCTGCGCCCGTTGACAGGGCGCGCGCACGCGCCGACGATTCGGGGGAATGCATGCACCAACGGGTAACGAGAAGGTCCAGCAGGACCAGCGCATAGAAGAGCGGCTTTCAAAGATCCGGCACGTGGTGGCGGTCCTTTCCGGCAAGGGCGGCGTGGGCAAGTCCACCGTGGCGGCCAACCTGGCCTTTGCCCTGGCGTTACAGGACTACCGGGTTGGGATCCTGGACATCGATGTGCACGGGCCCAACGTGCCCAAGATGCTGGGAATTGAAGATCGACGCTTCTCCGGTGACGAGACCCACATTGAGCCGGTGGAAGTGCTGCCCAACCTGCTGGCCACAAGCATTGCGCTTGCCGGCTACGATCCGGACTCCGCCCTCATCTGGCGGGGCCCTATCAAGATCGGGCTGATCCGGCAGTTCATTGCGGACGTGGAATGGGGAGAGCTGGACTACCTCATCGTTGACACACCCCCAGGAACGGGTGACGAACAGCTAACCCTGGCACAGATCGTCCCGCAGATGACCGGCGCGGTCCTGGTGACCACGCCCCAGGACGTTGCCATCCTGGACTCCCGCAAGAGCTTCAACTTTGCCGGCAAGCTGAACGTCCCGGTGATTGGCGTGGTTGAGAACATGAGCGGCTTTGTCTGTCCGGACTGCGGGAGCACGCACCAGATCTTCAAGACCGGCGGCGGAAAGCGCGCGGCAGAAAGCCTCGGCACTGCCTTCCTCGGCGCGGTGCCGATTGAGCCGGGGGTGGTGGAAGCGGGCGATTCCGGCAGGCCCATCGTAGCGGCCGCGCCGGAGAGCGCATCGGCCCGGGCATTCACTGCCATTGCTGGCGAGGTTGTGCGCCGCGCGGAAGAGTTATCTGCCGCCGGCCGCGCACCCTCCCCCCAACCGCACCTGAAGGAGCCCTCCCCACAGCGCAATCCGGAGGACGTACCCGAGGCAATCCGCCAGCGGGACGGGGGTTAGCGCAGGCGCCCGGCGCGCCAGGGTCTGCTAACCTGCACCCAGCCGCGCGCGCGTGGTGGCGTCCAGGTCCCGCGGCTCGGGAGCCCGGGCGAGCGAGATAAGGCCGACGCCGCCCAGACCAGCGAGGCTGAGGAGCGCCACCGGGAGCCCAAACAGCCCGGTGAGCGCGCCGACAACTGCGGGCCCCACCATTCCAAAGCCATCCGCGTAGACTCGCCAGATCCCCAGGAACTGCCCTACCACCGCTGGGGGCGCAAGGTCGCTTCCAACGGTCATGTTGATCCCCGCGCCAAAGCCGTTGCCGAGTCCAATGAGGATGACGGCGCCCGCTACCATCAGCGGAACCCCGGCACCCGACAGCAGCACAAGACCAATGATCATGAGGCCGAGGCACAGCATTCCTGCTGTCCGGCGCCCACGCCGATCCATCATGGTGCCGGCAAGCGGAACCAGCAGAAGCTCGAGGAATCCGGAGATGGACAGGACGTAGCCAATTTCGGAGACAGACATACCGGCAGCCTCACCGGCCAGGGGTACAAAGACTGAACGCCCGATACGGATGAGCTGGAGCATTCCAATGCCGGTTGCCACCAGGAACGTCGCGCGCCAGCGGCCGCGCATCTCCGGCACCAGGCGCGCGCGGCTCCCGTCCGGGCTTTCGCTTCTGGGGAGCGGGCCACGGGTGTAGCCGGAATCCAGCATGATGCTGATTGCCGCAAGACCGGCGAGCACGGCCTGAATGACAAAGACGCTTGGCATGCCACGCCCCTCGGCGAGCACTCCGCCTATAGCCGGCCCAATCAGGCCACCGATCCGTATCGCACCGCCGGCAGATGCAAGCGCACGCCCGCGGGTCTCTGCCGGGATCCGGAGCCTCACCTCGGCAAGAGACGCCAGGAGGAGCATGCTTGTGGCGGAGCCGCGGACCGCGGAGGCCAGGGCAAAGACCAACAGATTGTCTGCTGCGGCAAGGACCAGGGAGCTCAGCCCCGCTGCAATGGAAGCGGAGACGGCAATGGCGCGCGGTCCAATCCGGGAGACTGCGAACCCGCCAGGCAGATCGGCAATGACGTTCCCGCTGGTCCTCACCGCCAGGATAAGACCGACCAGTGCCGGAGTGGCACCGAGGCCAACAAGGTATGCCGGGGTGCCCGGAATCGCGGCGGAGAAGCCGGTTGCCAGAAACACAACGGGGAGGTAGAAGCCCGGTACAAGCTGCAGCATCGTCCGGACCACGGGGCGGTCGGGCATCTGGATACTATAGTCGGCGGACCTCAGGAGTCCTATACTGTCGCGCGTCGCAATCCGGGATGTGGCCTAGAGGCTAAGGCGCCTGCTTTGGGAGCAGGAGATCGCGAGTTCGAATCTCGCCATCCCGACTTTTCTCCGCGACACAATGCGTCCATAGCTCAGCCGGATAGAGCATCGGCCTTCTAAGCCGAGGGTCGCAGGTTCGAGTCCTGCTGGACGCGAAGTTTCACGCCACTATCGAACCTGCAAGGGTATCTGGGACCAGGAGGTTCAGCAGGACTCGAAGCGGAGCTGCGGCGCGAACACCTGGAGCGCAGTCCGGCAGGGATGCCGGACTAGCAGCGGAGACGGGTCGGAAGCCGAGGGCAGGAGGCCCGAGACTGAAGACCGAGTCCTGCTGGACGCGAAGTTTCACGCCACTATCGAACCTGCAAGGGTATCTGGGACCAGGAGGTTCAGCAGGACTCGAAGCGGAGCTGCGGCGCGAACACCTGGAGCGCAGTCCGGCAGGGATGCCGGACTAGCAGCGGAGACGGGTCGGAAGCCGAGGGCAGGAGGCCCGAGACTGAAGACCGAGTCCTGCTGGACGCGGGGAACACCGCAGCGCCCTCACCCGAGCACGCCGCCATCGCGCGGACGGTCAACCGACATGGCTTCAGGATTCAGCACCTGGCCGGCGGGCAGGCGATGGGCGATCCACGCATCCAGTTGATAGGCAGCAATGGCGACGAATTCGTGTAGCACGGAATCCACCTTCCAGCCGATGTGAGGGGTCAGCAGGACGTTGGGCAGTGTACGCAACGGACTGTCCGGCGCGAGTGGCTCAACGGCGAACACGTCAAGCCCTGCAGCGGATAGCTGTTTCTCTTGCAGCGCCTGGATCAGCGCCGCCTCATCCAGGATTGCGCCGCGTTTCATCTGCCACAACCGCTTGCGGTCCAGCAGCCCGCGTGACTCGTCAGACAGACGCAGATGCACGGAGACAATGTCGGCCATGCCGAGCACGGACTGCAGGTCACGGCGCTCAACACCGTCTGCGTCGATCGCCGGGCCATCGCCCGACCGATCCCACGCAATCACCTTCATGTTGAAGGCTCGGGCGAGCCTGGCGACCGGCCTGCCATGCCGGCCGTAGCCGAGGATTCCCAGCGTGCGTCCGGTGAGCGTTGAGCCGATAGTTTCGCGCCAGGCACCGTCGCGCATCTCGGCACCAAGCGCGCATAGCTGACGCACGAGCGCCAGCATCATTCCCATCACCAGCTCCGGTACGGCGACCATCGGCTGCCTGGCGCCCCGCCCGAGCGCGACGACAATTCCGTGCCGGGTCGCCGCGGCCGCATCGAGGTGATACGCGTGTCCGCCCGTCTGTAGGACGAACTGGGCAGCCGCACAGCGCTCAAAGAAAGCGGCATCCAGCAGCGTACGTTCGCGCAGCGTCAGGATGACATCGCATTGGCTCAGTGCAGAGAGGGAGTCCGCGGCCAGGGGATGGTGCAGTATGGTGACTTCGGCGAGCTCGCGTAGCGGATCCATGGCCGGGGCGCTCGCCAGGCCCCCTTCATAATCGTCGAGTACCAGCAGTCGCAGGTGTGGCATTGCCGGGCGTCCTTTCTCGATAGCGTTCGAAGCATACGTCACCTAGCGCACTTGTCTGCGATCTCGGGCGCCATGGCCAAGGCCCGCAGTGGCAACCGCGACACCGTCTGTGCCATGGATTCGCAGTTCCCCGAGCCGCCGTGGCGGTAGTTTGCGGGAGCCGCGCAAGGGGCCCGGAGGGAGCCGATGAAACCGTGCGTCTGGCTTCCCGGCTTACTCCTCGCCAATTGTGATGGGATACCGTCCTTCTCCCTCGAATCTGGTTGTGAAGCACAGCCGCCTGCCGCTGAGCGGGCCGGTTCCGGTGCCCGCAACGGTCTCTATCCGCGCGTCTACGCCCGTTGCGTCGAAGGACCCGCGATGCCGGAACCTCACGGATGCGTCCGCGCCTTCATGGGTGCCGCGGAACAGCTCGAATCCCTCGTAGAACCCGGTTGTCTCCGTCTCGTAGAACATCTGGTAACAGACGGTGGTCTCTCCGTTGATGGTTCCCTGGTAGCGAAAGGCGGCGTCAACCCTTGTGAGTTTGCAGCCATCGCTTCCTTCAATCGCGGTGGTTTCCTGCCAGTCCAGCATGTGATAGTGAGAGGTGACAGCGCTCATCGTGGCTCATTTTCTGGTACTTGATTGGTGAGAGCCTACCCGCTGCCCCCACCCACCGACTTGCAAAAAACCGCAGGGCTGATGGACTTAATGTCGCGACTTGTGCGGGAGCGGCCCCAAGTGACGCCGACCTGCTGGACTACCACAAAGGTTCCGGGCGACCCCAATGAGTAAAGAAACGGCCGAATCGTTCCACCAGAAGCATCGCGGAGCAGGCTCGGGGGATTGTTTGTCGCGTGTAGTAGGACTCGAAGCGAGCGAGCGCCGAGCGCCAGCGAGGAAGAGCCGCCACGGAGGGCGGCGGAAGCGAGCGAGACGGCCTGAAGGGGGCTTGTCCCTGAGAGGTCCGGTCGTCAATGCTCCCGCAACCATGAGAATCGGGTCTTCGCGCGTCCGCGCTACTGCTTTCAGTATTGGTTTGTTCCTGGGCCTGTTCGCCGTTCCGGTCTTCGCCAGTGATTCAGCGTCCGTGAATGGATATCGATTCGTGAACGAAAACGATGCCCGAGGTCTGAGCATTGTTGATGTGCTCCGCGTGACCGGCGATCACTCGGTCTTCCTGGAGCTGTTTGAGCAGTACGACGCCGAAGGCTTCGCGATTCTGGCCGACCCTGAACTCGCAGACAAGACGATGTGGGCACCAACAGACGATGCGTTTGCTGCGGTGCGCGATCAGCTGTCCACGATGGCGGACGAGGAGATCAAGGCGGTTCTTGGCTACCACATCAGCCCGCCAAGACGAGCACCCGGCGGCGCCTACCCTATCGTCACGCCCGAGTTGCTCATTGATGCTGGCCGAATGGTCCACCGTACCCGTACGGGCGTTCTCACCGGTTCTGATCAGCGACCGGAGTCCACAGTGGTGGATGGAGTAATCATGATTGAGGGTGCGCAGGTCCTGGAAACTGCTTGGCGAACCCAGGCGGGGTCGGTGTTCTCGCTTGATGCCGTGATCATGGACGTTGAGCCGGCGTCATTCCCGGTACGGGTCATCCGCCGCCTGGTCCGTATCCTGTTCTATGAGGACATCCGGTTCTTCATCTACTCGTTGACCGCAGCGCTTTTTGTCAGTTTCGTTGTCTTCCGCCTGGTCTCACGGAAACAGAGGAGGGCGAGTGCGCCGGCTGAGCAGAAGTGAGGACTTGAGTCTGCGCCAAAGCTGGCGAGGGGAGCGGGTTCTCCGGTCGCTCTACCATCCGATCACTGAGGCCCTACGCAACTGCTCCCTCAATGGCGAAGGTAATGGTCGACGATGACGATGTCTCAGCCTCGCTGTCAGACAAATCATAGAGAAGACCGAAGCCGCCTCCCAGAAGAAGCTCCAAAGCCGGAAGCGATTCTACCCGGTAGTGGGTGGTGCCCATGAGTGACGCCCCGATCCCGCCGTTGTCGAACGCATTGTTGGGATAGAGCAGTACCTGCAGAGTCGTGCCGGTCACCATATCTGGCGCAATCAGCGCGTACAGGAGATCGAGCGGGATCGCTGAGCAGAGATGCTCCTGTTGCGGAATGTTTGTGTTATGGCGAAGCCTGATCAATCAAAGAAGGCTATTGTCTGCGGGGCCACCGGTACCGTGGGCTCCGCGCTGCAGGCAGCACTCGCGCGACGCGGAATCCCCTTCGTGGCTGGCACGCGCTCCGAGGAGAAGGCCGGACAGCTCAGGGACGGATGCGTGGAAGCTGCCGTGCTTGATTTCTCGGACGCAGCGAGTGTGCGAAACGCCCTCGACGGCTTCGATCAGCTGTTCGTGCTCCTTCCGATGAACCCGGTATGGTCGAACTCGGGCGCAACGTTGTCGAGGCAGCCAAGGCCGCGGGCATCACCTACATAGTGCGCGCCTCGGAGCCCCTCGCCGACGCGGCCTCCGAGCTCGGGGCGGTGTACCGCGCGCAAGGCGAGGTGGATGACCTGATTCGGCAGAGCGGTATCCCGCACTGCGTCCTTCGTCCCAACTGGTTCATGTAGAACTTCCTGCACTCGGCGAAGATGACCGTTGAGCAAAAGGTGGTGCTAAACTCCAAAGGCGATGGCCTCGTGAGTTTTGTAGACGTCCGTGACATCGCAGAGGTCGCCGCGTCTCTGTTCGGCAGGCAGCTGCCCATTGAGGCGGCGCTTCTCTTGTCAGCCGAAAGTCGCCGGGCCGCCGGGTCGCCCGGTCGCGAAGCGACCACGGAAGCCGGAACCCGGTGCGGACAACCGCTTCGTAGCGGTCGACCGACGGGTTGAGGACGGAGATGATCTGGCTTGCTGAGTTCATACGATTCGCGGTGTCAGCGAAGTGGCAGGCATCGTGGAATTAGGCGAGTGCGTGATCGACGCTCGGTCCGCTCACTTCGGAGAAGAGGTGGAAGCCCTCTTCCGGGACGGGTTTGCCGCCTGGCGCGAGCGGCGGGGGGAAGTGAAGCACGATTTCCTTTATCTCCGTATTCATCTAGATTATGAGGTGACAGCATATGGCACTAACCGAGCGCGACCTCGAGCAGGTCGGAACCTACGTACAGACGCACATCTTCGAGTGGCTTCCGGCGCCGGTTCTGCAGCTGAGCGAGCGTATCATCCGCGTGGAAGAAGAACTCAAGGCACAGCGCGAGCTCATGAAGCAAGGTTTCGACCAGATGGAGAAGCGCTTCGAGCAGGTGGACAAACGCTTCGAGCAGGTGGACAAACGCTTCGAGCAGGTGGACAAACGCTTCGAGCAGG
>CAZPXH010000026.1:0-3526 GCA_964591085.1 uncultured Spirochaetaceae bacterium | reverse complement strand
TGGACAAACGCTTCGAGCAAGTCGACAAGCGGTTCGATGACTTTAACCGACGGTTCACCGGTATGATGTGGCTGATCGGGACCGGGTTCGTGCTGTTGAGTACTCTGATGAGCCTGTACGCGTTCTTCGCGTAGCCCAGAACCGCAGCGTCTTGCGGTGTCCAGAGAGCGGAACCAGGCTCGCGCCGCACGCTACATTCGTGAACCGCCTAACGGGACATACACGTTAACCGTCACGGTACTCCCGTCACCGGCACCGGCGACGCCGTGCACGAAGCGTTCGAACGGAGGGCGGCGGGGATCGACTCGCCTGCCCTGTTCCCGACTCCAGCTGTAGATCAGGTGGTGGTAGACCGGCGTCACGAGATCTGCGGGACCACGCCAGCGAGCGCAGACATATTCGCCGGCGGCGAGTTCGACCACGGCGACCCTTCATCCGTGGGTAGCGGCATCGTCCGATACGATCCGCGGAGTCTCGCCGCCGCGCACCGTGCGCCGGGGAACCGGACTTCGTGGATCCATTCGATGCCACGAGGGCGACGAAATCCGGCGGCATCGGCCTTCCTCCGGTAGCGCCGCGGCGGTAACGCGAAGGCCCGGCGGAAGTTGCGAGTGAACGTCTCATGATCGGCGAACCCACTTTGGGTCGCAATCTCGCCAACCGGTTCCTCGCCCGTGCGGAGGCTGAATGCGCCCTGTTCTATCCGGAGACGCCGTACATACCCGTGGAGCGACTCACCAATCACCCGTCGGAACAGCCGGTGGAAATGGTGAGGAGAGTAGTTCGCCATGGCGGCCACTTGCTTGAGCGACAGATCACGATCGAGATGCTCGTCGATGTACCGAAGCGCCCGCTCGAGAGCGAGCGCGCGAGGATCTTGCTCCCGGATACTCCACCCCTGCTTCCCGGCAGAGTGCCGCTTTGGTCTTCTCGTCCAGCGCGCGCCAGTCGACGCCGTCCAACGCGGCTGCCGGCGAGTAGAGATTGTAGCACAACGGTGGGCGACTGAGGCCGTACTCGGCCGCAATCCTGCGATAAACTTCAGCCGGCCCGATGCGCCTCAAGTCTTCTTCCGTGTGTACGCCGACACGCCGCAACCGCGCAGCGAGCGTGGGGCCAATGTTCGGGAGTTCCTCAAGGCTCATCTACCCCTCCACTGTGGCCACGACGTCTATCATCAGACCCGATGGGTCGGTCAAGCCAAAGTGGCGCTGACCCCACGGCTCGGTCACGATGGGCTGCGTGATCGAGCACCCTGATTCGAGCAGGCGTCCGAGCGCACGGTCGGCATCCTCGACCTCGATGCTGAAAATGAACCCGGGACCCGAGAGTGGGGTTCGGTACTCGGCCGGCTGACTCTCATGGCCCGCGGCCATGAAGGCGATCTCGGCTCCGCATTCGTGTCTGAGGTGGACGTACCACTCCAAGTCGACCACGGCGTCGAATCCGAAGCAGCGCCGGAAAAATTCGACGCTCGCCTGGGGGTCTGGAGTGACCACCACATCGAATACTTGCTTGATTTCCATGTATCCCTCCTTGGACGAAAACCACTTGTTCTCCCGGAAGGTAGTTCCTGATCGAGCGGCCGAGTTGACGAATCTTGCTCACTTGCCGGCCGAACGGCGTCCGCGTGATACGTTCGTAGCGGAGTGGCCCTGCGCGTGGCGTGGGCTCTCGCGATCAGGCGGTTCCGTGAGTGTTTCCGATTGGCACGTTTGCCGTGTTCGATCCATCAGCGGGCTTGAAGCCCGGGCGATTGCCCGGGCTTCCGCGGTCCCGGTAGCCGCAACGCTCCTCTTCATCTCCTGCGTTCACCAGCCCGTTTCCGTCAGCTACACGCTTGAGGGCGAAACGGAGTTCGGTATCGCCTTCGTCGGACTGACGAACGAAGCAACCAGAGCAGTCGTAGCACGCCACCTTCCCGAGCTCGGGGTGGGCATTACCCGCTTGGAGGCCGACTGGGGATTCCGTGAGCCTGAGGAAGGTGAGTACAACTGGGGCCCGATGGACGCACGGATGGACTTCCTGCAGGAGCTCGGTATTCGAGCGCTGGTGACATTCCCCGCCGATGCCCCCGAGTGGCTTCGTGTTCAGCTCGGTCCCGATCGCGTGAACCCGCGCTCCGCTGCGCTCGACGAAGACGGGCGCACAGCTTTCGCCGCCTATGTGGAGGCGTTCCTCAATCGTTACCTGCCGCGAAATCCCGGCGTCATCGAATGGGTGCAGTTCGGAAACGAGTGGGGCAGCCGGTACAACTACGTTGGAAGCGGTGATGAGTTTCGGCTGTCGCAGAACGTCTTCTACGACACGGTGAAGAGCGTCGATCCTTCCCTGACGGTGGTGCTCGGTGGACTCTCCGTCGGGTGGGTCGCAGGACTGGCCGCGTACGACGGCACGGTCGACTGGCTGTGGGACTCCCACGGCATGGTGCTCACCGCAGACGACATACGGTCGCAACTGGCGGAGGAACAGCAACAGTTCGACGCCGGCGAAATCGACGAGACCTCGTTGGACCGGCTTGAGACCATACTCGAGCAATCGAGCTACGACTGGGTCGACGCCCACCTCTACGACCAATGGGAGGATTTCGCGGCGTACGTAGAGGCCTTACGCTCGCGGCTGCCAGCTTCGTTCTCCGGGCGGATCGTCGTCACCGAGTTCGGAGGCCCGCACCCGGTCGCCGAACGCCAACTCAGCGACACCGAGCACGCCCGGATGGTGGAGCGCTACATTGCCGCGATCGATCCGCTCGACATAGCGTTTGCCCTGCACTTCAGGCTCGTGCGCTCTCCCGACGCGCTGCACGACAGAAGCGGACTCATGCGAAAAGGGCTCGGCGACCCGGTGCCTCTGCCGGCGTACGAGGCGTTCGGGCGGATCAACAACCCGGAAGCGTGGGATTGATGCCACGACCAACGACCCGTGCTCAGCTGCTCGAAGCCGGCGACGCGAACTTCGACGAGCTTCTCGAATTCGTCGATGCCTTGCCGCTCGACCTTCCGGAGCGCTCGTACGAGAACGATGAGCTGAACGATCGCGACAGGACGGTCGCGGACGTGATCTGTCATCTCCACGAGTGGACCTGATGATGATCGAGCTTATCGGAAAGCCCACCGACGAAGAGCTGTTCACGAACAAATGCTACGGATGGACCGGATCGACGTCCCTTGGAGCGTATCTCGTTTCGGCAACCTCGAGCCACTACGATTGGGCTATCAAGACGCTCCGGCCGCTCAAGACGCTCGCGCGATAGGCGACCTCTCCGGCTGCTTCCCCCGTTAGCCGATCACACTCTTCGGGCGGGCGTTGATGCCTGCGGCCGGGTTCGTGACGGTCAGTCGAGACTTCTTCTCCGGCCGCGGCTTCTTGTTTCCGAACCAAATGACCGGCGCAGAAATCCGAATTGCGCGGGCCTGACCGAAAGCTGCTTCTCACCTCAGATATCCTCGAATCGCCGCCAGCACCGCCTCCGTGTCTTCCAGGATGAGCCGGTGGCCCGTGTTCGGTACCGATACGACGCTCGCTC
>CAZPXH010000025.1:0-19423 GCA_964591085.1 uncultured Spirochaetaceae bacterium | reverse complement strand
GCAAGCCAGTGAGAGGCTCAGCAACCCCAGCAACCAGGCTCCCGCCATCATTGTCACGCTCGGAACTCGGCTACGTGCGCGGAACCTGGATTCCCGCCCGAGTCAACAGCGCGGGAAGCTCTGACCAGGACTCAATTCGCGCACCCCCGGCTGGCACATCGCTCCCCTCACCGACCTCGTCGTACCACACGGGGTAACAGCCGGCGGCCCGGGCACCTGCGATGTCAAACTCTTCCGAGTTGCCGATGTACCAGCACGCCGGAGCTTCAACCTGTAAGCGCTTGAGCGCAACGGCAAAGATCTCAGGGCCGGGCTTGCGCAGGCCGTAGTCCGCGGTTGCCAGGACAAAACGAAAGTAGTCCCGCAAGCCCACCGCGCTGAGCGCCTGCTCAAGCACGGGCGCGTGGAATGCGGAGTTGCTCAGGACCGCCATTGGAAGACCGGTTTCAGCGATTGTCTCAAGCGCTGTCGAAATGCCCGGTTCCGGCTCCATGGTGATGGCTTCGTTCCAGTAGACGATCTCCAGGAAGTCCTGCGAGATGTCAAAGCGGATCCCCAGGCTGTCATATAGCACGCGCTGGAAGGCGCGCTGGGAGTACTCCAGTGTGCTTCCGGAAAGCTGTTCATCAATGGTTCGGGTGAGCTTCTCGGAGAGTGTGACAGCGGCGTCCAGCATGTGCCCGGCCGGGGGAGTGGCGTACTCAAGGATTGCCGCAATTCCGCGCCGTCGGTCAAAGCGCGTGGGGCGGAGGATGGTTCCGCCAAAGTCCAGAAGAACGGCCTCCGGCCGCGGAGCATGTCCATCTACCTGCAACACTAGGAGCCTCCCTGGGAAGCATCCAGAAAGTGCAGGAAGGGCGCAACGGTCTGTATGTGTTTCCCGGTCATACCAAACAGATCATTACTGCGGGCAAGGTCAAAGGGATGCTCAACCATCACGTAGTACTGCTTGAAAAAGGCCAGGTCCGGTAGCGACTCATGGTCCTTCAGATCCCGAGGCGGGCGGGTCAGGCGTTCACCACGCACGTCGCCGTAGGTGTTCCGGAATTCTGGATCGGTGATGATCTCCTGCAGTTCGCCGTGGTGGTCCACAATGTAGCGGCGCATCTGCTTCAGCGTCTCCGGTTGGATGCCGTAGGCTCCGCCGCCAAACATGACCGCGGTGTTGTTGATCTGCACGTAAAACCCCGGCCGCTCGCTGCTCCGCCCACCGGGCTGAATTGCTGCGGCTACCCAGAGCTTGTAGGGGGTCTTGTCTTTGCGAAAGCGAACGTCCCGGTTGATGCGAAAGATTGCGCGCTTGGGATCAGGTTCTGCTGCCGGAAGGAAGGCCTGAACAAGGGGAAGGATGTCTTCAACATATCGGCGGAAGGGATCGCGAACCTCGGCTTCGTAGATGTCGCGGTGGTCGTCAAACCAGGCCTTCTTGTTGTTTTCGGCCAGGTTCCGGAAAAAGTCGGCAAACGCCGGGGAGAAGTACGGCACCTGCTGAAGGTACCGTACCGCCCGCCTGCGGTCATCACTGTGTGATGATCAGTCCTCGGCCTCGTCGTCCTCCTCATCCGGTACGTCAGGTCCTACATCCGGAGTGTTCAACCCGAGGTAGTCGGCGATGAGCGTATCCTGGTCGGTGTCCGAGTCCGACTGTGTTTCGCGCCGGATCTTCTTCTCTTCTTTCTTGCGCTGTTTGGCAAGCTCCCGTCGTCGCTTCTGGACGCTCTGACTCGATCGTCGTGCCATCACCAATCCTCCCGTCTCTATCGATATGTCGCGGACTATGGTATCATGAACGGCCATGGGAAAACCGGCTTAATTCCTGTCCTGAGGCAAATATAGGTGGGTCCGTACCCCACGTCAAACGGACCTCCCGATGTTGGGCCACTCCAGCCCCGCACTGCTCACAATCTGCACATCGGTTCCGTCCTCCATCTGAACCCGCAGGGACCCGTCCAGCTTCAGCCCCGTGGCCGTTCCGCGCCGTCCATCGGGCAAGCTGACCAGCTGAGGAAGGACCGAAAGATCCTCCCATTGCTGCAGAACAGCCGTGTCCTCCTGGGGGGACCCAAGCCCTCTTTCCAGTGCTTCCGCAAGGTTCTGCCCCAGCCTGAGCCACCGGGCTGATGCACCCGGATCATCACCCGGTGCAAAGTCCTTTGAAAGCCCGACTCGCCCCGGTTGATCCTGAGGACCGATGTTGATTCCCACCCCTGCCACAAGCAGGTCTTCCGGAGCACGTTCCACCAGGATTCCGGCGAGTTTGTTCCTGGAAAGATAGCAGTCGTTTGGCCACTTCAGCCGGATCGGCAGCGCTGTCGCGGACCGGAGAGTCCGGCACACGGCAAGACCCGCCCGGATGGCCGGGCTGATTCCGCCGGGATCCGCGTCGGTCACAAGCGCACTGAGGTACATGCCTCCCACGGGTGAATCCCATGATCGGCCGGGCTGCCCCCGTCCCGCGGTCTGTTCTGCCGCCAGGATTGCGATCCCGGGTCCTTCGCCCAGCCGTGCCCGCCGCATGAGTTCGGTGTTGGTGGACTCTATGTGATGTACTACTTCGGTTCGCACCGTTTCTCCTTTCGGCAGGACTACGTATGTTAGCGCCATGATTGCAGCGACGATACCGGACCCCCTGGTTCAGCAGCACCTGGAGACGGTCTCACGGGATGGTATGGACTCCTTTGTTCTTGCGCGTGGCAGCCTCCGTGGGGCGGCGGTAAACGCCACCCGACTGGTCAACCAGATGCGCGCCAACCACGGCCTGGGAATTCTGGAGACCCTCATCCTCGGGCACGGGCTCATTGGAGCTGCTCTCATGTCCAGCTCCCTGAAAGGCGGGGACCGAATGCAGGTGGACTTTGAGGTGGACGGTCCGGTTGGCGGGATTGTTGTTGATGCAAATGCACGCGGAGAGGTTCGTGGCTATCTCAGAACCGAGTCCATCCCTGTGGAAGAGCCGCTGAAAAGCTTTGACACCAGCCCCTTCATCGGCAACGGCTTTGTGAAGGTGACGCGCTATCCGGAGAAGGGAAAGCGCCCCTACTCCGGCACGGTGGTCCTGGAGCACGGGACAATTGCGCAGGATCTCGCGCGATACTACCTCGAAAGTGAGCAGACACCGTCCGTGCTGAACCTGAGCATCCAGTTTGACTCGGACGGGCGAGTCATCGGAGCAGGTGGACTGCTGGTGCAGGCCCTCCCCGGAGACCAGCGGGCGGAGACTATTGATGAGGATGGGAACCGGATGCTTCGGGCAGAGGTTGAGGACCGGGTGGTATCGATGCAGTCAATCGGAGAAGCTCTCTCCCGTGGACAAACCACAACCACCATCGTGCAGGAAGCACTCGGGGCCTTTGAACCAGCGCATCTGGGGAGCCGTCCGGCGGAGTTCCGTTGTGGATGCAGTCCGGACCGCTTCCGCCGTGTGCTCGAGTGGCTCCCGCAGGCAGAAAAGGACGACATCCGGCGGAACGGACCCTTTCCCTTGCAAACCACCTGTGTGTACTGCAACAGCACCTACGAGTTCAGCCGGGCCGAGGTGGAGGCCTTCCTGGACACCACAAGCCAGCAGACGGCCGAGAACCCGCAGGAGGAATCGGGCGCAGCGGATGACGAATAGCGCCTGGTCGGCATCGGAGTGCGTGATGAACCGCGGGAGGATCGCCTTGGGGGCCATTCTGGCCGTGCTTACTCTGGTTGGGTGCGGGGAATCGAGGTCCGAGAGATCTGATGAAGGCGCACCCGAGAGCAGGCCTGCCATCGTTGCGGTGGCTGACGCGTCGCTGCTGCCGGTAATCAGTGAGATCGGAGCGGCCAGCGGACGTTCAATTCGGTATGCGCGCACCTCTGATCCGGCCGCAGTGGAGGCCGACCTTGTTTTCGGTGAGTACCACCAGGTCCGCGGTCTTGCACCGGAAGGAGTCCTTGAGTTATTTGCCCTGGACCCAATTCTCCTTGTTGGAGGCGGGCCGGGGCTACCGGAGCCGGGTAGACCACTGGGGCTCAGGTCCTGGCAGTCAGTTCTCCTTGCGACAGCCACACGCCGGGGTGGCGCGAGCTTTGCAATTGGTGATCCGGCACGAGATGTTGCCGCCCTTGCTGCGGGACTCGGGATCGACGATGCGGCGGTATCCTCCGCCGTTTCCTGGTTTGCTGACCTTCTCCTCTCCGGTGTCGGCCGGGTCAGTCCGGTCCCGCCGTCAGCGCTCGGGGAGGAAGCTTCCGCGGGACTGTTCCGCCTGTCCTCGCTGGCAGGTCTGCAGGACCTTGCGGGGTATCCCCTTCCGGGTGCCACATCCGTTGTTGCAGAAGGCTTTGCCATTGTGCCCCTGAGCCCGGCCGGCTCGGCTCTATTGCCGGACCTCCTGGTACCGGAGGTGTTGGAGGAGGGTCTGCGCGCCCGGCGTCTGCTACCCCTTGCGGCGGGTCTGGTCGGAAGCCGTCTGCTGCAGGGTGAGGATGCATGGGCTTCTGGAGCGCGCCTGGTCTACGAGCAGTTGAGGGAAGTTCCGCTTGCCCTTTTGGATCGCACGGGCCTGGATCAGTCGTCCGAGGACGTGCTCACCGCGCTTGAAAGCGGTCGGGACTCGGCTGAGATCCGCGCGGAAGTTGCTTCTCGTATCTCGCCATACCCGTAGCAGGCAGCCGCCAAATTGACCGGCCTCGGAGGCGCTGCTACGCTTTGTCTGGAATGCGGGAAAGCTCGGCGCTAAAGGTAGTCGCGGACGTTCTGACCGATGATGGCACGCTGGTCATGAATCCCAACGACGGTTTTGACCTTGGCCTGTTGAACACCAGGCAGGAGGCCCTCATGGTCTTCAGTCCGGATTCGGATACAGCGGATTCCGCAGACGCCATCCGGAAAGACGGGCTTGTGGAGCTGGCAAACGAACGAGGCCTCGGCACCTGTCTGCTTTCCGCGCGGGTTCACCGTCAACTGGGAAGCCCGGCGTCCGTGAAGGTGTACCGCGAAGAGGAGTCCCCAAGACCCACCATCATAGTCCTGCCAGCAGGCTGAGACTTGCCCGGACACCGGTACCCGCGCTTTTTCCGGCACTTGAGGAGGAATTATGAGCACTGATGATCCGCACGGAGGTGTCCGACTGCTGACAAGCGGGCCGGTGCTCTCAGAGCTGGGTGAGGCAGGGATCGCAATGATCCTGATCCACGGCCGGGGAGCCACGCCCGAGGACATCATTGGCATCGCGGATCTGTTCCC
This sequence comes from uncultured Spirochaetaceae bacterium, assembly GCA_964591085.1. Taxonomy (GTDB): domain Bacteria; phylum Spirochaetota; class Spirochaetia; order DSM-27196; family CAZPXH01; genus CAZPXH01. The sequence goes on along the minus strand of CAZPXH010000025.1, from coordinate 14,208 downwards.
GGATTCACAGATCAGCGCAATTGCTCCGGAGGCCAATGGCCTGCAGTGGTATCCCCAGAGCTTCATTGCGCCGCGGGAGGCAAATCAGCCCTTTCTGGACTCTGCCCTCAACTTGGTGGATAGGCTGGTTCGCAAGGTCCTGGGAGCAGATATCCCCCCCGAACGACTGATCCTTGGTGGCTTCAGCCAGGGTGCCTGCCTTGCCGCCGAGTACGCGGCCTGCCACCCCCGCCGCTACGGTGGCGTCTTTGTCCTCTCCGGTGGCGTGATCGGCCCGCCGGGGGGGCTACCCGAGTACAGTGGTAGCCTGGAAGGCACACCGGTGCTCATCGGATGCGCAGACCATGACTTCCACATCCCGGTGGATCGCGTCCGGGAGACCGCAGATATCATGGAGCAGCTTTCGGCCTCCGTTGACCTACAGATCTTCCCGGGTAATGCACACAGCATCTTTGAGGATGAGGTCACGGCCATGCGGAGGATTGTTGGGGCTGTCGGATCCTGACAAAAGGCACCCGCGCAGATCCTGCCAATTGGGACAAGAGCGTTGCGAACGGGTAAGCGGAAGTACGATACTGAAGTGGTGAGGGTGCTATACGCCGAGGACAACAAGATCAATCAGGTGGTTGTCCGCGGCCTTCTGGCTGAGGAAGGCCACGAAGTAACGCTTGCATCGGACGGCAGCGAGTGCCTGCGCCTGCTGGACCTGCAGGCTTTTGACATTGTGTTCATGGACCTGGAGATGGAGCCGATGGGCGGCATAGAGGCAGCCGCCCGGATCCGCCAGTCCGGAAAGGGTTTCTCCCGGATACCGATTGTAGCCTTGACGCAGCACGAAGCCAAAGACTACGTGGAAGGTTCCCGGGCCGCGGGAATGGACGCCTACCTGGTCAAGCCAATCAAGGTGCCCGCGCTTCTCGCCGTAATGGCGAAGCTGTTGTATACGCCCCCGGACGGCGCGCCCGACCAAGGCCGCGGAAAGACCTCAGCGTAGTAGCAGGCCTACTCCTATTCCCGCGTAGTTTCCGAGCGCATACCCGATAATCCCGACTGCAATTCCGGCCGGAATGATGTGACGATTCTTCAGCGATACTGCAACGAGCCCAATGAAGGGCGGCGAGCAGATGGCGGCGGTTGAAGTGACGATTACCGTATCCGCATCTACCTTGAACAGCCGTGCAAGAAGCAGGTGCAGCAGGAGCGAACCGAACACCACCCACGCAACGTACATAATCAACATTCCGGACGCGTCCAGAACCCGCTCCAGGTCCGCCATGGAACCCACAACCACGCAGAAGATGTAGACGGCAAACTCACCAATGGTGAAGCTTCCCTTGAGCTGCGACACCCGCGGGAATGCAGCGGCAATCAGACTGAACGTCGTCAGCGCCAGGATCAACACCGCAGTGGACAGGGGTCCACTCACCAGCTCGCCGATCCCCAGGCTCGCGCCAACAATCACCAGCGTCAGGGCGATCGCGAGAGCAGGATCCTTCCACCCCGCGTCTGCGAGGGTCATGGTTGCCGGACCGGAGGCCCGGACACCGCCGAGGTCCGCCAACCTCGGGCCGGAAACGGAACCTTCCCCTCCGGTGCCGGCATCCATCCCTGCCCCAACAGCATGAATAGGGTAGGCCGGGAGGAATCGCAGGAAGATTCGCTGCGCGATGGTCACAACGAACAGGACGTAGAGGGCCCCAACCAGCAGATCCGCTGTGTGCACCGCAAGGAAGGTGCTGGAGTCCACATTCAGCCCCGCTCGGATTGCCGCCAGGTTCGGGGTCCCGCCGGTGTAGACGCCAACCAGCAGTCCCGCAGCCCCACCGGGATCAGCCAGCGCCGGCCCGAAAATGAAGCGCCCGCTTGTGACCATCACCAGCACCGCCAGGACGGCCAGGCCGAGGGATAGCAACGCGGTCCGTCCCGTCCGGGCGAGGCTCCGCATGTTCGCGCTGTAGAGCATCAGCGGAATGGACAGCGCAACCGCAACGCTTGAAACCAGGTCCTGAAAAGGTAGAACTGACTCCGGAAGCAGACCGCTTGCGCCAAGCGCTATGCCCGCCACATACGCCGGGATAATCGGGTTGGCGGAGGGCCAGCGCTTCCTGGCCAACACGGCAAGGACTGGAACTGCAATGTAGAAGACCAGAAGCAGAACGGGGAGCAGAATGTCCATCCCGCAATGGTAGCCGGACTTCAGGGCTGCCGCCACACCAGGTGGCGACAGAAGGTCGTTGATGCCCGGATGGCGCGGCGGCTATGCTTGCGTTGGTTTCCTGATGGACAGACACCACAACTGATGACAGACCTTGCCATTGCCATTGTGCTTCTGCTGGTTTCCGCCCTGTTTTCCGGTACGGAAGTCGCCTACACCAGCCTCTCGCTGGACCAGATAGAAAAGATGCGGCGGGGCGGCCGAACGTCACGGCTTGCGGCCTGGCTCCACGATCGTCTGGACACCGTCCTCACAACCATCACCATTGGCAACAACCTTGCGAATCTCGCGGCGAGCGCGCTGGTGACGGTGTGGACCACCCGCACCTTTGGGGAGGGCTTCGTCGGGGTTTCTACCGGCGCGCTCACCCTACTGGTCATCGTGTTCGGGGAGGTCACGCCAAAGCAGATCGGGTTTTCTCAGAACGACATCATCAGCCGTTTCACCGCCCCCGTCCTGAACGTCGCAAACATCATCCTCTTTCCGTTTGTGATAGTGATCCGCGCCATCAGCGGATTGATGACCCGGGTCTTTGCACGGGACCGGAGGGAGCGGGTCACCCTGGAGAGCCTCTCCCGCATTGTCCGTTACGCCGGAAGCACTGGTGTTCTGGACCGCTCCCAGCTGACGGTCATGACGAACTTCTTCCGCAGCATTGACGTTCAGGTGGAAGCCATCATGACCCACCGGACAAAGGTCTTCAGCCTGGAGCGCAGCACGCAGATTGGTGAGGCCATTGACCAGTTGATAGCGCGCGGCTACAGCCGCGCGCCGGTCTACTCCGAGCGGAGCGAGCAGATCGTGGGTACGGTTGTTCTGAAGGATCTGATCAAGCGGAGCAGGGAAAACGGAGGATCATCCCCCGTGTGGGAAGTGATGCTTGAGCCGGTCTTCATCCCGGAGAGCAGGAGCATCTACCAGATGCTCTCTCAGTTCCGCAAAGAACGCTTGAACCTGGCCGTTGTTCTGGACGAATACGGTGGACTCAGCGGGGTCATCACCGTTGAGGACATTGTGGAAGAGCTCTTTGGCGAGCTGTACGACGAGCATGAGAAAGCCGCAGCAGCCAAGATTGTGCGCGTGGAAGAGGGCGAATTTCTAATGGACGCCGACACACCGGTGCACGTGGTCAATGACCACACAGAGCTGAACATCCCATCCGAGCGCGACGCCCAGACGATTGGCGGCTACATCCTGCAGTTTGTGGAGCGCATGCCGGTCCGCGGTGAGCGCCTGGACACTCCGCACGGCACCTTTGTGATTGAGTCCCTGGGGCCAAACCGGATCGCGCAGGTCCGCCTGATCGCGCCCAAGGGAGACTAGCGTCTGGATCACGCCGCATCTCAGCTTGCGGCCTCACGCCTGGCGGCATGCCTGGAAGACCTCAGCCAGCTGATTTCCATCCCCAGCGTTCATGGTGGGGCCGCAGGCGGCGCGCCGTTTGGTGCCGAGATTGGCCGTGCCCTGGAGTTCATGCTGGACCATGCCAGGAGCCAGGGACTGGCCGCTCGCTCTGTTGACGGCTACGCCGGAGAGATCTCGCTGCCAGCCACGCACTTGGCTCCCCCACACAACAATCCCGCGAGACCGGCCGGGTACGCGGGTGTGCTCTGTCACCTGGACGTGGTGGCTGCCGGAGATGGATGGACGGTTCCGCCCTTTGCGCTGACCCGCAAGGATGGGCTCCTCCTCGGCCGCGGAGTCTCAGATGACAAGGGTCCGGCGGTGGCGACCCTCCATTGCCTGCTTGCCCTGCGTGATCTGGACCGCCCGAGGACCCGGGAACTACGGCTCCTGCTGGGCACGGACGAGGAACGCGGAATGGCGGGAATAGCACACTACTTCAGATACAATCCCCGCCCTGCCATGGCCTTCACGCCGGACGCCTACTACCCGGTGATCAACGCAGAGAAGGCCCTGGCCCGCTTCAGCCTTCGCTCACGAGGGACCGGCAGAACCCTCCAGCGCGCGGCTCTGCCCTTCCAAGTAACCGGCATTGCCAGCGGAGATGCCCTGAACCTGGTTCCCTCCCGCGCACAGGTCCGGCTGAGCGAAAGTGGGCAGCCTCCGGAAGGCAACAACAATCGAGCTGGGGCAGCGCAATCACACGCTGCCCTTGTGGCAGCAGTGGAACATCACGGGGAGGGAATGTGCGGGGTTTCCCGTGGTCCGGAAGGGCTTGCAATCACCGGGGGTGGGGCGCAGGCGCACAGTGCCTATCCAGAACTTGGAGACAACGCTGCAACGCGCTGCCTCCGTCTGCTGTCCCGTCTATCCAGTCTTGTTGCCGTTCCCGCTGATGTCCTTGCGCTCGCGGGCCTGGCTTCCGGGCCGGCAGACGGCGCGGCACTGGGAATGGCGGGGTCGGATGCGGTATCCGGCGCTACCACGGTAAGCCTCGCCCGGCTCCGCTGGGAACAGGGAAAGCTGGAAGCAGATTTTGACGCGCGGGTTCATGTTTCGGCTGACCTTGGTGCGCTGGAGCGCCGGGTCCGAGAGCGCGCGTCAGCGCATGGGTTGAACCTTGTATCCCTGGGGAGCGTTCCCGCGCTGCACGTCCCGGCGGATCACCCGGTGATTGGGCCGCTCCAGGAAGCCTATGCAAGCGTGACGGGCAGATCTGCAGAACTCGGCTCTACCGGTGGCGCAACCTACGCGCGGAGTCTGGGCGGGACGGGCGTTGCGTTCGGCGCTGCAATGCCCGGAAGCGACTACCGACAACACCGAGCGGACGAGGCGGTACCGGAGTCAGACTTCCTGCTCCACCTCCGGATCTGCACGGAAGCGCTGGATCGGCTGTCGCTGACCTAAGGATTACGAGGCGTGAGGATCTCTGGCTTGCCGTCCGTCACCGCCACCGTGTGCTCAAAGTGCGCGGCGGGCTGGCCGTCCACGGTCTTCACCGTCCAGCCATCGGCCTCCACATACACATCCCCGCTACCCATGTTGATCATGGGTTCTATCGCCAGAACCATTCCGGATTTCAGCCGTGGATTGGGTCCGCGAGCCACGAAGTTCCGAACCTCCGGGGGCTCGTGCACGGCAAAACCCACGCCGTGGCCGCAATAATCAACAACCACTCCGTAGCCTGCCGCGGTTGCGTGATCCCAGACCGCCGCTCCAATATCGTTCATTCGGTTTCCAGCACGGGCCTGTTCAACGGCGAGATCCAGGCATTCCTCGGTCACCTGCATCAGACGGAGGAGTTCAGCAGACACTGTGCCTACAGCCACCGTGATTGCGGAATCACTGATGAACCCGTTGAGATCTACACCCATGTCCAGGCTCACGATGTCTCCGTCCCGGAACGGCGTATCACCGGGGATCCCGTGGATGACCGCATCGTTGACCGAGGCGTTTATGGAAGCCGGATAGCCCTGGTAGCCCAGAAAGGCAGGGCTCGCCCCGCGTTCCTCAGCAAACTCGCGGGCAAATTTGTCCAGGTCCACGGGCACTACGCCAGGTGCGACCATTGACGCCATCCTGCTCAGAACCTCACCCAGGATCTCCCCGGATTCCCGAATCTTCCGGATCTGCCCCGGGCTCTTCAGCCGTACCTGCCTCATCTACTGCCCTTGTTCCGTCTTCCTCAGATTCGATCCAGGGAACTCTGCACCCGAAGGATGCGCACCATCTCCAGGGGCCTGATCTTCACCAGCACCAATAACATCCACAAGCCCGTGAGCATCTGCACAATGACAAAGAGCCCGGGCCCCGGAATCTCCTGAGCGACCAGCGCTTCTGAAAGGAAGGTCGCACGGTTGAGCGCGCCGAGACACACCGCAATCAGCGCAGGGATTCTCACCCCGGCACGCTGAGCAAGCACGCCCAGCACCACAATGATCAACAGCGGAATCTGGACAAAGACGTTGACCGACAGGCGCACCCGTGCAGCCGGGGTGTTGGCGGTGAATCCGGGCTGCGCCTGCTCAACGTACACCTCTAGCAGCCTGACGGCCGCCCCACCACCGTCGGGCACTCCGGGCTCGTTGACCAGAAGGAGCGGGAGATCCAGCAGGAACATCCCGAGGATGGCGAGGACCACAAACAGGACAAGGGGATAGTCGATGGCTCGCCGACGCACGCGGCATTATCAATGCAGAGGCAGTCACCGCACAAGAACAGCTCAGGGGCGCTGCAGCTCCAGCGTGATGAGCCACTCGCCCAGGAGCAGCGGAAAGACGGGAACGGTCACCTGCACTCCGCCGGCTGTCGGTTGCACAGCCTGCACGTCACCGGCGCTGCTTCTCACTCGCCATGCCGGGCTTCCTTCCAGGAGCAGCACCAGATTGGTCTGCTCAAAGATCGCAAGCAACTCCTCGGTATCACCGTAGCCCTCAAGCAGCCACTGAAGGTAGTCGATGTACTCCTCTCTGGTGGACCCATCCTCCGGGAGGAAGAGCTCCATGGCACCCCGCTCCGCTTCCGGCAGTAGGGCGAGCAGATCATCCGCAAGCGATCGCTGGAGCCGGAGGGTCAGCACCTCTGAACCGGCTGCCTGACGAACGGAGAAGGACGTGCTTGCAAGGACCTCCGCCAGCGCAGCCGCATCCGTGAACTCGGCGGAGAAACTGAGGCTTCCGGGCTCGGGCTCGGCGAGTCCCCGCAGCACCGCGCCGCGTTCTGCGGCCACCGCCGCGATGCGCGGGAGATCAAACATTCCCTGACCCTGCGCTCGCAGCGCGCTGAGTACATCCACCAGGAAGCTCCGCGCCGGGCCAATCAGCCCGGCTTCAAACGAAAGCTCGGCTTCCTCTGTCGTTCTGATGGACACCGTGCTGCTGCAAGCCGCGAGCAGCACGACGACCAGGATGAGTGCTGCCCGCCGAAGCGTAGCCAGACGGAGCGAAGCCAGGCGGCGGGTGCGGTGGCACCGCAGCGGTGAGGCGGGATCCGGGATGATGAACGCGGGCGGAGTGGACTCCGGCGGGGCTGATGGGACTGGTGCTGACACAAGGGAAGTCTATCCTCCGGTGCCGCCCGTTTCGAGCACGTGCGAGTCAGGGCCTCCAGGATTGCTCGGCGGGTGCCCCTGCGATACTTTGTCGGTATGATTACTGACCAGCAGGCATTCTCCGGGATTACCTCGGCAAGCTGGGAGCATCCCGCCGACCGAGCTGCGCTCCGCGCGCTGAAGTCGGTCCCGGGCATGGACGACATCGTGAAGTGGTTCCTCGGTGCAACCACCGAGAAGTCGCTTCGGCTCCTGTTTCTCTCATCGTCAGTTCGCGTCAGCGAGACCCAGTTTCCGCGGGTTCACCAGGCCCTAGTGACCGCCTGCCGGGTACTGGATGTTCCGGACCTCCCAGAGGTCTATGTCACGCAGAACCCGGTCATGAACGCGGGTGCAATTGGCGTGGACAAGGCCTTTATCTCTCTGAACAGCGGACTTGTGGAACGAGCAAGCGATGATGAACTGCTGTTTGTGGTGGCCCACGAGCTTGGCCACATCCTCAGCGGCCACGTTCTGTACCTGACCCTGCTGTGGCTCCTGGTGAACGCCGGCGCCGGGCTGGCACGGCTTCCGCTGACAGGCCTTGTGCTGATGGGCGTGCTTGCGGCGCTCCGCGAGTGGCAGCGGCGGGCTGAGCTTTCCTGTGACCGAGCCGCACTCCTGGTGACTCAGGACCGGGAGATTGGCACAGACATGCTCATGAAGCTTGCCGGTGGCGGACAGACAGACCAGATGGACACCGCCGAGTTCCTCCGGCAGGCAGAAGAGTACGATGCTTCCACCAGCGTTTCGGACAGCATCTACAAGCTGTTGAACCTCATCGGCCAGACCCATCCTTTCCCGGTCCTTCGGGTGGCCGGGCTCCGGGAATGGGCAGAGAGTGAGGAGTACAGTGCGATTCTTCGCGGCGAGTACCCCAAGGCGGGTTCAAGCGAGGAGCGGGCGATGAACGAAGAGCTTGATCGCGCAGCCCGCGCGTATCGGGAAGAGTTCCAGAACTCGGGGGATCCGCTTTCACAGATGGCGGGCCGGCTGGCCGATGGATTCGACACCGTCCGCAAGGAAGCCCAGGGATTCTTTGCCTCCTTCTTCGGCGGACCAGGCGGTGGAGCATCATCACGGAGTGGGGACTCTTCCGGCGGAAGCTCCTCCGGGCAGGACAGCGGCAGCAACGGCACGAACACTGAAAAAACAGAGGAGAACAACGCAAATGCTTGATGCAGGACAGAAGGCACCGGATTTCAACCTTCCGGACCAGGACGGCACCATGACCACGCTGTCTCAGTTCCGCGGCAAGAAGGTAGTGATCTACTTCTACCCCAAGGACGATACGCCAGGCTGCACCAGGGAGGCCTGCTCCTTCCGGGACAACTACCAGGCCCTGCAGGATGCCGGGGCGGTTGTGCTGGGGGTCAGCGCGGACGATGAGAAGTCCCACACCGAGTTCCGGGAGAAGTACAGCCTCCCCTTCCCCCTCCTTGCGGACACCGAGAAATCCATGATCGAGGCCTACGGTGCCTGGGGAGTGAAGAAGATGTACGGCAAGGAGTACGAAGGGGTCATGCGCTCCACCGTAATCGTTGATGAGGATGGCACCATCATGAAGGTGTATCCCAAGGTGAAACCGGATGCTCACGCCCAGGAAGTCCTGGAGGCTATCACCGCTGGCTGAGCGCCGGGCTCCCGTGGCCCGCGCTCCAGCATGCCGCGCCGGTGGACCTACTCTGAGTCCCCTGCGCCACATGGTGCGCTTGGGCCCGAGTGTTCGGATGGCTGCCACCCTTGCGGCAACAGCGCTGCTCACAGCCTGCGCGCCGCCGCTGCCGGGATCAGAGAATGATCCGTTCCGTGACTACTACCAGGTGAACCTGCTGGATTCGTGGCAGGTCCCCGGCCTGGATGAATGGACCGAGACCCTTGTTGGCGCCGGTTCCGGAATTCCCGCAGGCGGCGGCCACAGCTACATCTCCGCAACACCCACGGCGCAAGGCTATCGGCTGGAGATCCCCAACCTCATGCCGGACGGCGACTTTGCCGCGACAGGTCTGAACCCGCACTGGACCGTGGACGGTGCCGGACCCCCGACCGCCAATGCGGACAGCAGCACCGCCGACGAGGCAATTGACGGGGAGAGTCTCTTCATCACCGGCAACGGCTTCCTGGCCTTTGACCTGCGGGCAGGTCTGGCTGATCTCTTTGTAGCCGGCGCGGCCTACGAAGTCCGCCTGCGCTACAACCGCGCCCAGACCATCTTCAATGCATTTGATTACGGGGACGGAACCGGAAGCCGCTTTGGAGCGGGCCCGTTTGAGGACTCGGATCCTCAGACTCCGGTGGACTGGGAGGTGTACACCCTCCCCTCCGCCCCCGACTTCGGTGCCACGGTGCTTCCGCCCTTCCGCATTGCCGCCACCAATGACGGAAGTCCCCACGAGTTTGTCATTGGAAGCCGGACACAGCCCGGTGCAACCCTGGACAGCTACATTGATGATATCCGGGTGATCCGCACGGACATATTCCCGGTCCTGGCAACGCAGATCAACGTCGGGGAGCTCCCGGAAGACTCCCCCCCGGCCTACCCTGGCGAGTACGTCCTGGTGCTGGACGCGTTGCCTGCGGACACCACCCCCACGGTTCCCAACAGCTTCCCGGCGGAATACCTGTCTGCCTGGAGCAGCACGGCGGATTCCAGCCCCCTTTCCGGCTGGCAAACGGACTCGGTGACGCTCTCCGATGTGGACGGGTACGGGACCGGCACAGTCCCGATCATCCTGCGCCTGGACCTGAGTGACATCAGCATTGGCGCGGATGGACCGGAAGGGGTGATTACCATTGGCCTGAGCCCCGATATCCGGGCCGCAAGCGGTCTCATGTCACGGAGCCTGGGCGCGATTGAGCTCCGGAACGCGCGGCTCTACCTTGATGCGTGGGGAACACAGGTGACTGACGCTGACTTCGCCACATGGGATTAGGGCTTCACAATCAGTACACGCCGTGATTCATCAAGATCAGGACCGACAACCCGAATGAAGTAGACCCCTCGCGCTACGATCTGGCCGCTCTGGTTGGTTCCGTCCCAGGTGAGCTGGTAGTCACCGGCGCCGCGAAGCCCACGGTCCAGGATGCGAACCGCGGTACCGTCCAGCGCAGTGACCAGCACCGTGACCTGTCCGGCTCTGGTCAGGCGGTAGTTCAGCAAGGCCTGCTGTCCGGCGGTGGGGTCAATAACGTTGTTGAGGAAGGTGACACCAGATCTCTGCTCAAGGAGTTGCTCAATGGTGATGCTCCAGGGCAAGGGCTGGCTCGGATCCTCAGGATCAAGGACCCGGGCCAGAGGCAGGTCACCGAGGCGGAGCACAAACTGCAGCTCTGCGCCGGGCTGAATCTCCGGATCCTCTGCATCAACACCAAACACAGGCGCAGCAACTCCGGCCGCATCCGGATTCACGGAGCGTGCAGCAGCATTCGCGCGTGGAACCACAAGGTCAGTGTCATCCGGGAGCCAGATCCCGGCGTAGCCGGAATCGTTGGTGACACCAAGCCCGGTGCCGACAAGCGCGGCGTCCGGATCCACATCGTAGAAGAGCTGCATCGGCAGGCTCAGGAGGGACGGGGGCACGGCCACTCCGGGTGCGAGCTCAACGTCCAGCCGGAAGTCCCGGTCCAGGATTTGCCCGCTGCCGTCAAATCCCGTGACGGCAGCGAACTGGTCACCAAACACGTCATCTACCTGGATATCGTTGGATGCGAGCACGGGCTCGGCCACCCCCATTCCCACGTCCGTGATGCGGCGTTCCTCCGTTGGCAGCATGGCGTTTGCCGAGTCGTCAAAGAGCTGGTTGACACCGTTGGGCCTGATGCCACCGTTGACGGCAAAGTCCACCGTGACCGGCGAGTCCAGCGTGATCCACGCGCGCTCTACGGCCTCGGTAGGACCGGTTCCGATGGGCTCAACACCCACAATGCTGAACTGGGTATTGAACGGCGGAGCGATGGCGAAGTCGGCGGGTGCCGGAAGGAGGAAACCGACGGGGTCGGCATCAACCGGCTCGCTGAAGACCACCAGCACCCGTGTCCCGTCAACCGCGGCCAGGGTCAGCCGGAACTCCGGCGGGGTCTGCTCAATCACGTTGAAGTTGGTGACGCTTGCCAGCAGGTTTCCGGCCAGATCGGTGATGAGGCCGGTTTCGCGGTCATAGCTGAACTGAATCGGCGCCTGGAAGGTGAGCCCCATTGCGTTGTCAAAGCGGATGGAGACGTAGCCGTCGTTCTCCCGGTTGATCGGTTGGCCTGGCGGAGGATCCGGATCAAACAGGATGTTCTGCACTTCGGTGTCAAAGGCAATCGGTACCGTTGTTGTTGCCAGTGGCTGCGGGGTTGCCCCGCTCAGCGCGGCAGAGAACCCGAGGTTGCTGGTGTTGTTGTCGGCAAAGGCTATCGTCTCGTCCCGGATACCGATGAGCGCACTGAGGTACTCCGTCTCCGGTTCTCCGGGCTTGTTGTGGTCGGCGGTTGAGTCCCAGGCAGCAGGATCGGCGTTGTCCAGAATGTTGACATCAAAGGCATCCGCAAGGAGGTCTGCGTCAATGTCGCGCTGAACCAGCTCTGCGTTGGGATAGCCACCGGCCGGAGTGAAGGGCGCAAAGCGCGGCTCAGTTAAGTCCCAGGTACCAGGGGCTCCCTCCACCGTGAGACCGGCGGGGCCGAAGGTCGGGGCGTTCCCCGCAGTCCAAAGATTCTGGCTCGGGCCATCTACTGCCGGATCGGCAACGCCAAGCTGCGAGTTCCCGGCCGCATCCGTGACCAGGGATGCCGCAAGGATCTGGTAGGCCTGACCGGCAGGATCATCCAACCCGGCGTGGTAGCCGGGGAACGCGGGAGTGGTCACCGCGCCATCGTTGAATCCGCTCAGGTAGACCCGCAGAACCCTTGGATCGGCAACCGGCCGATCAAGCGCATTTGCCGTTCCGGTACCAAAACCTGGGCTGTTACGGTCTCCGCGGACAAAATCGCCTTCATCCCCGGGAGCGATATCCCAACGGAGTACACCGAGCAGCTCCATCTGAGAACCAAGCTCGGTGATGTCACCGCCGGGATCGCCAGTACCAAAGGTCTCGGTGCTCTGGATGTTCTCCTCACCGGTGAACGGGGTGCCGGTGATGGCCAGGGCGCCGCCACCGTCCCCGAAGTTGATGGGCTCACTCCAGACAAGCTCGATGTAGTTGTGCGCGTCATAGAGGCTGACATTGTCGGTCTCCACGGGAGTGCCGCCACCTCCCGGTTCCCGTCCGTGGGTGACCTGTGTGGCAAGCGGCGGAGCGTTGTCCACGGTGTCGGTGTAGATGGAATCGCCGTGTTCACCGTAGTTACCAATCATGTTTCCGGCGCTGTCAAACGCGGCACCCTTGAACAGGCGAAGCTCGGGAACGGCATCTACACCCGCAAGCGCCAGACCATTGTAGTTGGTGCTTGTAGCGGTACCGGGCCCGGTTCCATCCGCATCCGAGTTCCATCCAAGTTCCCCAGCACCGGAATGGTCAGCCCGGGTCTCAAAGAGAACAACGCTCTGATCGCCGGCTCCGGCAACTCCTGTGCTTAGATCTCCAGCGGTCGCCACCCAGTCAAAGGGATGATCCAGTCCGGCATCAAAGCGGAGTCGATTGGCAGCAGCACCGGGACCCGTAGATATCAGATGCTGCAGCTGGTCCGCGCTGTTCTCAAGCGGTTCCGTGAAGGTGACCTCTATCACCCGGTCTGACAACGTGCGGGCGGCAGAGACACCGGTGGCGACTTCGGGACGGGCAAAGTCTAGGACTGCTGGCGCGGTCGCGTTGTTGGTTCCACCATCGGTGGCCTCGGCGGCGGCAACTGCTACTCCGGCAACTCCTTCAACGGAGATGTTGTTGAGGGTGGAGTTGATGATCACGCGGGACGGCACCCCCCATGCGGTCGGCGTTGCACCCACGTTCGGCACAGGTCCGCTACCGCCGAAATTTGGCGTTCGCAGGTCAAGAGTACCTCCGGTCCCGTTCAGGTCAACGCCGTTCACGAAGAGGCTTCCATCTATCTCAAAGGTGAAGTTGCTTGGGTCAATGACAAACGCCGCAACACCAGTGGGATCCACAATGAAGGCGCCTCCGGCGGTGAGGTTTGTCACCAGCGTCGGATCCGGTGCAAAGCGGGTATCGCCTCCGGTCCAATCCGGATCGTTGGCGCTGTATCCTCCGCCAATGGCTGTAACACTCCCGCTGACGTCTAGGAGGCGCGGTACCGACGCTGCGAGAGTTCCTCCGGCCAAGATCAGATTGCCATTGATACTGATGTCCTGGTTGAGATTCAGCGTGAAACCGGGCGCATTCAGGTAGAGATCACCGTTTACGGTGATTGCGCTTGCGTCCCAGTTTGTAGCACCACCTAGAGCGAGAACCATTGCAGCGGCGCCGGCATTCCAGGTCTGGGCGCCTGCCGTCCGAAGCGCGTCTCCGTTGAAGTCAATGTCATCCGCCGTGGCGATCAGAGCCCCTAGCAGCGTCGCACCTTCGATGCCATCCGTGAGCGTCAGGGTACCTGTGCCCGCGTTCAGAGTAAGGGTGCGGTTGGAGCCTCCGGCAAGATCATCCGCTACCGCGCCGGAGATCGTTACGTCACCCGCCGTCCCAGCTCCGCTGGAGATGCTGACGTTGTTCTGTAGCTCCACCGTCCCTGCATTGACGGTGATGTTCTGATCTGCGGAGGTAATGCTGCCCGCCAGTCGAAGTGTTGTACCCGCTGTAACGGCCACGGCGCCAGTTGCCCCCGTGATCCCCCCAGCGGCAACCGTCAGGTCATTCGCATCGGTGATGGTGAGCTGAGCGACGTTGCTTGCCGTAACCGACTGAAAGTCGTTGGCAGAAGCAAGGATCACATTCTGAGTGCCCGCATCAATGCTGGTTAGCCCCGCGTCCGCACTGATCGCCGCAGTCTGGCTGATCCCGCCGGTTGTGGTCGTCAGGTCCAGGTCTCCCGCCTGCACATCCAGCGCTGCGCCAATCGCGATCCC
>CAZPXH010000024.1:0-21873 GCA_964591085.1 uncultured Spirochaetaceae bacterium | reverse complement strand
GTCCGTCCCCGCTGGGAACAGTGGGTGACGGAAGGCGCGGCGCACCTGTCCGATGACCCGGTACTCGGACCACTCGTACGGTCTCAGCCAAGACCGGCTCTCCCCCCAAGCGATGGGACGTATCCGGACCTGCTGGACTCCATTGTCGGTCAGCAGCTGTCGGTGAAGGCCGCGGCATCCATACGGGGGAAGCTTGTAGCGCTGCTCGGTGAGAACTGGCGGGACCCGGCGGCGGTGCTCGCCCGGACGCATGAAGAACTCCGCAGCGCAGGCCTGTCCCATGCCAAGGCACGCTACATCAGGGGAATCGCGAACGCGGTGAGGTCCGGGGACATTGTCCTGCACTCGCTGGCGTCAGAACCGGATGAAGCGGTTGTTGAGGCGATGGTCAAGCTTCCCGGTGTCGGTCCCTGGACCGCGGAGATGATGCTGATCTTCAGCTTCTGTCGGCCGGACGTATTCTCAGTCGGTGACCTTGGTATCCGGAACGCCGTAGCGCGGCTCACCGGCGTGGACCGGGAGGATCGCACGGGCATTCTTGCCATGGCGGGAGCGTGGAGCCCGTACCGGAGCCTGGCCTGCCGCTACCTCTGGAACAGCCTGGAAAACTCGCCACTGACTGCTGCGTAGCGCCCCGGGCATAAAAAAAGCCGGCACTCACTGCCGGCTGTCTGATCCGAGCGTTGTCGGTATCAGCGTTATTTGGGCATTAGCCCTGAAGTTGGCTGCTTGTGCCGGATTCCCCGGCGGTACGTGACCGGTGGCATTGCGTCCTCCCTGTTTGTCATTGGGATTCGGTCTACCTCCACTTCAAGTGTCGTGCGACACCCGCTGGAAGTCAATAGCCAGGCACGCCCTGTTGGGGCGCAGACGCGTCTTGGCTATGGGGAGCGCGGGGGAGGTCCTCGTCCGAGCCTTGGCCTTGCAGCCATTCCTGCAAAGCAACACGTGGCTTGTCCTGGCCATCCACGATGCCTGCAACACCGCTGACCATGGCTGCGAGATCCTCAGAGAACGCCGCAAGGAGGGACGGCCACAGGTCATCCTCGGACTCATAGACACGGAACTGTGAGAGAAACGCGTTGTTGAGGAGCACCCTCCCATACCAGGCGTAGGCGGGATCGGCAAAGCGCAAGTGCCAGGTGTCCCGCATGGCAATACGCCAGTCATTCAGGATGCGCTCCTTGCGGCGGCGCGTTTCCGCAACCGGAAGGTCCCGGGCATAGAGAGACTCTAGCTCGGCAGCAAGGCGTGCAAGCTCCCGGCGGGCCCGCTGCGCGTCAGCCTGCCGCGCTGCTGCCTCTGCCTCCAGTCCACCGCGGTCGGTGCTGACCTGTTCAGGGTCCGCACCCGCTGCTGCCCGCCACTCCAGATAGCGCAAGGCCCCCGTCCGGCCCACGAAGGTGGCGAACTCCTCATTGAACGGACCCTGACCGCGAAGGAAGAGTGTGGCGTGGGCTTCCTCGTGGATGATGAGCTCCGCGAGGCGCACAACCGGGTAGTCCTGCATGAAAGAGTAGAGCGGGTCTGCGACAATTCCCAGGCTGGAAAACGCGTCTACCCGCCGAATCCAGACATCCAGCCCCTGCTGCTGAAGCCGCGCCGCGCGGCGCCGGGCGCGGTCCGGGTTGTAGTAGCCCATGTAGGGCTGTGGCCCAACAAGCGGGAACCGGAAGAGATGTGGCTCAAGAGAGAACTCTGGTGCGGCGGTCACAACGCTTACCAGAAAGTCTCCTTCCACTTCCGCAATCCGCCGGTAGTTCCTGCCGCTGGCGAGTCCCAACTCCCGCGCCGCAAAGGTCCGGATGCGCTGAACCTCCTCAAGGAAGGCGCGCCGCGCCGGGCCCAGATCGCTCCGGCGGAGCAGCCGATCTATTGATCTAGCGCCCACCCTGTGCCCCAGGTAGGGTCCCGCGTTCTGCAGGACGTAGCAGCCGGAAAGCAGGGGCACAAGCAGCGAACAGGCAAGGAGCACGGAACTCCTACGGACGTCTCTCACGGAGAGATAGTAGCCCCGGACCGCCAAATCAGGGGAACCAGGCTGAAGATCGTCATCCCACGCACAGACTCACGCAATGGACACACTTGGAAGATAACACAGTGAAACAGGAGGATTTATGTCGGATACCACTGGTTCAAGCTCGCTGGGTTCGTCGGGGCTCTCTGAATTTGACGGGACCCTTCTTCAACTGATTGGTTGGAGCCTGTTTGCGTTCCTTGTGAGCGCCCTGACGGCGGGCATCCTGCTGCCACTCGGTGTGGTGAGTCTCTGGCGATGGGACGTCAACCACACGGTCATTGAGGGCCGACGGCTGCGGTTTGACGGTACCGCAATGGGACTGTTCGGTCTCTGGATCCGTTGGTGGCTGCTCGCCATTGTGACACTCGGTATCTACTCGTTCTGGATCCCAATCAGTCTGCGGCGGTGGAAGACAAGCCACACCAATTTCGCCTAAGCGATGGCGGCACCACTCCCAAGAGAAAACAGCGCCACTGTTGGTATGCGGGCAACTGTACCTGAAGCCCCGCGGATTGCGGAGCCTCAGGAATCGGCCCGCCTCTCGCCCCTCCCGCTAGGCTGACTTTCGGGAGAGGAGCCCGTCCCGCACGGCGTCTCCCGGGCGCTCCCAGGTTGTTGCGGGCTTGTCCACGGTGAACAGGGTGGCGGGCTCGTTCTTGCCGCGGAGCCGCACGGTTCCAAGTCGGCGAACGGGCAGTTGGAGTTCGGTCGGATCCACGCTCTCGTCAAAGACGAGGTTTGCCCCCACGCGCCGTGTTGCGGACTCCAGGCGGGCGGCGGTGTTAACCGGGCTCCCAAGGAGGGTGAAGTCCTTTCTGTGCCGGGATCCGATGTTGCCCAGGCGCACAACTCCGGCGCTGATACCGATGCCGGCGTGAATGAGGGCGGCCGGACCGTCCGGATACGCAGACCGCTTGTCCGCAAGCAGCTCCTGAATCCGGATTCCTGCGGCAATGGCAGCCGCGTCCTTTCCGTCCGGGAAATAGGCCATGATCCCATCCCCGGCAAGCTTGGAAACCACGCCACCCATCCCTTCAACTACGCCAATTGCCACCTCGTAGAAGTGGGAGAGCGCCTGCGTCATTGTGTCCGGCGGGAGGGTCTCGTGGAGCATGGACGAGTTAACGATGTCGGAGAACAGGACCACCTTGCGCTCATTCACCGCTTCAATATCCGTGGGGCTCTCCGCATCCTGAATGCTGTTGAGGATCTCCCGAGGCGTGTACAGCCGCAGATCCCGGTGGGTTCGCGCGAGCGAGTCCAGCATTGCACGCATGGAGGCAAACAGCGGCTCCTGCTCGGTTTCCAGGCGGACAAGCTTCATGTCCCAGCCGCCGTAGAGGCGCTCGGTGATGTCCTGCTCGGCTGAGAGCCGGAAGATGTTGTTGTGGCGGGGATCAGAGCTGATCCGGCGGTAGGTCTCGTCTACCGCAATATCGTCCCCCTCAATCACCTGGTAGAACACATCGTTGAACCAGAATAGGACCCCGGTCAGGCCCACAAGGGAGTTGTTGTGTACGGAGGCTTCCGCTATCTCGTCCAGCTCCTGCGGCTCAAGCTTCCGCGCGGCCTGGCTTACGTATGCTACTCGCTTCATATCAAATGGATACGTGTGTATCGAATACAGGGTCAAATACAGGGAAGGAATTGCACGCTCCCCCGGTGGCGCGGCGCCACCGGGGGAGCGAATACGATCGCGGCGAGCGGCATCAGGTGAGGCCGCTCGGGCAACTGCGGTGTTCTGATCAGCCGTACAGCGGACCGTAGGTCTGGCAGGCGCGGAAGTCTGCGCCCATCGGCTCATTGGCACCAAAGGCGGCCCAGGAGCTCGGCCGGAAAATGGCCGCCTCATCCAGGTTGTGCATGTAGACCGGGATCCTGAGCATGGACGCCAGGGTCACCAGGTCAGCACCGATGTGACCGTAGCTGATGGCACCGTGGTTTGCGCCCCAGTTGGCCATCACGGTGTACACGTCCCGGAACGGCCCATTGCCGGTGGCACGCGGCACGAACCAGGTTGTGGGCCAGGTTGGGTTGGTCCGCTGGTCCAGGATGTCGTGCACCTTTGCCGGAAGGTCAACGGTCCAGCCCTCGGCAATCTGCAGGGCGGGTCCGAGGCCGGCCACCATGTTGATGCGCGCCATGGTCACTGGCATTCCGCCCTCGGTCCGGTACCGCGTGGACCAGCCACCGCCCCGGAAGTACTCAACCATGGAGGTGTGCCAGGTGGTGGCCTTCAGGCAGGCTTCCGCCTCTTCCGGCTGGATGGCCCAGAAGGGTTTCATTGCCGGCTTTCCGTCCAGCCGCTGCTTCCCGGTACCGTCCAGAGTGGCGGGTCCGGAGTTGATCAGGTGGAGGATACCGTCAGCCGCCAGCCCGTCCAGCGTGTGACCCGCCACCCGCTTCACCGCGTCCGGGCTCCAGTAGGTGCGCACGTCAGCAAAGATCTGTGCGGTGCCGGTGAGCAGATGGTTGAACAGCATGGTGATTCCGTTGAGGTGATCGTTCTCGGTGGCAACGATGTAGGGCTCCCGGATGCCGTTCCAGTCAAAGCTGGTAGTGAGGATTGCCTCCATGAAGTCACCGTTGGGGAAGTGGTCCGTCCACTGCCGCTGACCCTGGAAGCCGGATGCGATGGCGTTGTGCCCAAGGGCCTCTTCCCCAAAGCCGGCTTCCGCAAGGCGGGGATTGCCGATCATCAGGTCACGGGCGATGAGGGCCATCTTCACTGAGGTTGCCCAGGATTCGTCCTTCTGGGCCCGGCTATGCTGTGATGCTTCCGGGTTGTAGTCCTTGCCTTCCGGGCAGTTGGCCTTCACCCACGCAAGGGCGCGCTCAAACTCGTCCTTGTCATAGATCTCCTCCTCCATCCGGCGGACAAACTCGGACATATCAACGCTCTCAGAGCGGATTCCGAGGTAGTTCTGCAGGAAGGCGGGATCAACAATTGAACCGGCGATCCCCATGGAGGTTCCACCCATTGCCAGGTAGCTCTTTCCGCGCATGGTTGCCACGGCCAGCCCGGCGCGCGCAAAGCGGAGCAGTTTCTCCTTCACATCTGCGGGAATTGAGCTGTCACCGGAATCCTGAACGTCCCGCCCGTAGATGCTGAAGGCCGGCAGGCCCTTTTGTGTGTGACCAGCAAGAGTTGCCGCAAGGTACACCGCGCCGGGGCGCTCGGTGCCATTGAAGCCCCAGACGGCCTTGGGAATGAGCGGATCCATGTCCATTGTCTCCGCTCCGTAGCACCAGCAGGGTGTAACGGTAATGGAGAGGCCAACACCTTCGCGGGCAAACTTCTCCGCGCATGCGGCGGACTCCGCAACACGGCCAATGGTGCTGTCTGCAATGACGCACTCAACCGGCAGGCCATTTGCGTGACGAAGGTTCTCGGTGATCAGGCGGGCAACGGACTGTGCCATTGCCATGGTCTGGTCCTCCAGGGACTCTCGAACGCCACCCAGGCGTCCATCAATTGTAGGTCGGATTCCCACCTTGGGCATTGCGCCAACAAGGCGGTTTACGGGCTTGTTTACGGTCATCTTCGGGTTCTCCTTTGCTCAGGTGTGACAGCTCAACACCTTGGGACTATAATCGCAGTCCAATACGCGCACAAGCGGTAGTTCTGCAAAAGCCTTAGCAAAGGTTTTTGAAAGCTACACGAAAGGAAGTGGACCGATGGCCTGGAAGCTGCCCCTGCACGACGATCTGATCACCCGTGCCACCACCGTCATTGCGGAGAGCCCTCACTTCCGGGTGGAGAGCTTCCGCTACCGCACGGGGGTTGCCGCGGTGGCCTTTGAGAACTCCCGCGGCAGGATCGTGACCCTTCCCTTTGATGGCCAGCAGATCTGGGACGCCACCTTTGACGGGCGACGGATCACCATGCGCTCCATGTTTGATGAGCCTCGCCAGGCTGTGCCCTATCTGGAGACCTACGGCGCCCTCCTGCTGCACTGCGGCGCCACCGCAATGGGCGGACCGGGTCCGGAAGACTCCCATCCGCTGCACGGTGAGCTTCCCCACGCGCGCTATCAGGAAGCATGGGTGGAGATGGGGAAAGACTCGGAAGGGCCGTGGGTAGCGCTCTGCGGCTTCTACCAGCACACCGTGGCGTTTGCGCACAACTACATCGCTGCGCCGCGGGTTCTGATCCGGGCGGACTCAGCGGTCCTGGACGTGGAAATCAGCATCAACAACCGCAAGAACACGCCGATGGAGCTGATGTATCTGGCCCACGTGAACCTTGCCCCGGTGGACAACGGCACGCTGCTGTACTCGGCGCCCAGTACGCCGGGAGCTGTCCGCGTGAGAACCGCCATTCCCAGCCACATCACCCCGCCGCCGGGACACCGAGAGTTCCTGCAGCAACTCTCAGAGCAGCCGGACATCCACAACACCCTCAAGCCCGGGCTGCCATTTGACCCGGAGGTAGCGCTCTACCTGGACTACCGGGCTGACACAGAGGGTTGGGCTCGGACCCTGCAGAAACACCCAGATGGAACGGCCGATGTGGTGAGACATCGGCCCTCAGAGCTGGATCACGGTGTTCGGTGGATCAGCCGGACCCCGGACCAGGACTGCCTTGGCATGGTGCTGCCGGCAACCGCGGAGCCGGAGGGCTACACGGCGGAGAAGGCCAAGGGCAACCTGAAGGAGATTCCGGCGGGCGGCACATGGAAGACCCGGTACCAGGTTGGCCTGCTCACCGCCAAAGAAGCAGAAGAGGAGTCCGGGCGCATCGCGCAGATCAATGGCTGAGTCGGCGGCCGCGAGCTTCCCTCCCCTCTCCATCATGGTGGTGGATGATGAAATAGACATCCGGGAGGGAATCCGGGACCGCATTCAGTGGGAGAGCATCGGGTACCGCATTGCCGGTGACTTTGCAGATGGTCGTCGAGCCTTGGAGGCCGCGCGGAAGCAGGCGCCTGACGTGCTCCTCACGGACATCCGAATGCCACACCTGGATGGCATTCAGCTTGCCGCCCACCTGCGTGAGGAGCACCCGGAAACCACGGTAGTGCTCCTGACCGGCCACGACGAGTTTGAGTACGCCCACGCGGCCCTGCGCCTGCAGGTGGATGACTTTCTCCTGAAACCCATCTCCGCGGCAGAGTTGCAGAAAGCGCTGGCGGAGGTAGCTGAGCGGGTCCGGCGGAGGCAGCAACGCGAGGCGTCAGCAGCGGATCTCCGGCGGAACTGGGAAGCAAGCCTGCCCCTCCTGCGGGACCGCGCGCTGGAAGCCGTACTCCGCGGTAGCGCATCGGTTGCAGATGCGGTGGCGCGCTGCCGTGATCTGGGCGCAGACCTCCCTCCGGGCCGGTGCCGGGTAATCCTGCTGGCACAGGACAGCCAAAATGACGATGAGTCGGTAATGCTTCCGCCGGACGCGGGCCTTCTGGAACTCGGCGCCGCTCTGGACAGCGCCACCGCAGGGCGGAGCGCTGTGTTCCGCACCATGATCGGGAATGACAGCATGGGACTCCTGTGGTTCGGACCGGATGACCGACTCTTTGGAATCCTGGAAGAGGTCCGCCAGAACCCGGCTGTGCGGGAGCACGGGAGCACCAGTGCCGGGGTGGGACTGGCGGTAGGCCGCCTTGCAGACATCAGGAGCAGCTATCGGGATGCCCGCCGTACGCTGCGGCGCCGCTTTCTTGAGGGCGGGGACAGGGTTTACCGGAGTGGACTCCCGGAGTCTGTGCGTGCCATTCCGGGGGATCCGCGGGAGATCCGGCGCAACCTGGTTGCTGCCGTGTCCACCGTCAATCGGGAGGCAGCACAGCGCGAGCTGGGCACCCTGATCTCTGCGTATCGCAGCACGGAGGCGGGCGTCAGCGCCTGTGTCTTGTCCCTCCAGCGAGACCTCGGCCACGTCCTGGACGCATTTGAGGAGCTGGGTCTGGATGTGGATTCGCTGGTGCTCCACCCTGATCAGGGCGATCCCTACCAGCAGGTATCGGGAGCGCCGAGTCTGGACGCCGTTCACGGAGTACTCTCCGAGCTGATCAGCAGCCTGCTCACTGAGCTTGAGCAACAGCGGCGGGGAGGACGGGAACAGACGGTACGCGCAGCCGAGCAACTCATCCGGCAGCAGTACCGGGACCCGGATCTCAGCCTCACCGAAGTCTGCGAGCGCCTGGGAGTGAGCGTCAGCCATCTTTCCCAGCAGTTCAAGCGGGTGACAGGCCGGACCTTTGTGGAGTACCTCACAGAGGTGCGCGTAGAGGCGGCCCAAGTGCTCCTGCGGGAACAGAGCATGCACAGCTATGAGATCGCTCCCCAGGTAGGATTCCGGGACCCACACTATTTCTCCCGCGCCTTCAAGCGAGCCAGCGGAATAAGCCCCACCGAGTACCGGGCACGGATCTCCGGAACCGAAGCTGCCGGCGAAACTGGGGGAAGCGACCCGCACGGAAACGGGGCGAATTCGGGCCCCGGGCAGGAGAACAGCGGCCTATGAAGGTGCCAGGCTTTCTTGAGTCAAACAGCATACAAATCACCATCTCAGCGTCATTTGTGATTGTAGTGCTGGTGACTGTCGGGTTCCTGGGGACCTCCACGCTGGTGCTCACGCGGGAGGCGCTGTGGGACACCACCACGCTGTATTCGGACCAGCTGGTGGATCGAGTGTCCCGCAGCATTGAGGCCTACCTCAACGAGATGGCGGAAATCACCGAAGTTCTCCTGGATGAGGTGCAGGTCTTGGGGTCCGGAGGGCCAGATCCGGTGGCCCTGCAACAGACCATCCAACAGACCTTTTCCACAGTTGGACGCCTCCGTTCGGACATCAGTCTCATTGGAGTGGTGTCCCCGGAGCTGGGCACGCGTCTACACCTGGAGCAGCCGGCAATCAACCCGGTTGCCAACCCCCTTGAACAGGACTGGTACCAAAGGGCCGTGGAGGCAGGCGGCGCACCCGTCTACACCGGCGCGCGGATTCAGAACATGCTGGAGGGCACCTACCGCTGGGTTGTGACCGTTGCCCGCGCCCGGGGAGACCTGGTGCTTTTCGTAGATCTCACCTTCCGCACCATTGAGGATCTGGTGAGATCGGTGGAGCTCGGCGCGCGAGGATACCTCTTCATCACCGATCGACTCGGGTCAATCGTCTATCACCCCCAGCAGCAGCTGATCTACAGCGATCTGTTCCAGGAACCCATATCCGAGTTGCTGGAAGCCGGGCCGAGAGAGACGGTGATCCGCGTGGACGGCGAGGAGCGCCTCTACCTGCAGAGCGAGGTGGCTCCCACCGGCTGGTGGGTTGTCTCTGTTACCGCCGTTGAGCAGTTGCTAGCAAGCCAGCGGCAGGTGCAGAGCTACTACTTTGCCTGGATTGCCGTTGTCTTTGCAGTTGTAATGCTGCTGACCTATGCGCTGTCCCGCCGGATTGCACAGCCCATCACGAGGCTCCGGCGATCCATGCAGGCAGTGGAACAGGGCCGATTTGACGTGCAGATTCCGGTAGACCGTGCAGATGAGATTGGTGCGCTCAGCAGGGACTTTGCCATTATGGTGAACACCATCCAGGACCTCATGAAGAAGAGCGAGCAGGAACAGGAAGACAAACGGGACGCCGAGCTCCGTGCCCTGCAGCACCAGATCACTCCGCACTTCCTGTACAACACCCTGGACTCAATTGTGTGGATGGCCGAAGGAGGCCGGACCGGCGAGGTGGTATCCATGACCACCAACCTCGCGCGCCTCCTGCGCCTGAGCATTGGCAGCGGTGACGCAATGGTGTCCCTTCGCTCCGAGCTGGACTATCTGAGAAGCTACCTGGCCATCCAGCAGATGCGATATCGGGACCGGTTGAGCTACGTGATAGACGCGGATGAAGCTGCGCTGGAGGTGAGGATTCCAAGGCTGACACTGCAACCTGCGGTGGAAAATGCCATCTACCACGGCATCAAACAGCGGGAGACCGGTGGCGAAATCCGGGTGGAGTGCCGGTGCAACGCAGATCACGTGGTAGTTGATGTGACGGACAACGGACCGGGCATGGACGCAGAGACCCTCCAATCTCTGCGCAGCAGCAGCCGTGAGCCGGGGAGCGGGGTTGGCCTGAGAAACACCCACCAGCGCCTTGCCCTGACCTACGGTGACAGCTACGTCTTTCAGCTGGAAAGCAGGCCCGGACAGGGAACCCGCGTTCGTTTCTGTATTCCCTGGAGACCGGTAGCGTGAAACGGGAAGACGAAGAGCTCCGCCGCTTCTGGTTCATTGCAACCGCGGTCATCGCCACGCTGTTCGTGGTCCTCGCGATCTCCGGAGTTCGGGACGGAAACCGCAAGGACGAGCCCCTGGAGGTGGTGGTGGTACTGAAGGCAACCAGCCCGCAGATGGAGTTCTGGCAGGTGGTTCGGCAGGGAATTGAGGCCGCCGCCAGGGAGTACGCCGTGGACGCCCGGGTCGTGGGGCCCTGGCTTGAGCATCAGATTGATGACCAGATCCGTATCCTCCGCGGGGTGATCGCGGACCGACCGGACGGAATTGTACTTGCCGCCGCAGACTTCAACCGGCTCCAACCCGTGGTGGAGGAGGCCCTGGCGGCGGACATCGCGATTGTCACGGTTGACTCCGATGTGGACGGAGACTCGGCGCTTTCCTTTGTGGGCACGAACAACGTGGAGGCCGGCCGGCGGGCGGGCGAGGTGATGCTGCGCCTGGTGGGACAGGATGCAACCCTTGCCATTGTTTCCCATGTTCCGGAAGCGGCAACGGCCATAGAGCGGGAAGCAGGAACCATGCAGATGGTGGGAAACCGGCCGAGCGGCCGTACCATCGGGCCCCTGTACGCCTTCAACGACGAGCAGACCGCGCGCAGAATCGTGACGGATCTGGTCTCCCGGCATGAGGACCTGGATGGCATTGTCACGCTGAATGAGACCAGCACCGTCTACGTAGCGCGGGCGCTTGAGCACATTGGCGTTGCGGGGCAAATACGAGTGGTGGGCTTTGACGCTTCCAGGGAGGAGATCGCGCTGCTGGAGCGGCAGGTGGTAGATGCCCTGATTGTGCAGAAGCCTTTTAATATGGGCTATCTCTCGCTGAACGTGCTGGCCCGCGCAATTCGGGGCGCCGATGTGGAGCCAAGGGTGGATACGGGGAGTGAAATTGTCTTCCGGACCAACATGTATGAAGAGTCAATCCAGCGCCTGATCTTCCCGCTGGTCCAATAGTTGACCGCGGAACACGGCAAATAGTCCACCAAATCAGAAAAAATCGTCCATGTACGGCTTGGAAGGCTGGTGGGACGATACCACGTGGCCATTCTTGAGCTGCAGGGCATCAACAAGGCGTTCCCGGGTGTCCGGGCACTGCACAACGTAGACTTCACCCTGGAACCCGGCGAAATACACGCACTGGTTGGCGAAAACGGCGCCGGCAAGTCCACGCTGATGAAGATCCTCACCGGGATCTACAGCAAGGACAGCGGACAAATTCGCTTCCTGGATCACCTCTTCAATCCGCGGGATCCGCGACACGCGATGGAGCTTGGCATTGGGATTGTCCATCAGGAACTGAACATGATGGACCACCTGACCGTGGCGCAGAACATCTTTATCGGCAGGGAATCAATGCGGCGCGGCGGGGTCTTCATGCATGAACAGGAACAGAACCGCCGGGCATCCGAGCTTTTCCGGAAGCTGCACATGCGCATTGATCCCACTGAGACGCTGGGCCGCCTGACGGTTGGCCGGCAGCAGATGGTGGAGATTGCCAAGGCCGTATCCCATGACCTGCGGGTCCTTATCCTGGATGAGCCGACCGCTGCACTGACAGACCGGGAGATAGACGAGCTGTTCGCTATCATGCGGGATCTGCGCTCCCGTGGTGTATCAATGATCCACATTTCGCATCGCCTGGATGAGATCCACCGCATCACGGACCGGGTCACGGTCATGCGTGACGGCGAGGTGGTCAGCACCCACCCCACTCCGGAGATTACCAAGCAGGAAATCATCAACAAGATGGTCGGGCGCGCGATCTATGAGAAGCCCAAGAGCAGGAGCGCCATTGCGGAGGATGCGCCAGTAGTGCTGAAGGTATCCAACCTGAACGCCGGTCCCCTGGTGCAGGACGTGAGCTTCTCCCTCCGGAGGGGTGAGATCCTAGGTATCGCAGGACTGATCGGCGCCGGGCGGACGGAAACGGCACGCGCCATTTTCGGCGCTGATCCCCTTGAGTCCGGAACCATTGAGATCAACGGGAAGCCGGTGACCATCAGCTCTCCGATGGACGCGGTCCGAAACGGACTTGGTTATCTATCGGAGGACCGCAAGCGCTTTGGCCTTGCCCTCAACCTCACGGCCAAGGAAAACACCGTTCTTGCGGCCTACGAAGAGTTCGTGAGGGGTCCCTTCATCCTCACGCGCAGGATTGCGGCCATCACCCGGGACTACGTGAAGAAGCTGAGTATCAAGACTCCTTCAATAGATCAGCTGGTACGCAATCTGTCCGGTGGAAACCAGCAGAAGGTTGTTCTGGCCAAGTGGCTGGTGCGCAACAGCGACATCCTGATTTTTGACGAACCAACACGCGGAATTGACGTAGGCGCAAAGAGCGAGATCTACCACCTGATGAACGAGCTTGCCGCTGCGGGCAAGGCAATCATCATGATCTCCTCGGATCTGCCGGAAGTCCTGCGAATGAGTGACCGCATCCTCACCATGTGTGAAGGACGCGTGACCGGAGAGCTGGACATAGCAGAGGCAAACCAGGAACGCGTCATGGAACTGGCGACACGCCGACGGCAGGAAGTACTCATCACTACCCCAGGGGATTCGGAGCAAACATCATGATGGCATCACTCAGCGAGAAGACCGCCCTGGAGCGGCTGCGGGAGGACGGGCTGAAGTACCTCCTTGCGCCGGCGGCCCTCATCATCCTCTACATCTTCTTTGGCATCTTTGGCCGCAACTTCTTCAGCTACATCACCTTTGTGAACATCATTGACGCCGCCTACTACATCGGATTCATCTCCGTGGGCGTCACCTTTGTCATCATCACCGGTGGAATAGACCTGTCGGTGGGGACCGTGATGATGGCGTCCACCATCATTGGCGGAACCATCTACCGGGACCTGGCCTGGCCGCTCTGGCTGAGCCTGCTTGTGATCATTGCGGTTGGAGCACTCTTTGGGCTGTTCAACGGGATTATGATCTCCCGTTTGAAGATCCCGCCATTCATCGTAACGCTGGGAACCATGATGATTTCCATGGGCGTCGGCTCCATTGTCTCGGGAGTCCGGAGCGCAACCTTCCCGACCCGCGCGGTTGAGGACGGCTGGTATAAGGATTTGTTCAAGATAGTGGGGGACAACGGGATCACCTTGCCAACCGGGGCCCTGGTTCTGCTTGCGGTGGTTGTGGTCTCCCACATCATCCTCACCCAGACCCGTCCCGGGCGATACATCTACGCAATCGGCAGCAACAAGGAAGCCGCACGCCTTTCCGGGGTGAACGTGGAACGCTACGAGACCCTGGCCTACGTGATTGCCGGGACCTACGCAGGAATCGGCGGGATTTCCTACGCGGCAACCTACACCACCGTACTTCCGTCGGCGGGCCAGGGCTTTGAGCTGTTTGCAATTGCGGGAGCCGTGATCGGCGGCACCTCGCTTGCCGGGGGAATCGGAACCGTGTTTGGCACCCTGATTGGTGTGTTCATCATGTCCGTGCTGAGCGTTGGCCTACCGTCCATGGGGCTGCAGGCGCACTACCAGACCTTCTTCACCGGGGTTGTTGTCATTGGTGCAGTGATGCTGGACATGTACCGAAACCGCGCAGCCTCCGAGGTGAAGGTGCTCTCTCCCGCAGACCAGCACCGCGCGGATCGGATGGAGGAGGCCAACGAGCTCCGCTCGCAGGCAGCGGAAGCCCGTCTGAAGGGTGACACCGCCACCGCGGAGAACCTCATGCGCCAAAGCAACGAGATCCGGAAGCAGGCACAGGCCGACTACCGGCGGATGAAGAAGGAAGAGAAGGCCGAGCAGGCGCGCCTGCGCGCCAAGGAGCGGGAAGAAGAGCGCGAGCTGCAGAAGCTGCAGGACTCAGACCAGTGAGTGTGATGAAACGGAAACGTTGTTTCCGCAAAGAATCAGAAGGAGGAGGCTTCCACATGAGAAGTTTCAAGCGACTTGTTGCTGCCCTGATTGCAGCAATTGTCCTGATTGTCGCTGTGGCACCGGTGTTTGCTGGTGGTTCGGGCGAAGGAGAAGAGGAGATCTTCATCCCGGTTATCTCCAAGGGTTTCCAGCACCAGTTCTGGCAGACGGTCCGCGCCGGCGCTGAAGCCGCCGCTACCGACCTTGGTGTTGATATCACCTTTGAAGGTCCCGCGAGCGAAGCCGACATCGCCGACCAGGTTCAGATGTTCCAGAGCGCCATGGCCCGGAACCCGAGTGCCGTTGCTCTTGCAGCCCTGGACACCAACTCTGTCCTTGATCAGCTGAACGAAGCGGTTACCCGGGACATCCCGATTGTCGGGTTTGACTCCGGCGTTCCCAATGCTCCCGCGGGGGCCATTGTGGCCAACGCGTCCACCAACAACGCGGCAGCAGCCGGTCTTGCAGCTCCTGAGATCTTTGCAGCAAGCGAAGATGCTATTGCAGCCGCAACCCCGGACAGCCCCGTCACCTTTGTCGTGCTGAGCCAGGACGCCACCAGTGAGTCCGTCACCCGCCGCGGATTTGGATTCCGCGATGCGTTCATTGACGTGCTGCTTGCCAATGGTGTGACCGAGAACGAGATCCTCGTTACCGGTAACCCGGTCTACGTTGCAGGTCCCCGGGCCAGCAATCCTCGGGTGATCATTGACATGGTTGTTGCGGCATCTCCGCGCACCCAGGACGTTGTTGCTTCTGCCAACGCAGTGTTTGCACGGGCAGAGGATGACAACATCCGCGGTATCTTTGCCTCCAACGAGGGCGCAGCCGTGGCAATCCTCGCGGCAACCAACGATGGTGCCCAGCTTGTCAGCGACTACAGCGACATTGCTGTTGTTGGCTTTGATGCGGGTCAGCTGCAGAAGAACGCAGTCCGGGAAGGCTTCTTCCTCGGCGCAATCACGCAGAACCCCTTCCAGATTGGCTACCTGGCCGTTGAGCTTGCCTTCCGCGCCTACAACGGTGAATCCGTTGCTGACGTGGATACCGGGGCAATCTTCTACAACGCCAACAATATGGAGGAACCTCAGATCGCTCAGCTGCTGTACGATTGATCCCACCGGTCGGCTGGTCGGACCCCCAATCAGCCTGGCCGTGTCAGATCAGATCCGTGACTCTCGCCCCAGGGCGGGGGTCACGTTTTTTTTGCCCTGAAGAATCCTGAAACGTGTCGGGAGAATGCCCATGAACACCGCCGTTGCTGCTGTCGTTACCACCGCCGTACCCATCATGCTGCTCATTGCGGTGGGGCGGCTCATCGCATGGCTCGGTCTACTGACCCAGGACGGAATCAGAAGCCTGACCTCCCTCATCGTGCAGGTAGCGTTGCCTGCCGTACTCTTCCGCGCCTTCCTTGAGATTGAGTTTGACCAACGTTACCTGGGCCTCTTTGCCCTGATGTGGGCAATTCTCGGCGGCTTGCTTGCGGTCGGTTACCTCTTTGCCCGCTTCAGCCCCGCGCCGCAGCCGGCACCCTTTCTCATGACGGGGTTTGAGTTTGGCATGCTGGGAATCGGGCTCTTTGGCACCGTCTACGGGACCGCGGCCATCGGGACCATCAGCATCGTGGGACTCCCGCACGAGTTGTTCATCTGGTTTGTCTTCGTCTCCCTCATGGAAGCCAGATTCCGTGGACGAACCGACCTGCGCTCTATTCTTGGGAGCTTTGTCCGCTCCCCGGTGATCATCGCCATGGTCACCGGCATCCTGCTAAACGGACTTGGCGCGGCCCCGCTCTTGACCGGTAGCCTTGTAGGCGCTTCCGTGCTTGGAGCGCTGGATCTGCTTGCGGGAATTGTTGCGCCTCTCGTCCTCATCATCATTGGCGCGGGCCTGAAGCTCAGTGCCCGCGGAGTCCGTGATGCGCTTCCAATTGTTGGGGTGCGAATGGTTCTTCTGGGAGCGATTGTGACGCTCGTTCTGCCCCTGGTGATCGTCCGATGGCTGCGGCTCCCGCCGATCTTCCTGGCGGCTTCAGCAACCTTCGTTCTGCTTCCCCCACCCTTCATTGTGCCGCTCTGGCTGCCCAAGGATGCGGAGGCAGACGCCGCCTACACCAACAGCGTCCTCACCCTGCACACCATCCTGTCCATTGCCGCATTCCTTGTCCTGGTGGCATTCCTGCCGCCGCGCTGACGCCTTGCGGCTGCTGCGCTGCCGCTGGGCCCGCCGGTGGGGCCGCGATTGGGGCAGGCGTGCCGGGACCCCTACGCCTATTCCAGCATGGCAAGAAAGGCGTCAGCGTAGGCGCGTACATCCGGCAAGGACGCAGGTGAGAGCGCCTCTTCCGAAATGTGGACACGCCTGGCGAGGTCCTCAACCGGGACGGACTCAACGGCAGCAATTGCGGTGAGCGCGGCTCCCGCGCTTGTTGCCTCGTCCAGGGTGGTAAGGGACAGGGGGTTGTCCGGCAGGCATGCAGAAAGCACCGCAAGGTATCCCTCATTGCGCCGGAAGCCGCCTTCCACGTAAATGGGTGTGCCGGGCTTAAGACCCGTGCGTTTGAGGGCAACGCTGGTCTGGATTGCAACGGAGATATTCACCGCAGCAATTGCATCATCGGGTTGATCCAGAATGGCCGGGACCGGTCCGCCGATTTGGATCTGATCCAGCCCAAAGGTATCTGACCCCTCCACAATTCGCGCAGTGGAGTCCGGAAACTGCCCGGCCCCACGGACGACCGATGGCAACACGAATACCCTGCGCTCGGAGAGGATCCGGCCGTAGCTCTCCACGGAGAAGCCAGGTGCAGCCCAGCCGGGGTTCCGCTCCTCCAGCATGAGCCGATAGGTGTCGTACTCAAGGCCACCCAAGAGGATGCTGGTCTTGATGGGTTGTCCGGCATAGGACATGTTGAAGAATACCATTCGCCCGATCTCTTCCAGCTGGAAATGCACGCGCTCGGAAGGATGCATTGCCACACACCAGGTCCCGGTTGAATTGAGAACAAAATCGCCGTCTCTGCTGATGAGGTGGGGCAGGATGCTTGCGTTGGAATCATGGATGCCGGAAAGCACTACGGTAGCGGGGTCCAACCCGGTCTTGTCTGCAATCTCCGGCGTGACGGTCCCCAGCACATCCGTTGGTCTGCCGATTCTTTCCGGTAGCTTGCTCCGGATTCCCAGCGCATCCACAACGGGGGACCAGCCACCCTGGTAGGGATCCAGCAGGTAGGTATGGCTGCCCAGGTAGGTGGATTCCGCAGAAGCCACCCCGCTCAGCCGCCAGGTGAAGTACTGCGGAAACGGGTGGATGTGGGTGGTCCGTGCGAAACCCTGGGGCCAACGCTCCTTCTGGAAGAACAGGAGCTTGGCAAGGTTGATCAGGGGCCGGACCTCCGCGGTTGCGGTCTGGGTGTGCAGGCGTGCCGGCTCACCGATGGTGTTGGCAAATCGCTGGTGGAAGTCTTCGTCCACTTCATTGGTGTAGGCCAGACAGGGCACCGCGAGGCTCCCTTCGCTGTCGGTACAGACCACGGTTGCACCGTGAGTTGCCACGGTGATCGCGCGGATGGGAAATTTGCCGGCTGCGTCCCGGAGCTCTTCCAGCATCCAGGCGTCAATGGCGGCAATATCCTCCAAGTCCAGCCCCTCGTGTGTCCGGGTATCAATCCGGCGACTGCTCTGGTGTACAACCGAAAGCTGCGGATCAAACACCAGAAGCTTTTTGTTGGTCTTCCCGATGTCCAGAACTGCTACGGCGTAATCCACGGTTCCTCCCTGCTTCTGCGCCTGCACACGGCGAGACTGTGATTCAGCCAGACCTCAGGCCTGGCTCCCAATTGGGCTTGCGTTGGCAAGCAGGTAGGCTTCCGCCTCCGAATTCCACAGCCCGTCATGCGCCTCCACCAGGCGCCCGAGCTCGGCAAAGAAGGGATCCGTCTTCCCGAGCTCGGCAAAGTCGTCAATTGCGGTTAGCGGCATGCTTTTGTTGGTGTACATCAGCTTCTTCCCGCCGGCAATCTTTGGCAGGTTGAGCGTGGTCTCCACCACGCTGTCCAGGCCGCCAACGTGGGTAATCATGATGGATGGGTTGAGCCGTCCGGCAGTCATCAGATCAATGGCAATGCGCATGTCCTCCGTGTTGCCGCCGCTGGTGCCAACAACGTGATGGCCTTCATAGTGGACATCGTAGAAGTTGAGCGTGGCAGAGAAGGCCGGATCCGTGGGCCCGGCAAAGAAGTTCATGCATCCTGCCTTGGCGAGCAGTCGGTCTGCCTGCTCAATCAGTGGTCCAACCGGGGCCATCACAAACACATCGTCAAACCCCACACCACCGGTGATGTCCCGGATAGCGGGTATCGGGTTGTCCAGGCTTGCGGTGTTCACAAAGTGAAGGGCTGTTCCGTCTGCAGCTGCTGCGTCCTTCGGGAAGAGGCTTTCGGCACGGGCGAGCCTGGAATCATCAATGTCGGTAACCACCAGGGTCTTCGGGCGACGGTCCCCGTGGAGCGCAAGGTCAATGGCACCCAGCCCCATTGGTCCCGCTCCGGCAAGGATCGCCATGGTTCCACCGTCAGCAATCCCCATCTGGTGCTCATAGCTCCCCTGCGCCACGTGGTAACTCGCGCGGAAGGCACCCACAATGCAGGATACCGGCTCGGTGAGGCTCCCGAAGTAATAGGAGTCCCCGCTGTAGGGCAGCAGGCAGTCCATCTCCATGACCTCGTTGGGCATGATGACGTAGGTGGCGTCTCCACCAACAAAGCGGTAGGAGTAGCCGGGAGCGTCCAGCGAACCCTTGTAGTTGAGCGCAGGCTGGATGACAAAGCGGTCACCCTCCCGGTAGCGGTCCTTCCACTTTGCGCCCACCTTCACCAGCTCACCGCAGAACTCATGCCCGATGATTACGGGGTGTGCGCCAATGTCTGTGGGTACCCGCTTGTGGTCTGAGCCCTGCATGGCGGCTTTGTAGCTGCTCATGCAGATGCTGTCAGAAACCACGTGGGCAAGGATCTCATCTTCCCCGATTTCCGGGAGCTCAAACGTCTCCAGACGAAGGTCTTTCTTGCCGTGCATGCGTACTGCGGTGGTTGCCTGTCCCATATCTGTTCCTTTCGCCGCTTTCCGGCGTGTTACAGCAAACTTGTGTATTACTTTGCTATAGGTTTCGTAATGCCGCCAGTATACTTGCAATTGCCGCGAATGCAAGTCAGGATGCGGTTATGGACCGTACAGAGGCACTGCTTGCGCTGAACGCACCGTGGGAAGAAGAACGACTGACCGCGCTTGCAGACTGCATCCGGGACGACGTCGGCGGCGTTTCCTCCACCGCACAGACAGATGAGGTTAACAACCACGTCCACACCAGATACTCCTTCAGTCCCTACTCCCCTGCCGCTGCGGTCTGGGCGGCTCGTTGCGCTGGGCTCGCGGTGGTGGGATCGGTGGATCATGACTCTATCGGTGCGGCGGCGGAGATGCGGATGGCCGCAGGAATGGCCGGAATCGGTGCAACGGTTGGCGCGGAGCTCCGGGTGAGCTTTGCCGGAACAGCCTTTGCCGAGCGCAGGCTCAACAATCCGGACACCCTGGGCAACGCCTACATTGTGCTTCACGGCGTGCCCCGGGCTTCCTGGGCGCGTCTTGCGCAGGAGCTGCAGCCGATCCACCGCGCTCGAGAGGCTCGAAATCGGGAACAGCTGTCCCGGCTGAATTCGCTGCTCCCGCCGGGCCTCAACGATCTGGACTATGACCGTGATGTTCGCAGCCTCTCCTGGGCAGAACGCGGGGGCAGCGTGACAGAGCGCCACCTGCTGTTTGCCCTCGCCCTGCGGATACTGCAGGAGTCCCGAGGGGACTCGGCCACGGTCCTCCGGATCATCGCAGAGGAGCTCGGAACTCCGCTCTCTGACTTGGCGCGGGCTCGCCTATCCGCACCAGAGAACCCTCACCTGCCCTACGACGTGCTGGGGGTTCTCAAAGCTCATCTGGTCCCGGAGTTCTTCATCCAGCCTGAGCCCGCGGAATGCCCGGAGGTAAGGACGGTGACTGCGATGGCGCTGGAAATCGGAGCAATCCCTGCCTACGCCTACCTCGGTGATGTAAAGGGATCGGTAACCGGAGACAAGAAGGACCAGGAGTTTGAGGACTCCTACCTGGATGAGCTCTTTGCCTCGCTCGGAGACCTGGGCTTCCGCGCAGTGACCTACATGCCACCCCGAAACACTCGTGCGCAGCTGGAACGGGTGATAGGGCTCTGCAAGCACTGGGATCTCATGCAGATCAGCGGGGTGGACATCAACTCCAGCCGGCAGTCCTTCCACGCCCCGGAGGTGCTGGAGCCGCCGTTCCGCCATCTGACAGAGAGCACCTGGGCACTCGTGGGCCACGAGGCCGCCAACAAGGAACGAGGAACCCAGGCCGGTCTGTTCGGCTCTGAGTCAGATGTGGTGGACCAACCGCTTGCACAACGGATCCAGCACTTTGCGGAGATTGGTCGGGCCGGCAAGGAATCCTACGCCTGAGCCCAGAGATGAACCCCCTTCGGAGCCCGGGGCTGAGCCCGGCGTCGCTGCGTGCTGCCTGCCAGGGCTGTGTTAGCTCAGCATTACCTGGCCGCCGGTGATGGGTACGGCCTGTCCGGTCTCGTAGCGCTGTTCCACGGTGTACAGGAGCGCGCGCAGGACATCCGCACCGGTACAGCCGCGTCCCATCGGTACCCGCGCCTCATAGGCCGCCCGGACATCCGCCACGGTCCTTGCACCGGGAACCTTGCCCGCTTTCAGGTACTGCACAAACAGCCCGCGTTCGGGATCACTCCACAGCGGACCGTCCAGGAAGTTGCCGGGGCACAACGCATTGACCTTGATCCCGGATTCCACCAGCTCCAGAGCAAAGCTCTGCACCAGCCCGATGCCGCCAAACTTGCTGCCGGCATAGGCAGCGTTCCGGTTGCTCCCAACCAGTCCGCTCTTGGAGTTGATCTCAACGATATCCGTGAAGTAGCGCGATAGATTTGCCGGCAGGCGCGAGGGCTCCGCACCAGCTTCCGTGCCCGAACGCAGGCGTGCCAGGCCGTGGTCCCGCCACGCCTGATCCTGCGCGGCAAGAACCGGAGAACAGTGCTTGGCCACCAGGAAGAACCCGGTGTAGTTGACCCGGGTCACAAAGGCAAAGTCTTCCGCGCTCAATTCACTCACTCCGGCCGAGCGCACCACCCCGGCGTTGCTGACCACAAGGTCAATCCCGCCGTAGTGATCCACAATCTCGCTGACCATCCGGGAGACGCTTTCTTCATCGGATACATCTACACCAACCGCAAGGTGGCGGACCGGGGCGGAAGGTCCCGCTCCCTGGTCACCACGGGCCGCGGCAGTCTGGGTATCCAGTTCGGCAGCGCGTTCCCGGGCACCATCCAGGTTCCGGTCCGCAAGTACTACCCATGCACCTTCGCGCGCCAGGCCCTGCGCCAACTCCCAGCCAAAGCCCTGCGCGGCGCCGGTGACCAGAGCCACCTTGCCGCGAACAACTGAATCGCGGCCCGGAATCTGCGGGGTCGTAGCTGCCGGGAGATCCTCCGCGGGGTGGGCGGGATCCGTACAAAGCAACCAGGTATCGCCCTGCGGTGTGCGGACACAGCCCGGCCAGTGTCCGTCCCGGGCAATGGCCTGCTCCAGGATAGAACCAAGCTGCTCCAGGGACGGCACCGCCACCGGCTCCCCGGCGCCTACCCCTGGTGACCC
>CAZPXH010000023.1:0-28887 GCA_964591085.1 uncultured Spirochaetaceae bacterium | reverse complement strand
ACCGCTTGTGCGGGCCCCCGTCAATTCCTTTGAGTTTCACTCTTGCGAGCATACTCCCCAGGCGGTGCACTTAACGCGTTAGCTACGGCACTGAGTCGCTAATGGACCCAACACCTAGTGCACATCGTTTACGGCGTGGACTACCAGGGTATCTAATCCTGTTCGCTCCCCACGCTTTCGCACCTCAGCGTCAGTATCTGGCCAGGAGCTCGTCTTCACCACTGGCGTTCTTCCAGATATCTACAGATTTCACCCCTACACCTGGAATTCCAGCTCCCCATCCAGCACTCAAGCTCGGCAGTTCCCAGCGCGTCTCCGCAGTTAAGCTGCGGTCTTTCACACCAGGCTTACCGTGCCGCCTACGTGCCCTTTACGCCCAATAATTCCGAACAACGCTCGCCCCTTACGTGTTACCGCGGCTGCTGGCACGTAATTGGCCGGGGCTTATTCCTACCGTACCGTCATCACCCGGGCATTCCCTCCCAGGCTTATTCCTCCGATAGAAAAGGGCTTTACAACCTCACGGCCTTCATCGCCCACGCGGCGTCGCTCCGTCAGACTTTCGTCCATTGCGGAAGATTCTTAGCTGCTGCCAACCGTAGTTGTCTGGGCCGTATCTCAGTCCCAGTGTGGCCGATCACCCTCTCAGGCCGGCTACTGATCGTTGCCTTGGTAGGCCGTTACCCTGCCAACAAGCTAATCAGCCGCAGGCTCATCGCTCGGTGACGCCTAAGCGCCTTTCCCCAATCCGCCACAGCAGATCGGTCGTATGCGGTATTACCCCATGTTTCCATGGGCTATCCCCCGCCAAGCGGTAGATCACCTACGTGTTACTCACCCGTTCGCCACTCTCACATCCCCGAAGGAATGATCCCGTTCGACTTGCATGCTTAAAACGCGCCGCCAGCGTTCGTTCTGAGCCAGGATCAAACTCTCCATGATCTTGTTCCGTTCCCGAAGGAACGGTTTCACTTCTCACAGAAGTCCAACCCACCTCTCGCTCGAATCACCGTCGTCCCGTCCCGGAACTCTCGTTCCGGCACTTTCAGACTTTCCCCTCAACGGGAAAAGCCCGCTCAATCTCGGCTTCTCCCCCTT
Source organism: uncultured Spirochaetaceae bacterium (assembly GCA_964591085.1). Lineage (GTDB taxonomy): Bacteria > Spirochaetota > Spirochaetia > DSM-27196 > CAZPXH01 > CAZPXH01. The sequence goes on along the minus strand of CAZPXH010000023.1, from coordinate 27,789 downwards.
CGCTTCACTCTCAAAAGAACCCCGCCGATCGCTCAGCGGAAGCCACGCTGCCTTCAGCGCGGGCGCAGTTAATACGACGGAACCCTAGAGTGTGTCAACCGTTTTGGGTACGGATCAGCAGATTCGTGATGAAACAGCCTTGGGGACCAACACGGGCGAGCACACTGAGCGCTACTCCTCTTCGGAGCTGTCTTCATCTGCACTCTCGCCGAGCTCGGATAGCTGTTTCTCACGAGCTTCCACGCCAGAACGCACCTCCGTGAGCTGTGACAGGTAGTCAGCAATTGACTCATCGCTGAGTTCAATCTCTTTCCCGGACTCCACCAGCTCAAACACCCGCTGGCCAAGTCCCGCCGCAAGCTTCTCTCCGCGGGTCTCCAGCTGGCTGATCTCAAAGCGCAGGACGCCCCGTTCCCCGAGGTCCCGGGCCTTGCCCCGCGCCCGATCCAGAATGTCCCTGCTCCCATCAATCCCGCGATCCACCGCGGCTTTCAGACGCTCAAGAAAAGTCATGTCTCCTCCTTTGTTGACGACCGTCAAAATCGCCCCCTACACTAGCATGATCCCGTTGACGTCTGAGGAGTGCTGATGCGATTGGTGCTGGTCGGTCCACCCGGGGCCGGCAAGGGAACGCTTGCGAGCAAGGCGCGGAAAGCCCTGGATATCCCGCAAATTGCAACCGGCAACATCTTTCGCTGGCACATCTCCGAGGAGACGGAGCTCGGCAAGAAAGTCAAGAGTGTTCTGGACCGTGGCGACCTGGTTCCCGATGACCTGACCATCAAGGTTGTTCAGGATCGCCTGGAGGCGGACGACACCAGAAACGGCTACATCCTGGACGGCTTTCCTCGGACCATTCCACAGGCAGACGCACTGGAAGAGATTGCTCGCCCGGACCTGGTTTTGCTTTTCGCCATTGATGAAGAGACATTGGTCACCCGGATCTCCGGGCGCCGGATTCACGAGCCCTCAGGCCGGATCTACCACACCGTGTTTCACCCGCCGAAGAATCCCGGCTACGACGACGAGACGGGCGAACCCCTGGTGCAACGCCCTGATGATGCCGAGGATGCCGTGCGCTATCGCCTCCACGTGTTTGAGGAGAGCACCAGTCCGCTGGTGGACTACTACCGGAAGAAGGACCGTCTCCACACCATTGACGCAACCCAATCCGCCGACAGCGTTCTGCAGACGGTTGTGCGGCTCGTGCGCACGGACTGATCGCGCTCGCCAGGCCCTGACTCCTATCTTGCGCTGACCGTGTCTGCCTAGCGCTGGCCGTCCTCGCCGGAATCGGCGCCCTGTCCGGCCTGTGATGAATCGGTATCGGTCCCTTCGGCTTCCGCGTCCTGCTGCTCCCGCAGAATCCGGTCCAACTCTTCTTCGTCCGGTAGGCGGAATCCTGCCTCCGCCAGGGCATCAAGCAGGCCCTCGTCCCTGTCCAGCTCGGTGTCCCGGAGGAGCTGGGCGATTGCAGCCACGTCCCGGAACCCGTCAGCCACCGCGCCAAGAAGGAGTTCCTGCGCCCGAATCGGATCCTGAACCCCAAGGTAGAGCACCCGGGCCAGGCGAAACCGGAGCTCCTCACTGTCTTCCTGGTCAAGGAGCGCTGTGAGTTCGGCTTCCGCTTCTGCATAGCGCTCCTGCCGCGTGAGGGTCTCGGCCAGGCGAATCCTGTCCTCCCGGCCGGCACCAGAGCCCTGGGTGAGTGCCCGAGCCGATGCCAGAGCAAGGTCTGCATCCCCAAGCGAGTCCCCAAGCTCCCATGCCACGAGCGCGGCCTCTCGATCTGTCGGGTAGGCGTCAAACAGCTCGCCGGCGTAGCCAAGGGCGGCCTCCGGCTGTGATTCCGCCAACAGGAGCGCAAGGTTCTGCAACGAGTTCCGGTGCGCCGGCGCTGATGCCAGAATCTCCCGGTAGGCTTCCACCGCGGCTTGGGTCTGCTCTGAAGCAGCCAGGGCAAAGGCCCGGGTCTCCGCGATGAGGATGTTGTCCGGTTCGGCGGAGTACAGCGGTTCAATGATGCCAAGGGCGCCTTCGGGCCGGCCCTGCGCAACATAGACCCGCGCCAGGTTGTAGCCAGCGAGCGGGAGTTCCGGAGCAAGCTCCGCCGCCCGCTCCAGGAAATCGGCGGCCTCATCTACCCGGTCAATCTCCAGATAGGCAAGACCGAGCCGGATGTAGTCCTCCGCAAGCTCCTCGCGGGCTGAAACAGACACGCAGGAAGCAAGCACCATGAAGCCAGAAGCGAGTATCAATACCCGCGCGGCTCGGTGCCCGCCAGTGCCCTTCTGGCGCACGGTGGGTTTCCGGGTCACAGCTGTCGTAGCACGGTCTGCTCTATCTCCCTCACCTGGCTCCGGTACAGACCGGCAATAGTGCTGCCGTAGTCAGCAATCAGCTGGATGATGTTTCGCGCGGACTGCGGGCTGTCGATACCGTTGAGCCGGTCCCCGGCATCTCCAAGACCTGGCATGATGTAGGCCTTGTCGTTGAGCACGGGGTCCATCCAGAGGGTGTAGACCGTAGCGCTTGGGATGGCGCGGGTGATCCGCAGGGCACCCTTGAGCGCGGAGATCACGTTGAATACCCGCACCGAGCGGGGCGCTGCATCGTGTTCCGTCAGGAAGCGGTGGATGGTGACCAGGCTGCCTCCAGTTGCGTTCATGGGATCCGCAAAAATCAGGTCACGGCCGCGGAGCTGTTCCAGATCGTAGTAAGAACGCTCCAGGTCCAGGCGGTACTCCATATCTCCTTCATGGCGGTGGTCATTGCGGGAGATCCGGAAGAGAGCGAAGGGTGTGACGTAGCCAGTTGAAGTGTACTCCTGAATCTCCTTGGACATGATCATGGAAGGAAGTAGCGCTCCGCGGAGCATCACGCACATGACGGTGTTCTCAAGTTCTGCATCAACGTCCGGAATCTTGTGCACCGCAAAGTTCTGCACCGGATCGCTCACGGGCGTCTTCACGATGAGATAGTTCCGGCGGGTGTTGTTCGGATCTGAGAAGGCAAGGTTGAACAAAAGCTCGTAGGCTCGCTGGATGTAGTACAGGAACTCCTGCTGCCCGGTTCGGGTATCACGAAGTTTGGCAATGAGCCGGGACGCCTCGCCGTGGATCTGGCGGGGAGTCTCAAAGGAGTACACGCGAATGCTGGGCTCGCCGGCAACAATCTCCTGCATCCGGTCCCCCATCTCGTTATACAGCGAGACGATTCGCTCCTTCTCCGCGCGCTGCCGCTCATCGTTTTGGGTGCTGGAGAGCGCGGTGAAGGCGGAAAGCGCATTCCCGTACATCGCATCCATAGTCCCGATGTGCTCCTTGTCCTGGGACGACAGGAAACCGTCCAGATCTGCTGCGTTCTGCAAATAGGATCCCATGCGGTGAAGTGTAGCAGACCGATAGAGGCTTGGACGACGCGCGCGTGCAGGGTAAACTCCACTCACATCACTTTAAGGAGTGTCTTATGACCAAGAAAGTAACCGCGCTGCTTGTCGCGGTGCTCCTGATCTTTGCGGTCGCCGGATCTGCGAGCGGCCTCGCGATCGGAGCGTCCTATGGTCTCAATCTGACCGGCGGCACCGTGGGTGGCGGCGTTCTGCTGTCCGCACAGTTTGATTCCCTGCCATTCCTGCTGGGCCTCGGCTTCAGCGGCGGCGGCGGATCCTTCAACCTGGGCGTCACGGCGGACTGGATCCTGTATCGGGCACCGCTCGCTGGAGCACTGGGCCTGTATGCGGGTCCGGGACTCTACGTTGATCTGGGCAACAGCCTGTTTGACATCGGCGCCCGGATTCCGGTTGCCATCTACATCTTCCCGATTGACATCCTGGAACTCTTCCTGGAGGTAGCACCCACCATCGGCATCGGCTTTGGCGGTGGTTCTGTTCGCTTCCCGGAGTTTGCCCTCCAAGGCGCATTCGGCTTCCGGTTCTGGTTCTAGGGCCAGCTGACCCGGAAAAGACAAAGCCCCGCCTTTCGGCGGGGCTTTTTTGCGCACCTTCCAGAATGGCATTGCCGGGTCCGGCGCTACCAACTGGAAGGCGTTGCGGCGTCTCCGGGAGAATGCATCTCCTAGGGGATTCGAACCCCTGTTGCCGGGATGAAAACCCGGAGTCCTAACCACTAGACGAAGGAGACGCGCAACGCGGCAGACAGTACACAAGGCCGCAAGCGCGCGTCAAGAAACTGAGCCGAGCGGGGTTCGAACCCGCGACCCACAGCTTAAAAGGCTGTTGCTCTGCCAGCTGAGCTATCGGCCCGGGGAGCCTGCACCGTCACCGGGTGTCCGGACTGCGGTGTGAAGCGGGCAAAGGCTACTGATGCCACCGCCGGGGGTCAACGCACTTAAGCGCGTGGCGCCTGCTAGAGCTGGATATCCAGCCCAAGAACGATGTTGTAGACGCTCCGGATTCCCGGCTCAAGCGCAAGCTCGTCTCCGAACATCGCTGCGTTCAGCTGCAGGACACCGAGGTCCAGGCCAAATCCCGCAGCTAGCAGGCCTTCACCGAATCCAGCGCGAACCCGGAAAGCCTCAAGCAGGACCAGCTCCATGCCTGCGGAGGCTTTGAGAATAGGGTTCTCCGCGCGCGCGGGATCCACCAGGAAGTCCAGTGCATCCCGGTAATCGGCGTAGAACACGAGATCGCTGATGTACAGCCCAAGCCCGCCGAGCGGGGGATCAATGGCAAAGCCGGCAGTCAGGTCCAGGGGTACCAGTCCAAAGCTGTTGGTTGGGGTTCCACCGCCGCCAAGCACGGCGTCTACGGAGGGATACACGGCAACGTTTGCCGGCGCGTAGGCGTTGTTCACCACAAGCCCAAAGGTGAGCCAGGGAACGGGAGCAAACTGCAGACCGGCGTCCAAACCCACTCCGGTGGTTAGCTCAAACGGCTGACCGGTCAGCGTGGCAAAGATGTCAGCCTCAATCAGGTCAAAGATTCCAAAGAGCGTAGTTTCAAGCCGGGCCTCTCCGGTGACAAAGGCGCCAAGCATGATTCCCAGATCCAGTCGAAAGCGATCGGCCGGGATTCGGAACGCGTAGCCTCCGCGGAACAGCAGGCGCTCCCGAGCCAGGACATTGATCTGATTGGCGCCGGCATTCTCCAGCTCCACGAATGTACGGTTGAACAGGCCGAAACCCAGACCGCCGCCCTGGAAGCCGAAGGCAATCGGTCCTCCGATATCGAAGCCGGCGTACAGGCGGGAAAGCACATCGGAGAGCGCTGTGGGGTCTGCGAGCAGCTGATCAATGCCGTCCGCGCTCGCCTCAATCACTGCGGAGGCGATGCTGAAGATTCGGCCGCTTGCCCGCAGCTCAACCTGGGTCAGCGAAAGCGTCGTTTCTGCGCCTGCCAGTCCCGCGGGGTTGCCAAACAGGGGGTCCAGCCCACTGCTGCTTCCACTGTGCATGCCCCCAAGGGAGAGCATACGCGGCGTGAAGGTGCGGGTGAGGTCCTGTGGCAGCGTTACCGGCTGGGCGGCGAGCGATGCAACAAGTGCCCCCAGGAGAACAAGAAGCAGGATTCGCGCTTTCACCGGATGCCCCTACAGGAAGTCCGCAAACAGGTCTAGAAGCGGGTTATCCGGATCCTGTGCCTGGGCTGCAGTCAGCAGATCAATACCAAGCTGCGCCTGTGACTCTGCCTCCGGACTCACTGCGTCCGGGTCAAAGGTCTCCAGGTCAATCTCCCCGGTGCCACCGGTCTCGGTGTTCGCCGCTGCTGCGATGGCAGCGACACCGGCAAGGATAAGCTGATCGGTGCTGACTTCCGCGTCCGGGTTGTCAATCACGGTATCCATGATCTCTGCCCCGGCCAGCATGTTGGCGAAGTCATCCTGCGTGAACCCATCGAACAGATCGTTGATGGAAAAGTCCTCCGAGGGTCCGCCTTCTCCAAGGAGGTCATCCGCAATGCCGATGATGGTGTCAGCGTTAAGCCCGGAGGAGGAAATCGCGAGGTCCGCGGCAGTCTCGGCCAGGTCAACCGGAGCGCTGCTCCAGTCATCACCGTACTGCTCTTCCAGAGCGGCAAAGGCCTCCGCCTGTTCCTCTTCTGACCCGCCCGCAAGAACATCGGAAGCCGCTTCCGCCTGGGCCTCCGGGCTCAGGTTTATCAGGTCTCGTTGGGCAAACTCAACAAAGGAATTGGTGAATACCGCCTCACAGGACCAGAGCAACGCAAGTGCCAGTCCGGCAGTCAGAAGAAGTCGGCGTTTCATGATGGCCTCCCTGCAAGCAGTATCGGTGGAAAACACGGCAGCCGGAAGCTTGTGCCCCCGGCTGCCTGGATTCAGCCTACACCCCGGCCTAGAAGCGGATAGCCGCCTCCAGGGTAGCACCTGCGGTGCTGAAGAGGGCGTTGGGATCGTCCGGGTTGAAGTCACGGGCACCAACGGCCACGTTAATGTCCAGAAAGAGCAGCCGGATTCCGGCGCCTGCGGTCAGGAAGCCACCGTTCCAGCCGACCCGGGCTTTGATGAAGCGAAGCACTCGGAGTTCCGCACCCGCGCTGATGCGGTCCAACAGGTCGTCCCGCTCAATGCCCGCGGGAGCAGCGTCCGTGTCCCGCAGAAAGGCGCCGAGGTCCAGGATGTCAGCGCTGAAGGTAGGGTCAAAGAGGATGCTGAACGCACCGAAGTCCGGATTCCAGGATGCACCGACGTTGATGGTCATCGGGGTCGCCAGGAAGTTCGGGTCATCCGTCGGCACCTCTTCTCCACTCTCGGGACCGGTGGGGAACGCACCGAAGTAGCTCTCCTGGTCGGTCAGCTGGATACTGTACTGGGTACCAAAGAGGTTTCGTGCTGATACTCCAACAGAGAGACCGCCGAGGCGGTAGATGGCACCGGCATCAATGGCAATTCCCTGTCCGAAGTACACGCCCTGTCCGAAGATGGCGTTCACATCCGGGGTGCCACCGGAGATGGCGGAGGTCACCAGGGTCCGCGGATCAACAAAGCTGTAGCCGATGAGCGTGGGCCGCACGGATGCACCTACAGCAAGGCGATTGAAGTTGAGCCCGATACCCCCAACGAGGGTGACGGTGTTGAAGAAGAGCCCGGTGGTCCGAAGCAGGTTGTCTCCCGCGGCGATTGTCTCACCGTTGAGGAAGGCGCCAAAGCCCAGGCCGCGCCCCGTCCAGCCAGCGCCGGAAAGCACACCAAGGCGGACCGTACCGCCGGGGAAGGATGCCGACACGGCATCATTGATTGCCTGGGAATTGATTGTGGGAGGTGCAGCCGCTCCCGCACTGGTTGCCGCGTCATTCAAAGACTCGCTGAATGCCTCGGGGTCCGTAAGAACCGCAACGGCAAGCGAGGCGCCAAGCTCAGCTGCCGCGGCAGCCTGCTCATCCGGATCCGTGGAGGACAGCCCAGCAATGGTCTCATCACTGATGAGGCTCCCGATTGTGGGGTCATTCTGCAGTTCGGTAGCGAGGTTCTGCTGCTGGGTCACATCCAGGGTATCGTACCAGTCGGCAAGCTGCTGTGCCTCCCCTGCGAGAATCTGGGCGGACTCCTCGTCTACGCCGAGATCCGCGAGCGCAGCTTCAATGTCCTCCGCAGAGATTGTTCTTGGCTCTCCACCGAGGCCGGTCACGCCAAATGCGGTCTGCAGGAAGTAGTCCGTCAGCTGCCGGTCGGCGAACAGCCATGCATTGGCGGACACCAGGGTGAGCTCGCCACCCTTGGCGAAGCCTGCGGGGTTGAAGAAGAAGGCGTTGAATCCCTCTGCGTCCGCGGTGTAAGACCCGCCCTGCCCGAAGGTCTGGGCCGTGGGCGGTGCAAAGGGATCAAAGAGCTGAGCGAAGCCGGAGGCGGCCACAGTTAGGCTCAGAAGCAGTACAAGCGTCTTGCGCATGGATCATCTCCTTGTGTGACAGGGCGCGTTGGCACGCTGCCAGCTCGTTTGCAGTGTAGCGCACCTGCGTCGCAAAAACAAAACCGCCAATGTCGGAAAGACTACCAAGCGCTGTGTCACTCCCCGAGCACCTGGCTGCATGGAGGGTGTTCCGCGAGAATCAGCCCTCGGCGGACAGGCGAAGGAGTGCGTCCCGGGCTTCCGGGATGTTGGGGCGGATCACCAGAGCCTGCTCGTAGGCCTCGCGCGCACCCTCGGTCTCGCCGAGCTGCTCACGAATTGAGCCGAGGCCGAGCCAGGCCGGAACGTACTGGGAGTTGATGTGGAGTGAGGCGAGGTAGGCGAACTCCGCCCGCAGCAGCTCGCCGAACTGCCGGTGGATTGCGCCAAGCAGGACGTACACCTCGTCCAGGCCGGGAGACCGCGGATTGATGGCAACCGAGCGCTCCAGGTACGCGAGGGCCTCCGAGTAGTTGCCCAGCCGGAAGTAGGCTTCTCCGACGTTACGGATAACCCGAACGTCGCTGAACAGCGAAAGGCCCTGCCGCCCGTAGCGGACCGCATCTGCGTAGCGGCCCAGATCAAGCAGGGCCCACCCCAGTACCGTGTAGGAGTCCCGGTTCCGCGGATCTTCCTGAATCTCTGCCAGGGTCACGCGAACGGCACCGTTGAAGTCACCCTGCCTCCACAGCAGGAGCGCGTCCTCCCGGACGGCATCGTCGGCCTGGATCAGCGTGGGCTCGGGTTGCTGCGCCGGCGCCTGGGATTGCTCGGCTTCCGAGTCCGGCATCTGCTGTGCCCAGACCAGTCCCGGTGCAAGGAGTCCGACCAGCAGCAGAAGGGAGAGCCGGGTGGCTGGCCGCGAGGTGCGGATCCCGGGGGAGACGGCTGTGAATGAGGTGCCAAACTGCGGCGCTGACGCGCCAGTTGCGAATACCGGCATCACGCAGGCTCCCAGGCAAACTCGTCCGGTCCGACCTGCATCGTGCAGCTTCCGTGGAGCCGGGCACCCTGCTCCACCACCAGCGACGGGGTCTCTACATCACCATCCACGATCGCCCCGCGAAAGATCTCCACCCGCTCTGTTGCCCGAATGGAGCCCTTCACCCGGCCCCTCACGCTGACGATGGGGGCCTCAAGGTCGGCCGAGACAACCGCGGTGTCCGCAATGTAGAGGGGTCCCTGCGCCTGAAGCGAACCGACAATACGACCCTTCACCAGGAGCGAGTTCTCAAAGAACAACTTCCCGTCAAAATCAACATCTTCGGCGAGCACCGTCTCTATGTCCGCTTCATCAATGGAACGAAGGCGAAGGTCAGCCATTGCGCTTTTGGGATGTTATGGAGTGCGGTGGCCGCTGTCAAACACATCCGCGCAGAGCGCGGAGGCGGCGCTCAGCAACGCATCAACGGACTGTCTGGCGTAGGGGTTGTAGCGCAACAGATCATGAAACAGTCGATCGGTGTCATTGCAGGTCTGCTCACGAACGTCCAGAAGGCGACGGTAGCCATGGGTTGCCAGGGGCGATGGACGCGCGTCCACCGCGTCCAGCATCCGCCCGATGAAGTGGGTGATTCCCTGGCTGGACGCGGCCTGTCTGTCGTGCTCTTCCGCGGAAAGCGGTAGCACCTCCATCCCAAGCTCGGCAAAACGCGCCGCCCACTCTGCACGAGCGTGAGAGTCCCCTCGCCCTGGACACAGAGCAATGGTGGGACGCTCCCCGCGGCCCCAGCTGTCGGGCCCGAACATTGGGTGGGTGCCAAAAAAGGCCTGATCCGGCGGCAGGAGCCGCTCCAGCTGACCCATGGGCCAAACTTTCACGGAAGACGTGTCGGCTACCACAGTTCCCGGTGCCAGGAGCGGCGTTATCCTCGCTGCAACGTCCGGTGTTGCCCCGATGGCGGTGCAGAGAAAGACCGTGTTGCAGCGGCAGACCTCGGAGAGCGCCGCCTGTTGGATCCCCGCCACCCGTGTTCCCGAGCGGCTCCAGGCGAGCACCGGAAGCTGTGACTGGAGGATTCGGGCCCACAGGCGGCCAAAGCGCCCGAGTCCAACGACACCAACGGTCATTCGGCCATCGTAGCACGACCGGCTTCCTGCTACACTCCGCTCCATGAGTTTTGCCGAACGGCTGCAGGAACAGGCACGGCAGCTTCAGCGCCGCCTGGTACTGCCTGAAGGAACCGAGGCCCGGACCCTGCAGGCCGCGCGAGACATCGCAGACAAGGGCCTGGCGTCTGAAGTTGTCCTGTTGGGAGCACAGTCCGGGGTTGAGAAAGCCGCGGGGAGTGTGGGTATCTCGCTGGACGGATTGACCGTGGTTGATCCCGCGTTGGACGCGACAAGTGCCGGGTTTGCTGCGGACTTTTTTGCGCTGCGCAAGCACAAAGGCGTCACTGAGGAACAGGCGGCCGAAGCGGTCCGGGATCCTCTCTACTTTGGTGCTTTCCTCCTCAGAAGTGGCGCGGTGGACGCCATGGTTGCCGGCGCGGAAAACGCCACGGCCAACGTCATGCGCGCGGCCATCACCGTGGTGGGGACGCGGGCAGGATCACGGACCGCAAGTTCCTGCTTTGTGATGGTGCATCCGGACGAGAAGTGGGGACACGGGGGTCAGATGGTCTTTGGCGACTGTGCAATCATTCCCGAGCCTACGTCCGAGCAGCTTGCCGAGATTGCTCTGGCTTCAGCGGCAAGCTGCAGGGCCTACCTGCAAACCGAGCCGATTGTGGCGATGCTTTCCTTCTCCACGCGCGGATCGGCCGAGCACCCCCGCGTGGACCTGGTGCGGGAGGCGCTGCAGATTGTGAAGGACCGGCAGCCGGACCTCCTGATTGACGGCGAGATGCAGGCAGACGCGGCTCTGGTTCCGGGCGTCGGCGAACGCAAGGCACCGGGTTCGGCAGTGGCCGGCCGCGCGAATACCCTGATCTTCCCGGATCTCAACTCCGGAAACATCGGATACAAGCTGGTTCAGCGCCTTGCAGGGGCGGAGGCCTACGGACCCTTCCTGCAGGGCTTTGCCAAACCGGTCAGTGACCTCAGCCGGGGTGCATCCGTGGATGACATTGTAAACACCTGTGCCGTGACCCTTTGCACAGACGCCGAGTGAGGATAGCCATTGTCGGATACGGCCGGATGGGCCGTGAGGTGGAGGCGGCAATCTCCCGCCTTGGCCACAAGGTGGCCGTCATTGTTGATCCCGGTGATCCGGATGCGCAGCTCCGCAACGTCTGGGATGCGCTGGGCCGCGCCGGCACCGAAGCCGGGCCAGAAGCCGCGGCGGGGCATGATGCAGAGGGATACATCGATTTTTCTGTTCCGGAGTCCGGGCTTCCCAACGCCCTGGCATACCTCCGCGCCGGTGCTACCGCGGTCATCGGGACCACCGGGTGGGACAGCACCGAGCTTGTCCGAGCACAAGAAGAATCCGGAAGCAGCTCCGCGCGCATCCTGTGGGGCGCAAACTTCTCAACCGGGGCACAGGCGTTTTTCCGTCTGGTGAGCGAGGCTGCACGCCTGCTTTCGCAGACGGGTGCCTATGACCCGGGGATCGTAGAGCTACACCATCGCGGGAAGGCGGACCGCCCTTCTGGAACCGCCATCCGTGCGGCGGAAGCGCTCCTTGCGTCCTGGCCGAGAAAGTCAAGAATCCACCGGGGAGACGCTGCGCCTGATGCGGATGCCCTGGAGGTCTCCAGCGTTCGCATCGGGAGGGTTCACGGAATCCACGAGTTGCGCCTGGACTCCGCGGCAGATGAAATCCGAATTGTCCACGAGGCGCACGGCAGAAGCGGCTTTGCCGAGGGCGCCGTCAATGCTCTGCAGTGGCTGTCCGGGCAGGCGCCGGGGCTGTACCGTGCCGAGGACTACTTTGATTCGCTATTTTCTCCCGTGAACCCCGCCTGAGGAGCAGACATGAACCTTTCCGGAGCCTTTACCGCCCTGATCACGCCGTTCGGGGATGACGGTGCCATAGACGAAGACGCACTCCGAGCGCTGGTTGACCAGCAGATCACCGAGGGGATCGCGGGGCTTGTGCCTGCGGGAACCACCGGTGAATCGCCGACGCTCACCCACGAGGAGAACGTGGCGGTGGTGCGGATGGTTGTTGAGCAGGCTGCAGGACGGGTTCCCGTGATTGCCGGTACCGGCTCCAACGCAACCGCGGAGGCGGTCGAAATGACACGCCGGGCAAGGGAGCTTGGCGCAGATGCCACGCTTCAGGTCTGCCCGTACTACAACCGGCCGAACCAGGAGGGGCTCTATGCTCACTTTGCCACGGTTGCGCGCGACGGTGGCCTGCCGGTAGTGGTGTACAACATCCCGGGAAGAACCGGCCGAAACATTGAGACAGACACGCTGATGCGGCTGGCAGCCGAACCGGGAATTGTTGCAGTGAAGGAGGCATCAGGAAGTCCGGCGCAGATCATGGACGTGATCCGACGCAGGCCGGACGGTTTCTCCGTGCTTTCCGGAGACGACAATCTCACCTTCTTCACCATGACCCACGGAGGGGATGGTGTGATCTCGGTTGCGGCAAACTTGCTTCCCGCCCAGATGCAGGCGCTCTGCGATGCAGTACTCGGAAACCAGCTCCGCGAGGCCCGTGAGCTTCACACACAGCTTGAGCCGCTCTTTGTTGCGCTGCTCAGCCTGGACAGTAACCCCATCCCGGTGAAGACAGCGATGGCGGCCCTTGGACGCTGCGGCCCGACATTTCGCCTTCCCCTGCTTCCCGGCAGCCCGGAGCTCCGCAGTATTATGCTGGGAATCCTCGGTGACCTGGGGATCACTCCGGAATAGCCGCGAGAATCCGGAGGAAGTCCTCCGCTGACAGGACCTCCGCGCGGAGATCAGGCGAGATGTCGGCCGCCGCAACAGCCGCCGACATCTGCTCCCTGTCCGCATCACGGAGGAGATTGTTCCTGAGGGTCTTTCGCCGGCTGCCAAAGGCGCGATTCACCAGTTCCGGCAGGCCGGCAGGCATGTCGCGAGTGCGTTCCAGTAGGACCACGGCAGAATCAACGCGGGGTCTGGGGTGGAAGTGCGTTGGACCGACGCGCAGGACCACCATCGGCCGGGAGACCGCGGCACAGAGCACGGAGAAGCCTGAGTAGTTCGCAGATGCGGGGTGGGCAATCATGCGCTCAGCCACCTCCAGCTGAACCATGACCACCATCCGTGATGGAGCCGATTCCGCTCGCAGGACACGTCCGATGAGCGTTGCCGCGATTCCATACGGCAGGTTTCCCGCAAGCACGTCAGGCGTCCGGCGCTCCGCAAGCGCGGTCGGAACGCTCCGAAGCGCGTCTCCGGGGACAATCTCCAGCGCCGGACAGTCCGCGCAGACTCGCTTCAGGACAGGAAGGATTCCGGTGTCCCGTTCAAAGGCAGTGATGGCTCCGATTCCCGCCTCACAGAGCCGGGTGGTCAACTGTCCGGCTCCGGGCCCAACCTCCCAGACGCTTGCCGGAGATCCTTTCAGGATCTGCGCGACGATCCGGTCGCAGACCTGCGGGTCTACCAGGAAGTTCTGACCAAGTGCGTGCCGTGGCGCAATCCCGGCTTCCGACAGAAGGAGGCGCAGATCCGAATGCCGTGCCGGGTCCAGTCGAGCCCCGCTCACGGACCGGTGACCAGTGCGGGCATCCTGGCACCCAGCCCGGCAACTACCTGCAGTCCCCTCGCCAGCGCGCCAAAGACTGCGGGTCCGAATGCACCGGGCAGGCACAGAGTTGCCAGCGCTGCAAGCATGAGCACGCTCACCAGTGGCCCTGCCGCCAGGCTGAGCAGGAGCCCGGATAGCGGAAGACGACCAAACGCCAGGAGTACCAGCGGCGCGGTGGCGAGCCATGCACCAAGGCTGACTGCCAGGGGCAACAGGAGGGCGGCGGGAACACGGCCAAGCCTTCTCCACGCAGGCAAGCCGAGTACCAGTGCGATGCCGGCGACCGCCGCCCAGGAGAGCAGGAAGCCCAGGTCCGCTATTTGCAGGGGTTGCAGCGCAAGCTGTGCGGCAAAGGCCAGGGGCAGGACGGCAGCCGGGCGGGCCGGGAGCCCGGATAGCCGGAACGCAGTGTAAAGCCCCAGCATGAGCAGCGCGCGAAGCAGGGATGGAGATATCCCGGCCAGAACCACGAAGGCTCCCGCACAGGCCAGAGGCAGCATAATCCGTAGGCCGCGAAGCCGAACCGCGCCAGCAACCAATGCCGCTGCAGCCGCAACCAGCCCAAGGTGCATCCCGGATAGCGCGAGTACGTGGGAGAGCCCGGCGGTGCGGATGCTCCGCGAGAGCCCGGGGTCAAGCCCATCCCTATCACCGAGGACGAGCGCGTGCGCAAGCCCGGTGTCGGCTTGGGTCTGCATGACAAGGCCGCGCCGCAGTCCGGCACGGATACGGTGCAGGAGAGCGCCGACAGGACCGGGCCCGACACGTACGAGGTGCTCGTTTACAACAAGGGGGCTGCGCTGCGCGGCGGGCCCAGGCGGGGAGCCGGCTGTGGCTGGGAGGGAACGGAGCAGGATCGGGCTTCGCTGGAGAGCCCGGGGGAGTGCTCCTGTTCCCGGTGCCACGGAGACCTGGGATCCCGCCGCCGGTGGCGTGCTCTCTGACCAAAGGCGGAGGCGGCCGAGTTCGGCGCGGACCTCGGCGCTCCAACTTGAGATCCCGGTGACCTCCATCACCGCAGACCAGGACCCCGGTCTTCCGCGTTCCTGGCCAATGCGGACCCCGTGGACAACAGTGACGCTTTCAGGCGGAAGGCCGCCTGAAACCGGCATCTGGAGCCCGGCGGATCCGGCTACCAATGCCAGGGAAACGCCGGCGGCAAGCAGGCGGGGTGGAATTCCCGGAACAACCGGATGGGCAGCGGGGCTGCGGGACAAAGCGCTCCGCAAAGCCGCGGACAAAAGGGTCAGCAGGATGCCGGCACGGAGGGCAAGGGAGATGTATCCGAACCGGGACAGAAGCGCCGCGCTCAGGGAACCCGCGGCGACTAGTATCGGTACTGACAGCGTCACATGGGACGCTTACCGCGTCAGTGCCCGCAGTGCTTCGCGCGCGGCGTCCTTCACCTGGTTGGGATAGGTCAGGAGCGTAGCGTAGAACAACGGATTGTAGGCTACCTGTCGTCCGAGCGTCTGAAGATTCTGAATGGTCCGGAGGGTCACCTGCAGGTCGTAGGGACGGTCATTCTCTGTGTAGCTGTTGATCAGGTCCATGAACGCACTCAGACGGATTGCTGCTTCATCAGTGTCCATGGCGCCAAGCGCGTCAATCGCCTCCAGCAGGAAGCCGCGCGTGACAATGCCACGGTCAAACTCCACCACCGTGGCGTTGAAATGGCGGATCAGTGCGTTGGTGGCCTCCGCGTAGTTGGCAAGCGTCAGGATACGCGCGGCTTCTCCGCGAATCTCCCGCAGGATTCGCTGGGCATCGGCGGACGGGTTTCCGCCGCCAACCGCGTCTGAGAGCGCCGCAAGCGCCACCTGGTTGCGTTCCTCGTCTGAAAGCTGGTCCGAACCCATCAGGAGCCGGAAGATGCTCTGCTTCTCTGCCGCCGCGGAACGCCGGATGGCCTGTGAGGCCAGCTGCACCTGATCCACGTCCAGCTGCAGAAGCGCCTGCTGCGCGGCGGTGGTAACCGCTTCGGAGACTTGTAGTCGGATAGTGTCCAGGAGGCCCACGTAGGTGTCTCCGTTGCCGATGACACCCAGGGTTTGGATTGCTACCGCAAAGGTCTGGCGGTCAATCGCCGTTCCCCCGGCAACCAGGCCATTGGTGGCGGAGAGATAGCGGTTCAGGGCTTCCAATACCCGCGCGTTGCCAACGGCGAGCGAGGCCAGGGCTTCCGCCGCCTGAATCCGGATAGCTGTTTCCCGGGCGTTCTCAAAGACCTCCATGACCGCCACCGCGCCCGCTGTGACCGAGTTGCTGACCAGTCTCTGCATCGTGATCTCGGCGAGACTCCGGAGGTTTGCGTCTATGTCCAGGTCTTCCACCCGACTTGCGAGCAGCTGGATTGATTCCAGGTACAGCGGTCCGAAATCACCGAACTCGTCGTCAGCGTTGCGGACGATATCCACCTTGGTGGCGTCATTCGCCCGGGTGAAGGTATCGATGGTCTGGCTGACCACATCCTGGTCCTGTGCAGACAGGGCCGTGGCCATCATGACGAGGGTCAGCAGAATACTCAGTCGATTCACGTACAGCCTCCCGGGCAATGCTCGAGTCATGAACTGGGTCAGATACTACTCCCGCGGGCGCCCGCGTTCAACGGCTGCGGGAGTCAGCGGTTTCTCCGTCAGGTTCATCGGCTTCTGCGGCTTTTGCCGCGCGCTGCCGTTCGCGCTCCTGCATCTGAGCGGCTACCTTTGACACGTTGGCCGTACTGTTGGCCTGAGAGAACAGGCCGTACACGTGAACCAGGATCCGGTTCCGCATTACCAACGATGGGCGCACCGCTTGAATGTGAAGTATGGACACATTCTTGCTCTGCTTGAAGGTCACGCTGCGCACCGTGCCGCAGAGTACCACGTCACTGTCAGAGAGCCGGAACTGCAGCTTCACCGGGATACCCGGCTTTGCGCGCCCGCCGACCATGACCGCAGCGCCGTCCTCGCTGATGTCAACGCCCCGACATCGATATCCACCACTGGACTCAACAACCTCGTCCGTCTGCTGAATACTCCGCAAGGGGAAGAGCTGGCCGGTGGCGTTCAGCTGTGCCCGGACCGACTGGCGCTTCTGGCTTCTAGTGAGGCGGTCGCTGTGCTTGATGTGGATGATGGGAACCTTGCGATCAATGAAATCCCCGATGACCTGGGACTCAAAGTAGTAGCCAGCGTCCTCCGCGCGCCAGAAGTACACCTGGATACGCTGGCCCTGCCAGGTGAAGCCCGGTGGAAGCGGGCGTCCCTTGGGGTAGGAGATCGCCATGTAGCGGCGGTTACTCTCAATCACGTTTGCCACGTAGACGCTGGATCCGGGGAAGGTGATCTTCATCACCTGCCGCTGCGTGATGCTACGGGAACTGTCGATTCCACGCTGGTACTTTGGCAGCGCGAACTCCACACGCTTGCGGAACTCAAAGAGCTTGGCGAGGTAGGAGGAGGTGCTTTCGTCTTCAAGGTTGCCGTCAGAGCGGTGCTTCAGGACGGTGCCGCGGATACATCGATCCAGCACGCGCTCACTCCAGAACAGGGCGGTTGGGTTCTTGAGCTTGTTGTCAACGGCAATCCGGCGAAGCAGATTGATCTCTGAGAACTTGAACCCGCTCTCTTTGCCGCGGACATAGAACTGAAGCCACGGAAACCCGAACCCACCGCCGCGCTGCACCACCACGATGATGGCGACGCTGAGGATCAGGAGAATGGCTGCAAGTACCCACATCAGTGGCACTCCCCTTGTCCGGACCGGTTCCGTGACCACAGGGGCATGACCCCTATGGCCAGAGCAAGGTCCAAAGTATTCAATACAGAGTAATGGAAAGCATGCATTCCCGTCATCTGCTGTCAGACGCCCTGTTGTGGATGGGAGTCATGCTCATCTTTACAGTACCACTTAGCGTTGGAAGTTCCCCAACGGCAATGCTCCATCCGGGATTCTGGCCATCCTCCATCCTCCGTTCCAGCCTGGTACTGGTTCTCATCCGGGTCCGGTCAGGGAGGACGCCCCGTAGCTCATGGGGCGTCGGCCGCGGAGTCCTGGGCGTTGCGGCGCTGGTGCTGCTTCTTGTGGCGGCGGCTCTGACTGTTGATGCGCTACTGGGCGCGCTCGGACCCTCGTCCCAGGCCGCTGCAGAGACTGTTCGCCGGAACTCGACGCAAGGCTGGTTGCTCTGGGCCCTCGCCGTGCCTGGTCTATCGCTTGCCGCCCTGGCTGAGGAGCGTTTCTTTCGGGAGCTCAACCTGGAACTCATGGACCACGGAGGTGTTCCGGTGCCGGTTGCGGTGCTGGCGTCCGCGGTGGTATTCGGTATTGGTCACCTTTTCGGTGGGATCCCGACCGTGGTCTTTGCGGTGGTGGCGGGGGTGTTGCTGGGCCTGACCTACCTGCGGGCGGCGAGCGTTGTTCCCGGCGCCGTGGCACACAGCATCTACAATCTGCTCCTGCTCCTAAGCCTCGCGTCCGGGACACCGGCTGGCCCGGCCTGAAACCGAGACCGTTGTATTTTGTAGTAGACAGCGCTACTGTTACCCGCATGAAGCGTGCATATAGCGCTATCAGAATGCATCAGCACGATATCCCTGTCCGCTCCCGACTGATGCCGCCGCTGGGACTTATGGTGATTCTGCTGCTCGCACTTGGTTCAGCCATTGTATTTGCTGGGGGTGCTCCGGAGACTACAGCCGGAGCTGTCCCGGGCGAACGCGCGGGGGCAAGCGGGGGCTCCGGGTCGGGGGTAGGTCCGAGCACTGTGGCCGCAAATCCGGAAGCAGGCCAGCGAGTTCGCGAAATTGCCATTGAGCTGGGCTTTGCGCCCTTTGAGGAGCCGCTGTACTGGGCCGATGCGGAGGTTCTGGGGCTCAACGGTGGGGAAACCGGACTGCACGCCTGGTCTGACCGGGTGGTTCTGCTACACTTCTGGGCAACCTGGTGTCCGAGCTGCCTGACGGAGATGCCGTCTATTGAGCGGCTGCAGCAGTCCCTGGATGTGGAACGGGCTGCCCTTCTGGCGGTCAACCTCGGCGAGCCGGAGGCGTTGGTGAATCGCTGGCTGAGCCAGAACCCGTTTGACTTTCCCATTGTGCTGAATCCCTCTGGATCGGTTGGAGAGCTGTACAGCGTGTGGGCACTGCCGACCACATACCTCGTCGGGGCAGATGGATACATCTACGCCATCCGGCCGGGAGCCCATGTCTGGGACAACCCTGCCTACCCCGAACTTCTGAACGAACTGTACCGGCTGACCGCCGGCTGATTCGGTGCCAACCAGTTTGCTGCTGGCCTTTGGGGCCGGACTTGTGAGTTTCCTTTCCCCGTGCGTGCTTCCGCTGGTACCAAGCTACCTGAGCCTGGTAGGCGGCGTGAGCTTCACGGAGCTTGCACAACAGGAACAACGCGGGGTCCTCTTGGTCCGCACTCTTGCCTTTGTGGCGGGGTTCAGCCTGGTGTTCATCCTGCTGGGACTGGCAGTCGCGTCCGGAGCGGCGCTGCTCGGTGCTTCCCGGGGCTGGGTTCCGCTTGTCAGCGGAATCCTGATAGCCCTCATGGGCCTGCAGGTAGCGTTTGATTTGATCCCGGCACTGAACGTGGAGCGGCGCAGCGTAGCGCTGCGCGGCGGCAGGTTGCTAGCCTCCTTCGCCGGGGGCGCCGCATTCGGAGCGGGCTGGACGCCGTGCATCGGACCGGTCCTTGCAAGCATCCTGCTCTTTGCAGGAAGTACCGGGGGGGGTCCGGCAGCCGTTGCCCTGCTTGCGGTCTATGCGCTCGGCCTGGGCCTACCGTTCATCGTGGCGGCGCTTGCCTTTGAGCGCTTCCGTTCCCTGGCAGCCGCCATCAAGCCCCATCTCCGCAGGATCCGGCTGATCTCCGGGCTCATCCTGGTTGTGTTGGGAATTGTGGTGGCAAGCGGTCGGTTTGCCAGGCTATCCGCGGTTCTTCCGGCCGCGGGGCGGCGGCTCACGTTCCTTGGCGTGGATTCCCCGGTTCTGGCCCGGACCCTGGCAGTAGGCTTGCCGCTTCTGGGCGCGGTCCTGTGCGGTTGGTGGCTTGCCACCGTGCTGCGACGGCGGCGCGTGGAAGGCACTCCAGGCCTGGTCTCTGTGGCAAGCGGCGTGCCTGGTCTTTTATTGGTAGGGTTTGGCGCGGCCTCCCTTGCTGCAGCTCTGGGCCGCCTGGACACGCTGGCAGTGCTGGGTTCCTGGCTGGCGTTTCAGGGGATCTGAGCCGTCAACGGCGGTTTCGTCTCCACCCGAATAGTCCTTCGCGCTCACTGTTCGGCGTGAATGCGCCCATACCCAGCAGACGTTCGCTCCTGGCGCGGAGCAACGCATCCGGCCGGAGCTTCCGCAGCTCGGTGAGGGAGGCCAGGATCTGCTTCTTGACCAGGACCGCTGTGTAGGCGGGATCCGTGTGGGCGCCACCCGGGGCCTCCCGGATGATTCCGTCAATGAGGCCAAAGCGCAGCAGATCGTCCGCGGTGATCTTCATGAGTCCTGCGGCTTCCTTGTTTCGCTGTGCGTCTCGCAACAGGATGCTCGCAAATCCCTCCGGGGAAATCACGGAGTAGACACCGTTTTCCAGCATGTAGACCCGGTCCGCTACGGCAATACCGAGCGCTCCTCCGGAACCACCTTCGCCGATCACCAGGGTGACAATAGGGGTGGGCAGGACGGACAGCTCGCGAAGATTTCTGGCGATGGCCTCGCTGATGCCGCGCTCCTCGGAGGCAACGCCGGGGAAGGCACCAAAGGTGTCCACAAAGGTGATGATCGGGCGGCCGAATCGGGCCGCCTGTGTGGCAAGCCGCAGCGCCTTCCGGTATCCCTCCGGGTGTGCCATTCCGTAATTGCGGCGAAGGTTCTCCTTCATGTTGTGGCCCTTCTGGTGGCCGATGAAGGTGCAGTGCATTCCGTCCAGCGTGCAGATCCCTCCGACAAGGGCCTGATCATCGCCGTAGGCGCGGTCACCGTGGAGTTCCACGTATTCGTCCGCCATGCTGCGGATGTACTCCAGTGTGGACGGGCGGTCCGTGTGGCGCGCGAGCTCTACCCGACGCCACGCGTCGGGAACGTTCGGGTTGGCCTCACCGTCACGGAGCTTTGCGGAAATGCGCGAAAGGTCGCCGGAAATGTCCAGGTTGGCGGCGCTGGCAACCTTCTTCAGTTCTTCCAGCTTGCGCTCTACGTCCCGACGGCTCACGCGCGGACCTCCTGCATGTGGGTGTCAATGAGGTAGGTCAGCATCTTTCGCATGTCACGACGCGGCAACACCATGTCCACAAAGCCCTTCTCCTGCTGGAACTCGGCTCGCTGAAAGCCCTCCGGCAGTTTCTGTCGGATGGTACCTTCAATGACACGTGGCCCCGCAAATCCGATCAGCGCCTCGGGCTCGGCGAGGATCACGTCTCCAAGCATAGAGAAGCTCGCTGAGGTGCCGCCGGTGGTGGGATCGGTCAGGACGATGAAAAGCGGCGCACGAGCCCTCTGCATGAGCGCCGCGGCGTGAGAAGTCTTGGCCATCTGCATAAGGGAGAAGATTCCTTCCTGCATTCGCGCCCCTCCGGACGCCGTGAAGATCACGCAGGGAATCCGCTCGTTGGCGGCATCAATCATGGCGCGTGCAATTCGCTCGCCCACCACCGATCCCATGGAGCCACCGAGGAAATTGAAGCTCATCACCGCAACACTGATACTCCGCCCGTTGATCTCTCCTATTCCTGCCTGCACCGCCTCGTCCAGGCCGCTCTTTTGCTGAGCACGAGCCAGCTTCTCCTGATAGTCCGGGAACTCCAGCGGATTCGCCGGCTGGTACCGGGTATGCCGCTCCTCGTAGGTGCCGGGATCCAGGGTGAGCCTCAGACGTTCTGAGCTGCTGATTCTCAGGTGGTGGCCGCAGTTGTCACAGGTGAACAGGTGCTCTTCCAGTGTGTCCGGCTCCAGCTTGCGCGAACAGCTTGGGCACTCGTGGGTCTGCAGAACGTAGCTGCGCTCGTCCGCTTGCGCCTGCTCGCCGCGGCGTCTGCGGGAGAAAAGACCGCGCCGCTGGGCTGGGCTACCGTGGGGTACGGGTTGCTTCACTGCTGGGCCTCCTTGCGGATTCTGGCCAGCGCGTCCGTGGCAAAGTCACCGGAGGCAAAGATCCGGCTGCCGATGATGCTGCGCTGCAGGTCCTGGTTGGTCGGGACGCCGGTGGTCCGCAGCTCATCAAGCGCACGGAGCATGCGCCGCCGCGCGATCTCCCGCGTTTCCCCGTGAACGAGAAGCTTGGCAAGGAGCGCATCGTAGTGGGGCGGAACGGAGTATCCGTTGTAGAGGAAGCTGTCCATCCGGACCCCGTAGCCTCCGGGCACGCGGAAATCTGTGACAGTTCCCGGTGCGCGGGCGTTGATCCGCACTTCTATTGCGTGACCACGGAGCTGGACGCCTTCCTGGTCCACTGACAACTGTTCCCCACTGCACACGCGGAGCTGCTCCGTGATGATGTCCATCCCGGTCACGAGCTCGGTGACCGGGTGCTCTACCTGTACACGGGCGTTGACTTCCATGAAGAAGTAGGAGCCGCCTTCCACAAGAAACTCGATGGTACCGGCACCGATGTAGCCGAGGTCCGTAAAGAGCTGAACCGCGTCCCTGCCCATCTGGTCTCGCATCTGGGGGTCAATGCCGGGTGACGGGCTTTCCTCCACCAGCTTCTGGTGGTTTTCCTGGACAGTACAGTCCCGTTCTCCAAGGTGAATGACTCCGCCCTGTCGGTCGGCCATCAGCTGGAGCTCAACGTGTCGGGGCCGCTCCAGATACTTTTCCAGGTAGACCGTGCCATCACCAAAGGCCTTCTCCGCCTCTGCGCTGGCAACGCCAAGGATTCGCTCCAGCTCGCCATCATTGCGGACGATGCGCATCCCCTTGCCGCCGCCACCGCTTGCGGCCTTTACAATCACGGGATAGCCCATCTCCGAGGCCATTGCCTTGGCGTCTGTTACCTCGCTGACCGGACCGTCGCTTCCCGGTATCACCGGGACACCAGCCTTGATTGCGCTCCGCTTGGCGGCGACCTTGTCCCCTAACAGGGAAATAGTCTCCGCGCGGGGACCGATGAAGATCAGACCGGCTTCCGTGACCGCACGGGCAAATGCTGCGTTTTCTGACAGAAAGCCGACCCCGGGGTGGACCGCCTCACAGCGGGAGAGCAAGGCTGCGGTGATGATGTTACGTGAGTTGAGATAGCTCTCGGACGAGGGTGCCGGGCCAATACAGACGTGGCTGTCGGCCAGCTCCATGCCCAGGGAATGGCGATCCGCTTCCGAGTAGGCCAGGACCGACCTGATCCCAAGCTCCCGGCAGGCACGAAGGACCCGCACCGCAATCTCGCCCCGGTTCGCCACCAGGACGGATTTGATCATAACCTTCGGACCTCCATGAGGGCCGTTCCGTACTCCACCATTGTTCCGTTCGCCACGTGAATCGCACGAACCTCAAGGTCAAACTCGGCCTCCAGCTCGTTCATCACCTTCATCGCCTCAAGAATGCACAGGGTCTGCCCTGCGCGCACCGTGTCTCCCTCCTTCACGAAGGCGGGAGCGTCCGGACTCGGAGTACGGTAAAAGGTCCCCACGATGGGAGCGGTGATGAGTACCAAGTCTTCCGCTGATGCGGGCGCCGAGGATTCCGCTGCAGTGCCAGCAGCAGCCGGGACCGGACTATGTGAAGCAGGCGCGCTTGCGTGGGTCACCGTAGCGATCTGCACGCTTCGCCGGAGGGCAACCTCTGAGTCGCCGTCCTTGTACTCAAGCTCCGTTAAATCTGATTGACTGAATCTCTCAATGAGATCCAGAAGGCTTTTGAGTTCCATTCCACCTCCGGAATGTCGCGTTGCCGACGCTACCACAGCCCATATGGGGTGTCAACGAAGATGCGGGAGCCTATACTGCCGACCATGGACGACATTCGCAGCATGCTTCCTCACCGGGAACCCTTCCTGTTCATTGATCGACTTGAGCGCAGCGATGAGGAGGGCATCACCGCCGTTCGGACCTTCACCGCGGCGGAGCCGTTCTTTGCCGGGCACTTCCCGGAGTACCCGGTTGTCCCGGGAGTGGTCCTGGTGGAAACCATGGCGCAGGCCGGTGGCGCCGGAATCCGGCAGAGGGGAATCCTGGGAGAACGCCTGTTCTTTCTGGCATCCGTGGAGAAGGCCCGCTTCCGCCGTCAGGTCCGTCCGAACGAAGAGTGCCGGATTGAAGTGACCAATCTGCGAATCAGCGACCGGATGCTCCGGCAGTCCGGCAGGGTCTACGTGGGAGAGGAACTCGCGGCAGAGGCCGAGTGGCTCTGCCTGGTTGGCGATGCCCCGAGCGAATAGCCCCCGCGTGCCGAGCAGGGAAGAGCGTCTGCTCTCTATCCTGCACGAGCTGCCGCACGTGGACCGCCAGAATCGCCTGATGAGAATCGGAGATCGCGCGCTGGCGATCTGCCTGAGCTTCCTGCGGCCACACGAGCGGGAGTGGATTATCACGCAGCTCACGCGGGGAAAGGCAGAGCGCATCCGGGACGAACTGCTTCTGCAGAAGCACCTGTCAATGACAGTGCAGCAGTATCACAGCACCATGGACCTGGTGCTGGATCACCTCGGGAAGGAGGCCGGAACGGCCACCCGGCAGAGCTACCTCAGGCCTCTCCGATCATCTCGCGGAACTCGGCCTCGCTCACAACAGTAATCCCAAGGTCCTGCGCCTTCTGGAGTTTGGAACCGACGCCTTCTCCGGCAAGCAGGTGGGTCACGGTGCCAGACAGCGAGCTCACGGTCCGGCCGCCAAGCGCCTTTACCCGGTCCATTGCGCGGGACCGCGGATTGTAGGCTGCAAAACTCCCGGTGACGGCCCACACGGTGCCGGCCAGCGGGCCTGCCTCGGCAGATTCTGCGGCGGCTTCCTCTGCGAACTGCAGGCCCGCGCCCTGCAGCCTATTGATCAGCTCCCGGTGGCGGGCATTCCGCAGGCCGGACACAATTCCCTGTGCCGTAAGCTCCCCGAAGCCGGGAATGTCGGATAGCCGTGCTACGGCGTCTTCCTTCTGAACCAGATCCAGCAGATCGTCCACGGAGTGAATCCCGGAGTCGCAGATCAGCTCCACGGCCTTAGGTCCAAGATCCGGAATACCCAGAGCGGCAAGCACCCGGCGGTAGGGCCGTGTCCGACTTGCCTCAAGTCCTGCCTGCATCAGCTCAATCCGCTTCTGGCCAAAACCTTCCATCGCAATGATTGCTTCCCAGTCCAGGGAGTACAGATCCGGCAGATCGGAGAGGATACCCTTGTTCCGCAGCACATTGATGGTCTCTGGGCCAAAGCCATCGATGTCCAGCTGATCCCTGGCAACAAAGAACTGCAGCCGCCCGAGCTGCCGTGCCGGACAGTCCCAGTTCACGCAGAAGTGATGCGCGCCGTCCATCTGCAGGTGGTGGCCACAGACGGGGCAGGAGTCGGGCATGGTCCATCGGCCGGAGCCGGTTTTCTCCAG
The DNA here is from genome assembly GCA_964591085.1 of uncultured Spirochaetaceae bacterium. Classification (GTDB taxonomy): domain Bacteria; phylum Spirochaetota; class Spirochaetia; order DSM-27196; family CAZPXH01; genus CAZPXH01. The sequence goes on along the minus strand of CAZPXH010000023.1, from coordinate 2,742 downwards.
GACCTGCTCAACGGCCGGGATGACGTCTCCGCGGCGTGAGATGGAGACGCGGTCTCCGCGGTCCAGGTCCAGCGCATCAATGCAGGACTGGTTGTGCAGGGTGATATTGGAGACGGTAGTTCCACCCACCGGCGTTGGATCAATCCGGGCAACCGGGGTGGCGCGGCCGGTTCTCCCGATCTGAACGTCAATATCGCGGACCACCGATTCGGCGAGCGGGCTGTCAAACTTGTAAGCGATTGCCCAGCGAGGGTGGTGTCCGGTCTCGCCCATTGCCTCCCGCGCGGGTCGGTCATCCAGCTTGAACACAAGCCCGTCAATCTCCCGGTCCAGCGAGTCTCTCCGCGCCGTTGCCTGCTTCACAAGTTCCTCAAGTGCCTGGTCGGCGCCGGTGCCGCTGACAAAGCTGGTGCTCTCCGGGTTCACCGGGAGCCCGGCACGCGCAAGTACTGCCAGCAGCTCCACGTGGCTGTCCGGGAGATCCTCCCCCACCGCCTCGTACGCAAAGAAGCGCAAAGGAATCCTTGCAACATCTGCACTCTTCACCCGGCGCAGGGTCCCGGCCGCAAGGTTTCGGGGATTGGCGAATGGTGGGTCCATGCTCCGGTTGATTTGCTGGAAGTCCGATCGCGCGAGGAAGATCTCCCCACGAACCGACGCCGAGAGCGGCTCCTGCAGTCTGAGGGGCACGTCCCGAATGGTGCGTACGTTGTCAGTGACCGCATTGCCGATGCGCCCGTTACCGCGGGTCACCGCGCGCTGCAGGAGCCCGGAATCGTAGGTGAGGACAATCGACACACCGTCCAGTTTCTCTTCCACGCTGACGCGGAACTCCCGACGGACCGACTCTTGCACCCTCCCAAGCCAGGTCCGGAGCCCTTCCAGTGAATAGGCCTTGTCCAGGCTGAGCATTGGCCAGGTGTGTTCCACTTCCGGGAAGTCGTTCGTGAGATCCGATCCAACCCGGCGGGTTGGAGAGTCCGGAACGGCGAGATCCGGATGCTCCGCCTCCAACTGAAGCAGGCGGTCAAAGAGGCCGTCAAACTCGCGATCGGAAACCGGGCTCCGGCCCTCCGTGTAGTAGAGGCGTTGGTAGTCGGTGATCTGCCGCCGGAGCTCGGCCGCTTCTCGCTCCGGACCGCCGAGTGCTATAGCTCCGCTCCGCGACGAACGAAGGCGTCCCGGAAGCCACGAGCGCGGACCTGCAGCAGGAGAATTCCCTGCTCGTCTCGCGCCACCGGGCCAACAAGGACGCGGTACCGAGTTTCGCCAAGCACGCTGGAGGCAATGACCGAGATGGGGAACCCACCACCGAGCCGTTCAACGGCAGTCCTGGCCGCGGCCTCATCCGTGTACGCGCCAATCTGCAGGAACACGTCGTCACCGGACACGCCAGTGGCTCGCACGGGCTGCGCGGCACTCTGTCGCGCCGGCACGGGTTCTGGCTCTGGCTGCAGTGCCGGCGTCGGCGCAGGGGTCGGTGTTGGGGTCGGCGCTGGCGCTGGCGCTGGATCTGGTTCTGGCGCAGGCGCGACCTCCTGTCGGGCGGCGGCCTCCGGATCCGTAACCACGGGTGTGCGGAACTCCGCCGGCTCCAGGGTGACGACAGTCTCCTCGGCGATAACCGGTTCCAGTTCCTCAGGCTCAGCCTCGGACTCGTCCTCAGGCTCGGCCTCGGCTATTGCTGGAGTCGCCGGGACGTCCGGTGACGGCTCTTCCGTTTCTGTTGGCTCAGTCCCGGCAAGATCTGCGGAAATCACCGGACGCGGAGCGGTGGCAAGCTGCGGCGCTTCGCTCGGGCGGGCTTCCGCGCGGAGCAGGGTTTCCGGCGTTACGATTCTCTCGGGCCGCGCGCTCCTGAGGTCAACGCTGAAGCTCTCTCCCGCTCGAATCACCGGCAGACCGGTGTTCGTCGGGGCATCCTCTGTAGTGACACGCGGGAGGTGGTTGATCAGGTCAACCTGGGAGCCTTCCGGCAGGGGACCCCGGCGGGTGATCAGCGCAACCGGATCGTCGGCACCTTCAACTACAACCACCTCCTCCGGAGGAAGTGCAGGCCGGAGCGCGAGGAGAGAGAGGTCTCGCTCCAGGTCACTCAGCTCGCGCGGGACCACGATCCCGGCGGGATCGCTCTCCCGGAGGTCCTTCTCAAGCTGCGCAGCAGTGGTTCGCTCCCCGATTATCCTTGCGGCTTCCGCGTCCGGATCCATTGCGGGGGTCGGCTCGCTGGCAGCCGGTGCGTCGCGGAACCCCAGATTGCGGTCCACGGCGGAGGGTTCGGGCGCACTCGGGACAGGTCCGTTGGCCGTTCCGGCTGCAAGGCTCGGGGGTTGCTGAAACGCAAAACCTGGCTCCAGAACGTCCGGTTCAGGCTCGGATTCGGGTTTCCGATCGGCCTGGGCTTCCGCAACTGCTTCAGGCTCTGGCTCCGGTTCAGGCTCCGGGGCCGCTGTCATCTGGGCCGGAGGCGAAGGTGCAAGCGGCTGAGGAAGGGCCGGGGCAAGCGTCGGCTCCGGACCAGGATCGCGGCGCTGCCGGGTAACCTCAACGAGCCGCGCGAGTTCGGCCTCCGGTTCCGCTGACACTACGGGCGGGGCTTCGGGTTCCAGTTCGGGCTGGGCTTCGGGCTCCGGCTCTTCCTGTGGCGTGGGTTCGGGCTCAGGGTCCGGCTCAGGGTCCGGCTCTGGCTCTGGCTCTGGCGCCGGTGCGGGTTCCGGTTCCGGCACTGGTCGGGGCTCGGTC
>CAZPXH010000022.1:0-29112 GCA_964591085.1 uncultured Spirochaetaceae bacterium | reverse complement strand
TCCAGGAGGAGTAACCGTCAAAGCTCCCGTCTGCCAGGTCCCGGTCAACGCTCAGCTGCTGCACCGGTGGGTTGTGCTGCAGCCATTCCCAGGGCCGGTCAAAGTGAACAAAGCCCAGATCCGCTACGGACTCAACAAGCGCGCGGAAGCCCCCGAATGCGGGGACCACCCGAGCCAGCAACCCGGAGACCATTCCTTCCCAGAAGCGGTCATCCGCGTCCAGGTCCAGGATGAACAGCAGATTGCGGGGCTCGCGCTCTGTTAGCTGTGCCCGGCGCAGCCGCTTCAGCCATCGCCGCAAGCTCAGTCCGTTATCTGCGACGTCACCGTGGTTTACCGCCGGAAGGAGCGGGATGGTTTCATTGCTTCCGCTTCCGCTGAGTTCCATTGCCTGGAAGCGCGCGGTCAGCGGGAGGCGAGGGATGAAGCTGCCAAATCCGTTGAAGGGGAGACTGGAGTAGTAGAGGCTCAATGCGCGGACCCCCGCCGCCCGGAGAAGTGGAATCTGGGGCGGACTCACCATATTCTCCTGGGGCCGGAGTACGGGTGCGACGCGCGCAAACAGGTCCGCCAGGCCGGATCCCGCTGGATTTGTGAAGGCCCAGCGCAGCGCTCGCTCAAGCTCAGCGTTGGTGTGCGCGGAGAGCATCCCGTTGTTCCAGGACATGAGTTCCACTTCATCGCGATCCTCTGATACCCGGCGCTGGATGCCCTCAAGGATATCCGGCGCGTGCCTGGGAATGAGCTGCTCAAGCGAGTAGTAGTTCTCTATGTCCCAGGTTCCACGGACGGGGACACCGTCTGCGTTCAGCTGGTCCAGATCCCGGATGATCCCGCGGATGATCCGGATATCCCGGCCAATTCCGCGGTCATCCAGGCTGTTTCCGCGATAGGAGTGGTAGAAGTTGGTGTGGAAGCGAAAGCACAGGCTGATGACCGGTGGTCCGTCCGCGTTCACCCGCGGTCACCCAGAAACGGTTCGGGTTCCGGAAGCTGCTTGAGCTGGTAGACGGCAAAGAGGTAGATCAGGCCGCTCAGGCCGGCGGCCAATGCGGGCGCCCACACCATCCACAGGAGTCCGGCGCTGAACTCCGCGCGCGCGAGCGAGACGGCAAGCGCGGCGGTCTCTGCAAGGCTTGCGATGCCGAGAACCAGTAGCAGGTCTGTGTTTCCCCGGCCCCGCAGCGCAAGGAAGGTTCCCAGACCCTGCACCGTTACCAGCGCTGCCCCGACGTTGCGGAGCCAGCCAAGGTTGACTGGGTCAGCTTCGGACAGTCGTGCAAAGACTCCGGGACTCAGTACAAAGACCAGACCGTAGACCAGAGACAGTACGGCAATGACAAGCAGCAGCACACGGACCGCATGTGACATACCGCCATCGTAGGGCCAATTACGCCTTGCGTCAGGGCTTGTGTGGGGCAGAGCGAGGGGGTCGCTGCCCCTGATCCGGGCGCCGGGCGCTTACCCGTCCTTCGGCTCGTATCCGGCTGCTGAGATCGCCTGGCGGACCGCGTTAAGATCCACGTCTCCGTGGAAGCGGACCTCTCCGGTGTCCAGACTTGCGCTGGCCTCACTTGCGCCGGAAACGCTCAGCACCGCCTTTTCCACCTTGGCGGTGCAGTGCTCGCAGTTCATTCCGTCAACGGGGATCACGTGTATTGATTCAGCCATATTGGGCTAACTCCTTTGGTCAGGTGAACTCGGGGTCAAGCGATAGAGTCGCATCTGCGCGTCCGGTGGACAAGTATTGCCGCGCGGTGCACAGGTCTCGGCAAGGGGACAGTGTTTGCAGACCGCGCGCGGACCCGCCGTGGCAGCCTGCTCCGGCTGCCACAGCTCCGCGCGGCCGGTGCGGCAGAGATAGGCCAGCGCCTCCTCCACCGATGCCGCCGGAAGTCCGGTTTCTGCGCGGAGACTGTCCGCGCCTGCAAGGCCCAGGGTGCCCAGCGCGCTCCGCACTGCGCTGATCATGCGATAGCCACCCCGCGCGCGCGTACCCTTCGACCGATCAGAAAGAAGGTCAGGTAGATCAGCCCAAGGCCTGCCACGGAGCCGAGGACCGGGATCAGCGCCGGGGAACCGCTGCCAAACTGATAGACAAGGGTGGCAATCAGCCACGCGAGGACCGTGAGGTAGCCGGCGAGCAGCCAGCCGTAGCCCCGCCCCATCTCCTGGATTGCCGCACCGAGCGCGGCCACGCATGGGAAGTAGATCAGCACAAAGACCAGGTAGGCCAGGGCTGAAGCCGTGCTGAACTGATCCTGAATTCGGGAGAACAGGCTGCTTTCCACTTCCAGCTCTTCTCCGAGGCCCTCTGCATCATCGGTCACCAGTCCCGTACCCAGGGGATCCTGAAGGGCTCCGCCGATTCCGCCGAGATTGGCGGGAATGCTGGCAAAGGCCTCTCCAATACCGCCCCAGAAGTCAAGGCCACCGTCTTCCGCTGTCTCTGCGGCAGGTGCCTCGTTCTGGCTGTACAGGGCACCGAGGGTTCCCACTACTGCTTCCTTTGCAAAGAGGCCGGTGAACAGGCCGACGGTGGCCGGCCAGTTGTCTTCTTCAATTCCCATGGGGGCAAAGACCGGGGTGATGCTCCTTCCGATTCCCGAAAGCACCGATGTCTCGGTGTCCTCGTTGCCGAAGCTTCCGTCCGTACCAATGGAGTTGAGGATGGCGAGGATGGTGACCACCACGGTGATGGTGACACCTGCACGAACCACAAAGACCCGGAGCCTCCGCCAGGACAGCGCGAGGACCGCGCGCAAGCGGGGGAAGTGGTAGGGCGGAAGCTCCATGACAAAGTGGGAGTACTCACCCTGGAAGATCGTGTGCTTCAGAAGCAGGCCCGTGGCAATTGCCAGTAGGAGACCAAGCAGGTAGAGCCCAAAGACAACAGTCCCGGCCCTGCCCGCAAACATTGCCGCGGCAAAGAGCGCGTAGACCGGCAGGCGGGCACCACAGCTCATGAAGGGAGCCATGAACACCGTGAGGAAGCGGTCCTTCCTGCTCTCAAGCGTTCTGGTTGCAGAGATGGCCGGCACCGTGCAGCCGAAGCCGACCAGCAGGGGCACAAACGATTTGCCCGGCAAGCCAACCCAGCGCATGAGGCGGTCCATGACAAACGCGGCGCGCGCCATGTAACCGGAGTCCTCAAGGATGCTCAGACTTACAAACATCATGAAGATGATGGGAACAAAGGTGGCAACAGTCTGGATTCCCGCTCCCACGCCCCCGGCGAGTATGCCGATGAGCCAGTCCGGGCTTCCCAGGCGTCCAAGCAATGCCCCGAGCCCATCCACAAAGATGGTGCCAAAGGCGATGTCAAAGAAATCGATGAATGCGCCGCCGAAACTGACGGTGAAGGCAAAGACCGCGTACATCGCGGCCAGGAAGACCGGGATTCCCAGGAAGCGGCTCATCACCACACGGTCAATCCGCTCGGTAACCGTCTGCCGGGTTGGTCGGCTGTCCACCACGTCCCGGCTCACACCGTTGATGAAGCCGTAGCGGGCGTCTGCAATCACGATGTCCAGCTCATCGCCCAGCTGCTTCTCAAGCGCTTCCCGGGTCCGTTCCAGCTCCGGTGCTTCAATCACGCCAACGCGCTGAACCCTCGTCTCCAGCCAGGGATCCCCTTCCAGAAGCCGGAGTGCGGTGTAGCGGGGATGCACTCCAAGATCCGGGGCAAGCGGCCGGAGCCGCTCCGTCCATTCTTCAACCTGCGCGGTGATCGCTTCCGGATAGCTCACCTTTGCCCGGGACATCTGGGGCTCCAGCATGCTCGCCATCAGGGCGTGCCGAACTTTGCGGACCTCTTCGTTGCTGGTTGCACGAACCTGCACCACGGGGCAACCGAGGTGGTGGGCCAGATGCTCGGCATCCACCCGGGTTCCCTGGCTCTCTGCAATGTCCGGCATGGTCAGCACCACCAGGAGGGGCACCTTCATCTCAACAAGCTGCAGGGTGAGAAAGAGGTTTCGCTGCAGGTTTGCCGCATCAACCACGTTGATCACCAGTTCGTAGTCACCGCCACGGAGGTAGTCCAGGGCAACAAGCTCGTCCTCGCTGTTGGCGTTCAGGGAGTAGATTCCCGGCAGGTCCACAAGTTCAACCCGGGAAGCGGTCATGGTAGCCGTTGTGTCCGCGGGCGCGGGCGTCGGCGGGGGTCCGCCGGTGACCATGTTCAGGGACGGTGCATCCAGGGGGATGCTTCCAACCTTCTTCTCAACCGTGACGCCGGGCCAGTTGCCCACCCGCGCGGTGCCGCCGGTAAGCGCGTTGAATATTGTGGTCTTCCCCGAATTGGGGTTTCCAATGATCGCGACATTCCTGGTCATGCGCTTGCTCGCGAATCTGTGAGCTGAACGAGCACGATGTCTGCTTCCGCCCGACGCAGGGAGAGCTTGAATCCGCGGATCCGGATCTCTATCGGGTCACCCATGGGCGCTACACGCAGAACCTCAAACTCCGTTCCCGGAGTGATTCCCATGGAAAGGAGCTTGGCGCGGTACGCACGCTCGCCTTTGTCCAGCCGCTGAATGACGCCGCGAGCGCCTGGTGCAAGGGTTCCCAGTCGGTCCATCTCTATCTCCCTCCGGACCCCGGCAGCCGCAGCCTCCAGAAAGCCCGTGCAAAGTAAGGTTAACCTAACTCTCTCACGACAGATGGCTACAGTCAAGTTTAATGTGAAGAAAGCACGTCAACCGGCTGCCATGAGCACGCCGGCCGTTCTTGCGTTGTCAATTCCAGGCGCGCTGGCCATGGCATTAGGTCATGCGGTCCGCGCCACTGAGCGAAATTGTTCGAGTGCTTGCGATCCTGTTCTGCTGGCGGCAGACTGCCCCAAGACCGCACAACGTTTCCGGGAGGCCGCATGGCAGACCAGAGGTACATCCTCAGCTTTGATCAGGGTACCACCAGCAGCCGCGCGATCCTGTTTGACCATTCGGGCAGGATTGCCGGGACGTCCCAGCAGGAGTTTCCGCAGTACTACCCTCGGCCCGGCTGGGTTGAGCACGATCCCATGGAGATCTGGGGCACGCAGAGCGGTGTAGCCCGGCAGGTGATGGACAGCAACCGGGTGCGCCCGGAACAGGTGGCGGCAATCGGGATTACCAATCAGCGGGAAACCACCGTTGTCTGGAACCGCAAGACCGGCGAGCCAATCTGCAACGCCATTGTGTGGCAGGACCGGCGAACGGCGGGCATCTGTGATGCGCTTACATCCGCGGGCTGGACGGACTACGTCCGGGAGAACACGGGCCTGGTCATAGACGCCTACTTCTCCGGCACCAAGCTCAAGTGGATCCTGGACAATGTTCCCGGCGCGCGGGAACAGGCAGATGCCGGGGATCTGCTGTTTGGTACCGTGGATACCTGGCTGGTCTGGAACCTGACGCGCGGGGAGGTCCACGCCACCGATTACAGCAACGCCTCCCGTACCATGCTCTACAACATCAGAACGCTTCAGTGGGATTCAAACCTGTGTCAGGAGCTTGGCGTACCAATGTCCATGCTTCCGGAGGTGAAGCCCTCCAGTGGGGTCTTCGGCCAGACACACGAGAGCACCTTTGGTGGGGCGGGAATCCCCATCGCGGGGATTGCCGGTGACCAGCAGGCCGCGCTCTTTGGGCAGGCCTGCTTTGCCCACGGGCAGGCCAAGAACACCTACGGAACCGGCAGCTTCATTCTGATGAACACCGGTCCCAAGCCCATCCAGAGCAAGACCGGGTTGTTGACAACTATCGCGTGGGGCATCGGGGATACGGTTGACTACGCCCTCGAAGGCGCAATCTTTGTGACCGGCGCCGCCGTGCAGTGGCTCCGGGATGAGATGCACCTGATTGTGGATGCGGCGGACACCGAGTACTTCGCCGGCAAGGTTTCCGACAGTGGCGGGGTCTACGTGGTGCCGGCCTTTGCCGGTCTGGGCGCCCCGTATTGGGACATGTACGCGAGGGGCGCAATCCTGGGAATCACCCGCGGGACCACCCGGGACCACGTCATCCGCGCAACGCTGGAGGCGCTTGCCTACCAGACCCGGGACGTCCTTGAGTGCATGGAGGCCGACAGCGGTATCCAGACCACGGAGCTCAAAGTGGACGGCGGTGCCAGCGCCAACGACTTCCTGATGCAATTCCAGGCAGATGTCCTGGGTGTGCCGGTTGCACGGCCCACCATCATTGAGACAACCGCCCGGGGCTCCGCCTACCTCGCGGGGCTGGCGGTTGGATTCTGGAGTGACCGGAACGAGGTCCTGGCTGCCTACGAGGTGGACCGGCGCTTCAACCCTGAGCTGGCCGAAACCGAGCGTGCCCGACTCTACGCGGGGTGGAAGCGAGCAGTGGAACGCGCCCGCGGCTGGGAAGAACCGGAAAGTTGAAGCGCTGAGGAAACCAACGCGATAGGTTGGATCATGAAGGCCTCTTCTCAACGCATGCCTGCCCTGCGTCTGTGGCGGTCATCTGCCAGGATCCCAGTCCTTCCAGCCGTGGTTGCGGTTGTGACGGCCGGGTTCCTGATGGGCGTGGCTCCAACGGTTTGCGCGCAAAGCGACAGCGGGGAATCAGACCAATCCCAGACCGCGCTTCACTACACCGACTGGATTGCGTTCTTCGCCACGCCCCCGGCGGGTTGGCTGCTGGACGAGCAGACGCTGTACGGAATGGGCATCACGGCGGCCTTCCACCCGGACGGGGTGCCGATCCAGCCGGATGGCCCCTACATGTACGTGCGTGCGCTTTCCCTTGCGGCTGAGGAGGGAGGAACACTTCAGGATTTTGCGGAGTTGGCACTGCCGCCGTACCTTCAACGCTACGGAGGGCGCGTAGTTGTGCACCCCGAGTCGCCGGAGCTTCCCGGTGGTGGGGTGGAGGCGCTCGCCTTTGACATCAACTTCGCAAACGGGCGGAGAGAAGCGCTGGTCTATCTTCACGCGAGCGTTGGTTTCTTTGCTGTGGCCCTCATCGCTCCGAACACCGCATCACGGGACGCGTTCAGAGACGACCTTCACTCCCTGGTTCAGAGCATTCGGGTGATGGAGGTGCGCTGAGCCAGGATTCAGCGCGCCGCGCTGGCCTCGTCCATTCGGGGTGGGGCGGAGGTTCCGACGGAGGGATCAGCCGCGCTCACGCGGCTTACGCTTCCGGCTGCGTCTTCCGCCGGACGCCCGGCATCCAGAGACCGGACAAAGGCAGCCACATCCTTGTCCTGGAAGAAGTCCGAGTACAGCTTGTCACAGGCCTTGATGTGGTTTGTGACCCAGTCCCGCAGGAACTCCATGACTTCCACGGCAATCATCGGGCGGTCCAGATCCAGCTGTTTGCGTAACTCCACGGCCTGCTCCACAAGCTTCCTGTGCTCAACCTGGTGTTGCGGGCACATGGGGTAGCCGAAGTGCTCCATGGTGCGGATCTCGGTGCCAAAGTGGTAGCCCGTGTAGTCCAACAGATCATCAAAGATCCCGGCGAGCGCCTGCTTTGACTGGCCTTCCTGCATGGCCTTGTACAGGCGGTTGATCAGGTCAAAGAGCTTCTGGTGGTGGCCGTCAAAGGTCTCCACGTTCACCGCAATGGCGGGCGTCCATTGCACAAATTCCCCGCGCTGGTAGGTGGAGAGCATTTCAACAATGGAGCGGCTGATTCCCAGTAGTTCCTGGAAATCCCCCTCCACATCAGTACAGCCGCGCTGGGACGCAACGCCGGAATCCGGGCGCGCGCACTGGATGATGGAGGCAACCAGGGCGTGCAGCTCCCGATGCAGCTGATCCAGGCGGCGGTAGGCCGCCCCATCGGCAATGACGGTCTTTCCTTCGGTGGCCAGCCACTGGCCGAGGTCACCGCGCGTGGAGTCCACCAGGTCCGTGTTCACCTCATCCTGTTTGCCGTCAATCACCGCGCGCGCCCGCGCTACCCACGACATGTGCTTGAGAATGATGGTGGAGAGTTGCAGGCGCTGGATGGCGTCAGCCTCTTCCACCTCCTCGGTCCCATCCAGGCGCTCAATGGTTTCCAGGATTCCGGTGATGTGCTGGTTGGTATCAATCACCAGGCCGCTGATCTGGTTGGTGGCCAGGTTCACGTTGGCTGCGGATTCCCGCACCCCGCCCATGCTCTGGGCGGCCTGTTCTGCGGTTGTACGAGTGTTAGCAAGCACCCCGTTCACCTGGTCCGCCTGTCGGACCATGCTCTCTGCGCTGGTGACAATCTGCGCGGAGATGCTCCGCATCTCCTCGGTGGAGCGGACCACTTCACTCGCGCCGCTTGCAAGCTCCTGCGCGCTGCCGGTGATCTCGGTGAAGGCGTCCGCAACGCTGTGGCTCCCGGACTCAATGCTGCGGAAAGCATCACCGGTTTCCTCGCTTGCAGTCCGCGCGGCGGCAATGGCCTCTGAGAGCTCGGCGAGTGTGGCGCCAATCTCGCTTGCGTTCTTTGCGGTTGTCTCCGCCAGCTTGCGGATTTCCGTTGCCACAACCGCAAAGCCACGGCCGGCAGCACCGGCGTGTGCCGCCTCGATTGCTGCGTTCATTGCAAGGAGGTTGGTACGCTCAGCGATGTCGTTGATTACGCCGATCGTGGCATTGATCCCGCTCATGCTCTCGCTGACCTGGACAATCACTCGTTCGGTCTCGGTAACTCGCTTGCTTCCGTGCTCCGTCAGGCTCCGGAGGTCTTCTGCTGCAGCGCGTTTTCCGTCTGCAACCTCTGCAACGCTTTGGATGGAGGCGGAGATCTGCTCAATTGCGGCTGCAGAAACATCCACCACCGAGTCCTGCCTACGGACCAACCCCTCGAGCTCTTCTACCGCCGCCCGAATCTCGGCTACGGCAGCAGCCCCGTCAGCAACCTCCCGGAATAGGCCCTCCACGCGGGAGTGCGTCTCCCCGGTGCGGGAGGAGATCTCTGCATTGGCAGCAAGGGTCTCACCTACCTGGGCCGCAAGCTTGCGGGCAACTCGCTCACTCCCGGTGGCAGACCTGTTGAGCTCGCCAAAGAGTTGTTCCCGTTCAGATTCTTCCGAGCGGAGTTCACGCTCAGCGTTTGCCGCACGCATGAAGGCACCGAGCCACATCCCCGCCCCGGCAAGGCCCGCGCCCACACCGGAAAGCAGTACAACCCGCAGGGCAAGGACCGAGAGCCTCGGCGCAAACACCGCAATGCCGCTGATGGAAAGGGCAGCGATGGCAACCAGGACCAGCCCAACGCTCTTGAGCGCAGTCTCCCGTCCGTCTGGCTGCGGGCCAGCCTGCAATTCCTTACTCATCCTGTCAGTAGCGTAGCCGGTTTCTGGAGTTTTGTGAGGATGGGCCAGGGTCAAGTTGGGACAACCCAAGCGATCCTCAACCTCGCGCGGGCTGAGCGGCGGGACCCCGTCGGCTACTACACGGCCGGCCGCAGAAGGTAGTGGAAGAGCGACTATGTCACCCGCTCCAATCGCTCCCGGTCACGGGGCCCACTCTGCGAACATGACTTGGCTGCCCGTGGTGGCAACTGCGACGAATTGATCAGCTCCGTACACGACGGAAGACCAAAATGCGGGTTGGGCCGCGTCGTGCAGTGTCCAGGTGATTCCACCCGTAGATGTCATAACGTCGTCTGATCCGTCCCCGGAGCTTCTTGCCACCCCAACAAATGACCTGTTCCCGTAGGCGAGCGATAACCACTCCTCGCTTGCCGGCGAAGAGCGCTGCGTCCAAGCGATACCGTCGCGTGAGGTCAGGATCCCATCGCCAACATCCCTATCGCCAACCGCGATAAAAAGCCATTTCTGTGATTTAGAGCCTTTATGCCGAAGAACTTGGGTGGCAGGCTTTGAGGCTAAGTCTATCATATCTCCTAAACCTCCCTTCACGTGGCGGTGAGTTTTCCGGCGTCTTAATGGGTGTTCTTGTATCTCTATCATGTGGAACCGGGACTGGTCGCCCCGGTTGCACTGCGTAACTGTCACCATCCCCGCGGGGTGGAATCGGAAGCGAGTGGCCGCGCGCCACATTGACCTGGATATCATCCGGTTCGCGGGCGAAGGCCGGGTGTTACTGGTCGATGAAGACGAGTTCATAGAGCACAGCCGGACGATGGCCTACCCCGAGGAACTCGTATCCCGAGGCCGACGAGATGTTTGAACAGGTCACAGCATGCGAGGGGATCTCATCCCGCTCGATGTTTGGCTGGCTCCGCGGCGAGATCTCCCGGTACTGTTCGCATGACGATGCGGGCGCGCGTGAGTGCTACACTGACGTCGTGCTGGACGACAGGAAATGGCAGGAGTTTGTTCGCACCTTCCCCGACCTGGGCGGCGACGCCCGTCTCCGCGCAGAACTGAAACAGTCCGTACTCTTCCGTGATGTCCCGTCAAACGACATCCTCTACCGCGATGGTGACGAGTGCACTCACCTTCCCCTCGTCCTCTCGGGTGAGGTGCTGCTCACGAAGTACGGCGACACGGGGCGAGCGATAACCCTCTACCGGGTGGAACCGGGCGAATCGTGCATTCTCTCCACGCTCAGTATCCTCAATTCCACGGCGTTCCCGGCCGAAGCGTCCGCTCACGGCGTGGTCTCGTTGGCCCTCGTGCCTTCGGCGACACTCCGGCGACTCGTGGCGAACCGGGCTGAATGGCGGGACTTTGTCTTTGGCATGTATCACACACGACTCGCCTCGCTGATCGCACTCATAGAGGAAGTCGTTTTTGGCAAGCTCGACGTGCGACTCGCCCGGACGCTCGTCCGGCGCCCCGGACCCTCTCCCATACAAACGACGCACCAGGAACTCGCTGTGGAACTTGGATCCTCGCGCGAGGTGGTGAGTCGGGTTCTGAAGGAGTGGGAGCGACGAGGCCTCGTTGCACTCGCGCGCGGGACGATTGCGATCGAGTCTCCAGGAAAACTCGGAGAAATCGCCGCTCCAGGTGACTAAGTCACAGACCCAGGCGCGTCGTCAGGGCTAATTTGAGCGAATAAAAGCATTAAGGAGTACGCCATGAACAAGAATATGGGAAATGCAGACCGGGTCATTCGCACGATCCTGGGAATCGGATTCATCGTAGTCGCGATTCTGACCGGCGGCTGGTTCTGGATACTCGGTGGGCTGGGAGTTGCCTTCCTGCTGACCTCGGTCGTGAGCACGTGCCCGATCTACATGCCGTTTGGTATCAGCACGCGACGAAAGATCGGCACATGAGGAACGACTGGCCGCGGCCCCGCTGAGGTTCCGCGATCATCCAGTCATCGGGAGGCTGCGCTCGCTCATTGTCGCGTCGCCTCCGAAAGAACTGCTCATCGATACGACTCGGGTCGCGGACGAGTGGCACCTGGACCGCCCTCCAGCCCCGGATGTATTCCTCGGGGCTCTCCGGTTGGGTATTCTTGGCATGGAGTGGGTCTTACACTGCTTCGCCTGCGGTGGCGTTGGGCGGGAGAGTCTCAGTCACACCACGTTACGGGATATCTCTGGCGACGATACCCTGCCGCTCGATCAATACGAACAGATTGTAGAGATGTGGCGGCTGGACGGCGGCGGCCCGCGTTGCGCGGATAGAAGCTTCAATCCCGGAAAAATTGTTTTGGGGCTGCAAGATAGCGGTCAAGGAGGTTTTTCATCTCTCCTGCTATCCCTCGGTACTCCTCAATTGAGATGTGGTTGAGCCGTTCATCCGGATCGTTTTCGTAGTCGAAGAGCTCTTGGTAAATCGCGGTGTCGTGCTGATTCCGATATTCGGTATAGCGGTACCGGTCGGTCCGGACCGTGTGAGCGACTTCGTACGCCTTGATGCGGTCGTGCCACATATGCTTTCGATGGGCAAACGCCGCTCGTCCGCCATCGCCGGCAGGATCCAGGATCTGTGAAAGCATCGAGCGACCCTCAAGGTGCTGCGGTTTTGCCAATCCGCACAGATCGCAGAGTGTTGGAAATATGTCTACATGCTCGGTAATGCCGGCAACAATCTCCCCTGCGGTCGGAGATTTTTCCCCAAGTCCCGGAAGAGGAGGCGTCTTGGGAAGACGGAGAATAAACGGCGCCCGCAGCGAGTGCTCCCAGAGGTTGTGCTTTCCCCAGTAGCCGTGCTGTCCGTCGTGGAAGCCGTGGTCAGAAATCGCCACTACAATGGTATCCTCATAGCGTCCGCATTCTTTCAGTTTTGATGTGAGACGGCCGATTTGCGCGTCGATGTAAGAGGCTGCCGCGAGGTGGCCGTGAAGGAGTTCTCGGCATTGTTCTTCGCTCGCCTTCCAGGGGAGCTCGTAGCCATTTCTCGTGTAATATTGCGATGGTTCGGAGTCGCCGGAAACCCATTCCGGAGAACCTTCAGGGGGCTCTCGAAAATCGGGGAGTGGAAGGGCATCCCGCTGGTAGAGATCGAAGTACTTTCTGGGCGCCCGAAACGGTGTGTGACCCGTGACGAGTCCCACCGCCATGAAGAAGGGCTCTCCATCTGGAACGTCCTGGAGGTACTCCAGGGCCGCATCAGTGACAACTCCGTCCTCGTATCCCGAGTCGTCTACCGGTGCCGCCTCCACCGGCAGGCCTTGAGCTTTTCTGGCTACCGACGGGTTCTTCTGCAGATCCTCCTCGGTGAAACCGGTTGCTTGCAGCTCTTTCCACCGTTTCCGGATCAGTTGATACGCTCCATCCGTGGCCCAATCCTTGTTGTCCCCTGCCGTCAGGGTGCGGGGGAGATCGGGGTGAGCTTTGGCGACGGGGTTCTCGTCCGGAGCGCGCCAGATAGGTTCCTCCCAGGAGGGGGCGTCTGCAACATCGTGAAAGACAAGACCGAAACCGCGGGTTCTATACCCGGCGCGGCGAAACTGTTCAGGGAGGGTGCGAAACCCTTCCCCCATGCGCTCCCGGAATCCAGGCATAAACGGTTGATTGTTGAAGCGCTCCGTGGTTAGGGGTCGGCACCCGGTAAAGAGGTTTGCCCGGGAGGGACCGCACAATGGGTAATGCACGTAGTGGCGGTCGAAGCACAGTCCCTCTGCCGCAAGCGCGTCCTGATGAGGCGTCACCGCCGGGCCACCATAGCACCCGTGTTGCGCTCCCAGGTCGTGAGAGACAACAAACAGGACCGACGGTTTGTTCTTGTCAGGTGACCGGCGATTACTCATGACTCTACCTCTACCTTCCTCGTGATCCGCATCGCAAGATCTATCAGCTCCGCGGCAACAGCTTCGTGGATACGATCGAAGGGAAGTGTCGGCTCTCGGACAGCTGGGGTGGGATAGACTCCCTCGCGGTAGAGGAGCCGTTTGAAAAAATGGATCGAGATATCCAGGTGCTGGTTAGCGAAGGCGAGTACCGGGAGGAGCTCTCGAAACAACGCTTCCGCGCCGGCCCTGTTGTGAGCCGTGTATCGGCGATAGATCTCACAGTAGATTTCATGCATGCCCGTGGGCATGAAGGCGTGCACCCCGCGATCTAATGCCTCTATAATCTGGCTCACCGCCCAACCTCCCGCGACGTGGAGTTTTCCCCCCGTCGCCTCAAGGACCTGGCTGTATTTGATTCCGGCGGGAACAACCTCCACTTTGAGCGATCGAAACGCCGGTATCTCCGTGAAGAGCGTGGCGATGAGCTCAACCGGTGCGCCGTAACCGTTGAAGTCCCAATCCTGAATCATGAGAAACGGCGGCTCCGCCCGAGCAAGCGCTTCAAGGTTGCGGCGATACGAGGCGTCATCCTCGTACGGAACCGCAACAAGGGCACCGTCGCACCCGAGGGAGGTAATTCGACGGACGTTCTCGACTCGTCTCTCCATGGTCTCCGCCGAGGCTCCGCCTATAACCGGGACCATCCCATCGCACTCTTCCACAACGGTCCCCACGAGATGCTCCCGTTCAGTCGTGGTGAGCTTGCCCACTTCGCTCGCCATGGCCGGCACGAGAAAACCGCTCACCCCAGCCTCGATGGCGCGGCGGACGTTGCGTCTCACGGCGGGAAGGTCAACCGTGTTGGCCGTGCCAAAGGGGGTGTTGAGGACCGTGATTATTCCGTCAATCCGCAGGCGTTCCCGTTCCATGGACTATTCCACGGGCTGCGGCCGTTTCTGGGGCGACCGAAGCCGTGTCAGCTGATCCCGAGGTGGCATATAACCCAGCCGCCGGGAGATAGCATCAGCGGTGCTCACGATTACTTCTGCGTGGCGATCGAGTTCTTCCCCAACGATCTTCGGGGTGTTGCCGGAGACGCTGCACGAACCGACTACCTCGTGACTGGCGTCAAACACAGGAGCACCGACACAGTACGTCTCAGGCTCGTTCTCCGAATGGTCGGTAGAGAAGCCCCGGCAGTGAATAAGCTCGAGTTCCCGAAAGAGTTGTTCCCGGTCGGTAATCGTGCTCGGCGTCCTTCGGGGCTGACCAACGGCGTCAAGGATTTCGTCCACTCGATCCGTCGGGAGGTAGGCCAGAATCGCTTTTCCCACTGCGGTTGAGTGGTAATAGGCTACGTCGCCTATGGCCGAGCGCGCTTCGAGCCGCTGGGTGGACTCTATGGCATAGATATACAGTATGTTGGCCTTCCCGGGTATCGTCAGATAGACCGATTCGCCAAGCTCATCTGCCATCTTCCTCAGAAGGGGAGCCGCCCGATCCCTGATTTCCACATTTGCGATAGCTGACTGAGAGAGCGAAATTACCGCGGAGCCGAGAGCGTACGCGTCGCCCACCCGTTCCACATATCCTCTACTTTCCAGGGTTTTGAGAATGGTGTGAATTGTAGTCTTCGGGTAGCCGGTGCGTTCCGCTAAGTCCGCCAGGGTGTAACGGGCATGGCGAATGGAGAACGCTTCCAGTAAGTCTAGCGCCTTGAGAAGTGACTGGATCATACTTCGATTCTATAATATCGAACGCCCTTCGTGAACGCCCTTCGCCAATATAGAATTTGTTTGACATCGGTAGAATTGCATTCTACGATGTCGGAGAGTGTACCGTTTTCAAGGAGGTTCTCATGAAGAAAGTAGTGATCACACTCGTGGTTCTGTTGGTAGCCTCAACAGTCGTTTTCGGTTCCCCCCAAGCCGAGACAGGGGGGCCGGTCACCTTGACATGGGCCAGTGTCAGTGTCCCGGCTGACGCTCATACGCAAGCGATGTATGAGTTCGAACGGGTGGTCGAAGAGGTTTCCAATGGTGAGATCGAGGTTGAAGTCTTTCCTGCCGGCGAGCTCATCGTACAGGATCAGCTGCTACCGTCGGTTCGGCGCGGCAACATCGATATCGCCTACGCCGGTCCAAACTGGATCGCACAGTTCATTCCGTATGTCTCCATGTTCGCAGCGCCGTACATGTTCGATAGCTACGAGCATATGACCACTGCGCTGAACGGGGAGATCGGCGACCGCATAAACGAGGACCTTGTCTCCGAGCTCGGTGTCCGGTCCCTGGGTGCATTTTACCTTGGTACCCGACAGCTCAATCTTCGAGATATTGGGAGAGTTGTCCGAACTCCGGCGGATATGGAAGGTGTAAAACTACGGATGCCAGGAACCGAAAGCTGGCAGTTCATGGGACGCGCCCTCGGCGCCAACCCGACGCCGCTCGCCTTCAATGAGGTCTACCTCGCACTCCAGACCGGCACTATAGACGGTCAGGACAACCCGCTTCCTACCGACTTCAACGCCTCGTTCTACGAGGTCACCAGATACATCATTCTCACCGACCACTACATCAACCCGATCATGCCGCTGATCAATGAGGATACGTGGCAGTCGCTCACGGTGCAGCAGAGGGAGTGGGTCATGGAAGGAATCGAAGCTGCTCGAGAGCTTGCCGATAACGTAAATCTCCAGCAGGAGGCGGAACTCCTGGAGTTCTTTGAATCCGAGGGCATGGAAATAATTGTTCCAGACAAAGAGGCTTTCAAAGCGTTTGCTCTAGACATGCTTATGACGAACGAAGAGATCACCGGTGACTGGGATATGGCTCTCTTTGAGCTGAACCAGGAAATCGGCGAAAGCCTGCGATAAGCCTGGCGATTCCGACGACAACCGGCGGCGGGGGATCCTGATGGGTCCCCCGCCCCATCTTCAGCCCTACACGAGGTACTCATGAGTAGCAATCAGACGAAGCATGGGCCGACTATGCGGGTCCTCGCGTTTCTCCTGGACGTGGTGGAACTCTACCTGCCGATGGCCAGCTTCGTAATGCTCTTTGTCTTATTCGTTATAAACGTCTTCTTCAGATATGTCCTAAACGCCCCGCTCACTTGGCCATACGAACTCATAACCCTTGGTTTCGTGTGGACGGCGATCTTCGGCGCAACCTATGTGCGGCGTATCCATGGTCATGTGCAGTTCACCCTCGTCTACGACGGCGTTTCGCCAAAGACGCAGCGGATCTTTCGTATTCTGGCAAATAGCGCTGTGGCTCTTGCATTTGCGATTGCGTTTCCCGCCACCCTGGACTGGGTGCTATTCATGGGATTCAAGAAATCGGCAAATCTTCAGATTCCTTTCAGTATCGCTTTCTTCCCGGTTGTTGTTTTTCTCGTGCTCATTGGCGGTCACTCACTCTATGACGTGGTTATCGATATTCGTGAGGCGCGTCGTGATGCCAAAGCGGAGCATATTAGATGAACATCCCATTGTTGGTATTCGTCGTATTCTTCATTCTGATTTTCGTACTTCGCATTCCGATCGCCTTTGGGTTGATCTCTAATGCGATTATCTACTTCCTCCTGAGCGGCAGGGACATCGGTCTGGCGGCGGAAGCGATGGTGTCAAATCTCTACGTGAAATTCATCATCATCGCTGTGCCGCTGTTCATCTTCACCGCCAATGTGATGAACACCGGGAAGGTGACCGATCTTCTCTTTGAGTTTGCCAACGGGCTTGTTGGGCGCATGCGAGGTGGAATGGGCCACGTAAACGTCGTTGCTTCCTTTATCTTCTCTGGCATGACCGGTTCTGCCGTGGCGGACGCGTCGGGACTCGGACTGATGGAGATTGAGGCGATGCGGAGGTACGGTTACGACGATGGCTTTAGCTGCGCCATTACCGCAGCCAGTGCAACGATCGGCCCCATATTTCCTCCCAGCATTCCCATGGTCTTCTATGCGATGCTCTCAGGGACGTCAATTGGGGCGCTCTTTCTCGGCGGTATGATACCGGGGGTCGTTCTCGGAATTGCTCTGATGCTGTACGTCGCCTTCATTGCAAGGCGGCGCGGCTATCCGAGGGGGACGCGGGTAACGCTCAAGCAATTCGCCGGAATAACCGTTCGCGCATTCCCGGCACTCATGACCCCGGTGATCCTTCTGGGTGGCATTTATACCGGTGTGGTTACACCGACCGAAGCGGGAGCACTGGCCGGTTTGTATGCCCTCGTGGTTTCCATGCTGGTCTACCGCTCACTGGGTTTCCAGCACCTCTGGGACATAATCAAGGATACCGTCCGACGCACCGGCACCGTCTCAATAATCGTGGGGAGCGCGTTTACAACCGCTTACGTGGTGGCGATCGAGAATATTCCGGACATGTTCGCCGCGGCGCTTCTGGGAATGACTGACAACCGCTATGTGCTGCTGCTGATTGTCAATGTACTGTTTATTCTCCTTGGGATGTTTATAGACACCTCAACGATTACCGTGGTCTTCATTCCAATGGTACTTCCGTTGGTCCAGGCGCTCGGGATAGACCTGGTTCACTTCGGGGTTGTGGTGGTGCTGAACATGATGATTGGACTATCGACGCCACCCTTTGGAGTGCTTCTGTTCATTGTCAGTGGTGTCTCAGACACACCGTTGCGGGCAGTCATCAAAGAGGCCATACCCATCGTCGTGGTAATGTTGGGAGTGCTTTTTCTGGTGACTTATGTTCCGGACATTGTGCTTTTTCTACCCAACCTGTTCTGGCGGTAAGGGCGGTGACGGCCACACGGAGAGGGGTGTATGAGCAGCGACGCGAACGATAGACCGAACATCCTTCTTATCCTCACAGACCAGCAGCGGTCGGACACCCTTGGCTGTTATGGAGCATCCTGGGTTAACACGCCCAATCTCGACCGTCTGGGACGGGAAGGTGCAATCTTTGAAAATTGTTACGTCAATAACACCATTTGCACTCCAAGCCGTGCCTCCATCTGGACTGGCAAGGAGCTGCCGGGGCACGGGGTCTACAAGCTCTACGATGAGCTTCCCCCGGGTGAGGTTCATTTCACCCAACGGCTTAAGGAGGGCGGTTATCGCACCGCTCTCTACGGAAAGCTCCACACCAGTGGTCGGCTCTTTGAGGCGTATCAGCGCCACCCGACCGACGGTTTCGAGGAATATGAGTGGGGTTTGGAGGCGAGTATTCACCTCGACTCGCCGTTCAACGGATACAGCCGGTGGCTCCAGGAGAAACATTCGGAGTTCTTTCGGGAACTATCAGGTAAAGGGAGAGACCTTCTTCACCATCCCCAAGAGGCGCATTTTACCCACTGGGCGGCGGAGCGGACGATAGACTTCATTCGTCGGGCCGGCGAGAACGCGCCGGGAGCAGGCCGGGTGCCGTTCTTCTGTTGCATGAGCGTCTTCGATCCCCACAATCCGTACGAAGACTATCCAAAGGAGATGCTCGGACATCTTCGGCAGGAGGATATGCCTGAGCGCCTGGCCGATCTTCGCCGGGACCGGCCGGAGGGCATCGAGCGTGAGCGGAATCACTCCTATCTTGGTGGCTTTGCTTCTCTCTCCGCCGAAGAGATCGGGGCTATGCGCGTCGGCTACTACGCATCGGTGGCCCTGATTGATCTGGAGGTCGGCCGGGTTCTTGACTCACTGGTGGAGGCAGGTGTGGCGGATAATACCCTTGTTCTGTTTGCAAGCGACCACGGCGACATGATTGGTGACCACGACCTCCTGGTGAAGGGCGGTTTCTTCTACGAAGCTGCTGTCAAGGTTCCGTTTCTGATACGCTGGCCCCAACAGCTGAAAGGAGGCACCCGGGTGAGCGCGGTGGTGCAACCCCATGACATCGCGGCAACGATCCTTGAGGCCGCAGGACTGATGACGCCCGAGATATCGCGGGAGATGCCTACTTCGCGAGATCTGTTGCCCCTGGCTGGCGGAGACGTAGAAGCGGTCCGATCGCACGCGGTTTGCGCCTACCGGAACTCGGGGATTTGCGACACTAAGCGCCCCTGGGATCCGCCGATAGATGCCACCATGGTGACCGACGGGCGGTATAAGTTATCGCTTTACCATGGCGACCGCGGAGAACTCTATGATCTGCAAGAGGATCCTCAGGAGCTGCGTGATCTCTACAGCGAATCGGGGTCCTGTCATGAGCGTGTGCGACTTACCGAAAGCCTGGTAGAATGGCTCCAATTCCATGAGCGTAACAATCTCGGAACACGGGGCGGCGAACGGCTCCCCGGGTTGGGGGACCAGATAGACAACCGGTTAAAACGGAGCTCTTTCGAGGGCCGTTCTTAAGGAGTAGAGGAATGGCAAAGAACGAACGTCGAATTGAGGGAGTTATCCCTGCGGTCATGACGCCTTTGAAGGATGACGGTTCCATGGATATGGCCGCCTTGGAGACGCACCTCCGATATCTCGTCAACGCTGGTGTAGACGGTCTGTTCATCGGTGGCACAACCGCCGAAGGAGCACTGCTCACCGCGGAGGAGCGCAAGCGTGCCTTCAGCCTTGCCAAACAGGTGAGCGGGGGAAACGTGACGTTGTATGTGGTTATCCTGCGGCCCCATACCGAACAGGTCATCTCAGAACTGCGAGACTTCGTCTCTCTGGAACCCGACTACGCCGCCACAGTGGCCCCCTACTATTACACCGTCTCCCAAGACACCATCGTGGATCACTACACCAGAATCGCCGATGCCTCGGACGTTCCGTTTATGCTCTACAACATTCCGCAGAACACCCACAACCCGATAGCTCTTTCTACGACGCTCGCCCTCGCCGAACATCCGAACATTGTGGGGATCAAGGACAGCTCGGGCGCATTTACGTCGTTCACTCAGGGAATTCTCACGCCTTTAAACGGCGAGTTCGCTTGGATCCAGGGAGAGGACATTCTGGATGCGGCTTCATTGATCTTCGGGGCTCCAGGACTTGTTACCGGCTTGGGCAATGTCTGGATTGAACCGTATGTGGAAATGTATCGGGCAGCCCGTTCCGGGGACCTGGAGCGGGTAAAAGAGTCTCAAAGACAAATCAACAGCTTGGCCCGGATCATTCAAGCAGCCGAAGGTGCGGTGATTCCGGCCATCAAAATGGCTGCCGCGCTGCGTGGTCGCGGCAACGGCCGTATGCGGATACCCGGAGACACGATAAAGCCGAAGATTCGCACATTGATTGAGACGGAGCTCAGACAGCTGGATCTCTTGTGAAGAGCCGCGCCGGTAAAACCAGAGAAAAACCTGTGTCAGGGCGCAACAGCGAAACGGCCGGCTATATGGGGACGTTCACGGACGGACAAGACGAATCCAGGCTGTTATGGAACCGGTTGTGGCGTGAAACGGGCATGTGTCTCCCGACGGGCTTGGCGGATGAACTTGTCAGTTGAGGTGATCGGGATCAGACCCGGTGGGGACCGTCCGACTCCAGCGTTCGCTGGTTCAGGCTTCCCGGCTCAGCTATTCTCACGATTAGCCGCCTCCCTGGGGTTTGGTTGAGCCCGTTGAGCTAAAAGCCCTACGCCGTATTTGCCTCGGTCTCCGCTGCAGCTACACTGCGCGTATGCAGCTCAAGCCAGCGGACTCCTGTACCCACGCACTACTCACCGTCACCAGCATGGGAACCCGCCTGACACCGCTAGACCGGCAGCCGGTGCATTCGTCCCAGCTCTTCCGGATGCAGGTCACAAGCGCGGAGACCAACGCATGCAGCATTGTGAGTTACCTTGGAAAGAAGGTGCGGGTGCTTTCCGCGCTGGTCTCCGGCAGCCCAATTGCGCGCATGATTTCTGACAACCTGGCCGCGCGCCACATGGACCTGGATGCCGTGATCCGGGATCCCGGCGGACCCTGGGGTCTGCGTCACCAGATCAACATTGCGGATGCCGGCGCCGGTGCTCGCGGGCCCCGTGTGTACAACGACCGCGCCGGAGAGGCGGGCCGCACCCTGGGTCCGGATGACTTTGATCTGGATGCCATCTTTGCCCGGGACGGTGTGCAGGCGGTGCACCTCTCCGGCCTGTTCGCCGCGCAGTCACAGAGTACCGGGGCGCTTTGCAATGCGGTGGCGCGCGCTGCAAAGGCAAACGGGAGTCTGGTGAGTTTTGACCTGAACTACCGGGCCTCCTTCTGGTCCGGACGGGACGAAGAGCTGCGTAGCCTCTTCCGGGAGATCGCCGCAGCAGCAGATGTGCTTGTGGGGAACGAGGAGGACTTCCAGCTTGCGCTGGGCCTGCCAGGCCCCGGGGCAGGCGGAAGCGGGCTGCAGGCCAAGACGGACGCCTTCCGACAGATGATTGAGCGCGCAGGGCAAGCCTTCCCCGATGTCAGCGTCTTTGCAACCACCCTGCGGGAGGTGCGCAGCGCGGGCGAACACCTGTGGGGCGCGATCCTTAGCTGGGGCGGAGAGTGGCTGCAGGTTGAGCCAAAGCCCATAGGTGTGCACGACCGGATTGGCGGTGGTGACGGCTTTGTGGGAGGCCTGCTGTACGGAATCCTTTCCGGCTGGAGCCCACGGGACTGTCTCCACTTTGGCTGGGCCAGCGGAGCTCTGGCGGTCACCTTTGACACCGACTATGCCCAGCCGGCGGATGAGGAGCAGATCTGGTCCATCTGGCAGGGTGACGCACGGGTGAAACGCTAGTGACGTACGGACGCATGCCCGGAGGCGAGCGGAGCTTTGCCTGGGGCGGCAGGGACGCGGTGTTGACCGCGGCGGACCTGGAGACCGCGATGGCCGAACTCCTGCAGGTCTTTGGTCCGGCGCGGCGGGTTCTGGCCGTACCCCCGGACTTCAGCCGCTACCATTCCCGCGCCGGACAGCTCACCGCAATGGCATCTCGGCAGCTTGGCGACAGACTGACTGACGTGCTTCCGGCCCTGGGCACGCACCGCGCCATGACAGCGGCCGAGATCTCCCGGATGTTCCCCGGTGTTCCGGAAGACCGCTTTCGTGTTCACAACTGGAGGGAGGACCTGGTTCAGCTGGGCGAGGTCCCCGGCGAGTTTGTCTCCGAGGTCAGTGAAGGCCTCCTGGACTACTCCTGGCCGGCGCAACTCAATCGACTGGTTGCCGAAGGCAGGCATGACCTGGTTCTCTCCATTGGGCAGGTGCTCCCGCACGAGGTCATTGGTATGGCCAACCACGCCAAGAACCTGTTTGTGGGCACCGGCGGGCGGGAAGCCATCAACCGCAGCCACTACTTGGGTGCCGTGTGGGGTATGGAACGGATCATGGGGCGGGCGGACAACCCCGTGCGCGCGGTGATCAACTCCGCGGCCACCGAGTTCCTGACCCGGATTCCGGTTCTCTGGATCCTCACCGTGGTTGGCCCGGCAACGCCACAGGAAGCGGCCGAACTGCCGGCGGATGCAGGTGGCATGGTTGTGCGCGGCCTCTTTGCCGGGGACGGGCTTGACTGCTTCTACCGCGCTGCGGATCTGGCCCGGCAGTGCAACGTGACCATAGAGCCCGAGCCCGCACAGCACGTGGTTGCGTGGTTGGATCCGGACGAATTCCACAGCACCTGGTTGGGAAACAAGGCGATCTATCGCTCCCGAATGCTGATAGCAGACGGAGGGATTCTGGACGTCATAGCGCCGGGGGTCTCCAGCTTCGGCGAGGATCTGGGCATTGACCGATTGATTCGCCGCTACGGCTACCGGGGAACGGAAGCCACCCTCGCGGCGGTGCAGCGGGAACCCGAGCTTGCCGGAGACCTTTCTGCTGCTGCCCACCTGATTCATGGTTCCAGCGAAGGGCGATTCGCCGTCCGCTATGCCGCAGGCGGCCTGTCCCGGGAAGAGGTGGAGGCAGTTGGCTTCACCTGGCGGGACCCACAGACAGCGGCCTCAGAGCTTGGCCTCGCTGGCCTCTCGGAGGGTTGGAACCGTGGCCCCAACGGCGAGTCTCTCTATTACTTGTCACGCCCCGCGCAGGGCCTGTGGGCAAGCATGGACCGGATGGAGGACTGAAAGATGCCAACGGAAATTATCCCCGCAGAACGGCAGCAGCAGATCCTGCTCCTGGTCCACGAGCTCGGGGCAATTCGGGTGAATGATCTGAGTGAACGCTTTGGTGTCTCCGTCATGACAATCCGGCGTGACCTGCAGGTGCTGGAAGAGCAGGGAATGCTCAGCCGCAGCCACGGCGGTGCGGTGTCCCGAAGGCGATTTGAGCGCGAGCACTACTTTGACCAGAAGGGACAGTGGAAGCCGGAGCAGAAGGTGGCGATCGGGAAGAGGGCGGCTCAGCTGGTGGACCCTGGGGAGACAATCCTGGTCAACAGCGGGAGCACCGCTCTTCAGTTTCTCCGGAACCTGCCGTCCGTGGAGCTTAGAGTCATCACCAGCAACGCCGGGGCGATATCCGTCCTGCAGGCACCCTCACTTGAATGCATTGTGATCGGCGGGGTGTATCGCCCGCGCTCAAACTCCTTTGTGGGTGGACTTGCGTTGCAAACGCTCTCTCAGGTGTTCGCAAGCCGCGCCTTTCTGGGCGTTGATGGCATCTCCATTGAGACCGGGCTCACCACCCCGCACCATCAGGAGGCGGAGATTACCGGAGAGATGATCCGCCGGACCCGGGGCAATGTGATCATCCTTGCAGACTCCTCCAAGGTTGGGGGTGTTGCACCGTTTGTGACCGCACCCATAGACGTGGTGGATATCCTGGTGACCGACAGCGGCCTTCCGGAAGAAGACCGCGCCGCACTGGAGGAACGGGGCATACAGGTCCTGATTGCCGAGGTGGACGGCCAGGAGTCTGGTCTGACCGCTTCGGCAGACTCGGATCCCGAGGATGCCGCCGGAACCTCCTAGTTTAGGTCTCTCGCAGGCAAGCATATTGGGCCCGCCACCCAAACAGAAAACGCACGGAAACGATCATTGACAATCATAAAGCACCGCGCGAAACTGTTCGCATGGATCATGCGCACTACCAGGTAGCCATCATTGGAGCTGGCGTGGTGGGCGCCTCCATTGCCCGGCACCTCCTGCAATCGGACGTCTCCGTTGCCCTGCTGGACCGGGAAGCAGACGTTTCCTTTGGCACCTCCAAGGCCAACTCCGGCATTATCCACGGCGGCTTTCACCATTCCACAGAGACCCTCAAGGCACGCCTGGAGGTTCGGGGGGCCGAGCTGTATCCGCAGCTAAACCGGGACCTCGGCTTTCCCTACCGGCAGTGCGGAATCCTGGTAGCCGCCTTCACCCCGGAGGAGATGACCACTGCGGAGCACCTCTATCGGCAGGGGCTCGCCAACGGCTCGCATGGCATTGAGCTTGTCAGCGAGCAGCTGATCCGTTCGCTGGAGCCCAAGCTCCACCAGGAGGTGATCGGCGGACTCCACGCGCCCGCCGGCGGGATCATTGAGCCCTATCGATTTGTGTTTGCCCTGGTGGAGAACGCCCGCGCCAACGGGCTTGAGCTGGTGTGCAACTTTACCGTTTCAGAAGCGGAAACCCGGTCTGACCACTTTGTGATCCGGGCAGAAGACGGACGGGAGCTGCGTGCGGACTTTGTGATCAACGCCGCCGGAAACCACGCGGATCAGGTGTCCAGGATCTTTGGCGCGGAGGATTACCAGATCACCCCGCGGCGTGGGGAATACCACCTTCTGGACCGGAGGACCCCTGCCTGCCCATCCCGCGTGATATTCCCGGTGCCAACGCCGGTGTCAAAGGGGATGCTCGTGATCCCCACGGTGGAAGGCACCGTGCTCATTGGGCCCACGGCAGACGAGATTGATGATCCGCAGGATACCCGGACCACGCGCGAACGCATGGACGCCATTGTCTCTTCCGCCATGCGCCTGGTTCCCACGATCTCTGCGAATGACGTGATCCGCTCCTTTGCCGGACTCAGGCCCACGCTTCCCGGGAATGACTTTCTGATCCGGGAATCTGGCGTGCTTCCCCGCTTTGTCCAGGTTGCGGGAATACAGAGCCCGGGACTCACCGCTGCTCCGGCCATAGCGGAGTACGTTCGTTCCATCCTGGATTCCGCAGGGCTGCAGGCTGGTCCGCGGCCGCACTTCTCCGCCATGCTACCACCGGTGGTCCGGACCCGGGACCTGGATCAGGCCGGGCTGCAGGCAATCTGGGAGGAAGACTCGTCCGCCGCACAGGTTGTTTGCCGCTGTGAGACCGTGACGGAGCGGGAGATCACTGATGCCGTTGCCGCCGGGCACCACACCCTGGACGGCGTGAAGTTCAGCTGCCGGGCAAGTGCCGGCCGCTGCCAGGGAGCATTCTGCACCCCGCGAATTGTGGAGCTGATCTCTGCGGCAGCGCAGACACCCGTCACCGCCGTAAGCCAGAACGGAGCCGGAAGCGAGCTCCTTGGGGGAACCCTTCCGGGAACCCCGGCGGGGCCTGCGCTCATCCGCAAGCCGCGGCGCAACGGGGCAGTGCCGGAAACGGTGGATACCTTGGTCATCGGCGGCGGTGCCGCTGGAATGGCTGCCGCATCCCGGGTAGCTGAGGGGGGCTTTTCTGCGCTAGTGGTTGACCGGGAACCGGAGCTTGGTGGGGTGCTGCGACAGTGCATCCACAACGGATTTGGCATCCACGAGTTTGGTGAGGAGCTCACCGGCCCGGAGTACGCCGAGCGCTGGATGGAGATCTCTGCATCCGCCGGAGTCAGCCGGCTGCTTTCCACCACCGTTCTGGGTGTTCAGAAGCAGCCTGGCGGCTTTACGGTGCAGACGCTGTCCGCTGAACACGGGCCACGGACGGTCCACGCTTCCAGCATTGCGCTTGCCATGGGCAGCCGGGAACGGAACCGGGGCAGCCTGCAGATCCCGGGAACGAGGCCGGCCGGCATCCTCACGGCCGGTGCCGCTCAGCGGCTGATCAACGTGGAAGGCTGGGTTCCCGGCCGCCGCGCGGTGATCATTGGCAGCGGGGACATTGGGTTAATCATGGCACGCCGCCTGCGCCTGATTGGGTGCGAGGTTGCCGCGGTCATAGAGATCCAGCCCGTACCGTCCGGCATCACCCGGAACCTGGTGCAGTGTCTGGATGACTTTGCCATTCCCCTCTACCTCGGCCACGTGGTCACCGAGATTCACGGTCGCAGGCGGGTCAGCGGTGTCTCTGTAGCGCCCCTCGAGAAGGGGGTTCCGCGCACGGAGAAGGCCTTCCACCTGGATTGTGACACCCTCCTTCTGTCTGTTGGCCTGATTCCGGAGAACGAGCTCTCCCGGGACCTGGGCGTCAACCTCCACCTGCAGACGCGAGGACCCGTGGTCAACTCCGCGCTGATGACCAGCGTGCCCGCGGTCTTTGCATCCGGGAACGTGCTGCACATCCATGACCTGGTGGACTATGTAGCTGAGGAAAGCAAGCGGTGCGGTGACGCAATTGTCCGCTATCTCCGCAACGAGGCTCCCGGACCGGAGGCGGAGGTCATTCCCGGAAGCAACGTGCGCTACGTGGCGCCCGGCCGAGTGACCCGGGGCGGAAGCACCACCGTCTATCTGCGGTCACTGGTGACCCAGCTCAAGACCAGTGTCCACGTGACCGCCGGTGGCGAGGTTCTTCAGACTCGGAAGCTGCAGCACGTCCAGCCCTCTGAGATGATCAGCCTGGAAATCAGGGGAGACAGCGTTCCGGAGGGACAGGCGGTGGAGGTCAGCATCCAGTGATTCCCCAGAACCAGAAACTGATCACGCCGCGGGCAGCAAGCGGAGAGCTCACCTGCATTGTGTGCCCCGTAGGCTGCCGCATGGAGTTGCACCGGGACGGAGAAGAGCTGACTGTCACCGGAAACCGCTGCAAGCGGGGAGAAGCCTACGCGCGGGAAGAGGCGAGCGATCCCCGGCGGATGGTGACCGCAACCTGCGCCATCTCCGGGGGGCCGGTGGGGCGGATTCCCATCCGCAGCAGCGCGGCGGTGCCCGTGGAGGCAATCCCCGCCTTTCTCAACGCTATCTATATATTGCGGCTCTCTGCGCCGGTGAGCTGTAGAAGCCGGGTTGGAGAGAACCTCGCGGGAACCGGCATTGATGTCATTGCGACCATGACAGTGCCATCCGCCCTGGAAGAGAGCCGGTCCGCGTGAGCACGCCCAGCATTGTGATTGTTGGGGGTGGCGGTACCGGCTGCGCCATCCTGCATGACCTTGCCCTCCGGGGAATCCCCGCAACGCTGGTGGAGCGCGGCGAACTCACCTCCGGGACAACCGGACGCCATCACGGCCAACTGCATAGCGGCGCTCGCTACGCCGTGGGAGATCGGGAGATTGCCCGGGAGTGCATGCAGGAGGTCCGGATTCTGCAAGCCATTGCGCCGCAGTCCATGGAGATGAACTACGGGCTCTTTGTTGCGCTCACGGATGAGGATGAGGCATACGCCACCGAGTTTGCCACCGCCTGCAGCGAGTCCGGAATCCCGGTGCGGAAGATCAGCCGGGAAGAAGCCCTCGCCGCCGAGCCGCTGGTCAATCCGGAGCTCCGCTTTGCCTACGTGGTGCCGGACGGGACCCTGGACGCCTACCGCCTGCCAATGCAGTTTGCCGCAACCGCACTGTCCAACGGCGCGGAGATCCGCCGCTTCTGCCGGGTGACCGGAATCAGCTCCTCCGAGGGCTCCGTGAGCGGGGTGGCTGTGCATGACCGCAGGACCGGGGAAGAGACGATTCTGTCCGCGGATATCGTGATCAACGCTGCCGGTGCCTGGGCGGGGCAGGTGGCGCAGCTTGCCGGAGCGGACCTGGCGGTAACGCCTGCCTTTGGCACCATGGTTGCCGTTGCCGGACGCCACTGCAACATGGTGATCAGCCACCTCCACCCGGCCGGTGATGGGGACATTCTGGTACCCCAGCGCGGGGTCACCACCATCGGCACTACGCAATGGGAGGGTGAGGACCCGGATGACTACGAGGTCCCGGAGGAGGACATCCGCTTCCTTCTGGACCGTGCCGAGCAGCTGATGCCCGGGTTCTCTTCCCGTGAGCTGCGCGCCGCGTGGACCGCCGCCCGTCCGCTGGCCGGCAGGTCTGAAAGCGGTGGCCGCGGGTTGTCGCGGGACTTTGCCGTGATGGACCACTCGGATGAGTCCATTTCCGGGCTGTACAGCGTTGTTGGCGGGAAGGCCACGGTCCTGCGCGCTATGGCGGAAGCGGTGGTGGACCAGGTCTGCAGGGATGCCGGGATAGCCGAGCCCTGCCGAACGCGGGACACCCCGCTCCTTGATTACCGGGAAGCCTTCCGGAGGACCACATGAGCCACAGATCCATCACCCTGAAGATTCGCAGGACCAGCGGGGAGTACACCGAGCACACCGCAAAGCTCCCCGATGCCGGTACCCTCATGGATGCCCTGGAGCGTGTCTCCGCCACGGACGCGGATGCACCGGCCTACGCACACTCCTGCCACCACGGCAGTTGCGGAACCTGCGGACTCCTTGCTGACGGCAAGCCCGTTCTGCCATGCCTGAAACCCGCATCCGAGTATCCGGAGTCCGTGAGGCTGGATCCGCTCCCGCAGTACCCGGTAGTCGCAGATCTGGCTGTGGACCGGAGCCCCCTCTTTGCCAATCTGCCCGCAGACTGGGACAACCTGCGCCCAAGCGAGGCGCACCGGGACGCCACACCCGCGCGGGAAGTCAGCGGAAGCTACACCCGCTTTGAAAACTGCATTGAGTGCGGCCTGTGTGAAGCCGCCTGTCCGGTGACGGTGCTCTTCCGGGGACCCGCTGCGCTTGCCCGGCTCAACCGAATAGCGGAAAAGGACCCGGAGGCAGCGGAGGCCGCCATGGAAGAGGCCAACGCGGAAGGTGGCGTGTGGACCTGCCAGCGCTCCCTCCAGTGCAGCTTTGTCTGCCCGGTTGGCGTGAACCCTGCCAAGCACATCGCCGTGCTCCGGCGGAAAATAGAAAAGCGTTCCGGAAGCTGACAGGCGCCCTATCCGCTCCTATCCCCGCGCTCAGGTCTTCAGGTTGCCGAAATGGGATTGGAGGTGGTCTACCACCTCGCTGAGCTCTTGGGTCTGGTTCATGGCA
>CAZPXH010000021.1:0-34182 GCA_964591085.1 uncultured Spirochaetaceae bacterium | reverse complement strand
AATCCAGGTGGCGCACGGCCTGTCTTGATCAGGTGGGCGAGGATGTCGCGTATCTAATGTTAGCAAACCTATCTCGGGGCGCAACCGCGAAACGCCAGTCAAAAACCAAGATTTCGCGAGAACTCAGCACCGACCGCCGTTCCCAGGCTTTAACGGCGGTGACGGCCGCCATTCTAGCCGGTCGGGATCGAATCCGGCTGGAGACCGCCCGATCTTGATCAGATGCCGGAGGATTCGCCCCAGTTCGTCTGGATCCTCGGTGATCGCGATCACCTTCATCTCCGCGCCGCACTTCGGGCGCTACCGGGAATCCAGTCTGCACCGGGCCTGGTGAACGATCTTGGGGTCCCGGCTAGCGAGGTAGACGAGCTTCTGCTCCGGGTACGAGAACCGGCCAGGAAGCACCAGATTTCGCTTCCGGTGTATCGGCAGGCTTGAGTGCGGCGGGATTCGAACCCACGACCTTTGGCTCCGGAGGCCAACGCTCTATCCAGCTGAGCTACGCACCCGAGATGGAGCCGAACCGTACTCCCGGCCCCCCCTGCTGTCAAGATATGGGGGTCATATGGGGGGTCCACGCTCCACTGTGCCTTGACCGGTGGGAGTGCGCAGGCAAGGATGCGCTGGTGAAGCTCAGCGATCGCAACTGGCCCTTTCTCGCCCGGCTCCTCTTTCTTTGTGTGGTTGCCGGGACCCTGCTGTGGGAACTGATCAGTCGCATTCTGGCGCTTGTTGGCCTTCCGATTGACCTGAGTCTGGGTCCTGTTGGGTTTGACGCTGCCGTCCTTCGCGCTGAGCTGGAAGTGAACCCGGGATCCCTCGCAGGGATTCCATTGGCGATTGTTCTGTTCCGCCGATCATGAAGGCACAAATCATCCTGGCCTCCGCATCGCCGAGGAGGCAGACGCTGCTTGAACAGATCGGCTACGAGCCGGTCACTCTACCCTCTCACATCAATGAAGAACGAACGGAAACCGATCCCGCACGGCTGGCAGAGATTCTGGCTCACGACAAGCTGGAGGCGGTCCGCAGCGGCGTTGATCAAACCGTTCCGCCGGGCGAACTGCCGCGCGTGCTGCTGGCGGCCGACACGGTTGTTGCCCTGGAGAGCAGGATCTACGGGAAGCCCAAAGACGCGGCCGAGGCCGAGTGGATACTCCGGCGGCTTTCGGGCAAGCAGCATCGGGTTGTCACGGGAGTCTGCGTCCGCGCGCTGGACGGAGAGCCGGGTTCCCTCGGTGCCGGCAAGCCGATCCTCCGCAACGCCGTAACACGCGTCACCTTCCGGGAGCTGGATGAGGCCGAGCTGCGCTGGTACCTCGGGCTGGAGGAATGGAGAGGTGTTGCCGGCGCATATCGGATCCAGGACGGTGCAGCGGCCCTGGTGGAGCGAATTGACGGTGATTACAGCAACGTCATGGGCTTGCCTTTGCCCCTTGTGTGTGCCATCTTCGCGAGTCTCGGGCTCTTTCCGCCCGAGTAAATCTTCCGTAGGCCCCGGCGCCTGTTGGCAACGGGCCTGTCGAGAATCATCTGAGAAGGGCGGGGACACGGTTCCCGGCTGCAGGCCCAGGGTCTGCAGGTGCAAGGAGGTACCATGGCAGTAGTCACCATGAAAAGTCTGCTGGAGTCCGGTGTACATTTCGGTCATCAGACCAAGCGCTGGGACCCGAGGATGAAGCGATATATCTTCACCGCTCGCAACGGCATCCACATCATTGATCTGCAGAAGACAATCGCTGCAATCAAGGACGCCTATGACGCGGTCCGCAAGACCGTCCTGGCAGGCCAGAGCGTTCTGTTTGTGGGAACCAAGAAGCAGGCGCAGGCAGCAATCCAGAAAGAGGCCGAGAAGTGCGGCATGTACTACATCAGCCATCGCTGGCTCGGCGGCATGCTCACCAACTTCTCCACCATCCGGAAGTCTCTGTTCCGGCTGAAGAAGCTGGAAAAGATGGAAGTGGATGGGTCCTTTGAGAGCCTGACAAAGAAGGAAGTGTCCCTCCTCCAGAAAGAGAAGTCCCGCCTGGAGAAGAGCCTGGGCGGAATCAAGGAAATGAAGGACCTTCCGGGAATTGTGTTTATCATTGACACCCGCAAGGAAGCAATTGCGGTGGCGGAAGCCCGCCGGGTCGGAATTCCGATTGTGGCTGTTGTGGACACCAACGCGAATCCGGAAGGTATCGACTACCCCATTCCCGGAAATGACGACGCAATCCGCGCCATCACCCTGTTCACACAGATCATCTCCCAGGCTGTGATTGAGGCTGACAACGAGATTGGGCTGGAAGTGATTGAAAGCCTGACCGACGAGGAAGAAGCAACCGCGACCGAAACCCCGGCTGAGCAGCCTGAGCCGGAGCGGGAAGTTGAGACAGTTGCGGTGGGAGCGGTTGTGGCCGGAGACGAGGAAGGCGCGGAAGCGAGCTTCACCACCGAAGACTATTCGGACTACACCCCTGAAGAAGTGAAAGAGGCCGAGGACGCCAAGACCCGTGAGGAGAAGGTGGCCCAGGAAGCCGGCATCGACGAAAAGACCTTTTACGGCGAGGATTAAAAAATGGGAGTCAGTGCTGCTGAAGTGAAGCGGCTCCGGGAGAAGACCGGGGCCGGGATGATGGACTGCAAGAAGGCGCTGGTGGAAGCGGATGGAGACTTTGAAAAAGCGGAGCGCATTCTCAAGGAACTTGGCCTTGCAGCTGCGGCAAAGCGCTCCAGCCGCGACACCAATGAGGGCCGCATCTTCACCTTCATCGGGGACGGACGAGCGGGCATCATTGAGATTGCCTGTGAGACCGACTTTGTTGCCCGGAGCGACGAGTTTGTGAAGCTTGGCAACGAAGTTGTAAAGACCGCCGTGGAGCAGGGTCTTGGAGCTGACTCCGAGGTACTGACGAGCCGGGTGCAGGACGCGGTTGCCACAATCAAGGAGAACATGAGCCTGGCTCGGGTCCGGGTCATGGATGTGGATTCCGGAGATGTTGTCCGGGACTACATTCACGGGGACGCGGGCTCTGTAGGAACCATCGTTCGCCTCACCGTATCCGGCATTCAGCCTGACAACGCTGAAGTAGCGCAGCTCGCCTTTGATCTGGCACTCCACGCGGCAGCCTTTGCGCCAAGCTACCTGGAGGAGTCACAGGTTCCGGCGGAGTACCTCACAGAGCAGCAGGCCATCTTCCGGGCACAGGCGGAGAACCTCGGCAAGCCGGAGAAGGTGCTGGAAGGCATTACCAAGGGTAAGCTGAAAAAGCACCTGTCCGAGATATGCTTTGTTGACCAGGGCTTTGTGAAGGACGAGAAGACTTCAGTGGCAAAGACTCTGGAAAACCTGGGCAAGCAGCTTGGCGGGACAATCATCCTTGCTGACTACGCCTACTTCAAGGTTGGAGAGGAAGCAGCATCGTGAGTCCGGCAGTGAAGTCAGCCAATGATCGGATGGAGAAATCGGTTGGAGCCCTGGAAGAGGAGTTTTCGGGACTCCGCACCGGGCGCGCGAACGCCGCGATGTTCGACCGCATCAAGGTTGACTATTACGGAACGCCGACTCCGCTGAACCAGGTGGCCGGCGTTTCCGTGCCGGAGGCACGCCTGGTGGTCGTTCAGCCCTGGGACAAGGGCGCGCTTGGGGCCATTGAGAAGGCAATCCAGACCAGTGAGATGTCACTCAATCCAAGCAATGACGGCAAGGTAATCCGAATCAGCATACCGCCGCTCACGGAGGAACGCCGCAAGGAGTTTGTGAAGCTGGCCAAGAAGATGGCGGAAGACGCAAAAGTCGCCGTCAGAAACATCCGCCGCGACTCCAACGATGAAGTGAAGAAGCTTCAGAAAGAGGGAGAGATCAGCGAGGATGATGCAAAGCGTCTGGAGACTGAGATCCAGAAGCTGACGGACGACCACATCGACAGTATTGGAAGCCTGCTTGCGGCCAAGGAGCAGGAGATCCTCGAGGACTGATAATGCCCCGACGCTCCCGTGCAGCGGTATCCGATGATCCGGTGGCAAGCGACGAGACTCCCTTGAGCCTCCCCCGCCACGTGGGGATCATCATGGATGGAAACCGCCGCTGGGCGGGTCAGTTCGGTTTGGCCCGGAACCGCGGCCACGAAGAGGGCCTGCAGGCAGCAAAGCGGGTGGTGGCCGCCGCGCGTCGGGCCGGAATCCGCTATCTCAGCCTCTACACTTTTTCCACAGAGAACTGGAAGCGAGCAGAGGAGGAAGTCAGCTTCCTGATGTCCATGCTGGCAACCCGGATTCGCACCGAGCTGGACTTCTACCGGGAGAATCAGATCCGCGTCATCTGCTCGGGAGACAGAGATGGCCTGCCGGAGAGCGTCAACCGTGAACTGGGCCTTGTGCAGCAGGACACTGCAGAGTTCAGCGGCCTCACCGTGCACCTGCTCATCAACTATGGCGGCCGAGACGAAATCCTGCGCGCCGTGAAACGCTGGATCTCCAGCGAAGCCGCTGGCATCAGATCCGGACCCGAGAGCCTTGCCCGGCTGGACGAAGAGACGCTGCAACAGCACTTTGACCATCCGGATCTTCCCGAGCCGGATCTCATCATCCGCACTGGCGGACAACGGCGGATCAGCAACTTCCTGTTGTGGGGCGCGGCCTATGCGGAGTTCTATTTCGACCAGGACCTGTGGCCGGACTGGGATGAGGCACATCTTCGCGCGGCCCTGGACGACTACAGCGAACGAAAACGGACGTTTGGCGGCGATTCCCCGCACGGTGCGGGAACGAGCAGGTGAACAACGTCCAGCTACGGATTCTGGTGTTCGTCATCGGGATCCCGGTGCTTCTGTTCCTGTCCTTCCTCCAGCGGGGGTTCAACCACCTTGGTCTGTCCGTGCTGGCAATGGCCGCATCTGCGCTTGGCGGAGTGGAGATGCGATCCCTGCTCTCCCAGCGCCTGGACAGCCTGCACCTCTCCGAGGGATCGGCCGGGCTGCTCGCGTTATCCCTGCCAGCCCTGGCGTACCTGGAGGGGCTTGGCCTGGTTCCGCCGGGAATCAGCGTGCTTGGCTTTCCGGTACTTGTGGTGTTGGTCTTTGCCCGGCAGGCGTTCTGGCGTGATGCCACCCGTGTCCGATTTGCCATCACAAACCTCGCATCAGCGGTCCTCATCCTGCTCTACCCCGGCTGGTTTGTAGCATGGGTAATCCGGCTTGCAGCCCTGGAGCACTCGGTAGCGGGCCTGGCACTGCTGGTTGGTGTTACCTTTTTGAATGACAGCGCGGCGTACGTCGCCGGCAGGCTGTTTGGGCAGCGCCGTGGTCTGGTGGCGGTCAGCCCGGGAAAGTCGATTGCGGGCTTTGCCGCTGGGCTCTTGGTATCAGCGCTGTGGCCGCTTGTGCTCCGGCCATTTGTGCCGCTGCTGGCTGGGGTTCCGGTTCCGCTTCTGGCTTTGATGGGGTTGGGCCTGGGTGCTACCAGCATTGTCGGAGATCTTGTGGAGTCCGCACTGAAGCGGGCGGGCGAGATAAAGGACTCGGGGAACCTGATTCCCGGCAGGGGTGGGATACTTGACTCCATCGACTCTCCTCTTTTTGTAGCGCCACTTCTGTACTATGTGATGGTGGCACTGGAGCGCGGCGCGGCAGTCTGAGGCACCCCCTCTGACGGCAGGGTGCCGGAACTCAAGACGCTTGAAGAGAGAAAGGAACTATGCTGCTGATCTACCTGCTCGGGATCCTGGGCCTCGGCCTGGTAATAGTGATACACGAGTTCGGTCACTACCTCGCGGCGCGTGCCGTAGGAGTCCGTGTGAAGAGTTTCGGCGTGGGATTCGGGCCAGCTCTGTTCAGCCGGGAGGTTGGGGAGACGAGCTACCGGATCAATGCCATCCCGCTCGGCGGCTATTGCCGCTTTGCCGGTGAAGAGGAAATGCAGGAAGCGATTTCCGAGGGCCGCGAGGAGGTCCGAAAGGAACCTGGCAGCTTCTACGCAGCAAGTCCGTGGCGGCGAATCGTGGTAGCGGCCGCTGGGCCGCTGGCGAACCTGCTTTCTGCAGTCCTGGTGTTTGCCATTCTTGCGAGCGCCGGCTCCCAGCTGGTCACCGACGAGCCACGAATTGTCATTGCCACCGAGTATGCCCAGCTCGCAAACATTCCCGGGCTGGTGAGCTCTCCGGCCGCCAGAGCCGGCCTTGAGACGGGTGATCGGATTCTTTCCGTTGATGGACGTCAGATCCAAACCTTTGAAGATCTGCGCGAGCGGGCGGGACTTGCGGGGAACAGCCATCTGCATATTCGTGTGGAGCGCAACGGTCGGGAGCTCGAGTTTCTTGTGCAACCGGAACTGGATGTGGAAGCCGGAATCTCACGGATTGGCGTGTTCGCCTGGCGCGACCCGGTTGTTGCCGAACTCCCTGCGATCAACGGGCTGGAGCCCGGCGACCGGGTGCTGGAGATTGCGGGACAAGAGGTTCGCCACAGCCTGGACGCACAGGCAATCCTGCAGGAGCGTGACGCGAACGAGACGCTTGGCATCCTGGTTTCCCGGCAAGGAAGCGAGGTCCTGATCCAGGCTACGGCGGAGGCCGCACGAGAAATTCGCTATCAGCCGCTTGTGGTCACCGAGCAGGCCTCCGGCGTCCTGGATGCGATAGCTATGGGTGCCGGCGAAGTCTCTGGCATCGTGGATCGCACCTTCAGAAGCATCGCACTGTTGTTTGACGGCGTCAGTCTCTCGCGCATCCTCAGCGGACCAGCCCGGATTGCCTACGTAGTCGGTGCTGTCACCCAGAGCGGATTGGAAGAGAGCGCAATTGATGGACTGGCCCGTTTTGTGGAGATCCTCAGCCTGCTAAGCGTGGCGCTGTTCGTGGGCAACCTGCTCCCGATCCCGGTGCTGGATGGCGGCCAAATCCTTCTGTTTGCAGCGGAAGGCATGGTTCGGCGCCCGATCCGGCCGAGAGCCATCTACCGATATCAGATCATTGGCCTGGGGCTGGTACTGGCGCTGGTTGGCGTGGCCATCTTTGGTGACATCCTCTTCATCGTTCGGGGTACGCTATGACCATGCGGGTTCGCCTGCTCGTTCTTCTCCTTCTCATTGTCCTTCTCCTGCCTCTGCCCGGCCTTGCAGCGCAGGCAGGACTCCCTCTGGTGAACACCGCGCACATCGGTGAGGTCACGGATCTGTCCGGGACCGCAGCGGGCCGGGGCCTGGCGAGCGTGGGACAGGATGAAGTACTGCGGGTTTGGTCTCTTCCTTCGGGGCAACTGGAGCACGCCATCCAGGTCGGACCCGGCACTCCCGTAGGAGTGAGAATCAGCAACGCTGGAGACCGAGCGGTTGTGATTGTCCGGCGCGCTGTTTCTGATTATCGGGTTCTGATCTATGCGCTTCCGGAAGAGGAGATCATTCAGACCATTGATCTCAATGCCGGTCCTACGTTCTTTGGCGTGTCCCGCCGGGATTCACTGCTGATTCTCGCGCTTCCCGGATTTGATTCCCTGCGGGCTTACCGCATGTCAGACGGAGAACGCGCGCGGACAGAGGGCTTTGCCGGTGCAATCACGGGTGTCCTGACCGCAAGCAACGAACAGACGTTCATGACCTACCGGGCCGGAACCGGAGCGCTTGTATACCGGGACAGACTCACCGGCGAGGTGCTTGCCGAAGCTCAGACGCTGGCCTTCCTGAACGATCTGCAGCCACTGCCGGGCCGACGGGTTGGCATTGCCAGGCTTGGCGAAGATTTGGTTGGGGTTGACCTCCTGGACGGGGGTCTGGAATTCCGAGCGACGGTGCCGGGACTTCAACAGCACGTTGTGGACGACCACAGCGGCCGCGTTGCGACCCTGTCCCGGCTGCGGAACCGAAACCGCATCCAGATCTGGGACGGCGCGCCCGGCCCGGACAACCCCGCGA
Organism: uncultured Spirochaetaceae bacterium; assembly: GCA_964591085.1. Taxonomy (GTDB): domain Bacteria; phylum Spirochaetota; class Spirochaetia; order DSM-27196; family CAZPXH01; genus CAZPXH01. Next base: position 26,295 of record CAZPXH010000021.1, on the reverse strand, counting down.
TTGCCGACTCCGGCGATCTTGATCCCGTCTACGTGCACGTCGCCGTCTCCGGAACTGCGGTGTATGCGGGTTTGCGGGACGGAAGCATATCCGTAGTGGATGCGGAAACGGCGATCCCGCGGCCGCTCGCAGTGAACCGAATTGCCCCCATCCAGGGAATCGACCGGAACGAAGGTCGGCTGCTGCTGGCTGCGGGCTCGCAGGTGATTTCGCTGGCGCCACAGCTGGCGCAGGACTCACAGGCCCGGCGCCTGGACTCGCTTGAGTTTGGGATCCTTCCCCTGGAGATTGCGGAGGCCACGGGGATCCGCGCCCTTCCCGGCAACGACCTGGTGGTCTGGAGCGGGGGCGACCTCCGCCTTCTAAATCTGGATCAGAGTGAGCCGGATCTGCGCCTGGTGACGGGATCCGATGTGCGGGCAGTTGCCAGCAATGGTTCCCAGCTTGTGGTCACAACGGAGCGGGGAACGCTTGCTTCCTTCAGTCGGGGCGCGCTCCTGGATCTCAGACGCAACCCACCCGAGCCACCCGCCCTTCCGGCTCTACCGAGGGCCGTACCAACGCCACCGGAAACAACGGAAGAGAACAGTACGCGGGAAGAGCTCCCACTCTCCGACATATCTGAACCGCCACCGGCACGGGAGCCTCTCCTCCCCGCTGCGCAGCCGGAGTTCACCTACGCGGCGCTAGGACTCCAGACAGCAATTCCGCTCGCGGACGGCGATATCCTGGTTGGCGCAAGCCGCGATCGGGTGCTGGGGACGGGCTTGTTGCGGATCAATCCCCGAACTTCCGAGACCGTGCCGGTGAATCACCCCGGAGACGTGATCCTTGCGCTGGCCCAACTCAGTCAGTCCGGCTCCGTGTTTTCCATTGATTCCCGGGAAATCGGCGGACAGCGACAGACCGTCCTCAGCGAGCTGATCGGACTGGAGGATCGGCGGTCGGCCGACCGAATAAGGCGGCTTGCCGCGGTTAACGGGGACTGGAGCATGGCGCGCCTTGCCATGGACCCCGAGGAGCGCGTGCTCTACGCGAGCATGGGAGATGGAAGCCTGCTTCGACGAGACCTCCGCAGGGGATCAGAGATGGAGGTGAGCATTGTGGCCCCGGTTGCCATGGAGGTGTTTGCCGAGCTCCTGCTTACCGTGGAACCGGACGGTGGGCTTCAGCTCCTGTCGGCCGAGGACCTCTCGGTGATTGGAAAGCTCTATGCGTTCCGGGACGGCAACTGGGTCCTCATTTCCGAGGGCGGCTATCTTGCCTCATCACCGGAGGTTGTTGGGCGGCTGGTGACTTCCGGGTCCAGTGGTCAGCAGCCGGCCGCGGGCGAACGACTGCAGTTCCCTCTGGTCTACTGACCGGTATCAGCTCGGTGGATTCTGCGCGATCTGATTGATGGCCCGCGATACGGCATCCCGGACCTCGCCTGCGTTGTCCCGCATCAGTGCGTCCGCGTAGAGGCGACCGAGCAGGTTCACGCGATACATTGGCCTCACCAGATTGAGCGCATAGCACGCCATATCCAGGACACACTCCTCGCTTCTTGGAACCGACGGTGGTGCCTGCGCCAGCTGTCGCTCCAGCTCATCCAGAACCAGGCGCTCAGCCTCATTGAACACGGAATCAATGCTGTAGTCGTCTCGAATGCTCACGTGGTCCGCTCCAGGGATGGTGTTACCTGAGTATAGCTCAGTTAGTAGTCCTCGTGCGTCATCGGCTCGTACTTCGCAAACCGCGGAATAAACCCAATCGGCACCGTTCCCACCGGACCGTTCCGCTGCTTGGCAACAATGAGATCGGTCTCTATCAGCGGGATGCTCTCACTTCCCTGATCTGTTCCCATCGGCCTGTGGAGGAACATCACGACGTCTGCGTCCTGGGCAATGGCGTCGGATTCCCGAATGTTCGCCAGTGCCGGCTTGCGTCCCTCCGTATCCCGGGTGACCTGGCTGAGTGCAACAACGGGAATATCCAGCTCGCGGGCGAGTGACTTCAGCGAACGCGAGATTTCTGCCACCTGTTCGTGCCTCGGCGTGTTGCCGGGGGTCTCGGTGGTCACCAGGGTGATGTAGTCCACGAAGATGATGTCCACATCGTGCTGTGCCTTCATCCGCCGTGCCTGAGCGCGCAACTCCAGCAGACGCATACTCGGGGTATCGCTGATGAACAGCCGAGCTTCGTACAGCTGGCCAGCGGCTTCCATGATTGATGGGAAGTCCGAGTGCCGGAGGGCACCGCTGCGGACCCGGTTTGAGTCCACCCTGGCCTCTGCGCAGATCAGGCGCTGCATGATGCTCATGTTGCTCATCTCAAGCGAGAAGAATCCCACCGGACGCTTCTGCCGGACTGAGATATTTGCCGCGATGGACAGCGCCAGTGCCGTCTTGCCGACGCCCGGGCGCGCGCCGATGACAATGAACTCGCTCTTCTGGAAGCCGCTGAGCATTCGGTCCAGTTGGGGAAAGCCGCTGGGAATCCCGGTGTAGGCGTCCTGTCTCCGGTACGCCGCCTCAATGGCGTCTATGGTGCGGTTGACGATGTCTGCCGCACTCTGGAAGTCAACGGCGGTATCCTGTTCGGCGAGCTCAAAGATTCGCCGCTCCGCCTCATCCAGGATAGGTCTGACAGAGGCGCCTTCCGACTGCGCATCCGCGGTGATCTCTGCAGCCACGCGGATGAGCCGACGACGGATACTCGTCTCGCGGACTATGCGCGCGTAGTACCCGACATTTGAGCTGGATGGGACTTCCGAAGTCAGCGATGACAGGTAGCCCGCCCCACCTACATTCTCCAGCTTTCCGCGGCGGGTGAGTTCATCGCTGAGGGTAATAAGGTCAACCGGCTCGTTCCGGCCGTTCAGCGCCGAAATCGCCCGGAACACTTCTCCGTTCGCGTAGCGGTAGAAGTCTTCCGCGCTCAAGGTGGAAACCACCTCGTTGAACACACCGGAGTCAAGCAGGATCGACCCCAGGGTTGCGCGTTCGGCGCTGAGACTGTGTGGCGGTACCGAGCCGGTCAGGGTGCCGACCGCAGGTTCTGCGGCCATGCCTTAGTCCTCGGCGGCGTCGTCCTCGTCGGCGCCGGTGGCCGCGTCGGTCTCCTCCGGGGCATCCGGAGTGGCGCTTGCCGCAGCCGGGTCCGCAGCCTCCTTTTGCGATGCATCAGCGTCCGCTGCCTTTGTGGATTGCTGGGCCCTGGGCCCGGGCATGGACGGGGTGCGGCGCTCGGCTTCGCTCTGGCTCGGTTCACTGCCGTCTTCCGGAATCAGCCTCAGGGTCATAGTGGCAACCTCGTCCCCGTAGAGCCGAACCTCCACCTTGAAGTTGCCAGTCTGCTTCAGCGTCTTTCCGGGGATGGAAATCTTCTTGCGCTCCACCGAGATGCCGTGCTCTCCAAGCAGGCTGACCACGTTCTGAGCACCAACACTACCGAAGAGCTTGCCGTTGCGTCCTGCGGGGACCTGCAGGGTGAAGGCCTCCTCTTCAATCCTGGCCTTGGCTCCGAGCGCTGCCCTTCTGCGCTCCTCGCGCTTTGCCTCCAGCTGCTTGCGCCGTGACTCAAGCATGGCAACGTTGGCGGGCGTGTGGAGCGCGGCTTTCCCGGTGGGGATCAGATAGTTTCGCGCGTATCCCGGCGCAACTTCCTTGATGTCCCCCTCTTCCCCGAGGCCGGCGACGTCATTCGTCAGGATTATTCTCATTGTTCTTTGCTCCATTGTGGCGCTGAGGCCGAATTTGAGTCCATTGATCTGCAAGTCCGGCGATGAGCATCCCGCTTGCCAGAAGCAGGCGGGTGGGCCGGAAGACCAGCAGAAGAAACAGCACCGCCGGAGCGGCGTTGATGAAACGCATCTGCCGCTCCTGCAGGAACCGCAGCCAATCTATGCCCAGACCGGCTCCAAGGAGTCCGTAGGCGAAAACACCTGCCAGGAAGTAGGTCCAACCGAGTCCGGAAAGCGGGTCCACGCCGATGCCGCGGCCCACAAGCATCACGGCAAGTCCAGCCACCATGACATAGAGCCAGGAGCGGGGAAGCCGCAGCGTGCCTGGCTGCAGGGGACTGATGTCCCGCGCAGTGGGAAAACGGCGGGCAATCGGCCGAGCGAGCAGGTGGTTGAGGCCAACCAGCAGACCAGCGGAGATTCCGTAGGTCTGCCAGGTAGCACCAACGATGTCCCGCCGGAAACTGTCCAGGCTGTCCCAGGGCATGTCCGCGCCTGCCTGCGCACTCAGTTCGCTGAGCTGGGTGTACAAGGCGCTGACCAGTTGCACAAACTCGGGGCTCCCAAGGAGCCACCCCACCGGAAAGGCCAGCGTGGCAAATCCAACGCCCAGGGCCAAAAGCACACGGTTGTGCATGTCAGCGTCTGCTACCCATGCACCAAGACCCACCAGCAGGTATGCCATGGCCGCGAGCGCTGCAAGAACCAGGAGGTCCACTCCCAGGAGGGACCAGTTTGCCGGACCTGAACCGAACGCAAGCTGCACCGCCCGCACCAGGCCGATCAGCGCAACCGCTACCCCCGCTGCTGCCGCAGCAATGCGGTGTTCACGTACGTGACCGGCAATGCTGACTGGCAGCAGGAACAACAGGGGTCCTGCGATCTGGTACAGAGCCGTTGCTGAACCGCCGGCAATGCCGGCTTCCAGCATGGCCCGCTGGCGCGCGGTCACCTGGGCTTGTCAGCCCATGGGAAGCAGCGCAATTGCCCGGGCCCGCTTGATTTCGCGGACCAGGCGGCGCTGGTTCTTGGCGGAAGTGCCGGTAATCCGGCGCGGCAGAATCTTGCCAGCATCCGTGATGAAGCGGGCGAGGATCTCCGGATGCTTGTAGTCAATGGTGAGATTCTGGGTGGCAATCTTGTCCACCTTACGGCGGAAGAATGAACGCCCCCGGCGGAACCCGCCGCGTCCTCCTCCCCGTCCGTCACCATCGTCGCGCCCATCGCGCCCGCCGCCTCGATCGTCTCGATCGTCTGCCATCGTGTTCCTCCAGTCCTAGAAGGGAATATCGTCGTCAAAGCTGGATGCACTGCTGGGCGGGGCATCCGAGCCCGCCTGCGACCCAAAGGAGCCGCCGTCCTCATATCCGCCGCCACCACCGCCGTCCCGGCCGCCAAGAAGCTGGAGGTTGTTGCAGATGATTTCTACTTTGCTGCGTCGTTGGCCGTCCTGCTCCCAGCGGTCCTGCCTGAGCTCGCCGTTCACACCAACCTGCTTGCCTTTTGTGAGGAAGCGTTGCACAGCCTCTGCCTGCCGTCCAAAGAGCTTGCAGTCAAAGAAGCTGGCCTCATCCACCCAGTTGTCACCGGATTTCTTGCGGTAGTTCACGGCAACGGAGAAGGACGCAATGGCCATCCCGCCCTGGCTGTAGCGCATCTCAACGTCACGCGTAAGGCGGCCAACGAGGGTGACGGAGTTGATGTCCTGCGCCATCGCCTACTCCTTGCGGACTACGATGTGGCGCAGCAGCTCCGGACGATGCTTCAGTGCCGCGTCTATCTGGTGGGCTTTTTCCGGATCCATGTCGAATTCAAAGAGATAGTAGTGGCCCTGGGTCTGCTTTCGCACTCGGTAGGCAAGCGTGCGAACCCTCATATCCTCTTCCTTGGAGATCACACCGTCAAGCTTCTGCAACTCTGCCTTGACGGCTTCCACGCCTTCCTTGAAGGCGTCGTCTGCGTTACGGAAGACGCAGACGGTCTCGTACTGCCGAATCATTGGTCCCCCTGTGGACAACCGCATTCGCGGTGCACTGACGCTTGACTGCGTCAGCAAGGTGGTATTTGCTGGCCTTGGCCAGAGCCGGGAAGGTAGCAGCGGACCCGGTGGCTGTCAACGAGGAGCCCAAGAGACGGAGCCCTGGCGGCGGAGCACAAGAGAATGCCACTGCGAATCCACTACGACGACAACATCGCGTTCCTATCCGGGATGATCCGGAGCATCCGGCAGGGGGCCATGCTGGACATTGACGCGGAGTTCTTCGCCGAGCGTGTGCTGGATGAGCTGCTGTTTGTTGATGCCACGCTGGTCCGGCTGGATTCGCTTCTCCGAGGTGCCGAGCAGCTGATCAGCCGCAACGAACACCTCCGCGCGCTCCTCCGGTGCGAGCGCTCCTATGTGTCACTGCTAACAGACCTGGAGAATGACGAGCTCGCCTTTGGAGCAGCACTTTCGGACTCTCGGGCGAGGCTCGGCGCGGTCCGTCGGGTGCACGAAGAGAATGCCCGGAGACTGGACCTGGCTCTGCGCCAGCCGGCGGACGACATGGACGAGCAGCGGACCGTAGGCAGTGACGAGCTTCGTCTCCTGCTGCGCGGCGACTCCGAGGACAGCCAGGACTAGGAAAGGTTCCGCGCCACCTCGGCGAGCTCTTCGCGCGAAATCAGCGGCGGGTCCTCAGCCTCGTTCCGGTCCGGTGGAAGGTAGCCCCAGTCCGCCAGCCGACACTGCATCCCCCTCCTGTTGGAGCGGAAGTGCTCCGGCTGGTCATCCACAAAGAGCAGCTGGTTGGCCGGAATACTGCGCTCCGCGGCCAACCCGTGAATCAGTTCCAGCTTTGCCTGAGCGCCAGCGTAGTGAATCCGCGGCTCAGGAACCTGCCGAGAGAAACGGGACAGGATGGCAGCAATGACATCCGCCTGCTTGGTGCTCACAATCACCATACGATCATCGTTGTGGAGCAAGGAGAGCAGCTCGGGGATTCCGGGATAGAGCGAGTGATCGGTCACCCACGCGGGAAAATCAGCCCTGATCCGCGCGCGCCGAAACTCCGCCAGGAGATCCCGGTAGGTGGAGTAATCCTTCCCGGAAACCCGGCTGCGCGCGGACCGGAAGACGGCAGCGTCCAGGTCCGGATCCCCCTGCCCGCTCAGAACTCCCTGGATCAGCAGGAAATCCGCTCCTTCGGCAATGAGCGGGCGCAGCTTGCGAAAGCGTTCCCGATACTCCGGGCTATCCGGTGCAGCGGGCAGTCCCTGCTCTACCGCGCAAGCCCTGCTGCTGCGCCAGGCCTCCACCACCGAATCGCAGATCACGCCGTCAAAGTCCAGCGCAAGCATCCGGACCGGCCCAAGTGGTCTTCCGTTCACCGGCTCACACTGCCACGAGCGCATGGAACGCGAGAAGCGAAACCCGGACCACGGGTTGTATCCTTGCGGCCCCGGGCAATGCTGCAGATACTGGAAGCATCATGAACAAGCGAGAGCAGGTTCGGCGCACCAAGATCATCTGCACCCTTGGACCGGCGGTTGATGAGGATGACAAGATCACCGCCCTGCTGTCCGCGGGAATGAACGTTGCCCGCTTCAACTTCAGCCATGGAACTCACGAGGAGCACGAGGCACGCCTGCAGCGGCTCCGGAGAGCCTCGGCCGAAACGGGTGTTCCCGTTGCAACAATGCTTGACACCAAGGGGCCGGAAATCCGAACCGGCATTGTCGCCGACAACCGACAGATTGAGCTGAGAAACGGTGACGAAATCACGCTCACCACCGAAATGGTTGATGGCACCGCCGAGCGTCTGTCCGTCAGCTACCAGAAGCTGCCCACCGAGGTTGGCCCGGGTAACCACATCTTCATTGCCGACGGTCTGATCGATCTCGAGGTCACCGCCAGCGAAGGCACCGAAATCCGCTGTGTGGTCCGCAACGGCGGAATGGTTGGCAGCAGGAAGAATGTGAACGTCCCCGGGGTCCGCGTCGGTCTCCCGGCGATCACGGAGAAAGATGAGAAGGACATTGCCTTTGCCATCCAGCACGGGATGGACTTCATTGCCGCGTCGTTCATTCGCCGCCCGCAGGATGTGGTGGAAATCCTCAACATCCTTGCGGAACACGACTCACCGATCCGGGTGATTGCCAAGATTGAGAACCAGGAGGGCCTGGACAACCTGGAGGACATAATCCGGGTTGCGCATGGGGTGATGGTTGCGCGCGGGGACCTGGGAGTGCAGTTGGCAACCGAAGACATTCCGCTGGCACAGAAGCGCATCATTGGCGCGTGCAACCGGGCACGCCGGGCCGTGATCACCGCCACCCAAATGCTTGACTCAATGATCAACAATCCCAATCCCACCCGCGCCGAGCTCACCGACGTTGCAAATGCAATCTTTGACGGTACCGATGCGGTCATGCTCAGCGGCGAAACAGCGGGTGGAAAGTTCCCGGTTCGGTCCTGCCAGACACTGGACCGCATTGCGCGTGCCGTTGAGCGCTCCGCGGAGTACAGGGCCCGATGCATGGATTACTTTGCGGAGGTCACACCGGGAGGTGACCTGGGGCAGGCGATGGCGCGCGCAGCATTCATTGTGGCAAAGGACGTGGAGGCGGCGGCCATCATCACGCCGACACTGCGCGGAAACAGTCCCCGGTTGCTCTCCCAGCTTCGGCCTTCCCAGCCGATCATCGCGGTGACGGTCTCCGATACCACTCACCGCCAGCTTCTGCTCCACTGGGGCATCCACCCGCTGCTCAGCGACTTTGTGACGGACTCCGACGAGATGCTGCAGAACGCCATGCGCCTTGCTCTGGAGTCCGGATTCGCGCGCAGGCTGGACCGCGTGGTCACGGTTGCCGGTGTTCCCCTGAACTCCCCGATTCCGCTGAACATGGTCAAGTTGCACTTCCTGGGAAACATTCTGGGTCGCGGACAACGCGGATTCGGCGGCCGGGCGAGCGGGAAGATGATAAAGGCGGCCACCGCTGCCGAAGCACGAAAGAAGTTAAGTCAAGATGGAACCGAAATCCTGCTGACCACGAGTCTCTCAGACCAGTACCGCGATATCCTTCCGCGGATCCGGGGTGTGGTTGTGGAGGAGCCGAGCCAGATCCCCCCGGAGTCTATTGAACTGCTCAATCCGGACATTGTGGTGATCACCGAGGTTCCCGCTGCCATGTTCAGCTTTGAGAGCCAGACCTTTGTCACACTCGACGGACAGGAAAAGATCATCTATGAAGGGGATCTCGGCGAATCGTAAGCTGCCGACAATCCGGTAGGCTGTTGAGCCAAAGCCTACCAGTGTGTAGTGTTATCCCGTGCCCCCGGAGACGAGCGCATCGCACGAAGGCGCCTCCCGCCGCATCGAAGAGCTGTCCCTGCTCTTCTCCATCAGTCGTATCCTGGACCAGAGCCTGGACCTCAACCGGATTGTCCAGCCCGTTCTGGAAGCCGTAACCGACAGCATGGGCATGCTCCGTGGTGCAATCACGCTGTTGGACCGGCAGTCCGGCGAGATCACCACGGAGGCCAGCGTGGGGCTGTCGCTCAACCAGCAGGCGCGCGCCCGATATAGGCTGGGAGAGGGCGTCACGGGAAGGGTAATTGCTTCCGGCCAACAGGAGATCATCCCGGATGTCGCTGCAGACCCTCGCTTCCTTGACCGCTCGGGCGCGCGCCGTGCGCAGTCCGAGGACATCAGCTTCATCTGCGTCCCGATTCGCCTGGGCAATGAGACCATCGGAGCGCTCAGCGTTGACAGCCCCCACGCGGATCAGTCGGAGCTGGAGCAGCGCGCACGGCTTCTGACCATCATTTCTTCCATGATTGCCCAGGCCGTTCGCCTGCGGCAGCGTGTGGTTGAAGAACGCCGCGCGCTGGAAGAGGAGAACAGCCGCTTGCAGGAAGAACTCCGCGAGCGCTTCCGACCCTCCAACATCATTGGCAACAGCAAGGCCATGCAGGACGTGTACGACATGATTGCCAATGTCTCCCGGAGTGACGCCACGGTCCTGATCCGCGGTGAGAGCGGGACCGGCAAGGAGCTAGTGGCGCACGCCGTTCACTACAACAGCGAGCGCGCAGAGCGGCCGTTTGTGAAGGTGAACTGCTCCGCCCTCCCGGAATCGGTGATTGAGAGCGAGCTCTTTGGCCATGAACGGGGGGCATTCACCAGCGCCGTTGCCAGCCGCAAGGGTCGTTTTGAGTTGGCCGCAGGTGGAACCATCTTTCTGGACGAAATCGGAGATCTTTCGGCAACAACGCAGGTGAAGCTGCTTCGGGTCCTGCAGGAACGGGAATTTGAGCGCGTCGGCGGAAACGATACCATCCGGGTGAATGTCCGCGTGATCGCGGCAACCAATCGCGATCTGGAAGACCTCCTTTCCCGTGGGCTGTTCCGGGAGGACCTGTACTACCGGCTCAACGTGTTCCCGGTGCATATCCCTCCCCTCCGGGACAGGAGGAGCGACATCATGCTGCTTGCCGACCACTTTGTGGAGAAGTACGCGGAGCAGAACCGAAAAGCGGTGCGCCGTATCAGCACACCGGCGATTGATCTGCTGAACAATTACCACTGGCCCGGCAACGTGCGGGAGCTGGAGAACAGCATTGAGCGCGCCGTGCTCCTGACCAACGACGAGGTCATCCACTCCCACCACCTTCCGCCGAGCCTGCAATCGGCCGAGTCCACCAACACCCGGCTGCACAGCTCCCTGCCGGAAGCTCTGGAAAATCTGGAGCGTGAACTGATCTCGGACGCCCTGAAGTCTGCCAAGGGCAACATGGCCCGGGCGGCCCGCCTCCTGGGAATCACAGAGCGTGTCATCGGCCTCCGGGTAAAAAAACACGACATAGTCGCGGACACCTACAAGCGCAAGGCGTAGAGATCCCGTGCCCCCGGTAGACCGTGGACCCACAGAAACTACGCATCCGTTTGTCGTAGCATCATAGCGTACCATTTCGTAGCCAAATATTCATTTACCTACCAAAGCGTAGCATTTACCGGTGGGACTCTGTCTCCCCTGTACCGGCCATGGTCTCATAAGTCCACATGAGTACAGGACTTGTGCGGTTGGGACAACAATTCGGTCTGGCTGGCACGCTTTCTGCAATAGAAAGGGGAAACTATGATAGGGAGGTACCATCCGATGAAGAGACGCTTCATTGCGTCAGGCGTGCTGGTAGCGATTGCGCTGACCATTGGCGCCGGCCTGGCATTTGGTCAGGACATCTCGGATACCGCATTGTTCTACGCTGCCTTTGACATGATCTGGTTGATCCTGTCCGCGGCGCTGGTGTTCTTCATGCAGGCGGGATTCGCCATGGTTGAGGCAGGCCTCACCCGTGCTAAGAACGCCGGAAACATCATCATGAAGAACCTCATGGACTTCTCGGCCGGTGCAATCGCTTACTGGGCGGTTGGCTGGGCCCTGATGTACGGGTCTTCCGTTGGTGGGTTTTTCGGGTCCAGCGGCTTCTTCCTCAGCTACACCAACGAAGGAATCGCGGGTTATCTGGGTGTTGCGGTGAGTGAAGTTGACGGCACCAGCATGCCGGCAATCTTCCGGGACTGGATGTTCCAGGTAGTCTTTGCCGCTACGGCAGCAACCATTGTCAGTGGAGCCATGGCCGAACGCACGCAGTTCCGTGGCTACCTCATCTACAGCGTGTTCATTTCCGCGCTCATCTACCCCATCTCCGGCCACTGGGTCTGGGGTGGAGGCTGGCTTGCAGAGCTCGGATTCCATGACTTTGCCGGGTCCACAATCGTGCACTCAACCGGTGGCTGGGCTGCCCTGGCCGGTGCCATTGTAATCGGGGCAAGAAAGGGCAAGTACGTAAAGGTTGGCGATCAGACAACGGTTCGGGCAATTCCCGGTCACAACCTCCCGCTTGCTGCGCTTGGCGTGTTCATCCTCTGGTTCGGCTGGTACGGCTTTAATGCCGGCTCTACTCTTTCCGGAACCGATCTGGATATTGCGTGGGTAGCCACGACCACAACCCTGTCCGCAAGCGCTGGTGCGGTCCTGGCCATGCTCACCTCATGGCTCATGGATGGGAAGCCGGATCCCAGCATGGCGCTCAACGGCGCTCTGGCCGGCCTTGTTGGTATTACCGCCGGTACGTGGGTCATTGCACCGGGCATGTCGGTGTTTGTTGGTGCAGTGTCGGGAATCCTCGTTGTGCTTTCGGTCAAGACGCTGGACCAGATCTTCCACATTGACGATCCGGTTGGCGCGGTCAGCGTTCACGGAATCGTAGGTGTGTGGGGAACGCTGGCGGTTGGGCTCTTCGGAGACCTGGACAAGATCGGTAGCGGACTGGGCCGGGGTGGCCAGATTGCCGTCCAGGCCGCTGGCATTGGTGCTTTCTTTGCCTGGGTGTTTGTCACGGCCTTCATCCTCTTCTCCATTCTCAAGGCGACCGGAGCGCTGCGGGTAAGCGAGGAAGACGAGCAGATGGGTCTGGACATCAGCGAGCATGGAACCGAGTCCTACTCGGGCTTCCAGATCTTCTCAACGATGTAAGGAGCGGGATTACGCAATGAAACTGATTACTGCCTACATCCAGCCCTACAAGCTCAATGATGTGAAGGAAGAGCTGTACAAGGCTGAGATCTTCAAGATGTCGGTGACCAACGCCCTTGGCGCCGGTCAGCAGAAGGGGTTCCACGAGTCCTACCGTGGTGTGGACATAGAGGTGAACCTCCTGAAGAAGACCCGCATTGACATTGCCGTCAATGACGAGTTCGTTCAGCCCACGATTGACGCCATCATCAAGGGAGCCCGCACGGGCGAGATTGGTGACGGCAAGATCTTTGTGGTGCCGCTGGAGCGGGTGATTCGAATCCGCAGCGGTGAGGAGGGCAACGCAGCCATTGGCTGAGCCCTGGCGCACAGTAAGAACGCCACTGCCGGGCAACCGACAGCGGCTCTGAAGATTCCAGCCCCGGCCGGGTCACCCACGGTCGGGGCTTTTCCTATCTCTGCGGACTATTCCTCAAAGCGTTCGATGATCTCCGGGAACTCGTAGATGATGCTCCCGTTGTCCCGCACTTCCATGCGAACGTGGGTGCCGTCCACCATTCCTTCCAGCAGCTCCTCGGCTTCCTTCACCGGCATGCCGGTTTCCACCACAACGTCGCTGACGGTCACCCGGCCCTTCAGGCGGTAGGCAAGCTTGAACACCCGCGCCTGCATCCGATCGCGCCCGCTTGAGGATGCGGTCTCCGGAAGGCGGTAGCGGGTCACGGGACTGGGGAACTCTGCGTGTCGGTCAGAACGCTGGATGCTGCGGAAGATGGCAGACCCTACGCGGATTGCCACGAAGGTGAAGAAGAAGGGCCCGAGGAGTGCGAAGAAGAAACCCGGAAATATCATCATAAGCGGTCCCGGACCGGAATATACCCTCGCACCGGCGAGTGATCCACCGACGGCGACTATAGCTCCTCGCAGTCGGCAAGAGCTGCACGGAAACGCTCGCGCGCCTGCCGATACCGGCCATAGAGGTCGGTGAAGCGTGCGTGGGCTTCCGGGTCCGGCTCGGTTCTCCTGACAAAGCGCACCGCGCGTTCCGCCGCTTCTCCCAGAGTCCTTGCCTCCCCCAGCCCCACGAGTCCGGCACAACAGTTCCCCACCAGCTCGGCGTCAGCCACCTCCGGAACCAGGAGCGGCACCCCGCAGAGGTCAGCCTTCATCCGGGTCCACGCGCTGTTCTTGGCCTGCCCCCCACAGATCCGCAGCTCCGCCACCGCAAGACCGTGCACGGCAAAGCGATCCAGAGCCTCCTTCACCGCAAACCCGATGCTGTTGAGCACCGCGCGTCCCATATCAGCGGCGCTGTCATCCGCGCCAAGCCCAACGAACATCCCCGCGGAGAACTCGGAGATCGGGCCCTCCTGCAGGCTCGGGAAGAACCACGGTCGCCGATCCCAACGGCGCCGATTGTCGGTTCGCTCAATCATGGTCTCGTAGTCAACGCCCGCCTGGCCGCTGATCCGACGATACCACTCAAACAGGCGTCCGGTGGACGCGAGGATCGCGGCAACGGAGAAGTGGCCGTCCAGGATATGCGGGAGCGAGCGGAGACCGGGATCGTCTACCGGATCTGGCGAGCAGTAATTGATGCCCTCGCTGGTGCCGGCACGGTCACAGATCCGCCCGGGCTCCATGGCGTCTGTCCCAACAATGCTCATCAGGTAGTCCGGTCCACCGGCAAACACCGGAATTCCAGCCGGAAGACCGCACTCCTGAGCAATGTCCTCCCGAACCATCCCGGCCTGATGCCCCGGGTACAGGAAGGGTGGCAGGGTCTCGGTGGGGATAGCGTAGGCATCCGCGGCAGACGCATCGTAGATGTAGGGCAGGAAGCTCTCGTTGGGGGTGAAGCTCCACGCCTCGCCCGTGAGGTGATGGGCCAGCCATTCGGGGCAGCCGAGGAACCAGGTGAGCCCGGACTCCGGCAGCCTGGGGTAGGTGTCCAGGAGCCAGCGCATCCGGGGGAGGAAGTACGATGCGATCCCCGGCTTGCGCACCTCACGGTGATCCAGCCAGAGGCTGGAGGGCGCGAGGGGTTCTCCGGAAGCGTCAACGGCGGTCACGCTCGGTCCGTGGCCACTGATCACAACGGCATCAACGCTTGTCGGGCGGAGTTCCGCGCAAACCAGGGCAAAGGCTTGGCGCCAGCGGTTTGCACTCCAGTCCGCCAGTTCCGCTGCGCCGGTGACAAAGGGAGCGCGGGCAAAGGCGAGCTGGTGACCCTTGTCATCCAGCAGCCCGGCCTTCATGGATGAGGTGCCGATATCTATACACAGCAGCGTTCGCGGCATGAGCCGCCAGCTTTCCGGCGCAGCCGCTGGCGGTCAAGGCCCGTCGGCTGGCCGCGAAGCACCCGATTCGATAATTTGCATCAATGAAGTTGCAAAGCGTACTGCTTCTCGGCGCGCTTGCCGCGGTGCTCGCATCCTGCGGGGATGCGGCGGAGTCTGCGGCCACCGAGAGCTTTGACATAGCCGTGTTCATTCCCGGCGTGGTTGAGGGAAGCCCCACCTACGAGCTCCTGGTTGCGGGAGTAGAGGCCGCCGCTGCGGCGCGGGAGAATGCTGGTGTTCGGGTGGTTGAAGGCGGTTTCAATCAGGGCGAATGGGAAAACGGGCTCCTTTCGCTTGCGGAAACCGGCACCTACGAGCTGATTGTGAGTGCAAACCCGTCGCTTCCGGACCTGGCGGCCAACGTAACCGAGTTCAGTGAAGACGCGCGGTTCCTCATCCTGGACGGCTACCTGGAAGGCAACCCCGCAATTGCCACAATCGCGTTCAACCAGCGGGAACAAGCTTTCCTCGCCGGATACTACGCCGGGCTGGTCACCAGTAGCGACATGGAGCAGGCGAACCCGGAGCTCCGGGTGGGGCTGCTTGCCGGGCAGGAGTTCCCGGTGATGAACGATGTCATCCGTCCGGGCTACCTGCTGGGTGCGCGGACGGCCGTGCCGTCGGCCGAACTGGACTTCCGGGTCCTGGGCAACTGGTTTGACGCCGCGGGTGCTGCGGACATCGCCCGGTCCATGATTGATTCGGGCGTGGATGTCATCCTCACCATCGCCGGAAGCGCAAATGAAGGCGTGGTTGCAGCCGCTCGGGAAGCGGGAGCCTACGCACTCTGGTTTGACCGCAGCGGCTACGAGGTTGATCCCGATATTGTGGCGGGAAGCACACAAATTGCTCTGGACCGCGCGGCCGAGGAGGCGGTGCTCTCTGCCATTGACGGCGAGCTTGACTTTGGGACGGCACGAGTGTTGGGAGTTGCAGAGGGTTACGTGGACTTTGACACCGAAGCCCGGGCCTTCCAGCGGATTGCGCCGCAGGAGATCCAGGACGCCATGAATCAGATGCGCAGCCGCCTCCAGGATGGTGAGCTGGATCTTTCCCTCCCCCTGCCGTAGTGGTCCTCCTGCAGGCGAGCGGCCTACGGCAGCGCTATTCCGGTGCTGCCGAAGAGGCTCTTGCTGGCGTTGATCTTTCGCTGGAAGCCGGGACTGTCACCGGCCTGGTGGGGGACAACGGCGCCGGGAAATCAACGCTGATCCAGGCGCTCGCCTCCCCCGCCGGCCGGACCGCCGGCGAAGTGCGCGTGGCGGGAAACCCGGACCCCTTGTCCTCAGGCCTGCTGCGCCACGTTGCTCAGTACCAGCCGCGCCTGTCCGGGCTGAGCTGTGCGGAAGCCTGGACGGTCCTCGGCGGTCCGGCCGAACGCGGGTCCATTCCCACGGGAAGCGGCCTGGTAGGGCTTGCCGGAATCAATGCGCGGACACAGCACGCGCGTCTGGGAGACCCGGAAGCGGCCATGCTTGCGCTGCACGCGGCGCTTTCCGGAAGCGCGCCGGTACTCCTTCTGGATGAGCCGGATGCGCTGCTGGATCAGGACGCGGCGGCCCTTCTCGCGCAAGGCATTCGCGAGGCCAAGTCATCCGGACGCGCAGTGCTTGTGGCCTCCCATCGTCTGCCCCGGATCCTTGATTGGTCAGACCGGATTCTCCTGATGCGCCACGGCCGACTGGAGGCAAGCTATGCCCGGGAGGACCTGGACCGGGAGCGGCTTCAGCATCTGCTCGGTGGTGCCGCTACCGAACCCATCCGCCCGCCCCGGCGGGAGGGGGCTGCAGTGCTGGCGGTGGAAAACGCGATGCTTGGGGAGCGGGCTCGCAGACCGGTCAGCTTCCGGGTTCCGCGTGGCTGCATCCTCGGGTTGCTGGCCGGACCCGGAATCTCGGTGGACCGTGCTGCGGCAGCGCTGGCCGGCGCATCCCCCATGGCCGGAATGCGGGAGGTGGAGCCGGGAATCAGCCTGAGCTGGCTGCCGTCCCGCAGGCTCACCGAGGCAGCGGATCCGGGGTTGGACATGTGGGAAAACCTGGCGGTGCATGACCGCGAACTGTTGTTTCCCGGTGGAATGGCGGATCGGGCGCACATCGCAAAGCGGGTTGAGGAAGTAGCCGAGCTTGCAGGCCTTGCGCTTGCACCCCGAACCCCTATGCACTCGCTTTCCGGCGGAATGATGCAACGCACGGTTCTTGCCCGTGAGCTCCACCGGGCACCGGACCTGCTCATCCTGGCAGAGCCCTTTGCCGGGCTGGATGCCACGGCCCAGTCCCACCTGTGCTACCATCTGGACTGTCACGCCCGCGCGGGCGGGGCATCAATCCTGATCAGTACGGACCGCGACGGGCTTGAGCACATTTCGGATACAGTCCTGGAACTGGCGTAGCACTCTCATCTCGGTCCTGGCGGCGCTGGCCGCACTGGGTCTGGTCAGCGCCTTTGCGCCAAACCCTTCGGAATCCTTTCTGTTGCTGCTCGGCGGACCCTTTCGGTCCCGCCTCATCCTGGGCAACACCCTTGCCTATGCAACGCTCCTGTGTTTCAGCGGCCTTGGGATCACGCTGGCCTTCCGCGCCGGAAGCTTCAACCTTGGGGGCGAGGCACAGGTAGCGGTTCCGGCTCTCCTGGTGGTGATTGCAGGCTCCGCGGCAGACTGGGTTCCCGGAATCATCGGGGTACCGCTCTTGCTTGCCCTCGGTGCGGCCGCCGGTGCCGTGCTTGCGGCGATCTCCGGCCTGCTCCGCGCCCATCTGGACATCGATGAGCTGCTTTCTTCCTTCCTAATCAGCGCCGGCCTGATCCCGGTGGTGGACTACCTGGTGACCGGGCCTCTGCGGGATTCCGGCAGCTCTCTCCTGGCCACAGTCCCTGTCTCGGATGCGTATAGACTCCCCGCACTCCTTCCGCCGAGCAGGCTTTCCGTGGCACTCCCGATCGCAGTCCTGGTGGTTCTGCTGCTGTCCGCGTGGGAACGCCGCAGCCGCGCAGGCTTCGAGCTCCGCCTCCTTGGAGCCAACGAGCGCTTTGCCCGATACGCCGGGGTTCCACTCCCGGCCGCGCGAGCAGGTGCAATGGCGGTGAGCGGGGCTCTGCACGGAATGGCAGGAGCCGCCGCGGTGCTGGGCTCATTCGGAGCGATGTTCGCGGGAATGACATCCGGCGTTGGATGGAATGGCATTGCAGTTGCCTTGCTGGCCGGGCTGCAACCGATTCTGGTGCTGCCGGCTGCCCTGGTCATGGCATGGATTGTTACCGGCGCTGCATCAGCCCAGGTGCTGTCCGGTTTGTCCACCAGCCTCACCACCCTCCTGCAGGGGATCGTCCTCCTCATCCTGGCATTGGGGCGAAGACGGTGAGCACCCTGATTCTGCTGGGCGCCCCACTGCTCCTGGCCGCCTGCGGTGCGTTGCTGTCTGAGACAGTGGGCCGCCTGAACATTGCGGTTGAGGGGCACATCAACCTGGGCGCGTTTGTGGGCTACATCGCGGCAGCAGGCAGCGGCTCTCCACTGATTGGGATGGTCTCAGCGCTGACAGCAGGGTGCCTCCTGGGATTCCTGCAGGGCCGCGCGACCAGCAGAAGCGGCGCCAATCCCTTTCTGGTGGCGCTGGGAATCAACCTGCTCATTGCCGGGGCAGTACCGATTGCCGGGGACCTCTTCTTTGATGCTCCCGGCATCCTCCGGCTGCCAGGCTTCCCGCAATCCGCCGGAAGCCTGCTGCTTCCGGTTTCCACTGGGCTGCTGCTCCTAACTCCGCCGTTGCTCTCCCTGCTTCTGTACCAAAGCAGAACGGGAACGGTGCTCAGGGCCCTGGGTAGCTCTCCGCAGACCGTTGCCGCGGCCGGCTGGGATCGGGGTCTGCTGACGGATCTGGCTATCGCTGGATCATCCGCACTCCCGGCCCTGGCTGGGGCCCTGCTTGCCTTCAGGCTGGGGAGCGTTGCCCAGGGGCTGGCCGCCGGGCGGGGCTGGGTTGCACTGGTGTTGGTGTACCTGGGCTTCCGCAGGCCCCTGGCAATCCTGGGGGCAACGGCGGTGTACGCGCTTGCGGAGCTCAGCTCTATTCGCTTGCAGGCGGGAAGCGCGGCGCCCGGAACCCTTGCCGGATTGCCGAGCCTCCTGATCATGGCGCTTCTGGTGCTGGTCCTTGCCCTTCGCCGGGCACTAGGGTCTGCGAACCGATGAGTCCGCGAATCGCCTGAGCGTGGTGATCCCGGGCGGCTTTGAGCACGGCCCACGCCGCAGTCAGGCGCTCCTGCAGGATTCCGGTACCCGGGTTTCCGGGGGCTCCCAGGGTCTGCCGCCGACGGAAGACCTCTTCATCCGCCGGGACGCTAACGCTCTGAAGGTCTGTGGCTACAGCACCGTAGGCTTCCCGGAAGCTCTCGCCCGCATCCACCCGGGCCATTGACGCATCTGTGGCAAAGAGCTCCGGTGCCATGGCAGACCGGATCTTCTGGTGATTGACCCGCAGCCCACTGACAGCACGCGCGGCCACCGACAGCATCTGCCGGGTGAGCGCAAAGCCTTCCAGAAGCGGAGCCTTGGTGTCCTGAACATCCCGGTTGTAGCCGCCGGGGCTTGAGCGGATCACGTTTCTCACCGTTGTGTGCGCGGCACTGAGCCGCGCGGAACCGCTCCGCAGCAGCTCCAGCAGGTCCGGGTTCTGCTTCTGGGGCATGATGCTGCTTCCGGTGCACAACTCCGTCGGCAGGCTGAAGTAACCAAGCTCCGGGAGGGCAAAGAGGATGAGATCGCTGGCAATTCGGGAGAGCGTGAGCCCCATGTCATCCAGAACAGACAACACACGAGCCTCCGTAATTCCGCGGGACTGGATTGCGCCAAGGGACGTGGTAACCGGGCGCGCGAATCCCATGAGGCTGGCTGCGTGGGCGCGGTCCAGGGTCAGGGGTGGCCCATAGCCGGCAGCGGCTCCCAGGGGGCTCCGGTTGACGAGCCGGGATACGGAGTCCAGGAGTTCCAGGTGTTCCAGAAGTTCCTCAGCCCACGCTGCGGCCCAGAGCCCCACGCTGGAGGGCATGGCGAGCTGCATGTGGGTCCTGCCCGGCATGAGCGTGCGCTCCTCCCGGGTGCCCAGATCCAACAGCGCAGCAACCAGCGCTGATGCGGCTTCCGCCACGTCCAGCACGCGCTCCCGGGTGTAGAGGCGGAGGCAGGTCAGCACCTGGTCATTCCGGGATCGGCCCGTGTGGATCTTTCGTCCAGCCTCCCCCAGGGTCTGTGTCAGGGAGTTCTCAATGGCCGTGTGGCCGTCTTCCAGATCCGGGGGGATGGGGAAGCTGCCTTCCAGGGATCTGCGGGCTATCTCCCGCAGCGCGGTCTCCAGAGATCCCTTCTCCTCCGCGGAGAGCACTCCGGCGCGCTCAAGGACGGCTGCGTGCGCAACGGAGGCGGCGCAGTCCGCCGGAAGCAGCTGCAGGTCCAGCTCCGGGTCCCGGCCAACGGTGAACTGATGAATGACGGGATCAAGCCCCGCGCCTTTGTCCCACAAGCGAGCCATGGCTGCCGATGCTGCGCAGCTACCCTGCCGCTGTCAACGAGGCGTGCGCCCCAGCATGCGGCCCGTGCCGCAAAGAGCCGCCACCGCCCGGGGGCGGTGCAGCCGGGCGGCGGTGTAGGCCCAGGCGGTAGCGCAAGGAGCTGTGCACAGCTCAACCCGCTGATCTGGCGGTGAAGCTTAGTTCCTGCCCGGAGACGGAAACGTCCACGGTGTTCCCGTCCGGAATGGTGCCGGAGAGAAGCTCGCGGGCCAGCGGATTCTCCAGGTGTGCCTGCACCGCGCGCTTCAGCGGGCGCGCGCCGAACGCGGGGTCAGTTCCCAGGCGGACCAGCAGATCCCGCGCCGGATCGCTGAGCACAAGGGTGATTCCCCGCTCGGTCAGGCGCTGCTGAACTCGGGCTATCTGCAGCTCCGCAATCCGCGCGAGCTCTGCGGGCCCAAGCCGGTGGAAGGTGATGATCTCATCCAGGCGATTGAGGAACTCGGGGCGGAACTGGGCCCGCAGCATCTCCGTCACCTGGAGCTCCACGCTAGCCGGATCGTCAGTCTGCAAGAGCAGCTGGCTCCCGATGTTGCTGGTCATGATGATGACCGTGTTGCGGAAGTCCACCACCCTGCCCTGCCCGTCGGTGAGCCGGCCTTCATCCAGGAGCTGGAGAAAGATGTTGAAGACATCCGCGTGGGCCTTCTCAATCTCGTCAAAGAGGATCACCGAGTAGGGCCTGCGGCGTACCGCCTCCGTGAGCTGGCCACCCTGATCGTAGCCCACGTAGCCCGGTGGCGCGCCGATGAGCCTGCTCACCGCGTGGCGTTCCATGTACTCGCTCATGTCAATCCGCTGCAGCGCGCGCTCATCGTTGAACAGCTGCGCGGAGAGCGCCTTGGCAAGCTCGGTCTTTCCTACCCCGGTGGGCCCGAGGAAGAGAAACACGCCGGTTGGGCGGTCCGGATCCGATATGCCGGACTTGTTCCGCCGGATTGCATCCGCAACCGCACCAACCGCCTCACGTTGGCCAACCACCCGCGTCCCGATCTGCGCTTCCATGTCCAGCAGCTTCTGCATCTCGCTGGCAACAAGCCGCTGAACGGGGATCCCCGTCCAGGTTGAAACCACCGCCGCAATATCGTCTTCCGCCACCTCTTCCCGCAGAAGGCTTCCGTCCTCCTGCATGCGCGACAGGCGCTCACTTTCCGCTTCCAGCTGGCGGCGAGCCTCCGGAAGCAGTCCGTGCTTGATCTCCGCGGCCCGGCTGAGGTTTCCGTCCCGCTCCTGTAACAGCTCCTCCGTGGAAAGCTCCTCAATGCGAGCCTTCAGGCTGCGGATAGCGTCAATGACGCCCTTCTCGTTCTGCCACTGCAGCCGCAGGCCATCCCGCTCGCTCCGCTGCTCGGCAAGCTCTCTCTCAATTCCGGCAAGGCGCTTGCGGCTGGCCTCATCCTCTTCCTTGGCCAGGGCCTGCTGTTCAATCTCCAGCTGCAGGATTCGGCGTTCCAGCTGGTCCAGCACGGTGGGCTGGCTCTCAATTTCCATCTTCAAGCGGCTCGCCGCCTCGTCCACCAGGTCAATCGCCTTGTCCGGCAGAAATCGATTGGTGATGTAGCGGTTGGACAGGCGCGCCGCGGCAACCAGCGCCTCATCCCGGATGCGGACTCCGTGGTGGACCTCGTAGCGCTCGCGAAGGCCGCGGAGAATGGAAACGGTGTCCTCAACAGATGGCTCGCCGGTGAAGACCGGCTGAAAGCGCCGCTCCAGCGCCGGGTCCTTCTCTATGTGTTTGCGGTACTCATCCAGGGTGGTAGCGCCAATGGCGCGGAGTTCCCCGCGGGCCAGCGCCGGCTTCAGGAGGTTGGAGGCGTCAGTAGATCCTTCGGCGGCTCCGGCACCAACCAGGGTGTGCAGCTCATCAATGAACAGAACGATTCGTCCGGCGCTCTCGGAAATCGCGGAGATGACCGCCTTCAGCCGCTCTTCAAACTCGCCGCGGAACTTGGCTCCGGCAACCATTGCACCAAGGTCCAGCGCCAGGATCCGCTTGTCCCGAAGGCTCTCTGGGGTGTCTCCGCTGACAATTCGGCGCGCGAGACCCTCGGCGATGGCAGTCTTGCCCACTCCGGGCTCCCCAATGAGGACGGGATTGTTCTTGGTGCGCCGGGACAGCACCTGCATCACCCGGCGGATCTCCTCGTCCCGGCCGATGACCGGGTCCAGCTTTCCCTCGTTGGCGCGGGCAGTCAGATCAATGGTGAATCGCTCAAGGGCCTGATAGCGGTTCTCGGGATCCTTGTCCGTGATGGGCTGGCTCCCGCGGATTCCCTGGAGGGACTCCCGGATAGCGTCATAGCGGAGGCCCGCCTGCTGCAGGGACTGCGCAACACCGTCCTTTCCCCGAGTTGCCGCGAGGAGCACGTGCTCTATGGCAACGTACTGGTCTCCGAGCTTTTCCGCCTCCTCCTCCGCGCCGTCCAGGAGGCGCGCCGTGGAGTCCGCCAGTGCCATCTGCACGGTGTCCCCGCTCACCTTGGGGTAGCGACCGATCGCCTCGTCCAGTGCAAAGCGCACCGCACCTGCCTCAACCTGCAGGGCACGGAAGAGCGGTGGAACAACACTTTGCTCGTCATCCACCGCCGCCCGCAGGACGTGCTCGGCTTCCAGGTTCTGGTTTCCCGCGCGGCGAGCGATGCTGGACGCTTCCTGCAGGGCCTGCTGCAGCCGGGTTGTCATCTTCTCAATGTTCATTGCCTATCCTATGCACGGAAAGATACACACTGGGTCCCGATGGACCAAACACCGGAAGCGCGGACCGGCCGAACCGGTGGCCGCCACCCGCGCTCCACCGATACACTACGCCCCAAGGAGCGAGCGTGCCAGACAAGGACTACCTGCAGAACCGCGTTGTGATCATGAACGGGTTCAACGACTCGGAGATCAACACCATCATGAACGCGGTGAAGAAGCTGTTCCCGGGCAAGGGCAGCGTGATCTTTGCCAAGACCACACCCAACTCGCTGGAGATGAAACTGGGCGAGCTCATCATAGACATGAGCCAGGACCACGAGTACCTGCAGAAGAATCCACCCGGAAAGAAGCCGCCGGAAGCAAGCACCAACGGCTCCACGCCCGGGCAGACCAACAGTCCGCAGGATCCCGGCGGAGACGGCGAGTGAACAGCCTCCCACCCCAGACCCGGGGAATTGTGCGCTCCCTCCCCCCGTATCACCCCGGAAGCGGAGCACCAGGGGCGCTGAAGCTGAGCTCCAACGAAAACCCGCTGGGCGCCTCTCCCGCGGCGCTGGAAGCAGCCGCCAAGCGAATGCGGGATCCCGCGCTGTATCCGGATGCCGGGGTCACGGCGCTCCGCGATGCGATATCCGCCCGCCACGGCCTCTCTCCGGAGCACGTGGTGGTTGGCAACGGAAGCGATGAGGTCATGCTCCTTGCCGCCCTGGCATTCGGCGGGCGGGGAAGCAGGACCGTCAGTTCCCAGACCACCTTCAGCCAGTACCGGTTTGTGACCGAGATCACCGGTGGCGCTCTGCACACGGTCCCCCTCACTGGGACTGGTGCGGTGGATCCGCGCGCAATGCTCAGGGCGGTGGACTACCGCACAACCCTGGTCTTTGTGTGCAGCCCAAACAACCCAACGGGGGCCATTGTAGAGGCCCAGTCACTCATCGATCTCATCAGCGGAGTCCCGCCAACAACAACGGTTGTGGTGGATCACGCCTACGCTGAGTACGTGGAGCCCGAACTCCTTGACCGGAGTGAGGAGCTGATTCATCGCTATCCCAACCTGGTAGTGCTGCGGACCTTCTCCAAAGTCTTTGGCCTGGCAGCCTTCCGCGTTGGATACGGGATTGCGCAGCCGCAAACAATAGAGGCCCTGGCACGGGTTCGCTTCCCCTTCAACGTGAATGCGCCCGGACAGGCAGCGGCGGCAGCAGCCCTGGCCGATACCGCCTTTGTGGAGCAGAGCCTTCAGGCAAACCAACGCTTCCGCGCGGACCTCCTGGCCCTGCTTTCCGGCTACGGCGCGGCATGCTTGCCGGCACACGGAAACTTTGTCACCGCAGCCGTTCCGGGTGGTGCCACGGCATTTGCCGCGGCCACTCGGGAGGCGGGAGTCACCATTCGCGCGCTGGACAGCTTTGGCCTTACGGACCACGTCCGGATAACCGTCCCGGGAACAGCGCAGCAGTGGACCCGCCTTGAGCAGGCCCTTGCCCATGCATTCAGCTCAGCCCAGCAGTCCGAGGAGCCCGCGCCGGCAGGTGCTTGACGCTCCCGGCCTCATCCCGTACTCTTTGTAGCTCACGACGCAGGGTAGAGCAGTTGGCAGCTCGTCGGGCTCATAACCCGGAGGTCGCAGGTTCGAGTCCTGCCCCTGCTATTGAAACGGCCATGGTAGCACGCGCTGCCATGGCCGTTTTCATTTCTGAGGCGGAGCAGGACTCGAAACGGAGGCACAGCGCGAGCGCTGCGAGCGCAAACCGACAGGATGTCGGTTTAGTGCCGGAGGCGGCCCGGCGGGAGCGGTCACGATGACCGCGACCAGAGGGCGAGTCCTGCCCCTGCTATTCTTACGACGCGGGAGTCCTGCCCCTGCTGAATGGCGCTGAGATCCAACCAAGGGTCTCAGCGCCTTTTTGTGCGCCTAAGGCAGGGCTCGAAGCCCGCGCCGAGAGCGACCTGCGTTCTCACCTCGGCTGACCCAAGCGGCCTTTTACTGAGAAACCGTCCCTGTAGTACAAATAGACTTTACAAGACTGCTGGGGGGGTACAATCAGCTTATGAAAAGATTGATTATTACAACGATGCTCCTTGCGAGCCTGGTATTGCTGGGGTGTGAGGATCCTTCGGCTAACCTCAACTCTGGTCATGGGAACTACGGGGATATCCGGGACAGCATCCAGCTCGGTTACCAGTTCAGCGACGCTGACGTGGAGTTCTTTGCCGACTACGGCATAGACCAGTCCATGATGGATGCCCTGGACACCTGGACGCCGGAGCAGGTTGCTGCGTACACCGAGGCGATCCTGACAAGTATGGAGATGGCATTCGAGTACCTTGGCACTCCAGAGGGCAGCGATAGGCTCACGGCCGCACAGGAGTCTGCGAACACGGACGGATTCGGTGCGGTCGACTTGGACTTCTTCAGAATTGAGTACGAGGTCAGGGAAGTAGAGCCGATCTCAACAACCCGTACTGTTAGAGAAGTGGTCCACGATGACGGGACCGTAGAGCAGATCATTACCCTTGATAGCGTATATGACGATGAGGGCTTTGAGCCTGCACCGCCGGGGACACGGCAGTGACTCGGAACCGGACACTGTTGTTCGTCTTGTTGACGGTGGTCTTCCTTGCTTTGCCATCAGTTGCGTTTGCACGAGGTGGAGGTGAAGCGCCTAGCCCGGCACCAGACCCGGGACCGCCAACCTTCCCGGGGCCTACAAGAGTTCAGTATACTGTGAATGATCTTTATAGCACGTCTACTGTTATCAACCTTGAAGTAAGGAACACCTTTTTTGCAGTTAACGTCCGGGGGTATTGGGACGGTAGCGTAACGGCGTTCAAGCGGTGGGACGGGCGCAAGTGGGTAGTTGACAGCATCGTTTCACATCGTTGGACCGCAAAGCAGCCCAGGGCCTCAGCGGGAACGGGCGCCTTTAGTTCCGTTGCCATTGAGAGTTGGTCGGCGTTCAATGGCGATCAGAGAGTCGTCGTGGCCGTCAGAGCTTCGATAGAGCCCGAGGCATACGGGGTATCCCTCCAAATGTTTCAAGCGACGGGCCAAGCCACACTGTGGGCCAATGCAACGAGCCTAGCCCAGAGGGGCCTGTAGCGCGATGGCACGCCCTGGGAACGGTCCTGCCAGGTAGGGCAACGGCGGACCCGTCTCCCGGGTGCTTCGATCCTCGCGCTGCGAGCTTGCGGTACGACGCGGGAGTCCTGCCCCTGCTAAATGGCGCTGAGATCCAACGAAGGGTCTCAGCGTCTTTCTTGTGCCCCGGCGGCGGGGAAGCCAGCCCTCGCCGCCTGCGACCTGCGTTCTCCCCTCACCTAGGCTAACCGGCCTTTTGCTGAGAAACCGTCTCTGTAGTACAAATTGACTTTACAAGACTGCGGGGGGGGGTAAAATCAGCTCATGAAAAGATTCATTATTACAACGATGCTCCTTGC
>CAZPXH010000020.1:30505-35596 GCA_964591085.1 uncultured Spirochaetaceae bacterium | reverse complement strand
CCCGCCCACCAAACCCGGACAGCTTGTATCCGCCAAATGGTGTGGAGATATCTCCTTCCCCGTAGCAATTGATGGTTACCGTACCGGCCTTGATCTGTCTGGCAGCGCGCAGTGCCTTCTTGCCGTGCGCACAGAAGATGGACGCCTGAAGCCCGTACTCGGTTGCGTTTGCAAGCTCCACGGCCTGCTCGTCTGATGAAACGTTCATGACCGCAAGCACCGGTCCAAAGATCTCATCCCGGGCAATGGTCATCTCGGGCGTCACACCATCAAAGATGGTCGGAGGTATGTAGAGGCCGTCCCCAATCTTCAACGGCTCCCCGCCAGTGATGAGACGGGCACCTTCGGCGCTCCCTGCCTTGATGTAGCGCAGCACGTCTTCATACTGCGAACGGCTGACCATTGCTCCAAGTGCGTTCTGCGGATCAAGCGGGTCCCCGATCTTCCACTCCTTGAGCTTGTGAACAAGGCGTGGGATCAGATCTTCATGATGCTTGCGGTGCACAATCAGGCGGGAGTTTGAGGTGCAGTTTTCACCCATGTTCCAGAAGACCGCCCGGATCACCTCATCCGCAACGTGATCCATCTCCTCCGCGTCTTCCAGGACCACTGCCGGGTTCTTGCCGCCGAGCTCCAGAACAACGCGCTTGAGATTGCTCCGGGCAGAGAACTCAAGCACCCGTCTGCCAACACTGGTTGAACCGGTGAAACTCACAGCGCCGATTCCTGGATGCATCCCAATAGCCTCACCAACAACCGAGCCCGGTCCGGGAACCACGTTGAACACACCGGGAGGAATGCCGGCTTCGGCCGCCAGCTCGGCCACGTAGAGCGCACTCATGCTGGTTTCGCTGGATGGTTTCACGATCACGCTGTTTCCCGCGGCGAGCGCGGGTGCCGCCTTCCACGCCATCATCTGCAGGGGGAAGTTCCACGGCACAATGCAGGCCGCAACTCCAACGGGTTCCCGCACTATCAAGGCTATACTGTCGTCATTGGCGGGGGCGGTCTGGTCGTAGAGCTTGTCGCAGGCTTCCGCGTACCAGGCAAAACACTCAATGGTCTCCGGGACGTCAATGGTGGCGACGTCCCGGATTGGTTTCCCGCTTTCCAGGCTTTCAATGACCGCAAGCTGATGTCTATGCCGGGTCATCAGTTTCACCAGGCGGATCATGGAATGCTTCCGCTCAGTCGGCGGCAGTCGGGACCAGTGGCCGGACTCGAATGCCTGCTGGGCCTTTTTGACCGCGTAGTCCACGTCTTCCCCGGCGCAGGACGCAACGTTGCCCAGGAGCGCACCGGTTGCGGGATTGTAGCTGGGGTAGGTATTGCCGCTCCGCGCCGGAGTATACTTACCGTTCATGTGGGCGTTTGATGGCAGCGTCAGCTCTGCCGCAATCTGCTTGTATTCCTCGTAGCTAAGGATCTCATTCATTGACTGTCAGCTCCTCCCGGATCAGGCCTCGGATTGTGGTTCGTGCGGTGTTCAGAGCATCTCTCAGGTCCCGCTTCAACTCCTTCTTCATAGGGCGGAGTGGGAGGCGCACGGACTCGCCAGCGGGGAGTCCATCCAGGCTGCAGGCGTGCTTCACGCACTGCACAAACTTCCCGCCACGTTCCAACACGGTCATGAGCGGCAGGAGCGCCTTCATCATGCGCCTGCCAAGAACAAAGTCTTCGCGCAGCACGCAGGTCTCGTAGAGCGAGATAGTTTCTGCAGCAAGGAAATTCCCGGCCGCGCAGATCCAGCTCCGGGCTCCCCATACAAAAAACTCCAGCGCCTGATCATCTGCGCCGCAGCTCAGCTGAAGATGCGGGAACTCGCGAGCTATCATGTGAATTCGATCGAGATCCCCGCTGCTTTCTTTGATCCCAATGAAGCTTGAACTTCGGCTGACTCGCTTCAGAAACTCCTCACCAAACTCGGCCCCCGACCGCCCAGGATAGTTGTACAGTACAATCGGCACCTGACCTGCAGCTCGGTCTACGTGGAGGGCGTGCGCGGCAAGCTCCTTCTGGTCTGGCGTTGAATACGGCGGTACCGCAAGAAGCAGGCCGTCGGCGCCAGCCGCCCTTGCCGCCACGCTCAGCGCGCTCACTTCTTCCGTTCGGATGTCGTTCACCCCGGCAAGCCATGGGACGCGGCCGTTGATGACCTCCTGTGCAAACACAAACTGGCGGACGCGTTCGTCAGAACTCATCGCGTAGCTTTCCCCGGTTGTGCCCCCCACACAAAGCCCGTGGACGCCAACGTGAACCAGGTGCTCAATCATCTCCGCGTAGGCGGGCTCATCAACCGAATGGTCTGCCTTGAATGGGGTAATTACCGGGACAAAGATCCCGTCGATTCGCATGCTGCACTCTCCTCGCGTTCCGAACTGGGAAGGTAAGACTTTATACTGTTGACAAAGTATAGACCCGACCGTACCGTGACGCAATTGGCGGAGGTGCAAGGTGGAACTGCTTCGAGAGCTTTCAAACACGCCGGGGGTCTCCGGCTATGAAACACCCGCCCAGAGTATTGTTCGGGAGGAACTTGGAGCGCTGGCGGACGAGGTGTGGACCGATCGCCTCGGTAACCTCATTGCTGTCAAGCGTGCAAAAGCCGGAGCCGGCAAGCCGCGCAAACTGCTGTACGCAGCGCACATTGATGAGATCGGGTTCATGGTGAGCCACATTGACGAGCGCGGTTTCCTCCACTTCCACCCCGTTGGTGGCTTTGACGCCCGCACCCTGCCAAGCCAGCGCGTTACAATTCACGCGACTGCGGGTGAGGGCGGGCCGCTGCAGGGAGTGATTGCGCCCCAGCCGCGCTGGCTGGCGAGCGATGCCGATCTGCAGCGGGTGATTCCGCTGGAGGAGCTCTTTATTGACACCGGACTCTCCGGACCGGATATCCAGTCCCGCGTCAACATCGGGGACGTGGTCTCCTTGTCCAAGGAGTTTGAGGTTCTCAATAACACGGTTGTCACCGGGCGAAATTTTGACGACCGGATCGGCGTCTACTGCCTGATTGAGGGCTTCCGCCGCATCAAGGATCCCACGGTTGACGTGTATGCTGTGAGCACGGTCCAGGAAGAAGTTGGAACTCGTGGCATTCCTACGGCGGCCCACGCTATTGAGGCTGATATCTGCGTGGCTATCGACGGGGCCTTGCCCGCGGACATTCCCTTTGCAGCTTCATACCAGGAACAGTGCCAGATGGGCGGCGGCACCGGGATCTACGTGATGGACAAGCGCACCATTGGAGACCCGGAGCTGTTGCGGGCGCTGTACGCTACCTGCGAGACCCACGGCATCCCGTACCAGCGCCAGCTCGGCGGCGGAACCGACGCATCAATCGTCCAGCGCACGGGCCTTGGAGCAAAAGCAACCACCATCGGAGCTCCGACACGCTACATGCATTCCACGGTTCAGATGTGTGACATGCGGGATGTGGAAGCAACAATCGCACTGCTTGCGGCCTTCCCCCAGCACGCGGCAGATCTCATTCCTCCCGACTGGCGATAGAGCACCGGCAGTGAAAATCACCAAGATCACCACCAGGGCAATCCGCATCCCAATTCCTCTGCCGCCGTACTCCACCGAGGGTGCGGGCACCAAGCGCGAGTGGTATCGCCTCGGGCGGATCACCAAGGCCAGACCGGAACCGGTCCTTGAGTACGTGCTGGTCTACATCCACACGGATGAAGGGGTCTCCGGCATTGGGGAAGCGGCAACGGACATCGGATTCTTTGGCGAGCCCCTGGAAGAGGTGCAGAGCGCGATAGAGCAGCACCTTGCACCCCGTCTGATTGGAGAGGATCCCTTCCAGCGGGAACGGCTCATGGGCCTTGTGGATTTCCGGGGCAACAGTTGCGCAAAGTCCGGCATTGACCTGGCTCTGCATGATTGCGTCGGGAAGGCCCTGGGAGTGCCGGCGGGCACCCTGCTTGGCGGAATGTCGCAGACGCGGATCCAGGTATGCGTTGAAATTGCCGGCGGACCGCCGGACGGCATGGCCGCATTTGCTGCCGAGTGCATGGACCAGAATGTCGTGTCCTTCAAGGCCAAGATCGGCGGAGTCCCGGAACGGGATCTGGAGCGCCTGATTGCCATGCGGGAGTCCCTGGGTCCGGGGGCGGTACTGCGTGCTGACGCCAATCAGGGCTACTCGGTCAAGGAAGCGATCCGCCTGTGCCGGCTGGCGGAGGACGCTGGAGTCGGGTTGGATCTGCTGGAGCAGCCGGTTGCGGCATGGGACCTGGACGGAATGGCAGAGGTTCGGTCGTCCGTTGGCACCCTCATTGAAGCCGACGAGAGCGTGTACAGCGTACATGACGCCATGCAGGTTGTGCGGCGCGGAGCCGCAGATGTGATCAACATCAAGATTGCCAAAGCTGGTGGACTAGTCAGCGCCAAGAAGATCAGTGCAGTCGCAGAGGCCGCGGGCCTGCGGGTGGTGTTTGGGACCGCGTACGGGCTGGGACCCAAGATTGCCGCTAAGCTGCAGATTGCTGCAGCCACAGGCGGGGCTCCGGATGCGGTGGAGTTCACGGAGCTCCTGCTGCATCACAGCCTCTGCGCCGCCCCGCAGGATTCCATATTCGCCCTACCGCTTGCAGAGGACGGCTGTATGGACGTCCCGAACGGACCCGGCCTGGGGGTGGAGTTGAACCAGGAATTGGTTGAACGCTACACGTTGACCTGAGCTGCAATGCGGGCCCGGGCAGAGGGATGCAGCAGCTTTGCAAGGACGGACCGTTGAACCCTGATATGCCGCGAAAGCTCGGAACCCGCCCGCTCCCAATCCTCGGCCAGAAGGACCCGCAGAATGCTCTTGTGCTGGGCGGTCATTTCGTCCACCACGGCGGCCTCGGGCGCGGCAAAGTGCAGCAGCTTGGTGTAGTACCGCGCCACGTCCTGACGGAAGAACTCCCGTATGTAGCGGTTCCCGGAACAGATTATAAGGTACTGATGCAGCGCAAAGTCGTGCGCGTGCGACTCCTCTTCAAGGATCCGCTGCAGTTCCTCCGGCTGAATTCTCGGATGGGCAAGTTCCAGGGCAAGCAGTTCCAGGGATTCGCGAACCGTAAGGTACGCGTCCAGGTT
>CAZPXH010000020.1:0-30405 GCA_964591085.1 uncultured Spirochaetaceae bacterium | reverse complement strand
GCGGTTGGCCAGTCGCGACAGAAAGCCCTGCTGTTCCAGCGCTTGCAGTGCCTGGCGGACCGGAGTGATGCTTACGCCATAGTGGCGGGACAAGGCGGGGAGGGAGAGCGCGGCGGGCAGTTCCTGTCCAGTTTCAATCCGAGCTTTGATGTCGCTTTCAATGAATAGTGAGAGCTTGCTCATAAAAAGTGCCGTGCCTCCAAAATCTACGCCAAGGTGGACCAGCTGTCAATTACGGGCCGGTGATCACAAGGTGTGGTGGTTCAGGCCGAAGCCGGAAAACGGTATCAAATCAGGGGCATGCGAATGACACGGCAACCAAACGTTGTGCTGGTCCTGACGGACGACCAGGGGTACGGGGACCTGGCATGTCTGGGAAACCGGCACCTTCAGACTCCATGGATTGACCGCTTCCACGGGGAGTCCATTCGATTGACGGACTTCCACGTGGGCACCACCTGCGCGCCAACCCGGGCGGGCCTGCTCACGGGCCGCTACTGCAACTCTGCCGGAGTCTGGCACACCGTGGGCGGGCGCTCACTGCTGCGGGCGGACGAGTGGACGCTTGCAGATGCCCTGCGTGGTGCGGGTTACCACACCGGCCACTTCGGCAAGTGGCACCTGGGGGATTCTCCGCCCTTCCGTCCGCACGAACGCGGCTTCAACGAGACCGTCTACCATGCCGGTGGAGGCATCGGTAACACAGCCGACCACTGGGGCAATGACTACTTTGACGACACCTACTTTGTGAACGGCAAACCCCGGAAGTTTCAGGGCTACTGCACAGACGTGTTCTTCCGGGAGGCAATCAGCTTCATTGAGCGCAACCGGGAACGGCCACTCTTCTGCTACATCGCGCCGAACGCTCCCCATGGACCGTGGAACGTGGAGCCACGCTATCGGGACCGCTACCGTGATGTTACCGCAAACACCTCCCGGGCAGGCTTCTACGGGATGATCACCAACATAGATGAGAACTTTGGTTTGTTGCGGGCCGCACTGCGGGACATGGAGATTGAAGACAACACCGTCCTTATGTTCATGACAGACAACGGCACGGCGATGGGGGTTGATCTGGATCCCTCGGGATTCCCGCAGGAAGGTCAGGGCAGCTACAACGCTGGGATGCGTGGGCAGAAGGGTTCGCCCTATGAAGGGGGACATCGAGTTCCCTTCTTCCTCCGTGCCCCTCACAGTGGCCTGCAACACGGCCGGGATATCCTGGAGTTGACGTCCTACATAGACCTGATGCCAACCGTCCTGGATCTCTGCGGGGTAGAGGTTCCCCAAGGGCACAGTTTCCACGGAACAAGTCTGGTTCCGCTCCTAAGGGGGGACCCGGCAAACCACGCCGCGCTTGCGGAGCGGACTGTTGTCACTGACACCCAGCGCGTCGCCCGGCCGGTAAAGTGGCGCAACAGCTGCTCCATGAAAGGTCCGTGGCGGCTGGTGCACGCCAAGGAGCTGTACAACCTGGACTCTGATCCGGCGCAGCGTACCGACATTGCGGCCCAACATCCGAAGCTGGTGCTGGAGCTCCGGGCCGGGTATGAGCAGTGGTGGGAGCTTGTGTCGGAGCAGTTTCACCTGGACACGCCGGTAGAGCTTGGCGGAACAGAAGAGACAGTGATGCTGACAACGCACGACATCCGAAATGAGTCCGGCGACACCGCGTGGAATCAACGACATGTGCGTCAAGCATACGCGTGCAGCGGCTACTGGGCGGTGGACGTTCGGAAACGGGGACGCTACCGAGTGGAGCTCAGGCGCTGGCCACAGGAGACCACGCACAGCATCACCGATGGAATTGCGGGAGATGACGTCTCCTGGCGGAAGGATGCAGTGGAGGAGCGCTTCCAAGTCATGTACACCGGGGGAAGCGCCGTTGCAGTGGAGTGGGCCAGGCTGGAGATTGGCGGGCAGGTGCTGTATCGGGAGGTCACGGCAGATGACCGCGCGGTTGCCTTTGATATTGATCTGGATTCCGGGCCCGCAGAGCTCTACGCCTCTCTGCATGACCGGGACGAGCGAACAATGGCCCCCTACTACATCCACGTGACCTTGCTGAACACCGGGGCCCAGGCGCTGGATGGCGGGAAATGAGCGAGCAAGGCCGCGCGCGCCGTCCCAACGTGGTGCTCATTGTTGCAGACGATCTGGGATTCGGGGACCTCAGCTGCTACAACCCGGAGTCTAGAATTCCCACGCCAAACATAGACTCGTTGGCCCGCCGCGGCGCGCGCTGGACGGACATGCACACCCCGTCTGCGGTGTGCACCCCTTCCCGTTACGGAATGTTGACCGGGCGCTACGCGTGGCGGTCTCGCCTTCCCTACGGTGTGCTGTACGGCTACGAACCGCCGCTCATTGCCGCGGATCTTCCTACCCTGCCCGGAATGCTGAGGGATCGGGGCTACCACACTGCCTGCGTAGGAAAGTGGCACTTGGGTATGAACTTTCGCCCCAAAAGCGGTCAGCACATTGATCTTGAGTCTCCGCTTCCCTGGAAGAGTGAAGACTTTGCCCTGGAGCAGAAGATTGACTTTGGCGCTCCTGTCACGGGGGGCCCGATTGAGCGGGGGTTTGACAGCTTCTTTGGGACCGCGGGTTGCCCTACTGCCCAGCCGCCTTTTGCGTTTATCTCGCAGGACCGGTTTGTAGAGGCTCCAACGGAATTCCGGGATCGGATTCACTTCACTGGGAGGGGGGGCATGCATTCCCCGTCCTGGCAGCATCGTGACGCCGATCCTACGTTCACCCGGGAGGCCGTCTCGCGTATCCGGAACCTGGCCGACGGAGCGCAGCCCTTCTTCCTGTACCTCGCTGCTTCCGCGCCCCATGAGCCCTGTCTGGCGCTCACCGTCCCGGAGTTTGCACAAGGCCAGAGCAAGGCAGGCCACCGCGGAGACCTGGTCTGGCTCTTTGACTGGATGGTTGGACAGGTCCTGGAGGCGCTGCGGGAGACCGGCGCTGCGCAGAACACTGTGGTCATTGTCACGAGTGACAACGGGGCCCTCCCCGGAGACCGGGTATCCGCGTCCGAGGGCATGGACGGATACCGCCTGTACGGGCACGCCTCTTGCGGAAGCTTCCGCGGGTACAAAGCACACATCTGGGAAGGCGGTCACCGGGTTCCCTTTGTGGTTGCGCCAGCTCAGGCAGGCCCCGGCAATGCTCCCGCAATTGTGGAGCAGAGCGCATGCCTGACAGACCTGTTTGCCACCCTGGATGTGTTGACCCGCCCGGTCCACGCGGACCCCGTTGCTACCCCCGGGTCTTCGCAAGGTTCTCGCGCCCGGCCGGAGGATTCGGCAGATCTCTCCGGCTACCCGGGGTTCCGGGAGTGGCTGGGTCCCAACCCGCGTCCACCGGGGACAGAGGCGCAACGGCGGGTTCTGGTGCATCACTCGGGCTTTGGCGTCTTTGCCCTGCGCGTGGGTGACAGCAAGCTGATCAGTGAATCCGGTGGCTCGGGTGGGTGGCCACCGCCGGCCGGAACCTTCCCCTCACCCGGCTCCGACGGCCAGCTGTACAATCTGGCAGAGGATCCCGGAGAGCTGGAGAATCTGTATCACCGCCGAGGAGATCTGATCCGGGAGTACCAGGAACTGATTCAGAAGTTCCGGGCTGGGCGCCCTACCGTTTCGGCAGAGTTATAGGAGGTTAGCAATGGTGTACAACACCCTGGGAAAGACTGGCCTGCAGGTGTCCCAGCTTGGACTCGGGGCGTCCTCCCTCGGCGGCGTGTTCCGCAGCGTAGAAGAGAAAGACGCGATATCCGCCGTTCACGCGGCACTTGCCGGGGGCATTACCTACTTTGATGTTGCCCCGGCCTATGGCGCCACGGTTGCGGAGCAGGTCCTTGGTAAGGCACTGCGGGGAGTTGACCGCTCCCGCTACACGCTCTCAACCAAGGTTGGCAAGTACACAGCACCGGGAGCGTACGGACAGGACACGCTGGACTACTCCGCCAAGCGCATCCGCAGCTCGGTAGCGGAGAGCATGGAGCGGCTTGGCGTGGACTACCTGGACATTGTGTACCTCCACGACTTTGAGTACCAGGACGGAATTCTCGCGGACCAGGCCCTCACAGAAGGCTATCAGACGCTGATGGAGCTGAAGGAGGAAGGCAGGATCGGGAACCTCGGCGGCGGAATCTACTCCATGCCCCTGTGGAAACGAATGCTTGTGGAGACAGACCCGGACGCGCTCCTGGTTCACAATCACCTCTGCCTGAATGACATCCGCGTCTACGAGCTCGTTCCCCTGGCACGGCAGAAGAATGTTGGTCTTGTGAGTGCATCTCCCTTTGGAATGGGCCTCCTGACGGAAAGAGGACCAGCGGACTGGCATCCGGCAAGCCCCCAACAGCGAGCGTACTTCCGTCAGGCTGCAGAGTTCTGCTCCGGGCGCGGAGTAAGCATTGCCCGCCTTGCATTCCAGTACGCAACCCAGCAGGACCTGACCGCCACCACCCTGTTCAGCTCCGCAAGTCCGGCCTCAGTGGAGCGCAACCTGGCGTGGCTGGAGGAGCCCTGCGACTTTGGTCTGGTTGCCGAGGTGCAGCAGATCCTGGAACCGGTGATGAACGTCCAGTGGGCCTCCGGATGAGTGAAGGGAAATCCACGGTGCTGCGGATTGATGCACATCAGCACTTCTGGGGCTACAACCCCACGGACTATGTGTGGATGGGGCCAGAAATGCAGACCCTGAAAAGGGACTATGGACCCTCAGAGCTCCGGCCTCAGTTGGACGCGATTGGCTTCACTGGAAGTGTTGCAGTTCAGGCGCGCCAGATGGAGACGGAAACGGAGTACCTGCTGGCGCTGGCGCGGGTGCACAGCTGGATCCTGGGAGTTGTGGGCTGGGTGGACTTCACCCATGCGGATCTGCCGAGCCGGCTGGAACGCTACGCGGACAATCCCCGCCTCAAGGGTGTCAGGGAACTGATCCACGACATGCCGGATCCGGACTACGCCGTCAGTCCCACACACCTTCGGGCGGTGGGAGAGCTGGCGCGCTTCAAGCTCACCTATGACCTCCTCCTTAGGCCACCACATCTGGACCCGGCGCTCCGTCTGGTGGACCACTACCCGCACCAACCCTTTGTGATTGACCATATTGCCAAGCCGGCCATCCGGAGTGGTGAGCGCGAGCCCTGGGAAGCGGGAATGCGGGAGCTCTCACGGCGCCCGAACGTATGGTGCAAGCTGTCCGGTATGGTCACGGAAGCGTCCTGGACCTCCTGGGGGGCAGAAGACCTCACGCCTTACCTGGACATCTGCCTGGAGTGTTTTGGGCCGGAGCGTCTCATGATCGGCTCGGACTGGCCGGTCTGTACCCTCGCCGGAAGCTACCAACAGGTCATGTCCGTGGTCATCAACTGGGCCGGAAGCCTCAGCAGCTCAGAGCGGGACATGGTTCTGGGCGGG
Source organism: uncultured Spirochaetaceae bacterium (assembly GCA_964591085.1). Classification (GTDB taxonomy): domain Bacteria; phylum Spirochaetota; class Spirochaetia; order DSM-27196; family CAZPXH01; genus CAZPXH01. Next base: position 24,973 of record CAZPXH010000020.1, on the reverse strand, counting down.
ACTTGTGCCCGCTTCTACGGGTTGTAGTACACCTGTTCCAGGTGCCGCCACTCAGACTCCCCCGGTAGCGGTATCTGCATGGGTGCCGTCATTGCTATCCACTGCTGATTGCGCGGTTCCCCGGACAAGCGCTCCATGTCCGCCTGGTAGTCGGACCCTGTATACTCGTAGTAGCCAAAGAGGTAGTGTTGGGCGTCCGGCATCTCTACCAGGAAGATGGAAAAGTTCCTGATTCCGGCTGCAGCAAGCAAATCCCGAACGCCCGGATGGTTGTCTGCGTGCAAATCTCGATACTCGCCAAGGCGCTCCGGGCGAATGCCAATCACCATGCCTACACGGACCATCTGCCGTCCTCCCTCGTTTCCACTCACACCGCTGCCTCGGCAGCCTCGGCGTCTGATACCGCTATCTGCACCTTGATGTGGTGGGAACGCTCAGCTGCAGTTGCCAGCGCCTGGGGAATCTCCGCAAACGGATAGGTCCCGGTCACGAGCGGCCGTACGTCTACTCTTCTGCTGGCAATCAACTGCATTGTTGCGGGGAACACGTCCGCGTATCGGAAGGATCCCATCACTGTCAGCTCCTGCGTCATGATCCGGTTGACCGGAAGCTCTACGGGGCTGGGAATGCTCCCCACCTGCACTACGGTGCCCCCGCGGTCAACCAGATCCAGGGCCTGGGCCACGGACGCCGGCGCTCCGGAGGCCTCAAAGAGAACGTGGAATGGCCCGGCGCTCTCCGTGACTTCAGCCATGCCCTCAGGATCTCCTGGATCAAGCGCGTAGTCAGCGCCCTGAGCCAGCGCAAAGTCACGCCGCGCCGCTTGCGGGTCACTGACCGCCACGGTCACCGCGCCAAATGCGCGCGCGGTGAGCGCCAGAAACTGGCCAATGGTTCCACCGCCGGCAATCAGTACTCGCAGCCCGGAGAGGCGCTGTGGGCGGGAAGCCGCGTGAACGGCCACGGCCAGGGGTTCCAGGCACGTGCCTTCCGCCCATGAGACAGGGTCAGGGATGAGATGGCAGTTCTCTGCCGGGAGCGCGACGTACTCACCAAATCCGCCCCCAATGTGGGGATAGGTGGCCGCGGTACCAATAAAGCGGAGTTGCTGGCAAAGGTTGTGCCGTCCGGCACGGCAGAAACGGCAGCGCCTGCACGGTATGGATGGATCTATGCCAACCCGGCTGCCAAGTGCCGGCGAGTTGACCCCTTTTCCGTGGGCAATGACCTCTCCGGCAAACTCATGGCCAAGCACCAGCGGAGCCCGCGGGACAAAGGGCCCAATGCGATAATGCAGGTAGTACTCAATATCAGACCCGCAGACCCCGGCGCGCTGCACCCGCACCAGAGCTTCCCCGGGACCAGGATCCGGGGCGGGAACCTCTCGGCGAACGAATGTCCTGGCACCGTCAAGGAAGTAGGCCTTCACCTCTTGCTGACCCCCGCAGGCTGTCCCGAACTCAGCTTGGGATCCGTTCGCCTTCACCGGGAATGGAGGCGATAAGCCGAATGGTATAGTCATCCTGCGGATTGTCCAGCACCTGGTCCACCGGGCCGGACTCCACAACCTGACCCTCGTAGAGGATGTGTACGGAGTCCGCCACCTGCCGGACCACCGCCATGTCATGGGTGATGAAGAGCAGGCTCACGCCAAACCGCTCGCGCAGATCCCGGAACAGCTTCAGCACCTGGGCCTGAACGGAGACGTCCAGCGCGGAAACCGGCTCATCGCATACCAGAAGATCCGGCTTCACCGAAAGCGCCCGGGCAATGGCAACGCGCTGGCGCTCGCCACCGGAAAGCGCATCCGGCCTGCGGCTCATGTAGGCAGAGGGCAGGCCCACGGTCTCAAGTAACTGTACCGCCTCCTCCTGCGCCTCCGCCGGGGTCCGGCCCATCAGTCGCAGCGGCTCGGAGAGGGCAGAGCCGACGCTCTGCCGCGGATTCAGGGAGGAATAGGGGTCCTGGAACACAATCTGCACAAACCGACGTGCGGCTCGGTCGCCCGGGCCAATCGGTGCTTCACTCCCGTCTGGATAGAGGGAAATGGAACCCGCGCTCGGCGTTTCCAGGCCAACCAGACAGCGGGCAGCCGTTGTCTTGCCGGACCCGGATTCTCCAACAAGACCGACAGACTCGCCCTTGCGAATATCAAATGACACGCCGCGCAGAGCAGCAACGGTCTCACCTCGGCCCACATCAAAGACCTTTTCCAGGTCCCGTACCGACGCAATCACCGGAACAGCTTCTGACAGGCTGCGGGGCTCGCTCATTGCCTTTACCGCCAGGCGTTCCTCCTGCATCTCCATGTGGATGGAATCAATGCGGATGCATCGTGTCTGCACGCTGTCGGCTTTCGGCATCAGCGGCGGCTTGGATGCATTGCACTCCGGGCGCGCCCAGCGGCACCGGTCCGCAAAGGAACACTTGTCACGCACATCATCCGGGCGGGGGACGGAGCCCTCAATGGAATACAGGTCTGCCTGCCTCCCGGTTGCTGTTGGCTCCGACAGCATGAGTCCATGGGTGTAGGGATGCTGGGGTGTGTCTAGCAGACTGGAGGTTGGCCCGGTTTCCATGATGGACCCGCCGTACAAGACGTAGACCCTGTCACACACGGAGAACGCAACGCGGAGATCATGGCTAATGAAGATCAGCCCCATCTGACGCGCCCGCTGAGTCTCCTTGATGAGCTGCAGGATCTCCGCCTGGGTAGTGACGTCCAGTGCGGTAGACGGCTCATCCGCAATGAGCAGTTCCGGATCACGCGCCAGGGCCGCCGCCAGCGCAACACGCTGGCGCATACCTCCGGAAAGCTGGAAGGGATAACGGTCAACAACCCGCTCATCGGTGATCTGCACCTCTGCAAGGCGCCGGATTGCCTCTGCACGGGCTTCTGCACTTCCCAGCTTTCTGCCTGCGGACAGCTCCAGACCTTCAATGATGTGGTCTCCTGAACGGAGCAGGGGATTGAGCGTGGTGAAGGGATCCTGGAACAGCAGGGTGATCTTTCCGCCGCGGAAACCCGCACGCTGCCTGCGGTCCAGCGTCTGAATGTCCGTGCCCTTGTAGCGGATGGAACCCGTGGTTGCCAGCACACCAGGTGGCAGCAGACCAACAATCGCCTTGCTAAGCATGGACTTTCCGCTTCCTGATTCGCCTACAAGAGCAATGGACTCGCCCTTGTTCAGGGACACCGAGATATCGGTCAGGATGGAATTGTCACCCAGTGGCGTGCGGTGTATCACAGTCAGGGACTCTACGCTCAGCAGGGGTTCTGCCGGATGCACCATGGTCAGACCAGCCTGGCCGGCGCGCTGTACCTGTCGTACAGCCAGTCTCCGACGAGGTGGACGGCCACCGCCAGCAGGACTATGGCAAATCCTGGTCCGAGGGTGGCTGCCGCATTGGAAAAAATGATGCTCTGGTTCTCCGCAAGCATGGCACCCCATTCTGCGGAGCCCGGCTGAGAACCCAGCCCAAGGAAGCTGAGACCGGCTAGCGCCACAAGGGACAGTGAGAAGTCAATGGCAAAGTCGGCAACCAGGAGCGGGAGCACGTTTGGTGCAATGTGACGGAACATGATCCGGGAGCGGGAGAAGCCGAGCGACTGGAGGGACTCCACGTAAGGCAGAGGCTTCTGCTCCAGCGCAGCGCCCCGGATGATGCGGATATCCCCCTGCATGTTGAAGATGGACAGGACCACTATGGCAATGCCGTAGCCACCACCCACAACACTGACAATCACAATTGTAACGAGCAGTCCGGGTAGGGCAATCATGAAGTCAACCCAGCGCATGATGAGCTGATCTACCCACCCGCCCAGGTATCCAGCCGTGATACCCAGCAAGGCGGAGAAGATCAACCCACTTCCGGCAACAAGGAATGGGCCTAGCAATGCCGTTCGGGTGCCAATGATCAGGCGCGCCAGGACATCCCGACCGAAGCGATCTGTTCCAAGCCAGTGCTCCGCGGAGGGGGCCTGGGACACCGCCGTCAGATCCTGTCTTGCGGCTTCCCGGGCGAAGGGTTCGCCGAAGAAGCCCACAATGAGAATCATGGCAACAAAGCCCATAGCTATCATCACGCTGATGGGCGGCCGCTGCCCGCGCCACAGTCCTGTCTTGGCTCGCCTGGTGTCGGTCGTCAGCATCCCTACCTCAGTTCTGTCTTACTTGGCCTTGTCAAAGGTGATCCGTGGATCAACCAGCGCGTAGGTCAGGTCTACAAGGAGATTGGCAACAATGATCCAGGTTCCAATGATCAGGGTGAGCCCCTGAATCACCGGCAGGTCTGACGTGATCACCGCCTGTACCAGCATGTTGCCCAGCCCGGGAAGCCCAAAGACCCGCTCCACAAACACGGTACCGGTCAGGAGTCCAACGAACACCAGGCCCGCCGCAGTAAGGACGGGAATCAGGGCGTTGCGCAGTCCATAGCGCATGATTACCCGGCGCTCGCTCAACCCTCGGGCCCGGCCGAATGACACGTAGTCCTGGTCAATCTCATCCAGCATGGACGCTCTGGTCACCTTCATGATCAGGCCAGTGGGAGCAATGGCCATAACAATCCCGGGGAGCGTGAGGTGCCACAGGCGGCTGGCAAGATCCGGGCCGCCCGCGCCAAAGAGCGGGAACCACCCAAGGTTCTGCGCAAACAGCCACAAGAAAAAGATAGAGACAAAGAACGCCGGGGAACTGCTCCCAAAGATGCCCAGCCCGACGACAAGCCGGTCCAGCCGGCTCCCCCGATTGAGCGCCGCAAGCACCCCCAGCGGAATTCCAATGGACACCGCAAGTACAAGCCCAACCACATTCAACCACACGGTGATGCCAATCCGCTCCAGCACCATATCCGTCACCAGCTGACTGGTGCGGAATGAGCGTCCCAGATCGCCCCGAAAGATTCCTGACAGCCAGCCCAGATACTGCTCGTGCAGGGGCCGGTCCAGACCATACCGAGCGGTGAGCAATTCCACCTGCGCCTGGCTGGTCGGACGGCCTTCCAGGAGCGCGGCAACCGCTCCCCCGGGCACCAGTGATGACAACAGAAACACCGCCAGCGTCATCAGCAAAACAATCGGCACCATAATGGCCAGGCGCCGGAGGATGAATCTGGTTAGTCCTTTACTTTGCATGCGTCACAGTCCCTGTCCTGCTCAGAGGCTCAGCACGCCCAGATACCGTCAGGAACAGAGCGCCCTCCCCCGTTGGGAGGAGGGCGAACCGTTCAAGAAGTATCGTTGTCAGTGCGCCTCAGGCAGCAGTGCTACCGAGTATTGATTGCGCGCACAAACCCGTTGGACACGCTTGAGCCGTTGACTGCGTCCATGGACCAGCCTTCACGCACGGCAAAGATGAAGTCTGACCACAGAATCGGGATGATGGGCACCTGCTCTGACGCCAGAATCTGTGCCTCCAGCGCAAACCGGGCAGACTCCACCGGCTCGGTTGCGGTCAGCGCAGCGTCCAGCAGTGCATCAATCTCGTCATCCTTAATCTTGGACGAGTTGTTCCCGTTCCGGGCCGCCTGAGAGCTGTGATAGTACTGGTAGGGCAGGATTGCCGGATCCGGAACGTCCGGAAGGTTTCCGATAATCTGCACTCCCAGGCTTGGACCATGGTCCAGGATCAGCTGGAAGCGGGGTCCGCCGGGCATCAGGTTGAGCTCAACATCAACTCCAATCTCGCCCCACGTCTCCTGAACGGCCTGGGTGATGTCAATAGCCGCCTGAGAACCGTCGGGAACGTTGATGGTCATGGAGAACCCGTTCGGGACGGAGGACATTGCAAGTTCCTGGCGTGCGCGCTCCAGGTTGAACTCAAACACTTCCAGGTCCGAGTATCCCTGCCGAACCTCGCTGTCGGACAGAACACCTTCAAACATCTGCGGGGGATCCAGGGTGGTGGCTGCAACCGCAGTTCCAGGGAACAGGCCGGCTACAATGCTCTCACGATCCGTTGCGTAGTACAGAGCCCGGCGAACGTGGATGTCATCAAAGGGCGCATCTTCGGTATCAATGGTCAAGCCACGGAAGATGAAGGCGGTGGCAGTGATGACCTCGGAGGCCGCTTCCCATTCCGAAAGTGCGCCGGAGGGAACGTTGAAGGTTCCGTCAATGTCACCAGAACGCATTGCCAGCAGCCGGGTCTGATCGTCCGGAATTACGGGGAAGCGAATCTGGTCAAACTCCGGGGGATCGCCCCAGTAGTTGGGGTTCCGCACCAACAGAACGTGAGAGTCCGGCACAAACTCCTCCACCATGTAGGGACCGGAACCAATCGGGAGGGTCTCCGGCGTTCCATAGGAGTCAAAGTTTGCTTCCACGTGAGAGCGCTTCACAATGTAGGCGCCCATGTGGGAGGGAATGAACTTCCAGCTGGAGTCCGGCTCCGAGAGCTCAATGATCACGTCATTGCCCTCGGTGGTCACAGAGACAACATCCTCAAAGAGGAAGGCCTGCCGTGAACCCAGATCCGGGTTGTTGTGCAGCGTGAAAGAGAAGGCAACGTCTTCTACCGTCACCGGGCTTCCGTCGGAGAAGCGCACGCCTTCCCGCAGTGTGTAGCGGTAGGTGGTGGGGCTTGTCGCCTCCCAGGACACCGCAAGGCTTTCAACCAGCTCGTTGTCACCCGTGTAGACCAGGAGATTGTCATAGATCAATCCCATGATTCCCGAGCCAATGGGCGAGTTGAAATAGGTTGGTGCAAAGAGCGTATCCGGGCTTGTGGATACCGCCCAGTTGAGGGTCACCAGATCCTCATCCGCCGGCTCCGCTCCACCTCCTGCGGTGAGCATTGCCACCGGCAAAACGAACAGCGCAAGTGCAAGCACCAACAGCCGCTTGACCGTAATCTGCTTCATGCCTTCCTCCTTTGGGTGCGGGCGGCCATTCCAGACGGCCCCCACAGGCAGTTGAACCATCCCAGAGTTTGCTGCACTGTGTCGACAATGTAAAGGTTGAATGTTGCTTTTCGTGCGGCCGGTATGGGGTCCGCCGAGTATGCGGACCGAAAGCCGAAGCTCTGGATTGCGGAGGTGCGGAGAAGACGGTACTCCCGGGGAAAAGACCCGTGACCTTCAGTAGGAGAATTGCCCGCGTGTGCCTCCTGCTTGTGGCAATTCTGGCGATTCCTTGGCTCACAACTGGAGTTCAGCGCCCTTGGAGAGAGCTGGACGCACTCCTTGAACGCAGCCGCGTGAGGTTGGAGGCGATGGTCCTTGTGCTTGAGAAGCAGGAGCTTGAGCATCTCACCGAGTTTGCCTTGGCGGCGAGCGCCTTTGACCTTGTGACATCCCGCGGAACGTCTCCTCTCGAGACTATCAGGTGTCTACTGATTCAGGGGAGTTCCAAGGTCACCAAACTCCAGCGACGCGGAAGCAATCTGGCCGAACTGCTTCAGGCCAAAGGCAGTTGTGGGCATTGCGCTCAAAGTGTAGAGGCCGTAAGCGCTTGCGTCATTCGGTCTACAGCCACGCCCCACACAAATGAATTCCCGGAGTCGCCCGCCGTCACCCGTGACGGAAGCTTCCCGCCGCACTTGTCACCTGCGCGAAAGACATTGTCATCTAGCCGAAAGCTTGCTTTTGCGGGCGGGTCTACCTTTGCATCGTTGGGTTGAGTGACCCGGCAAAACGCAGAAAAGGAGCTGCAAAGGTTATGGCAACAGCAAAGCACATCGTTCTTGTACACGGCAATTTCGTGAACAACGTCGCCTGGGCACAGTGGAAGGCCCGCTATGAAAGCCGGGGCTACATCGTTCACACCCCGGCAAACCCGGGGCACGGCGGAAACCCGGCGGACCTCCGGGCCAGGGTGGATCCTGCCCTGGGAGACACGGGGTTTGTGGAAGTCTACCAAAACATTGAGCGGCTGCTTGAAACCCTGCCGGAGCGCCCACTGGTGGTGGGGCACAGCATGGCTGGAGTGGTGGCAATGAAGCTTGCAGAAGCTGGCAAGGTGGCCGCTGCGGTGAGCGTCAACGGTGCACCGCCAAAGAACGTGTTCCCGGTGCCCATGAAGACGCTCAAGACCGTCCTTCCATCGTTTGGATTCTTCTCTTCCGGAAAGACCTGGCTTGGGCCGCAGTCCTGGTACGAAAACGCGTTCTTCAACACCCTGCCGGAGAGCGAGCGGGACGCCGCGTACCGGGCGAACATTGTTCCGGAGAGCTTCAAGGTGAACCGGGACCTGATCCTGAATTCCTTTGCCAAGGTGGACTTCCGGAGCCCGCATGCCCCGCTGCTCTTCATTGGCGGGGGCAGTGACAACCTCTTCCCCGCACGCTTCACGGAGCGGATTGCCGGCAAGTATCGGGATCCTAACAGCCGGGTGGATGTCAAAGTCTTTGATGAACGGAGCCACTTCACCTGCGGCGAGCCAGGCTGGGAGCAGGTTGCTGATCACATCCTGGATTGGTACGAACGGATCTGAGAGCGCCTCAGAGTCAGAACTGGGCGATGTATTCAGATGGGGTCATGCCGGTGAAGCGGTGGAAGGCGGTACTGAAGGCCGCTACACCGGTGTACCCCACTTCAAAGGTAGTCTCTGTCACCTGCTTTCCACGCGCAAGGTGCTCCATTGCCCGGAGCATCCGCGCGTGGCGCAGGAAATCCCCCCAGCTCATGTGGATCTCAGCAGACAGTTTTCTCTGCAGGGTCCGTGGGCTCATTGCCGCGTGCTCGGCAACGTCCTCCAGCCGGAGTTGATCCGCCAGGTTGTCCCGAATGTAGCCCAGGGCCCGCTCCGTCTCCGGGGTCCGGGCCTTCGGTAGCGCCAGCTGGTAGGGCTGGGTGGACTCCTCTTTGCAGAGGTACAGCAGCGTGAGGAAGAACCTGGCAACGTCCTCCCCGTGCGCACGGGCGATGTTTCCGCTGTCCGTGGACCATCGCCTTGCGTGGATGATCATCTCCCGCACAACCGGGCTTGCGTCAAAGATTCGGCATTCATCCGAAAGCGGCTCTGCAAAGCCGGGCTGGAAGAACAGTGACGTACACCGGACCTCTCTGATGGTTGTTGCTGTCATGTGGGTCCCGGCCGGAATCCATGCAACCCGCGTTGGCGGGAGCCGCCACATTGCATCCGCGCTCTCAAGCATAAACAACCCTTCCAGGCCGTAGAGCAACAGGTGGCGGTCCAGCGCCAAGGACAGGTCAATGGCGTCCATCACAATCTCATGACAGAAGACCTGCGCGGGGCTACCGCTGAGCGCGGTGATCAACTCTTGGGGAAGCGCGGTACTAATGAACCGGAGGGTAGGCTCCGCCCCCACGCCGGTCAAGCTGGTCGGTGGTGGATGAGAGGGTACGCCTACATCCCGGCGGTCGCGGATGTGGATCCGTGAGCGGCATCGCGTTCCAGAAAGCCTGACGGAGGCACAACAACAGGATCGCCGGGGAAGTGTTTGGTGTTCCGGGTGACCAGGAAGTCCGCCGTTCCGGTCATGGCAACTTCGTAGAACTTCCTGTCTTCCCGATCTGTGAGGCGGCCTGCTGCCGGCTCCGCGGTCAGAAACGCTTCTGCCGGAACCCCCGAAACCCCCGACTCAGGCGGAAGAGTAGAGAACCGTGAGATGGAATCACCCGAAGCGGCTTGCATCTCAGACGTCCAGATAATCTCCCGTGCCACGGAGGGGGCCGACGTTGTTCAGCACTTTGTCTTGCCCTCGGCCGTTTGCACGCTGTTCAGCATGCTTGTCTCGCTCGATCTCAAGGACCCTGAAGACCTCAGGATCCAGATCGTGTCGTCCCACGAGGACGCCGGCAGCGTCGGCAAGCTGATCGTCGGTGTCGGATGTCACGAAGTTGCCCCAAAGGCCCTGGTTTGACAGGTCGAGGTCCACGCCGGAGACCGGATAGCTGATGCTGAGAAGGGGAACCGGAATGCCGGCGATCCGTGCAGCGTGGATTCGGTAAACGCCGGAAAGGACAAGCCAATGAGCCTGGGTCATCCGTAGCGCCACAACCGGATCACCCACCCATCCGGACGCGCGCATGGAAGCTACAAGTTCATCCAGCTTCTGGCTGTCTGTGATCTCGGGAACGGCGAGCACTTCGGCTGGAACCACTATGTGCTCGGTGTTTGGGGTACCAATCTCGTAAGCTGGGCAACGTTGCAGGGCTTCCTCGGAAACGTTCATCGCTCTGCTCCGGCTTGCCGCAGGAGGCTGATCATCTCCGGGTTGCCGCTGCTTAGGGCCAGTTCCAGCGCGGTGATGCCGTCATTGGTGACAAGGTTTGGCTCAGCTCCGGCGTCCAAACGGACACCCACCATCTCCGGGTTGCCCAGGCGCGCAGCATCAATCAGGCCTTTCGGAGTTACAGTAGTCTCTACAGCAGCCTGCCGGTTCTGGTACAGGCGGAAGTCCGCGTTGGTGAGTTCATCCCGGTAGCCGGTCTGGCGAGCAAAAGACATCAGCTGCTCATAAATGGTGTAGGTGTTGAGCAGATCACCCAGGTTCACGTATGCCTGAGCCCCGCGGCGGTACACGTCAAAGAACACCCGCAGGTCCCGCCCGGGTGTGTAGAACTCCTGGAAGAGATTGAATGCCTCTATCCCCAGCTCGTACTGCTCAAAGCCCGCGATGTTTCCAATGAAGAGCTGGGTTGTCCTGGCTGCACCCTCGGTGTCGCCGCCCTGGAGGAACAGCTCAACAGACTCCCGGGCGTCCGCCCAAGCGGCATCATAGTCACCAAGCACCGTGTGGCCGATAGACCGGTCCTGAAGCACAACCCCCTGGTACACCGCCAGGACTTGTGGATCAGTTTCCGCCAGCACCACCAGACCCGCCGGGACCCGGGACTGCCAGTTGTTCTGGTCACGCAGGACCTCAAGCCGGAAATCGTAGAGCTTCATTGCTTCCGGCATCTCGCCATTGTCGGCAAGGGCGTAGGCCCTCCACAGCAGAAGCTGGTCAAACTGGCGGGCAGTGAGCGCGGTGCCCTCTGCGGCGGCTACCCGTACAGCGTGAACCATAAGCACCGCCGCCCAGGTATAGCCTTCCTGGAAGTAGTAGGTGGCACCCCGGCGGAAGACATCCTCAACATCCCCATCAACCGGAGGTCCGTAGTTGGCCAGGGAGAAGTCCGGGTGGGGCCTGACTCTGCGGAGCAGCGCCTCCTCCCGCCCGGTTGGCGGGGGGAAGATCTCAGGATCGCCAGCAAAGGACGCAGCACCATCCCCCGTGGACGGCGCACTTCCCGTAGATGCGCAGGCAAACAGGAACAGCGGGACAGCCAGCGCAATCAGGGCGTTGCGAACGGTGAGGCCCCCGAGGACCAGTTTCATACCGCCAGCCTATCAGCGCTATGAACCGCCGCGAATAGGTAAAACCTCTATGGGGGATGCGGGTGCTTGATCGCCAGCTGCCCGGCTTCGAACTACGTTCACCCTGGTGAGAAGTGTTTGGCACCTCTTCCGGGACCACTGAGACTATCGGGCCTCCGCATTCGGTACCCAGTTGCCGGTGAAGCCGTAGGTAGCTGCCGTTCTGGAGAGGGCTTCAACCGTTTGGACATACCTGGCCTCAAAGGCCTCTCGGGAGGCAACTTCGCGCAGTCTCTGGCGGAGGACGTCATTCTCCACTTCAGTAATCCACTTGCTCCCCGGCCGAGTTCGGGCCAGCCAGTCTGCAAAGTCGAAGTGAAACCGCGCAACCTTGGGGAGTAGCTCGCGGGCCGGTAGCTTGGTGCCCTTGGTCTTGTGAACGTCCGGATGGACGGGGACCAGGTTCCACATCCGGTCGTGAGCCACGAACGCCCAAGGAATGACGTGGTCAAGCTGAAAGCCCCGGGACGAGTACGGCAGTGGGCGTCCGCTGTACGTGCAGCGAAAGGAAGCGGACCCGCCGCCACCACCTTCAAACCAGGACCGTACAAGTTTGCGCTGGCCCGTGAGAGCCTCGCGTTGGGCAGGCTCGAGCTTCTCTCTGACGCCCGGATTCGTCGGGTTTCGCGAGGAGACATAGGATACCAGCGCGTCCGTCGCCCACCCGCGGAGCAATGCGCGGTTTTCGACCAGGAAGGGAACCCAGTGCTCCTGTAGCACCAGAGCGTGAACCTGTGACGCCTTGGTTCCGATGAATCGGTAGAGCGCGGGGTTTTCTGACCCCTCGGCAAGTCTTAGGATTGCGGCATCTACGCGAGCGTCGGGCAGATTCTTCGTCTCAGTTCTGAAGAAGGGCCGAATGAGTCGGAACGGGGCGTACCGGAGGACCACAGGCACTGTTCTGGACACGAGTTCACGTCCAGCCGGCGAGAAGAGGTACTCATCTAAACCCATGGAAGTTCCCCACACCTTTGTGGGTCCGCCTCCCTGGTATGGGATCAAGAGCTGCAGCAGCTGGTCGGATAGTCCGAGCGACAAGCGAAAGGTGACCACAGGATGCCAGGCCCGCCTGATCATCTGGGCGGCGAGAAAGTCGAACTCCACCACGAGATCGTCGTATCCACTCCACTCGGAGCGCTCTATCCAATCAAGGATTGCAAGAAACAGCAGCGGCTTGTAGGAGTTCGTCGTTGATTTGAAGAGGCCCGCAAGGACGTCAATAGGTAAATGGTCGTAGCGGCCGAGGACCTGTTCAGCCGCGAGCTTGGGAGCGCTCACACCAACATCTTCACCCGGCTAAACACGTCGTTCCAGTCAACGGGGGCGCTATCGTGCCACCAGGAAATCCGGAGAGCAGAGGTTACGCGTTCCTCGGGAAGCCCCATAGCCTGGAGAACATGGCTATACGTGTAGCTTGCTGAGGAACATGCAGCTCCGTTTGAGATTGCAATGGTGTCCTGAAGGAGCACAATCGCGCTCTCGGAATCCACGCCGGGAAAACTGATGTTCAGCACATTGCCCACCGTGTTGTCTTGGTCTCCATTTATCACGCCCCCTGCCTTTACCGCTGCCGTGAGGACTTCTTGCCTGGTAGACCGGAGGGCTTGCGTGCGTCCTTCATGCTCGGCGACGGCAAGCTCGGAAGCCAGTCCCAGTCCCGCGATCAGTGGAACCGGTTGGGTTCCCGGCCGCAAACCGTACTCCTGTCCACCGCCTCGGAAAAGGGGCTCCAAGCGGAAGTGCTTCTGAGAGGCCTCGTTGATTGCCAGCGCTCCAATGCCTTTGGGGCCGTAGATCTTGTGTCCGCTGATGCTAATCAGGTCTGTTCCCTGGTGACGGAGCCCAACCAGATCTTTGCCAAAACCCTGCGCTGCGTCCACGTGAAAGACTGTGCTTGTACTAGCCAGTGCGCCAGCGAGTTCAGAAACGGGCTGGATGACGCCGGTCTCGTTGTTGACGTGCATCACGGAGACAAGGGCCGTATCTGAACGAACGCGGCGCAAAACAGCCTCAGCTGAAACAGCTCCGTTCTCCTCAGCGTTCACCAAATCCACGTCAAAGCCTTGCGCCTGGAGCAGTTCAATAGGCTCCAGCACGGCCTTGTGTTCGATTGCTGATGCTACAATATGATTGCGCCCTTGGGACTTTGCCCAAGGCGCAAGTCCCAAGACTGCAATGTTATTGCTCTCCGTGGCTCCGCTAGTGAAGACAATTCGGTACGCGTCTGATCCAAGGACTTCCATTAACTGCGCCCGAGCCCGCTCTACGGCTTGTGATGCCCGGGCCCCGTAGGCGTGGGTTCGGCTGCCGGCATTACCAAACTCCTCCACCATGTAGTGCATGACCAGGTCGGCAACCCGCGGATCAACTGGGGTAGTGGCGTTTGCGTCGTAGTAGGAGTCTGTATGCATCTATGTCTCCTTGTTTGTTTGTAACACACAAACCGGTTGACGGAATAGCAAACAATACCGTATACGGTGGGTAGCATAACGCCGGTGGTAGCGCAAGGCAGATGGCAAAAGCGGAATCGGAATTATCAAGAACCTTTGAGTACGTTTTCCCTGCAATCGCCGGAGTGCAGGCGGGGCGGCCGTATTACACAACAATGTGTCCCCTGCATCTCATCCCGCGGATCTTCCTGTTTGACGAAGAGGACCTGATGCCGGAGCTCCGGGCCCAACGTTCCCTGAACAAACAACGCATTCCTGAAATGGCCCGATACATGCTCTCAAATCCCAAGCAGTACGTGTTCTCAGCGCTTACCGCCAGCATTGATGGAGACCTTGAGTTCATCCCTACGGACAGCAACGGGATTCTGGGGCAACTACACGTCCCGATGTCCGCGAGATTTGTGATCAACGACGGGCAGCACAGAAGAGCGGCAATTGAGGAAGCCTTGTCTCAAGAGCCGAGTCTTGGAAACGAGACCATTAGTGTCGTCTTTTTTCACGACAAAGGGTTGAAGCGCTCACAACAGATGTTCGCCGACCTGAACAAGTATGCAATCCGCCCGTCTACCTCCCTGGGCATCCTGTATGACCATCGAGATCCGATTGGCGCAATTTCCAAGCGGCTGTGTTTTGAGTCCCCGGTCTTCAGAGGCATGGTGGAGATGGAAAAAACCTCGCTATCTGCTCGTTCACGGAAGCTATTCACCCTCAGCGCGATTCATTCCGCCAATCGTGCCTTGTTCAGGGAGCTATCGTTCACAGACAGGGACGAAAACGAGGCCTATGAAATCTCCAAGTCATTCTGGGGTGAGGTTGACAGGAGGATTTCAGCGTGGAGCAAGGTGAGAAATGGAGACGTATCGGCCAGCGAGGTCCGCCAAGACTATATCCATTCCCACGGCGTGACGCTCCAGGCGCTGGGGCTTGTGGGAAACGCGCTCATACGCTTGAAGTCGTCTTTTGCCGCAGGTCTCAAGAGACTGGAGCACGTGGACTGGCATCGGAGCAATCGAAAGGACTGGGAGGGCCGCGCAATGTACAGCGGAAAGCTATCAAAATCCGTTACCAACATCACACTGACGGCGGCGCAGCTGAAGCGTCACCTCGGTTTGCCGTTGTCCTCTGAGGAAGTGGCAGCAGAGACGGCCGCAGGTTTCGACGGCGTCGGAGAAGGAGCCCGAGATGAGTGACAGGATCCCCGTTCAGAGCATCGGGACAAAACCGGCTGGACCACGGTCCAAGGTCAAAGAGCATGGCTTGACCACTGTGGTAGATGGCGTGATTTCCCGCATGAAGGCCCTCTACCTGAGCGACGCCACCCCTTGGGTCGTGGGTTACAGCGGCGGTAAAGACTCCACCGCTGTGCTCCAGCTTGTCTGGACCATGCTGGAACGCTTGGGGCCGGATGAGCGGAGCAAGACCGTCCACGTGATCAGTACGGACACGCTGGTTGAGAATCCCGTGGTTTCAGCGTGGGTAAAGGATTCGCACGCCAAGCTTTCCGCAATTGCCGCAGAGCACAAACTACCGGTGACGCCCCATCTTCTTACTCCGGCTGTGAAAGACACGTTCTGGGTCAACCTGATCGGGAAGGGCTACCCAGCGCCCAGGCACAAGCTCCGATGGTGCACGGACCGGCTCAAGATCAGACCGTCCAACACGTTCGTTCGCGAGGTTGTGAGCGAATACGGTGAAGCCATTATGATTCTGGGAATGCGACGTGCTGAGAGCACCGGCCGCGCGCACATACTCTCCAAGTACGATGAACAGGCAGTCCGCGACTCCTTGACTCCCAGTGCAAGCCTTCCCAATTGCCTGTTGTTTAATCCAATAGAGGACTGGACGAACGACGACGTGTGGCTGTTTCTGATGCAGCGCCAAAATCCATGGGGCCACAACAACAAGGACTTGCTGACGATGTACCGTGGAGCATCACCGGATAACGAATGCCCCTTGGTTGTTGATGATAGCACGCCCAGCTGCGGCAATAGCCGTTTTGGCTGCTGGGTCTGCACGCTCGTGGACAAGGACAAGTCTATGGACGCCATGATCAAGAATGACGCAGAGAAGGCGTGGATGCGTCCCCTGCTCGACTTCAGAAATGAGATCGATTTTCGCGGGGATGATAACCGGGCACTTGACCGGGAGCGGCGGGACTTCCGCCGAATGAATGGATCCGTGACAATGAAGGACGGGAAAGCTATTCCCGGCCCCTACACAGAGGAAGCGCGCCACTACTGGTTGAGGCGAGTGCTCCAAATCCAACATCACATGGAAGAGCACGCCCCGTTCGACTTGGAGGAGATACAAGTGATCTCCACTGCCGAACTGGAAGAAATCCGGCGGATCTGGGTGGAGGAGAAGCACGAGATCCAGGATGCGTTGCCACGGATCTACCAGGAAGAGCTCGGCCGGCCCTTTGTCACCGCAAGAACCTACAGCAATCACAGCCTGCAGGACGCAATTGACACTCTGCGTGACCTTACAGACGGAGACTCTCTCCGCTTTGAGCTTGCCAGGACCTTGCTTGGCATTGAACAGGACTTCCAGAGTATGACTCGCCGAGTCGGCCTCCACAGCAGGCTTGCCGAGGCGGTCAAGAAGGCGGGGTATCGTGACCGCGCGGAGGCAGAGCAGCTTGCTGCCGAACGGCAGGAACGCCGCAGCGGCGCGCTTGCCAATGAAGACTCCGAGTCCAATTCATGACCATTACCCGGATTCAGGTCACCAACTTTGGTGTCTTTGGTGGAGCGGAGCAGCTTGTTCTCCACAATCACCGAGCAACCAAGCCCGTAGTCTTGGTGGGCGGTGAGAACGGGCGTGGCAAAACCACCCTACTGGAGGCAGTCTTCCTATGCCTCTACGGGAAACTGAGTCCGTTTGCTCGCGGCGATCGCCGCTCATATTCAAGCTACCTCGCCTCAAGGGTGCATGATCGGCAAGGTGCAACAACCGCAGCCATCGCCATTGACCTCAGTCTGTATCTGGACGGCGAACCAGCAGCGCTTCGGGTCAGGAGAACCTGGACCGCCAATTCGAGCAAGCCGGGAGAGAGGTTCTCTGTCCTGAGACTCGGGGGTCCGGGAGAGCTAATGCAGGACCAGTGGATTCCGGATGACTGGTTGAGCGAGAACTGGGATCTCTACTGGCCACGGGTGTTTCCCGTGGAGATTGCCGAGCTGTTCTTCTTTGACGGTGAGCGAATAAGCGAGTTGGCGGACCCAACTCGTGCCGCGAAAGTCGTTCGGGACAGTCTCTATGCCCTGTGTGGCATTGCGCCGGTAGCTCAGCTTCAGCGAGACCTACAGATCGTCCAGAAGCGTGCGCTCAAAGACAACGATTTGCCGGGTGAGGAGTCCAAGCTGCCGGAGGCAAGAGCAGCGCTTGATCAGGCGATAGGTGCATGTGAAGCCGTTGAGCTGAACCGGGACACGGTTGCACGAGAGCTTGCAACGCTTGAGCAGAAACTAGAAAGCATTCGCAATCAGATTCAGGTCCTCGGTGGGACCGATACCCTGCGCCATCGCGACGAACTCCATCAGGAATCAGCGGCACTTCTGGATTATCTCCGGGGAATAGATGAGCAGCTGCGCGTACTCGCGGGTTCTCAGCTCCCGCTACGTGTTGTTGATGAGATTGCGCGTCGTGCCGCTGTCTCTGCCGCCGCAGCCGAAGAACGAACGCAGACTGCAATGGAAGAGAAACAGGTGCGCGAGCACAGGGACGCCTTGATGCAGCGCCTGGCCAATGCACGGTCACCGGAAGCCCTAGCGGTTCGGGAAGAGGTTGCACTGTACTTCCAGGAAGCACTTGCACAGACCAAGCGCCCTGGGGGCGACGCAGGTTTCTGGCCCAAGCTGCTGAGCGGAGCACAACGAAACATCAGCAGCTCTCTTTCCGCCGCAGATGCGCAAGCCAAGTCTGCGGCCGCCCTGCTGGAAGAACGCAAAGAGACCGTCGACAAGCAGTCTCAGGTTACCTCACGCCTTCTGGCGCTGCCCGCGGAAGACTCGGTCGCAGGATACTTGAACCAAGAAGACGAGCTCCTGGGACGCAAGGCCAGCCTGGAAGAGCAATACAGTGCGCTGGGACAGGATCTGGCTGCCGAACACCGTCGCCGAGAGGATGCGGAGCGGCGGTACACTCGGGTTCTGGAGGAAGAGAATCAGAACCAGGAAGCCAGAAATGATGCGGCGCGAATTGCCTGGCACGCTGAGCGGAGTAGTCAGCTCTTTGCGGAGCTGGAGTCTCGTCTTGTTCGCAAACATGCCAGCAGACTTGAGATAGAACTGACCGAGAAGCTCTCCATGCTCCACAGTAAGCGACTGGTGGAGCACGTGCGGATCAACCCTCACAGCTTTGCACTGGAGCTTCACGAACCATCCGGAGGTGTCATTGATCCGGGGAGGCTGTCTGCTGGCGAAAGACAGCTGCTCGCCGTTGCCGCGCTGTGGGCCATCCAATCCTACTCGCAGCAGAAGCTCCCGCTTCTGATCGATACGCCACTTGGGAGGCTGGACCAGACCCACCGCGCCAACATGGTGACGCGCTTCCTCACTGAGGCAAGTCACCAGTGCATTGTGTTTTCAACAGACAGCGAGATCACCGCAGAACTTGCACAGGAGATACGTGACTCGGTTGGGGCGGAGTACCGCCTGATCTACGACACGGCAACTCAGTCAACTGCAATTCAGGAGGGCTACTTTGACAGCATCCGCGACACTGAGCAGCGACTCGCTTAATCATCCCCGAGTCATACGGATCACCAACCGCGCCAAGGACCAGCTCATCACAATCAAGCGCAGAACCGGCATTCCAACATGGAACATTATCTGCAGATGGGCCCTTGCCTTGTCCCTCCAGGAGCAAACGCCTCCGCCGAAGACTGATGAATCGGGAGACAGCAACGTGGAGATGACATGGGATGTCTTCTCTGGAGCAAACCCCGACGTCTGGCATGCAGTCTCCGTCCAACGCTTCCTTGAGCTACCGGGCAATCACAAAAGCTTGTCGGTGTTCATAAAGGCGCACATCCACCGTGGAATCCAGATGATGTCCGCCCAGGGGCAGTTCCAAGGGATTGAGGAGCTCATCGCCTCGTAGCGGAAGCCCTGGCTCTACGCATTGCATCAGGTTACCGGCGAATTTCCGCAGCAGACCATAGGCTGACGTCAGAGCAACTTGCCACCGGAACCGTCCTTATAGGCGGATGTGCTGCATCCCAGGAGAAACGAACGTTGGCAGGCGATACACCAATCCGGCGCTCCAAGTTAGGTGAAAACCGGAGCGCATGTCTCCCGAGAATCTGAAGCCGACTCGTATTCCGCTAACTCCAATCCTTCGTCTCAAGCCCAGTAAGGTAGTATCCAGTAGAAGGTGCTACTTGACACTGCCGCAACGTGTACCAACCATCCCTTCAGGATGGTCTATCACTGGACTGAACGGGGTCATCATGCTCTTCTCGTACAGCATCTGTGCAATAGTGGCACGTGGGTACGTAGGCTACTGACAGCTGCATAACGCTTGCAGGGGTCGCAAAGGAGTTCAAGGGACTGATGGGACTGCGAAACGCTGAGCTGAAGCGCCTCTACTTCCTTGATTCGGCTCACCCCTATCAGTTTTATCGTGAGCTTTACCTTCATGCTACCGAGTTGTTCGTTGCTTCAGGCTACTTCTCTGGGAGTGCGTTCTCCATCGGTCTGGACGGATTGCTGCAGTTTCTGGAATCAGAGGGGCGGTTGCGGTTCGTGTGCAATGACAGGCTCTTCAGCCCTGACATCGATGCAATTGCCGAGGGTTACGAAGCTCGGTCAGCCGGGAACATCCGGTTGCAGGATGTGCTTGCGCTCCTGAAGAGCCCAGACCGAACCACGGCTTTTGGTTTCAAATGCCTTTCGTATCTGATTGCAGCAGATAGGCTGGACATAAAGGTCGTCCAATCACGCTGGCTCGCTCACTACAAGATCGGCTACGCCGCCGATCAGACAGGGGAGACCGTTGCGTTTCACGGGTCAGTGAACTACACGCTTTCGGGCATGATGCTCAACGATGAGCAACTTCATGTGACATGCGGTTGGCACAACGAGGCAGACATGGAGCATGTGGAGGAGATCAGGGCGAAACTCGAGAAAATCTGGTACGAGGAACAGCCGGGCTACAGGTATGTCAGTGGGGCCCAGATTCGGGATCTAATCGGAGAGACCTTCCCACCGCGACCGATTGAAGAACTTCAAGAGGAATTCCGTCTGGTAGAGGAAGCAATGCAGCGGAACACGCAGGTTGAGGAAGGGCGCCCGGAGTATAGTCCCAATGCCTTCTTCAGCTTTCCGGACCAGATTCGCCCGCGAGACTATCAGACGGAGGCCGTGCACCGCTGGGAAAGCAGTGGCTTCCAGAGTGTCTTTGCGATGGCTACCGCGACCGGAAAGACCCTGACCGCGCTGTTCGCGATCAATTGGCTTCACGCGAGGAACCGGGGCATCAGTACCGTTCTTGTTGTCGTTCCGCTAGCGGACCTCGTTGATCAATGGCTTGAAGAGATCACTCCCGTCTTCGGCGGCACCATTGTCCTTGGAAGGTCCGGAGAGCGATGGATAGAGCAGCTGCGCGCACATCGGCTGAAGAGTGTAACCGCAAACGAGCGGTTGGTTGTTATCTCAACCTACCAATCTCTTGCTCGGCACTACGACAAGCTTATTGAGCTTCTTGACACCACCAAAACTGTCATTGTCGCCGACGAGGTCCATCGATTTGGCTCGGAGTCCTTGCGAGCAAAGCTCCCGGCGGACATTAGCTTCCGGATCGGTCTCTCGGCGACGCCAAAACGCGAGTATGACGACGAGGGGACTAAGGCAATCTTCGACTACTTCTGCCCTCATGGCGAGCCGTTTGAGATAAGCATTGGTGATGCGATCGAACTAGGAGTGCTTTGCAGGTACTACTATCACTGCGTATTCGTAGAGCTTACCGAGGAAGAGCTCAGCAACTACGTTGCCCTCTCTGAACGTATCCGGAGACTGTATCGGGGTGAGTCAGAAAGGGAGCAAGGGAGCAAGGGAGACCGAGACGAGCAAACGCGTCTCCTGAAGCAGCGGCACAGAGTCATTGAGCAGGCGAGCAATAAGCACAATGCGTTCCGCGAACTCATTCAAGATTTGATGTCGAAAGGTGTTCAGATCTCAAACGCCGTGCTCTACGTACCCGAGGGCAAAAAAGACGACGACTCTGTTGTTGACCTGTACACTCGCACCGTGTACCAGGAGTTCGGCATTCTCGTAGCCAAGTATGTGATGGGCGTAGAGAAGCGGATTCTGGATGACTTCCGGCATGGCCGCATCCAGTTACTAGCCGCAAAGAAAAGACTGGACGAGGGTGTGAACATACCAGCGATTCAGACCGCTTTCTTCGTCGCGAGCAGCACCGTGGAGCGTGAGTTTGTGCAGCGCCGCGGCCGCATATTGCGAAAGAGCCCTGGAAAGCAGTTCGCAAGTATCTACGACTTCCTCGTCGTGCCACCCGCCGGGTTTGATACTCGCGTTAGTGACGCTGACATCCAATCGCTTAGAAAGGGAGAGTACAGGCGTGCGATGATCTTTGCGGAGAACGCAATCAACCGTTTCGAGTCTATGGCCGAGATCGATAAGCACTACGAGTAGGAGGGTGTGATGCGCGAGCGACTGAATCTGCAGAAAAAGATTGTAAGGCTACTGGAAAAGGAACTGCAAAACTCAGACCCGCGAGTGCGAGATCTGATCAAGACGCTGCTTCACCAGACACATCTAAACAAAAACAAGGCATATGCCGCCGCCGGGCTTGACGCTGCGAACAAGCTGCAGGCGGAAATTGAGAAGATAGTCGAACATGGCTCGGAGGAGCAGCGATGACCTTCAAACGAATTGTCATTGACGGTTTCTTGTCTTACTACGAGAAGACTTCCATAGTATTGTCTCAGTTCACGACAATCGTCCTGGGACAGAACAACACCGGCAAATCCAAGCTCTTCGATGCGTTCAACTGGGTTCTGTTCAACAAAGTCTTCGTCACGGAACAAGAGGAATGGTTAAAGGATGAAGCTGAGGTCGCTGAGATCGTACTGAACAAGCGCCGGGCTCAAGAAGCAGCCGCGTTTGGTGGCCCGCAATCAAAGACTGAGTGTTCAGTTGAGTTGCATTTGGAAGATGAGGATGGCATGAACGTCCGAGCCAACCGCAAGTACATCTACAAGATAGTTGAGGCGAACCCTGTCTTTCTCGGCGCGGAGCTCATAGTGGTTATCATTGATCCGGTGGATGGCACCGTTCAGGAGACCCTTTCTGGAACCGAAGCGGAGTACAAGGTTGCCGAGTACCTTCCGGAGAAGCTCTCGCGCTACTTTTTGTTCCAGGGCGAGACAGTCTCAGAGGTGATGAGCCTGCACAACAAATCCCACTTCACAAACGCCATCAATGAGCTGGCACGTCTGGATCTATACAATCGGGCGACCAACACGGCCCATACTGTTATGCGACGCTACTCTCGCAAACTTGAGAAGGAGTTGGAGAGAGACGAACGAACAAAGAGCCAGCAACAGACACTATCAAACGACATTGAGCACGCGGAGGCTCGAATAGAGCAGTTGCGAAGGGTCCTCGAGGATGCGGACGGGGAACAGTCCAAGCTACAGAGCGAAGTCGAGCAGTTGCGGGCGAGACTGGAACAATACGAGGAAGTTAAGACTCGCCTAAAAGAGATTGATGACAAGAAAGAGGAATACAAGAAGAAAAAGGCAATGAGGGACGACTATCCGGTGCAGAAGTGGCGAAAGGAAGTCACAGAGCGCTGGGCCTTCTATCGCGTTCGGGATCAGATCGCTGGATTCCGACAATTCTACGACAAACTGAACGAGCTAGGTCAGGTCCCGGCTCCAATCTCTCAACGAACCCTGCAGAAGTCATTGGATGACCATACCTGCGCCCTATGCGAGAGACCCTTGTCGGCAGAGACGGTTGAGTTTGAAACGGTGAAGGCCAAGGTACACTCGCGAGATACTGATGCGCTTGGCAAGAGCATACAGAAAATCTTCAGCTACTTCGATAGCTTCGAGAGCGACATCATTCAGATTCCAACACAAATCGCGGACGACCTTGCAGATAAAGAGAAGGTTGAGCGAGCGGTGAAGAAACTGAACGAGGAAGTTCAGATGCTCGAGCAAGAGCTCACCGAGGTCACGGACTCTGATGCCACACATGAGGACCGGCAGAAGCTGGCTGACCTCCAACGGCAGCTGCGAGAGAAGAAGAAGCGGTTGGACGAGTGCACGGGGTCGATAACTAGCTCCAAAGCCAAAATCCAGGAAAACGAGCGGACTCTGCAATCGAAGGCGGAGGCGTTGCGTCAACTTGCGGCGAGTAGTGGCGGCTCCAAGACCACGACCTACCACGCGCTTGCGGAGCAGGTGCACGAGACGATGAGAGACCTTGAAGAGAGCATTCGCGCAACAATCTTCGTTGACATAGAGACAAAGGCGGATGAGTACTTTCAGGAGATGACAAAGGAAAACCGTTCGCTGGGCGGAAGGATTAAGCTGGACAAAGAAGCGTCCCAGGTCTACACGGTGGACGAAGAGGGATCCCCGATTAAGAACATTAATCAGGCCAACCGTATATCCATTCAGCTTTCGTTTATTGCGGGAATTCTGACGGTCGCACGGAATCAGTTGGGAGTGAACTTTCCCTTCATCGCTGATGCACCATTCTCCGCATTGGGAGGCGACAACAAGCTGCCTAGTATCAACAGCCTGATCAACGCCTTTGATCAATCGATCCTCATCCTCAAGGACGATGCCAGCAGTTCCCGCAGCACGGCCTCGGACCCGGTTCGCGAACTGATCAAGGAATCCAGCTACATCGGGAGCGCGTACGAGCTAATGTTGTCAAAGGAAGAGCGGGCTGCAGATCAGTACACGAAGGTTTCACGTCTGAAGGGAGAACGGTAGTGTTCGGAATTGAAAAAGAGGCGATCATTATTGGCAATCCAAGCATAAGGATTCAGAAGGAATACTATGACGCCTACTTTGACCAGCAGAACCGGGCAACCAGGAGAGTGGAACGCAGTGTATTTGAGTACGACTACCAAAGATTCCTCTGGGCTTTCATCCTTGGGGTTAGCGGAGGCCAGAGGAAGGAACTGGAAGGGCCTACAAAGGTAGCCTTCAAGTGGGACGTCATAGAGAAGCGGCCGGAGGTCGCCAACAAGATGATCGGCCTGGCACTCTACGCGAACTATGACGCTGACGCGTCCAGACTCAAGACGGATTACCTCAATATGCTGGAGGGCGAGGAGGGTCAGTCAGCACTGGGGAGAGTCCTCCGTAACTCAATCGAAGAGTTCGCCAACGCTGGTTTCGCTATCATTACCGACAGGGAGGTCGATGAGGCGGGTTACCTGGAAGACCCCCAGCGGATACTGCTGGATATACAGAAGTAGCAGCCACGCATCCGTTCGATGTTGCATGAACCCTGCTCAACCATTTCGCTTACGACGCTCTCCAAGCTCCTGCTACTACTTCGGCTTCCAGCCGGCACCGCCTTGCCGGTAGTGTCAGCACCGGACACGCGCAGGTTTTTGCGAGGGTAGCGGTACCAGCCCACCAATGAGCCATTCCAATAGAAAGAGGGAAATCCCGAATGCACATTTTCAACCAGCTTTGCTATGGCAAATGCTACCTAATCCCCGAAAACCAACGCGGGTACAGCTGGGGGCCGCAGCATGTAGAGTCGGTCTTTGACGACCTTGAACTGGCAACTGGCAAATCACACTACGTGGGACCGCTCATCGTAACTAGGTCTGAACGGGAAGACTTCGAAGATGCATTCAAGACGACGACGGCCGAGTACATATTGGAAGACGGCCAGCAACGCCTGACAACCTGGTTTCTGATACTGAACGAAATTCGAGTCGCGATAGAGGAACGCAATGGCCGCAAGACCCTGCCCTCTCAGGAGCTTCACAAACTCTGTTTCTTCAGCGCGGACGAGTCCCAGCCTAGGCTCCGCAATAGAAATCGAGATTTGGACGCGTATCTTAGCAATCTGTTGCGTTCTGCCACTCAACGGATCCCGCTCCTGGCTTCTACCCCACCGATGGTATCGCTTGAGAAGGCCAGGGAGGAGATTGTAAAGATCCTGTCCCCATTCGACGAGACCGGATTGGTGTCTGT
>CAZPXH010000019.1:33331-43269 GCA_964591085.1 uncultured Spirochaetaceae bacterium | reverse complement strand
GGGAGCAACAGATGAGTAGGAGCCGGAAGAGTCATCTCAAGCGTGCTGCTCTCGCCGTGGTGTTGTTTGCATCGGCAATGGCGGCTGCGCACGCGGGCGGCGGGAGCGAGCCACGCCCGGATCCAACGCCGGTAACATATCGCACCGAGTCAAGAGCGTTTACAATACCGCAGCATTCGCAGAGCGTTACAGTATGGGTAAGCAGCCCGGCGACGAGTGGTCGACGCAGCGCGGGAAGCTTCCGGGTACAGTGGAAAGTGACTGGAACCGTGGTAGCAAGAAAGGCTTCCAATCAGTCTTACTGGACCTACGACAGGATGCTCCATTCGCAGTGGTACCGGACCTGGGAGAACTACGAGCACGTTGGCCAGTGGAGTGGCTCTGTGCTCACAGCCTCCGGACAAAAACATGTCACAGCTCAGTTGCATGTGTACGGTGAAATTGGAATTAGCGTAGAGGGCGTGGGGTGGAATTTCGTCCTGGGTCACTACTATCCAAACGTTGCCATCACAGGTTCGGATCACAGCGTCGGGCAAGCTGCCGTCGCGAACCTCTGGTAGCAAGCTGGTACGATCGCTTCGATACCTGCTGAGCGAGCGGAAGCGATCGCTAGGCGCGAGGGTAATGGGAGACGATCGTTCCTCGCTCGCGCTGCGAGCTTGCGGTACGACGCGGGAGTCCTGCCCCTGCTAAATGGCGCTGAGATCCAACCAAGGGTCGCAGCGTCTTTTTTTATGCCCGGCCGGCAAGACTCGAAACGGAGGCACGGCGCGAGCGCTGCGAGCGCAAACCGACAGGATGTCGGTTTAGTGCCGGAGGCGGCCCGGTGGGAGCGGTCACGATGACCGCGATCAGAGGGCGAGTCCTGCCCCTGCTAGATGGCGCTGAGATCCAACCAAGGGTCTCAGCGTCTTTCTTGTGCTTGCCCGGCAGGACTCGAAGCCCCGCGCCGAGTGCGACCTGCGTTCTCCCCACACCTCACCCAACCGGATTTTTGCTCAGAAACCTTCCCTGTAGTACAAATAGACTTTACAAGGCTGCTGGACCCGGTAGAATGGCTGCGTGGACAGAATGATTATCGCCTTGCTGCTGTTGGCGAGCCTCGTATTGCTGGGGTGTGAGGGTCCGGATCCGGGGAGCCTCACGCAGCCACAGTCGTACGGGGACTTCCGGGACAATGTGCGCAGCACCTACCGGCCGGAGGGCGAAGAGGCCGCGATATTTGCGAATCTTGGGCTTGAGGTCGAGGACTTCAACAACATGGCAACCTGGACACCGGAACAGGTAGCTGCGCTGGAGATCGGCTTTCACGAGATCCTGTATCGAGGTCTAGAAGCGGTAACCGCGGGCGGTGACGATAGTGTGCTGGCGCAGTCCATGCGTAGCTCAAGTGAAACTGGCGAAGCCTCTGCCAGGCATGGGAGGGTCCACGTTGAGGTGACTACTGAGATGGTTGAGCCGATCAGTAGCGAGCTCGTTGAGGTTTGGGTAGAGCAACCTGATGGCTCGTTCACCACAGAGTTCAGGGTCGTAAGCGTGTGGCCGGACGACGTTGCTCCGCTGTTCGAGCAGCGTGAACTCAACCTGGTCGGTGACGACAATGAGTAGCACTCGAAAGCGAGCATCTTCCCCGGTGGTTCTGGCAACACTGCTACTTTTGAGCGTATTACTGCTAGGGTGTGAGGGTCCGGATCCGGGGAGTCTCATGCGACAGGGCGACGATCAGCCCGCGGGCGCGGTACCCTCGGACCCGTGAAGCGTATCAACTGGATTGGGTTCCTTGGGCTTGTGGGCTTTGTGGGTTTCCTCGGCTTCCTCTATGACGCGCCGGAAGCTTTCACCTACTTTGCATACTTCGGCTACTTCTCTTACTTCCGGAAGGAGATCACGGACCAGGACCGCTGGAAGATTCGAACCGCAGGGACCACGGCGTACCTCCTGGCATTTGCAACCAACATGGTCTTCATCTCCGTGAGTTACATCCGCGGCTCGGTGGATTATGAGGCGGGCTTCTACCTGGCCTACACCCTCGGCAGCGTGTCATTCCCGGTGATCAGCATACTGCTGGAGATCGTCTCCACTATCCGCAAACGGAGAGCGGCGCGGGCAGACACACGGTAGCAGCCAGCCTGCGGCGGTACGAAGTGTGCGCCGACCGGCCCGGGGCTCCGCGGCTACAGGTCCCGGCGCAACGAATCGCATACCGCATTCTCGCGCGAATTCACGGCCGGGAACCATAGGGATTTCTCTATCCACTTGACCCAGACCCTTGTCTGGAATTGGTCTAAGATTGGAGGTGCAACACAGACCACCGTGGGTGGACCGACACGACCTCAACACGTCGGACAAGGGGGACAGCATGAAGATTACGGTCATCGGTTGCGGAAATGCGTTTTCGGCCAACAACTACAACCAGTCATTCCTCGTGGAGGAAGGCAACAGGCGAATGCTCATTGACTGCGGGTACCAGGTTCCGCAGGCGTTGATGTTTCTCAATATCGACTACCGAAGCATAGACGACATCTACATCTCGCACCTGCACGCCGACCACGTTGGTGGCATGGAGTTCTTTGCCTTCCAGCGCTACGACTGGATTAACAAGCCGCGCAAGGCCCACGAGGCCGCGCCAACGGTCATCGCCAATCGCCAGCTCATCACCGACATGTGGGAGAAGTCACTGCGCGGTGGAATGGAGTCCATGGAAGGCTTTGTGAGCACCCTGGACACCTACTTCCACACACGTCCCATTGAGCCCAATGAGCCCTTTGTGTGGCAGGGCTGGACCGTCAACCTCATTCAGCAGATCCACATCATGAGTGGTTCCGTGATCATGCCCAGCTTCGGCTTGATCTTTGAGAAGGAAGGCCACCAGAAGGTGTACTTCGTTACCGACAGCCAGCACTGCAGTCCACGCCAGATTGAGGACTTCTATCGGAAGGCGGACATCATCTTCCAGGACAGCGAGTTCGTGGGCATTGATGTCCGAATGGAAGAGGGCGAGTACTACTACGAGAAAGTCAGCGAGACACTGCGCGAGTCCGAGGTAGATGACATGAAAGCGCTGGAGCTCGGCGCCAGCGGCTGGGAGCGAAAGACCTGGGAGCGGTTCCGTTTCTGTAGCGGTGTCCACGCAAACTACGCACAGCTCGCAGGGTATCCATCGGCCAACTCCATCCGGCTTAGCCCGGAGGTCAAGGCCAAGATGTGGCTCAGTTACTACCAGGACTTTGTGCCCCTTGGAAAGGATATGTTTGGCAATCCGGTTGACTGGGATGCAGAGATCAGGAAGGGCGGCTTTGCCGGCTTCCTGAAGGTGGGAATGACCTTTGAGGTCTAAGGGCTGAGCTCAGGCCAGGGAGCGAAGGCATCCACTCCCCGGTCTGAGACTGAGATTGTCAGCGAATAGTGAAGCGGGCCACCGCGTTGATCAGGTAGCCGAAGTCATCGGTGATCTCCGGTACCAGGATACCGAGACCGGAGACTCCAACGCTGAAGGTGTCCGTCAGCCGGAACATCGCCGAGATCTCCGGAAAGAAGACGTCACCTGCCTGAATCCCTGATCCTTCCGGAAAGGGGCTGAAGTAGGCAAAGACTCCGCCACCAATGTTGGCGTTCAGGACCAGACGATCAATTTCCAGCTGAGCGCTGACCATTGGGTACCCACCACTGATCAGAATCAGCGTCCACAGGCGTGCACCAACCCCGATGCTCAGATCCCCGTCAATGAAGTAGTAGTTGTACATCAGGTCCGGGAGTGGAAGGCGGAAGGGGATCTGCTCCTGCACGTTCTCACCGTTGACTGAGACCCCGATTTGCGCGGGGATATTGATGCCGATGTCCACCTGAGACTGGGCCGTGGCAGCAGTTGCCACAAGAACTGCAAACAGAATCAGCAGAATTGTTTTGTTTGGCTTCATGGAAACCTCCTCCTGCCCCTCGGGGCCGGCGCCCAATGTATCGCGGGTAGGTCCCCGCGACTGGTCCCGCAATTGGCAGATATTGCACAGCAACAGAGCTGCGCCTGACTGCGGAACGGGATCCGGGGCGGGACGCGGGCGGCGGAACCGTCCCAGCTCTGTACTGGGTCAGGTAATCAGGCCGTAGACAAGAACTCCTGCGCTCAGGACTACGCCAAGAATCCAGGCAGCTTTGCTCCAGTGGAAGACCCGGAAGCCGTCCAGCCCTTCAAACGGACCGCCAGGAATTGCCTGGAAGAACAGCATCGGCACGAGGGAGCCGCGCCATGCTTCCCCGAGCCCTGCGTCCGGGGAGAAGTACGTGGCAAAGGTGGCGGTGATGGTGATGATCCAACCAAGCATGGATGCTTGGCCACTGGTCCTGCGGAACTGCGACTCGTGCCACAGCGGGTCACGCGGCACCCAGAAGCCAAGGACCGGCCACCACGCGCCGAGAAAGCCGTTCAGCAGGCTGAGGGGTACACCGCCGTGAGAGACCTGAAAGCGAACGGAACCGTAGGTTCGTGCGATTGGCCAGGTCAGGAGGAAGCGGAGCATGGTGATTCCGCCAACCATGGGGAGGAACCAGTACAAGGTCGCGTCCCAGCCTCGGAGACTTCCGGGCAGAAATCCCACCAGGACGGAGAGCAGGAGAATTGCCGCAAAGCCGGTGCCCGGCGCGGGAACCGTCGGCAAAGCGGAGCTCCGGAGATCCTTCTGCCACATGCTGTAGCCGATCACGGCAAAGGTGTTCAGCAGGATGTAGCCCGCGGCTGGCAGCCCGGCCTTGAGGTAGATTGAAACGCCGTTGGGGATGGAGAAGCCGCGGGTGGCAAACATGTTCCAGGACGGCGTGTTGTCATTCCGGATGAAGGCAAAGAGCTGCGTGCACCCCGCGGCCTGGAGCTCCGCGAGTCCGCGGTCCAGCAACTGTGGTCCCAGACCCTGCCCTCTCCCGGCCTTGTCCACAAAGATCCACTCGATGACTCCGCCCTGCTTGCCCAGCTTCTTAAGAATCAGGCCGCCGACCATCTCTCCCGAGTCATTGCGCGCGTAGATCGCCCACTTCGGCTTGCTCGGTCCAAAGATGACGGCCACAAAGCCAAAGACGCGCCTGAGAAGGGAAGCTACCTCTCGTGCTTCTTCTGTGGTGTGAATCTGATGAAAGGTCACAGTGCTGCTCCGGAGGTGCGGGATACGGGCAGCGTAGCGCAGCCACTGTTGGCAGCGAAGCCAGACCGTTTGTGCCTCCGGGGTGCTTGCGCGCTATCGCCCGGGCTACCATGCGCCAGGAGGGTCCGAAGTGAAAGCAGTTGCGTGGACGGGCTACGGAGCGCCAGAGGTTCTGAAGCTGAGCGAACGAGAGATTCCCGTCGCCGGACCGGGTGAGATTCGGGTGCGGATTTGCGCCACAAGCGTCAGCCTTGGTGACACAGAGATACGCAGGCTTGCGCTGCGCTTCCCGCTTTCGCTCGCCATCCGGCTGTTCTTTGGGGTGCTGCAGCCGCGCCGGGTGCGGGGCCTTGGCCAGGAATTTGCCGGGGAGGTGAGCGCCATCGGTCCCGGTGTGACTGCCTTTGCCATTGGTGACCGGGTGTTCGGAAAGACAGATTTCCGCATGGGCGCGTACGCTGAGTACCTGTGCGTCAAGCCGCGCGGCACGGAGGAAGCGGAGGCGGAGATGGCGCACATGCCACGGAACCTGAGCTTTGCACAGGCTGCGGTGCTCCCGCTCGGTGGGCTGGAAGCAGTGAAATACCTCCGGGCGGCGGAACCAAAGCCCGGACAGCGGATGCTGATCATTGGCGCTGGCGGGGGAATCGGAACCGCAAGCATTCAGGTTGGTGTGCAGCGGGGGCTGTCAGTCACCGCCGTGGATACGGAAGCCAAACTCCGGACAATGCGGGAAGCAGGCGCGGCGAAGGTCATAGACTACACTCGAACCAGCTACCTGTCTGATGGGCAGCGCTACGACATCGTCTTTGATGTAGTGGGCAAGCATCCGCGATCCGCGCTGCTGTCCAAGCTTGTGCCGGGCGGCTGCCTGATTCTGACCAACCCTCGGGTTCGCCAACTCATCAGGGGCTCGCGCATGCTTGCAGACGGCACCCGAATCATCACCGGGACTGCCAATGACCCGGGCGATCTGGAGGAGGTTCGGAGGCTTGCGGAAGCCGGGCAGCTCCGCCCGTTCATCGATCGGACCTACACCCTGGACAACATTGTGGAGGCCCACCGCTACGTGGACAGCGGCGCAAAGAAAGGCTGTGTAGCGGTCACAGTCTAGCGCGCACGCACGGCATCGGCTGTCCGCAGCCGAATGGGAACGGCGCCTATGCGGAAAGCTCCCGTATCATCGCCCGCGCCTCCCGGATTCCGGAAAGCATTGCGCCGTGAACGTAGCCGCTGTGGTGCCTGCTCGTGGCCTCGCCGGCAAATCGGAGCCGATTCTCCACCGGCGCTGCGAGGTCCTCAATGCCGGAGGCCGGAACACCGGGAGGTACCACCACGTAGGGACCGTAGCTGCAGGGCGCGGCTATCAGCGTGGTGATTGGAGCTGCATTTGCCGTTGCCACCTCGGTTCAGGTGTCCCTGGTCCAGCGGGCTACCCTGCACCTGGATCAAGGCCTGACGCTTCTGATTGCCGCCGCGTTCATACCCACCTGCATCAGGGCGGTCATTGGAAGCGGACGGGAACTCCTCCCCGCCTCCCCGCCAGGGAAAGATCGGGGCGATTGGAACACGCTATGGCCGGCATAGCCGCCAGGCACGGCTGCGGAGCCATATGCCTCGGCTACGCCAGGACGTCGGCGGACTCGCCCTGGCTGCCCACCTGCTTCGGTGTGCACTTGTGCGCCGGAACTCGCGGCCACGGGCGCTGATGAACCCGGGCTAGGCTTCACCAAGGCTGATGCTCCCGGGATCCATGCCCAGGCCCTGGAAGTAGTCATCAACCGATTCTCTCACCTCCTCCAGCATATCTGTGAGGCAGGCGTTCATGCATCGTTCGGGATCGGAGGCAACGCCCAGCGCTTCTGTGAGCGTGTCCCGGGGCGCATCTTTTGGCCACAGCAGCTGTATGAGCCGAAGGTTGCTCAGCAGGGTGGTGCAGGCCGCGCTCCGCACGGCTTCAGAGCCGCTGGCCCGGTACATTTCCTCGGTGCTTTCGCACATCTGGTGGGTGGATTGGGTGAGGTAGTGGATGACACCGAGTGCCGTTTTGTCCATTAACACAGTACAAATGAAGTGTCTTGCGCGGTCAAGCACTCGCGGCGCGGGTCCTGGAGATGAGCTTGCGGCATCCGGTTGGCAGCGTGACAATGTAGGTATGAGCAGGCATACAGTCAGCCGCGCGGCGGCCGCTATCACCGCGGTATTGCTGACCGTTGCTTCGTGCGTGAGCCCGTCGGCTACCGGGTCAGCAGCGGGCTCCGGCAGGGACGGCAAGGTACCGGCATCACCCGCTCCGCAGGCTTCCGCCTCCGGCGACACGCTGTTTGCCACGCTGTCGAACAATGATCTCACCGGATTTCAGCAGGCGCTCGCCGCGGGGGCAGACCCGGATTCCGAGAATCCCCGCGGATCCCGACCGCTGCACTTTGCTGCAGCAGGCGGTCAGCTTGCCTTCGCACAGGCGCTCCTGGACGCTGGAGCCGCAGTTGATGCCGGAGACGGCTCGGGTTGGACCCCGCTCATGGTTGCGGCGCGCTACGGGCCGGATTCCGCCGTTCCGGAGCTTCTGCTGGCGTCCGGTGCCGACGTAAACGCCAGCACAACGGATGAGGGGCTGACCGCGCTCATGATGGCTGCGACCAACGACGGAGCCGGGCTCGTGCAGCTGTTGATGGATGCTGGAGCGCGGATTGGGGCGCAAGATTCAGAGGGTTTCACCGCGATTCACTGGGCCGCCCAGGAAGACGACACCGGGCAGGCACTCCGGGTACTCCTGCGAAACGGTGAGTCCATGCAGAGCCGGACCCGGAGCGGCTGGCTGCCCATTCACCTTGCCGCACAGCACAGCGGAAACACCCAGATATTGTCTCTGCTGCTTGCCGAAGGCGCTGACCTGGACGACCGCGACAACCTGGGCTGGGCACCGCTCCACCATGCGGCGGCCTACAATGAGACCGCGGCGATTACCGGCTTCCTGCTGGACCTTGGCGCGGACCTGGAAGCCCGGACGGACCTGGGTGCAACACCCCTGTTCCTTGCGGCATTCAATGGTCAGGGGGTTGCTACGGTGCAAATCCTTTTGTCCGCCGGAGCAGAACCGGATGTCTTTGACATTGATGGTTTTCCCATCATTGCGTCCGGCTTCGCCCAACAATCAGACCCGCAGATGCTCTACGAGATCATTCGGTCCGGCGCATCGATCAATGACCGGGATCCGGATGGCTACACCGCCCTGATGTGGGCCTCAACCCAATACCCGGGGCGCCCGGAGGTTCTCGGCGAGCTGATCCGCCTGGGTGCGGATCCGGACATCGGGGATGACAACGGGTGGACCGCACTCATGCACGCCGCTAACGAGAATCCCAACCCGGATGCAATCACCACCCTGCTGCAAAACGGAGCCGATCCAACCATCCAATCGGACTCAGGCTTCACTGCGCTCATGATTGCCGCGGCCAACTCCGTCACCGACGAGGTGGTTCTAAGGCTACTCGCAGTGACCGAACCGACAATCCGGGACCGGGACGGACGGACCGCCTTTGATTACATCCGCGCCAACGAAGAGCTCGTAGGTTCGGAGGCGTATCGGGCACTCGACGCCGCACGCTGACCAGGCGCGGCCTGGGGGCAGCGTCCCGCGCGCGCGGACATTCAAGGACTGCGGAACCCGAGGCAGCACAGGAGCACACATTGGAGTTCAACTATTTTCTGAAGGCGCTGCGGCGATGGAATGACTTCCGGCGCCGAGCCCGCCGCGCGGAGTACTGGTGGTTTGTCCTGTTCAACGCGATTGTGAGCGGGGTCGTCGGTGCGGTTTTCCCTGCGCTTGGAACGCTGTACGGGATTGCGGTCTTTCTGCCGGTTGTGGCGGTCACGGTTCGCCGCCTGCACGATGTGGGCAAGGACTGGCCCTGGATGTTCATCTCACTGATTCCCGTGGCCGGACCAATCTGGCTGCTGGTCATCCTGGCAAGAGAGGGTGATCACGGGCCCAACCAGTTTGGCCCCAACCCCATGCTGGAGGAGCTGGACTCGGAGAACTGAAGCGGGTCCCTGCTATTCCCCCGGGCCGTAGACTGGAACGCTCTTCATTATCAGGGATCGCCCCGGGAGCAATGGGTTGGTACCAGAACGAGTCGGCCGGGTAGGACACGGGAGGGACTTCCGCTGGAGTTACCGGGGACCGGGGTGGAAGGAAGGCAGCACACCCGGACCCAAGGAGGCAAAGCGTGATCACGGTAACCGTGGCGCCGAAGCGGAAACCGGGACTAGGCCGGAAACTGAAGCCGGCGAGTGACTGACCTGGCATCACAGGGCCGAGCATAGTGCAAATGCCAGGCAGAGGAGCGGTCGTCCGCAGGAAAGCTCCGGTTTGGTGCCCCGCGCACCGGTTGTGTATTCTGTAGGAAATGGATCAGTACCTCACGCCCGAATTCTGGAACAGCCTGGCACAACAGGTGGCAAGCTGGGCCATCGCTACCCTCCCCCCTCTGCTCCTCACGCTCCTGCTCGGCCTCATTGGTCTGCGGGTGGTGCGGGTTGTCATGCGGCGCACCCGAACACGGCTGCTCACCCGGCTTGCCGCGCGGGAGGAGGACACAAGCGAACAGTCCAAGCGCATTGACACCATCCTCCGGCTGTTCAGCTCAGCGCTGCGGGCGGTGATCTGGGTGATGCTCCTCATGCTTGTGCTACGGAGCCTGGGCCTTGATATCGCTCCGCTGATTGCGGGCGCGGGTATCGCGGGCCTGGCGGTCGGCTTTGGCGCGCAGGAGCTGGTACGGGACTTCTTCTCAGGCTTCTTCATTC
>CAZPXH010000019.1:0-33231 GCA_964591085.1 uncultured Spirochaetaceae bacterium | reverse complement strand
GTCGGCTTTGGCGCGCAGGAGCTGGTACGGGACTTCTTCTCAGGCTTCTTCATTCTCCTTGAAAACCGGATCCGCGCGGGGGATGTGGCAATCATCAACGGAACCGGCGGCATGGTGGAGGAAGTGGGCCTACGCACGGTTGTCCTTCGCGACCTGTCCGGAACCGTACACGTCTTCCAGAACGGCAAGATCGACACCATGGCAAACATGACCAAGGAGTGGTCCGCAATGGTCTTTGACATTGGCGTTGCTTACCGGGAGGACACCGATCGCGTGGCTGCGGTTATGCAACGCGTGGGGGCCGAGCTGCGGGATGATGCAAGCTTTGGCATCCACATCCTGGAACCCCTTGAGCTGATGGGCGTGGACAACTTTGCGGACAGCGCGGTGGTAATTCGCGCGCGCTTCAAGACCCGGCCACTGCAGCAATGGGCAATTGGCCGGGAGTACCGGAGGCGGCTGAAGAAGGCCTTTGACGCGGCGGGTATTGAGATTCCCTTCCCCCACACCACACTCTACTGGGGCGGTGAGTCTGACCCTATGCGGGTCATGGCGGTTCCAGCACAGAGCAGCGACAACCCCGTGGGCAATCCGGCGGATCTCCCCGCGGACTGAAGGAGGACAGCACAGATGGAGATGAAGGCAAGCCACATCCTGGTGAAGGACGCAGCCCTGGCAAAGCATCTGCGGGAGCAGCTGAAGAAAGGCGCGAAGTTCGCTGACCTTGCACGGGAGCACTCAACATGCCCCAGCAAGTCAAAGGGCGGAGATCTCGGCTGGTTTGGCGAAGGTCAGATGGTGAAGGAGTTTGAAGCCGCCGTGAAGAAGACCGGCGTCGGCTCAACCACCAACCCCGTCAAGACCCAGTTCGGCTGGCACATCATAAAGGTGACGGGGAAGCGGTAGGGACTGGCGCTGCGTCGTTGCACCGGACATCGCGGCCGCCAACGTGGGAATGAGTCAGCATCAAGCAACCGTGGTATCCGAGGCAGCTGCGCAGCGACAGCGGTCCGGGGTTTGTCAGCATGACGCTTGCCGAATGGGCTGAGCGTCATGGTGTCCATCTGAAGTTCATCAACCCGGGTAAACCGACCCAAGACTCCTACGCGGAACGATTCAACCGAACCTGTCGGCAGGAGATCATCGCCTCATACATCGTTCAGAGTCTGGACGAGGTAAGGGAGCTGACCCGGACATGGATAGATCAACACAATAGAGAGTGCCCCCATAAGGCTGCCGGAGGGGGTGCGCCGCTGGACACCCGGGGGGCCAACAACCAGGAAGGTGCAAGATCGCCTGAACAAAAAGCGGGATGATCACAAAGAAGAACTGTTCGTGCTGGCGGACCCCCACCACTTGCCTGCCGGCAGGAGGACGCCGCACTTTCAAAGGTGCCATGAGCACTGCAAGCGCAGCAGAACTCCAGCGCCGGCTGGAACAGGGTCCGCCGATCATCATTGACGGAGGCACGGGAACGGAGCTGGAGCGGCGGGGAGCCGCCATGCATCCCCAGGCATGGAGTGCGCGGGTGGCACTCACCGACGCCCACATCCTCCGGGAGACACACAAGGCTTACCTGGAAGCGGGCGCCGAGATCATCATCGCCAACACCTACGGCGCCAACTGCCACGTAATGCAGCACGCTGGCCTGGCCCACGAGTTCCGCATTGCAAACCAGCGTTCGGTGGAGCTTGCGCTTGAAGCAAGAGACACGGCAGAGCAAAGGCCGGATCGGGTCTGGGTAGCCGGCGGAATGTCCACCACCACCTTCACCGACGGTATTGACCGCTCCGTGATTGAGCAGACCGGAAGCAGCGCGGCTGGCTACCGGGAGCACGCGGAGGTCATGGCAGAAGCCGGCGTGGATCTGATCATCCTGGAGATGATGCGGGACGTTGAACAGACCCTGCGCTGCCTGAAAGCCGCGCTACAGACCGGGCTCCCAGTGTGGTTGGGAATCAGCGCGCAGAGCGGCGCTGGCGGGGAACTCTCCTTCTTTGGATCCGCGGATCCGCTTTCGCCCGGCGTTGCCCAGATTCTGTCTTCCGGCCTGCAGCCTCAGGCGCTTGGAATCATGCACAGCGAGATTGATATCACCACGGACGCGCTCGGGGTCTTGCGTGAGCACTGGAGCGGTCCGCTGTTTGCATATCCGCACCGCGGAGTGTTTGAGCTTCCGCACTGGCGCTTTGACAACACGCTAGACCCAGCCGAGTTCGCGAGGTCCGCGGGCAATTGGCGAGACTCCGGGGCCATGGCACTTGGCGGCTGCTGCGGAGTTCGCCCGGAGCACATTATGGCACTTTCTATGTCAATTTAAGTTGGGCTAGTCTACGGCATTCGGCTTTGGTTCGGAACCAAGACGCAGCAACACAACGGGACGGGCAATACCACGACCAGAAACCTGTTCCTGATCGGCGCTGTTCTGGCATGGGTCGCAGCGCTCACGACCTGTGCGACCTCTCTGCGGGGATGGGCTTTGGGGACTACACCGCCCCCGCACCCGGTGACCTCGAGCCGGACCGCATCTATCTCACCGGCGAGTCAAATGGCGCAATGCTGACCAATCACATCATGCCCAGGCACGGGAACCGCTTTGCCGCGGCTGCCGGCGTTGTAATGACGGTGTTTGTTGACGCCGCGCCAATCGCCCACCCCACCCCGATCAGGTTGATGGATCAGCCGATGATCGGCGCAGTCCGCTCAGCGCGGTTCTGGGTAGCACCCAACGGAGCCAATCCCGTACCCGAGCGAACTGTGGACGGCGAGGACTACCACGAGTGGTATGCGGGAGGTGAGAACGGGGAGGAAGTGCTCATCGTCAGCCTGGCCGAAGGTGGCCACATCTGGCCCGCCGAGGCGTACAACGCTACGGACGAGATCTGGTCCTTTTTTGAACGGTACTGAGAGAACGATCCTCCGGGGAACACTCTTCCCCCTCTGACGAATTGGCCGCACCATGGAGCAATGACGCCGGCGACCATGCAGGCAGTTGTCACCACTGGCGTGGGGGGCTACGGGCGGCTGGAACTCCGAGAGGTTCCGGTGCCGCAGCCCGGCCGGGGTGAGATCCTGCTCCGAGTCCTTGCTGCGGGAGTCAACAACACGGAGATCAACACTCGCCTCGGGTGGTACTCGGCAAGTGTAACCGAGGCAACCGACGCGAGCGCAGCGGAAGCTGACGCCGCACCGGAGCGCCCTGACGGTGGGTGGAACAAGCCGACACCCTTTCCCTTCATCCAGGGTACCGACTGCTGCGGGCGCGTGGTTGCAGCAGGTTCACCTGAACTCAGCGAGCGCGTTGGCGAACGCGTGCTTGTTCGGCCCTGCATGCGGACCCGAGGCTTTGGTTCCCCGGAGAGCGTGTGGATGGGATCAGACTTTGACGGCGCGTTTGCTCAGTACGTGAAGGTTCCCGCAAACGAGGCGTTCTCCATAGACAGCACCTGGTCTGACAGCGAGCTCGGTTCCATTCCTTGCGCATACGGCACCGCGGAGAACCTTGTCCACCGGGCGGGTGTGGGCACCGGGGACTCGGTGCTGGTCACCGGCGCCTCTGGCGGAGTAGGACTGGCTGCGGTACAGCTGTGCAAGCGGCGAGGAGCACACGTGACCGCAGTCTGCAGCCACGCAAAGTTTGAGGCGGTCCGAGCAATCGGGGCAGACGCAGTGATCTCGCGGAGGAACGTGGGCGAAGTCTTGCCGCAGAGCACGGATGTTGTCATCGATGTTGTGGGCGGCCCGAGCTTTCCGCGGGTGCTGGATGCGCTCCGACCGGGAGGACGCTATGCAACATCCGGTGCTGTTGCAGGCCCGGTGGTGAACCTGGACCTTCGCACGCTCTATCTCCGCGACATCACCATGCACGGAGCAACCGCCTGGGACGAGCCGGTGTTCCCCAATCTCATCGGATACATTGAGCGGGAAGAGATCCGGCCAGTGGTGGCGCGGGTCTTTGCGCTCGCCGACATCGTCACCGCTCAGGCCGAGTTCCTGGAACGAAAGCACATCGGGAAGTTTGTGCTGATCCCGCCGGCGTGATTCAGCTTGCGCCGGCGCCAGTGGATCAAACGTTCACACCACGCGTTTGCGGTTGCTGGGTGCGTTCCTCTCGTCGGTTTGCAAGCACAAAAGACCTGGTCATTGCCACAATCCGGTCAGTAAGGGATTGCGTGGACTCCGGGCATCCTTGCTCCAGCCAACGGAGCACCACGCGGTTGACCCCACCGAAGTAGAAGTGGAACAGGGACGGTTCCTCCTCAAAGCTCACCCCAAGAGCCTGCTCCAATCCTTCTCGGTGGGCGGCAGTGCGGACTCCGTCCAGTAGCTCCTCGATTTCTTTGCTCTGGAGGAGGATTGGCAGTTGCGGAAGGGTCCGCATCCATTCCAGTTGCCGGTAAATGAGCTCACGCACCGGCTCCGTGCGGTCTCTGGCTTGGTCTTGGTGGCGCTCCAGAGTCCGCTGGGCGCAGTACAGGATGATGCGGTCCTTGGTCTTGAAGTGCCGGTAGAGTGTCATCCGGGTGAACCCTGCGTGATCGGCAATCTCGCTGAGGGTCAGAACTTCGTATGGGTGCTCCTTCAGCAGGGTCACCATCGCGTTCGCAATCATTTCCTTGGACTCGGTGACCTGTCGCTCGCGCTTCATGTTACAGACCGTTTTATTCGTAACAGTAGTAGTCCAGTCATTGTCTTCCCCTTGAGCACTCGATATATCTCAACGATCATGTTGTAACGTAACACTTATCACTGTAGGGGGTAAAAGAAATGGGCGCAAGCAAGAGACGCCGAAACATAATCGCGGTCGTAGTCGGTGTGCTGCTGCTGGTAGCGGTCAGCGGGGCTCTCGCGGCTCCGGCAATTTTCAAGGCTATGGGGCTGCACCCATCCTACGAGGGGCAGCGATTCAGCTTTCCAGGCGGTCG
This sequence comes from uncultured Spirochaetaceae bacterium, assembly GCA_964591085.1. Taxonomy (GTDB): domain Bacteria; phylum Spirochaetota; class Spirochaetia; order DSM-27196; family CAZPXH01; genus CAZPXH01. Next base: position 28,306 of record CAZPXH010000019.1, on the reverse strand, counting down.
GGCCCTGATCATCTCAACAAGCCACGGCCAACTTGGTGAGGGCGGCCGTGACACCGGCTTGCTCCTCTCTGAGCTCACAGCACCCTACTACGAGTTCACTGATGCGGGGATGCAGGTAGACGTGGCAAGTATTGAGGGTGGCGAGATTCCCGTTGATCCCTATTCCCTCCGGCGAGCTATCAGAAGTGAGTATGAGGATCGGTACGACGAGGATCCGGTCCTCCAGGCTCTGATCCAGAACTCGCTCCTGATTGATGACGTCAACTTCACGGAGTACGACATCATCTTCCTCGCCGGTGGTTGGGGCGCTGCCTATGACTTTGCCCAGTCCGAGGTGCTCGGAGACAAGATCACGGAAGCCTATGCTGCGGACGCGGTCATCGGTGGGGTCTGCCACGGTTTGCTGGGCCTCCTGCAGGCAACGGATGAAGACGGCAACCCCCTGGTGGAGGGCCGCCGAATCACCGCCGTAACGGACAAGCAGGTTCAGGAACTAGGAATCGAAATCACGCCCCAGCATCCCGAGCGCGAGCTGCGCGCTGCCGGAGCCGACTTCCACGGGGAGACAGCCTTCCGGGACTTCTTTGCCAGCAACGTGGAGGTCGACGGGCGCATAGTCTCCGGACAGAACCAGAATGACGGAGCGGAGGTAGCGCACGTGATGATGCAAGTCGCTGGCGGGAGCCGGATCTAAGCATGCAACGCGCCAGGCACCGTCGTGAACAGTGTGCCGGGCGCTGCCAGGTCTGATGAGTGCGTGCACTCCGTATGCCAACAGTTTGGCGCGGCGGTCCTCCCTGTATAGGATAGCGAGATGTCAAACGTTGACATGGGAAGCCCCTCCGAGGCTCTGAAGCGCTCCGGCTGGCGGCTCTCCCTGCCAGTGGTCATCACAACCATCATCGTGTTCCTCGTGGGGTCTACCGGGATTCTGACAACCCTGGTGACCCTTCGCGGGAGCCGATCGGTCATACAGTTTCTCGTCTCAGACATCATGGACGACTCGCGCAACCGAATCCTGGAGGACACGCTTGCATACGTGTTTGAGGGGTCCGATTCGCTGGGATTTCTTGCTGGCCTGGTGAGCAGCAACGAGGCTATCTCCGGTCCCGGAGCGCTTCAGCTTGGCGCGATTCCGGGAGCGCCCGGAGCCGGGCAGGCGGGGATGCCGAGCCCCGGGGCTAGCGGGCCCGCCGCACTGCCACCGGGGGCGCAGATGCAGTTGCTCGGCAGCGATGGGGCACCTCTGGGATTTGACGCCCTTCCACCCGCGGTGGACGTACTCGCCGGCTTCTTTGGTGAGTTTCTGGAAGACAATCCCCAATTCCTTTCCGCTGCGTTCACAGCCGCCAACGGGGCACATGTGCGGGCGATTCGGATGGAGGACGGAACCCTGTCTGTACTCGCCCAGGCAGTTCAGCAAGGCGTAGTCATCTCGGCATTTGACCATGAAAATCCCGCCTACGCGTCCCGGTTTCCAGTGTTCCAGACCTTGCCGGCTGACAGGGCATACCTCCCCCAGCGTAGTGAATGGTTCCAGGAGGCGGTTTTAACCGGTGAGCTGATCTGGACTGATGCCCGGGCGCTTGACGTGATACCCACGGCCGGCCTGACATCCGCGGTCCCCATCAGACAGGGATCGGAGATTTCCGGGGTGATCTCGCTGGATATCAGCCTGTCTGAAATCTCCCGTTTCCTGGGCACCGCGCCAGCCCTTGATGCCCAATCATTCATTGCTGATCCCAGCGACGGCTCCATCATTGCCTTCCCGGAAGGCATCCCCGGCGCGCCAACGGACCAGGGCCCAATGGGCGACCGATTCCTGGTGCAAGAAAACGGAACCGCTCGCCTTATCACGGTAGGTGACCTGGACGAAACGCTGATCGCGGCCGGTCTCTCTGAGCTCGCTTCGCGATCCGACCAGCTTGTGCAGCAGGGGTCGGCAGAATTTCCCTTCTCATTTGGCGGTAGCAACTACCTCTCGTCCTTCTCAGCATTCCCGGAAGACACAGGGTGGAACTGGGTCATTGGAATTGCAGTGCCCCAGGAGGTCTTCCTTGACCGCATCCTGGACAGCGTCTTGGCTGCAGTGCTGATTGCCGCCATCGTGGTGCTTGTGGGCATGGTGATGGGCATCCTGGTCGCCAGGAGAATCAGCCAACCCCTGCGCCGCCTATCCGATGACATGCAACAGATCAAGGCGTTTGAGCTGGACAAGTCCGCGCCCATTGAGAGCCGGGTACGTGAGGTCAGCGACATGTCCAACTCGCTTGAATCCATGAAGGCGGGCCTGCGTTCGTTCAAGAAATACGTACCAGCTGGCCTGGTGCGACAGCTGATTGACATGGGCACGGAGGCCGAGCTTGGTGGAGATCAGAAGACCCTGACAGTCCTGTTCTCCGACATCGCCGGCTTCTCCGGGATCGCGGAGATCCTGAGTCCGGAGGAGCTGGTAGCCCGCTTGGCCGAGTACCTCGGTGCCCTGAGCGACGTGATTGAAAGGGGCCGCGGCACCGTTGACAAGTACATCGGGGACGCAATCATGGCGTTCTGGGGTGCGCCGATTGACCTGGAAAACCCGGAGCTCCGTGCGGTGGAGACCGCGCTTGAGTGCCAGGCGGAAGCCCGCCGAATTAACGAGAAGTGGCGCGCAGAAGGTCTGGACATCTCGTTCCACGTGCGGATCGGCATCAATACGGGCGAGCTGATTGTCGGAAACATGGGATCCGAGTCACGGCTGAACTACACGGTCATCGGCGATGCGGTGAACCTTGCAAGCCGCCTGGAAGGTGCAAACAAGCAGTACCACACCGACATCATGATCAGCCACTCAACCTATGAGGCCGTTGCTGACAGCGTTGCGTGCCGGATCGTTGACCGCGTGCAGGTGAAGGGACGCGTGGAACCCATCATGGTCTACGAGCCACTTGGCCGAAAAACAGCGATGGGTGCGCGGGCGCTTCGACTGGTGGAACTGCACAACGAAGCCTGGCACCTGTATGCGGAAACCAGGTTCCGGGATGCGGCGGTCCGCTTCAAGAAGATTTACGAGGAAGACCGGTCCAACAGCCTTGCGGCCCTCTACTTCAAGCGCTGTGCCGCCCTGATCAAGTCGCCACCGGGACCGGACTGGGTTGCCCAGAACCGCCTGGAGTCCAAGTAGGCGCGGATTGAAGCATGCAGTGCCGGACCGGCGTTTCTGCGCGCCGTGGGTCCGGAGCGGTCGCCCGCACGGTAGCGAAGAGACGCAATGTTTCTTATAGTTCAGTTTGCCAGATGCCGGAAAGCAGAAAGACGCTTCTCATCGAGTACACCCCGCGCGGCAATGAGTCCCGCACGCGCGCGCTCCGGGAATACTTCACCGGACTGATTGCGGAGGCCGCAGACATCACCGTGGTTGACCTCGCAGAGAAGCCACCACAAGTCCCGGACCACCGGGCGATGGCCGCATACTACAAGCGGAACCACTCCGGACAGACGCTGAGCAGGACCGAGGCCGCGCTTCTCAAGCAAGCCGATGCCTACCGGGATGCGCTTTCGGATACGGAGATCCTCATCATCTGCTGTCCCATGTACAACTTCGGGCTGCCCGGGGCGGTAAAAACCTGGATAGATCTCGCAGTCCAGCGAGGTGTTGCGTTCGACTCTGGTGCAGACGGCCATGTCCCCAAGCTCGGCCATCTCAAGGTCCTGTTCATCTACACCACAGGAATGACCTATGACCAGATTGCCCGCAATTTTGACTGGAACGGGATAGAGAACTCGTCAGTCAACCTGTTCAGGTTCATGGGCGCCGAAGAAGTCCGTGCCATAAACGTACAGGGTGAAGACATGCTCACCCCGGAGTCCGTAGCCTACCGCACCGAGTTTGTCGCCAAGCGGAAGTTCAACGAGCTTGCTTTGCGGTGGTACGGGATTGACCAGGGATTGCCGCTCTATTCCCGGCTGAGGAATCAGGTGTTGCGGATCGAGCAGGGAAAGGCGCCACGGCGCAGCGGATAGGGGCAGGATCAGAATGGCGAACGCGCTTCGGCGGGTAGTGAAGAACTACACCGGCAAGATAGACAAAGAGTCCGGGGCACTCAATTCCGTGCCAAACTTCCTCATTGACCGCACGGTATTCATGAGCTGGAACGCGATGCTCCAGCTGATGGCGGACATTGTTCTGGAAATCGTCCTGCTCACCGGGCTTCTTCCGTTCTACCTCCCGTTCCGGCTGGAGTTCTTCCTGCTCACCATTATCTCGGCAGTGGTCGCCTACCTCACGGTCAAAGCCATGCGCGACGGGGCTCTGGATCTCACCCGGGGAACCCTCGTCACTGGATTCTTCGTGGAATCCTCACTGGTGATTGGTGATATCTACCTTCTTTTCACGACGGAACAGTACCTGTTGGAGACAATGATGGTGCGTCTCCCATTTGTATTCCTGACGCTGCTCAATGTGTGGGTGATCCTCAGTTTTCTGTGGCTGCATCTGAACGTTAGCCGCCATCGCCCCCCCCTGGGGTACTAGGGTGCCGATGCAGGACTCAATTGCGCGCCTGTCCGGAGGACATCGGATAGCTTTCGTTCTTATCTCCATAGTGCTGCTGAATCTCGCGTCCCCGTTCAGCGAGACAAGCACCGTTGCGGCACTTGCATTCGTGGGGGTGTACCTGGTGCTGACCGCAAGCGCAATCTACCTGGTCAGCGGTGAGCGTAATCTCACAATTCTGACGGTACTCCTGTCTGCGATAATAGCAGTTGCGGGCGGCATCACGATTGCAAGCGGCTTCAACGCAGCGTTGTGGATCCAGGCCTCCTGGCACCTGGCATTGGTGGGACAGGTCACGCTGATTGCGGCCCTTCTTGCGCTGTTCATCATCGAATCCTCCGCGGTGAACCGTGAGGTCCTGTTTGCGGCGATTGCCATCTACTTTCTGCTCGCGGGGCTCTTCACCAGCCTCTACGTGCTGATTGACATATTCGTACCCGGGGCATTCGTGTCTTCCAGCGGCGCTCCCATTGCCTGGCAGCGCCTGAACTACTTCAGCCTGGTGACCATGTCTACGCTCGGCTACGGCGACATCATTCCGGTTGCTCCCGCGGCGCAGTCGCTTTCCGCCATGCAGGGATCGCTCGGGATGCTCTACGTAGCCATCCTCATCGGGCGCTTTGTGAGCCTCTACAGAACTGAGCCCCGGCGCGGCAAGGAAGAAGCGACCGGTGACGCTGACAGTGTTCCCGGCGACCGGGTAAGGTGAGCCCATGGTGAACTGGGGAGAACTGATCGAGCGGATTGAGCTGGCTCAGATCGGTGTGGTGATCGAGTGGCGGAAGCTCGGACGGGTTTTTGTCTACCGTACCATTGCGGAGCAGGTCTCCATGGATGACATGGGTATCTACCTGGATCGAACGATTCAGGACATCATCCGGAGCCTGGACTACGCGGAGGCCAACGGGTTCACCACCTGGTTATGGGACTTCAGTGAGTTCAACGAAGAGCTGGGCATCGGGAATGCGGGCGGCATGATCTTCCACGAAGCCGTGGAGCGGGCAAAGCGATCCTCCCTCCGCTTTGGTCAGGTGACCTCTCATCAAGAGCACGCAGAGGCCGGAAAGGTCTTCTTCCAGGATCGGCTGGAGTCCCTGTTCAAGGCCTCTGACGCCGAGATTACGGCGTGGCTTGAACGCCACCGCTAGCGGCGGTCTCTCCTCCAACTGGCATACCCTACCTACCCCGGCGGGAGACGTGCCCGGGCATCCCGAAGCTCCACGTCCGCGCGGAGCGACAGCTCCAGGGCAGGAGGGATGTCGGCCGCATCCTGGTCACCAATCCTGAGCCGAACCTCAACCTCGGCTCCCAGGGGTTTCTCAATCTGATCCAGGATTCCCCGCGGAACCATCTGGGACCAGACCCGCTGGCCTTCCGGTCCAGGGACATCCACGAGATGCGCAGTCTGGGCTGACCCCAGGCGGTCGGGCATAAGTGCACCTTCCGGAGGCATGTCATCTATCTCGGTATCCACACGCAGCCGCGGATACTGCTCCATCGGGAGGTCGTCCGTTACGTCCTTTGGGGCGTAGGCCACGGTGTAGAAGTACTTTCCAAAGTCGTAGGTGGAGACCTCCGCGGTAAACGAATGCATAAAGAACATGGAAGCGGGAAGGTACTGCGGAACGGGGCGTGATGGAGCGGAAAGGGGTAGCCGATTAGCCGTGGCACGACTGAACAGCTACCGGCTATCCTGCGGACAGGCGAGCCGTAATGACCAACCCTCTACTTCCCCGGACAGCAAGCAACGCTCACTCCATCCACCCGGTGGTAGTCCGGGTATTTGCCGCGGTGACAGCGATCACCCTTGGACGCAGCCTTGCGCATGTGTTTCTGCCGGACGGGGGCGCAAACAGCATTGCCACCATCATCTCCTTCGGCGGAGTTCCGGATCCAGACGCAGTGATTCATTTTGTCTTTGCGCTGTGGGGCCTGGCTCAGCTTGCAATGGCACTCGTCTATCTGCTCGTACTTGTTCGCTACCGGAATCTGGTTCCGCTGATGTGGGCGTTTGTGGCAGGTGAGTACCTCATGCGAATCGTGATCGGGAGAGTGCTCAAGCCGCTTGGACCGGAGTACTTCACGGGTACGGCCCCGGGGGAAGTCGGCAACTACGTCCTGCTCCCGCTTGCCCTGGTGATGCTGCTGTGGACGCTCTTTGGCCGGGCAGGCAAGGCGCGCGAGTAGGTCCTGCAGGCTCCTCTGGGGGAGCCCCGGGGAGCACGGCGGGGCAACTCTCTTAGGGGCACACCGGGAGATTCCGCTGGAGGCAAAGCGGTGCTACCATGAGACCGATGGAGCACGAGCATATCCGGGACATTGTCTGTAGCCGCTCGCTCACCTACGAACAGAAGGTCATGCAGCTTGCGCAGGCTGCCGAGAACCTCCTGACCGTCCTGGACATCCCGGCGGATGTGCAGGAGCTGCGGGACGCAGACGTCATCTGCGATCTGTATGAGGGTGCAGCACCCTATCGTCCGCGCTACCTCCTCCCGGACTACGCGATGTTTTTGCAGAAGGGCTCTGACTTCCTCGGCATCACGCCGCCGACCGACCTCCCGGATGCCATCACGGCGCTCATGATCCTGTACCGCCACGTCCCGTCCATCACGGGTTTCCCGGTGTACGTGGGTGCGCTGGATCAGCTCCTGCAGCCGTTCCATCAGGATCCAGCGCAAACCCGGCAGGAACTGCGGCGTTTCCTCACCTGGATGGACGGCACCATCACCGATTCCTTCTGCCACGCCAACATCGGACCACGGGAGACCGCGGTGGGAAATATCATCCTGGAGCTGGAGCGCGAGCTGCAGCACTCGGTGCCCAATCTGACGCTGCTGGTAGATGATGAGACTCCCCAGTCCTTCCTGGACGCGGCAATAGGCACCGCACTGGCAACGGCAAAGCCAAGCTTTGCCAACCGGGCCATGTTTGCACAAGAGTTCCGCTCGCCCTTTGGGATTGCCAGCTGCTACAACGGCCTGCCGATCGGTGGGGGCGCCTTCACCCTCTCCCGGCTGAAGCTGGGAGTGCTTGTCGGCCGCGCCCAATCCGTAGAGCACTTCAGGAGCGAGCTTCTCCCTGCCGCAGCGGATGCAATGCTCCGCTACATGGACGAGCGCATCCGCTTCCTCACCGAAGAAAGCGGCTTCTTTGAGTCCAGCTTCCTGGTCCGGGAGGGACTGGTGAGCGCGGATGCTTTCACCGCAATGTTCGGGCTGGTTGGACTGGCGGAGGCGGTGAACGGGCTCATGGCCTTGTCTGGCTCACAAGCCAGGTTCGGACACGATGCGGAGGCCGACGATCTGGGCGAGCGGATTGTCTCAGACATCGCGGAGCTTGTAGGAGGCCACCGGAATCCACGCCTTGGGGCGAGCGATGGCCGCTACCTCCTGCACGCCCAGGTCGGGCTTGCAAGCGATACGGGCTCCAGCCCGGGCTGTCGCATCCCCATTGACGAGGAACCCGGCATGATGGAACACATCCTCCAGGCGTCCCGCTTCCACGGCTACTTCCCCTCGGGCATCGGGGACATCTTTCCCTTTGATGAAACGGTGGACACCAATCCCGCAGCAGTCCGGGACATCCTCACGGGGGCCTTCTCCAGCGGAATGCGCTACATCTCCATCTACGGCCATGAGAGCGACGTAGTACGAATCACTGGCTACCTGGTGAAGCGCTCCGAGATAGCAAAACTGGAGCGGGGTGAGGCCGTGATGAAGGACACCGTTGCCCTTGGGATGGGAGCTGACCAGAATCAGCACGTGCTCAGCCGCAAGGTGCGGGGCGAATCAGACCTGACATGACCGGTCGGATCGCCGGCCTCCTCCCCTTCAGCGCCGTTGACGGACCGGGCAACCGATCGGTGCTCTTTCTCCAGGGATGCAACCTCAATTGCCGCTACTGTCACAACCCGGAAACCATTGATCCCGAAGGTGGCGAGGTACGGTCCGTAGCGAGCATTGTGGCGGAGCTGGACCGAGCAGAGCCATTCACCTCCGGCATCACCATCTCCGGAGGCGAGTGCACCCTGCAGTACCGCTTTCTTCTGTCACTCCTGCGCGCGCTCCGGGAGCGCGAGCGGCCGCGTCACGTCCTGCTTGACACCAACGGAATGATCGGTTCTTCCCGGCTGAAAGACCTATTCCCTCTGGTGAACGGCCTCATGATCGACCTCAAGGCCGCTGACCCGGAAGAGCACCGCCGCCTCACCGGGGCAGGCAATGAGCTGGTAATGGCGACCATCCGGGCAGCCGCGTTTGAGGGCAAGCTCAGCGAGCTACGCACCGTGATCAGCCCTCGCGCATTTGACATTGAAGCCACAGTACGGACAGGCGCAGAGCTCATAGCAGAACTGAGCCCGGCCACACCCTACGCCCTGCTCCGCTACCGCCCCCACGGGGTTCGCAACGGCACCGAGCTCCAGTCACCGGACGAGGCACTGCTGGAGCGCCTCGCGGACCTCGCGCGCGGCAACGGATGCCAGACAGTGCTAATCCGCTGAGCGCCCACGGGGCGGGCTGCCGGTGGCTCCTCCGGGATACCAGGCACGGCAGTTGACGAAGGCGCGTGCGCGGCGCAGCGTTCCGGGTATGGACAGCTGGACGAAGCAAACACGGCTCGTACTTCTGGCTGATGACCCTACCGGAAGCCAGACGTCTCACGGCTGTCTGCTTCTCACCCGTTGGGATCCCCAGACCCTTGCTCTGGGTCTGCTGGACCCCGCCCCTCTGTTCTTTGTGCTGACAAACACCCGGAGCATGACGGAGGCGGCCGCTGTATCAGTGCTTGCGGAAGTCTGCCGGAACCTTCGGCTAGCCTGCGAGCAGCACAGGATTCCGCTTGAGTCTCTGGTGGTTGTCAGCCGGTCAGACTCAACGCTCAGGGGCCATTTTCCCGCGGAGACGCAAGCTATCTCCGGCGAGCTCGGTACCTATGACGCGGTGTTCCTGGTTCCGGCTTTCCTGGAGGGCGGGAGAATCACCAGGGAGGGCACGCACTGTGTCCACAGCGGGGACGACCTTGTCCCGGTCCACCAGACTGACTTCGCCCGGGACTCTACATTTGCCTACTCTAGTTCATTTCTCCCGGACTGGATTGCGGAACGGAGCGGTGGCAGGATCCAGGCAGAACAGGTCACCCGGATTCCAACGGGGTTGGGTCAGCAACAGCTCCGGGACCTGCTCGTGGGCCTCCGCGGCGGTGTTCATTGCGCAGTTGACGCGGAGTCGGCTGATGACCTCAACGCCTTTGCTGCAGCAGTGCGGACGTGTATATCGGCCGAGAAGCGATTCCTCTTCCGTTCCGCAGCAAGCCTCATCCCCGCATTGACCGAGCTGCCTGTCCGGCCGGAATCCACCCCACTCCCCGGCGCGCCGGGCTCGGATTGACGGCTGTGCGCCTGCTGGGGCAGATCCTGCCTGGCTGCAGCGTTGTGCAGACGCCGGCTGAGCACAAGCACCCGCAGATCCCGGTTGTGATCTTCCCTGGAAACGTCGGGCAGGTAGATTGGCTGTCGCGCGCGCTGGAGCTGCTCCTGGGCCAACAGGCCCTCTGGGCGCAGAGCCCCATGTGCCCCTAAGCCCTATGGGCGCCGGGCCCCGTGTTCCTTAGCCCTGGGGAGAAAGCGGGGCCGGCTGCCATCCAACGCGGGTCAGGCTCCAGCCGGAGTTGTTGTGGAAGTCAGAGACTGCCGTGCCCGGTGGAACAAGGCTGCCCAGGAAGTCCCGGTCTTCCTGCCCCAGCACCACTTCAGTGGAAGCAAGCGCCCGGTCCAGGTGTTCCATCGTGCGAGGGCCAACAATCGGGGCGGTGATTCCCGGTTGGTCCCGGACCCACGCGAGCGCGATCTCGGCAGGGTTCACTCCCCGTTCGGCGGCGTAGGACACCAGCCGGTCCCCTACCCTCCGCCCTGCATCGTTGATGCGCTGGTTCCACACATCCTTGCCCAGAGCCGCTCTACTTTCGGGAGCAAACCGGTCTCCGGAGGGGTAGCGGCCGGCCACGACGCCCTGTGCCAGCGGAGACCAGGGAATGATCGCAAGTCCGTGCGCCAGAGCCAGGGGCACGAGCTCGTTCTCAATCCGCCGGTCCAGCAGGTTGTAGGGCGGCTGTTCGGAGATGGGACGGACCAGCCCAAGGACCCGGCTCTCCGAGAGGTACTCCATGACCTTCCAGGCCGGGAAGGTGGAGGTTCCGACGTACCGGACCTTGCCACTGCGCACCAGGTCGTCCAGCGCGCGCAACACCTCATCCGCCGGCACCGAGAAGTCGCACCGGTGGAGCTGGTACAGATCGATGTAGTCCGTGCCGAGCCTCCGGAGGGAATCCTCGCAGGCCTGAATGACGTGAAGCCGGGAAATGCCCTGGTCATTCGGGCCGGGTCCCATGGGGTTGTAGACCTTGGTGGCAAGGACTGTTTGCTGCCGGCTACCCCGCTCCTTCAACGCAGCACCCACGATCCGCTCGGTCTCTCCGGCGTTGTAGATGTCAGCGGTGTCAATGAAGTTGATTCCCGCGTCCTGGGCCCGGGCGATGACCCGCCGGGACTCTGCCTCCGGGGTCGCGCCGCCAAAGTTCATGGTGCCAAGGCACAGGAAGGAAACCCGCACGCCGGTTCGACCAAGTGATCGGTACTGCATTGTCATCCTCCTCTCAGGCTACAAGCAGCGCGAGTAGCGGGATCTGGGCTATCAGGACCGCGTTGGACAACAGCCAGTTTGCGTTGGCAAGGTCCACGTCCAGGTCGTAGAGGGTTGGTGGTACCAGGGCGATGAAGCCAACCGGCATGCTGGAGAGAATGAGCACAACCAGGAGCGGGAGCCCGCCCGCAATCGCGCCGAATCCAATGACCCAGGCAAGGCCGCTTGCAAGAAGCGGAGTTGCAACGTGCTTGATCCCCACGATGACAGCGCTGTAGCGGAGATACCGGCCGACCGCACGAAATCGCATAGCCATCCCGATGGAGATCAGCAGCAGGAGCGAGGCCAGCGGAACAATGACGCTGCTAAGCCCGGCGTAGAAGGCCGGCCGAGGGACCCCGGTGATGTTGAGGACAAATCCGGTGAGGATGCTCCCGAGGTTGATCACCACAAAGGGGTCGGTGAACACCGATCGGACGCGGGAACCGAAACTGTCCGCCGCTTGAGCGTGTGGGGAGAAGCTTCTGGCAATCGGAAACCCGAAGGCGTAGTACGTGAACTGTTCAAACAGGTTGTAGACGGGGACCAGCGCAAAGGCGGGTTCTCCGAGGAGCAGGAAGACCAGCAATGCGCCCACAGAACCGATGTTGGTGAAGGCTCCCGATACGATGTATGCGCCCTGTTGCTCGCGCGCCAGGCGAAAGGACCTTCCGGCAAGGAACGCGAGCAGACCCCCGAGCAGGATGGCAAACAGGCCAACAAAGGGCATGAGGACAATGCGGATATCGTTGAGCGGCGCAACCCAGACCGCACCAAGAAACGCAATCGGGTTGAGCACCAGCAGCGCAATCCGCTGAAGGGCTTTGCGCGCCGGGAGAAGGTCAGCCGGCAGGCCGAACCGGCCATTGACCGCAAGGCGCTGAACCAGATACCCGAGGGCCATGCCCACCACAATGAGTCCGATGGACAGTACCAGCCGAGAAACCATAATTGCCTTCAACCTCCAGGTACTCCGGGGTACCGCTCTTGATACCCCCGGAGTGGTGCGGACGACCCTTGCTTAGCGAAGTGAGAGGATCTCCTCTTCAATGAAGTGCCAGGTATCCATGTAGTTGGGCGCCTCAATCCGGGATGCAATGACATCGTCACCGATCTTGCCCAGCTTGTCCCAGACCTTCTGGGTGAGGCGAGCGTTGATCTCAAACATTCCCTTCAGGTCCCAGCGCGTGGGGTGGGTATCCGAGGTGATGAAGTCGTCATAGCCAAAGCGGCGGAGGTAGTACACAAACTCGATGTACTCAAGGAGCGTGTGGCTCCCGGTGAAGAAGTCCCAGTCCCAGGTCTTGTCGTTGTCATTGATGTGGACATAGTAGGGGTGGCCGGAATGGTGCAGGAGGGACAGGGTCTCTGCAGGATGCTCTCCGGCGTAGATGGAGTGTCCGTAGTCCATGGTGATGCCCAGGGTCTTCACCCCAATCTCCTTTACCAGCAGCAGCGTGTCTGCGGCACGGTTCAGGAAGCAGTGCCGGCGGGTTTCCTTTGGCTTGTACTCAATGACCAGGGGAATCTCACTGCGGTACTCTGCCGCGGCGCCAAAGGTCTCAATCAGCCGCTCCCACGCGGCGCGGTAGTCGTGCTGAAAGACGAACTCAAAGCCATCACCCAGCGGACAACAGGTGACGCGGGGCGCCCCCAGCTCGGCTGCAAAGTCCTTGGCATCCTTGATGAAGCTCAGCGCGTAGTCCCGCACTCCCTTGTCCGGATTGGTCAGGCCGCCGGAAACAAACTCCGGCTCACCCTTCACATTGCAGTTGACGGCGGCAATCTGCAGGCCGGTCTTCTTCAGAAGGTTCCCGACATCACCCGCACCAGCGACCGGCGACTTTGGTCCCATCTCATAGGGAAACACCAGTTCCACTCCGGAATACCCCGGAATCTCGGAGACCATGACGAGCTTCTCTTCCAGAGAGATGGGCGCGTTGTAGACGTGGAACCTATCCTTGGTTTGGCCAAGGAAACTGGTGATCAGTGAATAGCGTGGCATGTGAACCTCCTGTGCCTGCCTCGTGATTCAACGGCGGGGTCAACCGCCGGAGGTAAGTACTTGGCGGACTGAATTGATGTGCTCAAGCCCGGACCGGTACTCCGCCTCCACGCGGTCCGCAGCTGTGTGAATTTCCAGGTCCCATGACCCGCTGTAGCCGATTCGCTGAAGCGCCAGGACCACTCGGTGCCAGTTGACGGTACCTCGTCCCGGCGCCAGGGAGAGGTTCTCCACCGCGTTGTTGTCGCACAGATGGGTACCCAGAACAGACGCACCGAGTGACTCGGTGATCCATGCCGGGTTTGCGCGGGCGGCCCAGGCGTGTCCCGTATCCAGGTTGTAGCCGAATGTGTCAGTGCCAAGCTCCCGGAGAAGCAACGCTACGCCCGCTGCACCGCCCGGAAGGCTTCCGGGCAGTACCTCCAGCGCTATCCGATACCCTCCCGCAGCCGCAATCTCCCCCATCCGGGACAGTTTGCGGATCAGGGCGCTCAGGTTTACGGCGTAGGACTCGCTGACCTCCGTGAAGGCCGGCAGGGGTACCGTAATGACCTCAAGGCCCGGAAACTCGCGGCACAGCTCGCAGAGTCCGGAAAGCTCGTCCAGCCCGGCAGCGCTGGCCAGTACGGTCTCATCGCTGAAGTAGTGCAGAAGAAAATGTCCCACAAACTGGGTGGGCACCAGATCCGCGTCTGTGCCAGAGGCGGCTACCAGGGCTGCGCCGCCATTGATCCAGGCGTCCAGCTCGCTGGCGTGGTAGATCTCCGGCTGGTAGGCACCGAATCCCAGACCCGGAAGCGTGGCGATTCCATCCGCCATCTGCCCCGCCGAGAATCCGTCTCCAAACAACGAGATGATGTAAGCCGGGGAAACACCGTACACCGCAGCCCCTCGATCGATCTTGTGTACAAAACTTGTAGCACGGGTCCGGGGTGCTGTAAAGCTTGGTTTGACAGCGCTCTGAGCCGGGCCAATAATCAGATTCTGCATACGATATCGAATGGAGCTGGCGCATGATCTCACAGTTGCAGTTGGCAGAAGCGCGCGGTGCAGCGGCTTCCCTCCTCCGCCGGGCAAACCTGGGCGTGACCGAAGCCGAGATGGAGAAGATTGAAGTAGCGGATTTTGGCCTCTCAGACCTGCAGCGGGAAGGCGCGCAGATTCTGACCTGGGTTCAAACGGATCGGATCGGTGTGAAGCTCATTGCCCTCCAGCCGTGGCAGGCACTCCCGGAGCACTGGCATCCCCCAGTTGGTGAGGATCCGGGGAAGGAAGAGACCATCCGAGTTGTCTGGGGAACGCTGATTTTGGGCGTGGATGGGCCGGACACCGTAGCAGCGGCCCGGCTTCCCCGGGGCAAGGAGCAGTACTACACCCGCAGGCAGGAGCACGTGCTCCGCCCCGGCAAACAGATGCAGTTTGTCCCCGGCGCGGCCCACTGGTTCCAGGGAGGACCGGAAGGAACAGTGCTCTTCAGCTTCTCCACTGTTGCCAGGGACGTGCTGGATCAGTTCACTGATCCCGGAGTGCAGCGTGTCACGGTGGTCTCCGATGACGCGGAAGCCCGGAGGAACCGATGACCTCAGCGCCGTCCTACCGGGAGCACGGCGGGAGTCCGGAGAAGGTGGCGGTCATGGTGGCTCCGGTGGCCCACCAGGGGAGCTTTCTACCTCCCGGTTGTCACAACCCCCTGACCCCGGAGGAGGTTGCTGCGGAGACCGTCCGCTGTGCCGAGGCCGGTGCCGCCCTGGTTCACCATCACGTCCGCAATCCGGAGGGCGTTATCGTCAGTGATCTGCGCTGGTACCGGGAAACGCTGGACCTGATCCGGAGCAGAACGGACATCCTGCTCAACGTTTCCACCGGTGGGGTATCCGAGCTCTCACTGGAAGAACGCTGCGTGGGCCTGGATGAGCCAAGGGTGCAGTTCGCCAGTCTGAACATGGGCTCGGTGAACTTTGGGGAGTCCGTCTACATCAATTCGCTTCCGGATATCCGATTCTGGGCCAGCCGTATGCGAGAGCGGGGGGTGATTCCGGAGCTGGAGGTCTTTGGCCCAGGCATGATCGAGACTGTGTGGAAGCTCCGGGACGAAGGAATTCTCCGGGAACCCTTGCACTACAACTTCTGTCTGGGCTTTCCATCCTCCCTGCAGGCAACGGCACACAACCTTGCCAACCTCGTTTCCATGATTCCCGAGGACTCAATCTGGGGCTTCATCCATGAAGGGGCTCCTGACCTGAGGTTGACCGCGGCTGCACTGGGCATGGGTGCCACGGTGCTCCGGGTTGGCTACGAGGACTCGGGTTACCTCCGCCCGGGCGTGGCTGCGGACAGCAACGCCAGACTGGTTGAGGCGCTGGTGGCCATGATCCGGGCAGCGGGACTGGAAGTTGCTGGGGTAGAAGAGGCCAAGGTACTGTTGCGCATGGAGGCACACACGCACAGTTCGCAGGAGCCCGGCCATGGCCCTGCTTGATTCCCGCGGCCTTGCCCAGCTGGTCTACGAGAAGATCAAGCTGATGATGGGCGAGGCGGTGTTCAGCCCGGGCGAGCGGATCAACAAACGGCAGCTGGAAGACCTGCTGGGCGTGAGCCAGACGCCGATCAATGACGCGCTCCACCGCCTCCTCGGCGAGCAGTACCTGGAGCGTGACGGCAGCCGCGGGTTCCGCGTCCGCCGCTTCACCTGCCGGGAATTCTCCGAGCTGTTCGCAGTCCGCGCCGGGACTGAGGCGCTCGCCGCCTGGCTTGCCTGCCAGAACGCCAGCGACCAGGATCTGGACGCGCTCCGTGACTACTTCTCCGACTTCAACCCGCCCCTGAATGACGCTGAGTATCAGCGCTACGTGCACGAAGACCTGGAGTTCCACACTCAGGTGATTCGCCTCTCTCGCAATGACCTGCTTCTGGAACTCAACGAGCGCTACGGCTACATGCTGAAGTCCAACCAGCGGGGCCTGGTCAGGGAGCCGAAAGAGACCCTGCCGGAGCATCGAGCCATCATTGACGCAATCTCCGCGCGCTCGGCAGACCTTGCGCGAGCCCTCATGCAGGAGCATCACCTAACCTCCCGCACCGCTGTCCTGCGGAGCTGCACCGATTCAGAGGACGGCGGCGTCGTATTCGGCTGATTCCGCGGGGTTGACAGAAGTTTCTCTTGACAAGCGCCGGATCGGGTGTAGCCTATCTTGTATACAAGATTTAGGCACCGAAAAAGGAGGTGGCCAAATGAAGCGAATTCTGGTTCTGGCGATTGTGTCGCTGGTTCTCGTTTCCGGTCTGGCATTTGCCGGTGGTCAGGAAGAGTATCCGGCACGGGACATCACGAATGTCCTGGTGTGGAGCGCAGGTGGTGGAACAGACACCAGCAACCGGATTGTGATGGCGGAGATGGCCGATGTGCTCGGCGTGAACATCAACGTCACCAACGTTACCGGCGGTGTTGGCGGATCAGTTGGCATGCTGGAAGGCTTCTCACGCCCGTCCGACGGCTACACGATCACCGGACTGTCAGAGTCCATCGTCACTGCGGGCGTGCTTGGTGGTTGGGATCAGCGCGTCACGGTGTGGGACTACTTCATCATTGGCGGCTCTCCTGAAGTCATCAGTGTCTCCGCAGATCAGCCCTATGAGACCCTGGAAGAACTGATTGCTGCGGCGCGCGCAAACCCCGGTAGCATTGCTGCTGGCGCAAGCGCAGCGGGAAGCATTCATCACCTGAACCTCCTGGCCTTCCAGGATGGTGCCGGTGTTGAGTTCAACTTCATCCCCTACAACGGTTCAGCGCCTGCACAGAACGCAGCGCTGACGGGCGAAGTCCAGCTTGTGGTGACCTCCCTTGCAGAGCAGTCCCAGCTGATCCGCGCGGGCCAGCTCCGCCCCCTGGCGATGCTGATTCCGGAGCCCTTCACCATTGACAACATCACCATTCCCTCTGCCTTTGACATGATTGACGGGCTGGATCAGTACCTGCCGATCAACCAGGCAATCGGGTTTGCCGTGAAGCAGGACGTTCCGGAAGACCGCAAGCAGATCCTCCGGGATGCCTTTGCGGTAGCAATGGAAAGCGCAGCGGTCCAGAACTTCGGTCGGGACAACTTCTACGTCCTCTCCGGTGCAACCGGTCAGGAAGCCTTGGACATTTTCATTGCGCTGGAAAGCAACTTTGCTTGGACGCTCTGGGAACTCGGTGCTGCCACCGTTGATCCCGCGAGCCTCGGGATTCCGCGCCCCTAGGGCGGAAGTCCATTCTCTGACGTCTACCCGGCCGGTACCCAAAGGGGCCGGTCGGGTTTGCATCTTTGGGACTCGGTTGAGCGAGTCCGAACTTACGCGGTCCTTCAGAGGAATGACGACATGATGGAAAAAGACCGGCTGAGACAGGCCGATTTCGTAACGAGCATAGTGCTGATTCTCTTCGGGATCGTTGAGCTGTACTTCACGTTTCAGATGCCGATGCAGGCAACCTTCGGCGGCGTGCGCAACGTGTGGTACGTCTCTCCCGCGCTGATGCCCCTCTTCATCGGCTTTTCGATCATCGTACTGGGCTCGGTCTTGCTGGCGCACTCCATTCGGACGGGGGGAGCGGCCGGCTTCATCTCCGCGGTGCGCTCCTATCAGTTCCGCCTGACGGAGTCAGCGGAGCGTTTTGGCGCAATCCTCCTGGCAATCATTACGTTCGTCTTTCTCTTCGTTCCCCGCGTGGACTTTGTCCTCTCCATCGTGCTGTTTCTCTTCTACTTCGTCAGCGCGTTTTACTTTGAGCAGCCGCAGTTCATGCGACGGATCTCCGGATACTACGGCGCAATCTGCGTTGTCTTTCTGATCCTGTTTGCCTTTCCCATTGCCAATGCATTCAACGCAGCGTTCCTCTACTCCACTGATGTGATCGCGCTGCTTGCCATAATCCTTCTGGTAGTCGTTGCGCGCCGCGCAGTCGGTGCAGACACCGAGCTTCGCAAGCGCTTCCGCGTAAGCCTGCTGGTCAGCCTGGTAACCCCGGCTGTTCTCGCTCCGGCCTTCCGGTACTTCTTGCTGGTTCCACTCCCCCACGAAGGCGGGATTGTGGAGTTGATGAACCTGATCTACTACTCGCTGCGCTAGGAGCGTTCGCATGAATCCACTACAGGCACTCGGCAGCTTCTTTGGGGACATTGGATCCATGGTTGCGAGCCCGCTGAATCTGGTTGTGCTCTTTGGAGCGGTTCTCCTTGGAATCATCTTTGGCGCCATGCCCGGGCTGACTGCAACCCTGGGAGTTGCTCTGCTGACAACCCTTACGTACGGAATGGAGCAATCCACCGCACTTATTGCGCTGCTGGGCATCTACGTTGGCGGGGTCTACGGCGGCTCCTACTCTGCCATCCTGATCAACATACCCGGAACCGCGGCTTCTGCAGCCACGGCGCTAGACGGCTATCCGCTTGCAGTGAAGGGAGAGGGCGGACGGGCGCTCGGTCTGACCACCACTGCAAGCGCCATTGGCACGATGGTTGGAATGCTGTTTGTGGTTGCGCTCTCACCGATCATCGCGCGGCTTGCCCTGCAGTTCACCTCCTTTGAGTTCTTCCTGTTGGCGCTGTTTGGAATCGTGATCAGCGGGACGCTGACCAGCCCGGATCTGGTCTACAAAGGATGGATCGCCGGGTTCCTTGGCCTGTTCCTGGCGATGATTGGGCGAGACGGTCTGCAGTTCTACCCCAGGTTCACCTTCGGGATCATGCAGCTTGAGAGCAGACTGGACGTTGTACCGGTCCTCATCGGCGCTTTTGGAATCCCGCAGATCATCCAGGTACTGAAAGATCGCTTCAATCCCGTGGAGGCGCAGAAGTTCCAGCGAATCCTTCCGGAGTTCCGTACAATTGCGCGGAACCTAAAGCACATCATTCGCTCCGCGCTGATTGGTGTTGGGATCGGAGCGGTTCCCGGAATTGGTGAAGACATTGCCGGGTGGGTCAGCTATGGCGCGGCAAAGAACTCGTCTGCCCATCCGGAGCGCTTTGGCCATGGCGCAGAAGAAGCCGTGATCTCCACGGAAACTGCGAACAACGCGTGTATCGGCGGTGCCATGATTCCGCTGCTAACCCTTGGCGTTCCGGGAAGCCCGCCGGCCGCTATGCTTCTTGGCGCCCTCATGTTGCACGGCGTCACCCCTGGCCCAATGCTCCGGATTGATAATCCTGGCTTCATCCAGGAAGTCGCGGCAATCCTGATTCTGGCTTCGGTGGCGATGTGGCTGGCTGGCATTCTGTTGGCCAAGCAGGTGGTGAAAGTTCTGCGAATTCCGCCGATGGTCTTCATGCCGATCATCGCGGTCCTGTGTGTCATTGGGTCCTACGCGCTTGGTCTGAACATCTTCAACCTGTACCTGATGGTGCCCATTGGGATCATCGCGTACTTCCTCAACGAGATGGGGTATCCGATTGCCCCGCTGGTCATTGGCGTGATCCTCGGGCCGATGGCAGATGACAACCTCCGGCGAGCCCTGATGGTTTCCGGCGGCAGCTTTGCTCCCATCTTCACGCGCCCGGTTGCACTGATCCTGGTTCTGGTTATAGCACTCACTATCATCAGCCAGTTCCCGTTCTATCACAAGATGATGAAGAGCCTGCGAGCACGTCTGGGACGCAAACCCTCGGGAACCGTCTGAAGCCATGGGGCCCATGGGGCCGATAGAGGTCCACAAAAGACCATAGGGGTCCTGGCCGACTTGCACTGGCCGGCTCCAGCTGGACCGGCTCGGGGGAAAGGTGGCATGCCGAATCGCGCATACCGGGACTTTGTAGACTACCTGACCGACCAGCCCCCAGAGTGCCACCAGGCACTTCGGGAGCTCCGGGCCATCGTTCTGGAAGTCCACCCGGAAGCCGAAGAGCAATTCAACTACAACGTGCCCGCGTTCACCCTGGTTCCCGGTGGCAAACGAGAACAGCAGCTCATGATTGCCGGCTGCGCAAAACACGTTGGCTTCTACCCCCACCCCACAACCATGGAGCACTTTGAGAGCGAGCTCTCCGCCTACAAGCGGGGAAAAGATCCGTGCCGTTTCCCCTGAGCCAGCCACTTCCCCGCGAGCTGATTCGCGCCATGGTCCGATACCGAAGGGATATGCTGGTCGGTTCAGACGAATAGTGGTCTGAGCGGACGTTGTGCTGCGTGACGCCGCGCCACGCTGCTACTCCTCCCCTTCCAGATCCAATTGTCTGCCTTCCTCGGCTGCTTTGCGTTCCATGCCCGCGCCCACCGCAACGCCAATTGCAAGGCCCGTCGGCAGGCCGATTCCAAACAACCCGAAATTATCAATGAGCAGCCCGAACAGCATCCCGAACGGCACCCCAAAGGACGCAAGGCCAATGGACATCCACAGCGTCTGATAGTGTCCCGGCGCAACCAGCTTGAGTTCCTGCTCCGCAATGGTAGCAATGCGGCTGTGCGCCCTGTTGATTGCGCGGGATAGGGTTCGGCCATCGTCTGGGACGGCGTTGACCTCGCTGATCACCGTATTGAACCGGGACTCGTTCTCCGCGGGGATATACTTTTGCTCCAGCGCACGCACAAGCGGCACCACTCGCCGGTAGGATGCGTTCAGTCTCTTATCGTCTGCAATCCCGGGTCGAACCTTGGGTTGGATCATCCCCCGCGTGTCTGTATGGGCCACATAAAAGCACCCACGGGGCGGGCCGTTGCGAGAGGCGGCAGCGCGAGCTATTGTTGCGCTCTATTTGGGTTCACTGGAGGCGTTGATCTGCACGGCATTGATGAAATCTTCCACTTGGTTGCTCAGATCATAGACATCTCGGTTGTTGTCATTCTCGCCTATGGGGTACTGAAGAGCCTGATCAAGTTTGTGATCACCGAAGTGCGGGAGCGACTCCAGGCGGTCTGCTACCAGCCGCTGCAACGCGTGCGCCGGGATACCGGTGTCTACATTCTGCTTGCCCTCGACCTTCTCATCGCTGCCGATATCATTGAGACGATCATCGCCGCAGACCTGGATGGACTCATCCAACTTGGAGCGATTGTGGTCATCCGGACCGTGATCGGGTTCTTCCTGGGGCGAGAGGTTGACCAAATCGAACGGGAAGAAGACCCGCTGGAGAAGTCGGAGTCCACCGACTGACAGCTCAGACCTCGCCAAGCGCCGCTTGACCCGGTTTCGTCGGGCACCAAAAACCACGCAATCAGTAACGATGCCGCCCATCGGGCGAACCGCCATGACCAGATCCGGGTTCACGGCGCGCGGGTAAACACCATCCGGTATGTGATCGTGGGAATTCCCAAGCGGAGGCGGACGGGAAGTACGCAACGGAGACACGGAGCTTCCGGGGTAGCGGAGTAATGAGCCATGCCTATGAAGGAAATGGAAGCGTAACCACCATTTTCCTCAACCAGCTCCAGGATGCCGCGAAACCCGTGGCCGATGGCGCGGATACGGTGCCGGGCTGGAACTCGGACGGCTAGAGCATCCGACAGTCCATTGAGTCCGGCTTTCTGGATCCCGCAAAGCCCATCTGGCAGTACAGCGAACAGGAGATGCATGACTTCCTCTACCAGGAGCCGGTGACGATCAAGCTTGCCGCGATCCACCTGACCTACGGAAGCCTGGTTCCAGAGATCCGGAAGTCCTTTGCCATGGCCAACGGGATGAGGGCTGCGCTGTTCAGCGCCAACTCAGCGGGAGCCTGCCCCGCATGCAAGGGCCCCGGCGCCGGCCATGACGGTGGCCGTGTGGTCTTCCAGGGTCCGCCAGCCGAGCTGGTGCACGCTGCCAACAGCCTCACCGGCGAGCATCTGGCCGAGGTTCTGGGCTAAGTGCCAGCCTCCAGGGTCTCAGGCGCCCGCCACCCGCGGCATTGGCAGGGGCTCTTTGCCCAGCTCGGCGTGCACGTAGTGCAGCAGAAGTTCCGCCTTGAGCGCAGCGGAGTCCGGATCGTCCCAGAGGTTCCGGGTCTCTCCCGGGTCACGCTCCAGGTCAAACAGTTCGCCGTAGTCGTGATTGTAGTAGACCGTGATCTTGTAGCGGGCATCTATGTAGGACTTCTGGTGAACTGTGGTCGGCTGATGGCGATTCTCCACAATCACGTGTGATCGCGCTTGCGTGCTGGATCCCTTCCATACCGCAGACTGATCAATACCGGTCATGGAGCCGGGAACCTTCACCCCGGCAAGTGACAGGAAGGTGGGGGCGATGTCTGCAATGGACTGGAACCCTTCAGCGACGCCCCCGCGCTGGGCTTGACCGGGAACCGAGACGATGAAGGGTATCCGGACCAGATCTTCATACAGAAAAGGCCCCTTGGCGGTCAGGCCGTGGTGGCCGAAAAAGTGGCCATGATCGCTGGTGAACAGAACTACCGTGTTCTCGGTTTGACCAAGCTCATCCAGCTTGTCCAGGATCCTGCCGACGGAGGCGTCCATGCAGCTGATCATGCCGTAGTAGACAGCCATGTCCTTGCGCATCTCCGCCTCATCGTGCAGATGGGAATGGAGGCCGTGTGTCTCGTTGCCACCAGATTCCTGGTACGCGGAGAAGTCCGGGGCCGCCTCCTGGGTCATGGAGAAATGGGGCGGATTCCGGTCGTGTTCACCGGGAGCCAGGCCGGGAAGCGTCAGGGCCTCCGGGTCGTACATGGAGGCCCATGGCTCCGGCACCAGGTAGGGCGGGTGCGGATCAAAGAACGAGGCCCAGAGCAGGAACGGCGAGCCCGCTTGCACGAAATCCTCCATCAGCGCGTTGCTCCGCTCTGCTATCCAGGTGTTGTAGTGAAACTTCTCGGGAAGTGACCAGGAGTGCTGCTGGCCCCGGGTTGGGAGTTCGCCTTCACTGAAGTCAAAGGAGTTCCATCGGTTCCGGAAGTGCCTGCGCCAATCCAGAAGTCCCTGCTCTTCCATCCACAGCGCGTAGTGCTGGCCAACGTGGCACTCGTCGGCGTGGTTTCGGGCGAGTTCAACATGATCAAACCCGTAGAACGGCCCATGGAAGCCACGCCAGAAATCCAGATCACGAAGGAGCGGATAGGATTCCATGGAAGGAAACTCCTCCGTGCCAAGGAGCGGCTGGAAGTGCGCCTTCCCGACCAGCGCAGTCCGGTAGCCAGCCTCTGAAAGCACTTCCCCAACGGTTGTGCGATCCTCCGGAAGCTTGGTTCCGAGGGAGTAGGCGCCGTGCTGGCTGGGGTGCATTCCGGTAATCAGCGATGCGCGAGCCGGCGTGCAGGTGGGATTGGTAGTGTAGGCCCGCGAGTAACGGGTCCCCGCTCTCGCCAGGCGGTCCAGATTCGGCGTCCTGATCTCAGGATTCTCAATCCCAAGGGTGAACCAATGCTGCTGATCGCTTGTGAGAAGCAGGAAGTTCGGGCGATTGCTCATGATGCTTCCGCCACCCTCTCCTGCAACCGCGCCTCTGCGTCACTGCCCCGCATGGTTTCGGTCTGCAGCTTGATCCGGGAGGCAACCGGCCCGGCGCCCACTGAGTTGGCGCGCAGGTAAGAGACGTCCAGGGAATCCGCCCGCCAGGCGAGCAAAGCCGTTACCAGGCGCTCCCGGATTTCCCGATAGCGGTCATCACCAAAGAGGTCATGCTGCTCGGCCGGGTCTGCCTCCCGGTCCCACAGCCGCCCGGTTCCCTGCTCAAAGTAGTACTCAAGCTTCCACTTCTCTGTTGCCAGTGCCGCAGCCTTGTACAGGGTGGCAACCGCACAGGTCCGGGGTGAAGGTTGGTTGCCAGACAACGGAGTGAACAGATCAAAGCCCTGGAACTCCGGACAGTCAGTGCCCGCCGCGCCGAGGATCGTAGCCGGGATATCGGTCCAGACCGCAAAGTCTCGGGTCTCCGATTGAGGGAGGGTGCCGGGCATGCTCATGATGAAGGGTACCCGCCAGGTGGCGTCGTGAAAGTTGTGCTTGTTATTGAAGCCATGATCAAAGAACTCAGCCCCGTGATCTGAGGAGAAGACTATGAGGGTGTCCTTCCGAAGCCCCCGTTCATCCAGATAGTCAATGAGCCTCCCAACCTGGCTGTCAACGTAGGAGGCGAGGCCGTAGTAGCGCCGCCGGAGCGTGTCTATTGCCTCTCGGCCTACTCGGGAGACGCCATTTCGCTGGTCAATGTTGCGCCGGGCTTTCTCACTCAAGGACGACCGCTCCTCATCTGACAGTGGGCCAACAAGCCTGCGCAGATGCTCGGGGTGATGGTCCTCTTCCCCGGGGATATAGTTGAGCGGGGGCAATTCCACGTCGGCGTATAGGTTGGCCCAGTCCCCCGGAGGATCAATTGGCGCATGCGGGCTGATCAGGGAACAGAAAGCAAAGAAGGGCCCGGTGCCGGCGGTAACTGCCGCCTCGATCTCGGCAATGGTGGTATCTACAAGGAAGCCGTCCATGTAGTGCTCTTCTGCTATACCGATCCGGTTCCGCGGGATGTCAAACTGCTTCAGGTACTCCGCATAGCTGTCTGATACATCCCGGCCTTTCTCATCAGCAAGGTGGACCACGTGAAAGCTGTCCGGAACCGGCTCAAAGTGAGACTTACCAACCAGGATGTTGTGATACCCCTGCCGCTGCAGATAGTCCGGGAAAACCGGAAGATCCGTTCGGCGTGCGATTCCGTTTTCAATGCAGCCATGGACATGCGTGTGCTGCCCGGTCAGCAATGAGCACCGCGCGGGCTGACATACCGGTGATGCTCCGTGCGCCTGGGTGAACATCACTCCCTCGCGAGCGAGGCGATCGATGTTGGGCGAAACCGCGAATGGGCTGCCCATACAATGGAGCGTGTCGCAGCGCTGCGTATCGGTGGTTATCAGTACGATGTTTGGGCTACCCAATGTTCGCCACCTTTCCTGTGCCGGGCTGCGCTACGCTTCTGCCGGAACCAGCGTTGGCTGGTGCACCAGCGAGATTGAGCTGCGATCGCCGTCTATGAGTTCAATGAGAGCCTCGGCTGCCGCCTTGTAGATCTCCGGAATGCCAATTTCTATAGTTGCTGGCCGGCTCTGGAGGGCCATGAGGACGGTGCTGTTGTCGTACCCGACCATGGGGACAGAATTTGTCTGAATCCCTGAGGCGGTTAGCGCGATGGTCATTTGCACCAGCAGGAGGTCATTTACAAACGCAAGCCCATCCGCGGATCCCGAATCAAGCGCCTGACAGAGTTCTGCCGCCGCCTGCTGCCTGTTGTCTGTGTTGATCACCCTGCCCTCCGGATACACCTCCGCAAAGCCCCGTTCGCGAAGCCCGTGGGAGAAGGGATCTTCACGGTTTGTCACAAAGATCGGGTGTCTTGCACCACGCTCGCGAAGGTAGCTCGCCTGAAGCCGCCCGCCGGCAAGGTTGTCCGTTGCTGCGTAATTGTGTGCGCCCAGGTGCATGGTCCGGTGACAGAAGACGCTGGGAACCTTCCATTCCTGGATGGCTTGCGCTTCTTCCCTGGTCACGTAGTCAAACACAATCAAGCCGTCACAGTGGTTCCGGATCCGCCGCGTCGGCCCCCCGAAGACCGAGTGCACCTGGAGAATCTCAAGACTGTACCTGGAGGCCTCAAAAAGCCTGGTCAGAGCAAGGACTGCATCCGAGAACAGCCAGTAGTTCCGCCGTTCATTCGTCCAGTAGTGATCGTCTTCTCGCTTGATGTAGAGCAGGACGATGGTTCCCGACCCCTTTCTGCGGAGCGCGCTCGCGTTCCTGTCCGGCGTGTAGCCGAGCGACTCAGCTGCCTCCATAACCCGGGCACGGGTGGCGTCCGACACGAGCTCCGGTCTGGAGAACGTACGGGACACCGTTGCCTGGGAGATTCCGAGCATTCTTGCGATGTCATAGCTGTCGATCTTCATCGGTGTTTACCGGTCCAGGACCGCCGCTCTGGCCGCCTGCATAGTTATATATCGAACCAGCCTGGAATGAAACCCCAAGATGCGTTCGAATGCATCCGCCGGAATCTAGCTGACTTTATCAAGAACGCCTCTAACCTGATGCAATTATTACCTTAACGTGCGGGTTTTTCTTGACAGCCGGTAACCGGGGCCTGACAATGCATTCGAATACGGTTCCCGAAGGAGGATCTGGGTGCGTAGAGTCATAGTAACATTGTTTGCAGTGGTGTCAGTGTCGGCACTGTTTGCTGGTGGTGCCCCTGAAGCGGCGGCTCCGGCCGGTGAAGTTGCGCTTTGGCCGACCGATACGATCACAATTATCGTGGGTGTTCGTGCGGGAGGAAATCAGGATCTGAAGGCAAGGCTTCTGGCACGCTTTCTCTCCGAAACGCTTGATACGCCGGTAGTTGTAGAAAACATCCCCGGTGCAAGCGGAAGCCTTGCTGCGGTGAACTTTCTGGAAGGTGACCCGGACCCGCATCGCCTGTATTTTACGCCGCTGGCGCTCCTGGCAATGAACCCTATCTATCAGGACATCACCTACTCAGAGGCAGACTTCCAGCCGGTAGCGTCGTTTGATACCAGTCAGTTCGGGCTCTTTGTCCGCAATGGGGGCCGATTTGAGAGCTTTGATGACCTGATTAACTACGGACGGGACAACCTGATTCAGTTCGGAAGCAATGGCCCAGGCGCGGCGAACTACCTCTACTCCCTGGCAACGTTCAACCTGCTTGAGCTTCAAGCAGACACCATTACCCATGGAAATGCAAATCAGGGCCTGTCCAACGTAGTCGCGGGAACCACCGACGTTACCTTTGCTGCGGTGAATGCAACGGCGGTTGCCTATGTCGCGGAGGGAGAGCTCATCCCGATTCTGACGTACGCTGATGAGCCGGTGCAGATTGGAGAAATTGAGGTCCCAACGGCTCAGAGCTACGGGCTTGACCTCTCCTACTCTGCCTACACCTACATCAGCGCACGGGCCGGCATTGATCCCGCAATCATCGATCTGATCGCTGAAAGCATTTACGCCGTGTACGATATTCCGGCCTACCAGGAAGAGGCCGAACGACTGCAGATTGTCAACCTGCGGGATTCCCGGGAGGTGGTCGAGGCTATCGTTGCGCGGACGGGACGGCAGGCACGCGAGCTTCACGAGCTGATCACATCCAACTGAGGGCTTGGATCCGATCATAGTAAGGCTGGCAACGCTAGCCCCGTGAACTGAACCGAGGGCAGGGCCACCCGATTCCGCTTGGGATTGGGGAGGCCCATTCTCTCAATGTGGCCGGAATTGGTCAGTGGCAACGGTCTGGAGGGCCGACCAGGTGAAAATACGGAAGAATCTGGTGGGTGGACTTGCGTTCCTCCTGATCGGTGTTGTTGCACTGATCCTGATTCCGCGGCAGATCGGCGAAGGCTTCTCCGCCTCGCAGTTCTCATTGGGTCCCCGTGGTCTCCCCTATCTCACGGCAATTGTCATGATCGCCGTCAGTCTGGTGGTAATCCTGCGGAGCACGATTCTGGGTGTGGACCAGACCATTGAGATCAGCATTCCGGATGAGGTCCGGGCGGTTGGTTTCTATGCAATCGTGTGGGGAGTGATCCTGTTGACCCGGCCGTTTGGCTTTCTTGTCGGAGGAGTACTTCTGGTCAACGCCGTGTTGGCCTACACCCGAATCAGGAAGGTCAATTACTACATCTACGCCACGGTCTTTGCCGTACTCCTGTACTTCGCCTTTGTGTACGGGCTCAACGTTCGTCTGCCTTCGGGCACCCTGTTTGGAGGCTGAGCACATCATGGATCTTTTCCTGCAAGGCTTTGAGCTGCTCTTCTCTCTCGTCAACATCATCTACATAAATATCGGGATCTTCATCGGCGTAATGTTCGGGGCAATTCCCGGGCTCACCGCCAACATTGGCCTGGTGCTCTTCCTTCCCGTCACGTTTGCCTTTGCCCCGATCACCGCCATCAGCCTGCTCCTGGGAATCTACTGTGGTGGGCAGTACGGTGGCTCCATCAGCGCAATCTTGCTGGGTATTCCGGGCACCGGATCGGCAGCCGCAGACCTTCTTGACGGCCACCCCATGGCAAAGCGTGGAAGCGGCAAGAAGGCCTCACTCATGGCCTTGTACGGATCAACTATCGGGGGCCTCTTCAGTGCATTCTGCCTCCTGTTCTTTGCACCGCTGCTCGCTCGGGTGGCACTGCTCATCG
>CAZPXH010000018.1:0-44917 GCA_964591085.1 uncultured Spirochaetaceae bacterium | reverse complement strand
GGAGACGCTAGGTCTGCCGTGGTATCGCTTTGGACGCAAGCTCATCCACGGAACTCCGGTGTCCTCGGCCAATCTCCCGGACACCAGGGCCGACCGGCCGAACGCGGGTGCAAACACCGGGAGCCCGCCGGTGATTGTGATGCAAGGCCGGATTCCAGCACCCGCCGGCCTGGACGGAGCGCGGGATGGATGGTACCGGCAGCTGTGGCATCAGCCGAGTGGGCTCCCCTACCTCATTGTGGAGCTGGAGCTCCAGTGGCCGGAGACTCCCGCCCACGGCTTCAGCAGCGAGTTCGCCGCCCGCCTGGAGCGTGAGTGGGACGCGCGCTGGATGGAGACGGCACCGCTGGAACTTGTCCCGCACACCGGTGCTACGCCGGAGAATCCTGCCCGAGTCCTCCGGCACGGCTACCATGGGAAGGTTTCCTCCTACCGCCTGGACCAGCACCGCTTCAGCCGGAACCGCAACATATCCAGCCTCAACAACCACGTGACGGACAGCTGGATGGCGGTGAGCGGTCCTGCGGGAGGCATTCTTGTTGCGCAGTCGGCGCTGGGAATGCTTTCTCCGGCCTTCTGTCCCCTGCGTGTGCGGGTAACAAGGGGTCGGCAGGAAGTCCGCTGCAACCCGTTTGGAACCTGGTACGGTGCGCAGCTCCGGTACCCCAGCGCACGTACCGGCCTGGGTCGGCTGAGCGCGCTTGCCACCGCACACCAGCTTGCATCGCTCGCGCCGTCATGGAACGGGAGAAGGCTGCGTCTGGTTCTGCTGCTTGCCGCCTTCAGCGGTCCGGAGCCTCCGCAGCAACTGCAGGACGATGCACGGGTGTTCTCCCGGGCTCTTGCCGCATTGCCGGGAGAGACGGGCGGGTCTACGATTTTGGGGTCATGACGGCGGAGGAGTACGCAGCACAGGATGCAGCAGGGCTTGCATCCCTGATCCGGTCTGGAGCGGTGACCAAACAGGAGGTTCTGGCCGCGGCACGGGCACGGATCGCGGAGCTGAATCCGGACCTCAACGCGGTGGTCCGTGACTGGAGCGAGGATGAAGCGGAACAGGCTGAGGTGAAGCACTCGGAGCAGCAAAGCGGTGGCCACAAGGATGCGCCGCTTGCCGGGGTTCCCACCCTGATCAAGGACAACGTTGCCATCGGTGGGAAGCACACCTCCTACGGCTCAAACCTCCTGCGCAACAACGTCACCGCGGACTCATCCCCCATCGTTCGCCGACTGGAGCAGGCAGGCGTGATCCCGCTGGGCCGCAGCAACATGTGCGAGTTCGGGCTGCTTCCGCTCACGGAGTCACAGCTCTACGGCCCCGCCCGCAATCCCTGGAACCCCGCGTTCTCACCGGGGGGATCCAGTGGAGGATCGGCGGCGGCAGTGGCGGCGGGCCTGGTGCCGATTGCCCATGGAAACGATGGGGGTGGCAGCCTCCGGATTCCGGCAAGCTGCTGTGGAATCTTTGCCCTCAAGCCCAGCCGCGGTCGGAACCCCGGTGGTGAGCGCTTCCCCAGGGGAGGCCTTGAGACTGCTATCACCGTCAACAACGTGCTCAGCAGAAGCGTGCGGGACAGTGCTGTGGCTCTGGATGCGATCTGTGGTCCGGAGCCCGGGGAGTGGTTCCGTCTGCCACGCCCGCAGCGGCCCTACGCGGAGCTCATTCGTGAAGATCCAAAGCCGCTGCGGATTGCGTTCAGCACGGCAGATCTGCGGGGAAGAGAGGCACACCCGGACTGTCAGGCCGCGGTACACGCGGTGGTCAGCCGACTGGCAGAGCTGGGTCACCACGTGGAAGAGGCATCTCCTGACATTGACGGTGAGGCGTTCTTTAACGCATTCCGGCTGGAGTGGGCAAAGGCCGCCGGCGCGCTCTTGCTGCAGGTTCAGAAACAGATGCTGCAGGGTTCGCAGCTGCCGGGGCCTCTGAAGTGGCTTGCGCGGCCGCGTCTGGGCTTCAAGGCGATTCTCAACGCCGCCCGGCAGAACGGGATGCCGCTCCTGGAGCCCTTCACGGTTGCCCTTGCAGAGATTGACTATCAACGGACCCCCGGAGACCTGCTCATTGCAGAGCGAACCATGCAGGCAGCTGAATCAATTCTCGCCACCTTCCTGACCACCTACGATCTCTTCCTTACCCCGGTCCTCGGCGGCCCGCCAATGGCCATCGGCGAGTTTGACCAGCGCTGGCCGGTGAAGCGGATGGTACAGTCCCTCTACGACTACGTTGGTTTCACGCCAATTGCGAACACCGGGGGATTCCCGGCAATGGCAGTGCCCGGAACCTGGAACGCGCGGGGACTCCCGATTGGCGTGCAGTTCCTCGGGCCCATTGCCCGCGAGGACAGGCTCCTCCAGCTCGCCGCGCAGCTGGAACGAGCCTATCCCTGGCAACGCCGCCTTGCACGGATTGAACATCCCCCGCAGGCTTCTGCCTCTGGGGAATCATGAGCTTCCGAAAGCCGCGGTAGGGTCTGCGCATGTACAAGATCGTATTCTTTGTGCCGAGGTCCCACGCGGAAGCAGTAAAGCAAGCCCTCTTTGCCGCGGGTGCAGGCCGCTTTGCCGGGTACGAGCACTGCAGCTTTGAGACCGAAGGTACCGGCCAGTTCCGGCCCCTCACCGGAAGCACTCCATTCATTGGAGAGGAGAACCGGCTTGAGCGCGTACCTGAGCTGCGGGTGGAAATGATCTGCCCGGACGCGGCCCTGCGGGACGCAATGGATGCCCTGGTATCCGCGCACCCCTATGAAGAGGTTGCCTGCGAGGCATACCGGATTGAGACTCCGGAGACGCTACGCCGCGAACGCTAAAGGCGGCTCGCGCCGACGCATCAAGCGCCGACGCGAGCAATACCGCTGAAGGAGCGGATACTACTGAAGGGACGGGGGCAGGATCACTTCGTCGATCACGTGCACCACGCCGTTGGTGGTCTGGATGTCCGTGGAGACAACCGTAGCCGAATCATTGAGCAGCACGCCCTCGGAAGATGCGGTTACGGAGATCTCTTCACCCTGAACGGTGCCTGCTGCCGGCAATCCAACAACGTCCCCGGCAAACACCCGGCCCGGAACAACATGGTAGGTCAGGATAGCCGTGAGTGTCGGGATGTCGTTCAACAGCGCTTCCACAGTACCTTCCGGCAGATTCGCAAACGCCTCGTCCGTCGGCGCAAAGACGGTGAAGGGACCTTCTCCTCTCAGGGTCTCAACCAACCCGGCAGCCTCAAGCGCTGCGACCAGGGTCTGAAAACTCCCTGCATTGACAGCAGTGTCAACGATGTCATCGCTGGGTGGGAGGAGGACCTGGTCAAGAACGTGGATGATTCCGTTCGATCCCTGGATATCGGTGATGACGACGTTGGCCTCGTTCACCTGCACTCCGTCTTCTGCATAGACCGCCACCGGTAGCCCGTTCAGCGTATCCGCGCTCACCAGGGCCACGACATCAGCAGCGGGCACCTCGCCGGCAACCACATGGTAGAGCAGGATACTCGTGAGGGTCGGGATGTCAGCCAGCAACGCATCTACGGTGCCGGCGGGCAGCGCGTTGAAGGCGTCATCAGTTGGGGCAAACACCGTGAACGGACCTTCTCCACTCAGTGTCTCCACGAGATCGGCCGCCTGAAGCGCGGCAACCAGCGTTGTGAACCGGCCATCTTCCACGGCGATATCCACAATAGTGGGTTCGGCCGGCGGTGTTTCCGGCTCTTCCTGGGTCCCGGTTGCAAACGCGCTGGTGACCAGCGCGGCCATTAGACCCAAAAACAATATCTTCGACTTGAGCATTCGTGTTCCTCCATCGTGCTCGACGTCATGTACCGAGCGTCTGCCCGGCAGGAATCCCATTTCGGGGCTGTTCCTTAACGGGAAAATAAGCAATAGCGGAGTGTGGAGGTGCAGTAACGGGTACTATCTGTACAAGAATGATGGTTCACCTTGAGAACCCGGCTGTTGATATAATGGATGTAAGAATGCTGCACACCCTTTGCGTGACCCCTTCCCGCGCTGATGCTATACTTCTCTTTTCTTGGTGTGCGGCATCCAGCGTCGGGCACGCCTGTTCGCTCCCTCAAGTATCCGTCGGTGACAAAGCGCCGAACCGGGTACCCGGCTGCCACCTCAGCGGACAGAACAGACCTTGATGGGCGATTCAGACACTGATCGCGATACCCTGGGCGTAGAGCTCAACGAAGAGCTGATCTACCGGCTGCAGGCACGCGGAGACATCGTCCGGCCGGAGCTCGCGGATGCCTTCCGCGCCGCGCCGCGCCATCGCTTCCTGCCACCCCAGATGCCACTGGAAGAGGTCTACCGCGACGCCGCAGTCCCACTCCTGAGGACCGATCCACTGGGCCGAACGCCCGGAGGTCTGCTGAGCTCATCCACCATGCCGGGAATTCTGGGGCGAATGCTGGAAGCTGCGGGAACGAAAGCCGGTCACCGAGTTCTGCAATTCGGCACCGGGCCGGGCTGGTTTGCCGGCCTGATCGGGGCGATGGTGGACGAGTCCGGAAGCGTCCTCAGCCTGGAGATAGAGGAAGCGCTGATTCCGCAAGCCCGCCGAAGTCTGGCCGGGTTGGGGCTCAGCAGGGTTTCCGTGCGAGTGGACAATGGCCTCCTCGGAGCACCCGAGGCAGCCCCCCTGGATCAGATTCTGATCACCGCCACCGCGGATTCGGTGCCCGGAAGCTGGATAGCCCAGCTTGGCCCGGGCGGCGTGGTGATGGTTCCCCTGCAGGTATCTCCTGCCTTTGGGAGCTATCCGATGGTATTGCTCCGGCGGGATCGGAACACGGCGGGTATCTCTGGCCATCCTGTTCCCGGCCTTGCCCGCCTACGCTTTGTCAATCTGCGTGCCGAGGCGGGGGCAGTGGGCCGCAGTCCCGGGACAACGATCAACCGTTTCCTCATCCGCTACCGGGAGGCTGGGCTGCCCCGTGACCGTCTGGACGGAGCGCTTGTGTGGGCCAGCCTGGACCACGCCGGGAAGCTCGGTGTGGATGACGTCGGTATGTCTGACAGCCTCCAGCGCTGGGCCAGTGCGGGCATGCCGGGCCTGGAGCGCTACTGGCTCCGAGTAATTCCGCGCGCCGCCGAGCCGGAGCGGCCACAGCAGCCGGAACAGCCGCAGGCGCCGGAGCTGTCAGGACCCCCGCCTGAGTGGACGGTGGAGTGGAAGGAAACCGTGCTCCGCGCCGGCATCGCGTAGGCGCCCGTCGACCGGTGCGCCGGCACGCACCCCACAGGAACGGACGACGTGTCCGCGGCGGCAACGATTGCTGCCGGCTGTTGGGAGCCATTGCTACCTTCTGAGGCCTGATGCTGGAACGGGAGCTGGTCCGGCCGGATAGCAGGGGCCTTGCATGCACCCAGGCAGACCTCGTGATTGACCCCTGGAATCCGGGTCCCCAGGACACGGCGGTCATCACGCATGCCCACGCAGACCACGCCAGGCAGGGCGCCGGGCGCTACATCGCATTGCGGGACTCAGAACCCCTGCTCCGCGTCCGGCTGGGCAGGGACATTGTCCTTGAGAGCCTGGAACCGGGTGAGGTTCGGGAGATTCCGGGTAGCGGTGGAGAGACAGTACAGCTCTCGCTGCACCCGGCCGGTCACGTGCTAGGCTCGGCGCAGGTTCGCCTGGAAGCCGCAGGCTTTCCGGTCACGGTGGTGACCGGGGACTACAAGCGGGAAGCGGATCCAACCTGTGCGCCCTTTGTGCCGGTTCCGTGCGAGACCCTGATCACGGAGGCAACCTTTGGTCTGCCCGTGTACCGCTGGCCGGATCCCCGGACCACGGCAGAAGCAATCCTGAGCTGGTGGCAGGAGAGTTACCCGCGCCCCTGCATCCTGTTCACCTATGCGCTGGGAAAGGCCCAGCGAATCATGGCAATGCTGGGGTCCGTTTCCGAACCAGCAACCGAGCGGCCGATCTATTGCCACGGTGCCGTCAGCGCCGTGAACCAAGCGTATGCGGAAGCCGGGGTCAGCCTGCCGGACTGGGAAGACCTTGCAGAGCGGCGGGGCAGCGAGCTCTCCGGCGCGCTCATCATTGCACCGCCATCCGCGCATCGCTCCCCATGGATGAAGCGGATGAAGGACCCGGCAACCGCCTTTGCCAGCGGCTGGATGAGCGTCCGCGGCGCGCGGCGGCGGCGCGGGTACGAGCGGGGCTTTGTGGTCAGCGATCACGCGGATTGGCCCGGGCTGCTCCAGACAGTCTCAGAGTGCGGAGCACGGAGGGTGCTGACCACGCACGGTCAGACGGAGGCTCTGTCGCGCTATCTCCGGGAAGAGCGCGGCCTGGACGCTGCCGCGCTGGAGACCTTGTTTGAGGGAGAGTCCGAGTGAGCCCGAATCCGCAGCCCGGGTCTCTTGCAGCCTTTGTGCGGCTGTTCTCAGAGCTGGACAGCGCCGGTGGAGCACGGCGGCGGGAAGCGGCCATGCGGCTATGGTTCACCGAGGCGCCGGCTGAAGACGCTGCCTGGGCCCTCACCCTTCTTGCCGGCCGCACGCGTCGCCGTCACGTCAGCAGCCGCCGGCTGCGGGAGATTGCGCGGGAACCTGCGGGGCTTCCGGACTGGCTGTTCGCGGAGGCCTATGCCCAGGTTGGCGACAGCGCAGAGACCATTGCGCTTCTGTGTGCCGGCAGGCCGCCGGGCGCGGATGCGGGCGCACTTCCCGGCGGCTTGTCCCTTGGCCAACCCCTGCACCGTTGGATGACGGAGGTTGTTCCCGCTCTGGGAGGAGCAGAGGCGGAGGCCCAACAGGAGTTGTTCACCGCGCTGTGGACAGCACTGGATGTGGAAACGGCGCTGGTGGTCAACAAGCTATTCACCGGTGGCTTCCGTGTTGGCGTCAGCGAGCGGAGTGTGCTCCGGGCATTGTCGGCGGCAAGCGGGGTGGATCTCTCCCTGCTTTCCCGGCGAATGACGGCGTGGAAGGCTCCGGGCGCAGAGGCCTGGGAGGCGCTCCTGAAGCCTGACGCCTCGGACCTGGATGCTGGCGCGGCCTATCCCTTCTTCCTTGCCTCCCCGCTGGAAGACCCGGACGCCCTGGATTACCGCCTGGATTACCGGCCGCAGGACTGGATTGTGGAGTGGAAGTGGGACGGGATTCGCCTGCAGATCATCAAGCGGGAAGGCACGGTCACGCTGTGGTCCCGGGGAGAGGAAGCCATCAACACCGCCTTCCCGGAGCTGGCAACAGCCATGCAGGGACTCCCGGACGGCACCGTGATTGACTGCGAACTCCTTGCCCGCGGGCCTGGCGAGATCCCCGGGTCCTTCGCTGCGCTGCAGAAGCGGCTGGGCCGGAGAAAGCCCTCACGGGGGATCATTGCGGAGGTCCCGGTCTTCTGCAGCGTCTATGATCTGCTTGAACTCGGTGGCCGGGACATCCGGGAGGAGCCGCTTGAGCAGAGGCGGCAGACGCTCGCGAGCCTGCTTGGCAAACTCATGGGCCCGCCAGCGGAGTTCCTACGGATGTCCCGGCCGGTGCCGGAGAAGGACGTTGCCGAGGCAGCATCGCTTGAGCTGCTCCGGCAGGGCGCAAGACAGCGGGGCGTGGAAGGCCTGATGCTCAAGCGCCGGGGGAGCCCCTACCGAAGCGGCCGGGTCCGGGGAGACTGGTGGAAGTACAAGGCAGATCCCTTTGAGCTGGATGCCGTCCTGGTCTATGCGCAGGCTGGCTCGGGGAAGCGCGCCAACCTCTTCACAGACTACACCTTTGCCCTTTGGCATGACGGAGAGCTTGTGCCCTTTGCCAAGGCCTACTCCGGGCTGGACAACGCGGAGATCCACCGGCTGGACCGGTGGATCCGCAGGAACACCACCGAACGCTTTGGCCCGGCGCGCGCTGTGGAGGCGCAGCAGGTCTTCACAATCGGATTTGAGGGGATAGCGGAGAGCCGCCGCCACAAATCCGGAGTCGCAGTACGCTTCCCGCGCATCCTCCGCTGGCGGGAAGACAAGCCTGCACAAGAGGCTGACACCCTGGATTTGGCGCGCGCGCTTCTGGAGTCACTTCCGCAATGAACCCCAGTAATCTCGCGGCGGAGATCCTGCGGCGTCGCGGAATGGAGCCCTTTGCCTTCCAGGAAGAGGCCTGGCGCTCCTCGGAGGCCGGACGCAGCGGCGTGATTGTGGTGCCAACCGGGAGCGGGAAGACGCTGGCTGCGGCGCTGGTCCCCATGCTTGTGCTTGCAGCGCGCCGCGGTTCCGGACAAACAAGCGGCACCGGGAAAGCAGGCCGCGCCGGAAACGCTGGCCTTGGCCTTCTGTACATCAGCCCGCTCCGCGCCGTGGCGCGGGACATCACCCGGGCTCTCCAGGAGATCAACCAGTCCGAAGGGCTTGGCCTGCGGGTGGAGGAGCGCACCGGGGACACGTCCGGCTACCGCAAGCGCAAGCAGCTGGACGACATGCCTGATGTGCTGCTGACCACACCGGAGTCCGCCAGTCTGCTTCTGTCCCACCCCGGCCGTCGCAGACGCTTTGCCGGACTGCACACGGTGGTGGTGGACGAGTGGCATGAGCTCCTGGGAAACAAGCGTGGCGTCCTGCTGCAGCTCACGCTGTCCGCCATCCGTGCGTCGGCTCCGGAGGCACGGGTCTGGGGTCTGAGCGCGACAATTGCGGAGCCGGAGACCGCCGCCAGAGCGCTGGTGGGCAGGGCCACCGAGCCTCTGATCATCGCCGGAGCAATCCGGCGGGAACCGCAGATTGAAGCACTGGTTCCGGCCGAAGTTGACAGCTTCCCCTGGGGAGGGCACCTGGGCCTGCAGATGCGGGATCTGCTGCTACAGCGGCTGGACCCGGAGACCAGCACCCTCATCTTCACCAACACCCGCAACCAGGCGGAGCGCTGGTACACCGCCCTCAGCGAGGCTGCGTCCCACATGGACGGCCGAATCGGGCTGCACCACGGCTCCATCCAGCATGAGCTCCGCTCAGACGTGGAAGAACGCCTGCGGGACGGCCGGATCCGCTGGGTTCTTGCCACCAGCTCGCTGGATCTGGGAATTGATTTCCGCCCCGTTGACCAGGTGGTGCAGATTGGGTCAGCGAAAAGCCTTGCCCGTCTGCTGCAGCGGGCCGGCCGGAGCGGGCACAGGCCCGGAGCGGTGTCCCGTATCATCCTGGTTCCCACCCACGCGCTGGAACTGCTGGAGATGCTCGCGCTGCAGCGGGCCGTGGAGTCTGGCCAGCTTGAGCCCAGACAGCTTCCGCAGGCACCGCTTGATGTGCTGGTGCAGCATCTGTGCACCCTTGCCGCAGGCGACGGGGTGGATCTTGAAAGCAGCTTCTCCGAAATCTCCGGGACGGAATCCTACCGCTCGCTGACCAGGGAGCGCTTTGCAGACGTCCTCGCGCTGCTGCAATACGGGGGCAAGGCGCTGGCCGCCTACGAGCGCTACCGGAAGCTGGTGCCGGATCAGTCGGGCCGGCTGGTCTTTGCCGAGGAGGCCCAGCGGCGGCTGCACCGCATGAACATCGGGACCATCACCGCAAACCCCTCTGTGAAGGTGGCCTTCACCAATGGCCGGGTGCTGGGAGAGGTGGAAGAGGGCTTTGTCAGCCGCCTGCGCCGCGGGGATGTCTTCTTCTTTGCGGGAAAGACCCTGGAGTACGTGCTGTTCCGCGGGGACTCGCTGCGGGTACGCTCCGCCTCATCTACCAGAAGGATTGTGCCGGGCTGGCCGGGGGGAAGGCT
Source organism: uncultured Spirochaetaceae bacterium (assembly GCA_964591085.1). Classification (GTDB taxonomy): domain Bacteria; phylum Spirochaetota; class Spirochaetia; order DSM-27196; family CAZPXH01; genus CAZPXH01. Next base: position 35,201 of record CAZPXH010000018.1, on the reverse strand, counting down.
CCCGATTTCAGAGTCTATGGGAGAACATCTGCGGGCGGTCCTTGCCGAATGGCCCGGTGCTGGCCAGACCACCGGCGGGGATTGGACCCGGGCGGTGCGGACGGCGCTCGGCCCGCTGATGCAGGCGCAGGCGGAGCTTTCCGGCCTCCCCGCGCAAGGGGAAACACTGGCGGAGATCTACCGGGACAGTGACTACAGCTGGTGCTTTGTGTTTCCCTTTGCCGGAAGCCGGGTGCACGAGGGTATGGCCTCCCTCCTTGCTATGCGCCTTGCGCGCGCAGAGCCGGCAAGCTACTTCACGTCCTGGAATGACTACGGATTCCTGGTCCGGAGCAGCGGCAAGCTCGGCCCACAGGAGATCTGCCTGCCGGAGCTCTTCAGCCCAGAGGGGCTGGAAGCAGACCTGCGGGAGGCGCTGAACACCGGGGATATGGCTCGGGTTGAGTTCCGGGAAGTGGCGCAGATCGGCGGACTGGTCCAGCGCCGCATACCCGGCCACGAGCTCCGGCTCCGCCAGATCCACAGCTCCGCTTCCCTCCTCTTTGATGTGCTGGCCGAGCACGATCCGGAGCACCCGCTCTATCGGGAAGCCTTCCGGAGTGCGCTGCAACGGCAGCTGGATCTGGATCACCTGGAACGCGGGCTTGCCCGTATCAGCAGCGGGACAATCCGCGCCGTGCAGACGCATCGGCCATCCCCCCTGGCCTTCCCGCTCTACGTCTCAGCCATCGGTGGGAGCCTCTCCACAGAGGACCTCCGCAGTCGCCTGGCTCGGCTGATCCGCGGCTGGGAAGAGGCCAAGTCCTCATGAGCGGCAACGGCGGCATTGCCATGGACCTTGCAGGGCTTGCCTGTGTGCTGTACCCGGATGCCACAGCCTACCTGCCGGATGCCCACCTCCTCCTTGCCTCTGATCTCCACCTTGGGAGGGGCGAGTCCGCCCAGGCCGTGGGCCGGGCGGTTCCGGCAACGGGCGCCGGGGAGCTTGACCGCGTGCTGGCCCGCTCGCAGGCGCTTGGCGGGCCAAGGGTGATCATTCTGGGGGATATCATTCACGCGCCGGTTGGCCTGACGGACGGACTGGCGGAATCAATTGCCGCGTGGGTTTCCCACCTTCCCGCGCCCCCGGTTCTGGTTCCCGGAAATCATGATCGCCGGGTGGTGCCCCGGCTCGGAGAGCTGGGCATGCTTGGTCCCGAGGTCCTCGGTGATCTGTTGTCACCGCTCCCACCAGAGATCAGACCGCTTCTGTCCCACAAGCCGGAGGAGGAGCACGGCGCCCATCCGACAATCTGCGGTCATCTCCACCCCTGCCTGAAAATCAGCCGGAGCGGTGAGCGGCTGCGCCTGCGCGCCTTTGTCCAGCGGGGCAACCAGCTCATCCTGCCGGCGTCCAGCAGGCACACCGGATGCTCAGGCTATCCGCTCAGCAGAGCAGACCGAGCGTGGGCAGTGTTGGGTTCTGAACTTGTGGAAACACAGGGCCGGGCATAGCGTAGGGGGTGGGGTGGTGTTCCCGAGCCGCAGGAGGCGCTCCATTGGGAGCCCGGACATACACTCAGTGCGCGGGGTCGTTTGCTCCGCCTGAGAGAAACGCAAAGAATGAGGAGCGGTGGAATGAGGTCACGGAAACTGGTTCTGTTGTTGCTTGGGGTCGTGGTGCTGTTCAGCGCCTGCGCGCCTGGCCCGAACACCCTGCAGGGGACTCCGGATGCAGAAGGCGAGGTTGCCGGCTTCTGGAACGGCTTGTGGCACGGCTTCATCTCACCGTTCACCTTCATAGCCTCGCTGTTCACCCAACGTGTCGCACCTTATGACGTGAACAACAGCGGCCGCTGGTACAACTTCGGCTTCATGATCGGCGCCTCAATGATCCTCGGCACAGGTGGTGGTGGCGCAAGCCACGCAGGCCGCCGCAAACGCCGGGACTGGGAAGAGTAAGGGAAGGGCCTCTACTACCGTTGCCCCAAGCGATAAGGGCTACTGGCTGAGGAACCCGAATTGCCTTGAAGGTAGAGCTCGGTAGCATTGCCGCGATGATCCTGCCCGGCTCTACCTGAACCCGGCTATCCGCTTCAGCCCAGATGACCACACTTGGCTCATCAATGCTGACCGCCTGCGAGAGACCATTGCAAGGATCAGACAAAACAGATGGTACCGGTGAAGAGCAGGAAGAGTTATCCGCAAGCACAACCGCAAAACGGCAGTTGATGCCGGAATTTTGTGAACGAGCAGCACCGGCTGTTCCGGGTGGCTGTATGAACACCGTGGCGCGGCTCAGGTCAACAGCCCACAAACCGTGGTAGGCTTCAAGCTTGGAACGTACACGCTGCCCGCTGTGCGATGCCGACGACTTCACACCAGTGGTGGCTACCACTGCCCACATGGTGAGCGGTTCGTCGGAAGTTTTTCGCTTCGTGAGGTGCCGGCAATGTGGGCTTGTGTATTTGAACCCTCGCGTCCCACAGAGCGAGCTTGGTCGCTACTACCCGGACTACTACCTGCCCTACCGCGGACCGGAGGCGTGGGGGCGCTTTGCACCAATTGCCGTCAGAGGAGAGCGCCTCACGGATGCGCGCCGGGCTCGCGTGGCCGCACGTGCCTTGCGCACGGTTCAGCGACACAGATCGCATAGCTCGGCACCGTGGGTCCTCGACGTTGGATGCGGGCGGCCCTCCTTTCTCGCAGCCCTGCGGGATCGCAGTCCGGCGACACGCTGCACCGGGATCGATTTCGTCTCAAGCGGTTGGGACGACGATCCAGAACGTTGGCCCGGGATCGAACTCAAGACTGTAGAACCGCAGCAGTATATGCCCGGAAAAGACAGTCCGGATGTTATCACGATGTGGCATTATTTGGAGCATGACTACGATCCGCGTCGTACGCTCGCACATCTGCGCGGGATCTCACACCAGTCAACGCGACTGGTAGTGGAGGTGCCGGATTTTGATAGCCTGTCTCGGTGGGTGTATGGCGATCGGTGGCAGGGGTACCATGCGCCACGTCACACAGCGCTCTACACAGGGAAAACCCTCACCGACCTGCTACAGCGAAGTGGATGGAAGGTATACTCACACAGCCACCGGGGTACGCTGGACATCTTTGCCCTGTGGTGGATGAGTGCGATGGAACGACGTGCCATCGACTGGTCCCAATCGATGGAGTCTCGTTTCCCTGGCTTCCTCGCAGGGCGGATTCTGACAACTCCGCTTGTCCCGCTTACCCGCGTTGTGCCTGCAGGAGTTCAGCTGGTGACGGCGTATCCGAAAACCGGGTAACGCCCCACTGATCGAGATCGGGGAATGAGCTCCAGCTCCCAATGAGCGCGTACGGCGCAAAGCGCACGAACATCTCCTCCGAGTACCAGTTGAGGGTGCGGGTTTTTTGAATGGCGCGGCGGTGCGCCGCCGAACCATAGGCAAAGCGACGAATCGCTCCTTCGTCTTCCCAGAGACTCCACGTTGCCTGCTCAACCCACGGAAGCTCACCTACTCCCACGGAAAACAGCCTGCCGACGGCACGCTCAGTTGCGCGGCTTGTTGACGGTACGGTTCGCCAAAAGGCCCAGAGGCGACGCCTTCGGATACTCCCACGAGTGATCACCGCCCGCAGCTGCCCCGGGACCAGGTCTTCAACGACAGGAAAGGGTTGTACGCCGCCCCAGGTCCCACGCGCGCGAATCGGATGCTGTAGGATGGTGATCGTCTCTTCGGCCCGACGGCGATACTCGGCAAACCACGGACCACCATGCCAACTCGCAAAGGCCTCCGATTGCTCCCAGACCGTAATCATGGCCCAGACCCGAAAGTTTGGGCGTGCACTGAAGCCAACACCACTCCCGCTGCCCATGACCTTGCCGAAGAGAAGCCCGCGATGCTCATTCAGCGACGTGGTAGAAGACCGCATCTTCGAAAATGCCCACCAGCGCTTGGACCGGGGAACGCGGACCAGTGTCACCGCAGTAACCGGCTGCGAACGTTCGCTCATTTGCAGAGGGTACAGGGATACCCGGCCAATCGGCCACTTTCTGGAATAGCAGAACAGCAGGAAAGCCTATCCGAAAGCGCAACTGCAAAGTGGTAGTGGATGGCGAGATTCCGTGAAGGAGCGGCTCCGCCGCGGTACCGGAGTGGACCGGGGGATGGGTCCGCAGGGTAGGCTGAGGCCATGAGAATCGCAGTCCTTGGGACAGGAATGGTTGGAAAGACGCTCGCGGCCAAGCTCGGCGAGATCGGGCACGACGTTCGCCTTGGAACACGGGATCCGGGCAAGACACTGGGGAGGCCGGTTCCGCAGGAGCCGGAGTCCATCACCTACCACGCCTGGCTCCAGCGCAACCAGGGAGTTCAGCTGCTCACACTTGCCGACGCTGTGTCCGGGGCGGAGCTCATCTTCAGTTCGCTGAAGGGCAGCCAGGTGGTGGATGCGCTGACAGCGCTCCGCGAAGCCATCGGGACCACGCCCCTTGTGGACACCACCAATCCGCTGAGCTTCCCGGACGGCGGAGCGCCGGTACTCACCGTCAGCAACACGGACTCCCTCGGCGAACAGATCCAACGCGCCCTTCCGGCAACGCCGGTGGTGAAGGCGCTGAACACCCTGAGCTACGAGCTGATGGTGGCCCCCCAGCTTGTGGGCAAGGGAAACCACACCCTCCCAATCTGCGGCAACAGTCCGGAAGCAAAGACCGCCCTCACCCAGGTGCTCCAGCAGATGGGATGGCCCGAGTCAGCGTTCCTGGACCTTGGGGACATCACCAACGCGCGCGGCATGGAGGCCTGGATGCTCTACTGGTTCCGCATCATGGCAAAGCTCGGGACCGCCAGATTCGGGATGCAGATCGTCCGGTAGAAGCGGGCATCGCGGCGCAACAGGTGGACAGCGATGCACCCGGACGTTGAAGCTGCCGGGGCCCCGGCCTATGATCCCTCCTGAGGCGGGCTGGGCCCGCACGCTCAAGGAGTTGCTCATCATGAAAACCCGATCCCTTTCCTCACTTGTTGTGCTCGCGCTCGGCCTTGCCTCCTGCGACATCGGCGGTGGCGCTGAGGTAACCATTGCAGCGATTCCGGGCCTGACGCCACCGGTACTCCACGAACTCCCGGTAACGGCAATCACGGAGACCGATGAGTACACCGGGACGGTGACATGGGACGGAGGTTTCAGCTGGTCTCCCCGCTTTGGCGGCGCAAAGGCCTACACGGCAACCGTTACGCTCACAGCAAAGCCGGGCTACAGCGTTGTGGGACTTCCGGCAAACTTCTTCTCTGTAACGGGAGCCCTTGCTGTCACCAACGAGGCAAACAGTGGTGAGGTCACGGTTACCTTCCCCGCAACCGCCGCTGTATCTGTTGGAGATTCGCTCCTGGGAGGAACCATCGCCTACATTCTGCAGCCCGGTGATGACGGGTACGTGGCGGGAGAGCAACGTGGTCTGGTTGCATCAGCGGCAGACCTCGGAACCGGAGTTTTTCAGTGGGCGACTGACGACTACGACGCCGTTGCAGTGCCTGGAGGAACCCTTGAAGCACTGGGTACGGGTGCCGCAAATACCGCAAACATCGTTGAGCAGAACGGATCCGGCGATACCTACGCCGCGGGGCTCGCGGCGGCTTATGACGGTGGGGGCTACAGCGACTGGCACCTGCCCTCCATAGATGAACTCAACAGGCTGTACACCAACCGGGCGGGGATCGGCGGATTCGGCACCAGCAGCTACTGGAGCTCATCCGAAGACACCGCTCTCAACGCATTCCGAATTGACTTCAACAGCATGGACGGGGCAACACTGAACTTCGCCAAAAGCATTACCCTGCTGGTCCGCGCAGTGCGGCTGTTCTGACAGCCACTCCTCCTACAGCGGGAAGCTCATCATAGCCGGACCATTGAACGGCGCGTGAAGCGGGTCAAGGGAGTCCGTTCCCGGCATCTCATTTCCGCCCGCCGAACCATGCAGGAGTACCTACGCCTTCAGCAAACCCCTCACTCAGATTCTGACCAGTTTTCAAGACTTAGTCCGCTCACCCGCGAGAAGTGCCGTTCGTTGTTGGTTACCAAAACCAGGTTCTGAGATAGCGCGGTTGAGGCGATCAAGAGGTCCATATCATCAAGCGGTAGTCCAGCGGCATTGAGCTCGGCCCGGAGCTCTGCAAAGGTCTCAATCACCGCCTGTGTGACCGGGATTATCGGGAAGAGTTCCGCTATCCGATGGGCAGTGGCCAGGTTTTTCTGCTGCTGCCGGGAGCTGCGAGCTCCGTACAGAAGCTCTCCGTATGAGACTACAGACACGGATTTCGGGCTCCGGCGATGCCGTACAAAGCTTGCAACCACGCCGGGATGCCCTTTCAAGCTGTAGATCAATATGTCGGTATCAATCAAATACATCTGCGCTGGCAGAGAAGCGCGTGCTCTGCGGCCGAGCGTCACGCAAGTCCTGGACGATTTCGGCAGCCGCCCGGTCGTCGTGCCAGGCCCCGGCGAGCTGAAGAAACTCGTCCGTGGGATTGGAGCTGGATGAAATCGGTTCAGAGAGGTGTCTCTCCAGGATCAGGATCACTTCCTGGCTGATGGATCTCCGTTCCTGCGCAGCGCGTTCTCGTAGTGCCTCGTAGAGCCGCTCATCAATGTCGCGAACCTGCAGATTGGCCATGTACAACTCTCCCAGGCGGGACAATACCGATCTGCATGCATTCTGTCTACAGAATCATGAACCGGTGGGCGCCTCAGCATTGGACGCCTCCCCGCCCGCTGAGGCCGCCTCTCAGCTCATCCCCCTCAGCCCCCCCTTCAGTCCCGCTCCACCAGAACAGAGATTCCCATTCCCCCGCCAATGCAGAGGGTGGCAAGGCCACGGTGAACGTCTCGCTTGCGCATCTCGTGGAGGAGGGTGACCAGGACTCTGGTCCCGGATGCGCCAACCGGGTGGCCGAGCGCGATGGCCCCACCGTTCACGTTCACAATGTCCTGGGATGTGCCGCCAAGCTCCCTGTCCAAGCCGGCAAGTACCGCCAGGGATTGGGCGGCAAAGGCCTCGTTCAGTTCAATCAGCTCAACATCGGAGAGCTTCCAGCCCGCGCGTGAGAGCGCTCGCGCCGTTGCGGGTACCGGTCCAAAGCCCATGCGGGAGGGATCCACGGCCGCGGCGCCACTGGCCACAATCCAGGCCAGGACCGGAAGCCCGCGCTGCTCCACCTCCGCCTCGCTCGCAAGGATGACAAAGGCCGCCCCGTCATTGATTCCGGACGCGTTGCCCGCGGTCACTCGCCCACCCTCTTTGCGGAATGCGGGTCGCAGACAGGCTAAGGTCTCAGCCGTGGTGTCCGGGCGGGGGTGCTCGTCGGTGTCTACGATTACCGGGTCACCCTTGCGCTGGGGAATGCTCACCGGGGAGATCTCCTGGGCAAAGCGGCCGTCGGCCATGGCGGCGGCCGCGCGCTGCTGGCTCTGCAGCGCAAATGCATCCATCTGCTCGCGGGTGATGCCCCAGTCATCGGCCAGGTTCTCTGCCGTTTCGCCCATGGGGTAGCCCTGGAAGGCATCGCGGAGCGCATCGTGCCACACCAGGTCCAGGAGCTCGGTGTTGCCGTACTTGTGCCCGTAGCGGCCCGAGGGGAGCGCAAAGGGCGTTCGACTCATGTTCTCAACACCGCCCGCAGCAACCAGGCTGCTTTCTCCCAGAAGGATTCCCCCGGCGCCAAGGGTGACGGATTTCAGCCCGCTGCCGCAGAGCTTGTTCACCGCGTAGGCCGGAAGCGTGTCCGGGCCTCCGGCGCCAAGCGCAATCTGACGGGCAACGTTCTGGCCGAGCCCGGCGCTGAGGATGTTGCCGACAATCACCTCATCCAGGTCTGCAGCCGAGAGCCCGGAGTCCGAGAGCGCTGCCTGCAGCGCGGTGATTCCCAGGTCCCGAGCCTCAACTCCGGCAAAGGCCCCGCCAAAGGTGCCAATTGGTGTTCGCCGCGCCGCAACAATCGCAACGCGGCCCTTCGTATCAGCCATGAAGTACTACTCCTACAGGTACCCGAGCTTCTTTGCCTGCTCGGTGAGATCGGCGCGGAAGTCCGGGTGCGCCACCGCAATCAGGTTGCGGGCGCGCTCGCGCACGGTGCGTCCGCGCAGATGCGCAATTCCGTGCTCGGTGATGATGTGGTCCGCGTTGGAGCGGTGGAGGGTGACGGCGCTTCCTTCGGGCAGCATTGGAACTATCGCGCTCTGGGTTCCGCCCTTGGCCGTGCTGTGGCAGGCAATGATGGACTTGCCAAGGCCATCGTAGGCTTCCTTGGCACCGACCGCCGTGTCCGTCTGACCGCCGGTCCCGGAGTACTGGCGTGGGCCAATTGATTCGCTTGCTACCTGCCCGGTGAGGTCCACCATCAGGCAGGTGTTGAGGCTCACCATCCGCGAGTTCTGCCGGACAACCGCGGGATCGTTTACCCACTTCCCCCGCTGGAACTCCACGGCAAGGTTGTCATCCAGCCAGTCGTAGAGCTTCCGGGATCCCATGGCAAAGGTGCAGACAAACTTGTCCTTGAACAGGCTCTTGCGTCGGTTGGTGATGACCCCGGCCTCCGCCAGGTCCATCATGGAGTCCACCATCATCTCCGTGTGAACACCCAGGTCCTTCTTGTCGGTCAGCGCCATGGCCGCGGCGTTGGGGATGTTCCCGATTCCCAGCTGGATAGTGGCCCCGTCGTCCACCAGTTCGCTGACAAACTCCCCAATCCTGCGGTCCAGGTCTCCGGGCTCGACCACCGGGAGGGTGGGAACCTCCTGGGTGTGCTCCACAAAGAAGTCAACGTCCCGGATGTTCACGTGGGTATCCCCAAAGGTCCGGGGAAGGTTCTCGTTCACTTCCAGGACAACGGTGTGCGCGTGCTCCAGGATATCCTTCTCATAGGTCACGCCCAGGCTCAGGCTCACAAAGCCCTTGCTGTCCGGCGGGGTGCAGGTGCCAAAGAAGATGTCTGGATCCCGCACGGACAGGCGGTCCAGCGCAGCACGGTGCAGCATGTTGGGGACGTAGGTGACCGTTCCCACCCCCTCCTTGATGGCCTGCCGGGAGCCGGGAGCGTGGAACCAGCTTGCAAGCTCAAACCGGCCCTTCATCTCCGCCTGCATGTAGAACGGATAGGCCTTGAGCGTGAGCACGCTGAAGACACGAACGTTCTCAACGTGGTCCGCCACAATGTGAAAGCGGTCCATGGAGCCCTGCGGCTCGCTCGCGCACTGGGCAACAACCACGTCCATGTTGCTCTCTATTTTCTGGACCGCCGTATCGATATCGATGAGTCGGCGCTTGTACTCTTCCTTCCAGTTCATTCTGCCCTCCAGCCTTCAGTACACAAACACGTTGGCCCCAACGCTGAGGCCAGCGCCGCTTGCGATTGTGACCACCGTGTCTCCGCGCTTGACGGCGCCACGCTTCACCGCGTCCGCAAACGCCATGGCCACGCACGCGCTTCCGGTATAGCCGTAGCGGTCCATGATGGTGGTTGTCTTCTCCATGGGGAGGTCCAGGACTTCCATGACCTGTTCAATCACCGAGCGATTGATCTGGGTGAAGATGATGTGGTCGATGTCGGAGCGCTGCAGCCCTGCCTCCGTCAGCAGGTGATCCACCACCGGTGGCCACAGCTTCACGTTCCGGTCACCGGGCAGGCGCTGCAGCAACTGCAGGCCCCACTCTCCTTCTGCCAGGCGTTCCGGCGTTGCGGGTTTGCGGGTGCCGCCGGTGTAGACGCCCACGTAGTCCCACTGGGTGCCGTCCGTGATGAAGGTGCCGTGGCGGTAGCCCGGCTGGTCGGGAGCGCGCTCCAGAAGGACTGAGCCCGCGCCATCTGCAAAGATCGAGTAGCCGAAGCTGTCCCCCGGCCGCACAAAGGCGGGCATGTTGTACACGCCGGTGACGGAGGCGTAGCGCACCTTGGGATGGGTCTGCAGGTAGCTCGCGGCCATGTCCAGCGCGGTCACAAAGCCCGCGCAGGAAGTGTTGAGGTCAAAGCTCAGGGTGTGCTTCTGGCCTCCCTGCAGGCGTCCCTGCACGAGTACCGCTGTGGAGGGTGAGATGTACTCCGGGGTATCGGTGCCAACCACAAACATTCCCACTTCCCCGGGATCCACGTCCGCGTCCAGGATTGCCGCGCGGGCCGCGTGTTCCGCGAAATCCGCGCTGGTCTGGTCCAGGTTCCGCAGGTGTGCGATGTGCCTGGACCGGATTCCAATCTTCTCCTCCAGGCGTTCCCGGTTCATCTCAATCCCGGTGAGCTGTACCAGCTCCTCATTGTCAATTGGTTCTCCCGGAGCGTAGCTCCCTACCCCGGCAATTCGGATTCCTTCCATCTCTGCTCCTCCTCCCGTGTTCAGCTCACCGCGCGTGTGCAGCGGCGGCAATCAGCGGACCGCGCCGTGCTGTACCCCGATCCCGCGGTGCAGCAGCTCACCGAGATCAGTCAGCGTGGCCTGTGCGTGCGACAGATCCCGGTCAAACAGGATCTCCATTCCAAAGTAGTGCGATATTCCCATCAGGAACGCGCTCACGCTTTCCAGCTCCGCCGGGCTTGTTCCCCGGTAGCCGGCCAGTCCGCGCCCGTACCCGCGGGCAAACGCGTCGTAGTAGTCCTTCACCGATTCCGGGAGCACAAACTCCGCCTCCCGGACCAGGTTGTAGGCGGTCTTCTCCACCGTGAGGTAGAAGGCAAAGAGCCACATTCCCTGGATCTCCTGCGCAATCCGCGGGAGTTCACGATCCAGGTTCCGCCCGATGAAGGCGCGGATGTCATGCCCAACCAGACCAATCACCTCACGGAACAGGTCTTCCTTGGCGGGGAAGTAATTGTAGAAGGTTCCCACCGAAAGCCCGGCGTCTGAGGTGATCTGGTGGATGTTGACCTCGTGAAAGCCACTTGCGCCAAACAGGCTGCGGCCCGCCGCCACCAGTCGATCCCTGCTGGTGGAAATGAGCTTCACCGGGTTGAGGGTGGCCTGGATGTCAAACACCGGCTGCAGGTCTGCAGGCATGGCCTGGCTGAACACGCCACGGCAGATCAGCTCGTGGATCACCACCGGATCTGTCGGCGTCCCGTTAAAGGCGCTGCGAAAGGCGGCAAAGCGAATCCCGGAGAGCACGTAGATGGTTTCTGCCGGGCTGCAGGCTCGTCCGAGGATCTCTTCCAGGCGGGAGATCAGCGCGGTCCGCATCCGCTGCTCAAACTCCGGGTAGCGGTACTGCGCCTCCCGGAAGATGCTCATTCGCCGCTTTTCATCCCGTGCCAGGGAGAACAGCATCTCCGTGAGCGCGGCAATTCCTGCCTCCGGGTCCTCCGGGCCCGCGGGAAGCGCGGCCAGGCGCCGGGTGATGTCATCCAGAAAGCGCTCAACGATGGCGCGGAGAATGGCCTCTTTGCCGCGGAAGTAGCTGTAGAAGACACCGTTGGAAAGCCCTGCGCTCCGGCAGATGTCGGCCACGGAGACCACGCTCACCCACTTCTCGCTGAACAGGGCTTCCGCCGAGGCCAGCAGGCGCTCCCGGGTATCGGGGGCAGGCGTCCCGGCGGGATGGGCATGGGACGCCGGCAGATCGGGAGAGGGCTCCTGGGCAGGGATCTGGCTGGATGCGGTGCCGGACTCGGCCATCAATACTGAATCACCTCTCAGTGCTCTGCCGCCGAGTATGTGGCCAGTTGCGGGCGCACGCAAGGGGAAACTGGAGTCGATTCGGCCTACCGGAGGCTCAAACGCGGGTGTTGGGCCAGTGCGATGCGCAAAGCTACTGCCATTTCGGTGAGATTTCCCCTTTACGGCTGCCCGAACTGGGTCCATAGTGCCATGAGAACTGATTCAGAACTTGGCACTGGAGGTCTGATGGAACTGGCAGGAGCAGTGGCGGTCATCACCGGAGGAGCAAGCGGACTCGGGGCAGAAACCGGGAAGCGCCTGGCACAGCGCGGTGTGAAGGTTGTGCTCGGGGACATGAACGCGGAGGCCGCAGAGCAGGTGGCAGAGGAAATCCGGAAGGCCGGAGGCGAAGCCGTCGGGAAGGCGTGCAACGTCACGGTGGATGAAGACGTCAGCGCGCTGATGGACGCAGCTGTGAGCGCCTTTGGTCAGCTCAACATTGTCTTTGCCAACGCCGGAATCATCGCGGACAGTCTGATGATTTCACCGGACCGGGAGACGGGAAAGGTGAAACGGGTCATGTCCTCAGCGGACTTCCGAAAAGTCATTGAGGTGAACCTTACCGGCGCATTCATCACCCTGCGGGAAGGCGCGGTGCGAATGGTTGACGGGGGCTGGCCGGGTTTGCTGGCGGTGACATCCAGCGTCAACAAGGTCGGGCAGGTTGGCCAGATCAACTACGCCTCAACCAAGGCGGCGGTTGCAATGTGGCCCAAACTCCTTTCGGCGGAATTCCACATGAAGAACATCCGGAACGTTCGCGTCATTGCGATTGCGCCGGGCTACGCGGCAACACCCATCCTCACGGGGATGAACCAGGACGCGCTGAAGGCAATCCTTGCCGATGTGCACATGCAGCGCCTGGTGGAGCCAACAGAGATCGCGGATACCATCGCGTTTGCCGCGGAGAACGAGGCAATTGATGCAACCTGCATTGAAGTCACCGGGGGCCTGACCCACGGTCCGCGGGCAATCGCGAAATGAGCGGAACAGGAAGCAGCATCGTCGGGATCAGGGCCTTCGGAACCTATGTTCCGGAGGGCCGCATGAGCGCGGCAGAGATCGCTGCCGCCACGGAGATCCCGGAAGATGTGATTGCGCAGAAGTTTGGAGTCATAGAGAAGCCGATCCCCGGACCGCAGGACACCCCGGCCTTTATGGGCATGCAGGCTGCAAAGCAGGCCATTGCCAACTCGGGGGTCCGGCCGGAGGACATAGACCTGGTCATCTGGAACGGTGCCCAGCACAAGGACTACCCCTGCTGGCTCGCGAGCCTGAAGATTGCTCACGATCTGGGGGCCACCCGCGCCTGGGGCTTTGATATGGAGGCAATGTGCGGCTCCATGATGGCCGCCATGGAAATGGCGCAGGCCATGATGCTGCAGAACCAGCATTATCTCCGCGTCCTGCTTGTCAGCGGCTACCGGAACGCGGACCTGATTGATCTGGCTGAGCCGGGCACCCGCTTCATGCTGGACCTCGGCGCATCCGGTGCCGCGCTGCTTCTGGAGCGTGACTGGCGGGAGAACGTGATCCTGGGGTCCGCGTTCAAGGGAGACGGGTCCTTCAGTGAAGACTGTGTTGTTCCCGTCCTTGGAGCCAGGGCATGGCCGCCGAGCGCGGAAGACCTTGGCCATGCCCACTTTGCAATGCAGGACGCGGACAGCTTCAAGAAGAAGCTTGGTGAGCGCACCCTCCCCAACTTCTACGAGGTGATCCGCACCAGCCTGGCCCGCGCCGGGCGGAGCACGGTTGATTACCTGGCCATCCTCCACTTCAAGAAGTCCGCGCATGACCAGGTGGTTCAGGAGCTGGGCCTGGGTGAAAACCAGACCACCTATCTGGATCACTTCGGACACCTCGGTCAGAACGACCAGGTCATGTCCATTGAGCTTGGGCTCCGCGACGGGAAGATCAGCGCGGGAGACACGGTGGTAATGGTTGGCGCCGGGCTTGGCTTTGTGTGGGCGTCAACGGTGGTGCACTGGGGTCCGCTTCCATAGCGGCCCACTGAAACAGGGAATGACGGCCGGACACTGGGTCCGACCGGAGTACGGGCCGCAAGGCTCGGTTCAAGGAGGAGCAGATAATGCGACGGTTTGCGACAGTGCTTGTGGTGCTGCTGCTTATTGCAGCCCCGGCAATGGTGTTCGGTAGCGCACAGCCGGAAACGGAAGCGCCCGAACAGGAAATGGGCCCCACCCCGGGCGTGACGGACAACGAGGTTCTGCTTGGTACCTTCCAGGCACTCTCCGGTCCGGTTGCTGCCATCGGTGTGCCGGTTGAGAACGGCATGCGTGCCTACATCAACTGGGTCAACGCCAACGGTGGCGTGGCCGGGCGGCAGATTCGGCTGGAAGTGGCGGACGATGCCTTTGATCCCTCCCGGACCACCGTTGAGGTGCGCCGGCTGGTTGAAGAGGATGAAGTCTTTGCGCTGATCGGCGGCCTGGGAACCCCGGGCAACCTGGCGGTCATGGACTACCTGGAAGAGCAGGGAGTTCCCCACGTCTACCAGGCATCCGGATCCGGACTGCTGACCAACCCGCCCAAGGAGAACATCTTTGCGGTGCAGCCGAACTACACGGTTGAGGGCGAAATCATGGTCCGCTATCTGGTTGAGGAGCGAGGCTTTGAGAACATCGCGATGGTCTACCGCAACCTGGATGACGGCAACGAGCTGCGCAGCGCGGTTGTTGCCACTCTGGAAGAGTACGGCCTGGAGCTGACCAACGACATCGCCATTGATCCTGCCGCTCAGGACTTCAGTGCTAGCCTCGTGCAGATCAGCAACGCAGACCCGGATGTAATCATCATGGGCCTCTTCCTGCCCCAGTCTTCCAACTTCATCGTTCAGGCCAAGGAGCTTGGACTGGAGGACCAGGAATACCTGCTGACCTACTCAAACGCAGATGCAACCTTCATTGCCCTGGCACAGGGCCAGGCTGCAGGCGCGGAGAGCATGGCGTGGGTGGATGTGGACTTCACCCATGAAACCCTTCCCATCTTTGAGGTCTATCAGGAGACCTTCCCCGGCGAGCTCCCCAACGCATTTGCGGTGGCGGGAATGATTGCCGCGGAGGTAGCGGTGGAAGGCCTGCGGATTGCAGGCGAGGACCTGACCCGGGAGAGCTATCGCCGTGCACTTGAAAGCATGGACAGCTTCACCGGAATCGCCGCCGAAGGCATCGGGTTCCGCCCCTACGATCCCAACGATCCGGCATCCCGCATCGGCTTGCAGCAGATGTACGTGCTCCGTCTGGAAGACGGCACCTGGGTGCGCGCTTCCGACTGGATCAGCATCGAATAGCTTGTGTTCCCGGTACCCGGCTCGCCGTTGCGGCGGGCCGGGCTTCCCGGGCACCCAAACCACACCGGGCACAGCAACGAGGACAGCGAATGAGCGATTCAGCCACACACACACCGCAAGCCCCGCTTGGTGCATTGCTGCAAACCCGGGGAGTGACGGTCCGCTTTGGCGGTCTTGTCGCGGTAAATGCAATTGATCTGGACGTGATGCCGGGGACGGTTCACGCCGTCATCGGTCCCAACGGCGCGGGCAAGACAACGCTTTTCAACGTGATCAGCCGCGTCATTGAGCCGACGGAAGGCGCTGTCACGTTTGCGGGTGAAGACCTGCTGCAGCGCCGGCCAAGCGAGCTTATTGGAATGGGAATCACCCGCACCTTCCAGAACCTGCAGCTATTTGGGCTGTCCAGCGTCTACGAGAACATCTCGGGAGCACTCATCCACCGCTTCCGGGGCGGTCTGGTGGCCGCTGTCGGTCGGCGTGGCCGGCGCCACAACGAGGAGGTTCGCGATCGCGTACTGCAGACCGCGGAGCTCCTGGGAATCAAGAACCGGCTGGCCTCATACCCCGCCTCCCTCCCCTACGGAATCCTGAAACGGGTAGAGCTTGCGCGCGCGCTGGTCAGCGAACCTCGCCTGGTTCTCCTGGACGAGCCCGCTGCCGGCCTGAACTCGGACGAGACCGCGGATCTCATCGATATCTTCGCCCGGGTTGCCGAGACCGGTGTCACGATGGTTCTGGTGGAGCACGACATGAACGTGGTCATGCGCATCTCTGACACCGTTTCCGTCATGGACTTTGGCAGGAAGATCAGCGAAGGAAAACCGGACGAGGTGGCGGCTGATCCGGAAGTTATCCGGGTGTACCTGGGAGATGCCGCGCTTGCCGGCTGATTTCGGCGGGCAGCGCGCCGCTCGGGCCCACACGGAGTAGCAATGACATGATGCTTGAAGTAAGAGATCTGAAGGTGTCCTACGGGCACGTGGCCGCCGTGAAAGGAATCAGCATAGACGTTGCCGAGGGCAGCGTTGTTGCGCTGGTTGGTGCAAACGGCGCCGGGAAATCCAGCCTGCTCAAGGGCCTGGCGGGGCTGGAGCGCTTCAGCGGTAGTGCCCGCTACCGGGGCGAAGAGCTATCCGAGCTGTCCGCGCCACAGCGGGTGGCCCGGGGTCTGGTTCTCTGCCCGGAGGGCCGGCACATCTTCCCCGCCTGTGACGTGCAGGAGAACCTGCGGATGGGTGCCTACCGCCGCGGGGATTACCGGAAGAACACGGAGATGGTCTTTGACCTCTTTCCCATCCTGCGGGAGCGCCGGGGGCAGATGGCCGGCTACCTGTCCGGCGGAGAGCAGCAGATGCTGGCGATCGGCCGGGCGCTCATGGCAGACCCGGAGCTGCTGATGCTGGACGAGCCCAGCCTGGGCCTTGCGCCGCGCCTGGTTGACCAGGTGTTTGAAGTCATCAGCTCTCTGTCGGAGCGCGGCTACTCCATCCTGCTGGTGGAGCAGAACGCAACGCGGGCGCTGGCCGTGGCGGGGCAGGCGTACATCCTGGAGACCGGAAGGATGGTGCACAGCGGTCCCGGACCGGAACTCCTGGAATCGGATGAGATCCGGCGGGCCTACCTTGGCCTGTAAGCGCACAAGGAGCAGCAAGTAATGGTGATCATTCTGCAGGCAATCCTGCTGGGGATCCCGGCCGGAGCGCTGTACGGACTGATGGGGCTGGGAATCTCCCTCATCTTCCGAAGCACCGGCGTAATGAACTTTTCCCAGGGCAACGGCGGCATGATCGGTGCCTTTGTTGCCTTCACGGTCTACACGCTGTCCGGCAGCTACCTGCTGGCGCTCGGCTCAGGTCTTCTGACCGGAGCGGCCATCGGGGTGACCATTGACCAGGTCCTCATGAAGCAGAGCCGGAAGCTCACCACGGCTTCCATGCTGATTGTGACCCTCGGGGTGCTGCTGATTCTGGAAGGCGCCGCCTTCCTCATCTGGGGCACAACCCCGCAGATCTTTCCGCGGCTGTACACTGGAAGCCCGCTCATCGTGCCGATCGGGGAGGCATCAATCGTCCTGCCGGCAAACGATGCGGCAATCACCGTGGTGGCCCTGGTTGTTGCGCTGGCGCTCGCGCTGTTTTTGAAGTTCACCCGCTTTGGCGTGGGCACTCGGGCACGGGCGCAGGACACCGTTGGCGCGCAGGCCGTGGGAATCTCCATCCGAGCGATTGACGCCGCTGTCTGGGGGATTGGGGTTGCGCTCTCGGCTTTGGTTGGGGTGCTGGTAGCGCCGAGGACCTCGGTGACGCCGGCAATGCTTGTGAATTTCCAGCTCTACGGGCTCACCGCCGCGGTCCTCGGAGGGTTTTCCAGCTTCTTCGGGCCGATAGTTGGCGGGATGATCCTGGGGATAACGGAGAAACTCATTGTGTTTGGCGTTGATGGAGCCCTCATGCGCCTGGGAGTCCGCGGGGTGAACGCCGCCGACTACCAGCTCTCCATCATCCTGGGAATCATCATCCTGGTCTTGGTGATCCGGCCATCCGGCATCTTTGCGTCCCGATTCACCGGAAAGGTCTGATCAATGAGCAGAAGAAGCGTCATCCGTTCCATTGTGTTCAGCACCGCGGCCATCGCTGCCGGCCTGCTCATCCTGGGAGACCGGGGATTTGCTCTGGCGGCGCTTGGCCAGGTGATTGCGGTGGCGATCGCGGCCCAGGGCTTCAACCTGCTGCTGGGAATCACCGGTCAGATCAGCATTGGGCACGCGGCGTTCATGGCGGTCGGTGCCTACACCTCCGCCATCCTCTCAACGCAGGCAGGGATTCCCTTCCCCCTCACGCTGATCCCGATAGTTCTGATTGCGGCGTTGCTGGGGATCCTGATCGGGCTTCCAGCGCTGCGGCTGAAGGGCTACTACCTGGCAATCGCCACCCTGGCCTTTGGTGTGGTGGTCCAGCAGATCATCCAGGGAAGTAACGCGCTTGGGGGATTCAACGGAATCCGCAACATTCCCGGCTTTATTGGGGGGGACCGCGGAACACTCATCATCACCGGGGTCTTCTACGTTCTGCTAAGCCTGCTCACCGGAGCAATAATCGCTTCCCCGATGGGCCAACGCTTCCGGATGGTCCGCGATTCAGAGCTGGCTGCCCGGAGCTACGGAATCCAGCTTCCAAGGACCAAGCTGCTCGCTTTCGTCATCAGTGCCGTCTACGGAGGCATCGCCGGCGGCCTGTACGCACACACGGTGGGCTTCATTGTGCCCGCGAGCTTTGGCCTGGTTCTGAGCCTGAACATCCTGGCAATGGTCATCATCGGTGGGCTTGCCAGCGTGCACGGACCCCTCATCGGTAGCGCCATCATCGTTGGCTTGCCGTTCATCTTCAGCCGGAGCTTTGGCGGCTTTCTCAACATCGTGGTTGGCGCACTCCTGGTCATCTTTGTGCTGTTCTTCCCACGCGGGCTGGCCTACGGCCTGACCCTTGCAAATCATCGATACTTCCAGCGGCCGGGCATCGCCCTCCGGAAGGCAATCAGGAGGTGGCAAAGCATGCAGGGCAAGCGCGTCACTGTTGACGGGGTGGAGATCTTCTATCGGGAAGCGGGGCCCGCGGAGGCGCCTGCCATCCTCTACCTTCACGGAAACACGGGCTCCAGCCTCTGGTACGAGCGGGTGATGGTAATCCCCGGATTCCGCACCGTTGCTCCGGACATGCCAAACTTCGGGCATTCGGGTCACATCCCGGAAGCAGACATTGACCGCTACGCGGACTACGTAGCCGGCTTCATCCGGGAGATGGGTCTTGCTCCCGTTCCGCTGGTGGCACACTCGCTGGGCGGGGCTGTAGCCCACTCGCTGGTCAGCCGGAATCCGGAGCTTGTCTCCCGGCTCCTGTTGGTGGACGCATCCGCCCCGGACGGTCTGGTAACCCCCGAGGAGCACTACGAGGCGATAGAGCTGTACAAGACCAGCCGGGACCTGCTCCGCCGTGGACTGGCTGCGGTTACCCCCGGAATGAAGGACGAGCGCTTCCTGGACCGCCTCACTGACGAGGCGCTGTTGATGAACCCGATGGCCTTTGCCGGAAACGCGCGGGCACTTGCGCGAATCAACTTCAGCAACGCGCTCGGGAGCTTTGCCGGACCGGTGCTGGTCCTGCTGGGAAGCAGGGACACCATCGTCACCCGGGACATGTCGGAGCGAACCGTAATCGCCTATTCACATGCAGAGCTCCGGGTACTGGAAGGAATCGGGCACTCGGTGATGGTGGAGGACCCCCAGGGTTTCCGTCAGATCGTCCAGGACTGGGCGGAGGCTTAGCCTCGCGGCTCGAGCGGGTCAGCGGGCCTACCTGGCCTGGATCATGCGTTCGGGCGCCACAATGGCGTCCACAAGCTCCGCTCCGCTGACCGCAGCAACGGCGGCCTTCATCCGGTCCGGGTTCCGCATCTGTTTTGCAATTGCCGCAAGCAGCTGGAGATGGGGTGCCCGATCGTGCGGTGGTGAAGCAATGAGAAAAATGAGACGGGACGGCTGACCGTCCAGAGAGGAGAAGTCCAGACCTCCGGGGCTGACTCCAACAGCCACAGCAATGCTTCCGGAAACACCGTCGGTCCGGGCGTGGGGAATGGCAAGGCCGCGCTCCATCCCGGTACTGACAGTTGTCTCCCGCTCCATCACATCCTTGAGCACCTGCGCCCGATCACTGATGCGTCCGGTTGCCGATAGAGCATCCACTAGCTCTTCAATTGCGCCGTGCCGGTCTGTGGCGGAAATAGGGACAACCGCAACGTCCTCAGACAGAAAAACGGCCAGGTTCAGGCCCGTACTCCCACCGCCGGCTGCATCCCGCCGGAGTTCTTTTGGCACGGCAAGATCCGCAACTCGGGCGATCCTGTCCCGGACGTGCACGATCACCTCGTAGAGCATGGTCTTGGCAATGCCGGCGTCCTCGGGGCTGCTTTGAATGTTGATAGCGGTCTCTGATCGGTTGACGGTCAGGAACAGTTCATCCCGGCGGAGGCGATACACGGTGCCCGCCAGCTCCATCCGGTGAACAAAGAAACCGTCTTCTTCGGCAACGCGCAGGAGCCCATCCGTGATGAGGTCTGACAGCTCCTGATTGGGCAGCGTGATGGACGTTTCTTCCACCGGGCGCTCCGCCCATGAGCCGCGGGTGCCGCTGCCGGTTCTTCTGATTGCAAGAGACAGAAGCGGCGCGCCAATGCAAACCGAGGCAACAATCATGACCATCATGATCTGGAAGATCTGCGCGCTAAAGTCTCCAAGGGCCAGTCCAACGCTTGCGATGATCAGCGCTACCTCTCCCCGGCACACGGTGCCGAGCCCCACCCGGAGTGCTCCAATCCCGGTAAATCCGTTGGCCAGGGCAGGCGCTCCGGCCCCGAGCACCTTGGCCAGGCCGGAAACTAGAGCAAAGCCAAGGCCCGGCAACAGAACGCTGAGATCAAACAGCACACGCCAGTCCACCAGCATCCCAAGCACCACGTAGAGGACAGGGACAAAGAACTCGGAGATCGGTGCGGCTTTGTCTGCAAGGACATCGCCAATGTCGGTCCGGGAGAAGGCGATGCCGATGATGTAGGCGCCAATGATAGAGGCAACGCCGAAGGCCTCAAACATCGCGGAGACCAGCAGCGTCATGCCAACCACCACAACGGCATAGAGGTTCGGCGTTAGACGAGTGCGGAAGAAGCGGGACAGGCGCGGAGCACCACGGAACACCAGAAAACCGCCGCCAGCCAGTACCAGCACCGCAAGCAGCGTTACCGGAAGCACCACGGATGCAAACCCGGCATCACCCTCCCGGCCAAGCTGCAGGCCTCCAAACGCAAGGGCAATGGCAAGGAAAACAATCGCCACACCGTCCTGGACCAGGCTGGAGCTGACGATGGCCGCACCTTCGGCCGAGGCAATCTTGTGGTGGGAGTGCAGAATCCGTGCCTGAATTCCAAGAGACGTGGAGACGGACAGGGCGGCAAAGAACACCGTGCGGCGGTCCACCAGGGGCAATCCCAGAAACAGCACCGGCACCAGGGCCCCCACAACAAGGCTGAGCACGCTGCTGGCGACGGATATGGGGAGTGTCATCCGGCGCCGATGCCCGAATGCCGAGGGATCTGATTCAAGCCCAACCTGCAGCACGTGGATCACAGCGCCTACCGCAGCAAACCCGTAGAGCTGCAGGGCAACCGGAAATGCACCCTCAGCAAGCGGGATGAGCCCGTCCGGAAAGGCGGGAATCGGGAGGCTGCCCAGGGCGTAGGGTCCCAGTGCCAAGCCAATGCTCACCTCACCCAGCAGCTCCGGAAGGCCCAACCACCGCGCCAGCGCGCCGCCAAGCTTTGCGGCCAGCACAATTCCGCCAAGCTGGAAAAGCAGCCGGGTGATCTCGTGTGTAGCCGCAAGGTCCTGGAATTCGTCAGCGGCCCACGCGCGGGCCGCGGACAGCACCAGGAAGAGCAGGACTGCAGTAAGACGGGGGCCGGGGCTGCGTTGAGGAGTCCGCCGCTCGCCGTGGGTACGCTGCATCATGGCGGTGCCCGGACTGTGCCAGATTTCGGCCACGCAGGCCAAGCAGAGTCATCGGCCGGCGCCCTGCATGGAAACGCAGGGCCAGAAGTAGAAGAAGGTTGCGGGGAACGCCAGAATCCCGATGATCTGGATCGCCCGGCGAAGAGCTGGAACAGCTGGAGGTGTGCGCAAAGAGGAACACGGACGCAAAAATTCAAAGGTAGTGACGCAACAGCCGCGTCCCGTGTATGGAACAGAGGAACAACGAGATGAGCGAGACCAGAGCACCAGAAACCCAGAGGTCAGCCCCGCGGAGCCCAAGTGTGTGGGAGGCAGAGGAGGTTCTCAACAGCATCACCCACGCAATTGGCGCGGGCCTATCCATTGCCGCGATGATAGTGATGCTGATAAGGGTGGCCCGTGATCCGGATCCCGGCGAGTGGGTTGGTTACACTGTCTATGGGCTCTCACAGATTCTCCTCTATCTGTCCTCCGCGTTGATGCACGGATTCACTCCCTATCCGCGGCTCCGCGCAGTCCTCGGCCGCCTGGACTTTGCCTCAATCTACGTTCTCATCGCCGGTACCTATACTCCGATTAGTCTCACGCTCCTCCGGGGGCCGTGGGGCTGGACAATCCTCACCATAATCTGGGGGCTGGCGCTTGCAGGTATTGCGGTGAAGTCCTGGATACTTCCGAGGGAACATTTCCTCTCTGACCTGTTGTACATCCCCATGGGCTGGCTGATCCTGGTCGCCTTCGGCCCCCTGATCCGCACGGCCACTCCGGCATTCCTTGCCTGGGCGGTCGCCGGCGGCCTCAGCTACTCCGTGGGTGTTGCCTTCTACGCGTGGCGGCGCCTGCCATTCAACCACCTGATCTGGCACTTCTTTGTGCTGGCTGGAAGCGCATGCTTCTTTGTGGGCTACGTAACCCAGGCGCTCTGAAGCAGGCGGTTCCTCATTCCGTCGGGGAGCAAGGCGCCCGACTACCCGGCTTCGGGCTCGCATTGGGCTGACAGGCAGTGCTGCAACATACGCACCACCGACTTAGGCTACCCTTAATCGTTCTGGTTCTGTTTTCAGAATTGTTTTGATTTACTTGCCAGTCTAGCGTCGTTCGTGTAGCTTGGCCGCGACATGGACGCGATCACGCTCCCCTCAATCCTGGTGGTCTTCCTGTACGCAAGTCTCACCGCGGTCAGCACAGGGCTCGGCGCCATCCCATTTTTCTTTCGCAGGGAACTCAGTCCACGGGTCCACGGGCTTGCCGGGGCGTTTGCCTCCGGCATCATGGCCGCAGCCAGCTTCAACCTCATCTACGAGGGCCTGAACCTCTCCATGCCCCGGACGATTCTGGGAATGCTTGCTGGCATGGTCCTCATCGCACTGACTCAGAGCATCCTCTCCCGGCGTCCGGACCTGGACATTGGTGAGCTGCACGGGGCGGATGCGCGGAAGGCCCTGATGATTGTTGGCGTCATGACCCTGCACTCGTTTGCAGAAGGCGTAGGCGTTGGTGTCTCCTTCGGCGGAGGCCAGGACTTTGGCACCTTCATAAGCCTGGCGATTGCGGTTCACAATATCCCGGAGGGGCTGGCGATCAGCCTGGTCCTGGTCCCAAAGGGCGTGAAGCCGATCGGTGCGGTTCTCTGGAGCATCTTCTCAAGCCTCCCGCAGCCGCTGGTTGCGGTTCCTGCCTTCCTGTTTGTGGTGGCTTTCCAGCCGTTCCTGCCGGTGGGGCTTGGGCTTGCTGCAGGGGCAATGATTTGGATGATCGCTTCCGAGTTGCTGCCGGAGGCGCTGGAATCCGCGCCCAAGGAACACGTGGCAACCGCGCTGGTATTCGCGGTTGCCGCTATGACAGCCTTCCAGGTGCTGGTAGGCTGAAGCTAGAACCATGAGTGACAAGGTCCGTCTCCCCGCCGAGGTGAAGCCCTCGGAGGTCAACTACGAGTCCGGAAATGCGATTGAAGAAATCTTCAACAGCCTCACCCACGCGGTTGGTGCGGGGCTGGCAATCGCGGGGCTGTCAGTGCTCATAGCCATGACCCATCGGGATCCCTCCCCGTGGAAGTACATCGGCTTCAGTATCTACGGCGCCAGCACCATCCTGCTCTTTCTCTCCTCCGCTCTCATGCACAGCTTTGCGGTTCTACCCCGGATCCGGGCGGCGCTCCGCGCGATAGATCAGGCCTTCGTCTTTGTGCTGATTGCCGGGACATACACCCCCGTAACCCTCATTGCCATGCGCGGACAGGTGGGCTGGCTGGTGTTTGGAATCATCTGGGCCCTCGCGATCATCGGCATCCTTGTGAAGACGCTACTACCGGCCAGGTACGCCAACTACACAGACCTGATGTACCTGCCAATGGGTTGGCTTATTGTGTTTGCGTTCCGGCCCATGGTTACCGCAACCAGCCCCGCATTTGCCGCGTGGACCCTGGTTGGCGGAGGCCTTTACACGCTGGGTGTCCTCTTCTACGCGTGGAAGCGGCTGCCGTTCAACCACGTAATCTGGCATCTCTTTGTGATTGCCGGCAGCGTGATGTTCTTTTTCGGGTACGGACTCCACCTCGCGTAGTCATTGACCACCCGGTCATATTGTACTACTGTAGTAGTACAGGAGGAGCGAGTGCTCAGTGTCCGTGACCTCGTCTACCAGTATCCAACGGGGAATCGCCCGGCGGTTGATGGCATCAGCTTCAGCATCGCCGAAGGTGAAATCTTTGGGTTTCTCGGCCCAAGCGGAGCCGGGAAGACCACCACCCAGTCCATCCTCATTCGCCTGCTTTCCGGCTATGCCGGGGATGTCAGCGTCTTCGGACAACCGCTTTCTTCCTACGGGCAGGAGTACTTTGAGCGAGTGGGAATCGGCTTTGAGCTGCCGAATCACTACTCAAAGCTGACGGCCCGACAGAACCTGGAGTTCTTTGCGTCTCTGTACAGTGGGCCAACGGAGGACCCGGCGGAGCTGCTGGAACAGGTTGGCCTGCTGCACCACGCTGACGTTCAGGTTGGGCGCTACTCCAAGGGAATGAAGATGCGTCTCTCCTTCTGCCGCGCCGTGCTCGGCCGACCCAGGTTGCTGTTTCTGGATGAGCCAACGTCCGGCCTGGACCCGGTCAATGCACGCGTGCTGAAAGACCTGATCCGCGCCCGCAGGGATGCTGGAACCACAGTGTTTCTGACGACCCACAACATGCACGATGCGGATGAGCTGTGTGACCGTGTTGCCTTTATTGTGGACGGGCGAATAGCCGCAAGCGCCTCGCCGCGGGAACTCAAGCTGGAGCATGGCCGCCGTGTTGTCCGCGTAGAGTACCGCGAAAACGGCACGTTGGCGCAGCGAGAGTTCACCATGGAGAACCTTGCAGACAATCGTGAGTTTCTCGGCCTCCTTAGGGAGTCAGCGGTGGAGACAATCCACAGCCAGGAGACCACGCTGGAAGACGTCTTTGTTGCCGTGACCGGCCGGGGGCTTTCGTGAGCAGGCTGACCAGGACGCTCGCCTGGGATGTTCGAATGCAGCTCGGGTACGGCATTTATATCGCTGGGGCTGTGTTTACCTCGGTGTGGATCCTGCTCCTCTGGCTCCTGCCCCAGCAGGCGCTTGCACTTGCGGTGCCGACCATCATTTTCAGTGACCTGGCCGTCACGGGATTCTTCTTCATGGGCGCGATGATTCTCCTTGAGAAGGCAGAGAACTCAATCAAGGCTGTGGTTGCCACGCCGCTGACGCGCACGGAGTACCTCCTGTCAAAAGTGCTTAGTCTCACGGTGTTCCTGGCAATTGCCGCGATACTGATTGTTGGGACAACAGCGGTTCCTCGCGGGGTGCCGGTACGGGTATTGCCGCTGTTGGGATCTGTCATTAGTGGGTGCATGTTATTCAACTACGTCGGTTTCATTGCGGTTGCGCCGGCGCGCAGCTTCAATCATTTTCTGGCGGGCACCGTGCCCTGGCTCACGCTGATGGCCATTCCAATCGTGGAGCTCTTTGTGACCTTCAGCCCCGGCTGGGTGCGCTATCTGTTCTTTGCGCATCCCACCTGGTCCGTCCTCAACCTTGCCCGCGCCGTGATCACGCCAACCCCCGGGTGGGAGATCCTGTTCAACCTCATCTACCTCAGCGCGTGGATCTATTTGCTCGGGCGAATTGCCGGGCGCAGCTTCCAGAAACACCTGGTACACCCCAAAGGAGATCAATCATGAAGCGAGTGATTGCGCTTGCGCTCAACGACGCGCGCAACTTTGTCCGGGATCCACTGCTGATGATGATGCTCTTCTTCCCGCCACTGCTTGCGCTTGGAGCCCGCTTTGGGATACCCGCGCTTGGGAACGCGCTGATGCCCGGATTTGATCTGCTGCCCTACTACCCGGTGTTTGTGGTGCTTGTTGCGCTGATCATGCCCTACATCTTCGGGATCATGCAGGCCTTCATGCTGTTGGACGAGCGCGATGACGACGTTCTTGTTGCCGTGCGCACCTCGCCAATGCCGCTTGCCACCTTCGTCGGATTCCGGGTTGCAACGACCACCGTCTTTGGAATGCTGCTGCTCATCCTCATGGTTCCGGTGATGGGCCTTAGCTCCCTTGCGCCTCTGGACCTCATCCTGGTGGGAATCAGCGCGGCGCCCATTGGCCCCCTGTTTGCACTGTTTATCAACCTTCTGGCCAACAACAAGGTTGCTGGCTTTGCAGTGGTCAAGGGCACGGCCTTCCTGCTCCTGATTCCGGTGATTGCCATTTTCATCCCCGCGCCGTGGCATTTGTTTATGGGCATTGTTCCGCTGTACTGGCCGGTAATGGCCTTCGCCCAGGCGACTGGTGCCGCAGATGCCGTATTGCCGGTCTGGGCGCTGGCCGGCATTGGCTTTATCTACCAGGCTGCGCTCACCGTCCTGGTGTTCCGCCGCTTCCGCGCCAAGCTTGACCGCGGCGCATAAAATTGAGGAGCCGGGGCTGCCCCTCCTGTGGCATAGTCCCGCTCCATGACCAATGGGGATCTGTCCCGGACGGAATTGAAAAACCGGAACGTTCGTGTCTTCTTTCTTTTTAACTTCGCCCAGAGCCTGGGCCGCGGCATCTGGATGGGGAACATTCTCAGCCTCTACATCGTGTTGCTCGCGGAAGGCACCGTCGGCGGCATCCTTGGCCTAACCCCCAACGAGCTGCTTGGGGTCACCTCCGCAATCACTGGTGTGGCAATGCTGCTTGCGGTGTTGCCTGCCGGATTCCTCGCCGATCTGTGGAGTCCGCGTGGCACCATCGCTATCGGCTCCCTCACAGGTGCTGTGGGTCTGGGCTTTCTTGCCTTCGGAAGCGAACTGTTGTCTATTGCCGTGGGGCTGTTCTTCTGGGGTGTCTTCATCGGTTTCACCAGACCCGCTTCTGAGGCAATGCTTGCAAACAGCACCCGCAGCGGAGATCGGTCATTGATCTACAGCAGGGCCCACCTGCTTGAGCAGATCGGGAGTGGCAGCGGGCCATTCCTGAACGTGGTGCTATTCCTTGTACTTGGCGACGTCTGGGACCTGGACATCCTGCGAAGCGTCATGAACGTCGGCCTGATAGTGAGCCTTGCCGCCGTGATGGCGGTCCTGTGGATGAACGAGGGTCACACACTCGGTGATGAGAGCGAGGCGATCGGTCACGGCGAGTCAATCGCAAGACCGGGACATCGGCTGGACCGCCAGAGTCGGATGCGGCGACTGATTCCCATCGCATTCCTGGCCAGCGGTTTCATCATTGGAAGCGGCGCGGGCATGACGGTGAAGTTCTTTCCCGTGTTCTTCCGCAGCATCTACGGCTTCCAGCCGATCGCGGTGCAATTGGTGATGGGCACGGGGCTGCTGGCGACAGCGCTTGCAACCTGGGGGGCACAGAAGCTCTCCAGGCGGCAGGGCCGTGGCGAAATGATTGTGCTCCTCCAGGCCGTCTCCATCGCGTGTCTCTTTGGCATGGCGAGCTACCCGCCTGTTGCGCTCGTCGTCCTGCTTTTCATCACCCGGGGTGCCCTCATGAACGCTACCACACCGCTGTCGCGCACCATTGTGATGGACTACGTCCCCCGGAAGTGGCGCGGTATCGTGAGTTCGCTGCAGTCGGTGGCCTGGGGTCTCTTCTGGAACGCATCAGCGCTCATCGGGGGCTTTCTGGTGGGCGACAACAACTTCCGCCGCGTCTTCCTGGTGACGGCCGGCGTCTACGTTGTCGGCACTGCGATCATCATCCCCTTCGTACGGGTAGTACATCGGGAAGGCGGCGTGCAAACAGACGAAACAGTGGAAGAAGCACTGTACCAGGAGTCATCCACGCGTCCCGCATCCGGCGGCCCCGCCGCCGCCAAGACCACCCTGGATCCCTAAGCGGCCTGCTGATCAGAACCCGGGGCTTTCGCTGACAACGCCGAGCAACAGATCTACCGCGGCTGCAACAATCCGGGCCTTCTGCTGCTCCCGTGTGCCCTCGCGGCCCGCGTCCTCTTCCCGAGTTGCACAGCCGGCATCCGTACACACGGCAATGAACACCACGCCGGGCACGCTGTCGGGCTCATTCGGGTCCGGCCGGGTGAGACTCCCGGTGAGCCCAATGCCGATGTCGCTTCCCGGGGTGCCGGCCTTTGCGGCCCGCGCCATGGCAAGCGCGGTGTGGCGGGAGTAAACGCCAAAGCGTACCAGTGTCCCCGCGGGCACTCCGGCAAGGATCTTTGCGCGCCGACTGTAGGTTACCAGTCCGCCGAGGTAGACCTCGCTGGCGCCGGGTACGCTTGTGATTGCATTGGCAAAGGCGCCGCCAGTGCAGCTCTCCATGCTGGAAATCCGAAGTCGCCTGGTGCTGAGCAGCTCAACCAGCGCAGGTGCCGAGTTCGGTGCAAGAACCACCGGGGGGATTGCAGCAGAACGCGCCGCGCTCGGCAATACCGGAGGCTATCGGGCAATCACCACCTGATTGCGGCCACCGGTCTTGGCGCGGTAGAGCGCGTCGTCCGCGTACTTGTAGAGGCTTTCCCACGCGGCAGCGCCGCGTAGATTCAACCGGGTGGTGAGGGATGCAACGCCGCAGCTCACGGTTACTTCCCGATCCACACCCGGGAAGCGAACCCGGGAGACCTCCACGCGGAAGCGCTCTGCAGCCTCATAGGCGGCGGGCAGAGCGGTGCCGGGCATGAGGACCGCAAGCTCTTCTCCACCCAAGCGGAAGAGCAGATCACTGTCCCGGAAACGAACGCGCATCTGATCCGCAACGGCCTTGAGCGCATCGTCCCCGAGATCATGCCCAAAGTCGTCGTTGAATTGCTTGAAGTGGTCAATATCAATCTCAATGAGCGTCAGCGTTTCCCCGGCATTCTGGGCAAACATTTGCTGGAAGGCACGTTCCAGATGTCTGCGATTGTACAGGCCCGTAAGCGCGTCTCGGCTCGCCTCGTCTTCCAGCGCTTCCCAGTCCCGTGCACTGCGAATCACGCCGGCCAGGTTGTCCGCAAAACCCCGCAGGGGCCAGGCATCCTCACTGTGCAGCGTGTTCTTCCCGCTTTTGAAGACCTCCAGGACACCAACAGTCTGCCGGTCATCAATCACCGGAACCCCGAGCCAGGATGCCCAGGGCGCATCGTCGGCAAGGGTACGGATGTTCGGGTATGGCCGACTGACAATAACACCTGCGCTGCTCCACTTCTCGGCCTCGGCCTCCCTGCCAGCGGGATCCGTTCCGATGATCCGAGGTGTTCCGTCTTCCACAACAGAGAGCACCAGCAGGTCGTACTCAAAGAGATTTCGCGCCCGCTCCAGAACTCGAGAAGGCTGCCGAATCGCCTCCGGACTCCCAACGATCTGGGCGCTGACCTGCACCAGGGTCCTCGCCTTCTCAATCTCCTGGCTGCTCTGGGTCCGCGCCTTGTCCATCATGGTTTTCTCGTGCTCTTTCCGGGCATGGATATCAACGTCCACGCCCATCAGCAGGATTGGAGCACCTGTGAGGTCCCGTTCCAGCACAATCGCGATGGTCTGAATCCACTGCCATCGGCCATCCCGGCACCGAGCTCGATACTCGGCCACAAACTGCTCGTCCTCACCCAGGAGCAGGCGTCCGAGCATGCTGCGATAGGCGTCCCGATCGTCATGATGGAGATACTCTGGGAACACATCGTTGGCCAGATCTTCCGGACGGAAACCACAGTTCCGCAGCAGTCTGCTCACGTGATGCCTGCGAGCAGCCAGATCCACATAAAAGAAGTTGGAGCCCGTGAAGCGGTCGGCGGCGGTGGGGCTTGCGCGAACGCTGTCCAGGAAGGCAAGGAAGTCAGACCTCATGCGACCTTCATCTGATCCTTCAGCTCGCGAGCTGCAAGTGCGTAGCCGCCATCGGCGGCGTCAATGAAATGGACCTCTCCGTTTCCGCCCGTGTCAATCAGGCAGGTCATGAGCGCGCGATCGGAAACGTGAATTCCGTAGAAAAGCTCGCCCCGCTGCCGCCGGGCTTCCAGGCGCTCGCGCAGGGCAAGACGCTGATCCGAGCGGACGGAGAGCACCATCTTCAGCCCGCCATCAACCTTGCGGAAGTCTGATGCCGCAACGTTGTGGTTGCGGACATCGCGGATCTCCTTGCCTGACACGAATACGGGGAGTCTGAGCCCGATGATGAGCGCCTCGGCAATCAGCTGCATCCGTACCCGGAGCCTTCCAAACAAACCTGGATTCCGGCGCCGCGTGTGTACCCGCGCTTCCCGGTCCAGGTCGCCAGGAGCGCGCAGCAGCCGCTGGGATCCAACGGTGATCGGCCGGTAGTTCTCCTCCATGCCGCAGGTAGCCTCCACGTCCTGCAGCACAGCGGGGAGGATGCCAGCCTGCCGCTCCTCCACAATCAGCGCGATTGTCTCGCCGTGCTCGGATGGCAAGTCCTGCCAACGGCAGCTGAAACCGGAGAAGTCCGCAGCAATCTGTGGCACATGCCCCTCTGGAATCACAAAGTGGTCCTCCCGCTTCACCCAGTGCTCCGCGGTTGAGAGGCCTTTGCCCAGAAAGACCGCCTGGGTGTATCGCTCATCCACCAGGTAGCGCCCGATCCGCAGTGGGACCCCGGCTTCCGCAAGCTGCCCGGCCGGAACCAGCGCAACACGAAGCTCCAGGTCCATCGCAGTCCGCACCACGCTGCGGGTGTCCGCGAGCACGTCTCGGGCATCATCCGCAAGGGAAGCCGGCACAAGACAGGCCATTCCATCTCCACCGAAGACAAAGGGAAAGCGCAGGCCTTTCTGCAGATTGCCGATCGCCATAGCAGCGATTGCGCCGGCGATGTTGACGTCCTTATAGCGCCCTTCGCTGATGGCACGGGTGGAGGAGACCACATCGGTGACGGCGAGGTACATGTCGTCCGGGACCCGCTGGTAGCGGTCCTCGTTGAACAGCTCACCAAACTCGTGGATCGGCGGGAGCTGCTCGAAGAAACCGGCCATTACTGCGAAGTATAACAAATGCCGCAAGAGAAGACGCTGATTGATCGGGCGCCTTCGGCACTTGGGGCCTTCGGCGATAGGGGCGTTCGGCGCCGGCAAGCTGCTCAGCCGGAACGCCCCGGGGACTATGAGGCTCAGGATCCCCGCACTGCGATGCGGTCCACTTCTGCCTGCAGACTCCGGCGGACGAATCCAAATATCCGGCGACGGGTGTCAGCCGCGAGATCGTGGAAGATGATCACGGAGACGTGGCGTGAGCCCTCTCCCCCGCGTACTCCGGCAAGACGGCCCTTGGCCATGGTTACGCTGCCCCAAAGGCGCAGCTGGATATCATCAATCTGAGTGTCCGGACTCATATCCGCGTTCAGGTGACAGGCCATTCCCGCGCTGGAGATGTCGATGATTTCCCCACTGATCAGTCCGGAGGGTGTCCGTACCGTCATGGAAGCCTTATCCGGGGCCGCAGCAACCCGGACATACTGCCGATCTCCCCGCGCCTCGTTCGCTTCCAGGGTCTTGAGGATGATCCGCGCGCTCTGCTGAAAGCCAAGCTTAAGGGTGACAAAGCCGCAGGTGACCCCGATGTCCATCAGGTACTTCTCGGCCAGATCGTCCGCCGGGTTGTAGACCACAATCCCGACCCCGGCTTCCCGGCCTTCATTGCTGGCAACCATGCGGCGGATTCGCGCGTCCCACTCCGGCTCGGGAAGCTCCGCCTCAATGTTGATGAACAGGATACAGGATGAAAACGCACGTACAACGGGCAGGATCCGATCTGCGCGATTGAGCGTTGCAACCTCAAAACCGGCGGTTACCAGGAGCTGCACCATATCTTCCTCAATAACGCTGTGAGGATGCACGAATATCACCCGGCGTGCCGGGCGACGAGTGCCTGCCATTGAACCTCCGTGGCGTCAGGACTGGTAATACAGAAGTATAGAGGAGCACGCGCCGCATTGCCGGGTTGATGCCGCGGGTGCGCTTGAGAATCAGGCCGAGGTGCTGAACTGCAGCCGGGCTCGTCCCCCGGCCTTGGCGGCGAATAGCTGCTCATCCGCCCGGTTGAAGTAATCCCAGAAGCCAAGGTCACCACGAGGGATCCCTGCGGTAGCACCAAGGCTCACGCTCACACCAGTGCGGTCGGTCTGCCCTGCCGCGCGTGCAGCGTCCAGGATTCGGGTCCCGACCTGCTGCACCACCTCCTCGTCGGCGTCCGGCAGGACAACCACAAACTCGTCACCACCGTAGCGCCCAATGAGGTCAACGGCACGGATGCTTCCGCGGGCCTGCTCAATGATCTCAAGCATCAGCGCGTCCGCGCCCGTATGGCCGATGCGCTCGTTGATCTCCCGGAAATGGTCAATGTCAAAGACCACAACGCCAATGCTCCGGCCGTGGCGCTGTGCGGCGGCAAAGAGGGGAATGGCCTGCTGCTCAAGACCCCGACGGTTGGGAATTCCCAGGTGAGGGTCCGTCAAAGCAAGGTCCGCAAGCTGCGCTTCAACTTCCTTCACCTCGGACATGTCCATGTCCGCTCCAATGTACAGAGTCCCGTTTCCATCCTCATCCCGGTACACCACGGTTCCGAGGTTGCGCACCCAGCGATACTCGCCTTCCGGATTGCGGAAGCGATACTCGGCGTTGAAGACGTCCGTCTCCCGTGAAAGCATCTGCTGCCAGAGCTTCTGGACGTGAGGCCGGTCCTCAGGGTGAACTTCGCTGAGCCAGGAGCCCAGCTCCGAGAACCGGTGGTCATTCGGCCCGGTCTGGGGGTATAGGTCGGTGAAGCTCCGTTCGTTGGTGCGATAGTCAACAACAAAGACCCCCACCCGGCTCAGCGCGTCTGCCACGGCGCGATTCCGTAGGAGGACATCCAACACGGCTGAGAGCTCTGCGTTGTCACTTGACTGCTTGCCTGACATGTTCCCCCCCGGGAGTCGCCAAAGCTTATGACCTAAGCGAATTCCTGACAATACAACTGCAGGCTGTGTGGCCATGAATCAGAGCAACAGTTCATCAGCCCAAGCGCGAGAGACCTCCCTTGGCGAGCGCTTCAGCTACAGCCTCTACTTTGCCGGGCAGAACATCGTGTACAGCCTCATCCAGGGTTTTCTTGCGCTGTACTATGTGAGCTTTGTACGAATGCCGCCTGCGTTTGTGGCGGCCCTGATCCTGGGGGTTCGGATCTGGGACGCGGTCAATGACCCGATGATCGGTCTGCTCATGGACCGCTTCCGCTTTCTGGGCAAGCGCTTCAAGGGATGGATCAACGTATCCGCAGTCCTCATGCCCCTTTCAACGTTGCTCCTCTTCCTGGTGCCTACCGACGTCCCCGGCTGGCTGCAGGTGGCGTGGATCATCGGGACCTACTTCCTGTGGGATGTGCTGTTCACCGTGAGCGAGGTTCCGAGCTTTGGTATCTCCACCGCCATGACACGGAACGAAGGTGAGCGAACTTCGCTCCTGGCGCTCACGCAGATTGGCAGCGTTCTGGGTGTGGTAATCTACAGCCTGGCCATCGCGCCCCTGTTTGAAGATGGTGTGGGCGCGCTGAACTGGGTTGCCCTTGCGGCAATACCGGTAGCCCTGGCAATTGGCACGATGATCCCCCAGATCTTCACGGTCCGGGAGCGCCACACCGCGCCGGTGGCGGCCTCGGAAGGCGTGCCATTCCGCAAGATGCTCCGGGAGGCCCTCCGGAACGACCAGCACTTCATCATGATGGCCTTTTTCACCTCCCAGGCCTTCCTCAACGCCGCCGGAGTCTTCGCCATCTTGGTAGCTCAGTACATCTACGAGAACGCCCAGTTTGCGGTGATCACACAGGCAATCACGGCAATCGGGATCATGATCATTGGTGCCTTGAGCCCAGCCATTGTGGCCCGCTATGGCAAACGCCGTTTCCTGGAAGTCTCCATGCTAGCCACCATCGTGCTGTCCATTCCCGTGTTCTTCATTCCCTATGAGCAGGGAATCCTGGCCCTGGTCTTCCTGGGCCTGCGGACCATGACCCTGGTGGTCACCAGCATCCTTCGGCCGATGTTCACCGCCGACTGCATTGAGTACGGCCAGGTGAAGAACGGCATCCGCAATGACGGTGTTGCATTCTCCGTGCAGACCTTCTTCAACAAGACCGGGGATGCCATCGGCCAGTCGCTGGGAACCTGGATTCTTGCCCTGGTTGCCTACAACGAGCTGCTGCCCCCGGAACAGCAGTCGCTGGAGACCATGCAGGAACTCCACATCTGGTACATCGTGCTGCCGATGATCATGGCCGCGGTGATGTACCTGGGACCCAAGCTGTTCTATCGCCTGGATGAACCTCAGGTGAAGGAGTACATCGCGCAGAATGCACAATCAGAGGTGGAGGACCCGAGCTAGTCTGCGTTCAGGCCAGAGCCAGAACGGGGTGCTCCATCAGCTCCGCAACGCGGCGGAGGAAGAGCGCTCCTTGCGCGCCATCAATGAGCCGGTGATCCACCGTGAGGCTGGCGTCCAGGATCAGCTTCCGTGAGCCTCCGCCGGGACCGTCGGCAACCCAGCGGGTCCCGCCAAGCCCGAGAATTCCTGCCTCCGGCGGGTTGATGATGGGCGTGAAGGTGGTGATCCCGTACATGCCCAGGTTGCTCACGCTGAAAGTCCCGCCGGAAAGTTCGTCCAGGCCCAGCTCGTGGTTACGGGCCGCTTCCGAAAGCCGGCGGGACTCGGCGCCGATCTGGGTGAGGCTTAGCTGATCCGCGTTCTTTATCACCGGCACAATCAGCCCTTCCGGCAGCGCCACAGCCATCCCGATATTCACCGCAGCGCGCTGAATGACCTCGCCCTGATCCAGGGACACAAGCATCCAGGGGCAGTCCCGGAGTGCGCGGGCGGTGATTAGCAGCATCAGATCATTGACAGATACCTTCCGCCCGGCTTCCCGGAATTCATCCTTCAGCGCTACCAGTGCGCCGGCAGGGAGTTCTGCGTTCAGGGTCACCGGCGGAATCATCAGGTGGCTCGCGCTCATGCGCTCTGCAATCACGCGGCGCATTCCGGTGAGGCGGGTACGCTGGTCTCCATCCAGGTTGAGCGCCTTCACGTCGGCTGGCTTCACGCCGGCGGACATGGCGGCGGCGGCAGCCGCGCGGCCGGCACCCTGTTCGGCAACGTCGTGCCGAAGCACGCGTCCACCGGGTCCGCTTCCTTCAATCCGTCCGAGATCCACGCCGCTCCGGCCAGCCT
>CAZPXH010000017.1:1950-49551 GCA_964591085.1 uncultured Spirochaetaceae bacterium | reverse complement strand
AGCGGGTGTACCGTTGAAGCATGAGCATGCCTTCGGACCTGGAGATTGCGCGCAGGGCCGAGCTTGAGCCGATCACCGAGATTGCGGCCCGGCTCGGCCTGAACACGGACACAGAGATTGAGCCATACGGCCGGCACATGGCCAAGGTGGAGCTCTCCGTTCTGGAGCGGCTTGCGGAGCGGCCGAACGGAAAGTACATCGATGTGACGGCGATCACGCCCACTCCCCTCGGCGAAGGCAAGTCCACCACCACGGTCGGGCTGGGCCAGGCGATGAAGCACATCGGCAAGCAGGCGATTGTGGCGGTGCGCCAGCCGTCCCAGGGGCCGACATTCGGGATCAAGGGCGGGGCCGCGGGTGGCGGGTACAGCCAGATTGTGCCGATGGAGAAGTTCAACCTCCACCTCACCGGGGACATCCACGCCATCACAGCGGCGCACAATCTGATTGCCGCCATGATTGATGCGCACCTGTTTCACGGAAATGCGCTGGGGCTGGATCCCCAGACCATCGCGTGGCGCCGGGTACTGGACGTGAACGATCGGGCCCTGCGGAGGGTTGTGGTTGGGCTGGGAGATCCGGCCGACGGCATCCCGCGGCAGACCGGTTTTGACATCACGGTAGCCTCCGAGCTCATGGCGATTCTTGCGCTGACCACGTCCCTTGCGGATATGAGGCAGCGCATCGGGAAGATGGTGCTGGGCTGGGGCCGAGACCGCAGGCCGGTCACCGCCGAGGACCTGGGGGTTGCCGGCGCGGCGAGCGTGCTGATGCGGGACGCCATCAAGCCCACCCTGATGCAGACGTTGGAAAACACACCGGCCCTGGTCCACGCCGGGCCCTTTGCCAACATTGCGCACGGAAACTCAAGCGTGCTGGCTGATATGATCGGGTTGAAGCTCACGGACTACGTGATCACCGAAAGCGGCTTTGGCGCCGACATCGGAGCGGAAAAGTTTGCCGACATCAAGTGCCGTGCAAGCGGGCTCTCACCAGACGCCGCGGTTCTTGTGGTCACCGTCCGTGCCCTGAAGGCGCACAGCGGGAGGTACCGGATAGTCCCTGGAAAACCGCTTGATCCTTCCCTCTCTGAAGAGAACGTGGCGGATGTGGAAGCCGGCGCCGCCAATATGGTTCGGCACCTGGAGAACCTGCACAGGTTCGGAATAACTCCGGTTGTGGCCATCAACGCGTTTGCGGGCGATCACCCGTCCGAGTTGCAGGCAGTTTCCGAGATTGCGGCGGCAAACGGTGCGCACTCGGTGTCGGTGGCCCGTCACTGGGCGGACGGCGGGCGGGGCGCGGCCGAGCTTGCCGAGATGGTGGTGGAAGCCGCGGAGGAGCCATCCGAGTTCCGCTTCCTCTATCCCCTGGACATCCCGCTGAAGGACAAGATTGAACGTATTGCCACCGAGATCTATCGAGCTGCCTCGGTGGACTACAGCCCGGGAGCCTTGCGGCAGCTGGCCCGCCTGGAACGGGACGGCTACGGCGGAATGCCGATCTGTATGGCCAAAACGCACCTGAGCTTCACCGCAGATCCCGCGGTGAAGGGCGCGCCGGACGGCTTCGTGCTGCCGGTGACCGAGGTGCGCCTCTCAGCCGGTGCGGGCTTCGTCTACCCCCTGTGCGGGGACATGCGAACCATGCCCGGGCTCGGACGTTCGCCTGCGGCGCTCCGCGTGGACCTGGACTCGGACGGAAACATCGTGGGCCTGTTCTGAGACGCGCATGACAAAGATGGGCGGCCTCCTGCTCCCAAGCCGCAGCGCCATTGCAGCCTCTGCGAGTCGGGCTCATGCCTGCAGTGGATTCCATCCCGCTCATTGTGGCGGAAGCCGCCTACCTGCAGGCCATCGATTCCCTGGGCGGGAGCAGGCGGAACCGCTTCCGCCACGTGATCTGGCCGAGTGTACTGCCCCGGCTGCTGGGCGCGGTTCGGATAACCTCTGCAACAGCGCTCGCGGTCCTCGTCTTTGCGGGGACCTTTTTCACCGAGCTTGGCCTGGTCTACTATGTCGTGAATTCCTGGCTGCGGCTGGATTACCTGTCTATGTACGCTGGCGGGGCTAATCGGATGCGGAGTGTGCGGCAATCGCCAGCCGCTCGGCGAGCCAGAGCATGGCCGCATCAAAGTCCGTGAACGAGCGTTCCGTTTCCGGGTCTCGGATCAGGCCGTGCAGGCGTGCGATTTGCTCAAACATCGGCTGCTTGTAGACGCGAGCCTCCGCAACAACGCGGAGGCCAAGTTCCTCCGCCGTCCTGCGGTTTGCGGATTGACGCGGACCCTGGGTCTCATAGACGTCCGCCGTGGTTCCCGCAAACTCGCGAAGGTCGGTTAGCTCGGCGATTGGTCCCGGGCCAAGACCGGACAGCAGCTCTGCGTAGCGTTCCATAGATTCCTGGAGAGCCTCCAGGTTGATCGGGCCCCGAACAGTGGCCATCAGGATCCGGTCTCGCTTGCTGAACTCAATCACACCGTGCAGCGGCCGCGGTGCCGGCATTCCGATCTCAATAGTAGCAATCAACGGCCGCAACGGCTATCCGGGCGGAGAGGATTGAGACGCGTTTTTCACTGCTTCCCGGATTGCCGTGAGCCGGGTGTCCACCCAGCGGACTCCCGGCGCTTCCAGTCCCAGCTTCCGCAGCATGCTGGCGGCCTGACCGTGGGCACCGCTGATGATGACGCTTCGCTCGGCGGATACCGCCTGCAGGACCACGTTCTCAAGCGCAAGCGCAATGGTGGTGGACAGATGGTTCACCTCCGCAAGGTCGATGATGAGAACGGAGGCACCGGCCTTCATGGCCGCGGTCTCCCGGGCAATTGCCTGCGCAACGCCAAAGATCATCGGGCCGGAGAGGTGGAACAGCACTACGGAGTCCCCCGCCGCCTCCAGCAGCTCTCGCTCCTCGGTATCCAGCACGACGGGATCACCGCTTGGATCAATAGTGCGGACCCCGGTCTCCTGCAGCCGGGACAAGCGCTCCACGGTGAGGATGTTTGCCACAAAGACCCCGGCACCAACGGCGACAATCACGTCAACGAGCACGGTGAGCACCAGGACGCCATACATGATCAGGCTCGCCTGCAGCGAGATTCGGTGCGCGCGCCCGAGAAAGCTCCAGTCCAGGATGTCCATACCAACCTTCACGGCGATGGCTGCGAGCACGGCGGTTGGTACCACGGAGAGAAGCGGGCCGATGACAAGGACCACCAGGAGCAGGATCAACGAGCGGGTGAGGGAGGCCAGCGGGCTCCGGGCGCCGGTCTGGATGTTCACCACGGTCCCCATGGTTGCTCCCGCGCCGGGAAGTCCGCCAACGATGCCGGATACCAGATTGCCGATTCCCTGACCAATCAGCTCCCGGTCGGAGTCGTGCCGGGTCCCGGTGAGACTATCCGCGATCATTGCAGTCAGCAGGGAATCAATGCAGCCCAACACTCCAAGCACCAGCCCATCCAAAACCATCGTGGTGACCTGTCCGGCGCTGAAGCGCGGCAGTACCAGTTGGGGAAGGCCCATGGGAATCGCTCCGATCTGCTGGTAGCTCTGCGCCGGCAGAACCAGGAGCGCAACCGCGAGTCCAGCGGCCAGGGCGAGGAGTGGCCCCGGAACTCTGCGGGTGATGACGCGCGGCGTGAGGAAGAGCACGGCCAGCGCAACGGCTGCAAGCAGAGCATCCGTGCTCCGCAGGCTTCCCGCCACCTCGGGCAGGCCGCGGATCGCCCCCAGGGCACCGCCGCCGGGAGCGGGTAAGCCAACCAGCGGCGCAATCTGCGTGAGAACCAGCAGGATCCCGATGCCGGACATGAAGCCGGAAATCACGCTGTAAGGCATTAGGGTGATGTAGCGCCCGAGCTTGAGCGCGCCAAAGATCAGCTGCACCAGTCCCGCGATCATGACAACGGTGAAAGCCATTGCCAGCCCGTGCTCCGGATTTCCTGCCGTGAGCCGGGAGATGACCGCGGTCATTGTGACCGTCATCGGCCCGGTGGGTTCCGAGATCAGGGTTCCAGTTCCACCGAAGAGGGCGGCAAACAACCCAACTCCGATTGCCCCGTACAGGCCCGCCTGGGGACCCGCACCGGACGCAAGCCCAAAGGCAAGGGCCATTGGCAGAGAAACGATAGCGGTTGTCAGTCCGCCAAGAAGGTCCGCGCGCAAGGTGCTGGTGCGGAGGCGGGTTACGAGCGGCAGCGCGGGCATGAGGAGAATCCAAGCAGGAAGCGGTGCCGCAGGGCAAGGTTGCCGCAGCTTCACCGGGTCTGGTTTAGCGGATCAGGCCAGGCGCCGTGTTTCTGTGTCTTCCATTGCCTGCTGGAGCCAGCACAAGGCGTCATCGATGTCGGTGAAGGCTCGTTCCCGCTCCGGTTCCCGCTGGAGACCGTGCATCTGAGCAATCAGCTCCAGCATCTGGGACCGATACACGCGGGCATGAGCAATCAGGGTGAGTCCCAGCTTCTGGTGGAGCCGGGCTTTCCACGCATTGGCTAGCTTCTGCTCGTCGTATGCCTCCGGGGTAGCTCCAATGAGTCCGCGGAGGTCGGTAAGCTGCACAATGGGCCCAGGGCCGAGTCCTTTCAGCGCGCTGGTGTGGATTGGCCGGGCTGACCGCACGGTTTCCGCATTCAACGGTCCACTAACAGTCACTAGGACCATTCGGCCATTTATTCGCGTCGTGTAGTCCCCGTGCGCAGGAAACTCCCTAGCCACAAATCAAAAGGTAGCGATCCTTCAGCGAAATTTCCAATGTGCGTCAGTCAGCTTCTCGCGTGGCCCCACCCGGAGACCGAGGGTCTCCTCCGCTGACGTGCACCGCAGTCCCGCTTGCAAGCCTGCCACCCTGGATCACGCGCGCGAATGCTGCATGCCGACGCAGGGGACAGCCGCCCTTGTCCGGCCGTTCGCACTCCGGGAAGCAGCGCTTACGCACCTCTGAGACCTCCAGGATGGGAGCCTCTGCCGCTCCCTCTCCCGCGTCCGCCCCCGAATACACGGTGATTCGGGTCCCCGGTAGCAGCCGGTGGCCGGGCGGCAGGTCCAGCGTGATGTCTTCCGTGTAGCGGTCAAAGCACAGACCCCGGGCGCGGTCGGATGCCCGCTCTGCCCGGCCCCGTGCAGTGAACAGAGACACGGCTCGTGCATCGTCGGACACACTGAACTCCCGCTTGGCTACTTCCAGCCGGGAGCCATCCGCTTGCCGGATGCGGACGCTCAGAATCCTTCCCGGCGTTTCTTCACTTCCCGGCTGAACTGGGCGATCTGCTTCCACTTCTTGCGTTCCTCCGCCGTTGCGCGCGCGCTCACCCGGCGCTCCAACCACGCCAGTTCATGGCCGAGCGCAAGCCAGCTGTGATAGCGTGCTTCATCCAGCTCGCCGCTCGCAAGGGCAGCCTGTACCCGGCAGCCGGGCTCCGTCTGGTGGCTGCAGTCCCGGAAACGGCACTCGGCGGCCAGGGCCTCTATGTCAGGAAAGGTGGCATCAACGCCACCGGGCTCTCCCCACAGCTGCAACTCCCGAAGTCCGGGAACATCCGCAATGGGAGCTCCACGGATGCGGCCGGAAGCCCCGGGTCCCAGCCCCAGTCGGCCAGGTGGGAGTTGGTAGAGGCCTGTTCAGTACTTAGCCAATGCTTGTGTTCCACGGTCTTGTCCCTCAGGAATCACCGCGTGAGTCTGCGTATGATCTGAGAACGGTCCGCTAGCGTCGGAGCTGCCCTGGATACGGGCACCTGTTCGCGGTGAGGGTTCTGCTCTCTGAGGGAAAAGATCGGATGCGCCGACGGCGCTAAACCCGCTGCCCCCGGGACCGAAGCAGGGTTGATACCGATGCTTTCATGATGTTCCTCCTCCGGCTGGGTTGTTTCCGAGCGTAGACCGGGCCTGGCGCGCGGTCAAGCCAGTTCAGACGGTCCGTGCGCTTCGCACTCGCCGCATCGGGCTGCGCCGCGGTTAGTCCTCGGCTAGCCCGTTACATCCCGGAGCCGGGACAGAAGCGCGCGAACCTCCGGTACTCCGTTGATGGAATAGCGTGCAGCGGTGCTGCCCACGCCAACCTTGATGGTGACCGCCTCCGGGGGCGCTGCCTGGAACATGAACTCGTCCGTGGCGTCGTCCCCCAAGGCAAGCACCAGATCTGCTGGAGCCGCCGCTACAAAGTGCTCAACCACGTGACCTTTATGCACGTGCGATGGCTTGATTTCCAGAACCCGGTTCCCGTCCAGGACGGAGAGGTCAAAGTTGTCTGTCAGGCCCAGGAGCGTGTCCCGCAACTCTGCAAGGCGGACGTTTGCAAGCTCGGGCTCCGCGTTGCGGTAGTGCCACGCGAGTGAGAAATCCTTCTCTTCAAGCTGGCTTCCGGGAGTCCGGTCCACCGTGCGCTCAATGACCGGCCGGATTGCTTCCTTCCACACTCCGGGGCTGCCCGCGCTCGCCCGCCATTCGCTCCCCGGGTCACGGATCCAGGCACCGTGCCCTGCGCCCAGGCCGCAGTCTAGGTGTCCCAGCCAGGCATCCAGGTTGGCGCGGTCGCGCCCGCTTGAGACCACCAGTCGCGTCCCTTTCTGGGAGGATAGCGCAGTCAGCAGGCCCAGGAGCTCTGGATCCGGCTTTGCCTGCCCGGGCCTGCGGAAGAAGCGCATGAGCGTACCGTCGTAGTCCAGGACCAGGAGCCGGCTTGTGGCCGCGGTCCACCGGGAAACCAGCTCGTCTGCAGCGCTGCGGGTAAAGGGCTCAGCGCGATAGGACGCCTGCAGCTCCTCGGTTGCGGCAAGCCGCTCCATGAAGTCGGCGGCCCAGCGCTGCACGGTGTGGCGCGCAACCCGCTTGCGCATGGCCTCCATTGCGGGACGGCTGTCCTCGGGATCCGCAGAGAGCGCAGCGTGCAGTGCATCGGCAATGCCCTCAATGTCGGTGGGTGCAACGTGAATGGCCTCTCCCAGCTCGCGCGCGGCACCCGCTGTCTCGGACAGCACCAGCGCGCCGCCGTGATCCTCTCGAGCCGCGATGTACTCCTTGGCTATCAGGTTCATGCCATCGCGGAGCGGGGTGACCAGCAGAACATCAGCGGCTCGATACAGCGCGGAGAGCTCACCGAAGTCCGCGGTCTGGTACTGGTAGTGAATGGGAACCCAATCCATGGTGGAGTAGCGGCCGTTGATCTCGCTTACCAGGCCGTCAATCTCCTGCTTAAGCTCAATGTAGCGCGGCACGCTCTCCCGGCTGGGTGAGACAATCAGGCGAAGGCTGACGCGACCGTGCCATTCGGAGTGACGCGCAAGCAGCCGGCCAAAGCTCCGCAAGCGGCCCGGGATTCCCTTGCTGTAGTCCAGGCGGTCAACGCTGAGGACCATGCGTCGTTCGCTGTGCCAGCTCCGCAGATCGGACAGCAACTCCTGCACCGCTGCATCGCTTCCCGCATCCGCAAAGCGCTGGAAATCAATGCCCATGGGAAACACGTCCACCTGTACCGCGCGGTCCTGGGTCTGCACCACGCCCAGCGAGTGGTCATAGCCAAGCAGGCGTCTGACGCTGGACAGGAAGTGCCGGGCGTAGTCGTAGGTGTGGAAGCCCACGAGATCCGCTCCGAGGACTCCTTCCAGCAGCTGGGGGCCCCACGGCAGGAGCCGAAAGAGCTCGTAGCTGGGAAACGGGATGTGGAGGAAGAAGCCGACCTGGGCTTCCGGCATCGCCTCTTTGATCAGACGGGGCAAGAGCATGAGCTGGTAGTCGTGGACCCAGACCCGAACCCCGGGCTCCAGCAGCGGCTCCAGCTGGGCAAAGAAGGCTTCGTTGACCCTTCGGTAGGCTTCCCAGGTGTTGGGGTCAAACTCGGTGAAGGTTGGGAAGTAGTGGAACAGCGGCCAGATCGTGTCATTGCAGAAGCCGCTGTAGAAGAGGTCCAGATCGGCCTGGGTCAGGGGGACGGCGATGCTTCCGTGCTCAGCACGGAGTGTCTCTGCGATTCGGCCCCGCTCCTCGGGCGCAAGTGAATCCTCGGGCAGCCCGCTCCACCCGACCCACAGATCACCATCCCCAATAACGGAGCTCAGCCCGGTTGCAAGCCCGCCGACGCTGGGGTTGAACTGAAACTCACCGTCCTGGCCGCGGCTGACGCGGACTGAGAGGCGATTGGAGACCAGGATCGTTCGTGCGGGCATGCTATCGGCCTACCACGGAAGGCGCTCTCCCTTCCAGTCAATGAATGCACCCGCGTCCTGCGGGCCGATGCCCGCAATCACCCCCGCGATTCCGGCGGCGGAGTCGGGCGGGCTCACGGGGGCGGTGGCTCCTCCCATGTCGGTGGCAACGTGCCCGGGATGCATGGTGATCACGATGATCCCGCGAGGGAGGAGCTCCCGGGCAAGACCGGCGGCAATCATGTTCTCCGCCGCCTTGCTGCTGCTGTAGGCACTGACCCGGGACGCCAGGCCCAGCCCGATTGAGCCCATCTGGGAAGAAACAAACACAATACCGGCACTCCCCCACTCGCTTACGCCGGCCTCCAGGCGTGGCAAGAGGGCCTGCACCACCATCAGGGGTGAGAGCGCGTTTGTGAGGAGGATCTCCCCAAAGAGATCCCGGGACAGCGCCCCGATTCCCGATGCGCCCGGCTTGCCCTTGGCGTTGATTCCTGCGTTGAGGATCAGCAGATCCAGGGCATCCGGCTGTCCGGCCGGGCGGGCAGCGGCTGCAGCGTGTATGGAGTCATCACTGTTCATGTCCAGCGGCTGCGGAAACACCCGTCCGGCAGATCCCGCGGCCACAGACTGGAGCTTGGTTGCATCTTCCGGCCTCCGGCAGCTGGCGGTGACCCTCAAACCCGGCTGGGAGGCGTAGTGCGTGGCAAGAGCCAGCCCAACTCCGCGGTTGCTCCCGGTGATGAACACATGGTGCGCTGTCATATCGTTGAAGCTACGGCGCGGAGCCCGCAATGGCGAGTATTGGCGCTTCCGACGGTGTATCCGCTGCCGAGTGGTCCGTTGCCCAGGAGGCTATTGCGTCCGTAGTACGGCAACTGGAAGCAGCGGGCGAGATCAAGCTGGCGGACAACTAAGCGGTACTCATTGGCCGGACACGAGCTCTTGCGCCTGCGGTGGCACCGTCTATACCGTTCTGCCATGACAGTTACCATCGACCGGGCAGGCAGGCTGGTGATCCCCAAGGAGCTCCGGGACCGGTTTCACCTAGCACCCGGCACCGTGCTGGTTGTTGAGGCCCAGGGAAACGGGATCCAGCTTTCACCTTTGACGGCGGAGCCACGCCTTATCCGCAAGGCGGGTATTCTGGTTCACCACGGGACAGAATCGGCGGAGACGGACACAGTGCAAGTGCTTGAACAGGAGCGCCGCAACAGAACTGCGGAGCTTCTGGAGACGATTGAGCGCGGTGCAGAGTGACAGCTGTCCTGGATACGTCGGTTCTTGTGCCTGCGCTGGTAGACCAGCTGCCAAACCACGAGCAATGCTTTTCGCTGCTCGCCA
This sequence comes from uncultured Spirochaetaceae bacterium, assembly GCA_964591085.1. Classification (GTDB taxonomy): domain Bacteria; phylum Spirochaetota; class Spirochaetia; order DSM-27196; family CAZPXH01; genus CAZPXH01. The sequence goes on along the minus strand of CAZPXH010000017.1, from coordinate 40,067 downwards.
GCCTGTTGGAAGATGGCAACACTGCCGCGTGCTCCACTCATGCAGTCGCGGAGCTCTTTGCCGTCCTCACCGCTCTGCCCGTTCCGCTGCGGATCAGCCCCGCAGAGGCCGAGCTACTGGTCACCGTGTCAGTGGTCGGGCGTTGTCAGCTGGTGCCTCTGGGCGTTGAGGACTATGTGTGGGCACTGCGCCAGACCGCGGCGGCAGGCCTTGCCAGCGGTGCCCTCTACGACGCGTTGCACATCGCTGCCGCGCGGTGCATTGGTGCCACACGGCTCTACACGTACAACCTGCGTCACTTCCGGGCCTTGAGTCCTCCGGACCTGGGGATCAGCTCGCCGTAGTTGCAACCCGTAGCTGTTCGCCTCCCGTGGCTAGTTCCCGCCGGTGGTACCGCCGCTTCCCGAGTTCCCGCCGTTTCCGTTGCGGCGCAGCAGATCTTCCGGGTTGTTGCCACGGACAATACCAATGACCTCCTGGAGAATGCGGCTGATCGGTGTGATGTCGCCGTCCCCCGTGTTCATCACGGAGTAGTTGTCAATCTCAATGGCGCCAAACACCTCCGGGAGCTTCTGAACCAGTTGGTGGGTGAGTTCTTCGGGCGTGTAGGTCTGCTGGATCTCCCTCAAGGCCTTCTGGGGCAGGAGCTTGCTCTCGGCAATGGCCGTCTTCAGCTTCTGCAGCTCCAGCTCCGTCTGCAGCACGCGCGTCTGCGCCTCCTGCAGCTCAATCTTCAGGCGTTCCTCGGCAAGGCTTTTCTCGTACTGGGTGGCCTGTCGCTCCCGCTCAAACTCGGCATCCGTGCGGAAACGCCCTTCCACAATGGTCCGTTGCTGCTCGTGGACTTCCTGCTCCTTCAATAGCTGGACACGCCGGACAACGGTATCCGATTCTGCTCGGGCCAGAGAGAGCTGACTGCTCATGATCCGGACCTGCTCTATGCCCACCTGGTCAAACAGGACGCCCCAGCGTTCCTCAAACTTCAGCAGCTGGCCCCGGAGGCTTTCTCCGATCTCGTCCTTCTTTCGCAGTGCGTCCTCAACACTCATGTTGGCGATGGTGTGACGCACGGCTTCAACGCAGATGGTGAGCAGCTTCTCGTTGGTGTTACGCATCGGATCGTCTTCATCAAAGAAGTCCAGGGTTGCAATGGCCACCTCCGGGCGCGCGGGATCAATCCGCCACGCTGCGTAGCCGCCCACGCTGATGCCCTGGTAGTTCAGGCCCGCGTTACTCGTGGAGAAATGGACCGTCTCCACGGAACCGGGCACCCGCAGGTACTTGGCAAACAGCCGGAGGCCGCGTCCACCGAGAACCGGCTTGATCCGCCCGGTGCCAATGCGAACGAGGTACTCGTTGGGGAGCGCGGTCTCAACGAGTCCCCCCGCTCAACCGCTTGCGCTTTGCGATGTAGTCGTTACGACTCTCCCCACCTGTAGTTTGTTGGCTGCTCACTGGTTTTACCTGATTGGGTTTCCTGACCCGGGTCGTTGCACGGGGTGCCGTGACTGCGACGTCGACCGGTTCCGCGAAGGGAAGGTCTTCAAGTTCTTCAAGTTCTTCAACGGCATCGAGAACCTCGGGCTCGAGTTTCTTGGCCTCGAGCTTCCTGGGGTCGTTCACAACGAAACCGATTTCCGCCATAAGATAGCCCCTCCGGTGTTAGGTTTGTGGCAGATCCAGCAGTTCGCTGTGTAGTCTTTCGTTTCTCGCCAGCCATTTGTAGGTCCTTTCCCCGATATCGTGTCGCTGTTAATAAAGACTATAGCATTGTTACCGCGGTTTCCGGACATGCCGAACAAGGCGTGGTTGGACTATACTCCCCCGGAATGGGCGGCTCGGATTCCCCGGTAAACACCTCATCCAGCGTTCGGCCACTCGCTACCGTTGGCGGCCGCCTTACCCTTGCCGTAGTCCTCCCCGTGCTCGCGCTGGTGCTTGCATCGGTGGTGGTGGCGCGCTTCCAGGCCCGACCGTTCATGCAGGAGCAATCGCAGCGGGAAGTACAGGCCGCAGTGAATCTGAAGCAGGACTCCATTTCCGAGTGGCTGACGGCAAGGCGAAACCTCACCGCGGTGTTTGCCGAGCTGGCGGGTGAGCCGCCGTGGCATCACGAGCTGCTGCAGCCTCTTGCCAAGTCACTGTCCAGCACACTCCCGGACATTGAACAGGTACTGATCGTCAACGCTTCGGGGATGGCACACTTCAGCACCAGCGGGCACGATGTGACAGACCTTTCGCAGGAGCCATACTTCCAGCGCGCGGCCGCCGGAGAGAACCCGATAGCGTTTCTTCCGGCAAGCGAGGCGGGTGGGCCGGCTACGGTTGTCTTCACCTCACCAATTCGCGGCACCGATGTGTCCGTGGCCGGCGTTGCACTCATCCGATCCTCTGCCGGGCGGCTGCAACGGGTCCTGCGGGGCACGGCCCAGCGATACGGGGTAGATACCGCGCTCGTGGACGCGCAGGGAGCAGTGATCGCAGAAAGCGTTGGCGCCCAGTCACGCTGGCCGGACTGTATAGCAGATGGCGGTCAGACGGTGTGTGGAAGCAGGATTGTGCCGGAGACGGGCTGGACCGTGCTGGCCTGGGCGCAGGTTGGGTCCATTGTTGCCGGTTTTGAACGATACAACACGAGCCTGGTGGTGACGGTGACTGTTACAACCGCGCTGCTCCTGCTCGCCACCATCGGTATCGCCCGCTCTATTGTTGTTCCACTCGTCCGGCTGCAGGAGATGAGCCGGCGGATTGCCGACGGGGAGGATGCCGACGAGCTTGCCGCAGGGATCTCAGCTCGAGCCCCGATGGAGCTGCAGCAGTTGACCCACACCATGCAGCAGATGGCTGCGGAGGTTCAGGGCAGGCACGTTGAGCTGCAGGCAAAGGCCCTGACGGATCCCCTGACATCGCTTGCCAACCGGAACCACCTCAATGCGGAGGGCCCGCGCATCGTTGAGATGTGCGCGCGTGCGCGGGAGGCCTGCTCCTTCCTGATGCTGGACATTGATCATTTCAAGCGCATCAACGATATCCATGGCCACCAGGTTGGTGACATGGTACTGCGTTCAATCGCCAACTGCGTTCCAGGCAGTCTCCGGGGTGGAGACTTCATTGCCCGCTACGGTGGAGAGGAATTCCTGGTGATTCTGCCCCGCACGGATGAAGCGGCCTGCGAGATCCTGGCCGAGCGCGTGCGGCAGACCGTAGCGGGCTGCAGCTTCACCAAGTTGGGGATCCCGGAGCGCGTTACCGTGAGCGTCGGCGCAACAAGTATTCACCCCGAGGTGCACGATCCGGATTCCGATCCTGCGGCCTGGTACCGAGAGTACCTTGACAGGGCGGTACGGGAGGCAGACGTCCGTCTTCTGCGGGCAAAGACCGGCGGGCGCAACCGGGTTGTGACGCAGGCACGCGGAGTCTGAGGCAAGCCGGGACTGGAGCAGATGCGGCGATTCAGCACTGACATCGCGATTCTTGGCGCCGGCGCTGCGGGGATGGCCGCAGCAGAAGCCGTGGTAGAGGCGGCCGCTGAAGCGGGTGGGCCCGGGACTAGCGTGACCCTGATCACTGCCGAGCCTGGCCTGCCCTACAAGCGAACCAAGGTCTCCAAGTCCCTTGCTTCCGGATTTGGTGCCGGGGCCTTTTCGCTGCAGGCCCCGGATTGGTTTGACCGGAGTGGCATCCGCCTGCTTTCCGAGACACAGGTCACCGCCATTGCTCCCGGGGCGCGAGAACTGCGGGCACAAAATGCAGACGGCCCGGTGCAGGTGGGTTACTCGGCGCTCATCCTTGCCACCGGATCAGGCCCGGGGCCTCTGGCCCCAGATGACCCGCTGTCGGCGATTCCCGCAGGCTGCATCCACTACGGGCACAGCCGCGCTGCGGTTCTCCAACTCCGGGAGGCGGTCCGTAGCCTGTCTGAGGATCAGGGACGCGCTGCGCGGGTGGCAGTCATCGGTGGTGGTGTTCTTGGCGTGGAATTGGCGTGCGAGCTGCAACAGATCGGGGCCGCGATCAGCCTGCTCCATCGCGGTGATCGCCTCATGGATCGCAATCTGGACGTTGAGGCCTCCGATCTGTTGGCTGCCGCTTCCGTCTCCGCCGGCGTACGCGTACTGACCGGTGTGACGCTGAAGACAGCGAAATTTGCGCACGGCCAGATCACGCTCACGCTCTCCCCTGTGGCCGGAGTGGAAGACCGGGACAATCCGGGGCCTGTAGCGTTGCCGGGCATAGATCTGCTTGTGCGCGCCTGCGGTCACCGGCCGGAGATCACCGTAACATTGGACGCGGGAATCGCCTGCCGGACCGGAATCCTGGTGGATCACCGCCTCCAGACAGATGCCACGGCGGTGTTTGCCGCCGGAGACTGTGCGGAGCATCCATCCGGGAGAGTGACGCACCTCTGGCGCCATGCTCTGGAACAGGGCCGAATTGCTGGCCGCAACGCGCTCCGCCTGGTGCGTAGCCAGAGCGGTTCATGGGAGCACTACTCCTTCGTCCCGTTCCGGCTGAAGTGTAACGTTTTCGGACACTACCTCTTCTCCCTTCTGCCGGAGCCCGGAGACACTGAAGAACATCCCGAACGGGTTCAGGCGGGAGACCGGTGTTACCGGCTGTTCTGGAACGGTGGCAAACTTTGTGGGCTGCTGATGTCCGATGATCGCGAGCGCGCGGACCTCTGCCTGCAGGCGGTGCGGGAGCGCTGGCCCCGGGACCAGGTGTTCCGCGAGCTCCAGCTGGACTCCTAGGACCCGTGGCTCAGGTTGCTTCCGGTACGCTCTGCCTGGCCGGCGGCCCACCTTCATGCCGGACCACGCAGTTTCTGCCGGCACGCTTGGCGCGCAACAGGGCCTGATCAGCCGCTTCAATGAGATTCCCGGTGCTGTCCAGGCCGGGACTGAACTCGGCTATCCCAAAGCTCGCAGTGCACCGGAGTTCGCTGCCCTCCCAGTCCAGCACAACCGAGGACACCGCTGCCCTCAAGCGTTCGGCAACTACGCATGCCGGCTCCAGTGGTGTTTCCGGAAGGACCACCAGGAACTCCTCACCGCCATAGCGGGCAACCCAGTCAATATCCCGCCGCAGTGAATCGCGGAGGACCTCAGTAACGCGCCGGAGTATTGCGTCACCGGCCCGGTGGCCATACTCGTCGTTGAACCGCTTGAAGCGGTCTACATCTGTGATGACGATGGACAGGGGATGGGCGTAGCGGCGGGCCCGCTCAATCTCAGCCGGCAGCCGATCGTTGAGGAATTGCCGGTTGTAGGCCCCGGTCAGCGCGTCCGTGACAGAGAGCCTGACAATCTCCTGGTGAGCCACCACCAGGTCTGAGTGCTCGCTTACCAACTGCCGATGGGTTCGCTCCCGCGCAAACTCAACCAGGAAAACCATGGTGGCAAGGATCTCGTAGGTGACGATGAAGCGGATGAAGTCATCTGCCGGCATCGCCTCTGCCATCTCCGGCACAAGCACGCGGATAACCACAACAATGGCAAGCATCAGCGTCCCGTAGATCCCGCCGAACCATCGGCCAATGGTAAAGGTGGCTACCGGGACCACGTTGTAGAGCCAGAAGAATCTGCTTGCTCCCTCGATCGGATCACTGATCAGGAAGGTCATGAGCCCGAAGAGCATGACCATGAGCGCATGGTAGACCGGCATTGGGTCCTTCAAGCGGACCAACAGGTGTGCTCCAACAATGAGCATTACCGCAAAAGCGGCCTCTACACTGGCATCAACGTACTGCCCGGTGAACAGATCTGAGATGGCAAATCCAAAGACAACCGGGACAACCATGGAAACAAAGGTCAGAGCAAAGATCCGGCGCCGGACGTCATCGCCGAGGCTGACGTTGTCGGCCCCGGTGAGGTCACGGATCGTGCGCGTGAAACGGACAGCGAAGGTTTCTGCCCCCCGCCCCAAGCCATTCATGGGAACAAGTTTGGCAGAAACGCTCAGTATTGACAGCACCAGGGGCGCGGAGATCAGCCCGGCTCAAACAACCGGCTGCCGCGGTAGGTACCAATGAGGCGCAGATCCCTGGTAACGGCTTCCAGGTCAGCGTAGCCCACGGCAAAGGCGTCCGGGTTCTCCTGGAGCTGAACATCCACGTAGAAGCGGTACCGCCAGGGCTCTCCGAGTATGGGGCGGGACTCCAACTTCTGCAGATTGAGCTTCCGCTCCGCAAGGATCCGCATACACTCAAAGAGTGCTCCAGGTCGGTCCGGGGTGGAGAAGACCAGGCTCGCCATGCTCGGCTCGGACCCGTCCGGAGCGTCGGTCCCGGTGCGTCCAAGCACGCCAAAGCGGGTGTAGTTGCGCGGATTGGTCTCAATCCCTTCCTTCAGGACCTGCATGCCGTAGTGAGCGGCAGCACCCGCGTGAGCAATTGCCGCTACCGACGAGTCTGCGCGGCGTCGCACCTCCGCGACCGCTCCGGCGGTGTCAAAGAAGGGTTCCACCTGCCAGTGCGGAAACCCATCCAGGAAGTCCCGGCACTGGTCAATCCCCGGTGCCTGGGACAGAACGGTGCGGATTCCTTCAATGCTTGCTTCCGGCGTCCCGATCAGGCTGTGCTGAATCCGGATGTGGGTTTCTCCCACGATTTGCACGTCCGGGTACTGCACAAAGAGATCGTAGTTCTCATGGATGCTGCCGATGAGCGTGTTCTCCAGCGGCACAATTCCGTAGTCGGTTTCACCGGAGAGCACGGAATCAAACACGTCCCTGAAGTGCGGGCGGCTCTGCGGCTCGGGCACTTCCTCGGTCCCACCGAAGTAGCCAAGGAGGGCAACCTCACTGAAGGCGCCTCGGGCGCCCTGGAAGGCGACGCGGAGGCCGCCCCTGTCCGCCGTGGAGCCGGCACCGCTCCCGCCGGCTGCAAGGTCTGCCACGCTCTGTGAATCAACCGGGCCTGCGGCAATCGCAGATGCTGGGGGCCGAGTTCGTGGAATGCGCGCAAGCTCGCGGCCGACAACCGGAGACAACGCCTCCAGGTCCCGCATGAGTTTCTCAAGCTGCTCCGGGAAGAGGGACTGCGGCCCGTCCGAGAGTGCAGCCTCGGGGTTGGGGTGGACCTCCACAAGCAATCCATCCGCTCCAGCGGCAATCGCTGCGAGGCCTACCGGAAGGACCTTATCGCGGATGCCGGTGGCGTGGCTGGGATCCACAAAGACTGGGAGGTGGCTGAGCTTCTTCACAACCGGAATGGAAGAGATGTCCAGGGAGTTCCGGGTGTAGGTCTCAAAGGTTCGGATTCCCCGCTCACAGAGGATGATGTCTGTGGATCCGTGAGCAAGAAGGTACTCGGCGGCCATCAGCCATTCTTCAATGGTTGCTGAAAGCCCCCGCTTGAGCATGACCGCGTGGCCTGTAGCGCCGACAGCCTTCAGAAGCTCAAAGTTCTGCATGTTCCGCGCACCAACCTGAAAGACGTCCACGCGGTCCCGCATTCGGTCCACGTGCTCCGGGCTAACAATCTCTGACACCACCGGGAGGCCCTGGGCCTCGCCGGCTTCCTTGAGCAGGGACAATCCTTGATCGCCGAGGCCCTGAAAGCTGTAGGGTGATGTCCGGGGCTTCCACGCACCGCCCCTCAGCATGACGCCCCCGGCAGCGCGGACAATGGCTGCCGCCTCCATGATCTGCTCCCGGCTCTCAACCGCGCAGGGTCCGGCAATCACCGCCAGCCGGTTTCCGCCGATCTTGACGGGACCCACGCTGAACACGGAGTCCATTCGCTTGAACTCCCGGGACGCGAGCTTGAAGGGCTTGCTTATGGGAACAACCCGGGCAACGCCGGGGCGGGTTTCTACCTCCCGCGGATCAATAGATGCCTGACCTACCACGCCGAAGATTGTCTCTTCCTCGCCCACCACCTCGTGGACCTGAAAGCCCTGCCCGGACAGGAACTCCCGGAGATCCGCCTTCTGCTGCTCGCTGATATCGTGTTCGAGAACTATGACCACGCCGTATAGGGTAGCTGCTGGAGGGTCTGGTCCACCAGAGCGGCGTTGGCAAGCAGGGACGCGGTGGAGTTCCAGCTGCCCGAAAGCAGCGCCGCCCTATGCGAGTCAGGCATGGTAAGGAGCCACTCCCGGTCCCGGAACCGTACGGTACCGGCCTGAAGATCCATACTGATCTGCGCGGCAGGATCGGCCTCAATCCGGTCCATCAGCTCCGCAATGTCGTCTGGAGCCAGACAGACCGCTGGCACCCCCAGCGAGACACAGTTCCCGGCAAAGATCTCTGCAAAGGACTCACCGACCACAGCGCGGATTCCGGCGCGGGCCAGGGCCTGAGGGGCATGTTCGCGGGATGAGCCGCAACCAAAGTTGCTGTTCACCACCAGGACTGAGGCGCCGGAAAAGCGCGGGTCGTCAAAGGGATGACCCTTCAGCGTACCGTCTTCTTCATGTCGTTCATCATGGAAGGCGTGTGCGCCCAGGCCCTCAAAGGTCACAACCTTCATAAAGCGCGCCGGGATAATCCGGTCGGTGTCAATGTCGTTGCCCCGGATGGGGATCCCGCTTCCGCAGACGCTATGCACTACCGGCGTGTTGGCTGCGGTGCTCATGCTGACGCCTCCACTGCCGGGAGATCCCGGTAATCAATGACGTGCCCCGCCACCGCGGCGGCAGCGACCATCGCAGGGCTCATGAGGATGGTTCTTCCTCGTGCCGAGCCCTGGCGCCCGATGAAGTTTCGGTTTGAGCTGCTTGCGCTAACCTCATCTCCGTTGAGCTTGTCCTGGTTCATAGCCAGGCACATGGAGCACCCGGCTGCGCGGAAATCAAAGCCGGCGGACTGGAACACAGCCACCAGACCTTCCTCCCGCGCCTGTCGCGCAACCTGCGCGCTCCCCGGCACTACAAAGGCTCTGACGTGATCCGCCTTGTGCCTCCCGCGCAGGACTTCTGCCGCGCTCCGGAGGTCCGAGATTCTTCCGTTGGTGCAACTGCCAATGAAGGCAACGTTGATCTTTGTACCCATGATCTGCTTGCCGGGCGTGAGGCCCATGTGCTGGTAGGCACGCTCGGCCACATCCCGGTCACCGGGCGCGAGCCCGTCCAGCGCAGGAAGGATGTCCGTGATTTTTACCGCCTGTCCCGGGTTGATTCCCCAGGTCACCATCGGCTCCAGCCCCTCCACGTCAATGGTCACGATGTCGTCATACTCGGCGTCCGGACCGGAGGCAATGGACTTCCACCACGCGAGGGCACGATCAAAGTCAGCTCCCTGGGGCGCGCGCGGCCGTCCGCGGAGGTACTCAAACGTCGTTTCATCCGGGTTCACGTAGCCCATCCGCGCCCCGCCCTCAATAGACATGTTGCAGAGGGTCATGCGCTCCTCCATGGAAAGCCGCTCAATAGCCTCGCCGCCGTATTCATAGGCGTGGCCGATGCCGCCTTTCACGCCCAGCTGCGCCATGAGCTTGAGCGCAAGGTCCTTGGCGGAGGCGCCGGGCGCCGGTGTCCCCACAAAGTTGACCCGGCGGACCTTCGGCCGGTTGAGGGCTACCGTACCGGTGGCGAGTACGTCCCGCACCTGGCTAGTACCAATGCCAAACGCGATCGCTCCAAAGGCACCGTGGGTGGAGGTGTGGGAGTCCCCGCAGGCAATGGTCATTCCGGGCTGCGTGAGGCCGAGTTCGGGACCAATGATGTGCACGATTCCCTGATGATCCGAGCCGGGGCCGAAGTATTCGATTCCGTGCTCGCTGGTATTCTTTTCCAGCTCCGCAATCATCTTCTCCGCCAGCTCATCCCGGAAGGGCCGCGCCCTGTCATCCGTAGGGACAATGTGATCAACCGTGGCAACGGTTCGCTCAGGGTAGCGGACGGGAAGGCCCCGCTCCCTGAGCATGTGAAAGGCCTGGGGGCTGGTCACCTCGTGGATGAGGTGGAGCCCCACCAGCAGCTGATCCTGCCCGTCCGGCAGCGTGGTGACCTTGTGCAGGTCCCAGATTGTGTCAAAGAGGTTGCGTCCCATGCGTTACGTCCCTTCCCCGGTGCCAACCGCAATGGCTGCAGCGGTTCCTTCGGCCCCGGTCAGTGAGATATCAACCGTTGGCCTGAGCTCAGCAGCAACGGCCAGGGCCCGATGAATCCCGTGGTCCAGGAAGGCCTGCATACGGCTCTCATCCGCTTTGGTGCCGCGGTCCAGCGCGGGCAGAGTAATCTGGCTGAGCAGGTAGTCAAAACGCGGCGCCCACTTGCGGGCTCCCAGGCGCGCAGTGACCGAGCAGTTGTCCACCATCCAGGACACACCGCGGTAATGCATGAAGGGGTTCAGGCTGTCCACGGCCTCAATCACGGACTCGTTGACCACCTCGCTGACGGCGTGGCCGTGTTCCAGAAGGATGTCACACTGGGCCATCATCATGGCGCAATACACACCGGCGGTCACCGGGTGAGGACTTGCAGTGATGGTGTCCCGGACCGCACGGATCCGTTCGCCCACCTGCCACATGGGTGTCTCATCCAGGCTGCGCATCGGCATGTCTGATAGGCGCCGGCCCGCCATTACAACGGAGCGGATCTCGTTTCCGGAGGACACCTCGTCATAGATTTCGCGGAGCACCTCCCGGCACGCGGGGTAGGCCGCGCTGTATGCCCGCGCAAACTCGGCATGTCCGGCAGAATCCAGGTCCTCATACACCGCACGGATTCCCCGGTGGCTGATGGTGCGGGACAGCGGGCCGGTCACGGCCTCCGCGCTTGCGGCAAAGGCCTCTTCCGGGGACATGCCAGAGGCTACAAACCACCGATACAGCGCCTCCGCTATTCCGTGTACTCCGCCGAGCAGGACTCCCCGCTCCCCATAGATGTCGGAGCGATACTCCATCTCCAGCGTGGTCATGAAGCTGAACGGCGCACCAATTCCAACAGCCCAGCCAATCGCATAGTCCGTGGCGCGGCCATCCAGGTCCCGCTCAACGGCAAAGCTTGCGTTGATTCCCGCACCGCCAACCTCGGCTCCCTGCAGGTAAAGCCGGCGCACGCTTGGGCCCATACCCTTGGGGCACACGCCGATGACGTTGATTCCATCCGGCCATGTCTCCCCCAGGGATTGCAGGTGACCCAGGAGAAAGCCGTGGGACAATCCCAGGGTTGCGCCTGGTTTCATGGCGGAAAAGACCTGCGGGTAGAGCTCGGCCTGCGCGGCGTCCGAGATCAATAGAATCACCAGGTCGGAGTCCGAGATCACGGCGAACAACTCGCCGAGAGTGCCATCTGCTTCATTGAAGCCGGCCTGCTGTGCGTCAGCGCGGGAAGAAGAGCCTTCGCGCAGACCAACGGTCACCCTGATATCGCTTCCGGAAGATGCAAGCGAGTCACGGAGGTTCTGGGCCTGTGCCGGTCCCTGGGAGCCCCAGCCGATAACACCGATCTGCCGGATCCCATCAAAGGCCCGGGGTAGCAGGTGGAAGCGATCCCGCCCGCCGCGAACGATGTACTCGCGGTCCAACCCGAAATCTACGAGCTCCGGCTCAAATACGCGGCTTTCAAATCTAAATGGCATGGTTGCGAGCATAGGCCATCAGGTGATGTGCACGAAGTGCAATATCGCATAGACTCTTATGCAGAGAACGGGATAGCCATGGAACACTACAGCCTCAAGCTCTTTGTGCACCTTGCAGACACGCTTCACTTTGGAAAGACCGCAAGCGCCTGCTTCATCAGCCCCTCCGCGCTGAGCAGGCACATCAAGCGGCTGGAAGAAGAGGTCGGCCATCGTCTGTTTGAGCGGGACCGCCGCTCGGTGCAGCTGACGCCGGAAGGCGAGATCTTCCGGACCTATGCCCGCGAGGTGCTGGACCGTTGGCGGGACGTGAGCAACAGATTGAACGAGGCCTCCGGTTCGCTCCAGGGGGAAATCAGCATCTACTGCTCTGTCACCGCCGCCTACTCAATCCTCCCGGACCTTCTGGGCGGGTTCCGGCGGGCCTACCCGCAGATCCACCTGAACATTCAAACCGGAGATGCGGCCAGCGCCATTCGGCGACTGGTGGCAGATGAAATTGATGTAGTGATTGCCGCAAGACCGGACAGCCTGCCGGAGGGCCTGCTCTACCAGGAGATCACCACCACGCGCCTCATCTTCATTGCACCTCGGGACAGCCAGCAATATGACGATTTGCTTTCCCGGGAGCCGGTCCCCTGGCGGGAGATCCCGCTCATCCTTGCAGAACAGGGACTGGCGCGCAGACGCCTGGATACATGGTTCCGCAGTATGGAGATACAGCCGAACATCTACGCCAACGTAAGCGGCAACGAGGCAATCCTGACCATGGTATCGCTTGGGGCAGGAATCGGACTGGTGAACGAGCTTGTCCTGGCCAAGAGCCCGCTGCAGGACAACGTGCGGGTGCTGGAACTGGAGCACCCGCTGAAGCCCTACTCGGTTGGGCTGTGCACCAAGCAGCGCAAGCTCCTGCAGCGGCAGGTCAGCGCTCTGTGGGACCTGGCGGCAGACAAGGCGAACTCAGCCTGACTACACATCGCACAAAAAAGGCCCGGCAATTGCCGGGCCCGGGTTTGGCAGGTAGCCGAAAGGCTCACTGCCGAAAGCGCTGTTTTGCGCTCTACTGCATTGCCAGGCGGCCAACAGCGTTCTGAATCACGTTGAAGTAATCAACAAAGTCAGAGGCGGTGGCACCGGTGACAGCATCGCCGAGTTCCCAGAAGTTGTCACTGTTGCGATTCATGTCGCTGATATTAAAGCCAGTGCCGATCTCAATCGCGGCTTGCTGGATGGCGTCCATGTTGCCCTGCCAACCGAGGTCGCCGAAGTTCCAGTAGTTGGCACCCAGCTTGGTGAGTCCGCCGTAGGGGCTCTGGGTCACGGGCTGCGCCGGCTGATCCAAGCCGGTGTGGATGGCAAAGCCACCAGCGGCAATGTTGTCATACCAGGCTGCCATGGTGTTCTGGTTGCGGATGATCTGCTGCTCAAGATCCTGGCCACCAACCGGCATGCCGTTCTCGTCCGCTTCGGTGTAGATCATTGCTCCGCCAACGGTGGTACCGACATACACGGTTCCGTTGTAGCTGATGTAGCGAGCCACGTAGACAGTGTCGCCGCGCTGCGCGTAGTTGGCGGTGTTTTCTTCGGTCCACTCGTCAGACTCAATGTCAACTTCGGCGAGGGTGTGGGGCAGGAATGCCTCGTCCAGAACAACGCTGATGGTACCTTCAGCGTCAGTGGTGACCGTGGCCTGACCGACGTATCCGCCGTGGGTGTAGGCGTAGGCAACTGCCGTCTGGTTGGGGGCAAAACCCGTGGGTGCGGCTTCGCCGCCGCCGCCGCAGCCGACCAGAGCGATCGCTGCCACCAGACCGATGATTATGAGAACTATCTTGCGCATAGTTGCTCGCTCCTTTGTGTGGTTTGTCGCACCGCCAACGCGGTTTAACGCGACATCTACGTGAGAATATGACGTCCGTCACAAATACGCAAGTGTTTTATCGATAATTTGTGCCGCAAGTGCTGAAAGGTCCGCCGCAACCCCTCTGGGGACCGAGGTCCGGCCGGAGCACACACTTGTGGGCGCCCGCGGAGAGAAGCGTGGAACAAGCCCCCCCGAAGAGATGTCAGTCTCGCATCAGAAGAGGTATCCGTGTACCGTGCAGATGCATGAATGCCGCTGAAGCCCGCTCTGGTGTGTTTGACGCGCTGGGAGCGGAGTCCGTGTTGCAGGTGGTGGAAACCGGCTGGAACCTGGACCTGGACGGAAGCATCACCCCCTACCACAGCTACGTGAACCGGGTGTACGGGCTCCGGGATGCGGATGGCGCGCACTGGGTGGCCAAGTTCTATCGGCCCGGCAGGTGGACTGAGGAAGCCATCCTGGAGGAGCACGCCTTTGCACTGGAGTGTGCCGACGCGGAGATCCCCGTTGTTGCCCCCGTTCCGGACCGGGACGGGGAGACCCTGCTGGCAGTTGAGATTGCCGGTGCAGACGGTACCGAGCAGGAGTACTTCTGCGCGCTCTACCCCCGCCGCGGCGGGCGCGGCTTTGAGGGGGAGTCCGATGATGACTGGTTCCGGCTTGGGGCCATCACCGGGCGGATGCACGCGGTTGGGCGGAGCAGGCCGGCTCGGCATCGGCTTGAGTGCACACCGGAAGGCTCCACGTGGGGTTTTGTGCAGCAGCTGCGGGACGCAGAACTGGTTCACCCAGACTGTCGGGAAGAGTTCGTTGCTGTAGTGGAAGAAGGCCTGCAGCGGATCACACCGCAGTTCCAGGACTTGCCGATGCTCCGCGTGCACGGAGACCTGCACCGCGGCAACCTGCTGGACCGTGGGGAAGAAGGCCTCCTGATCATTGACTTTGATGACATGATGATGGGCCCGGCAGTGCAGGACCTGTGGCTCCTGCTCCCGGACCGCGTGTCCAGCAGCGGGCGTGAGCTCGCCAACCTGCTGGACGGCTACCGCAGCTTTGCCGCCTTTGACGAGAGCCAGCTTGCCCTGGTAGAGGGCTTGCGCTTCATGCGGATCCTCTACTTCCTTTCCTGGCACGCGCTCCAGCGGAACGACTATCGCTTCCGGCAGGAGCACCCGCACTGGGGTGGACGCGGGTTCTGGACCAAGGAAGTAGAGGACCTGCGGGATCAGTTGGAGCACATGGAGCACGCCGAACACTGAAGCGTGGGCTGGCCCGTGGGCGCACCCGTAGGCCTGAACCGGCGGACTGTCCCCCGGCGCGGCACAGAGTGGTGAACTTTTTGCCATTCCGGAAACAGGCTTTCCTGTTGCAGAAGCCGCAGGTGTTCAGCACATTCGTGGACCATATTCTCGGAAAAGGAGGAAGCATGGACATTCAGCAGTCAACAAGCATTACGGGTGCCCAGGCACTGGTACGGCATCTGGAACAGCAGGGTGTTGAGTACGTATTCGGCCTGCCCGGTGGCGCGGCAATTCCTCTACTGGACGCCCTCTATGATTCCTCCATCCAGTTTGTGCTAACCCGGCATGAGCAGGGTGCAGCACACATGGCGGACGGGTACGCCCGTGCCACCGGCAAGGTGGGTGTGGTGCTGGTAACCTCAGGACCGGGCGCGCTGAACACCGTGACCGGGATCATCACTGCACAGATGGACTCCGTGCCAATGATCATCCTCACGGGCCAGACCATCACCAAGCATCTGGGAAAAGATGCCTTCCAGGAGGGAGACGTCTTTGGCGTTACCATGCCAATCGTCAAGCACAACTACCTCGTTCGAAAGACCGAGGACATCCCCCGGGTGATCACGGAGGCATTCCACCTGGCGAGTACCGGCCGCCCGGGCCCAGTACTCATTGACCTGCCAAAGGACGTGAGCTCCGCTGAGTTCGTATCCGAAGGGCCGGTGGAAATGGACCTTCCCGGCTATAACGTGTTGGAGGGCTTTGAGCCCGACGGCATGGAAGAAGCGGCACGCCTGATAAGCACGGCAAAGCGGCCGGTCCTTCTGGTTGGACACGGAGCCATCATTTCCGGGGCCCGGCAGTCACTTGTTGACTTTGCCACCAACGCGCAGATCCCGGTGATGAACACCCTCCTGGGCAAGGGCGGCTTCCCCGAGACTCACCCGCTGTCCCTGGGAATGGTTGGAATGCACGGCACCGCCTACGCCAACAAAGCGCTGCTGGAATGTGACCTGATTGTGGGCGTGGGGATGCGCTGGGACGACCGGATCAACGGTAAGCCGGACGAGTTTGCGCCCCAGGCAAAGAAGATCCACATCGATATTGACCCCGCCGAGGTCGGCAAAATTGTGAAGGCTGACGCCACCATCATCGGGCAGGCCCGCGCGGTCATTGAAGAGCTGAACCGGATTGTGGAGCCGGGAGACTACATCGAATGGCTTGAACTCCTGGACGGGCTGAAGCGCGAGTTCCCCCTTCACTACCAGGCGGAAAACGGACGGCTGACCATGCAGGAGGTGATAGACGTGCTCTATCGCCTGACAGAGGGGAAGGCCGTGGTGTCCACCGACGTCGGCCAGCACCAGATGTGGGCAGCGCAGTTCTATCGCGTGGATGAGGAGTTCAACTGGCTTTCCTCCGGTGGCGCCGGGACCATGGGATTCGGCTTTCCGGCGGCAATTGGTGCGGCATTCGGACGCCCGGATGACAAGGTTGTGGCGATAGTTGGGGACGGCGGCTTCCAGATGACCATGTTTGAGCTTGCAACCGCGGCAATCCACCGCCTGCCGATGCTGATTGTGGTGATGGACAACCACCACCACGGAATGGTCCGGCAGTGGCAAGAGCTGTTCTATCAGGATCGCCTGATGGGCGTTGAGCTGGAGGGAAATCCGGATCTCTGCAAGGTTGCTGATGCCTACGGAATCGCCTCCGGATACATCGGGGAACAGGCACATATCGAGCCGGTGCTCCGCAAGGCACTGGCACACACCGAAGGGCCGGTCCTGGTCCACGTGGACATCAGGGAGCAGGAGAACGTCTTCCCGATGATTCCTGCCGGCCGGAGCGCCAAGGACATGATCCTGGAGGCGCCGACAACCGCCATAGAGAAGCCAACCGGAAGCACCTGAGGAGCACAGAATGGCAGCGCAGGCACAGACCCCTGACCAGAAGGACCCTGAACAAGGCACGCACAAGCAAGTTCGCGTAGCCGAGACCTTGGACCGGAGCAAGACCCACGTAATCAGCCTGCTGGTCCATGACCGGCCCGGCGTGCTCGTTCGGATTGCGTTGGTGTTCAGCCGCCGCGGCTACAACGTGGAGTCCCTGGTGGTCTCCAAGGCCATGTACGGCAACTTCTCCCGGATGACTATCACCGTGGAGGGAGATCCGGAGACCTTGGACCAGATTGTGCGGCAGCTGAACAAGCTGGTGGACGTGGTGCACGCCACGGAGCACATCCGGGATAATGTGGTTGAGCGGGAACTGGCGCTGGTGAAGCTGGCAGCCACCGACGATACCCGCCATGCCGTTCTGCAGATCATTGAGCACTTCAAGGGAAAAACCGTTGACATCACGGATCAGACTCTCTCCGTGCAGATCTCTGGAAACGCAGACAAGATTGATGCCTTTCTCCGCATGGTAGAGAAGCACGGGCTGATTGAAGTTGTGCGGACCGGCAAGATCTGGTTGGCGCGAGGAGAAGAGGCAACCTGATCATGAGTGACAACAGCGGTGACCGGGGTGGAGCAGCAGATCGCGGACCGAGCGCCGATCGCGTAATTGTATTCGACACTACCCTCCGGGATGGAGAGCAGGCGCTTCAGGCCTCGCTGAGCGTCCGGGAGAAGGTGCAGATTGCCAAGGCCCTGGAGCAGCTTGGCGTTGATGTGATTGAGGCAGGATTCCCGGTGTCATCGCCGGGAGATCTTGAGTCGGTGCGGACCATCGCAAGGGAAGTGAAGGACTCGGTTGTCTGCGGCCTCGCTCGGGCAATCCCCGGTGACATTGACGCGGCCTATGAAGCCCTGAAGGTGGCGGACCAATACCGGATCCACACCTTCATCGCCACCAGCGATATCCACGTAAAGGACAAGCTGCGTCGGGACTGGGACGACGTGGTGCAGATGGCAGTGGATGCGGTGAAGTACGCCCGGAAGTTCACGGATGACGTGGAGTTCTCCTGCGAGGACGCAGGCCGTACTCCCCGGGATCACATCTGCCAGATTGTAGAGGCCGCCATCAACGCCGGGGCAACAACCGTGAATATCCCGGATACGGTGGGCTACACGGTGCCCAGCCAGTTTGCCGCCATTGTCCAGTACGTTTTTGACAATGTTCCCAACCTGGACAAGGCCGTTGTCTCTGTGCATACCCACGATGACCTTGGACTCAGCGTGGCCAACGCCATCGCTGCTATAGAGATCGGTGCACGACAGGTAGAGGGCACCATAAACGGCCTGGGCGAGCGCGCCGGCAATGCCGCGCTTGAAGAGATCATCATGATCCTGAAGACACGGGCCGACCACTTTGGCCTGCACACCGGCGTGGACACCACCAGAATCGCGCGGGTGAGCCACCTGGTGAGTCAGCTGTGCAATGCACCGGTGCAGCGAAACAAGGCCATTGTGGGGGAGAACGCCTTCAGCCATTCGGCGGGTATTCACCAGGATGGAGTTCTGAAGAACCGGCAGACCTACGAGATCATGACCCCGGAGTCCATCGGGCTGGACTCGAACGAGCTGAACATGACCAGCCGTTCCGGACGCCACGTGATCAAGCACCGCCTGGAGTCCTTTGGTTACCGGGAAGACGAGTACAACCTGGACGAGGTCTACGCCGAGTTCCTGGCACTGGCGGACCGAAAGGGCAGAGTCCACGACTATGACCTGGAAAGCCTGGTGATCCTGGGCACCGCCGACGCGGCCGACCACTTCCGGCTCACCTACCTCAACGTCACTTCCGGCACCGCAGATCTTGCCTCGGCCACCGTGACCCTGGAACGGGACGGTGTGGCCTACTCGGAAGCGGCAACCGGTCACGGACCTGTAGAGGCAACCTACACCGCCATTGACCGGATTGTGGGACGTGAGCTGTCCCTGCGGGATTACCGGATCAGCTCCAAGAGCGGAAGCAGTTCCGCTTTGGGGCAGGTGGACGTGGTGGTGGCCTCCGGGGGCAGAAACTTTCACGGCACCTCCATCAGCGAGGACGTGGTGGCGGCATCGGCCAAGGCATACCTCAACGCCGTCAACCACATCCTCAACGCCGATCAGGTGGAGGAAGCCCGGTCGCGCAGCGTCGGCCACGGCGTGTAGCCGCAGTGGAAAGCCGTCTGTTCCGCGTAGCTGTGCTTGCCGGTGACGGCATTGGACCGGAGATCATGCCGCAGGCGCTCCGGGTCCTGGATGCCGCGGCGGAGCGCTTTGGTCTTTCGCTGGCCTACACCGAGACCGCGGTCGGTGGAGTGGCGATAGACAGCCACGGCCAAGCCCTTCCGGAGAGCACGCTAATTGCTTGCGATGAAGCAGATGCAATCCTGTTTGGCGCCGTGGGCGGTCCCAAATGGGAATCTCTTCCTCCGGCACAGCAGCCGGAGCGGGCTGCTCTGCTTCCCTTGCGCAAACGCTACGATCTTTTCTGTAACCTTCGCCCCGCCCTGATTCAGCCTGGCCTGGAAGGCGCAAGTCCGCTCCGGCCCGACATCGTGGCCGGCGGGATGGACCTGCTGGTGGTGCGGGAACTGACCGGCGGGATCTACTTTGGTGAACCCAAGGGGCGCGAAGGCAGCGACGAGGACGAGCGCGCCTGGGACACCATGTTGTACCGTCGAGGGGAGATCCGCCGGATAGCAAAGCTGGCCTTTGCGGCCGCGGCCGGGCGCTCCGGGAAGCTCACATCCGTGGACAAGGCCAACGTCCTCTCTGTCTCCGTCCTGTGGAGGGAGGTGGTTGAAGAGGTTGCGGCTGGCTACCCCGGGGTCTCGCTTTCTCACCTCTACGTGGACAACGCTGCCATGCAGCTGGTACGGGCCCCCGGACAGTTTGACGTGCTTCTGTGCCCGAACATGTTTGGAGACATCATCTCGGACGAGGCAGCGATGATCACCGGCTCATTGGGACTGCTTCCGTCTGCAAGCATCGGTGAAGGTGGATTCGGACTGTACGAGCCCGCTGGCGGCAGCGCGCCGGACATCGCGGGACGCGGCGTGGCCAACCCGGTGGCGCAGATCCTGTCCGCCGCTCTCATGTTGCGCTACAGCGCGAACGCACCGGAGGCCGCGGATGCCATTGAGGCCGCGGTACGCAGCGTGATTTCCCGTGGCATCGGGACACCGGACATCGTGGGTGGCGGGAAGGCCGTATCCACGGCGGAAATGGGTGCCGCAGTGACGGAGGCGCTTGCAGGTGGAGCGGTGCAGGGCGCCACGGAGCGAGCAGCGGAAGGAGCAGAGAAATGATCGCAGAGCAGGTCCCGAACACGGATCAGGCTGCATACGTGGAGATCTTTGACACGACCCTCCGGGACGGAGCACAGACTCACGGGGTCAACTTCTCCCTGGATGACAAGATCAGGATTGCGCTGAAGCTGGATGACCTTGGGGTGGACTACATTGAGGGCGGCTGGCCCGGCGCGAACCCCAAGGACACCGAGTTCTTCCGGGCTGCGCGCAAGCTTCGGCTGGACCACGCACGGATCACCGCGTTCGGCTCCACCCATCGTCCCGGGCGGAAGCCGGCGGATGACGAGCTGTTCAACATGCTGATCGATTCCGGAACTGCGGTTGTCACCATTTTTGGCAAGTCCTGGGACTTCCACGTGACGGAAGCAATGGGGATCACCCTCCCGGAGAATCTGGACATAATCCGGGACAGCGTTGCCTACCTTCGCGAGCGCACGGATGAGGTGATCTATGACGCGGAGCACTTCTTTGACGGTTGGAAGCACAACCCGGACTACTGCCTGCAAACCATCCGGGCGGCGGTGGATGGTGGTGCGGCGCGGGTGGTCCTCTGCGACACAAACGGGGGCACGCTCCCGGACGAGCTGGTCCGGATAGTAAGCGCGGTGCAGGAGGCGGTGGAGAATCCCTTGGGGATCCACGCGCACAACGACTCCGAAGTTGCCGTGGCAAACAGCCTTGCGGCGGTGGAGCTTGGGGCTCGCCACGTGCAGGGAACCATCAACGGAATCGGTGAGCGCTGCGGGAACGCAAACCTGGTGAGCGTGATTGCCAACCTGGTCATCAAGCAGGGCTACCGGCTGGGCGCGGGTTCGAGTATCGGTGAGCTGAAGGATCTCTCTGTCTTTGTGGCAGAAATGGCGAACCACGCCCACTTCGCCAGGCAGCCCTTTGTGGGGGACTACGCCTTTGGCCACAAGGGCGGCGTGCACGCGAGCGCCGTCCTGAAGAACTCGCAGACCTACGAGCACATCCGGCCCGAACTCGTAGGAAACAGCCAGCGCGTGATGCTCTCAGACCAGTCAGGCAAGGGAAACATCATGCGGAAGGCTCGGGACTTCGGGCTGCAGCTCTCCGCGGACTCACCGCGTGTGCGGGAGCTCGTGCTCAGGCTGAAGGACCTGGAGGCGGAAGGCTACGAGTTCGGGGCGGCGGAGTCCTCTTTTGAGCTCATCATGCGGCGAGCCCTGGGGTTGCACGTCACGCACTTTGACCTGATCTCCTATCGGATTGACTCCGAGCGCGGACCGGAAGGAAGCATTCACTCGGAGGCAAGCATCCGGATGATGGTGGGCGGCAAAGAGGAGCACACCATCGCCATCGGAAACGGGCCGGTGAATGCACTGGACATCGCCATGAGAAAAGCGCTCTACGCAACCTACCCCTCCCTTCATGACGTGGAGCTGGTGGACTACAAGGTGAGGGTCCTGTCCACCGGCGAGGGCACGTCTTCCAGGGTTCGCGTGCTCATTGAGTCAACGGACGGCGAACACCAGTGGAACACCGTTGGCGTTTCCGAAAATGTGATTGAGGCGAGCTGGCTCGCTCTGTCGGATAGCATTGAGTACAAGCTCCTTTTGGACGAACAGGCGCGTTCGCGGGAGGCGATGCCGGCGGGCTAGCGCCTGCCCAACTCACCGCAGCGCCCAAGTTTCCCGCCTACTCAAAGACCACCGTCCGGTTTCCCAGCGCCATGACCCGGTGCTCCAGGTGGCGCTTCACCGCGCGGGAGAGGACCAGCTTCTCCAGATCGCGGCCTTTCCGCACCATGTCGGCAACGCTGTCCCGGTGACTGACGCGGGCAACGTCCTGCTCAATAATGGGCCCGGAGTCCAGCTCTGCGGTCACGTAGTGACTGGTTGCACCAATGACCTTCACTCCCCGCTCCCAGGCCTGATGGTAGGGCCGAGCTCCGGCAAACGCCGGAAGGAAGCTGTGGTGAATGTTGATGATCCGGTTTGGGTAGTGTCCCACGAAGTCCGCAGACAGAATCTGCATATAGCGGGCAAGGACCACCAGGTCAACGCCGGCGGCATCCAGCATCCGCAGCTGCTCCGCCTCTGCCGTGGCCCGGTTTTCCTGCTTCACAGGAACCGTGGCAAAGGGAACGCCAAAGGACTCTGCAAGCGGCTGCAGGTCCGTGTGGTTGGACAGGATGAGACAGATCTCCGCCGGGATCTCTCCCTCCCGGTTGCGGAGGAGCAGATCCACCAGGCAATGATCGTATCTGCTCACCAGGACGGCCACGCGCGCCGTGTGCTCGCTGAACTCCACGCGGAACTGCATCCCGAACTTCAGCGCAATCGGCTCAAAGGCGGAGGATATCCTGTCCCGCGGGATGGCGAAGGCCGCGATGTCCCACTCAATGCGCATGAGGAAGGTGTTGCTGTCCGGATCGCTGTGCTGCTGTGAGTCCAGGATGTTCCCACCGTAGGTGAAAATGAAGTGGGAGACCTCCGCCACAATTCCAGGACGGTCCGGGGAGGAGAGCAGAAGTACCGCGCGTTCCATACCTGACTTGCCGTGCGCGCTACAGGGTCAGCTTGTCACCGCGCCACGGCTTGCGGAGCTGCAGAGCTGGGCGAACTTCCACAGCGCGCCACGCGGGTACTTGGTTTCCCTGGGCTTCCAGTCCTGCCGCCGCCGCGCAAGCTCCGCGTCATCAACGGCTACGGAGAGCTCCTTGCGCGGAGTGCTGATGGTGATGATGTCTCCGTCCCGGATCAGCGCAATAGGTCCACCAACCTGAGCTTCCGGAGAGACGTGCCCGACCACCATCCCGTGTGAGCCGCCGGAGAATCGGCCATCCGTGATCAGCGCCACGTCCCGGGTGAGACCGGCACCGGCAATGGCCGCGGTTGGCGCGAGCATCTCCCGCATGCCCGGACCGCCCTTGGGGCCCTCATTTCGGATGACAACGACGTCCCCGGCCTTCACCCCTCCATTGAGAATCGCACCGAGGGCATCCTCCTCGTCCTCAAAGACGCGAGCCGGCCCGCTGTGCTCAAACTCGTTGAGACCGCATGTTTTCACTACGGCCCCTTCCGGGGACAGGTTGCCCTTGAGAATGGCGATTGGTCCCCGCGGCTGCTCCGGACTGGAGAAGGGGTGAACCACATCCTGCCCGTCCAGCTCCACCTTCACCTCGGCAAGGTTCTCCGCAAGAGTCTTTCCGGTGACGGTCAGGCAGTCTCCGTGGAGCAGGCCTTCGTCCAGGAGCATCTTCATCACCATCTGCACTCCCCCCACGGCAAACAGGTCCTCCATGACGTACTGCCCGGCCGGCTTCATGTCCGTGAGGATGGGAGTGCTGTCGTAGAACGTGTTGAAGTCCTCAATGTCCAGGGGAACATCAACCTCGTGGGCCAGTGCCAGAAGGTGAAGGACGGAGTTGGTGCTCCCACCAAGAGCCATCACAACGCGGATTGCGTTCTCAAAAGCCTTCCGGGTCATGATCTGCCTCGGGGTGATGTTGTCCCGGATCAGGCCCCACAGGGCGTCAGCGCTTGCCTCCATCACCCAGTGGCGGAGCTCGTGTGTTGCAGGAACTGATGCGTTGCCCGGGATTCCCATCCCCAGGGCCTCCATGGCCGCAGCCAGGGTGTTGGCCGTGTACATCCCACCGCATGCTCCCGCGCCCGGGCATGCGTGTACCTCAATCTGGTGCCGCTCCTCCTCTGTGATGTGACCCGCACTGTAGGCGCCAACCGCCTCAAAGGCGCTGACAATGTCC
Source organism: uncultured Spirochaetaceae bacterium (assembly GCA_964591085.1). Taxonomy (GTDB): domain Bacteria; phylum Spirochaetota; class Spirochaetia; order DSM-27196; family CAZPXH01; genus CAZPXH01. The sequence continues at coordinate 16,455 of CAZPXH010000017.1, read as the reverse complement.
ACCTTCTTGCCGCGCCAGATCCCGGCCGCGATTGTCCCGCCATACACAAACACGGAGGGGACATTCATCCGGGCAAGGCCCATTACGGTGCCGGGTATGGTCTTGTCGCATCCCCCAATACCGAGGAGCGCGTCCATCTGATGACCGTGTGCGTCCAGCTCAATCACATCAGCGATTGTGTCCCTGGAGACGAGGGATGCCTTCATCCCCTCGTGTCCCATCGCCTCCCCGTCAGTGACAACAAAGGTGTGGAAGGACATGGGCATTGCGCCGAGCTGCTTGAGCCGGGCCTTGGAGATGGCGGCCAGCTCGTCATGGTGGACATTGCAGGGGCTGACATCGCTGCCGGCGCTGGCAATTCCAACGATTGGCTTGGTGAAATCTCCGTCCCCAAAGCCAACGGCCCGAAGCATGGCGCGGTTAGCGGTTCTCTCCACGCCCTCGGTCATGACTCGTGATTTGCGGTTCAACTGTTCGGCCATAGCAGCGTGATGATAGGAGCCGTAGCGAGGCCGGCGCAATCAGCCGGTGTTGCGCATTCGCGCAGTCAGTCCTCCGCTTTCCGGTCTGTGCTCGCCGGCGCGTGGGGCAGATCCTGGCTTCAGCGGATTGCGCCCAGGCCGGATGCCAGTACCAGCCGGCGAAACCCGGGGTGGTAGAGCATCCGGCCCTTGAACCGCTTGCGCTGCAGCCGGCGGATCAGGGGGAGAGCAAGCCGCGCGTATCGGACGGACCAGCCCGGGATTCCGGATGAGAGCGCGGTGGCCGCGGCTACCGCTGATGCCAGCGCCCAGCTGAAGCCTTCTGCGGAGCTTGGGCTGATGAAGCCCGCGGCCTCACCAATGAGCCCGATCTCCGCGTCGCCGGTCACAACGTCTTGCGCCGAGGGCCGGAGGAGCTGCGCGGCCTCCACCCTCCCCTGCTGCTCATGCGCGGAGCGCTCCAGGTAGCCGGCGTCCGAAAGCAGTTGCAGCAGGAGCCGGAAGCGGGCAGCAACCGCGCGCGGAGTCCCATCCGCTGCTCTGTCCGCGGGATCACCCGCAGGGATTGCCGCACCGATGAGGGCCTGATCTGCCTTGGGGATGATCCAGCCGTAGAAGTCAGTGACATCGCGGGCGAAGAGGGACGCGTAGTCATTGCCTGAGCCGTCCGGCAGCAGGACGGCGGACCGGGGAAAGGGAACCTGCAGGGCCAGGTAGCGGGAAGGTGGAGCAGCACCGGGGAAACGGGTCCGCCGGACCATGGAGGCTGCACCGTCTGCACCAATGACAATCCTGGCACTGGCCTCCTGCGGCCTACCCTGCTCCTGCCAGCGAAGACGTGTGCTGCCCGTCCCCTTCTCAAGCTCGGAAAGGCGTGCGGACCAACGCAGGTCGGTGGAATCCGGCAAAAGGGAAAGTAGGTAACGATCCAGCGCTTCCCGGTCCAGGTTCTGGTACTCCCTGGGAAATCGCCGGACCACACCGGTGTCCAGGTCCAGTGCTGTGACCGCAACGGGTTGAGGATCTACGCGGAGCTCCGCCGGAAGCCGAACCCCAAGGCGCGCAAAGCGCCTGACGGCATCCGGATTCAGCAGCCCACCACAGACCTTCCTCCTGGCCGGCATGTCAGATGCCTCCCGCGGACGCCGCTCCAGGAGCAGGGTCCGCAAGCGGTCACCGAGAAGCCGGGCAAGTGTGGCGCCGGCGGGACCACCACCAATGATCGCGATGTCGTACACGAGTGAGTTGCCTCCTGGGTGGCACTGGTGGGTCAAGCGCGCCGCAAAGCCTGCTACTATTCCGGCGCATGGAATCCGTAGCGGAACTGTTGCAGAAGCATATCCGGGACGTACCGGATTTTCCCAAGCCGGGGATAGTGTTCAAGGATATCACCCCGCTTCTCGGAGACCCGGAAGCGTTTCGGGCGGCAAGCAACGCCATGGCGGAGCCCTTCCGGGGGGCTGGAATCACCCGTGTCGCCGGCGCGGAGAGCCGAGGGTTCATCTTTGGTGCGGCCATTGCCGCCGAACTCGGAGCGGGATTCATTCCCATTCGGAAGCCCGGCAAGCTGCCCTGGACCACTGTGGGCCTGGACTATGAGCTTGAATACGGTACCGACCGGGTGGAGATCCACGCTGATGCTGCCACGCCGGAGGACCGGGTTCTGCTGGTGGACGATCTGCTGGCAACCGGCGGAACACTTGGCGGCTGCGCGCGACTCCTATCCGGGATCAAGGCGGAGGTCGCAGGGGTCTGTGTGTTGATTGAGCTAGGGTTTCTGGAAGGCAGGGCCCGCCTTCCGGCGGACCTCCCCTTCCATAGCGTCATCCGCTACAACTGACCGGGCGCTCGACTGTCCTTGGAATGACGCGTGGCTCGCGGTGGGGCGGAGACGGCCTCGGGCCGACTCTCGCCACCGCAGCGGTCGTCCTCAGACAAAGAAGCTCACCATGAAGAAGGCCGCGACTATCCAGGTGAGAATGCTGACTTCCCGGAACTTCCCGGTGACGCTCTTCAGAATGACCCAGGACAGGACCCCAAAGACAATTCCCTCGGAAATGCTGTAGGTCAGCGGCATCATGATCATGGTGAGGAACGCCGGGATCGCCTCGGTGTAGTCGGCGAAGTCCAGATCCTGCACCGGACTGATCATGAACACCCCAACCAGGATCAGCGCCGGGGCGGTTGCCGCCGCCGGGATCAGCAGGAAGAGCTGGCTGAAGAAGAGCGCAACCAGGAAGAGCGCGGAAACCACGAGAGCGGTCAGACCGGTCCGGCCACCCTCTTCAACGCCTGATGCACTCTCAATGTAGGTAGTGACCGTACTTGTTCCGAGCATTGCACCAAGCGTGGTCCCCACGGCATCGGCGAAGAGCGCCTGCTTCACCCTTGGGATCCGTCCCTCGCTGTCCAGGAGTCCGGCTTTGGTGGAGACACCTACCAGCGTGCCGACCGTGTCGAACATGTCCACAAACAGGAAGGTGAAGACCACAATGAGCATGTCGAGGGTGAAGACCTCGGACCACTCAAACTGCAGGAAGACCGGGGCAAGGGACGGCGGTGCACTCAGCAGACGGAAGCCCTCGCCCACGCTTGTCACCCCAAAAGGGATACCGAGGAGCGTTGCACCAAGGATTCCCAGGAGCAGTGCCCCACGGACCTTCAGCGCAACCAGGGCACCGGTCAGCGCCAGACCCAGGACGGCCACCAGCACTCCGGGGGAGCTGAGGCTGCCGAGGCCAACCAGCGTGGCATCGTTGTTCACGATGACACCGGCGTTTTGCAGTCCCACAAAGGCGATGAAGAGCCCGATACCAACCGAGATCGCCTTTTTGATGTTCGCCGGAATGCTGTTGACGATCGCCTCACGGACATTGACCGCCGTCAGCAGCAGGAAGATGACGCCTTCCAGGAAGACCGCGGTCAGCGCAAACTGCCAGCTCTTGCCCATTCCAATGACTACGGAGAAGGCAAAGAAGGCATTAAGCCCCATTCCCGGGGCCAGGGCAAAGGGCAGGCGCGCGAGCAGCGCCATCACCAGGGTGCCGGCTGCCGAGGCTATGGCCGTTGCCGTGAACACTCCACCAAAGTCCATGCCCGCGTTCTGCAGGGTCAGCGGCTGGACGATCAGGATGTAGGCCATCGTCAGGAAGGTGGTGACACCTGCGATGACCTCCGTGCGAACACTTGTCCCGTGTTCCTTCAATGAGAAGAACTGTTCCACGAGGGATACTCCTGTAGGGCTGTGATGTGGATTTAGAACACATCCGCGAGATCTCAACAAGCCCCCGTTTCGGTCAGGAGTTGCCGGGTGTCTTCGCTGGTTGCTGGTGGAGCGTGGCGCAACGATTTCCTATACTCGAGGGAGTGAACGCCGTTCGTGCGCAAACCCTGAAGGTCCTGTCCGCGCTTGGGTCCGGGACCATCACCCCGATAGAGCGTTCCCGGATGGTTGTGCTGTACTGGACGGCGGTTGGCCTCGGGATCATCAGCGCGGGGTATCTGGTCTGGAACGTGATCGTCGGGAGCCAGGTATTCCTCATACAGAACGCGCTGCTGCTCGCGCTCTGCTTGAGCATTGTGCTGCAACTCGGCCGCGGAAGAGTGAGGCAGGCAATCAGCTACGGGTTCATTCCGGGTGTCTTTGTACTCATCAGCTTCCAGCTCACCGCGCTTGCGCTTTCCAGGGACCCGATGACGCTGCTGCTCTTTCTGTCTGGACTGCTCGTGGTCCTTGCTGTAGCCGGGGGCCTTATCTGCCAGAGACGCCGTCAGTTCCGGGTTGTCATAGCGGGAGTGCTGCTTGCGCTTCCGGCGATTCCCGCACTCAGACCAGCGCTGGTTCTCCCGGACCTGCCACAGGCGAGCGGTGTGGCCGTGGTAGTCATCCTGGGGACCGGGTTTGCCGCAGCCGTTTTCCGTCTAACGCGGAGAGCAAACCGGGAGATGCAGCTCCGCGACGATCTCCTTCGGGAGGTTCACCACCGGATCCGGAACGAGACCATGGTTCTGGTCGGACTCATTGATGACGACGAGTCCCGAATCTCGGACCCCGCGGTCACCAGCGCGCTGTCCCGGCAGAAGCAACGCATCCTTGCGGTGCTCGGAACGCATGAGCACCTGCATCAGGATGACGCGGACTCCATGGTGGACCTGGATCGCTACCTCTCAGATCTCGCTCGGCCCTACTTCCGCACCAGAAAGCCGGACGAAGCTCCAGTCACAATCAATCTGACTCCAAGCGGAGTCCGCGCGCCCGTGACTGTTGCAAGCCCCATCGGTCTGATTGTCACCGAGCTCATGGCCAACAGCACAAAGCACGGGTTTCCCGCCGGGTGCGGCGGTCCGTGCCGGGTCAGCATCTCCGTGGTCCCTGATGGGAGGACGCTCCGCATCTCCTATACAGACAACGGAGCGGGTGCCGGGTCCGTGGAGCCCGATGAATCGAGTGGCGGTGGATTCGGACTGCAGTTCATCCGCCGGCTTGTGTCATCGCTGGGCGGAACCTTCACCAGCGCAATGAGCAACGGTTACCGGGCAGACATAGTCTTTCCGGCCCTGGATTTTGAGCGTGGGACCGCAGAAGACGGCGGGCCCCGGAGTCACGGTAATCGAGCGCGCCATTCAGTCCATCGTCAGTACGATGCGGCCGGCTGAGGAATCCTCAATGACAGCCCGGTGCGCCTCGGCGGCTTCTGCAAGATCCAGGCTACGCTGAATCACCGGCTGAACTGCACCTGCTCCGGCCGCCTCGGCAATTCCCCGGTGAATATCGGCGAAATCGTCCTCGCTTGCCCCGTAGAGCAAGACACCGCGGATATCGGCCTCAGCCCGCATGAGGGCTCGCGGCGTGATCTCCACACTGCCCCTGCTGCCAACAACCATCACCCGCCCACCTGCGGCGAGCAGTGGGAGGTCTGACTCCAGGTTGACGTTGGCCAGCATCTCAATCACCACGTCAAGGCCCGCCGCTCCGGCCGCGTCACGGATGGCGGAGAAGTGCGCAGGGTCCCGATGGTCCGCTACGATCTCCGCGCCGTTGGCCGAAACCAGTGCCCGCCCCGCGTCCGTCCCCGCGGTTGCCAGAACTCGGAGGCCTCGCCAGCGGGCAAGCTGAACCGTGGCAATGCCAACACCACCGCTGGCACCATGGACCAGCACGGTCTCACCAGGCTGGGCGCCACCACGCTGGAACAACGCGCGGTATGCGGTGCCGTAGGCAACGGAGAGCGTGGCGGCCTGCTTCAGACTCAGGGCCTCTGGCACTGGGACTACGCGCTCAGCCGGACGCAGGCAGTATTCGGCGTAGGATCCGCTGCGGGGACCGCAGATGTAGACCCGCTGCCCTTCCTCCAGCCCGGAAACACCCGGGCCAAGCGCTGCAACTATTCCGGCTCCCTCTTCTCCGGGGATGAAGGGAAGCGCCGGACCGTAGCCCTGGGATCCGGCACGGTGGTAGGTCTCAACCGGGTTGACCGACGCTGCGTGCAGGCGTACCAGGACCTCTCCCGGCCCCGGCTGGGGGGCTGCAAGTTCCTGCAAGCGCAAGACCTCGGGACCGCCGTACTCGTTCACTACTATTGCGCGCATGACCCAGGATTGTGGCGGTGGGGACAGAAGCACCGCAAGTCATCTGGAACGGACGGCGTAGAGCTGCACTTGGCCGCAACTCGCGCGATACTGGGAGCATCATGTTCCGAACCAACGTCAAGAGCATTCCAGAAACCGGCATCAATCGCGGTTACCGGCCGGGGGTCAGCATTCGCTACCTGTTGCTGGAGGAGTTTGGCGCACCCAACTTTGAGATGCGCTACTTTGAGCTGGAACCCGGAGCGAGCACTTCAGAGGATCACCACGCTTCTGAACACGAAGTCTTTGTAGTTCGGGGAGCGGCTCGGCTACACCTTGCTGATGCGGTGGTTGAGCTTCGGCAGGAAGACGCGGTGCTGATTGAGCCCTGGGAACCGCATCGCTTTGAGAACAGCGGAAGCGAGCCGTTCGGTTTCCTGTGCATCGTTCCCAACGGCGTGAGCCGGAGCAAGAAGGAGGTTGACCTCAACTACGGTGAGCGGATTGCGTCGCTATCCAGCGCAGCTCCGTTGTCTGGAGACCCGGGGCGCCAGTAGGCTTGCACGGTGCAAAAACAGCAGTGTCCCCGATCCGTGGGCCCGGCGCGGGGCTGTGGTAGCCGACCGGCGTCCCGGCTGACCGGTTCAGCTCTTCTTCTGTGCGCGGCAATTGTGCTCCTGGCATCCTGCGCCAGCCTCCCGGAAGCCCGGCGGCCCGGGGATCGTACGGTCCTGGGTGAGGACCGCCCCGCCAATTACTGGCTTCCCGCGGGCCTGGAGCGGCCGGACGCCGATCCTGCGGGAATTCTCCTGCTGCTCCACGGCTACGGGAGCTTCAGCGAGCAGACCCTGCGAATCTGGCCGGGTCTCCGAGCTGCCGCGCTGGACGCAGGACTCATCCTGATTGCGCCGGATGGGCTTGAGAACCCGGGAGGCAACCAGTACTGGAACGCAACGGAGTACTGCTGCGACTTTGAGCCATCCGGCGTTGACGATGTGGCATACCTCACCGGGCTGGTTGAGGAGGCGCGCGCTGCGTACCCGGTGGATGGAGACCGAATCTACGTCATGGGCTACTCCAACGGAGGCTTCATGGCAAACCGGCTTGCCTGCGAGCGCTCCGACCTGTTCAGCGCCATTGTGGACATCGCCGGGGCAAGCTGGATTGATCCCGGGCTATGCGCGGCTTCTGATCCGGGCCCGGTCTCCGTTCTGCAGATTCATGGCACGGAAGACGAGACCATTCTCTACAACGGCGAGGAACCGCAGCCTCCCAACGCGGAAGACCCGGATGGTAGCTCTGGATACAGCAGCGTCTCAGAAGATGCCCGGCGATGGGCTGCGGCGGCGGGCTGCGCGGGCCTCCCGGAAGACACAGGCGAGACCGCCAACTTCGTTCGTGGAGCGGGTTCCCCGGACACCACAATCGCAAGGTCCGCTCCCTGCGAAGACGGGGCGGTGGTGGAGACCTGGACTCTGGAAGGAGTCGGTCACGTCCCCCTCTTCAATCGCCGCTGGACGCGCGCTGTGATGAACTGGATGGAGGCGCAGGGGAGATCCGAGTAGGCTGCTGACAATGCGTCTGGGCACGCACATTTGTTCCGAACTACTCCACTTGACCCGTACCGGTGTCCGATGGGTCCGGGTTTGCCAGGCAGGCCGCAGAATCTTTCGGAGCAGGACGCGGTGAAGCGGGCTGATCTCATTGGATGGCTTCTCTTTGTCATCTGCGCGGCGCTCTTCATTGCCGCAGCGGTCCGGGACCGGGACTTCCTCATGCTCACGGCAAACGTGGTGTTCCTTGCAGCCTGCGTGGTGTTCATCGTGGGGCTCCGCAGAAGGTAGGTGCTCTGTATCGAGGCGGTCGTAGGTGAGACTGGTTGCGGAGCGCTCCCGGTTTACTCTCTGCGGTCCCGAAAGGGGTCTGTTGCGTCACTGTCGTCCAGCATCTGCAGCTCGTGCAGCTGCTCGTTTGGATCAGCGAGCTCCTCAGACAGCCGCCGCATCTTCTCAATCCCCAGCCCTCGATTTTCCATTGTTTCCGCAGGTGATACCAAGGGGCTCAAGCCGAAGCTCCGCGGCCAGATGGTGAAACACGGCGAGTGCTCCAAGGTAATCCACGTCCTCCTGCAGATCGGTGTCCAGGATGACCGGGGCGGGGATGTATCGTCTCTGAGGAATGCGCATTCGGTATACTACGGTACGGTTTCACGCAAACCTGTCAGCCCCTATCGGCCGGGCCCCTGTTGCCCGGCCCCTATCGGCCGGGCGGGACGATCCAGGGGGTAGCACGGGTGTATGGAAAGCAAGCGTTGAAGCAGTCGGCCCCAGGGGAGCCCGATTCCGCGACTCCACCCCGAAGAAGATCCGGGTTTCCGGACGGACCACGCAGGCTGAACCGGACTTGCTACAGCTCCCTCCCGGCGACCAGGAGGCTTATCGGATCCGTCCGTGGGCTCTTCCGGCTCCTGCGCTTCATGCGAACCTTCCTGACGGCGTCCGTTGTTTCCCTCGCCGCAAAGGTCCTGCTCTCACACAATGGGTGGGAGCGCCATACGCCAGCCCTGCGGAGGTTCCAGGGAAGGCAGGTTTCCCGAGCCTGCGGCGTGCGCACCCGGCGCACCGGAGCCCCGAGCCGAGCTGCCGGTCTTCTGATCAGCAATCATCTAAGCTGGCTGGATTCCTTTGTCCTCATGGGAGAATGTGGCGCGCGTTTTGTGGCGAGCTCCACCTTTGCCGGGATACCCGTTATCTCCCCGATGCTACGGGCAGCCGGTGTTGTCTTTGTGAACAAAACCAGGCTCTCCGACACCCGCCGCGTTGGCGGCGCGGTGCAGCGGATCGTGGCGCGCAGACAGCAGGCGTTTGTGTTTCCGGAAGCAGACACTTCCCGGGGTGCAGGAGTGATGCCGTTCCGGGCGGCACTTCTGCAGCCGATTGTGGTATCGGGAGCACCGGTTCACTGGATGACGCTGAGTTACCGGACGCCGCCGGGTTGGCCGCCTGCGAGCGTGGTTGTGAGCTGGGCTGACTGGACGCCGTTGCTCCTGCACATGTACCGCGCCTTTCACCCGCCCTATCTGGAGGCCGAAGTTCGGCACGGCAGTCCTTCTGTCTACGGCACCGATCGAAAATTGCTTTCTGCGGAGCTGCACCGCCTGGTGAGCGGCGCCTTTGCTCCGCTGCCACAGCTCCCGCCTGAGGAGTTGGCGCGGATCAGCGTTCCTCCACCCGGTCCGCCCCCGAGGTTCTAGAATGCCGGGACGGCGCGCTCCGTAAGGGGCATAGGGACTCAGGCCTCCGCGCCTTCCAGCCCCTCAATGTCCTGCAGCATCTCTGCGTGCACCTGTCTGTTTATGGGATAGGTTCCCGCGATGATGACGGAGATCAGTAGCAATGCGGAGGGCACAACAGTGATCAGGATCCGGATTGCACCGAGCGCGGACTCCGGCTGGATTGGTACGGGCACGGCATCGGTGGGGGTGATATAGCCCCGCATTTCCAGCGCCGTTCCCATGATCCACAGCGCGCCCGCGGTACCGGCCTTCTGGAAGAAGCTCACCATGGCGTAGTAGCTGCCTTCCCGCCGAACACCGCCACGCCACTGATCCCAGGCGATCACATCCGGAATCATGGACCACGGCGTCACGTAGGCGGTGGCAATGCCCAGGCCCAACAGCGCGGCAAGGAAGTAGACCACTCGATAGCTCGATACCGGCACCATCCCGATCACCAGCAGTACGGGAATCATGGTACCAAACCCAACGATGACCGCGGTGCGCTTGTCCCACTTCCTTGCGATACCTACTGCAAGAGGGATGAAGGCAATGGCCAGGCTCTGGGCAACCAGCACAAAGTAGCTTGCCTCATCGGGGGCCTGCAGGTTGTACGTGGCGTAGTACACGAGGACCGCAGCAATCATGCTTACCGCTGTCCAACTGGCCAGGTAGATTCCCATCACCATCCAGAAGGGCCGGTTTCCCAGGATCTCCCGGATGCCCTTCCACATCGGAGGCATTGCCTCACCTACCTCCTTGTCCCTGCCACGGGTCACGCGAAACACCACCAGTGTCGGAATCAGGATGATGACTGAGGTTACAATTCCCAGGAGCATGAAGACACGGGCAAGGTCCGGGATGAACCACTGCAGGACGGTTCCCACAATGATGGCTACCAGTGAGCCGCCTATGGAGTACACCATCTTCACACCGTTGATGGAACTCTGCTCGTCATAGTCGGAAGAAAGCTCCGCGGTCATGCTGTGGTGGGCAACCTGAATCACGGTGATGGAGCTGTCAAAGATGATGAAAACCACCCCGTAGTAGATCAGCTTGGCGGTAATTCCCAGGTCCGGGACCAGCCACATCAGGACAAAGCTGAGGGCCATGGGGAGGGCTCCGGCGAGCAGGAGGACCCGGCGCCGTCCGATCCGGCTCCGCACCCGATCCGCCCAGAAGCCAACCAGCGGATCGTTGATTGCATCCCAGAGCTTGCCCAGGGCAACCGGAAGGACCGCCAGGCCCGGGCTTATCCGGGCAACGTCTGTGAGGAAGAACAGCTGGAAGAAGGCAACTACCGCAAGGGGTGCGCTGGATACCAGGTCTCCAGATCCAAAGGCCCATTTGAAGCCGCGGCTCAAGTCTGTCCCGCGGCCTTCCCTACCCGATTCCTGATCTGACATCTATGCTAAGCATGCCACAAACCGGCGGGGTATGTGCAAAAAGCTGCACGCCGGAAACGTGGCGCGTGCGTGAGCAGAGCGTCTATCGGTTCAGGTCCCAGTAGATGAATCCGGTGCCCAAGTGATCCTAGAGTTGCCCGATCTGCTCCATCCACCACAACACCGCGTCCCAGCGGGGAGCTTCCGCGCGGGTCTGGGAATGCTGCTCCCTGATCCCAAAATTCTCGCTCTGGTAGTAGGACGGCTCGGTACCGGGCTCGTTCTGGCCGCGCGGAATCATGCCGGCAAAGTGCACAAAGAGCCCTCCGCCTGCGGCCTGCCATGACTCCAGCAGCGCATCGTAGAGTTCACGCATCCGGGGATGCGGACCAATGACATCCCGCGTGAACGCGCTTCCGTTGAAGTGCTGGCCACCCTCGTAGGCAACCAGTGGCAGGCCGTATTCGTCCGCAAGCGCTCTGTCGCTGGCAATCAGCCATCGGAGGCCCGGTTCCGCGGAGTCCTGGTTCCACTCCCCTTCACCACGGACAAACTGAATTGCCTCGTCAAAGAATGCGTTGGCTGAGCGTCTGCTGAACGCAATCTCCGGAGGCGCCTCCCCGATGTAGGGAGCAACAGCAAAGGCGTCCACCGCATACCCGCGGGACTGCCTGCCAGCTGTAGAGCAGCTGAAGCTGGTCAACCGGTTCGCCGTCGGACCAGGGGCGGACTTCTCCTTCCACATCCGGCCAGCGCGCCCGGGCCTGCTCCAGGGCATAGTCCCGCCCGTAGGCATAGGGCTCAGCCCAGTTCCACAGTTCGTTGCCAAGCTCCAGGTAGACCTTTCGCTCGGGATCCAGCTCGGCGCGCATGAGCCGGGAGAGTTCCCGCACAAAGTCTTCGCTCGCAGCAATCGGGAGGTTGATCCAGAGATCAGAGGCGGAGACGTTGGCCAGCTGTGCTGCAAGCTCGTAGGGCGCGCCGAGCGCACCGCCCCAGTGCGAGTAATCCAGTGGCTTGCGCTGATCCCACGAAATTCTTGGGCCGTAGCTGAGCTGCTCGCCGAAGAAGTGGAGGGGCCGAATCACGCTCCACGGACGCAGGAAATCCACGTACTCCCGGGTGAAGGTCTCGCCGGGCACCGCGTCCGGCCGCAGCACCTGGATGTCCCGGGGTGGGTCCGACGGGTTGATGTCCTCCACTTCCAGGAAGAGCGTTCCGTCTCCATTGAAGAACCAGAGGCTTCCGTCCTCGGTCTCCTCGGAGAACTCGGCGCCTCCCAGTCGGATGTCCGCGCTCCCGGTGAAGCGGAGGCGATAGAGGCCTTCGGGGTAGCTGCCGGGAAGCTCGGAGCCTCCGGCGATGCTTGCGGTCAATCTCTCTGCGCGTTGGCCGTTGGACAACTCCATGCTCAGTGGCCAGCCAAGCGGATCCCGCTGGACCTCGTGGCGATAATCTCCACGCCACTCTCCATTGCTGGTGGGAATCCACATGGTGCTCTCACGGGTATCTCCGATCTCCGCCTCATACCCTGCTTGCCGCACGAGGTCGTTGAACATCCACGCGGTCATCCAGTAGTTCACCGGACTGACTGCGTTGCCAATAGTGAAGGTCTCGGGACCCGGCCAGCTGTGACCTCGCGGGGGAAGCGCCAGGTCTCCGGGGAACTCACCGCGGGGACGTGATGCTTCCGGGATTTCTCCCGCGCGCGATGGGGAGCTGCCTGGCTCAGATGCTCCGGAGGGCCACAGGGTTCCAGTCAGGATCACTGCGCAGGCTACCAGTATCCAGCGCCGAACCGCCTCGGCACGCCGGGGAATCCGTTGTTGCATGGCACTGAAGAGCGTGGCGTATCGGCCGCCACGGATGCAAGAATCCTGCGCGGGGGATGCGCGTGGAAGGTCTGGGAATCTATTACTACAGCTATGATGGCTTCACCCACGCGCTGGTGACCGCGCTCCTGCCCCGGCTCCAGGCGCGGGTTCCGGAGCAGCCGGTCCACCGTGAACGCCTGACACCCCTGTCCGAGGCCAATCGGGGCACTCATTGCGGACCGGGACTTTCGTGGTCAGCGGGTGGTCACACTCCTCACCCATGAGGGCGGACCAGGCAAGGCGTTGGAGCGCTTGCGGAAGAAGCTGAGCGGAGCAGAGATCATGGGAGAGTCTCTTGTCTTCAACCCCGGGGGAAACCCTGACCACTCGGACCTGCTGCCCGCTGGCTTGGAAGCGTTGCTCGTAGAAATGGCGGTCTAGAGCGGAGAGTCTGAAACGATTCGTGCAGCCATCTGCGGGAAGACGCGGCCGCGGGAGCGAGCCTGCCGGTCACCACGGACCGGCAGCCCAACTCCGACTATCGCGCTAGTTCTTGTCCGGAAGGAGCGTAGACAACAGCTGAGCGAAGCCGCGCAGGTTCCGGCTCTGAATCCACAGCTTGCCGGGGCCGCGGAACTCCGCAACCAGGCCTTCCCGGGAAACGATGGAACTGAGCAGTCCACGGCTAGCCATGCGGATCTTGTAGTCCACGCCGTCCTCAAAGGCCAGCATGTGACCGGTGTCCACCACGTAGGTCTCGCCGGCACCAAGTTCCTTCTCCCACACGGATCCGTAGCAGGCAAGGAAGACCGTGCCGTTTCCGCTGATGGTCTGCAGAAACAGGCCCTCACCGGAGAACATCGCCTTCAGTGATCCCTTGGTTCCCAACTCCAGACCCGAGGTACCTGCGAGGTATGCGCCACCCTGTGCCATGAGTGTCCGGCCCTGGATTGGGAGCTGAATCACATCGCCGGGAGTTGGCGGGGCAAGGACAACTTCCCCGGGCCCACCTTCGGCGGCAAACTCGCTGGCGAACAGACCTTCACCGCCAACGGCGGCCTTGAACATACCCCCGAGTCCTTTTCCCTGGCGCTTGGACTTCATCTCTACGGTGGGGCTCATGCTCACCATGGCACCGCCTTCCGCGCGGAAGGTTTCTCCCTGCTCCAGCTTGATGGTCAGGGTGGTGAAGACGGGACGATTGCTGATTTCTGCTTTCATTGCTTCCTCCGGTCCAAGTGTAGGCGAGGTATGCGAAAAATGCGCGTCACGGCAGGCGGGGTGCGGGACTTCAACAACAGCTCATGGGCTGCCAGCAACCTGACGGCCGCCTTGCACTCGCCTAGAGGCGGCCGCTCCTACCGCTACAGCTCGTCCAGAGAGCGGGGCCAGTCAGACTTCAGCAGGCGGGACAGGGATCGGTCCGCGTAGATGGTCCCGCCGGTCTGGCAGCCAGCGCAGTAGTCCGTCTCATTGTCTGCGTAGCGGATCCGCTGTACCGGCGCGCCGCAGACCGGGCAGGGCTGACCGTGCTTCCCATGAACCGCCATGTCTTCGCGGAAGGCGGTAACGGTCTCCGGAAAGCCATCGCCAACCTCGTTCCGCATGACGGACAGGAAGCGCCCGAGCACTTCCCGGCAGCTTGCGTGCAGCCGCGCAAACTGCTCATCGCTCATGCTTCCGGTTTGCGCAAACGGCGAGATCCGAGCCGCGTGGAGGATCTCGTCCGAGTACGCGTTCCCGATGCCGGAGACCAGTCTTGGATCGGTGAGGGCTCGCTTGATGATGTGGTTCTCCCGGCGAAGCACGGATGCAAACTGTGCGGAATCCACGTCCAGCGGCTCCAGTCCGCCACGATGGTGCTGCGCAAGCTCTGCCTCGGAACCAAGCAGATGGAGGGATGCCCGCCGCTTGGACCCGGCCTCCGTGAAGTGGATGTTGTGAGTGCCAAAGCCCAGAACGGCCAGGGTCTGCTTTCGATT
>CAZPXH010000017.1:0-1850 GCA_964591085.1 uncultured Spirochaetaceae bacterium | reverse complement strand
AGGACAGTGCCTGTGCAGCCCGATTCCCGGATTCCCACGCTCCACCCGTTCCGCAGCTTTGACGAGGCTGCAGAGGCAACCCTTGCGTTTCTCAAGGATCACTACGGATTCGGCGCATGGATGATCACCAGGACCGTCGGCGAGGAGTGGGTGATGCTGCGCGTTCGTGATGATCATTACGATCTCACGGATGGCACAGTCCTGCAGTGGAGCGATTCGTTCTGCTACCGGATGGTTCGGGGAGAGGGTCCCAACATCGCACCTGATGCCGACGCCGTGCAGGCCTATCGAGATGCGCCGATTGGAGCGGCCCAGCCGATCAAGGCATACATCGGCTATCCGCTGGTGACCGGGGACGGGGAGCTGTTTGGAACGCTCTGTGCCATTGATCCGGAGCCACAGTCCGGGCGCCTGCAGGCGGACCAGAGCCTGCTTGAGCTGCTTGCGCGCTTCCTGTCCGGCATCCTGCACAGCGAGATGCAGTCCCTCCAAATGTCAGGCCGCATCGCAAACCTGGAGACGGTTGCCTACCAGGACGGCATGACCGGCCTGCTGAACCGTGCTGCGTGGGACCATCTGCTTGCCGAGCAGGAGCGGAAAGCAGAACTCCTCGGCGAGCCCGCGAGTGTGGTCATTGTGGATCTCAACGGCCTGAAGCAGATCAACGACACCGAGGGCCACGAGGCCGGTGATCGCTACATCCGCCGCGCCGCGGATCTCATCCGCGGGGCCGCGCGCACGGAGGACGTGGTGGCTCGCCTGGGTGGTGACGAGTTCGGCGTGCTCCTGGAGGGGCAATCCGCCCAGGATCCCGGACCGCTTATCGCGCGCCTGGATGAGGCTCTCGCCGCGGCGGAGATTGATGCCTCCGTTGGATGGGCGCGGCACAGGCCCGGCCACAGCCTGGCTGATGCGGTCCGGGAGGCGGATCAACGGATGTATGACGCCAAGCGCCGATCCAAGGCCCGGGAGCGCTAGATCCTTTCAGCGCGGAACTGAACGAACAGGGTCTCCAGCGTGTCGTCGTCATAGACATCCAAGCGCAGCACGTCTCCGGTTATGATGTAGGTCATGTAGCTCTCTGACCCCACGAGATCCGGGAAGTTCGTCTGCTCATCTATGGTGTAGGTGAACCCGGTGTCGTTGATGGTGGCGCGCTCAAAGACGTTGCCTTCCGCATCGCTGATTTCATACCCGTCTGGACTAGCCCCCAGGCCGGAAAACGTGAAGGTGTGGAAGCCCTGATCGCAGGGGCTGAACGCGTCCACATGAACAAGCCACCCACCATTGAGCAGTCCAACCGGAGTTGGGTCCTCTTCCGCGCCGAGGGGCAAAACCAGGAGCTCGCACGCGGCCAGCGAAAGGACCATGAGGCCCGACAGTAGCAACACCGATAAAAGATTTATTATCTCGTCTTTGTAATTCCAGCAATCAAATGCTTGTGCCAGTCTGGAGGGAAGTCAAGCCGAGGCGGCCTGCAAAGCCTCCCAGATCTCAGCGGTGAGGGCGCGAATGCCGCCTTTGCCCAGACCGTTGGCGGACAGCGCCGGACCGGCATCCAGGGGCTGACCAATTCGCAGAGTGGCGGTGCGCTTCCGGGGCCGGTGCCGCGTGTCGATAGTCCCGCCGGAGAAGCGGTTCACGAGGTCCCGCAGGTTGCGCGCATACTCCGCCACGCGGCACGGTGGTGCGTCCGCAGGGATGTAGTCCGGATCCAGGTAGAGCAGTACATCCACAATCTGCTCGTGCCGGTCCAGCAGGTGGGCCTGTTGCGCCAGGAAGTCAGCCCACGCGCGCTTGCCCGAGGGCAGCGAGTCCGGGTTGCTGCCCGGGGGATACTGCAGATCCAT
>CAZPXH010000016.1:0-50819 GCA_964591085.1 uncultured Spirochaetaceae bacterium | reverse complement strand
CCTCGGCCGCCGTGGGGCCATCACCTGGTCCGGAGCCAGCTCCGGCGGCAGCACCACTATCCGGGAACCATCGCAAGAACTCATCGCGCTCCCGCGTGAGCGCATCCACAAAGTCGGACTCCGCACCGGCCTGGTCTGCCGGGCGCGCGCTCACCTCCACAATCAGCAGCACAGTCCGCTGATCTGCGAGGACGGCGTGCAGCCTCCGCTCCGGACTGTCGGCCGCCTGGATGGCCGCAGCAAATCCGCCGAGCACCGCCGTTTCCGGAGCCTCGGGTCCCGTGATCAACCGGAGCGGAGGCCCGCTCGCGCACCCGGACAACGCCGAAAACACAAACGCCGCTGCCAGAAGCCTGACAGCGGCGCGAAGCCCAGTTGGAACGAGGAGCTCAGATGGAACGCTGAGCTCAGATGGAATCAGCAGCAGCCGGCCCATGCAGGCATGCTACCGGACTTCACGTGCCCTATCGAGTCAAGGGCTTGTGGGAAGGAGCGCAAACAGCTGCTCAATCTCCTCTGCACTCAGTGGCCGATTGTAGATCCGTACGCTATCGATGCTTCCAGAAAAGCTGTTGCCACCACCTTCATCCTGACCGAAGTCCAGATTTGCATCCGTGCTGAGAGCCTCGCCGAAGTCTCCGTTGATTGCGCTCTCGTTGTTGAGGTAGACGCGGTACGTCCCGTTGGCCGTATCAAACCAGAGAACCACATGGTAGTACTCGCTTTCATTGACGCTTTCACCGGGCCTCAACTCGACGCTTCCACCGATATTGTCCCCATTGAACTGGGGCTGGACCTCAAAATATGTCGCTCGGGTCACCGCAATCGCCCAGCTGCCAGCTCTGCCTGCAACGCGCCCAGTTCCGTTGGTACTGAGCCAGAGGCTGACGGTCATGCCTTCGTCAAACTCGTTCAGGATGCCGGATCCGGAGTCCTGGAACACAACGGAGGACTCACCACCACTAAATGACAGGGCCTGGCTGGGAGGATCAAACCCGTTCTCCACGATATCCACACCGGCCTGAGAAACGGGCTCTGCCGAACCGGTGTCCTCAACGATTTCTCCCTCATCAAAGCTGAAGCTTGCCACCAGGCCCAGATCCAGATCCGGTCCGCTTGAGCCGGTGGTGAAGCGCCAAACCGGCCCCTCAGTGGTTCCGGCATCGTTCTGGGAGTCCACTGCCCAGAAGTAGGTGGTGGTGTCAGCAAGCCCGTCGGCAAAGTCGCTGAGAGCAGAGACCTTAATACTTGTGACGCCAGCCTCCACTTCCCCCGCCGGCTGAGGCGGGTTGTCCGTTCCAAAGCGCAGCAGGTACTGCGCTGCGCCAGCGGCGGCCTGCCAGGTGAGCGTAGGATTGATGCCGAGTCCGTCTTCGGTGTTGGCGGGGGAAACGTAACTGACCTGCGCCGGGAGGCTCACCGGCTCAGTCTCCGTCTCAGTCTCAAAGGTCCAGATGTCTCCCTGGACGCTTTCCTCTTCGGTAAGGCTGTCTACCCGCCACTCAAAGCTGGTGCCATAGGGCAAGGCACCACCGATGACGGCGGCAATGGCGGCCGCACTGACGCTGGTCTCCGTTATTGCCTCCGCAACAATGGTCTGCTGGCCGGCGTCACTCCGCAGGAAGACTGTGTATGCCTCTGCATTGTCTGCCGCGTCCCAGGAGAGTCCAGTTTCCACCGAGACGTCGCTTGCGCCGTCCGGCGGGCTTGGGTTTGTGACTCGCTGTGTTGCAAGTCCGCCCTCTGGGAGCACGGTGACAAGGACGGTGTCAGTGTCGTCCTGAATCACACCGCCTCGGTCAACGCTGACCAGGAGCTGGAACTCGTACTCGCCCTCTGCGTCGGGAACGATGGAAGCGAGCGCGGAGCTGGAATCCGTGATGTCACCGTCCCCGAGCGTGCTTTCCGACGGTCTGGCCACAACAGACCACTGGTAGCTGAGTTCTTCGCCGTCAGGATCCTCGGAGGCGCCGCCGTTGAGGGTGACCGAGTCACCAATCTCTATCGTCACGTCGTCCCCGGCGTTGGCCTCCGGGTCCGGGAGAAAGACACCGGCGATGACCTCGCAGGCGGACAAGAACACAACAAGGGTCACGCCGAGAAGACCGACGCGGACAGAGCGCTTCATGCGGATAGCCTCCAGATTTCTGACTGTGGAGGTAGTATATCGCGGAAGAGTCGCAGGGTCAGGCGGAACGGGCCGGAAACGCCGGCCCGTCCCTTTCTCCGATACTCGCTCTAGAAACCGAACATCCCGTTGTTGTTCGCCAGATTCTCCGTTGGGATTTCCTGGATCACGTCCCAATGCTCCACCGCCTGGCCATCCTTGTACCGCAGAAGGTCGTAGAAGACGTTCTGCGTGCCGTTCCAGGACCCCTCGCTAACCGTCAGGATCAGATCTCCTTCGCCAAGCACCTTGTGAATCCGCGAGTACTGAAACATGTTGTTCTGCGAGCTGAGGTACTCAACGGCCTCAACAATGCCCGCGAGCCCATCCTTGATGCCGGGATTGTGCTGGTCGTACTGCTCGCCGCTGATGTGCTCCGGGAGCTTACTCGGATTCTTGCCCATGAGGATATCTTCCACCATCGCTTTGGCGGCCGCCTTGTTCTCCTCGGTCCTGGCGAGGTCCGTGGCTTCTGTCGGGCCATCTGTCTGAGACCGTCCACTTGCCGTCTCCGAAACAAGCGGGGTCATTGCGTCCCAATGCTCGGCGATCTTTCCGGCCTCGTCGAATCGAAGAATATCGAAGGAGACCATCTCATCCGCACCAAAGGGCTTTGCCCCTGTCCAGATATGGTGAAGGACCACGAATGGACCATCCTCAATCACCCGTACAGCCCGAGCCTTTGTCCCGTTCTCCTTCAGGAGCGGGAACAACCCGATGAAGGGCTCCAGGCCGGTGGGCAGGTGGGGGTTGTGCTGAATGTAGTCGGGGTTCGCAAGAGCGCGCACCGTCTCCGCGTCCTGTGCTGTCACTGCCGCAACGAAGGCGAGCGCCTTCTCCTTCTGTCCAGTTGCCATCTTCTCTCCTTGAATTGCCACGCTGGGCTCTGTAGTATGGGGACAATACAAGTTTCACTTGCATAATGCAAGTAAAAAGATGGCTGTGACCAATGAGTGCTACCTTTCGCTGCGACTGCCCGATCACCTCTGCTCTGGACGTACTTGGAGACAAGTGGGTGCTGGTCATCGTGAAGCAGATGCTTCTGGAGGATGCGATGACGTTCAAGGACTTCATTGAGAGCCCGGAGGCAATTGCCACCAACATCCTGAGCAGCAAGCTCCGGGCGCTTGAAGAGGCAGGCATCATCAGTAAGCGCGAGCAAACGGAGAACAGAAAGTCTCGCTTGTATGTTCTGACACATAGCGGGCTCGCCCTCGCACCCATCGTTACTGAACTCGCCTCATGGAGTGACCGAAATCTGCGGTGGCTTCATCCCGGGATCCGGAATGACGAATCAACTGAACTGCTTAGGGGCGACAAACACGCGTTTGCGTTGCAAATACAACAGAACTATCGCGAGAAGCTGGACCGCCTGGGAATTGAGCTGAAATATCCTGCCGGGAGCGAGCGTATACCAGGCAGGAGGTACGTTTGATGTACAGAATCTCAGCCCGCGCAAGCCTCCGGCTTGGCGCGATGATAACAGCTGCGCTTGTCCTTGGATCTTGCGCAATGACAACCGAGCAGATCCCGGATGAGGAAATCGCTGAGCTGGTCGGGAGCTCGCTTTCCAGCAGCACCAACGGGGATCTGGCGGTCCTCGGCACGATTTCGGAGTCCGGGGTTGTCATGGCAAGCGTGGCCGACCCGCGGAGCACCTCGGTCACCGTGGAGCGTACCGTTACCCGGGCCGCCGGAGACCTGGCGCTCAACCTCACGGTGACCTTCTACAACGGTGGCTTCACGGCATCTGACGAAGTGGGCACTGCAGCCGAGGCTGACCGCTTCACAGTTGAGGGCACGGTAACAGGCAGCGGTGAGCGAACGCGATACGATAGCAGCATTAACTCAACAATCGACTGGGAGATCGTTGACTCGGACGGTGTTCTCTTTGACGGTCAGGGCACCTACACAATCAACGGGACCTCAACCCAGGAGTCCAGCGTTGAGTTCACGTCCTTCAATGCTACTCGCAGCCGAAGCTTCACCGGGAATCTCAGCCGCAGCTGGAATGACGTGCAGGTCATCATCACCACTGAGAACGATGTGGCAACAGCGGAGCCCAGCGGCCGCTCAATCGCGGTCAGCGGCAGCTACACCAGAAGTGGTGATGGTACGTTCCGCTCGGGCAGTGGGAGCTGGTCGGGTGACGCAACCGTGGAGTTCGGCACTGACGGAACCGCAACAGTTACCGTTGATGGTCAACGGAGTTACACGGTGGACCTTGCAAACGGGACTACTGTCTCGGTTGATTCATAGGACGAGGAAGCACCGCACTGGCAGTCGGGATCTTCCCTTCAGCCGAAGCGCTCCCCTGGCGGGAATTGGCTGATGGGACCCGATCCGGAGGAGCTCAGGCAGCGCGTCCTGTCCGGGGATGCCGCTGCCTTCTCCCCCATTGTTGATGAGTACGGCCCGATGGTGGCCAGGATCTGCCGAAGCCGGATCCGGGGGACCCTTGCGGAAGACGCGGTACAGGAAGCCTTTGTCCGGGTGTGGAAGGGGTTAGGCAGCTATGAGCCAGGGCGAGACTTCCGCGCATGGATTGCCGGGATCGCCTACCGGGCGGCGGTGGACGTTATCCGGGCCGAGGAACGCGAGCGAAAGCGGGAGGCGGCTGTCTTCACCGCGGCGAAAAGCGGCGAGGCGAGCGCTCCCGGGCCGGACTCGGAGAGCCCGGCTCTGCTGGATCTGTACCGCGCGCTGGACTTGCTGGGTCCGGACGACCGCGCGGCCGTGGTGCTTCACCATCTGGAAGAGCTGCCCCTCCGAGAAGTCAGACGGATACTGGGCTGGAGTCCTGCCCGTACGGCCAGCCGATTGTTCCGGGCGCGAGGCATGCTCAAAAAGCATCTGAACGGAGGAGATTGAGTGGCACGGAACCAATGGAAGAGCTTGCGGGAGGCCTACCGGACGGCGGGCAATGACTTGTGGACGAAAGACCTGCGCAACCGCACCCTTGATGCTGTCCGGGCCGCGGCGGACCCGTCAAATGATCTACCGACTGCTCAGACGACAGCTATGTCCCGCTTCTCCGCCGGAGCGGTTCGGCCCTTGCTTGTAGCGGCAATAACCCTGATTGCTACCGGAATCTCGCTTGCAGGAATGCACCGGTTTGTTACAGATGTGATTTGGGACGCCGGCCTGCGCTTCGGGCTGTTTCCGGGAGCAGACTTCTTTGCCGCACTCTAAGTTCCGGCCCCTTGGTCAGGATGATGCTCGGTCACGGGGCAGGCCCGCTTGGCTCGTCCCCCTGGTTACCTTCTGCATCGGACTGCTGCTTGGTGCCGGTCTGATCAGCCTGGCTGCGGTGCGCCAGGCGCGGGGGGTGTTGGCGGGCGATCAGGCACTCATTCGCCAGGTCAGTCTCCGGCGACTTGATCGAACCTTGGACCTGGATGTTGCGCAACGGGCCGAACTGGACCAGATCCTTCAGCGCGTACAGGAAGAGGCGGTCGCCCTTCGGTTACGGGTACAGCCTGAGATTATCTCCTTCACGGAAGACGCCATGGGTGAAGCGCTCGCGATCCTCAATCCCCGGCAGCGCGCAATTGCCGACAATCGCTTTGACGTACTGCTCAACTGGATTGAGCTGACTCCGCAAGAGCTTGAACAAACAGAATTCCGAGAATCTCCCGGGCAAGCGCGCTGATTAATGCCCGGAGGGAACGGGAGGATTGCGTCTACGGCTTAGGCGTAGGTGTCGATTCGGGTACCGAGCGTTGGGTCGAGTGCAACGCTGTCGTAGACGCCTGCATCCATTGCAGCCGGTGACGACAGGCTTCCGCTCTGACTGCCGGAAGACTGGATCAGATCCACCATCGCGGCGCCCTGGGTCTCGGCGGTTTCAATGGCGCTGTCCAGAACGCGAGTGCTCGCTTCTGCCTGCACCATGGAGGTCATATATCCGGTGTAGCTTCCGCTGATTGGTTCCATGGTGGGAAAGATAGTACCTGAAGTCGCGGATGTCATCCGGCTGCTCTGTCAGTTCCGTGTTTGTGTTGATCCTGCTCAGTCAAGGACCGAGGGCGAAATGGGCTCAACGGAGGCAGCGGCGTCCTCCTCCTCTGCAGAGTCCACCGTCGCTTCCGTCTCCGCTCCCGCATCGGTCCCGCCGGGTTCGTCAGGGCCGGCGTCCGCGGTATCGCTGCCCTCGCTGCCCTCTCCTGCCTCGCCTTCCGGCTGGCGGGCCGCGATCACATCCAGAATAGGCTCCGGGGTGGGTGCAAGCGTTGTCACCCGCCGGATGTTCTGCGCGTAGCCGATGGCCGCACCAACAACCGCGAACGAACTCTGGAACAGCACCTCCTCAACTCCGTTCTCGCGCAGGTACTGCGCGGCGTTGAAGTTGAAGTAGCGCGGATCTATCACGTGGATCTCCCGATAGTGCGGGATGAGCCATGGAACAAAGGCGTTCCCGTAGCTGTCCTTGAACACCAGGATCCGGCGGTCCCCGGGAGCTTCCGTGCGGATGATTCCCAGGGGCCGGTCGCTGGAAATGAAGACCTGGTACTTGTTCCGCTCGCGCTCTGCGAGCGCCCGGTCCATCACGGGCGTTACCCGGGAGGTGTCGTCCCAGTAGATGGTGTATTCATGGGCCACGATTGGCTGCCAGTACTGCACCACATCGGGATTCTCTGCGAGCCTGCTGCTCCGGGTCTGTCGGTACAGCGAGCCCAGGAAGTTCGGGATCTCTTCCGGCTGACCGTAGGCGCTGATGGGAACGGCGGCAAAGCCTGCGGATTCGGCAAAGGCGCGATAGGCGTAGTAGGCCCCCAGTCCCGTCCAGTGGTGATCACTGCGGAAGTAGAGGTACGCCCCTCGGGACGCGGCCTCTTCCATGCTCGGGCGCACTGCTACGCCCGTGACGCGCTCGGGCATCCGGGCATAGATGCTCCGGATTGCCGCTTCCTGGTCCGCACCAAGGCTTCCGTACCGGTCCCGCTGGATGAACTCAATCACGCTCGGTGCAACCAGGGCCCATGCCTGGACCTCAGGACCAGCCGCTTCAAGGAAGCGACGAACAGACTCCGCGTAGTAGTCCGCGGCTGATTCCCGGAAGCCCAGCACCTCCATTGCCTGATCCTCAACAATGAGGAATTCATTGACAATCATTTCCCGCTCATCGGAAGCCGGCTGGCCGATTGGCCCTTCGGCGGCGCGGGTTCCGGTGCCTTCTCCGCCTCGGCTTGCCTCACCGCTGCCGGACCCGCCGGCAGTTCCGACTCCTGCTGCGCCAGGCGAACCATCTGAGCGCGCCGCGCCATTGGCATCGGCGCCGGAGGGGCCGGCATCATCTGCGGTCAGATTCTGCGGCTGCGGGCCGGTAGCTTCCGGTGCTTCCAGATTGGCTCCGGCGCGCCCGAACTCGTCAGTGCGCTGCACGGAGACCAGCTCAACGCCGGTGCCCGGGCCGCGCTTCTCGGAAAACCAATCCGCTACACGGAGGGCCTGTTGCCGGCCGGCAAAGCGGTCTGCAACGGCGTTATCCACAGAGGCGGCCAGGCTTCCGTCCAGCAGTGCCTCACGGGTAACGGGCGCAATAGCTGCCAGCTCCCGGTTTTCGCCGACAGCCACATCGCCCTTCTCGTGGAACAGAAGATTTGCCACGGATACCAGCCCCAGGCACAGCGCAAAGATCAGAAGATTGAGAATGTGGCGTGCGCGTCCGATCATCTGCCCAGCCTGTGGTCTATCTCAGAATCGGAAGTAAAGGAAGGGATTGTAGGTTGCCCCCACCAGGAGCACGCTGCTGAGCACCAGCAGGCCGGCCGTCAGCGCGGGCTGCCCAAGGCTCCCCGCAAACTCCCGGATCTGCACTCGCACCCGGGCAATCCGATCACCCAGCGCCGGGACCACGGGGAGAGATGCAATGATAGCGATGAGGAGGAACCACAGGTTCTGCACCACGCTGAGCTCCACCCGAAGCGATGAGAAGCCGCTCGCTCCAATGCCAAGCATTCTGCCCAGGTGTGCTGACAGCAGCGCGAAGTCGGTGAAGTAGAACAAGCTCCAGCCAATGAGCGTGATCACCACCAGGTAGAGGTGGCCGACTGGCCTGAGCCAGCGCGCCTCCGAGATCCCGGGAAGCAGGCTCCGGAGGCCTCGCTCTATCCCGATGAGCACCCCGTAGTACAGGCCCCAGAGCACAAAGTTCCAGCTTGCGCCGTGCCAGAGCCCGGTAAGGAACCAGACCACCATCAGGTTGCGCAGGCCCGCGCGCCGGTTACCGCCAAGCGGGATGTAGACGTAGTCGCGGAACCAGGTGCCCAGACTGATGTGCCATCTCCGCCAGAACTCGGAGGCAGAGCGCGCAGCATAGGGATAGCGGAAGTTCTCCATGTACTCAAAGCCGAACATGCGGCCCAGCCCGATTGCCATGTCCGAGTAGCCGCTGAAGTCAAAGTAGATCTGCAGGCCAAAGAGGAAGATCCCGTACCAGGCTCCGAGTACCGATGTCCCGCCGGCACCCTCCAGGAAGGGGAGGGCCAGCTCCCCGGCCACGTTGGCAACCATGACCTTCTTGGCCAGGCCAACCACAAAGCGCGTGATTCCACTTGAGAACTGCGGAAGAGAAAACTCGCGATGGTTGATCTGCTGTGCAATGTCCCGGTATCTCACGATGGGTCCGGCAACCAGCTGGTGAAACAGCGACACAAAAAGCAGGAAGCGGAGGGCGGAGCGCTGGGCGGGTACCTCGCCCCGGTACACGTCAATCGCGTAGCTCAGCGTCTGGAACGTGTAGAAACTGATTCCGATTGGCAGGCCAAAGGTTGGCTCCGGCAGGCTCGTGCCAAGAATTCCGTTGATTGTCCCGGTGATGAAGGCCGCGTACTTAAAGCTACCAAGCAGGCCAAGGTTCACAAGCAGGGAAGAGAAAAGCGCGGCCCTGGCCTGCCACTTGCCCCTGTGTGCTTCCATGATCCGCCCGTGGAGATAGTCTGCAATTGCGCTGATCAGAAGCAGGCTGACCCAGATCGGTTCTCCCCAGGCATAGAAAAACAGTGACGCCAGGATGAGCACGACGTTCCGGGCGTCCCCCCTGGGAACCAGGTAGCAGGCCAGCAGGACAACGGGGAGAAAGCCGTAGAGGAATGTGAGGCTGGCGAAAACCACCGGTACTAGTCCGGCACGCCTGTAGGCGGCTCTTCCTCCAGCTCAATGACCGGGTATTCGGGCCACCACATGGAGTGGTCCATCCGTCTGGTGAGTTCCTCCTCCAGAACCTCCGGAGCAAAGCCCTGCTCCATGGCGGTCCTGGCCACCGACAACCCGATTGCTCTGCTGATGCTCCGCAGCTCGGTCAGTGGCGGGAACAGTGCGCCCTCTGCCAGGTCTTCTGCCCCGAGCATTCCGGCAAGTGTCTCCGCCGCCGCCACAAACATCTCCGGAGTGATCCGGCTGGCCCTGCTGACAATTGCCCCGAGCCCGACGCCTGGAAAGACGTACACGTTGTTTCCCTGGGCAACACGGATGGTGCGGCCGGCGTGGCGGACCGGGTCAAAGGGGCTTCCGGTGGCAATGAGCGCCGCGCCGTCTGTCCAGGACAGCAGGTCGGCGGGACTTGCTTCACTCATTGCGGTGGGGTTGGAGAACGGGAAGATTGCCGGGCGGGCGCAGTGCTTCTGCATTTCCTCCGCAATCTCCCGGGTGAAGACTCCAGGCTGTCCGGAGGTGCCGATCAGTACCGTGGGCTTGAAGACCCGCACTACCCGGAGCAGGTCAGGGGCTGGCGTTCCGTCCAACCCGAGCTCGGCTGCGAGATCCGCCTGCATGGCAAAGGGACGCTTGTATGCGTCCGAGATACCGTCCGTGTTCCGGAGCAGACCGCGGCTGTCCAGCACCGCAATTCGTGATGCGCAGACATCCACGTCCATTCCATCCCGCACCAGCGCGTGCCGGAGCTGGGATGCTATTCCCACGCCGGCGGCTCCGGCACCCAGAATCACAATCCGCTGGTCTGACAGGCGTTCTCCGCGCGCGCGGGCGGCAGCCATTGTGGCGGCCACAGCCACTGCCGCCGTGCCCTGGATATCATCATTGAAGGACGGGATGCGGTTGCGGTAGGTCTCCAGCAGGCGAAACGCGTTGCCCTTCTTGAAGTCTTCCCACTGCAGCACGGCGTTGGGCCATAGCGCGGCCGCTGCCTCCACAAACTCCTCCACCAGCTCATCGTAGGCGGCGCCGCGGAGGCGGGGATGTCGCCATCCAACGTAGAGGTCGTCTTCAAGCAGCACCCGATTGTCCGTCCCAACGTCCAGGCTGACCGGCAGGGTCAGGGTCGGGTGAATTCCCGCAGCCGCGCTGTACAGGTTGAGCTTGCCGATTGGGATGGACATTCCTCCGGCCCCCTGATCGCCAAGCCCGAGAATCCGCTCGTTGTCCGTGACCACAATCAGCCGGACATCTGGCGTTCGGGCATTGGCCAGCAGTTGCCGAACGCGCCCGCGATCGTCCGGAGTGATCCACACTCCACGCGGCCGCCGGTAGATGCGGCTGAACATCTGCGTGGCCTCGCCTACGGTTGGTGTGTAAACAACAGGCATGTAGGTCTCAATGAAGTCACACAGCAGGCGGAAGAACAGGGTCTCATTGCGGGCCTGCAGGGCGGAGAGGCCGATGTACTTGCCCAGCGGGGTGTTCTTGCGCTCGATGTGGGCGTGAGCGCGCCGGACCTGGTCCTCAATGGTGGTTACTGCCGGGGGCAGCAGCCCGTCCAGCCCAAAGCGCGCACGCTCCTGCGTGGTGAAGGCGCTGTCCTTGGTGAGCGCGGGATCGTTGAGCAGCGCGTAGCCGGTGAGATTGGTCCGGACGCGGAGACGACCATCGGAGAGTCGCTGGAAATGGTGGGGAAGCATGGTGCCCAAGACTGTAGAATCAGAGCTGACCCCGCACAAGCGATCGCAGTACATTCCGCGGTGTATGGAAGCCATCATTGAGGCACGCGGCCTGGTTAAGAACTACGGGAACGTGCAGGCAGTAGCCGGAATAGACCTTGCGGTGCCGGAAGGAATCTGTTTTGGGCTTCTTGGGCCCAACGGAGCCGGGAAGACAACAACCATAGAGGTTCTGGAAGGGATCCTGGAGCCTACCTCTGGTGAGATCCGCTTCCAGGGTGGTCCGCGGGAGCCGGCGTTCCGCGAGCGGATCGGAATCCAGTTCCAGTCAACAGCGCTGCAGGAGCACCTCACCGTCATGGACACCTTGCAGCTCTTCAGCTCCCTGTATTCGCGCAAGCGGAATCTGGAGGAGGTCATTGAGATATGCTCCCTTGGCGAGCTGCTGAAGCGGGACAACCGCAAGCTTTCCGGGGGGCAACGCCAGCGCCTCCTTCTGGCCCTTGCTATAGTCAACGATCCGGACCTGGTCTTCCTGGACGAGCCCACCACCGGACTGGACCCCCAGGCACGCCGAAACTTCTGGGCGCTGGTAGAGCGGATCAAGGCGGAGAAGAAGACGGTGCTGCTGACAACCCACTACATGGAAGAAGCCGAGGAGCTCTGTGAGGAGATTGCGATCATGGACCACGGGGTAATTATCGCCCAGGGTTCGCCGCGGAACCTCCTGGACCAGAATTTTGCGGAGGCGGTCATCACGCTACCGTGTTCCTCAGTGCCGGAGAGCAAGGCCCACCTGGTGGATGCCCTTGCTTCCGAGTTCCCCAACGTAAGCATTGGACCGGACACCATTGAAGTAATCACAGACAACATGGAAGAAAGCGTGCGTCGTCTGTTGGAGTTGGGCCTGTCGCTGGACGGGCTCTCCGTTCATAAGCCCAACCTGGACGATCTTTTCCTCAGCCTGACCGGGAGTTCTCTCAGACAATGATTGATACAGAAAACAGCACCACCATCAGCTCGGATCCGGCGGGATCAACCGGGCATTCCGGCAGCACAGCCAACGGCAGCTCCACTCACGGCAGCTCAGAGGGCGTCACCGACGGAAACGGAGCCGCAGGAGCCGTCCGTGGTCCCGGACCCGGCTCGTCCCGCACCCGGCGGTTTTTGGCACTGCTTCGTGCCCGGAACCTGGAGTTTGTACGGGATCGCGCGTCTTTCGCGTGGAACCTCCTCCTCCCGGTGTTCCTGGTTTTTGGCTTCTCCGTCGCGTTCTCGGGCTCCGGGCAGGCAAGCTTCACCGTGGGCTTCTACGGCGGTGATCCCGCACAGACAGAGCTTGCCGGCGCACCGGGCATTGAGACCGTGATCTACGATGATCTTGCCGATGCCACCGAGCGGATTCGCCATCACCAGATAGATTTCCTGGTGAACCTGGAGACGGACACCTACCTCGTAGCCACGGACTCCACCAACGCCGAGATTGTAGAGACGCTCTTCCTTGCGCAGGTTGACGATGGCTTTTCCAGACAGGAGATAGAGGGGCAGCCGATCCGCTTTGTGGACTGGCTTGCGCCGGGAATCCTGGGCATGAACGTCATGTTCAGCGGTCTCTTTGGTGTGGGCTTTGTCATTGTCCGGTACCGCCGCAACGGCGTACTCAAGCGAATGAAGGCAACGCCCACAAGCCCCCTTGAGTTTGTTGCCGCCCAGGCTGCCAGCCGCTTCATCATTGTGTTTCTGGTGTCCATCGTGATCTTCATCGTCATCACCCTGCTGGTGGACCTGCTCATCCTCGGGAACCCGATCTACCTTCTGGTGCTTGCCGCGCTCGGAATCCTGTCTATGATCTCTCTCGGGCTGGTCTTTGCCTCCCGAATGAAGAACGAAGAGCTCGCAAACGGTCTGATGAACCTGGTGACCTGGCCCATGATGCTGTTCTCCGGGGTCTTCTTCAGCCTGGAAGCCGCTCCCGCGCTCCTGCAGCGTTTCTCCCGGGTGTTTCCACTCACCCATATGTTGGAGGGAATCCGGGCCGTGATGCTGGATGGCGCAGGTCTCGCAGAGATCTGGGTGAACATCGCGGCATTGGGTGCGTTCACGCTGGTCTTCACGGCTATCGCAAGCGCAACCTTCCGCTGGGAATAGGACTCATCACAAGGGCGGGGAGCTGGGGCCGCTGCTGACCCCGCCGCCCAGGGCGGCATAGCCCGCGGCCCTGGCCTAACGCGCCAATGCCTGAGCCGCAGCCTGCAGGGTTTCTCCCAGGCGGGAGTTCAAGCGGAGTGTCTCCATGCCGTCCGCGCGGGTTGGTCCATCGTTGACGATGGCAATGGGAAAGCCCCGCTGTGCCGCTTCCAGGGCAAAGCGGTACCCGCTGAATACCGTGAGGCTGGAGCCAAGGACCAGGAGTGCTCGCGCCCGGGAGAGCAGGCTGAAGGCCTGATCCACCCGCCTGCGCGGGACACTGTCCCCAAAGAACACAACGTCAGGCATCAGTGGTGCGCCGCAGACCTCGCAGGGAGGAACCCGGAAGGCGCGCTCCTCTTGCGCATCAAGGTGCACATCCCCGTCCGGCGCAATGTCACCGGCCTTCTGCTCCCAACCGGGATTGGCAAACAGGATTCTCCGCTGGAAGTGCAGCCGATCCTCGGTGTTCCGGCATTCCAGGCAGAACACGCGGTCCAGTCCGCCGTGCAGCTCCACCACGCCTTCTGCGCCGGCCCTCTGATGCAGGCTGTCCACGTTCTGGGTCACGATTCCGCGGATGTAGCCCGCCTTCTGCAGGTCTGCAACCGCGTGGTGGGCGCCGTTCGGCTCCCTGGTGGCAAGCCAGGGCCAGCCAATGGCGCTCCGTGCCCAGTATCGCCTGCGATTTGCGGGATCTCGTACAAAGTCCTGGTAACGCAGCGGGGCCGGTTTGCGGGCCCCGGCGGGTCGCGGTCCCCGGTAGTCCGGGATCCCACTCTCGGTGGACATTCCGGCACCGCTGAGCACCATGGGTTGTTCAGCCCACAGGAAATCTATGAGGCTCTCAGAACCCTTTGGGTCGCCCTCGCTCCGGCGGTATGTCTCAGGGACTGCGTTGGCTTCTACCACGCCGCGTAACGTAGCAAGGGCCGGGCCTAGGCGCCCACCGCCTTCAGCAAACGGTCAATGAGCGCATTGATCTCCGGCCGGACGGTGCGGAGCGCCGGATTGCCCTTTGCCGAAGCTGCTGAACGGTGCATCCCTTCCGCAAAGCTGATGGTCTGGCGGAACGGGGGCACCAGGCTGCAGATGAGGCTGTTGTCAAAAAGCATGCTGTATCGCTTGTCGCCCAGGAGGCCCGCACCGAACTCCGGATCCACTGCAGCGATCTGCTCGCTGGTAACATGCACGATCCGAGGTTCAACGCCGAGCGCCATCCCGATGGAGCGATGAATCTGATCCCAGCTCGGGGCTTCCTGCCCGGTGATGTGGACCGCGCGGCCAATTGCTCCGGGATGGCCGAGCAGACCAACCAGGCCCACGGCAAAGTCTGTCACGTGCGTGATTGTCCACAAGGAGGAACCATCGCCGTGGACCACTACCGGTTTTCCGTCCAGCATCCGCTGGGGAACAGTGAAGTCATGCCCGAAGGTGGTGGGAAACCACCCGTCCGAGTACGTGTGGGACGGCCGGACTACGGTCACGGGAAAGCCATTGGTCCGCCACTCCTGAAAGAGGCGTTCTTCGGCGGCCTGCTTGTTCCGAGCGTATTCCCAGAACGGGTTTGCCAGGGGCGTGGACTCGGTGACCGGAAGATGGACCACCGGTTTCTGGTAGGCGGAAGCGCTGGAGATGAACAGGTAGTGGGCGGTCCGTTCACCAAAGATGCGGATGTCCTGTTCCGCGTGTTGCGGCGTGAAGGCGATGAAATCCACCACTGCGTCAAACCGCTCATCCCGGAATGCTGCCTGCACCGCATCGGCATTTCGTATGTCAACCCGGATTGACTGAACCCCCTCAGGTGCCGTTGCGTTTCCACGGTTTGCGTGGACAAGCTCCATTCCGAGCTCCAGTGCCCGCGCGGTGCAGGCAAGGGAGAGGTTTCCGGTTCCACCGATGAAGAGCACGCGCATTCCCCCGAGCCTGCACCCATGGGCTTCAGGGTGCAAGATGTCGCGCGCCTATCCCTAACGCGGAGCTAACACGCCGGGGGCCCAATGCAGGCATACCATGAGCGAGCTAAGCAGGCAGGCAACCCCGGTCGCAGCACTTCCGGTCTCCGACCTCAAGGACGCGCTGGAATTCTACATTGATACCCTGGGTATGGACCTGGTTCATGGCTATGAGAACCAGCCGTATTTCTACGTCAACTTTGGAACCGGAAAGGTGTTCGTGTACGCCTCCGCGGGAGGCTGTGGCGGGCACACTGCGGTTAACCTGGACGTGACAGACGTGAACGCCATTGTTTCCGAGCTTTCCTCCCGTGGAGTGAGCTTCACCACCACCGACGATCCGGACGCCGGAAGCGGGGCCTGGGAAGGCGTGGTGTTTGCGGGAGATGACGGTACCAGAAACGCCTGGTTCACCGATCCGGACGGGAACCGAATCCGCATCGTTCAGTGGCGATAATCCCGCAACCGACCCTGGCGTAGAGCCAGTCAAGCCCCGCTCCACGTTGACAGCTGCTGTTCCGTGGGTTTACTGTTGAAATTGACCGGGTGGTCAAATCTTCCTGGCAAGGGAGTACTCTATGCCCTGGTGGGGATGGGTCCTGATTGGACTCGGTGTCATTGGCTTTGTTGTGCTGAAGTACTTCGGTGTCTCAGCGTTCATGAAGCGCACGCGGAAACGGCGCGGAAGCCGGCAGATCCTGGACGACTGAGGCCTTGCCCAAAGCGCAATTTGCCAATCTCCCTGAGGAGCGGCAGGCTGCCATCCTGCTCGCCGCCACGGAGGAGTTTGCCGGCTCCGGATACGGGCGCGCTTCCACCAATCGCATTGTTGCGGCTGCCGGGATTGCCAAGGGTAGCCTGTTCTACTACTTCAGCGGGAAGGAAGACCTCTACCACAGCGTTCTCCGCCGCGCAAAGGACATTTACCTTGCTGAGATTGCCAGACACGTCGGCAATTCGCTCCCCGCTGACCTGGTGGAGCGCCTCCAGGTCCTTACAACCGGAGCGCTGGCCGTCCTGGTTGCCCACCCGCTTGAGTACCGGGTTCTGATGGGCATGGCGGAGAAGGGTGGCGGGGCCGCAGCACCCGTCCTTGCGGAAGCGTTGAGCAATCCGGATGCTGAGCTTGCGGCCCTAATGACGGGGGTGGACGAAAGCGCTTTTCTTCTGGAGCCCGCGCAGACCTACCGACTGGTGCGGTGGATCTACGCGGGGATCAAGCTGGACCTCACTGCGTCTGCAGAGCTCCGCAGCAACCCTGAAGCCTTACGCTCCCGCTTTCTGCAGGAGCTGGACCTCGCCCTGGATGGCCTGCGGCAGCTCCTCCTCAGACCCGATCCCGCATCGCATTGAGGCGGTCAATCACCTCACGGGAGTAGCCAACCAGCTTCTGGTACTGCTCCTCCACCTCCTCATCACTGCAACCCTGCACCCCGGTCATTCCGACGATTGTGGCGACCGTCTCGTGGAGGTTGTGATGGGCCTGGTCAAAGGCCTTGAACTGGGCGTCGCTTGAGAAGGCCTGGCGTCCGTCAGCCGCAAGCCACTTTCCAAGGTTGCAGCTCCGGTCATCCACCAGATCGTCCGCGGACAACTCCAGCGTACAGTCAATCACCGCGCGCGCCCGCGTGACCCAGATTGCGTGTTGCATGATCAGCTGCGAGTAATGGACTCGTTCCATCGCCCGTGCCTGGTCCGCTACCAGCTCGTCAGATACGGAGAAGGCGCGCAGGGAATCAAAAAGCCCCTCTTGCCCCTCACCGGATTGCGCAGCGGACTCCGCCAGCGTCTTCATGGCCAGGTTAACATCTGCGGACCCGGTCCGGATGTGGCCCATGAGATCACCAACGTGGTTCCCCGCTTCCCGTGCCTGACCTATTGATTCCGTGATGCCCTTCATGGCGATGGTGATCTCCCGGATTGCGTTCTGGGTCTCGGTGGAAATTGCCAGGAGGCTCTCGGCCGCCTTGACCACCTCGCCGCTTCCAGCGGAGAGCTCGTTGGTGCTGTTGGTGATATCGCCGAGCGCGCTCACCATCTGGTTGGTGCTGTCACTGATGCTTTGGATTACAGTGCCGGTCTCCCGGCTTGAGGCCACTGACGTTTTCACGTTCTCTACCAGGTTGGTGAGCGTGCTGCCGATCTGGTTTGAGCTTTGTTGAGTGGACTCCGCAAGTTTGCGGATCTCGTCCGCAACAACCGCAAAGCCGCGCCCGGCGTCCCCGGCGTGCGCAGCCTCAATAGCAGCGTTCATCGCTAGCAAATTTGTCTGGGAGGCAACGTTGGAGATGACATCAACCAGCTCCAGGACCTGACCCACCTCCCGGCCGATTCCTTCAATCAGGTCCAGGGTTGCATTCACCTGAACGGTCCCATCTGCGGTCAGCTTCACCAGTTCGTGGGTGGACTCGCTGCGTGCGCGGGCGATACCGGCAATGCTCTCAATATTGGCGGAAATCTGCTCCATGGAGGCGGTAGTCTGTTCAACCGCGGTAGTCTGGTTGTCTATCTGGCTGGAGAGGCTCTCTATGTTGCGCTCAATCTCCTCTCCGGAGGAGGCAACCGTATCAATGAGCGCGGCCAGCCGATTGGTCTCGCTTACGGTCTCCACGGAGCGCAGGCTGATTGCGCTGCCCGCCTGAAGCGTTCGTTCTATCTCACCTTCCATGCTGTGTTGGTGCGCCTCGTTTGCAACGGAGGTATGCTGGACTTTAGATACAAAGTCCCGGACGCGCCCTATCATGATCCCGGCGGCACCAACCAGTTCCCGCAGGTAGGCAGCCTTGAGCGTTGTGATATCCACTGCCAGGTCACCGTCTGCCACCAGGGCCAACTTGCCGGTGAACTGTTCAACCGGCCGGACGACGCTCCGGGTCAGGAAGAGCATGACCACCCCAAGCGCAAGGACCAACAGGATGGCGCCCGCAATGGCCAGTCTCACCAGGAGTCCGGCGTTCTCCTGCACCAGCGCGGTAGCGAACTCTGTCCGCTCTCCAATTACGTAGATGCCAAACGGGGTGCCGTCAAAGCCCAGTGCCGGAATCACCGTGGTGTAGTAGGCGTCATCCACAACATAGCCGGCCTGCGCGGCCTGGAGTTGCACGTTCTGCTGTACATGGGTGAGAAAGTCCTCGTTGAAGTCATTCTGGCTGAGGTAGAACTGATCCACGCGGGGAGCGCTGGTTAGACTACCGGCAATGCTAATGTGCTCCCCCGAAAGGAAGTACAGGAACTCAAGTCCGCCGGCTTCCATCTCCCGCTTGATGGAGTTCAGTCCGCCCTCAAAGTTGACCAGGCCAATGGTTTCCTCTCCGCTGGTGACCGGGAATACCCCATTCAGCCGGAAGCCCTGGGCCGACGGTTCCATAGCCACCCGTGCCGTCCCGTCTGAGAGCACCGCACGGTACAGGGCAGAGTAGGCCAGGCTGTCACCAAAGCCGTCCGGATTCCAGGAGCGCACAAATGATCGCTGCTCGGCGTCAATCAGGTGCACCCGAACGTTGCGGAATCCGGTGTAATCCCGGAACAGCTCGCCGAGGCTGTTGAGAATGCTGATTGCGGTCTGCCGATCCCCCGTTGCCAGGGACTCAACAATCAGCGGGTTCCGCGCAATCTGGAGGGCATTTGTCAGCCAGACATCTGCTTTGGCCGCAAGCAGATCCTCCGTTCTGCCCCGGAGCTGGTCCTGAAGCGCATCATACGTTGCATCGCGTGCCTGATTAAAGAGCACCAGTCCGAGGGCAAGGAGGCTCCCCAGTCCGATGATAAGAACCGCCAGCACCAGCAGGATGATCCTGCCACGCACACCAGTAGTCATGGCTCAAGTGTTGTGGTTCCAAATGGCGATTGCCAGGTTTCTCAGCGAATCTTTCTCACGTTTTGCTGGCGGGAAATACTGGCACGGCGCAGGAGGCGCCTCGGACAAAGCAAGCTACGTGGCCTGCGGTTGGGTTTATTTGACTTGTAGTTACTTCTGGAGCTTCGCTTACAACCTTGTGCTACAAGCGGTGGATATACGGACGGTCCAGCCACGGCGTACTGGCAACAGTTGTCCTAAAGGGGCTTACCTCGCGGACGAGGTTTCCAGTGGATTCAGTCTGCCAGCCAGACCAGGATCTCGCTCCCAACAGGGCTCTGGATCACGTCTTCCCGGACCACGCTTTCAGCGATTGGCCCGAGGCGCACAAACAGCAGCTTGTCCTTGTAGGTGAATCCGCCACCGTAGAAGGACAGGCTTTCGGTGGTCCCGTCCGGGCGGCGGAACTGGATGCAGACGATCTTGTCCAGATCAAAGTCAATGGAGTCAAAGATCATCTCCCAGTAGGATGCGCTGTCCACGATCGGTGAGCCCGGAGTGATCTCCAGGTCCAGGTTCTTTTCGCTGATCTGTATCGAGTGACGCGTCACGATCATATCGTAGCACATGGATTGGACGAGGCGAAGGGCGGGAGGCCCGCTTCCACCGTCATTGCCCATCATTTTATTGTTCTATCTGTATGCGCATTGAATCCGAGCCCAAGCTGGGCTTTCGTGATGTCCTGATCCGTCCCAAACGCTCCACCCTCAAGAGCCGCTCAGAGGTGGAGCTTGAGCGGACCTTCACCTTTCGCAATTCCGGAGCGACATGGGCCGGCGTGCCGGTCATTGCTGCAAACATGGACACGGTCGGCACGTTTGCCATGACGCGCGCGCTGTCCGAGTTCCGGATGCCGGTTGCCGTGCACAAGCACTACTCCCGGGAAGACTGGAGCCGCTTCCTCGCGGATGCCCCAGACTCGGCTGTTTCCCGCTGCATGGTCTCAAGCGGTGCGCGGGAAGAGGACCTTGCGCTGGTTCGGGACATCCTTGCCATGGACTCCCGCCTGTCCACCGTTGTGATTGATGTCGCCAACGGGTACTCCGAGCACTTTGTGGAGTTTGTCTCCCGGGTTCGGGCAGAGTTCCCCCGACACACCATTGCCGCCGGAAACGTGGTGACCGGAGAGATGGTGGAAGAGCTCCTTCTTGCCGGTGCTGACATCATCAAGGTGGGAATCGGGCCGGGCTCGGTCTGCACCACCAGAGTCAAAACCGGGGTTGGCTATCCCCAGCTTTCCGCAATCATAGAGTGCGCTGACGCCGCTCACGGTCTTGGCGGTCACATCATTGCGGACGGCGGATGTGCCTCTCCCGGAGACGTGGCAAAGGCGATTGCCGCCGGGGCAGATTTTGTGATGATCGGGGGCATGCTTGCCGGCCACGACGAGAGCGGTGGTGAAATCATCACCGTTGACGGAAAGCAGCGCATGGAGTTCTACGGAATGAGTTCGCGCACCGCAATGGACAAGTACGCGGGAGGCGTTGCCTCCTACCGCGCCAGCGAGGGCAAGCGCGTCCTGGTGGACTATCGAGGTGCCGCCGCAGACACGGTTCAGGACATCCTTGGCGGCCTGCGGAGTTGTTGTACCTACGTTGGTGCTGGGCGACTGAAGGAGCTCTCCAAGCGCACAACGTTCATCCTGGTGCGGGAGCAGGAAAACCGGGCCTTTGGCGCGGAGAAGTCCTGAGAAAGCGGGCTGCCCTGGCTCAGGCTCCCTCGTTTTCCCCAAGCCTGATCCCTGCGATGATTGCAGCAGCGTCTACAGCGCCGGCCTCAGTCCGTACCTTTGCAAGCACATCAGCAACGCTTATCCCCCTGAGGGCCGCCACAAACTCGCGGTAGGGCTCCGCCAGAAGGGCTTCCAGGCTGGGTTCCAGGTGCTTTCCCACAACACAGTCCGGCGAGGTGTCCTTCAGAAACGCACCGTAGACGGAGTCAATGCCAAACTCCACAAACAGGGTTCCAAGATTAATCCTGTCTGCCGGCTGGGCCAGACGGGCCCCGCCCTCCGGACCGGCGCTCGTGTCTACCAGTTTCATGCTTCGGAGCCGGCTGATGATCTTGCGCACGGTAACGGGATTCACTCCCGCGCTCCGGGCAATGGCAGAGGAAGAGATTGCGTGGTCGTAGTTGGCAAGGAGCGTCAGTACATGGGTGGCAAGTACAAACCGACTGTTCGGCCTCATGTATTTAACGCTACTACTATCAGAGCGCTGCAGTCAAAAGCCTTCAGAATCTCCTCGTCGAAGCTTGCGCAGGGGCGCACCTTTGCGTAGGGCCCCTCAGATGAGCGATGCCCATAACGGCGCGACGGGGCGCTCCGACGGCTCCACAGGCCGCTCTGGCGGTACCGGGGACGTGTTTCCCGGGCTGGATGAGCTCCGCCAGCAGGAAGGACTGGAGCTTCCTGGTTTCGGCGAGAAGGAGGCTCCGCAGCTTTGCAGAAGGGAGGTGGACCGGGCCGCGACCGGGCAGGATGCTTCCCTCGCTGGAGCCCAGGCCGGAACCCTGGTTGAGCTGGACACCATTGCCGCGACGATCATTGGTGGAACCTCGGTCCGTGGCGGCGAGGGCACCATCTTTGGTGCCATCGTTGGGGCATTGCTCATGGCCAGCGTCAACAACGGCATGAGCCTGATGAATCTGTCCTCTGATGTTCAGATGATCGTCCGTGGTGCAATCCTCCTCCTGGCCGTCTGGTGTGACATTTCCAGCAGGAAGACCGCGGACTAACCCCGAAATCTGCCCCGGCGCCCGAAAACTCGGGTCTCGGGGTTATCGCCGTTGGATTCCTGTGTCATTATATTTTGGTTAAGTCGGGTGCCACTCTGTTGCTACACGGAGAAAACCAAGACCCGGCGGTGGATCTACTGATCCGCATTCTGGAGGAACTCCATGACAGTTTTCGCTTCTCTTCGAAGGATCGGTGCGATCCTTCTGGTGCTGCTTGCACCCTCGGCACTATTTGCCGGCGGTGCAGCCGAAGCCGCTGATGGCGCTGCGCCAGAGCAGGTGCTTCGGGTTGGCCTTCGAAAGCTCACCACCATTGATCCGGCTCTGGGCGCAAACGACCCCGAGGTCATGTTCAACCGGCTGCAGTACGACTACCTCATTGAGATTCTGCCCGACGGAACCCTTGAGCCTAGCCTGGCCGGTAGCTGGGACATCAGCGAGGACGGGCTGACCTACACGTTCAACCTGGTGGATGGCGTCACCTTTGAGGACGGCAGCAGCTTTGGTGCAGAAGATGTGGTCTACACCTTTGAGCGCCTTGTGACCGCCGGATCGTCCATTGTTGCGCTCCTTGGCGTTGACGCTGATGAGAATCCCACCTGGACGGTGGAGGCCGCAGACGATCTCACGGCCGTGTTCACGCTGCAGCAGCCCAACGCAGACTTCCTGTTTGGCGTGGCAAGCCGCTTTGCAATGGTTCTCTCCGCCGACACGCCGGTGGACGAGGTAAACGTGATTGCAGACGGCGCGGACCCCTACCTCAACTTCAACGGAACCGGTCCTTTTGTCCTGGACAACTACCTGCCCGACGAAAGCGCAACCTTTGTTGCCCGTGAAAACTACTGGGGCCCCGGGCCGGAGCTGGACGCCATTGAGCTGATCTTCTTTGATGACGATCAGTCCCAGCTGGATGCGTTCAGCAGTGGTGTCCTGGACTTCATTATCAAGGTTCCGGATGACCTCCAGGCAGCCCTCGGCCGTGTTGAGGACGCCACCGTGATCAACCGTCCAACCAACACCCACCCCGTCATCCGCGTTCGGGCCGATGAAGGCTCCATTGGTGAAGACGTTCGGATCCGCCAGGCCTTTAAGTTTGCCACAGACCGCGAGCTCATCAACCAGGACGTCCTGGACGGAGCGGGCACCGTGGGCAATAACGACCCCATCGGTCCCACCTACGGCGAGTTGTACAACCCGCAGGACAACCAGCCCTTTGACCCCGCGCGCGCACGCGAGCTCATTGCAGAGGTTCTGGCGGACGGAACTGGCAACGGCTACGTCGCTGAGCGCAACGGCGAGGCCGTCATTGAGGTGCCCTTCTACGTGGGTGACACCTTTGAATATGGGCTTGTTGCTGAGTTCCTGCAGCAGCAGTGGCAGGAGTCAAACATCTTTGTTGAGCTGAACGTGGTACCGGAGAACGTGTACTACGCCGAGGGCGACAACAACTGGATCAACACCCAGCTTGGCATGACCGCCTGGGGCGCACGCCCGACCCCGCAGGAGTATCTGAGCGTTGCCTACATCACCGGGGCTCCGTTCAATGAGGCTGCGTGGTCAAACGCAGAGCTGGATGCGCTGGCATCCGAGGCCTCCCAGGTTGCTGAGATCCAGGAGCGCGCGGAGATCTACGATGAGATCAGCGGTATCTTCCGGGAGGAAGGCCCCATCCTGATTCCCTATTTCCGACCCGTTGTTGGCGCGTACAGCAACCGGATTCAGGACCTGGACATGCACTCCTTCCCCGGCCGCACCGATTTCCGCGGAGTCAGCATCCGCTAACGGAAATGGCGAACTCTGCCCAAGAAGCGCAGGAGCCCGCGATGGCTCCT
Source organism: uncultured Spirochaetaceae bacterium (assembly GCA_964591085.1). Lineage (GTDB taxonomy): Bacteria > Spirochaetota > Spirochaetia > DSM-27196 > CAZPXH01 > CAZPXH01. The sequence continues at coordinate 27,249 of CAZPXH010000016.1, read as the reverse complement.
GCTGCTTCCCGGCAGGCGCGGCGCCGACCGTCCGCACTGCGGACTTTGGTCGGCCGCCCGCTTGCGCTGGTTGGAACCATCGGTGTTCTGGGTTTTGTCATTCTGACCCTCTTTGGACCCGTGTTTGCCCCATGGCCGTTTGACCAGATCATCCGGGGAACGGATCTGGGCCTGGAAAGCCGGGGCGCGCTGATCTCTCAGGCACCGTCCGCAGAATTCCCCTTTGGCACGGATCAGCGCGGCCGGGACATTCTGAGCCGGATGCTCTGGGGTGCCCGGGAAACCATTGGTCTTCCGCTTGTGGCCACGCTGATCTCTGTAGTGCTCGGTACCAGCATTGGGCTGTTGATCGGCTTTGTCGGTGGTGTGCTGGACGACGTTGTGTCCCGAATCCTGGACAGCCTCATTTCCATCCCTGCGATGGTGCTGGCCCTGGTGATGATTTCCACCATCGTACCGTTGCTCCAGGCATCGCCGCGTGCGGTAGTGCAGGGTATTGGCCCGAGCAACATCAGTCTGACCATTGTCATTGTGATTCTCTACATTCCCATCATCTCTCGCGTTGCCCGCAGCGCGACACTTTCCGTTCGCGAGAGCGGCTACATTGAGGAAGCGCGCCTGCGCGGGGAAGGCCTCGGCCACATCCTGTTCCGCCAGATCCTCCCCAGCGTGCTCCCAGCCCTGGTTGTAGAGGCCTCCCTCCGGCTCTCCTACGGCATCATCCTGGTTACCTCCCTCGGCTTCCTCGGCCTCGGCGTGCAGCCTCCGTCCCCGGAATGGGGCCGGATGGTGCTGGACGCCCGGACCCAGATTGCCGACGCACCGTGGGAATTGTGGTACCCCGTCCTGGGAATTGCGCTCCTGATTATCAGTGTGAATCTGATGTCGGACGGGCTACGCCGCATTCTCCGGAATGAGGACTCCTGAGGACCCCGCATGAGTACGCCCGCGATCGCGCAAAACGGCAACGAACCGGTCATGCAGGTAACAGACCTCAACATCGAGTACCGCATCGGTCGGAGCTGGCTCAACGCAATCCGAGATGTGAACCTCCAGATCAACCCGCTGCAGATCCACGGCCTGGTGGGTGAAAGCGGAAGCGGCAAGTCCACGCTTGGCTTGGCAATGATGCGCTACCTTGCGCCGAACGCCAGGATCACCGGCGGGAGCATCCGCTTTGGCGGCACCGAACTGCAGGGCGCCAGCCAGCGGGAGATTGAGCAGATCTGGGGTGCGGGCATTTCCCTGGTGCCGCAGAACCCCATGGACGCACTCAACCCCAGTCTGCGAATTGTGCGACAGATGACGGAGGTGACCCGCCACCATCTGGGGCTCGCGGTTGAAGAGGCGGAGGCAAGGGCGATTGAGGCGCTGGGGCACGTGCAGATTGCCGATCCGGAGCAGGTGGTGCGCCGCTATCCCCATCAGCTCTCCGGCGGGATGCTGCAGCGTGTCATGATTGCCATGGCACTCAGCACTCGGCCACGCCTGGTTGTGCTGGACGAGCCGACAACCGCCCTGGACGTTACCACGCAGGCCGTGATCCTGGACCTGTTGCGGGACCTGATCCACGAGGAGCAGGCCGCGGCGCTCTACGTGTCCCACGATCTGGGGACCGTGGCCCAGCTCTGCGATTACGTCACCGTCCTGTACGCCGGGGAGGTAATGGAGAGCGCGCCGGTGTCCGAGCTCTTTGCCCGGCCCCGCCATCCCTACACGGCCGGTTTGCTCGCCTGCCTGCCCTCCGCCGCCAGCGGTGAAGAGAGCCGGCTTGCAACCATTGAGGGCGTTGCCCCGTCCCTTTCGGAGCGCGGCGGAGCCTGCGTGTTTGCCGAGCGCTGTCCGCTTGCTACCGAGCAGTGCCGCACGCAGAAACCGCCACTGGAGCAGACCCGGGACGGAAGGCTCATCCGCTGCTGGCGGTGGGAAGAGATAACCGCGGGCAAGCTGGATCCGCTGCGGCCTCCCGTGGCCTCCCAGGCAAGCCCGGCACCCCGCCGCGCCATGGTCCTGGAAGCGCGGGACATGGCAAAGCGTTACGGAGAGCCCAATCTGGCACAGCAGCTCACGGGCCGCAAACCGGACGGCGTCCAGGCTCTCAACGATGTTTCCATCCGCGTGAACGAGCGGAGCACCTTTGGGATTGTCGGAGAAAGCGGAAGCGGCAAGACCACGCTTGCGCGGACAATCCTTGCTCTGGCGGAGGCGGACACCGGCACGCTGCAGCTGCAGCAGAGATCCATCGGTCTTCGCTTGCGCGAGCGGGACCGGGAGGTGCTGCGAAACCTGCGGATTATCTTCCAGAATCCCAACGACTCGCTGAACCCCTGGCTCACTGTGGGTGAGACCATCGGAAGGACGCTCAAGAAGCTCGCAGCCCAGCGCACGGACGCGGGCCAGATCCGGAATCGGGTGAATGAGCTGCTGGAGGCGGTTGGTCTGACCGCGGAGTACGCGCAACGCCTTCCGTCTCGGCTGTCCGGCGGAGAAAAGCAGCGGGTTGCCGTGGCACGGGCCTTTGCCGCCAGCCCGGCATTGATTGTTGCCGATGAGCCGACCTCCTCTCTGGATGTGTCGGTGCAGGCGGTCATCCTCAACCTGCTCAAAGACCTCCGCGCCCGGGAAGGCGCATCCTACGTGGTCATTTCCCACGATCTGGAAGTTGTCGGTTACCTTGCGGATCACATTGCGGTCATGTACCTCGGGGAGATCGTGGAGCAGGGGAGCAACGCGGATGTGCTGGCCTTCCCATCCCACCCCTACACCGAGGCGCTGCTCTCTGCTGCTCCCCTGCCGGACCCCGCGCGCGCTCACGAGCCCATTGCCCTGGACGGGGAGGTGCCGAGCCCGCGAAACCGACCGAGTGGATGCTCGTTCCATACGCGCTGCCCGCGCAAGATTGGAAGCATCTGCGAAACTGACGCGCCGCCGGTTCGGACCGATGACAACGGTCATGAGATCCGCTGTCACTACCCCCTGGAAGAGCTGCGAAGGCTTCAGAACGCTGGAAGGCCAGCTGTGGTCCCACAGTGACGCGCTACCTGATTCGCCGGGTCTTCCTGCTCCTGCTCACCCTGCTGGTCACCTCCTTCATCATCTTTGCGCTGACCAATCTGCTCCCCGGTGATATCGCACGCCTGGTCCTGGGCCGGGACGCATCAGCTACCGCCATAGAGCGCTTCAATGAGCAGTTTGGCCTGGACGCACCTCCCCTGGTGCAGTACGCGCGATGGCTGGGAGGCTTTGTCACCGCTGACTGGGGACGTTCGTTCACCGCGGGGTCTCCACCCGTGCGGCCCCTGGTTCTCGCGCGCCTGGGAAACAGCCTTCGGCTTGCGGGGCTAACCCTCCTGATTGCCATTCCGCTTTCCCTGCTCCTTGGGGTGCTGGCAGCCTTGAGGGAAAACACCTGGGTGGACTCCACGATCTCGGTGATGTCGCTTTCCGTGGTAGGACTCCCCGAGTTTGTAACCGGAATTGTCCTTATCAACGTCTTTGCGCTCGGGCTGGGTTGGTTTCCAACAACGTCCCTGGTGTCTTCCAGCATGAGCGCCGGGGCCTGGCTCGGGGTCCTGATCCTGCCTGCAATCACGGCAAGCCTGGTGCTGGTGGGCTACATCACCCGAATGACCCGCGCGGGAATGCTGGAGGAGCTTCGCAAGCCCTACGTCCGCACAGCAAGGCTCAAGGGCCTGCCGTGGCGGCGCGTGGTGTTTGGGCACGCACTCCGGAACGCACTCCTGCCGACAATTGCGGTCATTGCGCTCTCTATCGGGTGGCTCATGGGCGGGCTGGTGGTGATTGAGAACGTGTTCAACTATCCCGGCATCGGGAGTCTGCTGGTCACCGCGGTCAGCCAGAAAAATCTGCCAGTCCTTCAGGCGATTTCGGTCATCATTGTGTTCTTCTATTCCTTTGCGAATCTTGTGGCAGACCTGCTCTTTGCCCTGCTCAATCCGCGGGTGCGACTGAGCTGAGCGTGGGGCTCACCGCTGTTCTTGGGGGCACCGGCTTCATCGGGAGCCATGTCTGTGCCGAACTCCGGCGCCGCGGCCGGACGCTGCGCACTATCTCCCGGCGCAGCCTGTCTCACCCGGACCACGTCCGCGCTGACATCACCGACATCGCAAGCTTGCGCCGGGCTCTCAGGGGCGCCGACAGCATCATTAACTTGGTGGCTCTCAGCCCCCTCTTGCCAGCGGGCAACCGTGCGCGCTACCTGGCGGTACACCTCCGCGGTGCCCGGAACCTGGTTCAGGTTGCCCGCGAGCAGCGCGCGGTGCGCCTGGTGCAGGTCAGCGCCCTGGGTGTCACCGAGGAAAGCGCCGCGCCCTACGCGTGGACCAAGGCCCGTGCCGAACGCGTGGTCCTGGACTCAGGGATTTCCTCCGTGGTGCTGGCTCCCGGCATTGGCTTTGGCAATGGCAGTGAGCTGGTCCGGGTGCTCCGATGGCTCCAACGGTTTCCCGTTTTGCCGCTTCCCCTGCTGCCCACGCGCTTTGCGCCGGTCCACGCGGCTGACCTCGCCGCAGTCCTTGCCGATGCTCTGACCCCGGGCTTTGCCGGCGGCGAGCCGCGGGTGGAGATTGCCGGGCCCCAGGAGGTCAGCGGCACCGACTTTTCCAGGCTCTACCTATCCGCCCGAGGTGTGCGGCTTGTCCCGGTTCCCGCCGCCGCCGTGTCCTCCGCGTTGTCACTGGCTTCCAGGCTGCAGCTCCCCGGTGTGCCGCGGTGGATTGGGCCCATGCTTTCCATGGCAAACGTCCCCACGGGGAGGAGTCCCGTGATCGCAACCACCACCGGCTATGTGGACTGGGCGAGCTCCCGGGGATAGGGGTTTTCGGCCGGCGGCACAAAAAAGCCCCCGCGGTGTGCGGGGGCCTCCAGTGGGTAGGGCACGTCAGACCTAGTCAGCGTCCACCACAATTCCGTAGTAGCCGGCAGAGGTTGCGCTGAAGCCTCTGACGAGGATGTAGTAGACGTCATTGAAGCTGGATGTGAAGCTGAGCTGGGAGTATAACCCCGTCTCGCTGTCATCGTTGCTGGCCACAAAGTTGAATGCGTAGTCGTAGACGTCCACCACGGTATCAACGTCGTCGATCCCCTGCAGAACGGCGAACGTCTCAACTGTCACAACGTCCCCAGCAAAGGTTTGAATGACATAGTAGTCGTTGTCGTTCGCCGAGAGGGAGACGGGCTGGAAGGCCACGCCGGTGAACGGATCGCCCAAGTCAACTGCGTTGTTGAATCCGGTTGAGGTGTTGGTCCAGAAGAAGAAGTCGTTTACCGCTACCTCCAGGTCATAGTCGCCTCTGGAGGTCTCGCTGAAACCCTCAACGACCACGTACAGCGTGACATCCGTGGATGAGTCATTGGTGTAGGTGAGACTAGAGTAAGTGTTGTCCCCGCCGTCATCGTCAAAGCCGGTGGCGGAGGAAAACGGCTGGTCAACGTAGTAGGTGAGCGTTGTGTCAACGTCATTGCCACCTGCTGATACCGTGTTGATTGTAGTGATGAAGCCGGCAGGAACATCCATCACAAACCAGTCCTGGTCACCAGACGTCAGGGAGTGACCAAAGGAGGGCGTGGTGGAGTAGAGGAACAGATCAAGCTGGTTGGCGCTGGCAGCGTCATCATCAAACTCGTAGGCGTCCTCAGCGACGCCGCCGCTCAGCAGCGCGTCAAGCAAAAGACTTGTAATGATGTCACAGCTGGACAGGCTGAATACAAGGGCGGCAAGAATGCCGAGCTTCAGAAAGCGTGCAGTTTTGCAGGAACCGGTGGAAAAAAAACGCATGGCGGACTCCAATCCAAGGGCTATAGGACATTCTATCCCCTTTTGTGACAGCTGTCTTGCTGGCGCCTGCGATCCTCCGCGAGATCCCGATCGGCTCGATCTGCGGCCGGCCCATGGCGCATTCCCGTGCTTGTGCCGAATCTCTGCGCCCGACCTAGTACGCCTCAAAGACCTGGATGTACGGTTCAAACCGATCTGCGAACAGCAGGTTGGCGCTGCCGTCAATTGCCAGGCTGCCTTCCAAGTAGTCTCTGCGGTTGATGACGGTCCCCGGATTGGTCCAGGTGCCAAGGCCACTGGTATCCTTACCTACTGACATGCTACCGCGGATGTCCCCCTGGGGCGTCAGGCGTACCGCCGCAGCAAACTCGGCAATGAGCGCCCACAGAAAGCCGCTGCGGTAGGCCAGGGCCTGCACATCCGCGGAGTCGGGGGGCTCTTCCGGATCGAGTTCTCGCACGCCCTCCCCGCCAGCCAGCGAGCCCAAGACTGGAGTGAGCGAACCATCAGTGAAGTTCGCAAGGAAGACCCCGGACTCTCTGGAATCCCCCAGGAATGCGGACAGTCCCACATACACTTCTGATGTCTCACCTGCGATAACTGCCAAGGCTCCCACGTTCAGGTCTGCTCCGTCGGTCTGCAACGGTACGGTAGTCCCAAGCGAGCCTCCACTCTGCAGGGGTGTGAGCTCCGCAGTGGAGGAATCGGCGCTCATCCAGTAGGCCTCCGGCAGCCCGGGCTCAAGGGGTGCAACGGCTACGCGCCGATTTAACAGATCCGGCGGAGTCCAGGTTTCCAGCGTTGCACCGACGTAATTGTAGAGCCTCACCTCATCTATTCCGGACTCCTCGTAGAGCGCAAAGCGGCCTTCACGTGCCGAGATTGTGGACACGATGCCCAAGCTACCCAGCGGCAGAACACGGGTTCTCACGCCGTTCGGGTCAATTCGGACCACGCTCCCCAGGAAGTTGTCATAGATGAAGACGGTCCCCAGCTCGTCCGAGGTGATCAGGAGGGGCCCGGCAAACGCGCCGGCATCCGGGTCCGGCCAGGAGATCTCCACGGTGTCGCTGGAGAGATCCCGGACGACGCGCCCAAAGCTGTCCGCAACCAGATAGTCACCAGTTGTGCGCGCGGCCACGGGCACGCTTTCGACGAATTGATAACTGCCAAGGGTGCCCGGCGCGCTCACCAGCGGTGATACGGTGTTGGCAAGGTTAATGACAGCGGCAGGACCAAACGTGCCGCTATCCCGGAGCGCCACAATGGTGTCCGGGGTCCCCGGCAGGTGGTCCAGGGCGCCCTCCCAACCACTGGCTCCCCCGCTGCCGGCTGCAGCGGAGACCGTTCCGCCGAATTCGGTGAAGGTCCAGGGATCGTAGTCTCCGCCGGAGGAGAAGCCTGCCCGGCTGATGCGCAGGATCCCGTTGGCAGATCGGGATACCGCAAGGTAGTTGTCCGTCACGGCAAAGCCGCCACGGTTCCCGGAGACACTATCGTTCATGTCCGGAATGAGCCGGCTGATCAGTACGTCATCCGCTTCAGGGTCGTATTGCAGGATTCCCGGGCCATCGTCGGAGAAAAACGCAAGGTACAGATCACCAGAGTCGTTCAAGGTCTCTATGCCAAAGATTTCTGCGTCCCAATCGGAACCCAGGTTCACCTCTGAGATCACAGCGTTCTGAAGCTGCTCACCCCCGGAGATGACCGCACGGAGCAGGACCTGACCAGCACTCACGAACACGTGCAGGTCCGGACCGTTGTTCCAGAGGGCGATATCGGCATCGATCTCCAGCTCGCGCGGCAGAGCCACTGAGACAGGGGCATCGTCACTGAGACCCTGCGCGTACAGGCGTGAGGTCAGATCACTCACAAAGAAGAGCTGCTGTGTTGCCGCGTGCCACTCTGCATCCCGTGGACGGGGTACACCTCCGTAAAAGTCCGGTCCAAGGCGATTGTTCAGCTCACCCACGTAGCGGTAGTTGAGATCCGGGTCGGCCGGATTGTTGAGGGGTTGGGGGTATTCAAACAGGGAGCAGCTCGCGAATCCCGCCAGAAGCAGGCCAGCGAGGCCCAATACCCGCAAGATGTACCTCCGTCTGCCCGACTGCGCATTGTTCATTTGAAACTCCAAAGGTACAATAGCCTGTGATGCATGGATCCGCAACGGTATTGGCCGGCCTCTGCGGCCTGATTCTGGTTCTGCTTCCTGTCAGTGGGCTCTTTGCGCAGGAGAGTGAGGCGGAGGGCGATTTCCGGCCGCGCATTGCCATTGTGCCAATGCGCAATGACAGCGGGGAGCCCGCCTACGACGCGGTTGCCCGCACCGTCAGCGACAGCGTTGGTTTGGTCCTGCGTCTTCTGGGTGACTTTGCCGTGACCGAGGTCTATGACGAACCCGCACTTGCCTCTGTAGATATAGAGGACCAGCAGCAGATCGCCTTGCTTGTAGAGTCCGCCCCGTTTGAAGAGGTGATCTACGGTAACCTGATCCGAAATGACCAGCGTCAGCTTGAGTTCCGCCTGAACCTGTACTCCGCAGAAGAGCAGGGAGTCCGCTTTGCGCCGACCGCGGTTGCCCGAAGCATCTTTGCGGTCTTTGATGCGGCCGATGAGATTACCGTTGCCCTGGTCAGTGAGTTCAGTGATGTCCGCGTTGGCTTTGGCGAGCTGGAGATTGTCCTGGTGGACGGTGAAGGACTCTTTGACGTCTTCCTGGATCAGACGCGGATCCGGAATCCGGAGACGGACCTCCAGAACGTTCTCAACGGGAGCTATGAACTCACCATCAGACAGGACCGGCTTCTGGGAGAGACGGTGATCTACCGGCAACAGGTAGAGATATTTGAGGACCGGACAACCCGCGTTGAGTTTGCTATCCCGGCTGCCACGGAAGAGGAAATCAGCTTTCTCCGCAGGCGGGGGGAAGAGCTGCTGGAGATCGCGCAGAATCCCGATCTGATTGAGGATGCCATCCTGGACCTGGCCGAATTCCAGGCCCTGACCCGCCTTGCCGGGAACGACACCACACTGCAGGAGATTGGCTCCGGCGTGCTTGCCGAGGCCACCGAGCGGACTACCGCCTCCCTGGAAACCCTCCGTGCAGAGGCGGATTCGCTGTACTACGCGGACAACCCGGACTTTGCAGCGGCTGAGGCGGTTTATCAGCGCTATGCAAACCTCATTGCCGCGCCCTTTGATGTTGCCATCACGCGGCCTTTCAGCGGGTTCACCCAACCGCGGGCAGTCACACCGGTCCCTGGTGGTTACGTGCTTGTGGGAAGCGGGGTGCGCGGAATCAGTCTGTTTCTGCTGGACCAGGAGCTGGTGCAGCAGGCGGTGGTAACGCCCACCATTCCCCGGAACCGCTACGTCTCGCTGACGCTAGACCCCAACGACGTGCTCCATGTGACCTGGACCGGTGCGCGAGAGATCCTGCGGTATCGCGGGGAGTTCCAAGAGTTGGAAGCAATTCCAGTGAACCAGGCGCTGCACAACGCGGAGGGCAACCGCCTGCTTGCTATCGCCGAGACCGGAGAACTCTACGTGCTGCAGGGAGACCAGGTGATGGTCCTGGACCCGGAAGGCGAGCGGGATGCGGCGGTTGAGGCGAGCTTCATCGAACGTCTTGCGGACCTCGGAGGGGCGCCTACCGCTCTGGCCTACGGACCCCGGGATCTGTTGCACATCTTCAGTTCGGAGTCAGAGACCGTCATCCGGGTGGACACCCTTGGCCGCCTTGCGTCAACGGTGACCCTTCCGGGGAGCGCCGGCGGAACCGGAGTTGGCGTTGATGATCTTGGGAACATCTACATCGTCAGGCCGGTCACCCACCAGGTCTGGCGCTACGGGGCCAGCGGAGAGCGGCTCTCTGTCATTGGTGGATTCGGGACCGGTGAGGGCGAGTTTCGGGCACCGGGAGGAATTCATGTGCTCGGTGACGGGACTCTTGTTGTTGCAGACACCTTTGGCGACAGGCTCCAGGTATTGCGACCCACCGGGCCCTCAATCCAGTCGCTTGCCGTCGCAGACTTTGGCCGGGACTTCCAGCTCCGTCAGGAAACCGCTGCCACCGCGCGGCAACGAATGGAAATTGTGGAGGACTCCATCCGCCCTGCTCGGGTGGTGGGAAGTTTCACCTCCGGTGCCGTGGCGTTCGGGCTCTCCCTCGGAGCATTTGTCGGCGCGGACCTCTTTGCCGGCATTGCTGACGCCGCCTTTGCCGACTACACAGGTCTAGGACTCGGGGACGACATTGCATCCGCGCGCGCCGACGTTGAACGAAACTGGTTGATCTCCCGGGTCATCCTGGGCGGTGGTGTCCTTGGCGTTGGAGTGACTTCCTACCTGCTCACCAACAGCCTGCTTCTTTCCACAGACTTTGCCGTTGCGCGCCGGACTGCGGTCCGGGAGCTGCAGGCCTTTGAGATCGGCACCACCTACGAGGTAGACCCGGACCGATGGCGGAGCCTCCGTACAGCCAACCGGCTGGGGCTCATCACCGGCGTCGTCCCACCGGTTCTGGGAATCGGGCTTGTCGGCTATCAGACGGTGATTGGTCTACCGGAAGCGTACGCGGACTACTACTACCCCGCGCTGATCGGGACTACCGCGGTGCCACCGGTGTTCGGACACCTCTACGGAGGCCGGTTCCACTTTGGTCTTTTTCTGGCGGGTCTGGCCGCGGACGCACTGGTGATTGGTGCCTGGCAGATATCCCAGAACAGACCCGCAGACTTCGCGCCAACCCCGCTGCAGGTGGAAATCACGGGCGAGTTTGGGGACGTGCTCAACGGGATGTGGGAGCAGGCGCAGATCCTTGCGCCCGAGCTTCTCATGCTCGGTGGGCTTGGGATCAGGCTGACCGCTGGTGCCTATGATGCGCGCCGGGGCTGGGTGCAGACCCGGGACCGGAACCGATACCAGGCGGTGCGCCCGGTGGAGGACCTGTAGCCGGGCCCAATCAGCCTCCGCTTGCAAACCCCACGCGGCGGTGGGTTTCCCAGGCAGCCCAACGCGGATCGCTTCTCAGCTGATTGCTCACCGCCAGCCGGCTAACGGCGCCGGTTGGAGCGTTGCTTGCTGTGATCCACCCGTCGTACTCCACCTCTATTGCGCCGTCCCAGACAATGACCTGCAGGTCTCCAACGAGGATTGCCCGGCCACGCATTCCCCCGATCTGCTCCTGCTCCAGATCGTTTCCATCCACAACCGTGTACAGAACCAGCGCACTCTCTACGCGGTACTGCCCCGGTGGCAGTGCAAAGCTGATCAGTGATGAGCCCGCCGGCGCGGACTCGGAGTAGGTTCGGTTGCTCCCATTCAGGCTGAGGGTGAGCTGCACCGCGTTTCCCCGTACTCCTCCACCATCGTAGGTGTCCCAGCGCAGGGGAATCACCAACAGGCTCTCATCGTGGGAACCGGGAAGCGGGAGAGAGGTACACCCCGCAAGGAAAGCAACCGTCAGTGAGAGAAATACCTTGCAAAGACGAGCGCAGCGCATGCTTCATTATTGAACCTCAGCGAGATATCTGCAACTATTGGATATGCGTCTTGCACCAATCGCAGGGATCCTTTCGCTGGTCATCGTCCTGGTGGGCTGTGGAGGAGCGGACGCTGACGGACCTCCCGCTGACTCGGCCCGCCCTGCTGCCGACGCCTCTGCCGTTGTTGAGGAAGAGGTTCCGTCCGGCTCGGAAGCCCCGCCGGCAATAACAGAAACCGAGGCACAGCCGCTTGAACTCCCGTCGCTACCCCAGGCAATCCTTGTCTTTGCCGCCGGCGATGTCCGGGTGGGACCGGCAGGCTCGGAAGCGCCAGCCGACATCGGAATGGTGGTGGACCTCGGAGACAGCATCCGTGTGGGACCGGATTCGCTTGCGGAGGTCCAGCTTGGCGCGCTTGCAACGATCCTTCTGGACTCCCAAACCACCGTGACCCTGCGGGAGCTTGCGCTGGCCGGCGACCCACAATCCGTTCGTGTTGGCTTGCAGCAGGGCAACGTCCTCTCCCGCGTGGCCGAGCTTGGTTCCCGGGACCGCTACGCGATTCACACCCGGACCGCCGTGGGCGGAGTCCGCGGAACGGAGTTCCTCGTGAGCGTGGCTGCCGACGGTGAAACCACCGTTGCCGTCTCCGAGGGCTCGGTAGCTGTGAGAGAAACCATTCCGGAGCTGGATGAGATCACCAGTGCCCCGGACGAGGACCCCGCCGCCCGCTCCGCGCTGGAGGCCGTGCTTGCCGCCGCCGTATCCCTGGTAGAGCCGGGCCAGCAGCTTTCGGTCCGGCAAAGCAGCGGGACTCTGGCGGAGGCAGTCAGGGAGGAAGTAGAGGACCTTGCTGATGCGCTCCGTCAGGACGGCACCGCGGTTGCTGAGCTGGCATCCGGTGTTAGCGCAAGAGCCCAGGAAGCTCGCCCGGAAGCCACCCCCCAGCCAGTTGCGCCGGAGAACCAGTCCCGCCTTGCGCGCCTGGATCAGCTCTCTGAGCCCGTGGTCTTTGGCACGCCCGCGGACGATGGTCAGGCGGCGGACGGGGAGCCCCCGGCCCCGCAGCGTGTTCGCCTGGTGCTGACAGCAATCCCCGCAGATGCACAGATACGCCTTGCTGATGGCAGGAGCGCTCGCGGGCAGCTTGCCGCGCTGCTCCCAGCCAACGCTCGGGTGGAAGTTCAGGTTGATGCCGCAGGGTTCATTTCCCGGCGCTTCACGGTGCGCCTGGACGGAAGCGGGCGCGAACTACGTGTCCCGCTCGCGCCCGAGGTGGGGATTCAGCAGGACGACACCGATCAAGCCGATGCCGAAGAAGCTATCGATGACACCGAGGATTCGGGCACAAGGCCGGCGGACGGCGCCACCGAGCGGACCGCCGATGCTACGGAGCGCGAGGATGAGAACGCTGATGTCCGCGGTAGCGATGCCGATTCTGCTGCTGATACCGATGCCGAGGATGTGGCGGTTCGCCGGACGGAAGAGACCGGGCCCGCCCTGCGCAGCCTGAGGTTCCGAGTCACGCCTTCAAGCGCGGTCCTCCGGATTCCGGAAGTCGCCACCCTGCGGGGTGGGGGAACCGTGGAGCTGGAGGAAGGACGCAGCTACCGAATCTCAATCACATCGGACGGCTTCCGCCCACGGTCTGAAGTGCTGCGGGTGGATCCCGAGGGGCCGGATGAGTTCACGTTTGAGCTTTCGCCCCTGGAGGTGCTGTGGTCCAATGACCGCTCCGCGCTCCAGGTGGTGCGCTCCCTGGTTCCCCTGGGAAGTGACCTTGTCCTTGCGTGGGCGGACGGGACTGTTGCCCGCGTCTCCGGCTCCGGGGAACTGCTGTGGACCAGACCTTCCGGAAATGACCCCAACGAAAACTCCATCCCGGTTGTATCCGGAAACGATGTCATCCTCTCCGGCGGGAGCAGCCTGGTTCGGCTGAATGCCGCAACCGGGGCTGTCATAGCTAGCCAGCCGGTGCCGGCGGACGGCTCCCATTTGTTTGGGCAGCGGGTTGTCCCGATTCCGGGAGGCTATGCCTATCCCAAGGATCAGGCGCTTGACCTGGTGATTGGTGCGGAGACGGCGAGCATTCCCATCAATGCCGGGACAACCATGGCACCGGCGGCGCGTGGGGATGAGGTCTACATCGTTGATAACGAAGGGAAGCTCTACATCATTTCGGTTTCAATGCGGGAAGCCGTTCGGTTTGTGGAGACAGACGCCACCCAGCCCCTGGTGCACCGCCCAGCGCTTGCCGGAGACCAGTTGTACTTTGCCGGGCGTCAGGGTCTGTTCGTGGCAGTCAATATCCCTGCATTGGGAGTGGCGTGGACACAGAGCCTCTCGGGAACTGTCTTTACTGATCCGCTTGCCACCAACGCGGGGGTACTTGTCGCTACCGGAGATCCGGCCCTTGTCGAGTACATCATCTACGGTTTCAGCCCGACCGGCGCGCCATTATTCCCTGCGCTGTCGGACGCCGGAACCCCACCCGCCGAACGCGGCGGCGAGTTTGCCTACGTTACCCGGGGTGGGGTGCTGCAGGTGCGGCGGCTTTCCAACGGTGCGCTCATTGGTTCCTTCACCCTGGACGCGCCGGCCGCCGGCGCCCGCCCAATTCTGCTTGCGGACTCCGTTGTAGTGGCACTTGAGGATGGACGGATTCAGCGGATCAACCGGGCGGCGCTTCAGTAGGCTGCAGAGTCAGTAGCCGGCGCAGGGGTCGCCGGCAGGATCAGGAAGCGCCGGGTCCAGCGGCGGCGAGGCGCTGCAGCCGGGCTTCCACGCTCCGGCGCTCCGCCGCGTTGCCCAGGAGTTCGGCGGCACGGCGGTAGTGCTCTGCTGCCAGGGCTTGCTGTCCGCACTGCTCGTACAGATCGCCGAGCACCAGGGGCAACGGCCCAAAGCGCGCGAGCGCCGGGTCACGGCGCACCACCTCCAGTGAAGCAAGCGCTGCCTCCGGGCCCCGCACGCGGGCAAGCGCCACCGCCCGGTTGAGCACTACCACTGGGGACGGCTTGAAGCCAAGGAGCCTGTTGTACAGGAGCAGGACCAGCTCCCAGTCAGTTTCTGCATAGCTCGCAGCATTGGCGTGGAGTGCTGCGATGGCAGCTTCAACCTGGTACGGGCCCGGCCGCCGGGCCGCAACAGCCCGGTCCAGGAGGGCGGTGGCCGCAGCAATTGCCTTTGTGTCCCACAAACTGCGGTCCTGCTCTTCCAGGGTCACTACCGCGCCGGCTGCGTCAGTCCTGGCGGGACGCCGGGCGTTGTGCAGAAGCATCAGCGCAAGCAGACCGCGTGCCTCCGGAAGTCCGTCTGTCAGGCGCTCGCGGTCCAGCAGGTGTTCCACAAGCCATGCAAGATCAATCGCCTGCTCGCACAGTGAGTCCCGCGTTGCTTCTTCTCCGCGGGTTGCGCTGTAGCCTTCACTGAACACCAGGTAGATGGCCTCCAGGACCGGGGGCAGCCGATCCGTTAGCTCTGCGGCATCAGGAACACGGAGCGGAATCCCAGCAGCGCGGATCTTTCTCTTAGCGCGCACCAGCTGTTGCCCTACGGTCGGCGGAGCCCGCAGGAAGGCCCGGCCGATCTCAATTGCGGTGAAACCCATGATGTGTTGCAGGATTAGCGGCACGCGAACGGCCGGGTCCAGAGCCGGGTGGCACAACATGAATATCAGGCCAAGGCGATCATCCGGGATGCCACCGGGCCCCGGGATGCCGGAATCGGCGGAATCATGTGCCGGATCCGGGAGCAACTCCTCATCCAGCGGGACCTGCTTGCTGTCCTTGCGGATGCCGTCAATTGCGCGGCGCCAGGCAGCCGTTGCAAGCCAGCCCGCGGGAGAGGCGGGCATCCCCGCCTCAGCCCATTGCCGGATGGCCTGTTCAATTGCGCTGTGCAGCGCGTCTTCTGCTCGCTCAACGTCTCCGCCCAGGCGGCGAACCAGCCACGCGAGCACGCGGGGGCCGTGCTCGCGGTAGATGCCTGCCAGCGATGACGCTTGGGCGCGATCAGAACTCACAGCCTAACCCTCGGCGGCGTTGTCCCCGGATTCGCTGGTTGGCAACACCGGCCGAATCTCAATGCCGTCTCCCGGGCCCACCGGGATATCCCGCGCAATGGCCATGGCCTCGTCCAGGTCCTTTGCTTCCACCACGTAGAAGCCACCGAGCACCTCCCGGGTTTCCACAAAGGGCCCGTCCGTGACGGTGTACTCTTCTCCGCCATAGCGCATGCTGGTAGCGGTTCGGTGGCTCTCAAGACCCGCGGCGCCGCTCACCCGTCCGGTCTCTCCGTACTTTGCCCAGAAGGCGTTGTGACCCTCCATCAGGGCCGACCATTCGTCGGGGCTCACATCGTCCCGGAACTTATCCTTCTCATAGATCAACAGTGCATACTGCATGTCGCACCTCCTTGTTGGAATCGGGCAGCAAATGCCGCCTCACCATGAGATCGGACGAGGCCCCGGGTTTTCGACGCAGGCGCCGATACTGCCGCCAACAATGCAGCGCACTGCGGAGCTCAGGAAAGGATCCGATTGACCTGCGCTCTGAGCTTGTCCTCACCCGCAAACTTGCCGGGGGACTCACTCTCCAGGGCCCAGGCCTTTCCCGGAGAACCGCCTTTCTCAATGATTCTTCCCCGGAGATACTCGTGGACGGCCGGTGCTGATTCCGCCTTGTGAGTGTAGACCCCAACGGCGCCTGCCCAAAGCGGAGGCGGGCCGGCTACGCGCTGCTTAGCGCGGAGAGCGCTGCCAGGGCTTCCCGCTCGGAGTCCCGTACCGCCGCAACCGCTTCCGCCACTCCAGAAAGGAGTTCCGTTGCAACGGCGGGGTCTTCCAGCAGGGATGCAGAAGCCGCAATTGCGGCCGCAAGGTCCGCGTCCGCCTGTTTCAACACATCCGGGTTTTTGTTTCCATTGCGGAGGAACTCCGTGTGCCGCGCGATCATCGCGGCCTTTGCATTCTTCAGCGGAGCCATGCTGTCCGGAAGGAGGGCATCACCCAGCTCGCTCCAGCGCTGTCCGCAGTCCGCAAACAGCTCCGATATCTCCGCCAGGCCCTGGAAACCGGGGACGGTTGCGGCCTCTTCCAGGAACGCTGCAAAGATGCCGCGGTCGGCGCTGCGGGTGTTGTCTTCCCAGTGGAGCAGGCTGTAGCGGAAGGCACTTGTCAGCCCCGCGGCCAGGGGTCGGCCCGGCGAGAGTTGCGCGAACCAACCGGACTTGCTGTCCGGCTTCTGCAGTGCCGTGATCCAGCGCTCGTAGGCCTTGAATCCAAAGTTGTTGGCAGAGCCCTGCGGCGGTTTCTCCGTGAACAGGGCTACACATTGCTGGACGCTGTCCGCGATGACCACCGGGAGATCCGGCGGGGCCGGCAGGTCCAGGGTAACCATCCGGAACCGATCCTTCTTCACCCGGGCACGCGCGGCGTCCAGAACATCGGCGGGAACGCGTATTGGCGATCCTGCCCTGTCGTCCAGCACCGCATCCCCGCCCGCTTCGTAAGCGGTGACCACCATTGGCTGCATGGACCACATGTCCGGACCCAGATCCGAGGTCTCATAGCCGAGCGTGAACACATCCGCCCACACAATCGGCGGCGTCTCTGCGTCCAGGGCCGCAATCAGGGCATCCCGCGCCTTGTCTGCGCTGCTGCTCTGAAACAGCTCCTGCACCACTCCCAATCTGCGCGTGACCGCGTCCCAGCCGTAGCCATCAAAGGTGTTGCGCGTGAGCAGGTTCACCTGTTGGTCCACACCTTCGTAGGCAAAGATGAAGTAGCCAAAGACGATTCCGCCCGAAAGCCCCATGAGCATGGGATCTGACCAGGCCTTTTCCGTGTGGGGCGCGGTAACGCCGGATGCCCGAAGGGCCGCTGCAATGCTTGAAGTGAAGGGATAGGTCCCGCCGTACTGCGGATAGGACTGTAGGGTAGCCATGAAAACCTCCTTGGCCGGAAGCATAGCGCCACCTGACCCTGCCGCCGAAAATCTGCGACATACTCTGCCCCGGGACGGTACCATGCGACCGCCTCCGCCCTGGGGGCGTTTCACCACCGAGTTTGTGCACTATCACCGGCCGCTCTCCGTGTACTGGCGGGCGTTCCGGGATGCCGGGATGCTGATTGACGACATCGCCGAGCCCAGTGCGGATCCGGACCGCTTTCCGCCGGAAACAACGGAGCGGCACCGGATCATCTACCGGGTGAGGCCGTTCTCCCTGGTGTTCCGCCTAGTTCTCCCGTGAGAGCTTGCGGCCCAACGCCAGCGAGTTGCTCACAACGGAGATGCTGCTCATGGCCATGGCGAGCTCAGCAACGATGGGGTGCAGGAGCCCGGTGACCGCCAGCGGAATGGCCAGCACGTTGTACCCGAATGCCCAGAAGAGATTCCCGCGGATCTTGCCCATGGTTGCCCGGGAGGTGCGAATTGCCCGCGGAACTCCGGACAGTTGCGGGGAGATCAGGCTGATGTCCGCGGCGGCAATGGCCACATCCGTCCCGGTGCCAACCGCCATCCCAAGGTCCGCCTGCTGCAGGGCCGGAGCATCGTTGATGCCGTCCCCAACCATCGCAACGCGTTCTCCGGAATCCTGGAACGCTTTCACCGCGCTGATCTTGTCCTGGGGCCGGAGCTCGGCCCGCACTTCATCAATTCCGAGGGACGTTGCAACAGCCTGAACCGCGGCCCTGTTGTCTCCGGATAGGAGGGCGGTGCGGATTCCAGCCGAGTGCAGCTCCGCTATGGTCGTGCGAGCATCATCCCGGACCTGATCCTCCAGACCAATCAGGCCCAGCGCCTCGCGCCCGCGGCTGAGCGCCACCACCGTGGCACCACGGCCAAGGAGCTCGGCCACCGCGCTCTCCAGACTGCTGGTATCCGCGCCAATGCTGCGGATCCAGTCCGGCCGCCCGGCCCGCCAGGTGTAGCCGGCGTGGTCTACTGCAATGCCCTCCCCTGGGGTGACCTGCAGTTCCCCAGCCCCGGAGCTGCCTCCGTCCGCGGCGCCCTTGTCCGCTGGGACCGTGTTGGAAGGCTCACCGTCGGCAGGGACTTCGTCAGACGGGACTCCGCCTTCCGATTCCGCCCAGGCGGTGATGGCCCTTCCAAGCGGGTGCTCGCTCCGCGATTCCACCAGCCACGCAGCTTCCGCCAGGTCTGTTCGGCTGACGCCGGGCGCGGGAGTGGCGGCGGTGATTTCCGGCCGGCCAATGGTGAGGGTTCCCGTCTTGTCAAATACCACCAGGCTGACACCTTGCGCGCGCTCTATCGCCTCCCCGTTTCGCAGCAGGATTCCGCGGCGAGCCGCAGAGCCGGTACCGACCATAAGGGCTGTGGGTGTTGCCAGCCCAAGCGCGCAGGGGCATGCAATGACCAGGGTGGCAATTGCGGCTGACAGCGCCTGGCTAACCGGGGGAAGCCCTGGGTTGATCCAGGGGATGAAGTCCGCCATGCGGGTGAGGAATGCGGCCCCGGCGTTGGCCGCAAGGAGCCACACCACAAAGGTGAGTGAGGCGATGCCAAGGATCGCTGGCACAAAGATGGATGTCACCCTGTCTGCCAGCTCTTGCACCGGTACGCGAGAGGCCTGTGCCTCTTCCACCATGCTGATGATTCCGGCAAGCGTTCCCTGATCCGTTGCCGCGGTGACCTTCACGGTGATGCTGCCAAGCTGGTTGACCGTTCCGCCGATCACGGGGCTCTCCGGTCCGCGGTCTACTGGAACGCTTTCCCCGGTGATCATGGACTCGTCCACGGTGGTTTGGCCTGAGAGCACGGTCCCGTCTGCCGGGATCTTCTCTCCAGGGCGGACTTCCACCACCACGCCCGGATCCAGGTAGTCCACCGGGACTTCCGTGTAGCCGCCATCCTTGTTCACCCGCCGGGCAGACTTTGCGCCCAGGTCCTGCAGAGCCGCGATTGCGCCGGAAGCGCGACCGGTAGCCCGGACCTTGATGTAGTTCCCGATATAGTTGATGGCCACAATCATCGCACCCACGGCGGTGAAGCTGGCGAGCGGAAGACCCGCCAGGGCAAGCGCTCCGGTAAGCCACGCCGCAATGGACCCAATACCGATGAGGGAGTCCATGCTGAAGTTCAGCGTCCGGAAGCTGGTCCAGGTGGCGCGTACAATGGGGGAGCCCACCCCAAAGATGACGATGCCCGCCACCACAAGCTCAATCGGCTGCAGTACCGACATCGGCAGGAGGTGGATTCCTGCCAGCATCATCAGGAGCATGTTCACCATCAGGGGTGCGGTGAGGATCCAGGACGAGATCAGTCGCCGCCGCTCTCGTTTGAGCTCCTGATCTTCTGCTTCCGGGCTGTCTGCAAGCACCCCGTAGCCGGCGTCCGACACGGCCCTCTCCAGGGCAGCACGGTCTCCGGCATCCCGCAAGGTCACCAGGGCCTTGCCCCCAGCAAAGCTCACGTGGGCGCCTTCCACAAAGTCCACGGTCTTCAGCGCTTTTTCCACGTGGGCTGCGCACACCGTGCAGCTCATCCCGCTGATCTTCAGCTGGGCCTGGCCGAGCTTCATTCGATTCTGGCGGGACTCGGTAGTGGTCTGCTGGCTGCTCATGCTGCAAGTGTACGGCCACACCAACGCGCTTGTCCATATACCCCAGGGGGGTATACGATCGGTCCATGAGCAGCGATCTCCGATCCCGCATTCTGGATGACCGAATGGGTCCGCCTGGGGTGAACAAGGACGCAATCCGGCGCCTCCGCCGGGCAGAAGGGCAGGTGAAGGGCGTGATCCGCATGGTGGAGAGCGAGGCCTACTGCATCGATATTCTGGACCAGCTTGCGGCTGCCCAGTCCGCGCTCCGCAAAGCCGGCCTTTCGGTGCTTCGTCGACATGTTGAGCACTGTGTCACCGGGGCTGCCGATGACCCGAGTCTGCGTGAGAGCCTGGTTGAAGAACTCATCCGCAGTCTGGAGCGCCGCGCGGTGTAGAGCGTCTATACGGCCGGCCTTTTGTGGGGCTCCGCCCATTCCGCGGGTCTGTGGGGGGGCCTCCTTTACATTGGTCGGGTGACGGGGCAGATTCGCAAAAGCATGAAACAGGACTACGGCTTCTATACCCGGGCGCTGCACGCAGGTCAGCAGCCCGATCCCCATACCGGCTCCCGTGCGGTGCCGATCTACCAGACCACCAGTTACGTCTTTGATGACGTGGATCACGCTGCAAGCCTCTTTGCCCTGCAACGTTTTGGGAACATCTACACCCGGATCATGAATCCCACCTGTGCTGCGCTGGAAGAGCGCATGGCGTCTCTGGAAGGCGGGGTTGGCGGGCTAGCGGTAGCAAGTGGTCACGCGGCGCAGGTCACGGCCGTGATGACGCTGCTCAGCCAGGGTGACCACATTGTATCCAGCCGGTCCCTGTATGGCGGAACCCACACTCAGTTTGAGCTGAGCTTCCCGCGCCTGGGAATCACCACCAGCTTTGTGGACATCCAGGACCTGGACGCCGTTGCCGCGGCAATCCGGCCGGAGACCAAGATCCTGTACACAGAGACCGTGGGAAATCCCCGGGGCGATATCTCGGACCTGGAAAAGCTCGCGGACATCGCGCACAGCAAAGGGATTCCGCTGGTGGTGGATAACACCTTTGCAACACCCTGGCTGTGCCGGCCGATAGAGTGGGGCGCCGACATTGTAGTGCAGTCGGTGACCAAGTTTGTGGGCGGTCACGGCACGAGCATTGGGGGCGTGGTGGTGGACGGCGGCAAGTTCCCCTGGGACAACGGCAGGTTCCCCGGCATGACCGAAGCTTCTCCCGGCTACCATGGGGTCAAGTTTGTGGAGACCTTTGGGGAGTGGGCCTGGATCATGAAGGCCCGGGTAGAGACTCTGAGGGACTACGGCATGGCCATGAGCCCCTTCAATGCCTTCCTGTTCCTCCAGGGACTGGAGACCCTGCCTCTTCGGATGGATCGCCACGTGCAGAACGCGAAAGGGGTGGCCGAGTTTCTGGCAAAGCACCCGGCGGTCAGCTGGGTGAGCTATCCCGGGCTCCCTGACAGTCCCCAGTACAGCCTGGCGCAGAAGTACCTGCCGCGGGGACCCGGTGCGGTCTTCACCTTTGGAATCCGTGGTGGCATCGCGGCCGGACGCCGCTTTGTGGAGTCCCTCAAGCTGTGGAGTCACCTGGCAAACGTTGGCGATGCCAAGTCCCTGGTGATCCACCCGGCGAGCACCACGCACAGCCAGCTGTCTGCTGAAGAGCTTGCAGCGGCGGACATTGGAGAGGATATGCTGCGAATCTCGGTGGGGCTGGAAGACCTGGACGATCTGTTGCGTGACCTGGACCAAGCCCTCCACGCAAGTATGCAGGAGGTCTAAGCAATGGCGAGAATCATCACCGATCCGGATGGGCGAATGGCGCTGCTTCGCGATCACCGGATCCTGGACATCGTTGGGCTCAGCGCAAAGCCCAACCGACCCAGCCACTTTGTGGGTGTCTACATGCTGGCTGAGGGCTACGAAGTCACGCCCATCAACCCTCGGGAAGGCGAGATCCTTGGGCGGAAGTCCTGGCCTTCACTGACGGCAATGGCCGACGGACTCGGGCGGGCTCCGGTGGTTGTGGATATCTTCCGCCGGCCGGAAGAGGTGGATGCCATTGTGGATGAGGCCATCCAGCTCGGCGCAAAGGCCATCTGGATGCAGCTCGGCATCGTGAATCAGCCGGCTGCAGAGCGCGCCGTTGCTGCGGGAATGGACGTGGTGATGGATCGATGTGTGAAGATTGAACACGCACGTTTCTTTGGAGGTCTGCACACCATCGGGTTGAACACAGAGGTGCTCAGCGCAAAACCCCGGCCCGTCAGCCGTAGCAAGCTCAAGAACGATTAGCCCCCCGGATTGCCTGACGGCAGCATGACCCCGCGGTACTGACTCAGCGATCCTGGCATGCTCCGCACTTCCGGCGGCCACACAATCACGCTGTCTTCGCTCCTGTTTGCCGCTCGCCTCCCTTCTACCTGCGTGGTGCTCGCCCGCTATGCCCTTCACATCCGCAAGGCTGCGGCGCGCCAGACAGAGCTGCTGCTGCAGCCCACCGTGCTGCCCAGCGCAACCGCCTTTTTCATTGACGCCTACTCCAAGCACCTACCGCACAAACTCGCCGTCCTTGGCCTGGTGTGGTCCTTTCTCGCCGCCTTCCGCGCACGCAATGCTACTGTGCTTCGGCCAGCCAGACCATTGCGGAGATACACAGGTCCTCCCAGCGGCTCCCGGGATAGACATCGGTCACAAGCAGACCGAGCGCGGAAGGAGCGCCAAGTCCGCTGAGGGGGATGATCAGCGGATCCCGGCTGTCCGGCAGGCGAACGGTGCGGGAGCGGCCGGTGCCAACTGCCTGCATCGTCATTGCTGCGGGCCGGGCGTTCCACTCGTAGAGGTCCTGACGCCGATAGACCCCGCCAAAGTACACCAGGCGCACAAGAACCGACGGGGAAGAGAAGCTTGTCTGCAGGCTACTCCCGATTCCCGGCCCCGGTACGCCTTCACTCCAGAAATCGGTGAGGAGCGCGTCGGGACGCATGTTGCCAGGATGGTAGGTCACCGGTCCTCGAGAGGTCTGCTCCGTGAGAGTTGAACTTGCATCCGTGCTGTGACCGATCTGGAAGAGGGTTTCCGGGGTATCCAGCAGGATTTCCACAATGCGCTCCTCGCTGTACAGGACCAGGACTCCGTTGGCAAAGACATAGGCATAATCCCGCTCCCGGTACACGGTGTTTGGCGGGCTGATCCCGTCGCTTGTGGTCTCATCGTAGGTGAGGAGGAGGATCCCGTACTCGTGGGGGCCGAACTCCGTGCTCCGAGTCCGCCGCTCCTGCACCGTGAACTCGCCGCTGCGGGAGCTCCCACGATCGCCAAAGCTCGCCTCCCAGGTGTAGCTGCCGTCCGACCCGAATCTCGCGAAGGTTCCAAAGGGTCCGGTCTCATACAGCTCTGCCTTCACAAGGCTGCGCCCGGAGAACCCGGCCTGCGCCACCGCCGCATGGGTTGAAACTGCCAGCAGGAACATCGCCCCAAGGAGTCTTCTGGTCTGCATGGTGGTGTAGTACCCCGAGCGTGGCCGAAAGGACTACCTGAGCCGGGCCAGCCTGACGCAACTCAGCGCTGTCTGGCACAATCGCAGGCCATGCGGGAGGCTCGCCTGAACGCACGCTGGGATCTGCTGATTCTCAGCCTGCTTGTCTACACCTGTCTTGGGACAATCTACTCCTGGTCCGTGTTCCGGGGACCCGTGGCCGCAGAGCTGGGGCTGTCCTCAGGGCAGCTTGGCCTGCCGTACTCGGTCTTCCTGGCGGCGTTTGCGTTCTCGATGCCACTCACCGGCTGGCTGATGAAGATTCTTGGGCCCCGCGTGCTCCTGGCGGCGGGCGGGCTCCTTGTTGGAGCAGGGTGGATCTCCGCGGGTGCATCCAGAAGCCTTGCCGGCATTGCGCTCTCCTACGGCATGCTGGGTGGTATTGGCGTTGGCATGGGCTATTCGGTGCCGCTGGCGGTGGTATCCGGCTGGTTCCCGGACCGCCGCGGTTTTGCGCTGGGAATTGCCCTGGCGGGGTTTGGCATGTCTCCCTTTTTGACCGCGCCCCTCGGCGGCTGGCTGATTGGCACCATTGGCGTGCGCGGCGCCATGACTGCGCTGGGACTGATTTTTGCGGCCGTAGTTCTTGGCGCCGCACCCTTCTTCAGCCCGCGCGCCCTTGCTGCCGGGCCGAACCCGGAGACCACCGGCGGTATCGGTCCGGCGGATGTACTCCGCACCCTTGCGTTCTGGGGCCTGTGGCTGAGCTTTGCCGCCGGCACTGCCGTTGGCCTGACCGCCATTGGAGTCACCGCCACCTATGCAAGCGATGTGGTGGGCCTCAGTCCCGGGCACGCAGCAATCCTGGTTGCGGTCCTGGGCCTCTTCAATGGCGCCGGCAGGCCGCTGTTCGGCGGTATCCATGACCGCAGGGGTCCCGCCGCTACCGCGCGACTGGCATTTGCTGCCGTAGCTGCCTCGGCTGCGCTTGCTCTGCTAAGCGGACCCGGGCGGATCCTGTTTCTGATCCTGGGCTTTGCCGGCTTCTGGACCATGCTTGGCGGCTGGCTTGCAATTGCGCCGGCAGCTACCATCAGGCTCTTCGGCCCCTCCACCTACGCGCAGAATTACGGGCTGATGTACACCGCCTACGGGGTGGGCGCGCTTGGCGGTGGAGCAGCCGCGGACTGGCTTCTGCGGGCAAGCGGAAGCTACCAGCCGCTGTTTGTGGTCATGCTCGCGCTGGCCGCCCTTGGCGCGCTGCTTGCCCCCCGCGCGCTTCAGCCCGACTCAGCAGTGGTGGCCGGCGCCTGAGCGCGCGGCGGCCGCGAAGACGGCGGAGCCCTCTACAGCTCTACCTGGTGCATGGCGCCAAGGCGCCCGTACAGGTGGCTCGCGAGCCACTCATCGGGATTGAGGTAGCGGTGGCTGCGCATTCGCATTGGCGAGTTCACCACCACGCCGTCCGGGCCAAGGTGCGTCTCCGGGTCCAGCAGGCTCATCCTTGCCCGAACCGCGCCCTGGCGATAGTCATGGTGAACATACTCGATGGTCCCGTCCTCGCTCACGGAGAGCACCAGGCCCACGTGGGTGAGCCAATCATTCCACTGGGTATCGCCGTTCTTGTCGTAGGTGTTGTCCCAGAAAATCAGATCGCCCGGCTGGGGCAGATCAGAGTGGTAGAGCAGATCCTGTGATTCGGCAATGGCGTACAGGCGCTCCACCCCGGCCCCGGAGAAGCGCGGGAACAGGTCAAGGAGGCGCACTCCAGCCATCGCATAGATTGCCAGGATGGTGCCCGTGCAGTCGTAGGAGTAGCGCTGACCGCCCACAAAGTAGTTCTGGGTGGAAAGCAGGGTCTCCGCCGCCTGAACAATCTGCACTTGGCGCTCGCTCAGACGGGGCGATTGCTCCGGTAGTTCCTCGCTTGGCACCGCTTGCGCAGGGACAGTAGCGCGGACCTGGTCGTCTATCCGGACGCGGAAGGCCCCCTGCCCGGGACTCCCCTCCGTAATGGTCACGCAGCCGGAGAGCTCAATCACCAGTGCCGCCGCAGCCGCGAGTCTGGGCAGTCGTGACATTGTTACCCCCTGCAATCGGCAGTGTAGTCCCAAAGCCACAGAGAATCTGACCACTCCGGTGACGTTCCCGCTGGAGAGCCCCTCCCAGATGGTCCGCTTCCCGGTACAATCGCGGTATGCGCCGAATGGTTCTGCCGCTGCTCGCTGGCTTGCTACTGCTTTCCTGCGCTGGTCAGGAGCCGAGCTCGAGCACCGGCCTGCTCTCCCCGGAAACCGAATGGGAGCTGCGGCTGGAACCGGCCTGGATACAGGACGGGCTGATCTACGAGCTGTTTGTCCGGGACTTCACCCCGGACGGCACCTTCCGCGCCGTCATTCCCCGGCTGGACGAGCTGGCAGACATGGGGGTGTCCACAATCTGGCTCATGCCCATCCACCCCATTGGGGCCGAGCGGCGCAAGGGTCGCCTGGGTTCTCCTTATTCGATATCAGACTACTACGCGGTGAACTCCGCTTACGGAACGCTTGCGGACTTCTCCGCACTGGTGGACGCCATCCAAAGCCGGGGCATGCGCGTGATCCTGGACCTGGTCATCAATCACACCGCTTGGGATCACCCCTGGGTTACCGAGCGCCCCGACTGGTACACCCGCAACGCAGACGGGGAGATGGTGCCACCGGTCCCCGACTGGAGCGATGTTGCGGACCTGGACTTCAGCAATCAGTTGCTGCGCAATGAGTTGCGGGAGGTGATGCAGTACTGGGTCCGGGACTTCGATATCGATGGATATCGCGTGGACACCGCCTCCATGATCCCGCGCGACTTCTGGGAAGAGAGCATCCCCACGGTGCAAGCGCTGAAGCCGGTGCTGTTTCTGGCGGAATCCGCAGACACCAGCCTCAGAAGCGCCGGGTTCCAGCTGATCTACGATTGGCCGGGCTATGCCCGCCTGAAGGAGGCCTACACCCGCGGGCGTGCCATCAACCACGTGTACGCAGCCGCTCGCGAGCTGCCCCCGGGGGATGAGGCAGGCTACCTCCGCTTCACCACCAACCATGACGAGACCGCCTGGGACGCGGCACCCCCGGTGCTCTTTGGCGGGCAGGCCGGCGCCCAAGCTGCCGCGGTTGCCCACCTCCTCCTTCCCGGTGTCCCCATGCTCTACAACGGCCAGGAAGTGGGCAACACGGAGAGTTGGGCCTTCTTTGATGTGTGGCAGTACAACTGGGACGCCAACCCGGAGACCCGCGAGTTCTACACGTCCCTCGGCCAGGCCTGGGCCGCATCCCCCGCGCTCCGCTTTGGTGAGCTCCGGGTGCTGCCAAACCGGGCCGGACGCAGCGTTGTGTCCTACCTGCGGGTTGCAGAAGGTCAGCGGGTGATGGTGCTGGCAAACATCTCCGCAGAACCCCAGCAGCCGCGCCTCCCGGAGACGGTTCACGGCACCTGGGAGGACCTCCTCGGTGGCGCAGACGTTCGCCTCAGTGAGGACACCGCCCTTCCACCCTACGGTTACCTGGTGCTTTCGCTGGAATGAAGCGCGCGGGGCCGGTTGTTCACGCCTCCGGTGCTGATGTGGGAGCGGTGCAATCGTCCCTTGAACATCCCGCTGCTATGGTGCCTCTATGACCTCGCTGCAGATTGTTGTCCTCTCGCTTGCCGCTCTGGTGGTGCTGCTGATCATCCGTTACCGGATCTCGCTGGCGCAGCATACTCGCCGCGCCTCGGCGGAGAGCCACCTGGTTCAGACGCCCCGCGGCCCGCTTGAGTACGACATCCGCGGGAGCTGACCGCTTGTCCCGCACTTCCACGGGGGCAACATCGGGCACAACGGATTGGTTGTACTGCAGCACCTGGTGGACGGCGGCTTTCGCGTGCTCACACCGGACCGCC
>CAZPXH010000015.1:0-52410 GCA_964591085.1 uncultured Spirochaetaceae bacterium | reverse complement strand
CACCTGTTGCAATCGTCGTCTGGCCGCTGACCGACAGCACCGCGGCGTTGGTCAGATCACCGCCAAGCGTGAAGCTCGCCGTTCCGCTGACATCTAACGTGTCGTTTATCGCAAGCGCATCGCCGGTGGTGACCGTGAGGTTGCCGGTGGAGCTGATGCCGGAGGTGAACGTGAGATCATCAAGGTCTTCAAGCTGCGTGACGCCCGTGGAAACAAGTTGTACGTTCCCAAAATCGTTCCCAACATCAGTCAGCGTAACATCAGCGCCACCGGTATCAATGGTGGTCTGCCCACCCACAATGACCGGCCCTGTCTGTGTCAGCGCGCCAGCAGAGGTCACGGTGAAGTCACCCACGACCTGAACGTCCGGGAGTGTTATCGCTGGATTGCTGGTGAGCGTGAGCGCGGTGACGGGGATAACATTGCCAATCTCCCCTCCAAGGGAAAGGGAACCGGCCCCGGAGTTGGCGTTGAAGCTGAAGGCTCCGTCCACCGTGCCAAGGGTGATATCGCCCCCGGTGGAGGACACAGCCGAATCCCCCGCAAGGGTGAGGCTTGGCAGCGTGATGTCAGCCCCCGCACCGCCAGAGACGAGGTCTCCGTTCAGCGTGGTGGTGCCGATGACCGTGAATTCCACCCCGTAAGTGAAGTTGATGGTGTCATCGCCCCCGCCGTCACCCAGCTCAAGGTTGCCATTGACGGTAATGGCCTCCACCAGACCATCCCCGGGAGTGAAGATTGACGTTTCCACAAAGCGGAGGTTGTGGTAGCTGGTACCGAGCGGCAGTTCATTGTCCACCTCGGCCCCGGCGCCGTAGTACTCAATCAGTCCGCTGTCCGTGTCGTTGGCAATGGCCGAGCCGTTGGGGAGAGCTACGCGAATGGTGCCGTCGTTGGAAAGGGTGCCCGTGACGGTCAGGGTATTCCCAGCGAGGTCCAGGGTTGCGCCACTACTGACGGAGACGTCATCTACGGTGTACGGACCGTCCAGAATCGGGGAGTTTGGCGTCCCGCTCGGGATTGTGGCGGACTCAGTGCCCAGGTTCGGCACGTTTGCGGGGGTCCAGTTGTTTGGGTCACTCCAGTCGCTGCTGTCGCTTCCGTCCCAGTCGATGGCAGATGCGCCTGCGGCCACAAGCAGACACAGGCCCGCCAGGAGGATTCGGCGGGGGACGCGGGTCAGGTGTCGGCCTCGGGCAGGTGGTGAGTAGGGCACCGGTGCATAATATAGACCGTCCTCATAGGTCAGTTCAGCCCGGCAGCACCGCGCAGCGGATCAAGGCGTACCCCAAACCAGTCGGTTGGATCCGCCATGGTGGCGTCAATCTGGCCGATGGCCACGTCCGCGGTGAGTTCGGCCACCAGGAAGCTGCTTCCCTCAAACGGGAAGCGCGCTCCGGGGCCGTCCACCGCCACTCCAACCATCGCGTGCGCGTGGACCAGGCTCACCATCAGGACCGCGTCATAGCCGAGTTCGTGGAGCATGATGGCGTACAGGAGTCCAAGGCTGTCACAGTCCCCGGACCCATCCACGATGCAGCCAATGGGGCTCTGGAAGTCAGCGAGGGTGCCGGTCCGGCCGTAGCCAAACTCCTGGAGCCAGTCCAGGAGAACGGAGGGCAAATCCGGGCTCGCAAGGAAGCCCGGCTCGGACAGCAGCTGATCCACCAGGGGAACCACCGCGGCCACGCTATCTCGGTACACCACCCGATAGAATCGCCGCCACGCCTCAAGCCACGGTCCCTGGGGACCACGCGGCGTGCTGAACTGCGCAAGAATCCGGGCTTCCCGATCAATGAGGACCTGGGACGCATCAATCGTCACCGGGTCCGCTCGGTAGACCACGCTTGCATCGCCAATCTGCAGACGCACCGGGAGCTCGCGTCCAGGCGGTCCGTCACTGAAGAAGGTGCTCACCGGTCCGGACAGCGCGGCATCCGCCGCGGACCTGCCAAAGCTGTCCAGGGCGGAGAGAATCTCGTCATGCCGTGCGGACAACGCACCTTCAGCCGCTACCGACAGGATGGCAAAATCGCGGTCTTCCCCGTTGATGAACGCCGCATATCCGCGGACGGCTATCCCTTGAATGCTGAAGCTCAGATCCGCAAATGCGGCGTCGGTGTCGTGAAAGCGAAATGGGGCGATGTCGCCCTCGGCGCCAAGATCGGCTACCTGAGCCTCGGCGAGTTCGCGTGCGCTTGCCGCGGCGGTCCCCGGAATGGAGAGGATGCGCAACAGCGCCGTGCCGTCCGGGCTGTACCAGGTCAGTGACTGCTCCGTCTGGGCACCCAGGGACCAGGTGATGGGAGGATCAATGATGAACCCGCCGTGGCTGGAAACCAGATTCTGGCCAAAGACAGTTCGCTGAACAAAGAGAAAGAGCAGCAGCGCAACCAGCGCCACGGCGGTGGCTCGCCAGATCCCGGAGCTCTGTCCGCGGTCCCGCTGGTCTTCCCGCCGCCGTTGCCGTTCCCGCTCCAGGAAGTACTGGAGCCCTCGGGATCCACTGGACTCGGCGCGGCGTTCCACGTCGTCCCAGTCCACGCTGACATCACGATCATCGTCGCAGCAGCCCTGCTTCTTCCGCCGTGCCATCTGTTCCAGTGTATCGGCTTGTAACCGGACTATCTGTTCCGACGGAAGCCCTGATCGTGGCGGAGGCGGAAGGCAACCACCGTTTCCTGGTCAGTACGGAAGAAACGGAAGGCGTCCTCACTAAAGCCCTTGTTCTTCAGCGCTGTGAGCATGGTAAACAGGCCAAGGCCAGCGCCCTCGGACGTGTCCTCAATCTGGTCCAGGACGTCTGATATGCTGTCAAAGGTCCGGGCCAGCTTCAGCCGTTCCTCAATCTTGCGCATCTCCTGCTCCGTCGGTTGACTGTTGTTGCGGACCACAATGAGAAACTCATCATCCCGGAAATGGAAATGCACACGGATGTACAGCGGTTCGGTTCGGCTCTTCAGGAGTTCCAGATCTCTGCTGCCGAGGACCTCGGTACGGAACTTCTCCATCCCGGCCTCATAGTGGCCGGGATCGTCGATGTTCAGGCCCTGAGACTCAAACCAGGCGCGCTTTACGTTTGCTTTCCAGGCGTTGGTGGCAACCTCGTTAAGGGAGTAGGTCAACAGGCCGGCAAAGCCGTCATGGCTTTCAAGCTCGTGGAGGAAGGTTTCCAGCACGGAGGTAACCAGCCTTCGCTCGTCCGCGCGATAGCCAATCGTCTCAATAGACAGCACTTCGCCTTTCTGGAGTGCCTGAACCACCAGTTCGCGATGATCAGTGAAGTCCTGGCTGGATTCGGTGGCGGGGTCAGGCATTGCCGGCTGCCTCCATCCTGATACTATCAACGGAGTCGCGATGCGTTACAAGAGTTATCCAAGTCAAATAGAGGGATCTGTAGAAATTCCCGCTTCAAAGTCCCACACCATCCGCGGGCTGCTCCTGGCAAGCCTTGCATCCGGCTGGTCCCGGCTGGAGAACCCGCTTGATTCCGGGGACACCCGCGCCGCTGTCAGGCTCGCTGCTGCACTGGGAGCGGGGGTTGAGCCGGATGGCGGCAGCCTCCTGCTGGACGGTACCGGTGTTCCGCCGCGCATCGCCGCAAGGACGGTAGACCTCGCAAACTCCGGGACCAGCCTGTACCTGGGAATGGCACTCGCCGCGCTGGGAGAAACGCCACTGACCATGGACGGAGATGCACAACTCCGCGCGCGGAGTGCGTCACTACTGATTGCTGCGCTCCGGCAGCTTCGCGCCGAAATCACGGAGCACGGTGAACCCGGGTGCGCGCCGCTTTCCGTGCGCGGCCCGATCCGCGGCGGCAGGTGCCACGTTGATGCGCCGACTAGCCAGTATCTCTCCGCGCTTCTGCTCCTCGGCGCTGCTGCCCCGGAGCCGCTTGAGATCCGGGTAGGAATCCTCAATGAGGTTCCCTACGTGCGAATGACCCTCTGGTGGCTGGATCGCCTGGGAATCCGATACGAGACCGGACAGGACCTCCGCTGTTTCCAGTTCCCCGGCGCTCAGATCATTCCGGGCTTCCAGGAAGCCATCCCCGGCGACTATTCCTCGGCGAGTTTCCCGGCGGTGGCTGCAGCCATCACTGGCGGCCGGGTACACCTTGGTGGACTGAAGGCGGATGACCCCCAGGGAGATGCAGCAGTGCTCGGTCACCTCGGGAATCAGGGCTGTGATGTCACGCCCTGTGATGACCGGATCACCGTGTCCGGGCCGCGTGATCGGCGCCTGCAAGGCGGCCGGATTAACTGCAATGACATCCCGGATGCGCTTCCGGCCCTTGCGGTTGCAGGCTGCGTGTGCCGGGAGCCGCTCTCCCTGGTGAACGTGGCACACGCCCGGGCCAAGGAGACAGATAGGGTGGCGGTAATGGCGGAAGAGCTCGCCCGGTTGGGCGTTCGGTGTGAGGAGCATCCGGATGGAATCACCGTGTATCCCCGCCCTGATGGGAGAGTCAGCTCCGGAAGCGTCCGCAGCCACGGAGACCATAGGGTGGCAATGGCGCTTTCGGTAGCAGGGCTCATTGCAGATGGCCCGGTGGAAGTGGACGGTGCGGAAGCAGCCGACATCACCTATCCCGGCTTCTACACCATGCTGGACGGACTGCGCGCGTGACGGGCGGACCAGACCACAAGCCGCAGTCGGGTGTCTACCCGGCAGAAGCGCTCCCGGACCTGCTGGCCGGGTGCAGCGTGGCCCTGGTGGACGTGGACCATACCCTTACCCGAATTTCCACCGGCAGACGCCTGGCCCAGTCTGCCCGAAAGTCAGGAATAGCGGCACCACGATTCTTTCTTGCGCTGCCTATCTACTACCTGCGCTACCGGCTGGGGGCCATCAGCCACGAGGAGCTTGCCCAGGCGGCAATGCCCATCGCCGGGGCAAATCGCGAACAGCTTGAGGCCATAGCGGCAGACGCGTGGGAAACCCGGGTGCGCGAGGACGTGATCTGGCCCCTGGTAGACGCACTCCGCGCCGTGGCGAGCATGGGCACGCGCATTGTCCTTGCCACCGCAAGTCTGGAGATTGCAGTGCGCGCGCTGGCGTCCGAAATCCCGGCGGCGGATGTCATCGCATCCCGGCTGGAGTTCTCTGGCAACATTGCAAGCGGCTCCCTGGTGGGACCGCCGTGCTACGGGCCGGAAAAAGCTCGCCGCGCGGAGGAGTGGGCCGCGGCAAATGGGCTGACGCTCCAGGCCTGTGCCTTTCTCAGTGACAGCATCCATGATCTTCCGCTGCTGGAGCGCTGCGGCTGGCCTATCCCGGTGCGGCCGGACCGGCGTCTGGCGGCGCAGGCGCGCAAACGGGGCTGGCCCCTGGTGAACGCGGGCTAGGCAGAAGCCCTCAGGCGCCGGATATCACCCGGTTCACGCGCCTGATGAAGTCCGCAGGATCCGGAAGGGCCACACCCTCCACCAGGAGCGCCTGGTCCAGGAGGATGGCGCTCAGGTCGGAGACCGTGTCATCGGTGGAATCCCTGGCAATCCGCAGCACCACCGGATGGGACGGGTTGATCTCCAGAATCGGCTTGGTTGGCGATTCCTCACCTTGACCGAGGGCCTTCATCATCTGCTGCAGGGCCCAAGTGGGATCGCCTTCGTCCACCACCACCGCGCTGGGGCTGTCGGTGAGGCGGGTTGAGAGGCGGACGTCCTTCACGCGGTCGCCGAGCGCCTTCCGGATCCTGTCCACCGCCGGCTCAGCCTGCTTGCGGGTGTCCTCGTCCACATCGGAGGTGATGTCGTGATTCGCATCGCTTCGGTTGATGGCCTTGAGCTCGTGGTCCTTGTATCGCCCGATGACCGGCGCAATCAGCTCATCAATGTCATCGTGCATGATGAGCACTTCCAGCTTGCGCTTCCGGTAGGCCTCCAGAAGCGGCGAGTTGCGGAGCGCTGCCTCGGTCCCGCCGGACAGGTAGTAGATGGCCTTCTGGTCCGCAAGCATTCGCTCCACGTACTTGGCCAGGGACGTGTAGCCCTCCGCCTCGGTAGACTTGAAGCGGACCAGGTCCATGAGCTGTTCGCGGTGGCTGAAGTCCTGGTACAGGCCTTCCTTGAGCGGCCGGTTGTACTGGGCCACAAACTGCTCGTAGCGCTCCGGCTCCTGCACCGCGATGCGGGCAAACTCGCCGAGGAGCTTCTTCACGCTTTGTGACTTGATTGTCTGCAGGACGCGGTTCTGCTGGAGGATCTCTCGACTCACGTTCAGCGGGAGGTCTTCACTGTCAATCACTCCCCGGACAAAGCGCAGCCAGGTTGGCATCAGCTCGCGCTCGTCATCCGTGATGAACACCCGCTTCACGTAGAGCTTCACGCCGGGCCGGTAATCGGCGTAGTACAGATCAAAGGGGGCCTTTTCCGGCACGTAGAAGAGCGTGGTGTACTCCAGGGTCCCTTCCGCCTGGGTGTGGAGGGTGATCAGCGGATCTCCATCATCGTGGCCGAGGGCCTGGAAGAAGCTCTTGTACTCTTCTTCCGTCAGCTCGGACTTCGGGCGGCGCCAGATTGCGCTTGCCCGGTTAACCTGCTCGCGCTGATGACTGCTTCCGGTCTCCTTGCCCTTGCTGTCGTAATCCTTCTGTTCAAAGTGCAGGAAGATGGGAAAGGCAATGTGGTCGGAGTACTTGCGGATGATCTGCTCCAGCTGATATCGACTCGCGAATCGCTTGCCGTCTTCAGTGAGGTGGCAGATGACCGTGGTGCCGTGCCCCTGTCGTTCTGCGGGGCTGATCTCGTAGCTTCCTTTTCCGTCACTCGTCCACTTCCACGCGCTGTCCTCACCCGCCTTGCGGGAGATCACGTCTACCGTGTCTGAGACAATGAAGGCACTGTAGAAGCCAACACCGAACTGTCCGATGAGACCGGAGTCCTTTTTGGCATCTCCGGAAAGCCCGGCAAGGAAGTCCCGTGTGCCGCTCCGCGCAATAGTGCCAAGACTGGAGACCAGGTCTTGCTCGTTCATACCGACCCCGTTGTCGGAAACTTCAATGAGCGCGCCATCGCCCTCGGTGAAGCGCACCTCAATGGATAACTCACCGGCAAGGTCCCGATAGCGGTCATCCTGAAGGCTGAGGTACTTCAGCTTGTCCAAAGCGTCGGAGGCGTTGGAAATCAGCTCGCGGAGGAAGATCTCCGGGTTGCTGTACAGCGAGTGCGTGATGAGATGGAGCAGTTGACCGACTTCGGTCTGAAATTCGTGGTGTCCCACGGCGAAACCTCCGGGATTGCGGCTGCTATGCTTATGGGAAAGATATCGAGGTCCTTGCGCCCGGGACAAGATTCCCGGCGCCTTCGCTCGGGCTCTAGTTGCGGCGGCTCTGCTGAGGATTGCGCTGCCGCGGATGCGGTCAGGACTGCGCGGCGGTTGATCCGGTCAGGCCAAAGAGCTGATCCACTTCATGCCAAAGCGCGCGGAAAATGGGCGCAGATCCGCGGGCAGAGCGGGATGCGGCCACGGGCTTTCTGGTAACGCTCATCTGCTCAATGTCACTGCGTAGCGGGACCAGGGTCTCTGCGATGAGCGGCGCGCTGCGAACATCGCCCTCCCAGTAGCGCCCCGCGCGACTCTCCGCAATCTCACGATGGATTCGCTTTCGGCGGTCCACCATGGTGAAGACCATCAGGATGTCCTCAACGCGGAAGTTGCGCTCCGCAAGCATCTCCTGCAGCTCATCAATCATGCGGATGGCAAGCGGCGTGGGAATCACCGGCACTATCAGACCCCGAGACGCCCGGAGGATCGCCTCCGAGAGCAGCGTCATCTGCGGTGGCGCGTCAATCAGAACCAGATCATAGTCCGATGCACCCCGGTCCAGGAGATCCTTCAGTTTCCGCCTGGACTTTTTCTCTTCGTCCAGGAGCAAATCCAGATCCCGGTAGGTCCGGCTTGCCGGAAGCAGGTCCAGGCGCTCGTGGTCTGTCTCCTTGATCAGCCTGCCGAGCTCGGCCTTTCCCCGGAGCAGCCGTTTCGCCGCCTCCTTTTTGGCCTTGCGATCAAACAGATAGGTGGAAGCACCCTGCGCATCCAGATCGCACAAGAGCACGTGCAGACCAGACTCCGCAGCAATCCAGGCAAGGTTCACCGCGGTTGTAGTCTTTCCGACCCCTCCTTTGGGGCTGTACACCGCAATCGTCGTCATGATCGGCAGTATAGCCGGAAGTTCACCCGGAGAGGCTCCTCACCAGGATGCGGGAGCGCCGGTTTCCGTCATATCGCTCCTTTCGGTCCCGCGGGAGGTCTCCCACGTTCCCGGTCACAAAACCCTGCCGCTCAAACCAGTCGGCGGTCCGGGTGGTGAGCGCAACAAGGCGGGTGAATCCCTGCTGTGAGGCGCGCTCCACCAGGTAGGCTACCAGCCGAGCGCCCACTCCCGTGCCGCCGTAGCGCCCATCAACCACCAGACCGGCGAGCTCGCCAACAACTGCGTCCAGCCGGTGAACCGCCCCACAACCGATGATCCGCCCGTCGGTCTCGTAGACCGCGTAATCACCAATTTGCTGCTGCAGCTCCTCCGCGCTGCGCGGAACCAGGAACCCGTCATCCACAAGCGGCTGCATCAGGTCCAGCAGGACGGCAACGTCTCTCGGTACCGCCGGGCGTAGGCTTTCCCAGGCGCGCGCGTGAACCATTGTGCCGCCACCGGCCAGGGAGAACACTTCCAGCGGGATTGCGCCGTCCTGTGTCCCGTCCAGGATGTGCACGCGATCCACGCCGTGTTGGGCCGCCTCGCGCGCAAGGCGCACGATCTCTACGGCATCCTCTTCCGCCCTGCCTGAGTTCTGTGCAAGGAAGCGCTCCGCCTCATCCACGTCCATTCGGGAAATCCGTGCGTCAGCGGTGGTGGAGACGCCATCGGGAACACTGAACCCTGTTCCGGTGATTCCGGAAGAGTCGGACACAAAGAAGAGCTTTTCCGCCTCCAGGTTCACCGCAATGGCCGCCGCGAGCTCCCGGGACGACAGATTGTAGGGCCGCCCGGTTGCAGACCAGCCAATGCACGGAAAGATCGGGATGAGGTCCTCCCGCAGGGTTGCCTCAACCATTTCCCGGTCAATCCCGGCCACCGCGCCGGTATCCTGAAAGTCCACGCCCCCGCGGACCCCAATCGCCTTCGCGCGAACCCAGTTCCCGATCACCGCGTTGGAGCGGTGTCGGCTCAGCAGGGTCATCAGTCGATTGGCAACGTCAAACGCTGCCATCTTGATGAACGGAATGGCCTCCGATGAGGAAATCCGAACTCCCCGGTGAACCTGAAATTCAATCTGGTAGCGGCGTAGCACTTCATCAATCCGGGTCCCGGCACCGGGCACCAGCAGCATGTTGATGCCCGCCTTCTGCAGGCGAACCAAGTCGGCGACAAGAACCCCGAGGGACGGATGATCAATGACGGGGGAACCGATCTGGATGACAAAGCGCGCACCCCGGAACCGTTCGCTGTACTCAAGGACTTCACGGATGAGCTGCACCGGCGCGGACATTTCGGAAATACTACCAGAGCGTCCGCCTGCAGGTATAATCTCGGTCTGGTGCCGGAGAAGCAGGTTCACAACCAGGATCAGAACCAACCTGCCGGACGCAGGCAGCACCTGTCAGCGCTCTTCAGGCGGCTGACTCTGCCCACGCTCCTTTCAGGAAGCGTCCTCCTGCTGGGTCTGGGCATCGGGCTATCGTTCCGTCCGGCGGCGCCCCCACCACCCCAGATGGTCCTCGGCAGAGTGCAGGAACTGCTGCAGCTGGAGACCACCATCTATCGATACCGGGACGTGGTCTACGTCGGCGAGCAGCGGACTGTGCTCGGCTTCCGCACGGTGGACCGGAGCGTGCTCCTTGGCGTGGACATTGAGGTTGTTGCCGGAATTCCTGATGTGGAGCAGATCCAGCTTGTGCCGATCCGTGGAAGCCGGCGGGGTGTGCTGGTGCGAATGCCGGAACCCGTCATCCTCCGTAGCGATGCGGACGAGGCCTCGGTCCGGGAATACATCAGCGCGACCCGCGGGGGACCGGTGAGTCCGCTCCTTGTCGGAGACGAGATTGAGAACGCCAAGCAGAGCCTGGAGGCTGACGCTATTGAGCGCGGCGCCCTGGAAGACGCCCGGGCCGCCGCCGAGCGTGCGGTGGAAAGCCTGCTGAACCTGCTTGGCTATGAATCAGTTGAGTTCCAGCTCCTCAGGGAGCAGATCCGCGGATGAGGTTCTTCCGCCGCTGGCTAAGCCTGGGAACCGTACTGTTGGTGCTCTCGGGAAGCTTCTTTGTTGCTCAGCTGGTGAGCGGGGGAAGCTTCGGCGGCTCAGTATTTCGGAGTCTGGGCATTGTGAGGGAGAGCATCGAGCGGACGAACGCGGCAAGCCTGCAGGAGGTGGAAGAGGTCTTGCAGCTCCTGGCTGCCCGGAGTCTTGCCCGGGTAGTGTTCCCGTATGACTTCCTGTCGCAGGACCGCAGCGTGGACGATCTCCTTGCAAAACTGCAGAGCCCGGACCAGGGCCCGGACGAGTCTGACCGCCTTGGCCTTGAGGCCATTTCCCTGGCCCAGGAAATCGGGATGCGGCTTGGCAGGGACTTTGTGGTGGTACCGCTGGACATCAGGATCGGCTTTGACCTGGGTCCGGGCCTGGACATCCGCGAAGATGAGGATGCCATCACCCTTACCCTGCCGGAGCCGAGGGTCCAGGGGGTGACGGTTGAGGACTTTGATTCCGAGGGTTACCCCTATCCCGTCCCAGCGGTCAGTGCAGAGGCGTTCTCCCGAGCGGCGGCCTTTGTCGCCGAGCGCGCGCCGGGACGGCTGGTGGAAACGGAGGCGGACACGGCCATTGATTCTGCCACGCGGCAGCTGAAAGCCCTGCTCGCACCTATCGCGGAGGGCCGGGAGATTCGTATACTTGTCAGGAACAGTGTTTCAGAGTAGATTGATAGAGAAAACCGTATATAGGAGGGCTCAATGCCCGAACAAATGACCAAGCAAGGCTTCATTGACAAGGTATTTGACTTTGAAAACGAAAAGGAATGGGCCTTCAAAGGTGACAAGCCCGCCATCATCGACTTCTACGCCGACTGGTGCGGCCCCTGCAAGATGGTTGCACCGATCATGGATGAGCTGGCAACCGAGTTTGACGGCCGTCTGGATGTCTACAAGGTGGACACGGACAAGGAGCAGGAGTTGGCGATGGCCTTCGGCGTCCAGAGTATTCCTTCCATCCTGTTCATCCCCACCGATGACAAGCCGCAGATGGCAACCGGTGCGCTTCCTAAGCCCACCATGCTTGAGGTGATGAAGGACGTCCTGAAGCTGGAGGCATAGGCCTTCCTGGCCGGGGCCGGCAGCCGCCGGCGCCCGGTTTTGTTGACCGCGTTTTGCGGCGGCGGATAGTATCGCCGGATGAACCGGTACCCCTTCTCTGACATTGAGAAGAAGTGGCAGGACTATTGGAAGCGTAACAAGACCTTTCGGGTGACCGAGGACCCCTCTGTCCCCAGGGACAGGCGCCGCTACATCCTCGACATGTTCCCTTACCCTTCTGCCGCCGGGCTTCACGTCGGGCATCCGGAGGGTTACACAGCCACTGACATCTACTGCCGCTTTCTACGCATGCGGGGATACCACGTCCTGCATCCAATGGGATTTGATTCCTTTGGGCTTGCGGCAGAGACCTACGCGATCCAGACCAACACCCATCCCCGCACCAGCACTGAGGCGAACATTAACCGCTTCCGACAGCAGATTCAGAGCCTGGGCTTCTCCTACGACTGGGACAGAGAAGTGGCGACCCACCGGGCGGACTACTACCGCTGGACCCAGTGGATTTTCCTGAAGCTGTACGAGCAGGGATTGGCGTACGTGGACGAAATCCCGATGTGGTACTGCGAAGCGCTGGGAACCGTCCTTGCCAACGAGGAAGTCATCAATACCCCGGAGGGTCCACGGAGCGAGCGCGGGAACCATCCCGTTGAGCGCCGACCGCTCCGCCAGTGGATGCTGAAGATCACTGAGTATGCGGAGCGCCTCCTGACGGATCTGGATGAGCTGGACTGGCCGGAGAGCATCAAGACCATGCAACGGAACTGGATTGGCCGGAGCGAGGGCGCAACAATCCACTTCCCGCTTGCCGAGTCCACGGAACACATCAGCGTGTTCACTACCCGGCCGGACACCCTGTTTGGGGCTACCTACATGGTACTTGCGCCCGAGCACCCGCTGGTTGCACAGATCACCACGCCCGCTCAAGCCGCTGAAGCAGAGCGCTACGTGGAGCAG
Organism: uncultured Spirochaetaceae bacterium; assembly: GCA_964591085.1. GTDB lineage: Bacteria > Spirochaetota > Spirochaetia > DSM-27196 > CAZPXH01 > CAZPXH01. Next base: position 40,139 of record CAZPXH010000015.1, on the reverse strand, counting down.
GCGCGCCTGAAGAGTGACCTTGAGCGAACAGATCTGGCCAAGGACAAGAGCGGCGCGTTCACCGGCGCCTACGCGACCAACCCCGCAACCGGGGAGAAAGTCCCGGTTTGGATCAGCGACTACATCCTCATGTCCTACGGAACCGGGGCGATCATGGCCGTTCCTGCGCACGACACCCGGGACTGGGAGTTCGCCAAGGCCTACGGGCTGGCAATCGTGAAGGTGGTGGCGGATCCGGAGAAGCCGGAAGCAAGCCTGTCTGAGGCCTTCACCGACCCCGGCGTTGTGGTGAACTCCGGGCGCTTCAACGGAATGAGCACCGCGGAGTGCAAGTCTGCCATCACGGACTGGATTTCGGAGATGGGCTTTGGTGAACGAGCCGTCAACTACAAGCTCCGTGACTGGGTGTTCTCCCGGCAGCGCTACTGGGGAGAGCCGATTCCCCTGGTCCACTGCGATGGCGGCAACGTTGTGCCAGTGCCGGAGGATGCACTCCCGGTCACCCTGCCGGAGGTGGAGAGCTACAAGCCCGCCGGCAGCGGCGAATCTCCGCTTGCACTGGTGGAGGATTGGATCGCCACCAGATGCCCGTCGGACCCAAAGCAACCGGGCAGACGGGAGACCAATACCATGCCGCAATGGGCGGGCTCCTGCTGGTACTACCTCCGATACCTTGATCCGCACAACTCGGAGGCCTTTGCCGATCCGGACAAGGTTACCTACTGGATGCCGGTAGACTTGTACGTTGGCGGAACCGAGCACGCGGTCCTACACCTTCTGTACGCCCGCTTCTGGCACAAGGTGCTGTTTGACCTTGGTCTGGTCAGCACCAACGAACCCTTTGTCCGCCTGGTAAACCAGGGAATGGTCCTGGGTGAAGGCGGGGTAAAGATGTCCAAGAGCTTGGGGAACGTGATCAACCCGGACGATATCGTGGCGGAGTTCGGCGCGGACTCCTTGCGGATGTACGAGATGTTCATGGGACCCCTGGAGATGGCCAAGCCCTGGTCTACCAATGGACTTGCGGGAGTCCACCGCTTCCTGGAGCGGGTATGGAAGCTGGAAGAGAGGATTGCCGGGTCAAGCGCCGGCGCCTCGGCGGATAGTCCGGCCGAAGATGCTGACGCCGGATCGGCGCCGGACACGCTGCGGGCGCTCCACAAGACCATTCGCAAGGTCACCGAAGACACGGACCGACTGAGCTTCAATACCGCAATTGCGCAGCTGATGATCTACTCCAACGAGCTGCAGAAACTGGATGCAATCCCGGCTGAGCTCTGGGAGCCCTTTGTACTCTTGCTGGCACCCTACGCCCCGCACATTGCAGAGGAACTGTGGGAGCGAATCGGTCACTCCGAGAGTCTTGCCTTCCATCCCTGGCCCGAGTTTGACCCCGAGCTTGTAGTGGACGAGGTGGTTGAGCTGGTAGTCCAGGTCAACGGAAAGGTCCGTGCCAAGTTGGAAGTTGAGGCGGGGCTCCCGGAAGACGAGCTTGTAGCCGCAGCCCGCGAACACGAGCGGATCCAGCAACTCCTGTCTGGCAAGACCCTCGCCCGGAGCGTCGTGGTCCCGGACAAGCTTGTGAACTTCGTGCTGGCAAAGGGATAGACCGCGAGCGGCGTGCTATTGCGCCGGGCGAAGCCACCAGTGGCCGCGGTCATCCACCTCCAGCTCTGCACGGACCCAGGCATCCCCGGATCGCATTGCCCAGGCTGTCCTTCCCACGGGCAGCTCTTGCTCCTCCGCATCCGCGTCCAGCGAGAGTCCCCACGCAAGGGGCCGCAGCAGCGCCGCAAGCTCCGGGGCCGGCGGGTCCAGTTCTTCCCGGTCAGCGGCACGCAGGGAATAGATGCTGAAGTTATCCTCCGCCAGGTCCCGGAGGAAGCGGACCTCGTCCAGGAACACCGTCCCGGCAGCGGAGTCAGCGCAGAGTTCGGTGAGCCGGTTCCTGGCTTTCGCCCAGTTCAGGGCATCCGGCGCAAGTCCCTGGGCGGTGGCACGCGTGAGCAACTCAGCGAGCTGACCTGCCTCCCAGGTCAGTGAAACCTGTGGGCTTCCCTCTTTGTTAGTGACCACGTCATCCGGGAATCGCGCGCCAACCCCGGAAACGCAAACCCCTTCATCCCAACAATAGCTGGCATGGAGAATTGCCGGGGCCAGGGGCAGATACAACTCAATGAGCCCTCCCCCAGCTCCAAGTGACACCACATGCTCTTCCATAGACTCCGAACCGGTCACGGTAAGCCGCCATGCTCCGCCGGTCCCCTCGTCCGGAAACCCTGCCCAGCCGCTCTCCGGAAACAGGAGCTCCACACTGACCCCTTGGGGTCCCAGAGCGCAGGTGACACAGAGCGACAGGAACAACAGGACAAGGGCCACACCAAAAACGGACTGGGGACTTCTCACAAGCAGTAGACCGGCTTGGCGCTTCCGGCGCTTCAGGGAATACTCTCCGAAACATGCCGGATGACGGCTACATAGAACAGCTGGAAGCAGCGCTGGAAGCTCGGAGGGAGTCCCTGGACCGTGAGGTCCTGCCGCAGATCCGCGCCGACTTCCGGACCATGCACTCTTCCTTTAAGGGCGTGTATCAGATGCTTCTCAGCAAAGCCCTGGTCAAGGAAGACCCGTATAAGCTGGACAGTCAACCCAGCGAGATCACGATCCCGGACTCGGGTGCCCTCAGTGACGCACAAAAGAATGAGCAGCTATCCATTCGGTTGTCCCAGTATGACTCGGTGATGGAGTACGTGACCGCCTACTACCAGTTCAGCTGCGAGCACGTGGACCTCCGCGAGATCAAGACCCTCACGAGCCTCGTGAAGTACATCGGATGGCAGGGATTGTCGCTGACCACGGGGAACCACACGGCCCGCGGCATTGCGGAGCTCGTAGAGAAGATTCGCGGCGGGAGCGATCAGGTTTCCCGGGATCTGGTGAACAGTAATGTCCGCCAGCTCGCGGACGTATCGCGGAGCATCATGGTCGGGCTCAAGCGCGTCTACGAATATCAGCGGGAACGCTTCAAGTGGGATGTTCGCAGTACCGAGATCGCGTCCTTTGGTGAGCGGTGGGAGAACCTGGCCAGCAGACCGGATGAAGCGACCAGGCAGATCCGACGACTGTTCCAGCGCAACCGCGGAAAGGCTCCCTTTGTGGTGGATCTGATTGAAGAAATCATTGCGGAATACACGGCGCCGGACGCTGAAGCACGGCGCGCCGCGGTGCTCGCGGCACTGCAACCCAAGCAGGACTCCAGGACCCAGAGGACCAAGCCAAAGGAGAATCTCGGTCAGCTACTTCTGGAGGGTGTACGAGTTCTAGCGGGGAGCGCGAGCGCACTGGAAGCTGCAGCCCAGAAGCTCGTGGTCAACGATGACCTTGCGGCCCAGCGAAAGAAGACCTTCGGAGAACGATTTCGGGAATGGATTGACCGCGTAACTAATCGTGGAGCCGCCCCACGCACCTACGATATCGAGTACATGGACGTGGCGACCGGTGCGGCACAATCGGACCGCGTTGAGATCAACTCCTTTCTTGCGGAGATGAAGCGCCGCGCCAAGGTCTACAACGGAATCATCAGCCGGTTCGGCTCAACGTGGGACAAGCTGTCCAAGGCAAGCGAGGCGCAGCTTCTGGACTATTTGAGCCAGCAAAGCGGCGAGGTGGCGCGCATCGCCCGGCGTGTTGAGGGGCTGGATGCCTGGTTCCGCACCGAGTTGCCCGCAGCCGGAAGATCACAGGTCCGCGGAATGAAGACCGAGCTGGAAAAGCTTCGCACGGTCCTGCGCGAGACCAACAAAAAGCGCCACGAGTACATCGCTCGGTCGGAAGAAGAGCAACAACTCCGCCGGCTCGGAATTGATCAGGGCACGTAGCGCCGCGTGGGGTCTTCGGTAGGGCGCTGCGCTATCCGCCGGTCAACCTGCACCGGCTCCACAACCACACGGCGCAAACCGCTGTCGCTGTCCTTCTCAACAAATGCCGGTCCGCCGCTGTTGGGAAACTGCTCTCCCATCCACGCCACAAAGCCATGTTCCAGCTGCTCCATGTACCTGGTGATCTCCCCAATGTAGACCTGGGTTGAGCGGGGCACGTGGCCCTGGAGAAAGCGGGAAATCCCCGCGTTGTAAATCCACAGAGCTTCCGGAACGGTCCCGCCCCTGGCAATTGCGTAACTGAGATACTCCATCCCGTAGGAGGCGCTGGTATCCACGTGGAAGAAATCCTCGTCTGCCAGGTGCGGAAAGGAGCGGTCATTGAGCTGGAGGAGCCCCCGGTCAACGGACCGCGCGTTGCCGTTGACGGCGCGTGGGTTGTAGCGGCTTTCCTTCCAGGCCAGGGCAAAGGCAAGCAGGACCGGGACGTCATGTTGGTCCGCGTGGTACAGCAGAGGAATTGCGATGCTCTCGGAGCCGGTTTCCCTGACAAAGAACTCAACCACCGCCTCCCGGGTTGCGCCGTTGCGGTAGAGAACCAGCGCGGGCGCGTGCTCGTTCCAGGCGGGCGTGATGTCTACCAGGACCTGGGGCTCGGGCTCGCGCGGAGGAAAGGGCGCGGTGACAATCGGAGACTTTCCGCTGAGTCGAGCCTCCCGCTCAGCCCGGGCGCGCAGATGGGCGGGGTGGGGCGGGAAGAGCGCCGGCCCGCTTGCGGTCAACGCAAGCAGCGCAAGGAGCGCACTTCGCCTGAGGGCACGAACGGACACATTCAGACCTTGATTACCAGCGCGTGCCCGTTGAGGTTGTGGATGACCCGACCTGGCGGGTCGGCAAAGAGCTCGTTGACCAGCGCGGTTATCCCCTCGCAGCCGTAGAATCCGTAATCGTCAAACACAACCACCCCGCCCTCGCTCAGCCGAGGCCATGCCCACTCAAAGACGTCCCTGCCGGACTGGTAGACATCCACGTCTATGTGCACCAGCGCAAGGAGGGAATCCGACACGGAATCCGCAGTTTCGTCCGGGAAGATCCCGGGCAGGATCACCGCCGATCCCAGCCCCATGGACTCAAGCAGATGCCGAACCGTCTGCTCGTCGGTGTCTGCGTGTTCCCCACCTGTGTAATACTTATCCTTCGGACCGGCCTTGACCACACCGCGAAAGGTGTCAGCAAGAATGAGCCGTCTCTCGCTGACGGCTGCTCTCCCAAGGACGGCAGCGCTGCCGCCACGCCACACGCCAACTTCCAGGATGTCGCCGGGCACTCCGCGAAGATTGTGCGTGAGCGTCCAAAGCTCCCAGAGCCGCATTCGGTCTACCTTGGTATGACCGGCAACCGCATCGGCAACTTCGGAAAAGGCGCTGTCCAGCTCCCAGGGACGGTAGTCTGCAATTGGTTCCACCGGTCCGTAGCCGGCCGGGTATCGGTGCTTTCCCATGAATCGCGGGAGGATAGCCGATGTCCACTCCGGGTGGCTATAGTCGCGGGGAATGGCATCCAGCACGGCATCTCACTGGAAACCGGACTCCTGGCGCTTCAAGGCAGCCCGTCAGCAACCCGCATACGCTGATCCCGCGGCGCTTGAACAGGTCTGCGGACGGCTTTCTGCTATGCCGGGTCTGGTGCAGCCGAGAGAGGTGGATGCCCTCCGTCGTGAGATTGCAGAGGCCTCACAGGGAAGGCGTTTCATCCTGCACGGCGGGGACTGTGTGGAGCGCTTCCAGGATCTGGCGTCCGAGCGGATCCTCAACCAGCTCCGGATCATCCTGCAAATGTCCCTCATCATCACCCACGCGGCTCGCCGCCCGGTTCTGAGGATCGCGCGAATGGCGGGACAGTACTTCAAGCCGCGGAGTGACGAACTTGAGATTCTCCCGGATGGGAGAAGCGTGCCGGTGTACCGGGGCGATGGGGTCAACGGCTTTGCTTCCGATGATCGGGAGCCCAACCCGGACCGGCTACTGGAAGCCTATCGTGCCAGCGCGATCACGCTCAACTTCATGCGCTCCGTCATCGCCGGTGGCTTTGCCGACTTGCATCATCCCTACAGCTGGAACCTCCACCACATTGAGCAGACACCGCGATGGCCGGAATATCGCGACATCCTGGATCGGATCCTTGACTCTGTGCATTTCATGGAGTCCGTTGGTGGGATCAATCCCCGACAGGTAGGCGAGATCAGCCTGTTCACCTCACACGAGGGGCTGGTTCTCCCCTATGAGGAGAGCCTGGTTCGGCAGGATCCCACCTCAGGCAGGTCATACCTCCTCTCGGCCCACATGCCGTGGATCGGGGACCGGACTCGCGAGCTGGATGATGCCCACGTGGAATTCTACCGCGGTATTGCCAATCCGCTCGGGATCAAACTCGGTCCCGGCACCCGGGTCGATGATCTGCCGCCCCTACTGGAACGCCTGAATCCGGAGCGGGAAGCGGGACGCGTCACGCTGATCACACGCTTTGGAGCAAAGCGCAACCGGGACATTTTGCCGGCCTGCATTCGCCGGGTGGCGTCCACCGGACACGAGGTGGCGTGGTCCTGCGATCCCATGCACGGAAACACCCACGTGGTCGGCCGGAGTCGGATCAAGACCCGGCGCTTTGACGCAGTCATCAACGAGCTGGAAAGCACCATGGAGATTCATAGGAGCGAGGGAACGATCCTCGCGGGGCTGCACTTTGAGATGACAGGAGAAGACGTCACCGAGTGCATCGGTGGCCCGCAGGAGCTCACCGAGCAGGACCTATCGCGAAACTATGAAAGCTACTGCGATCCGCGCCTCAACTACGCCCAGAGCATGGAGGTGGCATTTCTGGTTGCCAACCGCCTGAAGGAGCGGGGTCCCGGAGCGGGCTTTTCCACGGGTCCTGCCGATCAGCCGGGCGGGTAGTATAATCGCGCCCTAATGAGCACAGGCATCCTTGCGCAACATATTCCGTTCCGTCGGAGTTCCGCTTTGGTTTTCCGGCTGGTTTCCGGTCCGGTTTCCGGCCCGGGCCCAGCGCGCCTTGGCAAACCGATCGGGCTCGCGCTCTTCCTGCTGCTGGTTGTGGGCCTGGGTGTCTCGGCGCAGGATGCGGAGGACGGCAGCACCTTTGTGGCGGTCTTCGGGTCCACGGACTACGAGCTGAATCCCCTGGACAGCTTCACTGCCACTGAGGCCCAAGTGTATACCGCACTGTACGAAGGCCTGGTCTCCTACCATCCCGCCAGCCTCGGGCCGGTTCCCGGCGTGGCAGAATCCTGGGAGATTCTGGAGGATGGAACCCTATACCGCTTTCATCTTCGGGAGACGGCACGATACGCAAACGGTGACCGGGTGGAAGCCGAACACTTCCGGCAGACCTGGCTTGCAATGCTGGACCCGGACGCGGAGCGCGCCTACTCCTTCATGTTTGATGTGATAGCTGGCGCGCTCGCCTACCGGCGCGGCGAGATCGATGATCCCGCGGACGTCGGAATCCGGGCCGTTGACCGGGACACGCTGGAAGTTCGGCTGAGCCAGCCGGCCGGACACTTCCTCCGGACACTGAGCCACCACAGCTTCATTGTGCTGCACCCGGATGCGTTGGCTGGCGAGTTCTGGGCACGACCAACCGAGATTCCCGTCAACGGCCCGTATCGCATCACTTCGGCGGAACCGGGGCGCATTGCCCTGGTCAAGAACCAGCAGTACTGGGCGGCTATGGAGGTGGAAATCCACCGGGTCCAGCTGCAGTTCACCGATGACGCCGAGGCGGCAACCCGCGCCTTCAACCGCGGCGAAGTCAGCTGGATTGCTGACCCCATAGACTTCGGGAACATCCTGTTCCTGGATGACCTGGTCAGAAACCCGCTGTTCGCAACCAGCTTCTACTTTTTCCGGGTGGAGGGAGCTCTGGCAGACCCGCTGGTCCGGCGCGCGCTTGCACTCCTCATAGACTGGGATGCTGTCCGATCGGATGAGGTCTATTTCGCCCCGAGCTTTCGGCTGGTTCCCGAAATTCCTCTCTACCCCGATGTAGAGGGCATCACGGATCGGGACGTTGAGCGCGCGCGTGCACTGCTCGCAGAGGCCGGCGTGGAGGATACAGCTGCGCTCGGCCCCCTCGTTCTTCGGCTCCCGCAGGGAGCAGAGTCTGAGCGGATCCTGGACGTTCTCCGCAGTAGCTGGACCGAGAGCGTCGGAGTGACGGTTGAACTTGAGCAGGTAGCCTATCCTGGATACTTCGACAGCCTGGAGGAGCCGGGCTATGCGCTGGGTTTCATCAGCTGGATCGGGGATTACGCTGACCCACTGACCTTTCTCCAGCTCTTCACGGCGGACAGCAACCTCAATGAGGCCCGCTACCGGAATGACGAGTTTGAGGCGCTTCTGGATCGGGCCGTTCCGCTCAACGGCCGGGAGCGCTTTGCCCTGATGGCGGAAGCGGAGACATTGCTGCTTGGGGATGCAGTTGTCTTTCCTGTGAGCCATTCCCCGGCATTCAATCTGATTGATCTGGACCGGATCGCCGGATGGTACGCAAATCCCCTGGACATTCATCCGTTCCGCTGGATCCGCTTTGACTCGCTTGTGCCGCCTCCCTGGGTTGCCTCGGGCCCGCTCGGGGCCACACCAGTACGGTTTGACGGCTGATTCACGGCTCCGTATACTCGCGCCGCATGCCTCGGAAGGCCAGCTCCACATCACAACCCGACACCCCATTCAAGCTTCACCAGCACGTGGTGTACCCCGCGCAGGGGGTTGGCCAGGTAACCGACATCTCCGAACGCGAGTTCAAGGGTGAACCAACCCTCTACTACACGCTCTACGTTGAGGTTACCGACATGACCATTAAAATGCCGGTGACCAAGGCGGAAGAACTCGGGGTACGGGCAATCGTCACACCGGAGGAGGCCCACCGCGCGCTGGACCTTATTGCTGAAGAGTACGAGCCAGTTCCAGCGGACTGGAAGCTGCGGTACCAGATGAACCTGGACCTGCTCAAGCAGGGAAGCGTGACGGACATCGCGACCGTTGTGCGAACGCTCTACCACCGTAGCAAGGTGAAGGAACTCCCGATTCTGGAGCGAAAGCTCTTCGATACGGCCATCAAGAATCTGGTAGACGAGGTCTCGCTCAGCCTGAAGAAGTCCAAGTCAGACGTTGAGCAGATGATCTTTGAGAAGCTGGAGACCGAGCATCCAGAGCCGGGTGAACCGGACGAGGAAGCCCTCGAGGATGACGATCTGGACGGGGACAACGAGTCATAACCGGACTGGATATGCGGGACTGGCATGGCTGGTTTCGCCGAATTGAGTCTGTCCTTTCTCCACAATTCGCTTCCGTTGACAGCCTTGCAGCCGTAGATCCTGATCCGTTCCGCGTTCTTGTCGGAACTGTCATCAGCCTTCGGACCAGAGATGAGGTCACCCTCACCGCCAGCGAGCGCCTCCTTGATGCCGCCCCGGATGCCCGAACTCTTGCGGGTATGGAGCCGGAGCGGATCGCAGAGCTCATTTATCCTGCCGGGTTCTATCGGACCAAGGCACGGAATCTCCGCGCAATCGCCGAGATCCTCGTGGACCGGCATGGTGGCTCGGTACCGGCGAATCGGGAAGAGCTGATTGCGCTTCCGGGAGTTGGCCGGAAGACGGCCAACCTGGTTCTTGGGATCGGACACCGGATCTCCGCGATTTGCGTTGACATCCATGTTCACCGGATTCCCAACCGCCTGGGCCTCATCAGCACCAGGACTCCGGACCAGACTGAGGTGGCACTTGGAGCGCTCCTCCCCCGTGAGCTTTGGATCCCGGTCAACTCCCTCCTGGTTCGGTTTGGGCAACAGATCTGTACGCCGGTCTCGCCCTGGTGCAGCCGTTGCCCGCTCTCGGATGAGTGTGCGCGAGTCGGGGTAGCGCGGAGCCGCTGAGCAGGCCCGGGCGCGACGCACCCGCAAGCTGGACGTATACTTGGCTGATGGAGCATCCATTTCTTGACCCTTCGTTTACCCCGCAGTGGAGCCAGCTGACCCCGGAGCACGTTGTTCCGGACATGAATGCGGCGCTTTCGGCCGCAGAAGGACACATCCAGGCGATCATTGATCAGGCAACCGATGAGCAGAGTTACGCCAGTACGTTTGCCGCACTGGAGTCTGCAATGGAGTCCGTGACCCGGCCCTTCGGCAAGGTGATGCATCTCAACTCCGTGATGAACTCGCCGGAACTGCGGGAGGCGATCCAGGAGGTCATGCCGCCGGTAAGCGGCTTTCTTGCGTCGGTGCCGCTGAACGGTGAGCTGTGGAGCGTGCTGAAGACGACGGCAGGATCGTTGGATCGAGGGTCCCTTCATCCTGCCCAATCCCGCTTCATTGATGAGACGCTTGCTGACTTCCGGGAATCCGGGGCGGACCTCGCACCGGAGCAGAAGGATGAGCTGCGGGGAATTGAAATGCAGCTTGCGGAGAAGACCCAGGCTTTCGGGAACAACGTTCTGGACTCCACCAATGCCTACCAGAAAATCGTCACGGATCAGTCCGAACTCTCCGGCCTACCGGAGAGCGCAAGAGAAGCAGCCATGCAGAGCGCCGCGGAAAAGGGCATTGGTACCGACGCAGAGCCAGCATGGAGATTCACCCTCCAGCAGCCGTCCCAGATGCCGGTCATGCGCTACGCGGACAGTGACTCGCTGCGAAAGGAGATCCTGGAGGCAACGCTGGACATCGGCCGCGCTGGCGAGTGGGACAACACCGAACTGATCTGGGAGATCCTTGCGCTAAGGCAACGGAAGGCACAACTCCTGGGCAAGGACTGCTTTGCGGATGTGGTCACCGAGCGGCGGATGGTCGGGTCGGGGCCGAAGGCGCTGCACTTTGTGGAGAACCTGAACAAGCGAATCAGGGACGCGTTCCAATCAGAAATTTCAGAGCTAGCGGAGTTCCGTGCCCTGCAAGCCGGCGAGGGAGTACGCGCGCTGGAGCAGTGGGAGGAAGGATACTGGGCCGAGAAGCTGCGCCAGGCCCGCTTTGACTTTGACGAGGAGGAACTCCGCCCGTGGTTCTCCATCACCCGGGTCATTAGGGGCCTGTTCCAAATGGCAGAACGCCTGTTTGGAATTCGGATTGCCGAGCTGGAAGGTGATTCACGGCCAGACGTCTGGCATCCGGAAGTCAAGGTATACGAAATTCACGACGTTGAGAGCGGACAGCACCTCGGCACCTTCTACGTGGACTGGCATCCCCGGGAATCCAAGCGCGCCGGTGCCTGGTTCAACTACCTGTCTACCGGAAATCGGGAGCCTGGAACCGTTCCCGAGCCGCACCTCGGTCTGATCTGCGGAAACCTCACCGCGCCGGTTGGCGACAAGCCGGCCCTTCTGACGCACCGCGAGGTAGAGACCATCTTCCACGAGTTCGGACACCTGCTGCATCACCTGCTAGGCTCCGTTGCAGTGAAGAGTCTGAACGGAGTGAACGTGGCGTGGGACTTTGTGGAGCTTCCGTCACAGCTCATGGAGAACTGGACCTGGGAGCGGGAAAGCCTGGACCTCTTCGCCCGTCATTATGAGACCGATGAAGTCATCCCGGAGGATCTGCTGAAGCGTATGCAGGCCTCGCGGACCTTTGGCGCAGCACGCGGCTTCATGCGCCAGTTGTGGCTCGGCCGTATTGACCTGGAGCTCCACGTCAACTACCCCCGCATTGATAGCAGGGATCTGGACGCCGTGGTGTCGGAAGCAGTGCGGGACTATCGGGCTGACTATCCCACGGAGTATCCGTCAATCGTCCGCCTGTTCCAGCACCTGTTTGCCGGACCAACCGGCTACGCCGCGGGCTACTACTCCTACAAGTGGGCAGAGGTCCTGGAAGCCGACGTGTTCACCCGCTTCCGGCGGGATGGACTGCTGAGCTCCAGCGTGGGGCGGGAGTATCGGGAAAAGATCCTGTCCCGCGGAAACTCTGCGCCCGCAGATCAACTCTTCCGGGACTTCATGGGCCGTGATCCGGATCCTGAGGCTCTGCTGGTTCGTGAAGGACTTGCGTAGCCTGCACCATAGGGAACGGCGCACGTTGGCACCCTACTCTGGCGTGAATTAGGCTTGGGACGGGATGCGTAGCCTCGCCCGCCCACGCCCTGGCCTTTGTCTGGCAACTGCCCTCAGCTTTGCTGCCGGCACGGCGCTGGCCTTTGTTGTGCACCCGGTGTTGCACGATCTTGGAATCGCCTGGTTGGCGGTGCCTCTCTTCTTCGGTGGTCTGGCCGCCCTGGTGGTGCATTCCATCGTCAGGGCTCGCACAAATCGGCGCCTGGTGGAGCTGTTGGAAGCGGCGGGACAGGATGGTTTCTGGCACTACGACTTCAGCACCGGAAAAACCTACTTCAGCAGACGCTGGTACGAGCTCCTCGGCTATGAGCCCTGGAGCTTTTCCCCAAGCATGGACGCGTTACTGTCAAAGGTGCACCCCAATGACACGTCCACTCTCCAGGAAACGCTGAATCGGTTTGTTGCCGAACGTGGTGACGAGTTTCGGGAAACCATCCGAATGCAGAGGAAGGACGGCACCTGGCTCTGGGTCCGCACGCGCGGGAGCACTGTCACGCGGGATGCGGATGGCCGCCCAAAGCTGGTAGCAGGAGTCCACTCCGACATCACGGACCTCAAGCAGAGTGAAGAGCGCATCGTTGCGGTTGGGCGCACCAATCCCGTCAGTGGATTGAGCAATCGGGTGGCGTACTCCGCAAGGGCTGGAGACCACCTCCAGAAGGCTTCTCAGGAGCAACAGCAGCGGGCTCGGGGTCTGGTCCTGCTGAACCTTCGAGGCTTCCGGGAGATCAACCGCGCCTATGGCAGAGATCGAGCGGATGCAGTCCTTGCCGCTGTCGGGGCTGCGCTGCAGTCTCTGGTTCACAGCAACGACATGGTGTTCCACTTTGATGCAGACACCTTTGCCATCTTCATTACGCCCCTGGAAGACCGTGCGGATCTCCTGCTGATCCTGGAGCGGATCCGGATGCGATTCGCATCACCGTTTGCCGTTGGCGATGAGCAGATTCGGCTGCATCCGCGGATGGGGGTGGCCACCTATCCGGACGACGGTGACGATCAAACTCGGCTGGCCCTGGCAGCTGAGGACGCCCTTAGCAGGGCAAAACAAGCGGACAAGAGCTTTGCCTTCTTCACGCCGGCCCTGGACACCGAGGTTCAGACCAGGGCAGACAACATCCGGGCCCTGGAGCGCGCTGTTGACAACAAGGAGTTCCGGGTTTGGTACCAGCCGATCTGTACCGCGGATGGGACCCCCGTAGCGTGCGAGGCTCTGGTGCGCTGGGATCGGCCAGGGCACGGGATAGTCTCGCCGGGAGCCTTCATCTCCCATGCCGAGAGTTCCGGTCTTATCGTCCACATTGGCCAGGCGGTACTGCAACAGGTCTTTGCGGACTTCCCCCGCTTCGGTCCTGGCCTGGAGTATGTCTCTGTCAACGTCTCTGCCCGGCAGTTTCAGGACAGCAGAACCCGGAACGATATCCTGTCCGCGATAGCATCCAGCAGCCTGGAACCGGGAAAGGTTGTACTGGAGATCACAGAGAGCACCCTCCTGCACCGGGTTGAAGAGGCGCTTGGCCTGATAGATCGTCTGACAAAGAGCAAGGTCCGCTTTGCCATCGACGACTTTGGTACCGGCTTTTCCAGCCTGAGCTATCTCCGGTCCCTTCCCGCGCACGTCCTCAAGATTGACCGGAGCTTCATTCGCGACATCGGCGCGGATCCGCGGGCCGAGGCCATCGTGCAGTCCATCATTTCCCTCGCGGAAGGCCTGGGGCTGAGCGTGGTGGCGGAAGGGGTGGAAACCCGGCATCAGTTTGAGCGGTTGCAGGAGCTCGGATGCCGCCACTTCCAGGGATACCTCCTGGGTAGGCCCGAACCCGTAGACAAACTGGCCACGCGGATCCAGCAGTTGTCCAACGCCAGCTGAGCCATACCGTCAGCCCCGCCGATACTCCTCAGAGGTGGAGCAGGCAGAGACACAGCTGGAACGACAGCGAACAATCCGGTACCTGCTGGGATGGATCATCACGGCGGGACTTGCGGGGAGCGCCGGTGGCGCAATCGCACGGGGTTTCGCCACGGGCATCATATGGCTCGGAATGTTGCCCGGCGCCATCGGGTTTCCTCCGTGGGCGTTCCCTGTCATGGGCGCAGTGGTGAATGCGCTCCTGATCTTCAGTCTATTCCGCTCCTCTGTGGACGAGGGAACAGCATCCTACATCCGCGGAGTCCGGAGTCACTTCGGAATCCTGCCGGCCTCCCAGACAATCGGAATCGGGCTCGCGGGTCTTGTAACCGTCGGGACCCTCGGAATTGCAGGTGGGATTTCACCAGCCAGTCGGTTTGCGGCGGGAGCCTGCTCGGACCTGACGCGCCGGCTCCAACGGGTGGGGCTCGTACGACGCTACCAGATTCGGACGGCCGCAATCGCGGGCTTCGCGGGCGCTGCCGGCGCCCTCACCGGCGCACCAATCGGAAGCGGGATCTTTGCGGTTGAAGTTCTGGACCGCAGCAGCATGCGCTACCGCGATCTGTTTCCCGCCATCATCGCCGGGGCGTTTGGAACCACGGTTTCCCGACCCCTGGGCGGGCCCCTGCTCCTTGCGCCAGCAGCTGTGCTCGCTGGCTTCCCGGATCTATCGCTGTCCCTCCTGGGGCTCAGTGTTGCAGTCGCGGTCCTGGCCGGTCTCTTGGGTCGATTGTACGGTGAGAGCTACCGACTGGCGTCGCTCGTTGCCCGCCGCCGGAATCTTGGCACCATTCGCATCGCCATGATCGGAAGCACGGTTATCTCGTCCGGGCTTGTCTTCGTTCTCGCGCCATGGCTTCCGGGTCAGCTTGCCAGCCTCCTGCCCACCGTTGCTGCGCCAGGCACCCATCTGGTGAGTGCCGGTGGTCCAATCACCAGCCTCTCTCCAGCGTTTGCCCTTGTACTGTCCGTGGTTGTCCTGATCGCGAGTGCGCTGACCGTTGGCGGGGGAATGGCCGGAGGGTTCACAACTCCGTCCATTGCCGCCGGAGCACTCCTTGGCCTTGCCGCTGCCGGGTTCCTGGGGCTGCAGCCCGGAGATCCCCTGCTTGTTGCTGCCGTGGTTGCGGGCATCGGCGGACTGCTGTCCAGCAGTGCAAACGTTCCAATAGCAACGGCAGTGCTTATCACAGAGGTCCTTGGTCCGGGATACGGAGTAGTCTCCGCGCTCGCGGCCACCATCGGCTTCCAGATCAACCGGCACCATATGATCTACGACTACATCATCGAAGATCTGGACACGGAGGACTGATTCCGGCGTCGCCGTTGCGCAGTGCTTCTGCTACATTCGCGCCATGCTTCAACTCAGTGAATCTCAGTGGATTCAGATGTTCACCCCACCGCAATACCTGGAAAGCATGTCGCGAAACGGAGAGATCATGCGATCACTCGATGCGGAAGCATCCAAGCACCTGCATTCCTCGCATCGGGCAAGGCTGGCATCGGCCGTTGCAGCTCGTGGCGGTAGTGTCCGAGCCGTTGCCATGACCGAAGACTGGTGCGGGGATGCCGTGGTCAACCTGCCGCTTGTGTTCGCGATGGGACGGGAAGAAGCGGGCCTCACCGTGCGGGTGTTCCGGCGGGATATGTTCCCGGACCTTCGAGGCAACTATGAGGCCGAGGGCTACGACCATATTCCGGTTGTCAGTTTCTTCGATGCCTCGGGATCAGAAATCGCGCGCTTCATGGAACGCACCGAGGCAGCAGACCGGAGAGTCGCGGAATGGAAGGCCGAACGCCCGGAGCTTGCCGACCTGGAGGCCGAGCGAGCAGAAGGCAGCCGCCGTGCCACGCTGGAGATGACGCGCATCTACGCAGAACTTCTGCCGGAGATGGCCGACTGGTACCGCGGCGACCTGTGGACCTTGGTTGCCGATCACCTCATTGGTCTGATCGAGGAATGAGGAGGCGAACGGAACCGGGGACGTCCCTGGCGCGTCCTGGGTCACTGCTGCCGCTCCTCTTGGTATCCGTGCTGCTGGGAGGCTGTGCCGCGCTCCCGGACGGCGGGCCGGTTTCGCGAATGCCGGACGAGGCTGTGGTTCCTCAGGGCAGCGGAGAAGCTCTCACCGTTGGGAGCTTCAACGTCCTGAAGATCTGGGGTGAGCGCTCCGTAACGCACTGGGAGAGCAGGAAAGGCGGGGTCATTGCGGCCATCCGGAGGGAGGATCCGGATATCGTTGGATTCCAGGAAGTCCAGAACAACCGTGGCGCACCCTTCGCACCCTCACTCCAGCGAGCAGACCTTGCGGATGCCTTCCCGGAGTATGGCTGGGCGGGTACGGGCAGTCCCTATCAGATGCCCACAGAGAACCCCGTGATGTACCGCACCCGGCGCTTTGCCCCGCAGGAAGAAGGCTGGTTCTTCCTATCGGATGCACCAGAAGAACTCCATTCGATGAGCTGGGGAGCAAACGACCCCGTTTCTGTGACATGGATCCGGCTGACAGACCTGGAAGGCGGAAACCGCCTCCTTGTCCTCAATACGCACTTTGACCACATCGCCATTCGATCCAAGAGAAACGGCGCGCGCTTGATCCGTGACTTTGTCCGCGAGGCGCGAGATGCTGAGCACGTGATCGTACTTGGCGATTTCAATGCATTCCCTACCAGCAGACCGCTCCGGGTGATTCAACAGGCAGGCCTTCGTCACGCGGTTTCCGGCTCCCGCACGGGGAGCTATCACGGCGGACGCGGCGTAACGCTGTGGCCACGCATAGACCACATCCTCATCAGTAGCGATCTCGGTGTCCTTCGCTCCGGGATCTCCTACTTCCGGGAGCCGGAAGGCACATGGCCATCGGATCACTTCCCGATCTTTGCAGGTCTGGTGTATAGCCAATGAGTCTCCGTGAGCGAATCACAAATGCGGTTCTCCGTGGCCTGATCCGTGTGGTCTATCGCATCAGCGTGGCAGACCTGTATCGGCTTCCCATGGAAGGCCCCGCTATTCTCCTCTCCAACCACACCAGCAACGTGGAGGGTCCGCTGTACTACGTGTTCATGGCGCCACGAAAGGCTACCGCCCTGGGCAAGGTGGAGCTGTGGAACAACATCCTCACACGATTCCTGATGAACACCTGGGATGTGATTCCAGTCCGGCGTGGGAGGTTGGACAGACCAGCCCTGGAACGGGCCCGGAGCGCGCTTTCGAAGGGTGAGTTCCTGGGAATCGCACCGGAAGGCACTCGGAGCGAGAGCGGAACCCTCCAGCGCGGGCAACCCGGTGCCGCTCTTCTGGCTTCCGATGCCTGCGCACCGGTCTACCCGGTGGTTACCTGGGGCCTGAGGGAACCGCATAAAGCCTTGGCGCGCTTCCATCGTCCCCGCGCATATCTGCGTATGGGCAAACCCTTTCGGGTGAGGCTCCCTCAGACAAACGGACCACCGAAAAGCTCGGACATTAGAGCAGCAACGGAGGAGATGATGGTGCAACTGGCCGTGCTGCTTCCGCCGGAGCTTCGGGGAACCTACGCGGGCAGTCAACCAGGCTGGAACTATCTGGAGGCGCTTGAAGCGCCGGAAACGGCCTCTACCGCCAGCCCGAGCTTGCGGTAGAGCTCCTCAGCGGGGACTGGCCGCCCAAACAGGTATCCCTGAATGGCATCCACGCCAAGGTCCCGGATTACCGTCCGCTCCGATTCTTCCTGTACACCTTCCGCCACAACGGTGCTCCCGATTCCGCGCGCGAGTTCTACAATGGAACTCACGATGCGGGCGTTTCGCGGTAGCTCGTGGATGGACGTCACAAACCTGCGGTCAATCTTGATACGGTCCACGGGATATCGCCGCAGGTAGTCCAGGCTGGAATAGCCGGTCCCGAAGTCGTCAATGGCCAGGCTGGACCCGCGTTCACGCAACGCGGCAAGCGCGTCAGTTGTTGCCGGATTGTCGCTCATCAGGACCCCCTCCGTGAGTTCCAGCATCAGCCGCGCCTTGTTGGTGTCCATTCGCGCGAGCACATCCAGCAAGCGGGGAAGTGCGCTGCGATCCTCCAGATGCAGCGGAGAAAGGTTGACCGATACGGTGAGGCGGGTTTGCGCAAAAACCTGAGCGATGTCGCCACCCAGCCGCTGCAGCAACTGCTCGGTGAACGGGACCATGAGGCCAAGATCCTCAATCAGGGGAACGAACTCGCCGGGAGAGATGCTTCCAAAGTCGGACGACTCCCAGCGCGACAGGACTTCCACGCCCTCAATGATCCCGCTGGCTGCTGCCACGATCGGCTGATACACAAGGCGAAACTCCCCTGACCCCATCGCACCGGGGAGGAGATCGGTAAGCAGCAAACGCCGCGCAGCGCGATCCCGCTGTTCGGGCGATGACTCCACGTACGTACCGGCGGGGGCATAGGCCGCCTCGCGCATTGCTGTGTCCAGGCGACGGATGATCGCGCGGGGTTCATCGCCCCGCGCAACACTGCAGCCTGCGTAGCGGTACTCAAAGGGAATTCGAAACGGGCCCGAGGATATCGGCTCCTCCAGCGAGCGGCGTATGACCGTGAGTGTTTCCCGGAGATCCCGGGACCCAAGGAGCATGTACGCGTGCTCCCGGTACTGAAACAGCTGCCATTGGGATCCCAGCTCAAACTGAAGCCGCGCTGCCAGGGCCACCCGAGCAGCCTGGACAGTCTCCGCCCCGAAGCGGGCGGACAGGTGGGAGGAATTTGCAACCTCCACCAGCAGGGCCTGCGAAGGACCATGTCCAAGCCCTTCGGAGAAGACGGTGAGGTTCGGCAGCCCGGTTGCAGGATCGGTGACTGCCTGACGCTGAAGAGCCACGATCTGTCGCTGATTGAGGTAGGCAACCGCTATCACGTAGACAACGAGCGCGGTGTAGGCGATCAGATAGAACTGGCGCGTCTCGAGCGGCGCGTTGATCGGCTCCAGTCCACCTACGTTGAGCAGGAGCCTCAGCTGGAGCAGCGCCAGGAATCCAAGGTTCAGCAGGACTCCGGTTCGAGGACGGGAGAGATAGATCAGGGGTGGGGGCAGCGCAAACAGGACCAGGCGGATGGGAAAGTACTCGTCCGGGTTTAGCGTGAGGCCCACGCCGATTGCCAGGACAGAGGTGAGTGCCAGCCTCCGAGATACTTCCTGGCCGTTCTGACGAAAGCTGATGGCAAATGCTATGGGTGACAGGAGTGCCGCCCCCAGCAGAAACCACCCGATTCCAGAGATCCAACCGCCGACCAGCAGGATCACGATGAGTGGAATGACGGCGGAAATGAGCAGGCTTGCCACGCGAATAAACAGGAGCTCGCCACGGAATTCCTGCTGCGTCACCGTGCGCATCACTGTAAATTCAATAATATCACCGCCCGCGGCAACTTCCCGGGCTGGTCGGAGTTGAGACCTTTGGCTCCTGATGGCAGGTCCCTGCTGGACGCTGCAGTTTCTGCGTTGCTACTGTCCCGCTCATGAACACAACCGGCAGCGGTCCCAGGCCGCCCGATTCTGCATACATCGTGCTTTCCAGTCTATTCGTTGGGAGCATTGTGGCGGCCAACCTCATGGGCACCAAGATAGTCCCGCTGTTCACCCTCTTCGGGCTTGAGTTCACCGCGTCGGTCAGCCTCATCCTGTTTCCGCTCACCTTCCTGATAACGGACATCCTCACCGAGGTGTACGGCCGGGAGTCTGCGCGGACGCTTGTACGGGCAACGCTGATTGTACTCACCATCGTGCTGGGGGTGACGGCGCTTGCAACGGTAGCCCGCCCCGCCGAGCGCTTTGCCCCCCTCAATGACGCCTACGTGACGGTGTTCCGCTCCAGCCTCCGGATCACCATCGCAAGCATTGTGGCGTTCGGGCTTGCCCAGACCCACGATGTCTGGGCCTTTGAGTTCTGGAAACAGCAGACCGGAGGACGGTATCTCTGGCTACGGAACAACCTGTCCACGCTGGTAAGCCAGTTCATCGATACGGTGGTCTTCATGCTGATCGCATTCTGGGGCATCAGTCCCCAGTTCACCCTGGGTTACGTGCTGGGCTCGATGGTGCCGCCCTACTATCTGCTAAAGGCGCTCCTTGCCCTCTTTGATACGCCCCTTGTCTATGTTGGCGTCAATCAGCTCCGCCGACGTCATCGGGATCCGGAACCGCAGCACCGGGCGGCGGGGTAACTTCCAGCCGCCTCCGATCCGCGGGTGAAGGCGCAGTCGCGTGACGCTGCAACGCGGCCGGCGCGGTTTCACCGGGATTGTAGAGCTCAGTAGCGGGCTGCGGGTTCCCTTCCTCATCGGCACTGTCACCGGTGATGCGAAAACGGCCGACTGCGTCGCAGACCTGCTGGATGCAGGCACTGTTTTCGGCGGACAGCTCGCGGACGGCACCAACACTACCCGAAATGTCTCTGGTGACCTCTGAAATCTCCTGCATGCCAATGCGGAGAGACTGACTCAGCTCGGCCAGGGCCTGGGCCCGGGTGCGGATCGTGCCGGCAGACTCGGCAATGCCGGCGGAGTCGTCATCTACACGCTGGGTTGTCTGGCTGATCGTGGAGATGGCTTCCAGAATCTGCTGGCTCCCGGTGCTCTGCTCCCGCATAGCGCTGGTGACCTCGGCGTTTAGCTGATTCACATGCTCAATGCGTGAGAGCACGTGACCAAAGGAATCCCGGGCCTCGTCGCTTGCGCCAACTACTGCATCAATTGCTGCGAGGATGTCGGAGAGGCTCGCATCAATCTCCCGGCTCTGCTCGTTTGTGGTCTCCGCGAGCTTGCGTATCTCATCCGCCACCACCGCAAAGCCTCGACCGTACTCACCGGCGTGCGCAGCCTCAATCGCGGCATTCATCGCCAGAAGGTTGGTTTGAGACGCAAGGCTCGCAATGAGTTCGTTCGCCTCCTTGAGCTGATCGGAGCGCCTCGCAACGCTGTGAACCTGCTCCGTCACGCTTCCCAGTTTGGTGTTGCCGACGTCTGCAGCGCCCCGGAGTTCGCCAAGCTGTGACTCAACGTAGCCGAGGTTGTCGGTAACGGTGCGGATGCTCGCCACCATCTCCTCTATGGCAGCAGAACTCTGTGTAACTGCAGCCGCTTGATCTTCAACTCGGGCTCGCAGGCCATCAATGGAGTCAGCAATCCGGTTCACCGCCCCGCTTGTTTCTTCAACCGCCAGCTCCTGGCGCCCGCTCTCGCCCGAGATTCTGTCCAGGTTCCCGACAATCTGGGTCACCGCGGTGGAGACCTGGCCCATGGTCTGGCTGAGCCGCTCGCCAACCCCGGTGAGCTCAGTGAGACTCTCGCGCGTCAAACCCACGATGGACTCCACGGACTGGCTGAACCGGTTGAAGCCCTCGGCAACCATCCCAAGCTCATCGCGGCGACCGACGGTCTCGATCCGCCTGGACAAATCCCCGTCGCCTTTTGATATCTGCTCCATCAGATCCTGGAGAATCTGTGCGGGTCGGGACAGGCTTCTGGAGGCGACAAGACCAAGGCCCATAGCCAGGACAACAACCATCACGGTAAGCAGCAGGGCTGATTGCTGCTCCGCGCCAAGAGCCGAGGACGTTTCAGCAAGGGACTCACGAATCAGGGCCTCGCTCTGATCGGCAAGCGCGGAGGCCAGGCCGGACAGGTCATTGTAGATGCGGAACGCTTCTGCAATGGTGGGATTATCCACGTTGTAGCGGGCGTACGCGTCTGAGAGGGCCCGGTACGTTTCCAGTTCGCTGTCAGGCTGCCCACCGGGCTCCAGCGCTCTGGCGGCCTGATAGCGCTGCAACGCGTCAGCCATCTGGTCCTGGGAGGCAAGGACATCTTGGGCCGGATCATCAAGCCTAATGCCAGGCTCATTCTGATTGGCGAGAAGCAGGTAGCGCTGCTGGCTTGCACCCAGCACGGCCACAAAGTCGTTGAGCGCAAGCACTGCTTCCAGCCGGGCATCAGTGGTGACCTGCAGGTTGGCCCGAAGCTCGCCGAAATTTAGCAGCGTGTTCACGCCGTTCGCCGCAATGACCAGGACTACCGGAAGGAAGATCAACGTAATCTTCAGCGAGATCCGCGCGTTTCTCCACCACCGCATCAGGATTTTCCTCCAACGGTTAGCCGGGACGATAGAGCCGACAACGGATGTGCAAGTGTCACGGTTCGAGATAGCATAGCGCGCCAACCAGGCGTGGTAAACGCGTTAGAGAGCCGGTTGCGCCGGGCTGTTGCAATGGGAAGGAAGATCACGGCCAGAGTCCCGGAGGAACCCGGACCGGTGGAATGCTACCCGCGGATACGGGATCAGTCCTCCGCGATCAGCAGGGTCTTGGGGTCCAAATGCAGGTGCAGATCCTCGGTCACAAAGCGATCGTGATCCTTGATCAGGTTGAGCTTCACCTGCTGTCCGGCCGGAGCAAGAGTCACAAGGACTTCGATGTCGTCAATGTAGGGCAGAAGCACCTGGGGCACCCCGCGATCATCGGCCGGGGGATCCTCCCGGCGCACCGTGGCGGAGAACCACACGGTCACGCCGTGCTCAGCTGCAAACTCCCGGAAGGGGTGCAGCTCCGCGGCGCTGGCCATTGCAAAGTCAAAGCCGTCAACAACCAGGACCTCGGCGTCAAAGGAGCCTTCTGACATGAGGGTACCAACGCTCTTGAGAACAGCGGTAACCGAGGTGCCTTCCTGGTTGAAGTTCATCAGCACGCGGTTCCGGATGATCTCATCATGAACCTGCATGGCATTGTCCAGCTTCCGGTTCCGTGCAATCTCCTGGAAGATATCCTCGTACCAGCTGACAATGTGGTCGGTCCGGCTGGCATAGGACACGTGCACAACGTGCTTCTTCTGCAGCAGGCGATCGGTAGCCAGGTGGACGAGGCACGCTGTCTTTCCAACACCCTTGCGTGAGGCGATTACTCCCAGGTTCCCCGTTCCGAGTCCACCGTGGATGGTCTTGTCCAGGATCCGGAACGGACTCCGTGATACCAGCTCTTCCTGCAGCATGATCAACGCGCCTCCACCTTCTGCTTCTCTCTGGCCTGCTGAATAAGCTCGTCAGCAATGCCCTTCGGCACACGGCCGTACTTCAGGAACTCCATGGTGTACTCGGCCTTGCCCTGGGTCAACGAACGGAGGACCGTGGAGTAACCGAACATCTCAGACAGCGGCACTTCCGCCTCAACCCGGCTGTAGGCGCCGTCCTCGTGAGAGGCGATGATCACACCGCGGCGCTGGTTTATGCTGCCAAAGATGGAACCCTGGAACTCGGTGGGACCCTCAACTTCCACCTTCATGATGGGCTCGAGGATCTCGGGACCGGCCTTGGAGTAGATCTCACGGAAGGCTCCGATACCTGCCTGCTGGAAGGCCATGTCGGACGAGTCAACCGGGTGGGTTGAACCGTCGTTCAGCACAACCTTCACCCCGACTACCGGGAAGCCGAGCAGCGTCCCTTTCTGCATTGCGGCCTTGAAGCCCTTGTCTACGCTGCCGATGTAGTCGTTCGGGATGACACCACCCTTGATTGTACTGACGAACTCGTAGTCACCCTCTGCCATCGGCTCAATGTGGCCCGCAACTCGGCCAAACTGTCCGGATCCACCAGTCTGCTTCTTGTGCGTGTAGTTGTAATCGGCCCGCCGGGAGATTGTCTCGCGGTAGGCCACCTGGGGCATCCCTGTCTCAACCTCCGCCTTGTACTCTCGGCGCATACGCTCGATGTACACGTTGAGGTGGAGCTCGCCCATTCCCTGAACGATGGTCTCGTTGGATTCGGGATCAACGTAGGTGCGGAATGTCGGGTCCTCCTTGGTGAAGCGATTGAGGGCCTTCCCCATGTTGTCCTCCGCCTTCTTGTCCACCGGCTTGACCGAGAGAGAAATGACCGGGTTGGGCACGTACATGGAGGACATGCTCAGGTTCCGTCCGGGCGTGGCAAAGGTATCTCCGGACGCACAATCAATGCCGAACAGCGCGACGATGTCTCCGGGGTTTGCCTCTTCAATGTCATCCATGGAGTTGGCGTGCATGCGGATGAGGCGCCCAACCTTGAACTTCTTCCGGGAACGGCTATTGTATAGCTCCATTCCCTTCTTGACGGTGCCCTGATAGATCCGAATGTAGGTGAGCTGTCCGTACTGTGTATCGTCCAGCTTGAAGGCAAGCGCAACGGTGTCCTCTGCACGGCTGGAGTCCAGCGGAACCTCGGCTTCATCCCGATCAAGGTCCAAGGCCGCATTGCTGATGTCCACCGGGCTCGGAAGGTAGGCGAGGACAGCGTCCAGAAGCGTCTGCACACCCTTGTTCTTGTATGCGGAGCCGACAAAGACCGGCAGGAGTTCCCGCTTGAGGACACCTTCCCGAATTGCGACCCGCAACAGATCCGGGTCCACCTCACCATCCAGGTATGCCTCGGCAAGCTCATCGCTGAACATGCTGGCAGCATCAATCAGCGCTTCCCGGTACTCGTCCGCCTGGGCCTGCAGCTCGGATGGAATTGCAGCTCTGCGAACGTTTTCTCCGGCTTCGCCGTCAAAGTACACGGCTTCCATGGTCACCAGGTCCACAATTCCGCCAAACTTATCCTCAAGGCCAATCGGCAGCTGTGCCATCACCGCGTTGTGCCCCAGCTTTTCCCGCAGACCCTTCATAGCACCAAGGGGATTGGCACCGGTCCGGTCACACTTGTTGATAAAGGTGACGAAGGGCACGTTGTATCGCCGGAGCTGTCGGTCAACCGTAATCGTCTGCGACTGCACACCGGAGACGGAGTCCAACACGAGAATCGCCCCATCCAGCACACGGAGGGCTCGCTCTACCTCAATGGTGAAGTCAACGTGCCCCGGGGTGTCGATGATGTTAATGGTGTAGTCTTTCCAGGTGACGTTGGTCGCCGCGGACTGGATTGTGATGCCGCGCTCGCGCTCCAGCTCCATCGAGTCCATGGTTGCGCCGACACCGTCTTTTCCGCGGACCTCATGGATCGCGTGGATCTTGGCGGTGTAGAACAGAATTCGCTCGGTTAAGGTTGTCTTGCCCGAGTCAATGTGCGCGCTGATGCCGATGTTTCTCAGCTTCGTGATCTCAACAGCCATTCATGATTTCCTCGTCTGTGATTCCCTTCAGGTCAACCTGAAAAGGGTACGGCCGGACCGGACCGGCGGATAGTAGTGGGAGCATGGGCTTTTCGCAAGTGGACATGAAAAACTCGTTAGTGCGCATCGGGACCAGCGGATACTCCTACCGGGACTGGGTTGGTCCCTTCTACCCGCCCCGTGGAGCGGCACCAACGAAACCCGCTACCACTACGCCTACTCGGACGCAGAGCTCTCCGAGTTTGCAGGGCTGGTGACCCGTGCGGTGGAACGCGGAATCCAGCAGATTGTGGCCTTCAACAACCACTTTGAAGCGAATGCGGCCAGGAACGCTGCGCGCTTGCGCCGAATGCTAGGGCAGGAAGCTCCGGAAGGCGAGCAGAATGGCCTCAACTTCCCGGGCACCGACGGATAGGCCATCGGCATCCAGCAAGTCCCGCACCGCGGGTACACTCGGCTCGTCCAGTGAATCGTAGGCAGCAAGGACTGCATCGATGATTTCGTCCGTGATCGGCTGAAGCCCGCCGAAGAATGCGTCATTGCGGGAGATCGCAAGGGCCGTCTGCACCTGCCGAACGGCAACCTGCAGCTCCGCAAGGGCCAGGGCCAGACTCGCATTGAGACTGCTGTCCAGCTCTGAAAGCGCATCGGAAAGTGAGGAGTCCGCATCCTGCAGAGAGGCAGCGGTCTGCTGCAGCTCCTCTACCTCGGTTGCGAGGTCAGACACTCCGCCCTCGGCTGCGGTCACCCGCCCTGCAAGCTCTCCGATCCGCTCGGAGAGGAGCCGGGGATCCTGACTTCGGAGAAACGCAGCAGGATCCGCGACTGCAGCGGCAATGGCATCCAGGAGTTCTGCCTCATCGGCAATGGTGCCTTGGATTCGGACGCGGCGGCCTTCCACAAACACGCTGAAGTCAGGAAGAAAGCCGACGGACCAGGTGCCGCCAATTCCCGCCGGGACGAACTCCAGGTAGTCGGTACTTTCCACTCTAAGATCGGACGGCAGTCCAAGGAGCGCAAGCCCGGAGCCCCGCGGCTCAACCTGGATCTGGGAGAAGCTGATGTTCTGCAATTGAGGCATCAGCAGGTCCAGATCCTGGAGGGACTGCACCTGAAAGCCCGTCAACGGGGCAGATGCAACAACCTCATAGCGCTGGCCGGATGGTCCGATGATCAGCTGTCGCGGTCCATCTGCGGGCGTTTCGGAAGCTGAGACAAACCCGAGGGGAACCAGGGCAGCCAGAGGCCCGCCGGGCACAGACTCCTCGGCCGGAAGCACCGCGGCAAGCGCACACAGGAGCAGGGCTGCTGCTCCCTGGCGAGAGGCCTTCGGAACTCGGGGCATCGGTTTCATTCCTGATCCTCCCCTTCGTCGGCTGCGATATCAAAAACAACGGCATCAAATGGCCGCAGGGACTGACCGGACAGGGCGTCGGTCACCCGGGCAATGGTGCGAACCCCGGGCTGCACAACGGCAATGCGAGCGATGGGTGTCTCATCGTCCCGGTATACCGTACCAGTGGTACCGGGACGCAAGGGTAGCAGCTGCTCCGCGTATATCAGCAGGGATTCCGGATTGCCGGCACCAATGAGGTAGGCCGACTCGGACCTGGTCTCGCGCAGCGCAGCTACCGCCTCCGAGAAAGTGACAAGCTCCCCGGAAAGCGAGCCGATGCTCTCTTCCTGCTGGTCGATAGTTTCTTCCTGCGCGGAAATAGTTGCGAGCTGGCCGCTGATCTCCCGGTCTCGTTGATCAATCCGGTCCGCGAGCTCAGTACCGATCTCCTGGTAGTCGAGCAGGAGCGCGGCGGCGCGGGATTCCATCTGGTCCAGAGCCTGCGGGATGGAGCCGCTGAAGCCCACAGCCCGAATTTCATCAATGAGCAGGCTGATCTCTTCCGCCTGCTGTACGAGGTCCCGCCAGGCAAGCTGATTCAGGATTCCCTCCCGCGCAAGGCGCTGGTCATAGCTCAAGGCTCCCGGTTCAGATACGTCCTCCGCCAGGATTGCGCTGATGTCGGGATCGTCAAAGACCGGGTTGAACCTGGATCTCAGCTGCTCCAGCTCACGCGAGTGCCGCTGTACCAGCTGCCGAATGTCACGCTCGTAGCGTTCGGTGATGGTCCGCTCAAGGTCCGCGGCAAAACTCTCCAGCTCCGAAATGCGCTCTTCGTATCGGGCAGTCAGGCTCGCGATCTGATCCTCGTAGAGCTGCTCCTGGTTGGCCAGCTCCAGCGCGAACAGGCGGCGCTCGTTGGCGCGGACTTCTTCCTGCTCGCGGGCTTCTGCCAATCGCCGCGAGTCATAGGCCTCCAGCTCCGCAACAAGCTCCGCCTCGCGGGCCTCCAGCTCGCTGCGCTCGGACCCGCTGCGCTCTCGGATAGCGGCAACCTGGGACGCCTCCTCGGCGCGGATCGCCTCCTCCTGCGCGGTTCGGGCTGCGGGAGAACGTTGTTCCTCCTGCAGGAGTCGGATCCGGCGCTCCGCGCTGCTGGTCACAGCCTCAATTTCTGCGGCTTCTGTTTCTTCCAGGCGAGAAAGCGAATCCCGGACACGCGCAAGCTCCTGCTCCAGCTGCCCTACGCGGTCAAGGAGCTCCTGCAGGTTGATGTCCTCAAAGTCCACGTCACCAACTGCAACGTTCGCGGCCTGCTGCTCTAGGTAGCGGGCGAGCAGAAACCCGGCACCACCCAGGACGGCGATGATGACCACCACCACCAGGGGTATCCAGAGACTTCGATTCCGCCGGGTGCGGGCGAACTCGCGCTCCAGGTCGTACTCGTCGCGCTCCTCGGCAAGCTCTTCATAGACCGCCTCCAGAAAGGCGTTCTTGCTCCGGGCAACAACATCTGCAAAGCGCGCGTCGTCCAGTCGCGCTATTTCCCGGTCATCGCCCATTCACCGCTCCAGTTTTCGGGCACCGGCAGGGTAGTTCGCTCGGCCATTACCTGTGCCACCGGAAGATCAACGTCGCTGAAGATTCGGTGTGCGGTCTCCCAGTCTCCGCTGAGATACGCATCCACCCCTTCTCTGTATCGGCCGATTTTCCGCGTGAATGCAGGATCCATACCTCCCCGCGACACCGGCCAGTAGATGTTTTCACCGCGACTTTTGCCCTGGACTCTCACACAGTCCAGGAGCACAAAACGGAACTCGGCGCTGGATTCCCCGGCATCGCGTTTGATCCGCTCGGAGCAGATCAGGGGCACACGGTAGAACTTGGTGAGGCTTTCCAGTCGGCTTGCGGTGTTCACAGTGTCTCCGATGACCGTGTTCACCATCCGGTCGGTGGACCCGATGTTCCCGTAAAACACCTCGCCTCCGTCAATCCCCACGCCAACCTCAACAAGGACCGCGCGGAAGATCTGCTCCTCAATCTCCGTGAGTCCCCCGGATTCCTTCAGCAGCTGCTCACGGCGCTTGTACATAGCATCTCGGAGCTCCGCGGCAACCTGCTGGATGAGGTAGCCGCTCCGAATTGCGTGCAGTGCCTTGTCAACAGCACTGTCCGGGATGTGCCCGAAGAGCGCCAGGACTGCATCGCCGATGATGGACCCGACATCGCCACCATTGGCGTGGATGTGGCGGATAGCCCGGTCATAGTGCAGGTTGAGGAGGGTGATGATGTCCGTGCCGAGGGTCTCGGTCATGTGGGTGAAGCCGCGGATATCGCTGAAGAGGATCGCGAGCTCCATCGGCCGGCCTTCCAGCTGGACATGCCCGTCCTCGTAGGCTTTCTGGGCAACTTCGCGCGCCACAAACTTCCGGAAGATGGTGATGAGGTTGTCGATGGAGGATGAAAGCGAGTTGAACGCCGCACCGAGGTAGGTGACCTCATCGTTGGGGGCACCGCTGAGATCTATGCGGCCTAGCCTCCGTTCCGCCTGCATATCCATGATGGATTCCGTTATGGAACCAACGAAGCGGAGGATGTAGCGGATCAGGATGACACCCACCACGGTACAGAGGAGCGTGATGCTGAGGATTACGATGGAGACCCAAGTGAACACTCGGAGGCTGTCTGCGTTGAACTCGCCAAGCTCGTCCGCGCGGACAAACACCGCGTCCCAGGTTTCGTTGAATCTATAGACACCAAAGAAGGCGAAACCGACGGCGCTGAAGTCAATGGGCCCTTCCAGGGGCTGATCCTCGGCAAAGAAGAGAGCCGCGAGTTCCGGCCCGTCCTCAGGGGGAATACGAACCTCGGTTCCGGCGCTGAAGAGGAGGTTGCCGTCCTCCTGCACCGCAAAGGCAACCGAGCGCATGCCCCCCAAGCCGTTGGCTGCGTTGCGTTCTATTGCAATGAGGGCCGCTGACTGGTCATCCGCAAAGCGCGCAATCTCAAACTGGTTGTTGGCAAAGACCAGGATGTCGCGGAGATCTTCCACCAGCAGTGCGTTTGCCAGCCGGGTCTGCTCGCCGCGGTTGAGCACCAGGTTGATGTAGTTGCTTGCAAAGTTGGACACAAGCAGGAAGACGACAAAGATCCACACGATCTTTGCAGCAACGGAGACAACACGAACTCCACCGACGCGACGGGCTGCCATGTACCTCCGTGACGGTAGCACCTCGGACCTGGGCGCGCCAGCACGGCTTGACCGTGCGGCCCCGCCCTCCGAGAATCCGGCTCGTGCTCCGGGAAGTGCTCCTTCTGATTGCCGGCCAGGCGGTCGGCGCTACCTCCGTAGTCTTCATCCGCATCAGTGAACTGGATGCAGCGCTCCTCGCAGCAATGCGGTTGCTTCTGGGTGCCGCCATCCTGGGGAGCGCCGGTCTGCTGTCTGGAATGCGCCGGCACTCCCGTGGGACCGCCGCGCTTGGGACTGGAAATGGTGACCAGGTGGCGGGAAAACCCGGAGGCCTGCTATCCGGAATCTCGCTGCGGCGCTCGCTGGTCCCCGGTGTCCTGATGGGCCTCCACCTGTTCACCTGGAACATCGGTGCAAGAGCAACCCTTGCCGCCAACGCCACGTTGGTTGTGAACATGGTGCCAGTTGCCATGCCCATTGTTGTGTACGTTCTGTATCGCGAGCGCCTGAACCGGGAACAGGTCCTGGCAACCCTGCTCGCAGTCTCCGGGATTGTGGTGCTTGCCAGCGGAAGCATGCGGATCGGGGTGGAAACGCTGATCGGAGATTTGGTGAACGTGCTCTCCCTGTTTCTTCTGGCCGGTTATCTGGCACTTGCCCGCCGGCAAAGGCAGGGGCAAAGCCTCTTTGGATACGTGGTGCCGCTGTACTTCGTTGGAGGCAGCCTGACCCTGGTCCTCGCGCTGCTATGGGGTGCGGACTTCCGCCCGCTGGGGAACCTGGCTGCGTGGCTGCCGGCAATCGGACTGGCAGTTGGTCCGACGGCGGTTGGGCATACTATCTTCAACCGTGCGATGGGGACGGTTCCCTCGCAGACGGTCTCGCTTTTAATTGTCACCCAGTTCGTGTTCGCAGGAGTGTACGCGGCCATCATCTTTCGCGAACTTCCCTTCCCGGCCTTCTACCCCGCAGCCGCCCTGGTTCTTGCCGGGGTAACACTTGATGTCCGCGCGGGGAGAAGAGCTTCCAAGGCAGCAAGAGACGCGGAACGGTGAAGCTGGTCTGCCTGGATATGGAGGGCGTTCTGACGCCCGAAATCTGGATTGCACTTGCAAGGGAGACGGGAATCCCGGAGCTCCTGCGCACCACAAGGGACGAGCCGGACTACGACAAGCTGATGCGCGGTCGCATCGAAACTCTGGAACGGCACCGCCTGGGCCTTCCGGACATTCAGCGGGTCATTGGAGGCATGCGTCCGCTGGACGGTGCCCCGGAGTTCCTGACCGCTGTCCAGGCTGAAGTACCGCTTGTCATTCTGTCGGATACCTTCACCCAGTTTGCAGAGCCACTGCGCCATGCCCTCGGGGACCCGGTCCTGTTGTGCAACGAGCTGCGGGTAGAGCCCGATGGGCGGATCAGCGGCTACCGGATGAGAAGGCCCAACGGGAAGGAACACGCGGTGCGCGCGTTCCAGGAGATGGGCCTCCGGGTGTTTGCGGCTGGGGATTCCCACAATGACGTCTCAATGATTCGGGCAGCGGACGGTGGCTCGTTTTTTCAAGCTCCAGACCAATTCCGGGAAGAATTCCCGGACGTGGCGTTTGCCAGCGATTACGATTCTCTGTTCGTAGCGATCCGGCGCTTCCTCACGCTATAGTTCAAGAGCAATGGCAAGCGATTCCGACCAGCAGGGCGTGCGCAAGCAGGCGGAAGAACGGGTCCGGCGCGAGTTTCCGGCTGATGAGGCAACGGACAGCCCTCTCGTGTACGAACTCCGCGTTCACCAGGTTGAGCTTGAGATGCAGATGGATGAGCTCAAGCGAACCCAGGATGAACTCCTCGCGAGCCGCAGGCAGTACGAGTCACTGTTTGAGTACGCACCGATCGGGTACTTTGTTTTGAACAAAAGCGGTGTTGTCCGGGACGCAAACTACTACGCCGCCGGCCTTCTCCACGCTGACCGCCAGTACCTCACCGGAAAGCCATTCATCATCTTTGTGCCGCGGGACAGCCACAGTCTCTTCTTCACGCACCTGCAGACGGTCTTTGAGAGCCAGCGCCAGCAATCGGTGGAGCTGAAGGTGCTGACGCGGACCGGGGACGTGATCTGGACGCGAATCGAAAGCCGAGTGCAGAACTCCGAACCCGGTGGCCAGCACTGCCTGGTGGCCGTGGCGGACATCACGGACCGCAAAAAGACGGAAGACGCGCTGATAATCGCCAAGGACGATGCAATCAAGGCAAACAAGATCAAGACCGTCTTCCTCGCCAACATGAGCCACGAGATCCGGACCCCTATGAACGGCATCCTGGCAATGAGCGAACTGCTGAACGAAATGAATCTGCCGGAAGAGGCACTGCGCTACAGCGAGGCCATCCACAGCTCGGCCCACTCACTCCTTGGAATCATCAATGACATCCTGGACTTCTCGCGGATTGAGGAAAACCGAATCGATCTCACCACCGAACGCTTCTCGATTCAGTCGGTGGTGGGTCCGACAATGGACCTGTTTGAGTCGCTTGCACGGGAGAAGGACATCGCAATCAGCTACGAGATTGATACAGGACTGGCGGATGCCTACGAGGGTGACCCGGTGCGCATCCGGCAGATCCTCTACAACCTGGTTGGGAACGCGGTGAAGTTCACTGAAGAAGGCCGCGTGGACGTTCAGATCACGGCGCGTCCGCTGAGCGGATTCCTGCATGAACTGACATTCGCGGTTCGCGACACCGGCCCCGGCATTCCCGCCGAGCAGCGCGAGGTGATCTTTGAATCGTTCACCCAGGGAGAGGCCGGATACCGCCGCAAATACCCGGGAACGGGACTTGGGCTAGCTATCTCGCGCAGCCTGGCCAAACTGATGGGCGGTCAGCTCTACTTTGAGAGCGAGTCAGACAAGGGAAGCACCTTCTACTTCTCGGTGCCGCTACACCTGGCCAATGCCGCGCCAGATCAGAACCCTGGGCCTGCGGGCAGGGTTACGCAGGTCCTGAAGCTGGAAGGTCGGGTTCTGATTGCGGAGGACAACGCAATCAACACGCTGGTCCTGCAGACCATTCTGGAGAAAGCCGGCCTTATGGTTGACACAGCATACAACGGCAGGGAAGCCCTGGATTCCCTGGCACGGGAACGCTATGACGCTGTATTCATGGATATATCCATGCCGGAGATGGACGGCGTTGAAGCCACCCGCCAGATTCGCTCCGGCGAGCGTAGTGGTGTGAACGCTGACATCCCGGTGATCGCCATTACTGCGCACGCAATGCAGGGTGACCGGGAGGCATTTCTGAAACAGGGCATGACGGCGTATATCGGGAAACCCTTCACCCGTGACGGCGTCCTCAAGGTCCTGGAACCGATCCTCGCCGGTGATCACGCGTAGGAACCCGGACTTCAAGAGCCTCATGGCCGAAATCCTGGAAAGGCACACCTCAATGCCGATTCGTCCGGTCACGGACGGGCTTGCGATAGAGCCCGGCGGAATCTACCTTATCCCGCGGAAATCCAACCTCGCGATGTTCGGCGGGAAGCTCTACCTCAAGGACCAGGAACAGGGGCTCAACCTCCCGATAGACCGTTTCATGGAGTCTCTTGCGGATTATCGCGGAGATCATGCCGTTGGCATCGTGCTTTCCGGGACCGGGAGCGACGGAACCCGTGGAGTCCGCGCCATCAAGCAGCGGGTCGGCGTAGACCTCTCCTACTACAAGGAATCAACGGTGCTTCGTCGCCTGGAACGGCGGATGGGGGTCAACCAGATCACTGACCTGGAAAGCTACGTGCAGTTTCCGGAGGAGTTCCCCCAGGAAGTCAGCACGCTGTTCAAGGAGATTCTGATCGGCGTCATCCGCTTCTTCCGGGACGACCACGTGTTTGGTGCTATTGAGGTAGATATTGTTCCGGCCCTCTTTTACGGCAAGGCGCCGGACGACGAGATACGGGTCTGGGTTTCCGGATGCTCCACCGGAGAAGAGGCTTACAGCCTGGCCATGCTTCTCGCCGAGTTCCGCCGGCGAATGGGAATGGTCAACGAAATCAAGGTCTTTGCTACCGACATTGACCGTGACGAACTGGAGTTCGCCAGCTACGGAACCTACCCGGAGAGCATCGTGGCGGACGTGAGCCCTGAACGGCTGCAACAGTGGTTTGTTCGCCTGGAAGACCGCTACCGGGTTGTGCCGCAGATCCGGGAGAAGGCGATCTTCGCTTATCACAATCTCTTGCAGGATCCACCGTTTCGGAGCATGGACCTGGTCAGCTGCCGCAACCTTCTGATTTACCTCCAGCCGGTTCTGCAGAGACGGGTCCTGAGCAATTTTCCACTTCAGCCTCGCGCGTGGCGGCTTCCTGGTGTTGGGGAGCAGCGAAACAGTGGGCCCGGACAATCGGCAGTTCCGCTCAATCAACGTGAAGTGGAAGCTCTACCAGGCCAACCCGGGTTCGGGCTCCGGCGACTCCAGCGAGCGTGCGCGGTTTGAGTACCGCCGCCGCATGAATCCTGCAGGCAACCATTGAAGAACTGGAGACCTCCAACTTGGATGACGTCCGCGCTGTCCTGGCCAGCCGGCAGGACCGGCACGCGGAGGCCCGAGCAAAGAACGGCCGCTGGGTCCTGATCAAGATTCTCCCATACCAGAGCATTAGCGAAGGTGTAAGCGGAGCGGTAGTGACGCTCATTGACGTGACGCCACGCCGGAATGCCGAACTCGCCCTGGCACGCCAGAACGATCTGATGATGAGCATCCTGGAGGGGACACCTTCCGGGGTACTGATGGTTGGGGGCCGCGGGCAGATCACGTACGCCAATCGGGAGGGCGAGCGTCTGCTGGGCTTAACCCGTTCCGAGCTTCAAGGGAGAACCTACGACGACCCGGACCCTGGTATTGAGGCAAAAGACGGGGCATCGGTCGATCCCGAGGATCTGCCCTTCGCCCGGATCCAGCGCACCGGAGAGAACGTGAGGGCGTATCGCCATTTCATCACTCGAAAGAACCAGCGGACGCTGCTGGAAATCAGCGGAAGCCCCGTGAAAACGGAGGATGACAGCGTGGACGGCGCCATCTTCAGTATCCGCGCTGTAGCGGACGAATCTTGACCGCGGGTATCCGCTGATCTACGCTGCCATTAATGGCTGGCAGCCTCTACCTGGAAGAACGCCGGAACACCTGCATTGACACCCTTGCGACGGCTTGGGCCGAGGACGTGATTACCGAGGCGGAGTTTGAGCAGCGGGTAGAGCTGGTGAACCGGGCGGAGTCCGTGCGGGAACTCGCAAGCATTCTCTCAGACCTGCCACCACGGTTCCGCGCGGGCTTCACGGATGATATCGCCCGCCCTGGGCGGAGTCAGGACCGTCAGCCGGATCGATATCGCGCTGGAAGCCCGGTCCCCAGCAGCGACGAGGGCGCCCGGGTCGTGGCAATCCTGTCCGAGCGCAACGTGAAAGGCAACTGGCTGACCGACGACGAGGTGAACGCCAACTGCGTGCTGGGTTCAATGCGGCTGGATTTCCGCGAAATTGATGACAGAGACTTCATTCACTTGAACTGTCTCAACGTCCTTGGTGAGCTGCAAATCATAGTACCCCCGGACATGCGGGTGGACAACTACCTGAACGGGGTCATTTCGGAGGTGACCCACAAGTATCGGAGCCGCATCACGGTGGATCAACCACGTACCCTGCGAATCACCGGAACCAGCGTACTCGGCAGCGTGACAATCAGGACAAGGGACCTGTAACCCATCCGTCCGCAGGATCAGTGGTCAGTCGCTGCGCCCGAATGCGTTCCACCTTGTTGATGGCGTCGGTGTAGCTGTCAAACATCGTGTATACGAACAGAGACTCCTCCCGGAGACGGCCGCGGCGGTCCTCAATGGCCACCAATGGCTGCTTCAGCAGTCCTCCGATCATGTCGTTGGTCCAGCCGGCTGAGTTCAGGTGCCGGGTGAAGGTCAGGTCACTGAGATCCGCTTCGCGCCCGTCGGGGAAGGTGAGATAGCCCAACCCGTCATTGAGCGCCTCAAAGGGACCCTTTGAGAAGTGAAACGCGCGGGACGCGTGTGCGCGCGGAGCCAGAACCTCGTTCCGCACCAGCGCTTCCCGAATACGTTCCGTCACGTCATTAAGGTAGTCGTAGCCGGCACTGGTCCGGAAGGCCATGGCTGCGATGTCGGTCCGACTGTTGTTCTTGTGCAGGAGTGCGGGCATGTCGTAGTTCACCACGTAGAGATCACCCAGGCGCTTAATGCACTGGCCGGCCACCAGGAGCACGTCCTTGCCGGGCACCCACATCCGGAACAGATCGTCCGGTGATATCTTCATCTCCCGTAGCGCTTCAAATGCCCCGACAATGTGCGCTTCGGAGAAGGGAACACCGTAGCGCTCTTCAAACACCCGCTTCATCGGCGCAGTGAAAGCCTGCTGGCCGTGAACGGCAAAGTGCAGCTTCAACTGGTAGTAGCGTTCCACCACGTGGTGGTTGACGATGTACTCGCCCGGGATGTTTGCAAGGTACAGGAGCTTCAGCGGCCGGTAGCTCTCTTCCGAGCAGTCGCGAATGACCTGCATGATGGTGCTTTCAACAAGAACGCCGTTCGTCTCCGGCCTGAGATAGACAAAAACGTCCTGATCGCGGGGATCCTCGGCAGGACCGGCGTAGGGAACGATTACCGTAGGATGCCCGTAGTCAGTCATTGTTCCGGGCGACCTCTACAGCTCCAGGCAGCGCTCCAGGATGAGTTCACCCGCGACAACCGGCAGGCCGATGCCCCAGTTTTCCAGGACGCCCGGATGAATCTCGCCGAGAACGCCAACACATTGCTCTCTGACAACAATATCGGCTCTTCGTCCGGGGAGGAAGCGCGGATCATCCGACGCTCGCAGAACATGCTCTACGCCGAGATAGTACAACAAAGCTGCGATGTGGGAGTTGAGCTCATTGAAGTCCGCGGTACTGTCACTGATGCTCAACCCAACGGTTGTCCAGGTTCGGCTCCCGGTGGGGTCATCCGAGTCAAGTCGGACAACCTTGCCAATCTCAAACATGCGGTGCGGATAGGCCGCATGCCCGGAGGACGCCTCGCTGTGCAGGAGTGATGGAAGCGGCGAGTTTCGGACAAACTCGTAGCTCTCACTCATCGGGTTGTCTATCCGGACAATCTGTCGGTCCAGGTCAGACTCATGTGCAGGATCCGGTCGCATCCTGGTGATGTAGGCATCCGCAGAGCCGAGGTAGCCAAAGATCATCTCCTGATAACCCAGTCCGGGAAGGATACGCCGAACGTGGCGTGAAGCCTCTTCGCTCGGCGTGAGCCGCCCAACGGTGAAGTCCTCCGGGAGTTGGGGCTCGAAGGAGTCCATGCCGGCTCCCATCATCACGTCCTCGGCCAGGTCCACCGGGTGCAGATAGTCGTTCCGGTAGATTGCCGGCTCAGCGAGAAGCTCGATGCCATCATTGGAGATGCGTACTTCCGGGCCCATCCGCCGGGCTGCCTCGGCCATGCGCGCGCCGGACCAGTCCGTTCCGAGGAGCGTGTTGATGGCGCTGATCTCCGCCCGAACCGCTTCCTGGAACCGGGCGGGAACCACAATCTCCGTGCCGTGCCCAGTGTCTTCCGGGTAGATGGCCTTCACCGGCTCAACGGTGAATCCGAGATCCTCCAGATCGCAGGCAACGATGTTGCAGGTCAGGCGGAGGGGCTCCAACGCGGTGCCGGTGACTTCAACAAAAAGGTCATCGTCCCCGATTTCCACCGCACCGATGACGGCACTGTTGATGATAGGCGGGAAGCTGAGAACCTTGCCATCGTTATCCAGGAGCATCGGCTTGGCCGGGCCATCCGCTACAATATGGCCGAACTCCTGGCCCTTGGGGTGATCGGTGATTATACGATCCAGGCTCATTTCGCCGTCTCCGCCCAGCGGCGCAAACGAGAAACTTCCCGGGCGTGTGGTGTAGTGCACCGGCCAGCTGATCAGGCTGTAGCGGTAGATGCCCATGGCAATTGCTTTCCGCTTCTGCCCGTAGTTCCAGCAGAGCTTTTCCTGAGTCTGGATGAGATCTCGGAGAGAATCGTCGTCAATCTTCCTGCCGTAGGCGCGGAACCCCATGACAAAGGGCCGGACATCCCGAACGGAAGCATCAACCAGGATGGTCTTGTCTTCAGAGGCCGGTGCGGTGGCAAACCTCCACTCGGGCATTGCGGCCCCACCGCCAAGCCGGAGCTGGCGGGCCAGTCCCGCGGTGGACCAGAGATCCGGCCGATTGGTGTCGTTCAGCTCGATCCTGAGTGTAGCGCCGTCGTCGGCAATCCCGTCCAGCTCGCCCTTGGCGACCACCAGGCGTTGTTCCAGCGTTTCCGGATCCAGCGTCTCACCGAGCAGGCGGGCAAAGGCCTGAGCCGGGACGTCAATCTTGGGCATGTGTAGCTCCCTGCAATGGTCGTCGGCGGAGCCGTGCCTGCTCCAGATCGGGCGTGAACAGCTCGCGGAGGTCGTTGAGCCCGAGCTGCATGAGGGCCATTCGATCAATTCCCAGACCCCAGGCGAGGACCGGCACGTTCACACCAAGCGGTCTGGTCACTTCCGGTCGGAAGATTCCCGATCCGCCAAGCTCAAACCACCCCAGGCGTGGGTGTTTGATGTGCACCTCCACTGACGGCTCGGTGAAGGGGAAGTATCCGGGGACGTAGCGTACGTCGGTGGCTCCGGCAACCTCCACCGCAAACATCTTGAGCAGGCCAAGGAGGGTTCGGAGATTCACGTTGGGCGAGAGCACAATTCCCTCAGTCTGGTAGAAGTCTGAGAGGTGGGTTGCATCCACCTGGTCGTAGCGGAAACAGCGAACAATCCCGAAGTAGCGCCCGGGCACGCGGGCTGTGGTCAGCTGCCGCGCCGAGAGCACCGTACCCTGGCTGCGCAGGATCAGCCTGCGGGTGAAGTCACGGTCAAAGGAGTACTGCCAGCCACGGCTTCCGGTTCCCGCACCGTTTTCGTGGGCGGCCGCGACCTGATCCAGGTAAGGCTGCTGGATGTGGCTCGCATGGGTTGGTGTGGCAACGTAGTACACATCGTGGATGTCTCGGGCGGCGTGGAATTGGGGCATGAACAGCGCGTCCGAGTTCCAGAACTCGGTCTCAACGAGGGGGCCGTCAAACTCCTCAAAGCCCTGGGCGACCAGTCGGTCCTTTACCCACGAGATGAACTCCACATACGCGTTGGTCCTGCCGGGAACTGCGCGCGCCGGCGGAACATTCAGGCTGTAGGGCCGGAACGCAGCATCGCGCCAGCTGCCGGTCTGCAGCATCTCCGGTGTCAGCCGGGACACTTCGGTTCCGGTGACTCCGGCATCCCGGAGTTCCGCGGCAGCCTGCCGGCCCGTGCCCGTGACGCGGTACTGAAGGAGCTGTTCCTCGCTGAGGCGGAACGGACTGTCGGCCGTTCCACGCTTCTTGGCGTTACGGCGGGCCACTGCGAGCTCGGCCTCACTGAGGTCACTCTCACCCAGTGGTTTCTGCGCCGCGCGATGAAGCAGTCCATGGAGAAGCTGCACCTCTTCAGGGAGCGAAGCATCGGCATTCTTCAGCTCAACCTGCCGGTCCGCATTCATACCTGCAAAGCCGTCCCGCGCAAGCGACCCGTAGGCAGAGCCTGCCTGCGCCTTGTCCAGGCCAAGCTCATCCGCAAGTTGGTCCAGCGTTGCGGGTCCAATCCGGAGACGGTCAGCAATGCGCTGCTCCGGAAGTCCGGTCTCCAGCAGGGTGCGGCCGCTGTCGCTTAACTCAAAGACCACCCGGATATCGCGGGTGACCTCTGCCACAAGGCCTTTGCCTTGCAGCCAGCTCAGGGCCTGGTTTGCCTGGCCGCGATTGAAGCCGATCCGGGCGATCACGTCCGTCGGGGCAAAAGATTCATCTGCGTCAAAGGCCTGGAGGAGACGGGTTTCCAGCTGGTGTAGCGTACGGAGATCTACGGCTTCGGGCACGGGCCGAATACCTACAACAGGACGGCGGTCCTGTAAAGCTACTCTGTAGAATCGGCTGTGGCGCTCCGGGATGCCACGCGCTGGAGACGCTGCTGGAGCGCTCCGGCGACTATGGGATCGAGGTGGCGAGATGCAAGAGTCTGAAGGTAGCTAAGTGTCTCCGTCACCGTCGGGCGTGGTCGTGCACTCTGGGCCTTCTCAGCCGGGCTGGGGGCACGCGGGACCGACTCTGTCAGGGCAAGAAGACCGCCCTTTCCGGAGAGCCGATGCCGGAGCGCCTCCACCTTCAGGACGGTATCAGCGTTGTAGAGTCGCTCGCGCTTCTCGGGAGGCAAGGCCTCCTGCGCCATTCGGGACAGATAGCCGAGGACCTCGGCGCTTTTTTCTCTCATAGACTCATCGATCTTCTGCCGCTCCATCATCGCGTTTCGGAGCAAACCGGGAGGGCGGTTTGTTGGATCGTCGCTTCGGCGCCGTCGATACTGCCGGGGCTCGCGCTCCTGCTGAGCTTCTCCGGAGGAATCCGGGTCTGGGCCCTCTACCTCGCTGGTCGCTAGCTCCGGTTCCACTGCCTCCTCCGGCGCAAGCTCCTGTTCGGGTTCGGACTGCGTCTCGG
>CAZPXH010000014.1:0-58726 GCA_964591085.1 uncultured Spirochaetaceae bacterium | reverse complement strand
ATGCAAGCCGATGGGGCGATCTTGCGGACTGGTAGGGCACCGATGAAGCTGCGGACCGGATTCGCGTTCATTTTCGCGCTGCTGGCTGCTGGCATTGTTGCTGCCGTTGATCTGGAACTGGGTGTGGAGGCTTCCTCTTCCGTGCCGTTCTTTTTCTGGACAGGTCAGAGCAATGTGGTCGGCGGTGAAGAGACGGATATCCAATCCTTTGAGGACGGGGTGCTCGACTCCCTAATCCGAACAGCACCATGGGGGCCGTACGGAGCCACCGTGTTCTTTGGAATGCGGTGGGAGTCCTTTAGCGTCCGAACTGGCGCCACAGTAGGCAATCAGATTCCCGAGACGACCTTTGATAACAGGGACAACCGGGGTCTTGAGTACCAGGCGCAGTATGGCAGTCTCGGGCACTGGGCGGGCTTTGCTGCCTTTTTGGAGTTCTCGCCAGTCTACAGAGGGTGGCTCGAACGGGTCACAACTCCTGTCGGTGTCCGCGTGGTCCGCGACTTCAACGGCGCAACGTCGGAACGCCTGTACGGTAACCGAATCGTGGGGATCGACGGTGTTCAGACGTTGGCAAACCGGAATGCGCTACTCAGCGCCGCCATCGTTGATCCTGCTCCGGCCTACGGAGCGTCCGTTGGAGTCTGGTACGAGGCCGGTGCGCCGGAAAGCCAGCTGGTCCTGCGGTTTGGCGGACGGGTAGAGGGCCACTACTTCTCCCTCCCCACGGGTGAGTTTGCCGCCGATGTCGTGATTGAGAGCGTTGCGTCGCCGTCCGGAGTACCAGCAGGGTCTGTACTGACCGAAAGCCTCTGGCTCTGGGCTCCATCGTTCGGGGTCTCGCTGGCGTATCGTCTGTAAGCTAGTCAGTCTCCTTGCCGGGTGGGCCCGCGGGCATGCCCGGCTCTGATATCCTTGCCCCATGTCCGCTGGAAGCCTTCTGGTGCTGCTGCTTGCTACGATTGCGGCGTTTGTCCTTCTCGCGTCAGCCGCGGTGGTCCTCCTGTTCTTCCCGCTGCGGCGCTTTCCCATAGCGGGTCTGCGGGATCTGCGCTGGGACGGGGCCGTTCCCTGGGAGCTGGTCCGCCTGCTGGATGAACCGCTGCTTGTGGTACGGCAGGCGCCCTACCCCGGCAGCCTTTCCTCCGATGGTGCGACGCGCCGCACGGTGACGCTGGACGGGCAGTGGCTGTTCCTGCTGGACCCGGATGGCCGCGGGCAGGATGCCGGGTTCTGGCGGGCGGAAGCGAACCGGAGCGGCTGGGAGACTGTCTCGGTGCCCGGCACCTTCAACCCAGCACAGAGCGCTCACACCGGTTATTTGGGTCTGGCCTGGTACGCCCGGACTTTCACGCTGGAAGAACCGGGAGACGGGATGCGCACCCGCATCGCCTTTGGCGGTCTGCTGCTCCGGGGCTCGGTGTGGCTGAACGGGATTCACCTCGGAGACTACGAGGGTGGCTACACCACCCAGTACTTTGACTGCACCGGAATGCTTCTGGACAAGTCGGCGCCGGGCCCGAACGTGCTGGTTGTCTGCTGTGATAATCGCCTGACCGCTGACTCGCTTCCTCCAAAGATCAAGGAGCACCACAACCCCGGATGGCACACCTACGGCGGAATCCACCGTGGTGTTGAGCTGCAGATGGTTCCACCGGAAGGCGTGGTCAGCGTCCGAACCGCGGAAGTGGACGGCGCGCTGCGGCTCCGTGTGATCACCGAGCACGCCGGCGCAGACCTCGGACCCCCGGCCGGTCCCTGGGATTCACGCAGCCTGCAGGTCTCGGTACGGCCGGAGGCCGGAACTCCCGGCTCGATGATACCAGCGGAGCGGAAAGCCACCCTGGAAGCGGGTTCGGGGAGGCCCGCGCTCGCGCTGTGGGAGGTCAGACTGGAGGCGGACGGCCTGCCGCAGTGGTCCCCGAGTTCGCCAGCTCGCCTGCAGATCCGCGCGCGCCTCTTGCGCAACAGCGTGGTTGTTGACGCTGTGTCCGCGCGCACCGGGCTGCGGCGGGTGGAAGTGCGCGGGGAGCAGCTTCTGCTGAACGGTGAGCCGCTGTTCCTGCGCGGAATCTGCCGACATGAAGACCACCCGGTCCACGGGGCAAGCCTCCCGGAGGAGGTGATCCGCTCAGATCACGATCTGATCACCGGCATGCACGCCAACTTCATTCGCCGGGCACATTACCCGCACTCGCTGTCAGAGCTGGAGGAGGCGGAGCGCCGTGGCTTGCTTCAGACGGAGGAAATCCCGATGTACCAGGCCGGTTCCGGCTTCACCGCCTGGAAGCAGGAGAAGGAGCCGTGGAGCAGGCTTCCGGTCCGCCTCTTTGGAATTCGGCAGACCCGTCGGCCGGCGCTTCTGGCCCACGCCCGAAGGCAGCTGCTTGAGATGATAGAACGGGACCGGCTCCGGCCCTCCATCATCTACTGGGGCGTGGGGAACGAGGCATACACCCTCGGTGCGCGAGCGGGCCGGGTGTTTGCGCACCTGGCAGACCTTGCGCGGGAGGCGGATCCCACCCGCCCGGTGACCTGCGTGGAACTGAGCTACAACATCCCGCCGCTGGACGCGCTGCGCAGGGGATGGCGCGGAGCAGATATCGCGTCGCTTAACTCCTACTACGGCTGGTACTACGCGGATGCAGCCGGCCTGGCCGGGCATCTGGACCACGCGCGAACGCTCCACCGGGGAAAGCCGCTGATCCTCAGCGAGTTCGGGGCCGGGGCAGCGCCGGGCAGGAGCAGCGCGGATGGTCCATGGCAGGGAGAGCGAATCCAGACCAGCAGAACCTACGGAGAGGACTATCAGGCAGAAGTCCTGTCCCGCTACTGGGAGACCGCCCGCGCCCGGCCGGAGATTGTTGGCGTCAGCCCCTGGGTCTTTGCGGACTTCTACAACATCTGGTTCCCGTCAAACCCGGTGCCAAACTTCAACCTCAAGGGCCTGGTGAGCGCGGACCGCAAGCCAAAACAGGGGTACTCGGTCATGGCGGCGCACTACCAGGAGCGGGCGGACGGCGAGGAGCGGAAGTGACACAGCTCAGACGGGTAGTCCTCCCGCGATTTGTGGCGCAGTCTGCAGTCCTTCTGTCAGCGACGCTGGCAACGCTCCTGCTCACCTTTGCCTGCAGGATCTGGCCGCCGGCCGCCCTCCCGGCATGGCAGGCGGTCCGAATCGGGCTGGCAATCCCCGGGGTGATTCTGGTAACGGATCGGTTCCCCGTGTGGCTTGCGCTTCTGCGGGACACGCTTGCCCCCCGCATAGAACAGGAGTCCGGGGCGATGCTTGTGCACCGCTTTGTCAGAGTGCGCCCGCTGTTCGGTGGCCGGACCCAGTATTGGCTGCGAGTCGGCAACGGCGAGTACCGGGTGACCGGGGAGGACTTCCGTCGCTTTGCGATAGGCGAGCGCGTGGATATCTCCGTTTTGCGCCACTCCAAAATCGTTCTGCGCCTGGAGCGCACGGAGGATCCTGGGACTGGCCCGCTCGTGGATCCCGGCTGAGTGGTGACCCCTTGAATCCCGTGCCACGGGATTCACACCTGTACAGCGTGACCGGTATGCACCAAACTGAAGGATTAATGGCACGCGAGGCATTCGACTTTCGCCCCCTGGAGGCGATGTACCCCGAGTGGGAGGCACAGTTCCGCGCCGGCGACAAACCCGGGCAGTTTGGGTATCGCCCGGGGCAGGCGGTGAGCATTTACGGACCAACCGACATGCTGATCTCCCGCGCAACAATCGGGCAGGACGCAATGCCGGAGTCCGAGCGGGAGGGCTGGGCGGCCACCATCAACCGCTTCCAGCGCCGCGGGAGCGGCTGGT
The DNA here is from genome assembly GCA_964591085.1 of uncultured Spirochaetaceae bacterium. Classification (GTDB taxonomy): domain Bacteria; phylum Spirochaetota; class Spirochaetia; order DSM-27196; family CAZPXH01; genus CAZPXH01. The sequence continues at coordinate 54,898 of CAZPXH010000014.1, read as the reverse complement.
ACACCCGGCGCCACAACTTCCACTTCCGGAGTCACACCGCCGCCTACGCGGTCGCCGCACTGCACCTGCTGGGCCGCAAACCCGCGGTACCAGTGCAGAAGGCGCTGCGGATAGCACGCTCCCCGGAAAGCACGCGGGCGTGGCTTTCCCGGATAACGTGGTCAATCATCTGGCCGGCTTCCCACGAGGTTGCCGGCCTGCCGGCGATTCTGCACATGAGTTCGGCGGCGCCGGAAGGTTTCTGGGACAGCTACTTCGATTGGCTGGATCAGCACGTACACCCCCAGACCGGTTTCTGGAGCCGCGGTTTCCTCCAACGGACCGGCCTGCGCCCTGCGCTTGGCACCAAGGAACTCGGCGGTGCGTTCCACATGTACTTCATCTACGAGATCCGCGGACGGCGATGGCCCCTCGCCGAGCGAGTGGTTGACGCAGCCATCGCCCTGCAGCAGCCCAACGGGCTGTGGGACGGTGAGGTCAGCTACTGCATTGACCTGGATGGCCTGTACTCCGCCATCCGTTCCAGCCGCAATGCCGGCTGGTACCGCAAGGACGATGTTGTGGTAATGGTGAAGCGCTACCTTGCGCACGCACAGCAGACACTCTGCAGCCGGGAGTTCCTGTTCGCCCGCTACCCCGGATCCCACGGGCTTCCGGGTGCGCTCTCGGCGGTAGCCGAATGCCAGAAGTGGTTCCCGGAGCTCGTACAGACCGAGCGACCCTGGCGGCAGACCCTGGACAGCGCTCCCTTCATTTAGGCCGCCCGTCTCATCCCGGTAGCGGGTCCTGGCGTTGACCGGGAATCCCGTCCGACGTAGTCCCCGGCATAATCGGACCTGATGCGCCTCGGACCTGCTGACCCCTCCGGTCCCGCGGGTATACCTTACTGCCATCATGGGAAATGCCCCTGCTGAGAACCCGCCGCCGGTCCTTCTGGACCTGATCCGCCTGGGGCGCCTGCACTACCTGGCGCTGGGCGTGGTCATCTACATCTACGGAGTGCTCGTTGCGCGCGCCCTGGGTGCGAGTGTAGACCTGTGGCAAGCGGTCCTCGGCTACCTGGTGATGATGCCCGCGCACCTCTCGGTGTCCTACAGCAACGAGGCCTTTGATATAGAGGCTGACCAGCACGCCCAGCCCGGACCGCTGTCCGGCGGAACCGGGGTTCTCGTTCGCCGGCCGGAACTCCGGTCAGCTGCCATCGGCATCGCCGCCGGCCTCATTGTGCTCTCACTGGCGCTGGGTCTGTGGTTCACCCTGCGCTATCAGGCCGGACCACTGTTCGCCGCACTCGTGATTGCGGGCAATTTCCTCTCGTGGTTCTACACCGCACCGCCGGTCCGGCTGGCCTATCGCGGCCTGGGCGAGGTGTCCACAGCGACTACCGTGGGCCTGGTTGTGCCGCTGTTCGGCTACGTCTCGGTTGGGGCGCAGCTATCGCCGGTGCTGCTGCTCCTTGCACCCCTGAGCGTGGCCTACGCGCTTCTATTTGTGTTCTGCTACCAGCTCCCGGACCGGGACGGCGACCGTGCCGCCGGCAAGCCCAACTGGACGGCCGGAAGAAGCATTCCGGGAAGCTACCGGGTCATGCTCCTGCTCACCGGCGCTGCAGTTGCCTGGTTTGTGGGGCTGGCCCTTGCCTTTGGGCCCCTTGGCCTGACCCCGCCTGCACAGCTTCCGTGGCTGGCCTACGCCGTCGCCTCCGGTCTGCCCCTGCTGGCAACCCTGCTTGGCGCGGGCCAGCTCCGGGGCAAGGACGATTCCGGGCACGCAGCCGTGGTAGCGGGTTCCACCCCAATGATTCTCACAAGCGTCTTTGCCGTGATGGTGATCCTGGTGGTGACAATCGCCCGAGGAACTTGAAGGAGGCCGTAGCGGCCTACTCGGTGACAGGGCCCTGCCCGGTCTCGATCGGCGGGATGTCCAAGCAGGCCCGGTTGTCCGTTGGAAGTAGCTCGCCATCCGCTGAGATGGAGAAGCCCATCCGCCAGATTCGTTCGGTCACAGCGGGGTGGCTCATTGTGAACTGGGACGCGGGGTTCGAACCCCTGCCTCCCGGCACAGCGTCTCCACCTCTTCCCGCACATCCGGGGGGACTTCCTGCGCCTTCCCGTAGCGCCGGGTGTATGCCCGGTAGCTCAGCTCATCTGAAGCAATGGAGACCAGGAGAATCGCTGAGCTTGCGGCCCACATCTGCGCGGAAACCGTCACTCCGCGTTCGGCAAGCACGCTGACGCCCAAAGCAAGCCCAAGACCCGCAGCCAACGTTGCCAAATGGCCAAAGATGGCTTGCAGAACCCTGGCAGCAGTGAAGTATCGCGCTCCCCTCCACTTGCTGAGGAAGTACAGCGGCCCAAGCAATGTGGCGCTCAGGATGATCAGCAGGTAGTCCAGAACGGCAAGTCCGAGGATCAGCAACCACTCCAAATTCAGCGCGCTGGAAATGAACGCAACCGCTACAAACGCGGGTGCAGTCTACTTCCTCGGTCCCTGAACGCCAGGACTCCCCCTCAGCCCTGGCCAATCTCCACTACGGTCCGGCCGAGGTTTGCGCCCTCCAGGTACGCGCCAAAGGCGCCGGGGAGCTCTTCCAGGTTCACGGTCCTGGATGCTATGCGGTGCAGGTGGCGCGGGGAGAGGTCCGTTGCTATGCGATCCCAGACGGCCAGCCGGAGTTCCCGGGGCGTATCCACCGAGTTGACTCCAAGCAGGGAGACCGCGCGGAGGATGAGGGGGAGCACGGTGGTCTGCAGTTGCGGGCCTGCGGCAAGGCCCACGCAGGCGATTCCAGCCCCGTAGGCCGCGGTGCGGGTGAGCCAGGTCAGCGCATCCCCTCCCAGGTTGTCCACGGCGCCGGCCCAGCGCGCCGTCTCCATGGGCTTGGATCCGTAGTCCAGCTCTCTGCGATCGATTACCTCGCTTGCCCCGAGCTTCCGGAGGTAGTCTGCGTGCTCGGTCTTGCCGGTAAGTGCGCAGACTTCGTAGCCGCGTGAAACAAGCATATCAATGGCAACGCTGCCTACTCCGCCGGTGGCACCGTTCACCAGAACGGGCCCCTGCCCGGGTTGAAGGCCGTTGTGTTCCAGCAAATGGATGGCGAGCGCCGCGGTGAAGCCCGCGGTCCCCAGCTGCATGACGGTGCGGGCATCCATCCCATCGGGGATGGGGATGACCGAGTCTCCGGGCACTCGGGCAAAGGCCGCGTAGCCGCCATCCCGGGTCTCGCTGAGGCCGCAACCGTTGACGAGCACGGAATCGCCCGGCTGGAAGCGGGAATCAGTGCTGGACTCAACGCTTCCGGCCAGGTCAATGCCTCCAACCAGCGGGTAGGTCCGCAGGATCCGTCCAGCGCCTGTTGCGGCCAACGCGTCCTTGTAGTTGATGCTGGAATGGCTGACGCGGATGACCACCTCCCCATCGCTGAGGTCACTCAGGGACAGGGCGGTCAGCGCCCCGGAGATCTCGCCGGAGTCTGTACGGTCAATGCGAAAGGCCGGGAAGCGTTCGGTGTCCATGCGCCAAGTGTGGGTGCAAGCTGGGGCCTCTGCAACGCCGCTGGCGGGATTCGGCAATCCCCCGTAGCATGCGCCTGATGAAACCTGACTCCCGAGCCTTGCGAATCTCTGCGGTCATCGCGGCCAGCGTTCTGCTTTTGGCTGCCTGCAGGACCACCACCTTTGTTGCCGCGCCGGAGGACCTGCCCGGCCCCCTACCCGAGCTACTCGCCAGAGCCGCCGACACCTCCCAGTTTGAGGGGCTGCCACCCTTGGAGCCCGGCATCGGGAGCTTTGATGCGGAGTCCGGCTGCCGCGTGCAGTTTGAGAGCTACTCACGAGTGCCGCTGGAAGACGCGGATGCAATGGTTGTGCTGGCACACGGCTTCCTGCGGGACCTCAGCCGAATGCGGGGCTGGGCGCAGCACTTTGCCAATTTTGGCGTTCCAACCGCGGTTGTCAGCTTCTGTGACTCCAGCATCTTTGCCGGCCGGCATGACCGGAATGCGGTTGTCATGCAGCAGGTAGCGGAGATCGTGGCCGGGCCTGACTACCCGGTGATCTACGCCGGGTTCAGCGCGGGCGGACTCTCTGCAATGCTCGCCGCTGCCACCGACCCCCGCGCCGCCGGCTACCTGGGGCTGGACCCCGTGGACTCCAGCGATCTTGCTGCATCAATCGATGTGCTTCCCGTGCCGTCTCTCCTGCTCTACGGCGAGCCAGACCGCTGCAACGCCCAGAACAACATGCTGGAAGCAGCACCCTTCGCGCAGCGCCGGTTGGACCTGCAGATTCCGTTTGCCGGCCACTGTGACTTTGAGAATCCTTACGATCCGGACTGCACCCGCCTCTGCGCCACGGCAGAGGACCCGGAGGTAGCAGCGGAGGCACGCCGCACCATCCTGGCGCTGGCAACGGCCTGGATTTCCGTGCTGGGCCGCTCTGATCCGGAACCGGCGCTCATCTTCACCAGTTCCAACCTGGATCGGCTCCGCCTCCTCCGCCGCGTCCGCGCACCCCTCGCGGCAGACGCGCAGTCCACCGATAGCACCGGGACCGCGGGGGATGGACGCTGATGATCACCAGCCTCCGTCTCCGCAGCAGGGAGACTCGCGCGGCGTGAGCCGAGGGCTTCGGGCGGGGGGTCTGCGCTGCCATCTACGCGGAGATCGGGCTCCCCGCTCCGCCACTGACCGTTGGCGTGGGGGCGCGCAGGCTGCTCAGGCGCTGATCTTCTTCAGGCTCAGGGCATTGATGCAGTAGCGGAGCCCTGTGGGCTCGGGTCCGTCCGGGAAGACGTGGCCAAGGTGGGAATCACAGATGCTGCAGCGGACCTCCACCCGGCGCATGAACAGGGAGTTGTCCCAGATATAGGCAATCACGTTGTCCTGAACCGGCTCCGTAAATGAAGGCCAACCGCTCCCGCTCTCAAACTTTGTTTCCGCGTTGAAGAGGGTTTCTCCGCAGCACACGCAGGCGTAGGTGCCCGGGGTAAAGAGGCTGCACATCTCTGAGCTGAAGGGTGCCTCGGTTCCGTGGCGCCGGGTAATGCGGAACTGCTCCTCTGTGAGCTCCGCCTTCCACTGGGAGGGTGTCTTTTCTACCCGCCGGGGAGGCTGGGGACTGCCCTTGCTTGCGTATTCGCTGACGGTGTTCCAGTTGATCATGCTCAGAATATAACGATACGGTGCGCCTTCCGGATGGAAAGCAGGCACACGGCTCCCGCCGCTCTCGTACAGCTTGCCCTGGCAGGAACACTGCTGCTGTGGGGTCTCTCCTTTGTTGCGTCCAAGTACGTGCTGGAACGGATCACCCCGCCGGCCTACATGGCCGTCCGCTTTGCCATTGCCGCACCGGTGATGGTGCTGATCCAGAGCCTGCGGGGTTGGCCGCGTCTGTCCCGGCGGCAGGCGGTGCTTATTGCGCTGACCGCACTTGCAGAGCCGGTTGCCTACTTCATTTTTGAGAGCTACGGAATCCGCCTGATCCCGGCAACGCTTGCATCCCTCATCATCGCGACCATTCCGCTGGTGGTTCTTGCGCTGGCTGCGCTCCTGCTTGGAGAGGCGATGACACGAGGATCGCTTGCCGCGGTCCTCATGTCGCTGGCCGGAATAGCGCTGCTAGTCCTGGGTGCGCCAAATGCAGCGACGCCGGCGAGCGGCGCGGGAGCACTGGCCGTACCAACTGATGTGCTTGCCGGTACCTTGCTCATGCTTGGGGCGGTACTTGCCGCGTCGTTCTACACGGTGCTTGCGCGAAAGGTCACCCAGGACCACGAGCCCTTCACCGTCACCACCATTCAGGTGCTCTTTGGGGGAGCAGTCTTCATCGCGCTGCTTGCCGCCCTGCGCGCACCACAACGGAGTCTGGTAGAGCTGGGAACCCTCGGTTGGCTTGCGCTTGTCTTCCTTTCACTTGGCGCAACCGTCGGTGCCTTCTTCCTGTACAACTGGGCGCTCCGTCACGAGACCGCCGGGCGGGTGAGCCTCTACCTCAACGGGATTCCGGTGGTTACCGCAATCGCGGGGTGGGCCCTGCTTGGGGAGCAACTGGAGCCACTGCAGTGGCTGGGCGCCGCTTTGGTGCTGATTGCCGTGGGGATTGGCAGGAGGCCGCTTCCCGCGCCACCTGCGGCGTGATACGTTCGGCCTGTGTCGGAGGCGCCACAGCAGCTGCCCGCCGGAGTCTCGCCGGCACCAGTTCCCGGTTCGGGTGATGCCACGCATCGCCCGGTAACTACCATCACAGCAATCCTGCTCTCTGTCTTTCTTATGAGTGCCGGCACCGGCCTGCAGGGGTCAATCATTTCCCTCCGAGCAGGACTGGAGGGCTTTGGCGAGGTCATGATCGGGCTGATCATGTCTGCCAACTACGCAGGCCTGGTTCTGGGACCGCTGATTGCGCCGCCGCTGATCCGCAATGTCGGCTACGTCCGAACCTTTGCGGCCTTTGCCTCCATTGGATCGGCAGCCGCCATCTCCCACGTGCTGTGGATCAACCCGGTAGTCTGGGCCTTGCTCCGCCTGATCACCGGATTGTGCCTCTCAGTCATGCTGGTGGTGATGGAGGGCTGGCTCAACAGCTCGGCCACCACCGCCAACCGCGGCCGCGTGCTGAGCACCTACAGCGTGGTCTACCTGTTTGGAATGGGCGCGGGCCAGCCCCTGCTTGGCATCCTGTCTCCGGCGACGTTTGAGATCTTTGCTGTGACCACAATCCTGATCTCCGTCTGCCTGGTTCCAGTGGCCCTCATGAACGTCACCGGCCAGCCGCAGCTCCAGCGCCAAGCTGTCCGGGTGCTCTACACGTTCCGCAAATCGCCCCTTGCCGGTCTGGGAACCATCATCAGCGGTGCAGTGACCGGGGCCACCTGGGGCCTGACACCGCGCTGGGCACAGTTCGCCGGCCTGAGCGAAGGGCAGATTGGACTGCTGATGCTCCTGATATCGCTTGGCACCGTGGCAGTGCAGCTTCCGCTCGGCTGGCTATCGGACCGGGTGGGCCGGCGGAGGGCGATCTTCTGGAGCACCGGCATCGCCGCAATGCTGGCAAGCCTTCTGGCCATTCAGCCAAGCGGCAGTGGTGCGATATCGGTGCTGATGTTCCTCTTTGGTGGCTTTGGAATGCCGCTGTACAGCCTGTCTATTGCGCTTGCCAACGACCAGCTGACCTGGGATGAGATTGTGCCTGCCGCCGGAGCCCTGATAGTGATGTACGGAGTTGGAAGCGCTGCAGGCCCGGCCCTCGGCGGCCTGGCCATTCAGCGATTCGGTCCCGGTGGCTTGTTCGGATTCATAGCAGTCACGCTGGTGCTGGTTGCCCTCTTTGCCCTGATTCGGCTGGTGGTGCAGCCGGCCATAGCACAGCTGGACCGGGTCGCGTACCGGACCTACCCACGCACCACCGCAGTGGCCTATCAGCTCCTCCGGCGTCCACGCCGAAAGCCCCGGCGCGGCAGGGATGGCACCGGTCCAGCTCCAGGTGCACCGCCTCAGCCAGCCGAATAGGCGCGGAGAAAGGCGTCCGCGGCGGATTCCGCCTGCGTTGCAAGCAGCCTCGTGGATGGGACCGCCTCATCTGATAGGAGCGCAAGCAGGTAGCCGCTCCCCTGCAGCAGGCCCGCAAACGCGGAGGCAGCTGCTACCGGGTCAGCGGACCGGAGGTGACCGCTATCCATTTCTGCACTGATGACCTCCGCAAGCCGAGACTCGGCAACCGCAAGCCCTTCGCTCACCAGCTGCCCGGCCACCTCCGGAAACCGCCGGGCCTCGGCAATCACGGTCCTCAACAGGTGGAGCGTTCGCTGCGCGTACAGCGTGGATAGCCACGCCGCCCCGATTGCGGAGAGGCGGGCGAGCGTTGGGCCCTCCGGCAAGCGAGCCGCCTGCAGCCCGAAGTCCAGCTGCCCCGTGATGTTGGCGAGGGTCTCGCTGAACAGGACTGCCTTGTCCTGAAAGTGTGCGTAGATGGTGCTCTTGGACCCACCGACTTCCTTGACAATGGCATCAATGGAAGTGCCGTCGTAGCCCTTTTCGAGGAACTCGTGCTCGGCGGAGCTGAGAATGGACCTGTGCTTATTCTTCACACCGCGCCTCCGAAATGGTCGGCAGAAAGCCTACATGTGCAGTCGGATACGTACCGTACAGTACGGTACTGGACCGATTCCAGTCAAGCTCACCGCTTACGCGCGGATAGCCCCCGAGCAACGGCGAGCTCCGCTGGCCAGCTCGCGCGTTTGGTCTTTACAACCACCGGCGCGGGCGGCAGAATAGAGGTGGAGCTGATATCAATGAATACTCAAAAACCCTGGATACCACGGGTCGCCCTGACCGTTCTTCTCCCGATGGTCCTTTCGTCCTGCATCACCATTCCCATCCGAATCCCCACGGGTGAGGCCTCCGCGGCGCAAAGCCCGGTGGTGGATGGCAAGGTGGCAGACCAGGATTCCCCTACGCCCGACAGCGCGCGAGGTCCCGTCGGCGCTCCGCGGGATGTGCGACCGGATTCGCCGTTCTGGCCACTGGACGGCTGGCCCGTCGCCGAGCTGGATACTGCGTCTGATGCGGCCTACCTCTCCGAGATTGAGCGGGACGTTGTGCTTCACCTGAACATGGCCCGCTCCAACCCGGCCCGCTACGCGCGAGAGTTCATTGAGCCAATGCTGGACTACTTCAATGGCTCCCTGTACCGGGAGCCGGACTCGCCCGCCAACTTCGCCGGGATCCAAACCCAGGAAGGCACTTCGGCGGTACTTGAAGCGGTGCGTGTTCTCCAGCGCCAGGAGCCGTTGCCGCTGCTCTACCCTTCGCTCGGAATGAGCCTGGGTGCCGTGGATCACGCGCGAGACCAGGGGCAAACAGGCGAGGTGGGCCATCAGGGAAGCGACCGGTCCTGGCCCGCAGACCGCGTAAACCGGCATGGTCGCTGGCAGCGTACGGTGGGAGAGAACGTCGCCTACGGCCCGGACAGCGGGCGGGAGACTGTGGTGCAGCTGATTGTTGATGATGGGGTGCCAGACCGAGGGCACCGGGTGAGCATCTACAACGAGGACTTTGGTGTTGTCGGGGTGGCAGTCGGAAGTCATCCCCGCTACGGCACCGTTGCGGTCATGACGCTTGCGGGCGGTTTCCGCGAACAGCGCTAGGACGATCAAGGGGGCTTGAGTCTCCGGAGATTATTGCGATATCGCGGCTTGCGGACCATACTCGCGTTTATGTGGAGGACCTGGATGAGAGTGTTTGCCAAGGCCGTGGTGGCCGTCTTAGTGGTATCAGCGCTTGCTGGCTGTGAAGTCCTGGGGGACACCTTTGGTTGGGGACGGATCACGGTCACCTATGAAGCAAATGGTGCGGAAGAAGGCACGGTCCCGGTGGACGAAACCTTCTATGCATCCGGCGAAGAGATCGTGATGCCGGGTAACACCGGAAATCTTTCACGGAGCGGGTACCCGTTCTTTGTTGGCTGGAGCGAGAGCGTTGATGCCTCAACTGGTGTTCTCACCCCGGGAAGTTCCCTGATTGCGGGGGACGAGGACCTGCAACTGTTTGCTGTGTGGCTGCAGGAGTCGCTTGTGAGCGCCGACGACGGGCAGGCAGACGACCAGTTCGGAACAAGTGTGGCCACGGACGGCAATACGCTGGTAGTGGGCGCCATCCATGATGATGATGAGGGGACCGATGCCGGCGCGGTCTACGTGTTCCAGCGCAGCGGCGGCAACACCTGGACGGTAGCACAGAAGCTGGTTGCTCCGGACGCGGCAGCCGACGCGGAGTTTGGTACCTCGGTGGCAGTGAGTGGTGACCGCCTCATCGTGGGAGCGGCCTTCGCCGATTCTGGCGCCGCCTATGTGTTCGAACGTGGTGCGGACGGGACCTGGCTCCATGACGCTACGCTCAGCTTCCCCGGATCACCGGGGCCGGACGCGCGAGCCGGCTGGGCCGTGGCTATAGACGGGGATCACGCCGTAGTCGGTGCTCCAGGCGGCAACGATCTGGCAGGACCAAACGTGGACGGCGCTGCGGCTGTCTTCTTTCACGACGGCAGCACCTGGGACGATGGGACCGTCCTCGGGACCGGGGATGCCTACGGCTTCTCGGTTGGCATAGACGGTGAGCGGATTGCTGTGGGCGACTTCGGCGCCGATCCCTCCGGCTCAAATTCTGGCGCCGCCTATGTCTTTGAGAGAAGCGGTGCAAACAACTGGGGAAGCGGAACGGAGGTTGCCGCATCGGGCCTGCAGGCCAACGACTGGTTCGGGTACAGCGTGGCGATCTCCGGTGACGTTCTTGCCGTGGGAGCAGTTGCGGATGACGGTCCCGACAACAGCACCTCTGCCTCCGGAGCAGCGTACGTATTCCGGTTCGGTGAGCTTGGTTGGGGGAGCGGCGTTGTGATCCGTGCGGAAGGCGCTGAGCCAAACGAGTTCTTTGGTCACCGTGTGGGGGCCGCAGACGGCTACGTCTTGGTGGGCACCCACCAGAGGCCCGGGGGACCGGGCAATGACCCGGAGGGCTTTGCCCGCTTGTATGAGGACTCAGACAGCGGCTGGACAGAAGCACTCACCCGCCTGGGCCGGGATGCAAACTTCCGCTTTGGGTATTCGATGGCGCTGGGAGAGAGCAGCATTGTGATTGGAGAACCCCTCGCCGACGACCGTGGGGCAACCTCAGGTGCAGTGGAGGTCTGGCGCTACCGATAGTCCCGGCGGCGGGCTACACTCAGGCATGGATCGCAGGGCGCGGATGGTCTACCTGTGGCTGCTGGCGGAATCGGCTCTGCCGCGGGCATCACGGCTGTGGTGCGGGATCAGCCGCTTGCCGGTGGCATGATCCAACAAATTCCTGGGCGATGGTCTCCTTGCGGTGTTTGGCGCACCGCTGTCCGTTCCGGCCCCATGGCAGGCGGCCCTGGAGTTGGCGGCGGAAGGCAACCTGGATCCGGACACCGCAAGCCCGCGCGCGCAGGCCCTGCTGGGAGCAACTCACACAACCTTCACCATGACCCGGGTCTTTGCCGCGCCGCTCGCCGACGTGCGCCGGGCGATTGACTCCGTTACCGACACCCCCGCCTACACGGCCAACCTGGTTGAGCTGATTGAGCAGGATCTCCAACACGCAGCTCTGGTGTACGAGATTCCCGGAGGTCTGGAAACCGTCACAGACGCCGACAGTTTCCACTACCAGGTCCGAGCGGTGGCGGAGATCAAGCGCTATGCATTGCTGCTCTCCGAGACTGATGAGAACAACACCGAGGTGACGGTGCAGGTGGCCCTTGGGCGGAGCATCCGCGTGAACGCAATTGCCCTGCGCGTGATCCGGGTCCTTGGCGGCACCGGGGTTGGAAGCGGCGCGGGCTTTGCGGCCTCAGCGATAGTGGGTGCAAGCGCGCTTGCGGGCGGACCAGCCGCGCCAATCATTGTGGGTGCGGCCCTAGCCGCGGGGGCACTCGGCCCTGCCGCGCTGGTCACGCGCCTGTATCAGAGGGGCTATGGCAGGGCCTACCGCAAGCTGGACGATGCATTCGGCCGCCTGCTCACCGCGGTGCGGGTCAAGCTGGGCTAACCACCAGGCGCTGACGCGCCGGCACATTGTGGAGCTCCTTCAGCTGCCCACCGGGAAAGCGAACCTGGACGGTGTGCGCGCTTGACGCTTCTCCAAGTCCAAAGTGCGCTTCCGGTCCCGTGGCCAATGCAGACCCACCGGCCGGGATCACCCGGTAGCGTGGGCCTTCTCCCCAGTCCACCATGACCACAGCTCCCCTCGCCGGCGCACCGGACTGGGTCTGCGGGACCACGGTCAGCCATGGGTTCCAGCGAGCCTCGGCCGTGCCCAGGATGCTCACCAGCCCTGCGGCCGGCATGATCAGCACCAGCTCCATGGTCCCGTCGCCGTTCAGGTCACAGAGGGCCATAACCGCGTTGGGATCCGGGAGGCCTTCCGGGACTTCACCGGCAACCTCGTCCCAGCGCGGACCGTGCTGTCGGAACATCCGGAGCCAGCCCTCGGCATCAATGGCAACAAGCTCAAGCTCGCCGTCGTTGTCCAGGTCCGCGGCGCACAGCTGCCGGCTATGGTGCAGATCTTCCAGCCCGGGAATCTCGGTTCCGTCACCGGAGAGCGCAGACAGGTTCCAGCCGCCCCTCCGCTGGGAGTCCACTATCAGCAGCGACGCTCCGGGGCTGTCATCCAGCGCAACCCAGGAAAGCGCCTCCGGCCGCCCTATGGGCAGACTCGCGAGCAACCGCGCGGGCCGGGTACCCACGGCCGGAGGGCCACCAAGGGCCGGAGGGCCACCAAGGGCCGGACCACCGCGGGTGTTTCCCCCGTACAGGTGGTTCGGGCCGAGCAGATCGCCAAGGTGGTAGACCGCCGTACGGGTGAGACCGACGAGTTGCGGGATATCTGAGCCCCAGGACAGCGCGACATCACGGAACCCTTCTTCGTCCTCAGGGAGAGGACGTTGCCCACAGCTGCCACTGCGCACGCGAGCGGGGTCCTGCAGACTCGTGGCGCGGCTGTCCGGAGCCCTGTTCCACCAGGTCCGGATACAACCGGAAACCGACGCAAGCACTGCGTCAAAGCGGCCGTCACCTTCTGCTGAAGCAAGCGCAACCGGGGTGCTCCCTGGACCGGGGAGCGGATCGCCGGGATCTGCCAGAAGGGGCGTCCAGAACGCACCGGACTGCCGGGCAAGTACCTGCATGCCTCTGTACCCGTGCACGAGGAGCTCCTCCTGTCCGTCTCCATCCATGTCCAGCGGGAGAACGGCAATCGGGAGCTCTGGCAGGGGCTCGGTGGTGCCGACGCTGCGGATAGTCGGGCCCTGCGCTTCCGCTGTCAGGACTTCCATGCCGTTACGGCTGAGGATGCAGACCTCGGTGCGGCCCCGGCCGCTGAGATCCAGAAGCGCAACGGCTGGTACCTGGCCCAACCTGGAGGATTCCCGGTCCAGCCGGGCGAGCTCGTGCAGCATTGTGTGACCCTATTGTATCATCCCCCGGCAGAACGTGGCGGGGCTGAAAGTGCATTGTGGCGCACAGAACTAGTCCGTATGATCCAGATATGGCCACCGCACCGCCGCCAGTGGATCTGGAGCGCGCCAACTACGAGTGCCAACAGCTCCTGGAGTTGGCCAAGCGGCTTGCGGCCAACCTGGACCTTCAGACCCTTCTGGAAGACTTCCTGCTCAACGTTATGGCGCACATGCGCACCGGAGAGGTGGCGGCCTTTACGCGGGCAAGCCTGGAGATCAACGAGCTGACACTGCGCCGCGGGGTCCAGGGTTTCTCGGTGGATCCCCTCAGACGCTACACCCTCTCCACCAGCGGGCCCCTCATTCAAGAGCTCGCCAAGCTTAAGGGTCCGTGCCGGGTTGGTCAGCTGGCTTCCGCCGATGCCCTGTCAGGCAACTCGGATCTGGCGACCCTGGGATCCATTGGGGCGGAGGTCCTTGCGCCCCTGGTGTTCAAGGGAACGGTGCACGGGCTGATTCTCATCGGAGAGCGCCTTGACCGGAGCGCCTACAGCGAGGACGACCTGGAACACCTGCGAGACATCGCCACCTTTGCCGCGATTGCCCTGCACAATGCCTACCTCTTTGACATGTCCAGCACGGATCTGATGACTCACCTGCGGATGAAGCACTACATCCTTGCGCTCCTCAGCGAGCGGGTGGAAAAGCGGCAGGAACCAGATCACCTTTCGCTGATCATTCTGGACATAGACCGGTTCAAGTCTGTCAACGATACCTACGGGCACGATGCCGGGGACAGGGTCATACAGGCAGTAGCGCACTGCATCCGGGACGGCTTGCGGCAGGATGACGTAGCCGCCCGCTACGGCGGTGAGGAGTTCCTGATCATGCTTCCGGATGTAGACCTGGATGCCGCAGCAGAAATTGCTGAGCGCCTTCGGACCAGCGTGGAGCGCTACACCGCGGATGCCGCTGCATCAGGTGAGCTAGCCCGTGGCGTGACCGTGAGCCTTGGCGTTGCGGAGATGGACTCCAAGCGGGATAAGAGTGGCCAGGACTGCATCCGCAGGGCGGACGTTGCGCTGTACAAGTCCAAGGAGAACGGCCGGAACCGCAGCACCCGTGCCGAGTAGGCGGCGGCGGTCCTAACACAATCGTCATGGTCATTGATTGCTCCGACCCTTCCGGGTAGGGTGTTCGTATTCGGGATTAGCTCCAGAGTCCAACTGCAGCGGAAAGGGCGGATGTGGAAGTAAAGGGTCGGGTCCTGATGTCAATCAGGCAGTTTGTGACCGTGAACTTTGATGAGAACAACTACGCCGAGTGGGTGGAAACTCTTCCGGATGACAGCCGTACCCTGATTGAAGGCGCCACCAAGCGTGGAGCCGTCAAGCCGGACGACTGGTATGACCTCCGTGCCGGGCTGGTGGCGCCTGCGCGCTCTATTGTTCAGTACTTCTATGGGGGAATCCCGGTTGCCGCCCGGGCAATGGGGATGTTTGCCGCGGAGAAGGCCCTCACCGGCTTCATCGGGTTCATGGTGAAGCGAGGGAAGCCAGCCTCTATCGCCAAGCGTGCACCATCAATTGTGAACGTCTTCTATCGCCCCTGCCACACCGAGGTTACCGACCTCGGAGACAAGCACGCCGTTATCCGGATTGCCGAGTTTCCCGACATTGATCCGGTTGTCGAGTACCGGGTACAGGGCTGGATGGAGAAGGCCCTGCTGATTTCCGGCGCGAAGGACCCCAAGATTGAAATTACCGCGGCGCTGAGCAAAGGCGAACCCTTCACCGAGTTTGTCGGTAGCTGGGAGCTCTAGGGCTCTCCAGGCCCCTTCAAGCGCCCCCGGGCGTCCTCGCCTCCGCGCTCTCGCAGGGGTTACACTGAAGCCATGAAACCAACGCTTCTGGTGCTGGCAGCCGGCATGGGAAGCCGCTACGGCGGCGTAAAACAAATAGATGCGGTTGGCCCCTCCGGGGAGGCCATCCTTGACTACTCAGTCTTTGATGCGGTCCGTGCGGGCTTTGAGGACGTGGTCTTCATCATCCGCAAGGACATTGAGGAAGACTTCCGCCGCGTGGTGGGAAGCAGGGTTGAGCCGCACCTCCCCGTTGACTACGTCTTTCAGGAATTGGATGACCTTCCCGACGGGTTCAAGGTTCCCGCAGATCGGGGCAAGCCCTGGGGAACGGGACACGCTGTCCTGCGCGCCGCGGATGTCATTACCCGGCCCTTTGCGGTAATCAACGCAGACGACTTCTATGGCCGCGTGGCGTTCAGCGCAGCTTCGGAATTCCTCACAGCGGTTGATCCTGCCTCCAATAACTACTGCATCATCGGCTACCGGCTGGGAGAAACGCTTTCGACCCACGGGACGGTGAGCCGCGGCGTCTGCAAGGTTTCAGACGGGATGCTCGCCGGTATTGAGGAACACACCAGAATCGGCTGGGACGGAGACCGAATTGTGAGCACCGCGAACGAGGCGGAACCGGTTGCCTTCACCACAGACACACCGGTTTCCATGAACTTCTTTGGCTTCACACCTGCAGTGTTCGGCCAATTGGATGAGCACTTCCGGGCCTTCCTGAATGAGAGCATTGACGAGCCCAAGTCCGAGTTCTTCATTCCCAAGCCACTGAACCAGCTGATTGCCACCGGTGCCGCGAGTTGTCGGGTGATTGAAGCAGGTTCGGACTGGTTTGGTGTCACCTACAGGGAAGACAAGCCGCGTGTTCAGCAGAGCATTCGCTCGCTCGTGGACCGCGGAGACTATCCGGAGCAGCTCTGGACCTAGTTCTGGCGGGCGGTGTACTCCACTCCCGTCCGGTCAAAGCGAGGAAAGGCGCGAAGATCCTCTTCTGAGTACAGCTCCTCAATCCGATCCGGTTCGGGCATGTAGTCCCGGGAAATCCCGGGGCTGAGCTCACGCCGCCAATCCGCCCAGTGCCTCCCCTCCTCATAGGGCATCTTTTCCACCAGCCGGAAGCTGGAGCGGCCACGATTGCGCTGCTCTTCAATCAGCGCAAAGGCTCCCTCTCCAATGTACACCAGGCGTTGACCCGGACCCGGAGGGTGCTGTTCCAGCATCCGGCGGTAGACCGCGTCAAATCGGGCGGGGGCGCCGTTCTCCGGGTTCGCAAGGGCGGTGCGGATATCGTCAATGGAGTCCCCGCTGAGGCTGCACGGCGGGTACTCTCGCTGCGGGGGTTTGGGTGGGACGTAGTTCCGTGCCGGATTCTGCTGCTTCTGCCGGTCCCGGCCACCTCGGCGACCCCGGCGCCTGTTCCCTTTTGCCATTGCTCCTACACTTCGTCCGCGGCCTCTGTTCGGCCTGCGTCAGAGGCGTAGTCTTCCATGGGCGGACAGGTACACACAAGGTGCCGGTCACCGTAGGCATTGTCGATTCTAGCCACCGCAGGCCAGACCTTTCGCTCGGAGACCCAGGCAAGCGGCCAGGCAGCTGTTGCCCGGCTGTAGGGGTGGGCCCAGTCGTCGGCAGTGCACTCGGCCAGGGTATGCGGCGCGTTGATCAGCGGGTTGTCTTCCCGCGGTAGCCTGCCTTCCGCAATGTTCCGAATCTCACCGCGGATACTGATCATTGCGTCACAGAATCGGTCCATCTCGGCAAGCGACTCGCTCTCGGTGGGCTCAATCATCAAGGTACCCGCCACCGGCCACGACATTGTCGGCGCGTGGTAGCCGTAATCCATCAATCGCTTTGCGATGTCTTCAGCATCTACCCCGGCCTCTTCCTTGAATGGCCGGCCGTCAATGATGAGCTCGTGGGCCACGGTTCCCCGCGGTCCGCGATAGACCACGTGGAAGTGCGGGGACAGCCGCGCTGCAATGTAGTTGGCCGCCAGGACCGCGCCTGCCGTTGCCGCACGGAGGCCACCTGAGCCCATCAGTGCCATGTAGGCGTAGCTGATGGTGAGGATGCTCGCGCTGCCCCAGCGTGCCGCCGAAACCGGCCCAACCGGACCTGCCTCGCTTGCCAGGGGATCGCCGGGGAGGAAGGGTCGCAGAACTTCGGTGGCACAGATCGGTCCCATGCCGGGTCCTCCGCCCCCGTGGGGAATGCTGAAGGTCTTGTGGAGGTTGATGTGGCACACATCGGCGCCGAGGTCTGCAGCCCGGATAACGCCAACCTGTGCGTTGAGGTTTGCACCATCCATGTAGACCAGTCCCCCAGCTTCGTGGACCAGGCCGGTGACTTTAGCTATCTCCTCTTCGTAGACCCCATGGGTTGAAGGATAGGTCACCATCAGGGCTGCGAGCCTCGGCCCCGCTGCGCTGATCTTCTGCCGCAGATCCTGGAGGTCAACGCTTCCTTCCTGGTCACAGTCCACAACCACCACCTCCATGCCGGCCATGACCGCGCTCGCCGGGTTGGTCCCATGGGCACTGGAGGGAATGAGGCACACCCGTCTGTCGTCATCTCCACGAGACCGGTGGAGGCCGCGGATGGCCAGCAGGCCCGCGTACTCGCCCTGGGCGCCAGAGTTCGGCTGAAGCGATACCGCCGGCAGCCCGGTGATCTCGCCGAGCCAGGAAGACAGTTCGGACGCAAGCTCGGCGTACCCGGCCGCCTGGTCCTGCGGCACATACGGGTGTAGAGAACCAAACTCCGGCCAGGACAGGGGCTCGAGCGTTGCCGCCGGATTGAGCTTCATGGTGCAGCTGCCAAGCGGGATCATGCTGTCCAGCAGAGAAACATCCTTGCGTTCCAGGCGATGGACGTAGCGCTCAAACTCGGTCTCGCTGTGGTAGCGGCGGAAAATGGGGTGCAGGAGGCCCGGGTCATGCCGGACAGCCCAGCCCGGGAGGCGTGCCGCGCCATCTGCTTTCCCGGGACCGTCGGCGCCGAAGAGCTGGAGCAGGGTCTCCACCTCGGAGTCTGTCACCGTCTCATCCGTGGTAATTCCAATCGAATCCACCGCAAAGCGGCGCAGATTGAAGCCAGCATCCCGTGCAGCCTGCAGCAGGGACTCCGTGCGGTCACCGGCCTGGACCACCACGGTGTCAAAGCGCGCCTCACCGCGTACCGTGTAGCCCGTAGCACGCAGTGCGGTGGCAAGCCGCTCGGCGGATGCCGCGCTCTGCTGCGCCATGGCCCGCAGGCGCTCGGGCCCGTGGTAGACCGCGTACATGGAGGCCATCACGGCGAGCAGCACCTGCGCCGTGCAGATGTTGCTGGTAGCCCCGGATCGACGGATGTGTTGTTCCCGCGTCTGGAGAGCCAGGCGCAGGGCCCGACGGCCGTCCCGGTCCCGGGAGACTCCCACAATGCGGCCCGGCATCCGGCGCCGGTGCTCCTCCGCTGCTGCAATGAAGGCCGCGTGCGGACCGCCATAGCCCATGGGAACACCAAAACGCTGCGAACTCCCGATAGCAAGGTCTGCACCGATAGCGCCGGGAGACTGCAGGAGCATCAGCGCAAGCAGGTCTGTCTGGACAATTACCCGCGCGCCGACGGCGTGGGCCGCGGCGATAATCTGCGGCAGGTCTGGGATCAGGCCGTCGGTCCCTGGATAGCCAACCAGGACTGCCGCGTGCTCCGCGCTGACAGCCTGCGCAAGCTCCCCTACCGTACAGTCGTGCACGGCTGTTCCTGCAAAGTCTGCGCGGGTTCCAACGACGGCCCGGACCTGCGGGTGGAGGTTGTCGGCGCATAGTACGCTACTGCGGTCATCACGTGCGGCGCGGATACACAGGGTCACGGCCTCTGCGGCGGCTGTTGCCTCATCCAGGAGGGACGCGTTGGTAACCGGAAGGCCGGTGAGCTCGCTGACCATGGTCTGGTAATTCAGAAGTGCTTCCAGCCGTCCCTGCGCTATCTCCGCCTGGTAGGGGGTGTAGTGAGTGTACCAGCCGGGATTCTCCAAAATGGTTCGGCGGATCACGGCGGGCGTCACGGTGTTGTAGTAGCCCTGCCCGATGAGTGAGCGCATCGGGGTGTTCTTTGCGGCAAGCTCCCGCATCTGCTGCAGGACCTGTGCCTCCGATCTGGCCGGGCCGGGACCCACGTCACCGGCGCGCGGAAGGCCGGCCGGGACAGTCCGGTCAAGCAGGGCCTCCACGCTCTCTACCCCAATGGTCTTCAGGGCCCGGGAAGGTTCATCGCCATGAATCCCCAGGTGACGGTCACTGAAGCTGTCATGTACTGATCCGGTGTTGCTCACCATAGACTCCTCGCACAGGGCTTGCGAGGCGGAAGCATCAGTCCCAGGGCCTGAGAGATTCGCGCGGTACCGCGCTTGCTCCGTCGGCGGCAGATTGCCTTCTCCTGATGCTTCCGGTGGCAGCCGACCGATCCGGTTACCTGAGAGTTTCACCGCCCGTTTGGGTGGCTTGCCCCTTCGGTGGCAGATCCTCCGTGAGGATCCGCGCTCTCTCGGCCGGCTGGGCCTCTCCGTTGAAACACAAGGTGCACCACCGGCCATGCGGGGTCAAGCAGGTCCGCAGAGCGCCCTCAGGGTCTTGAACTTCCCGCGGGAAATGACAGAATCAGGTCTGTGGCTGGCTCCGGTTCAGAGACCCGAAAACTCCGTCCCTCCGATCTCGTCCACGAGGCCATTAACAGCGGCAAAGTTCTGTCCATCACCGCGCACAGCTATAACCAGCGGGAGCGCGAGCAGGTTGACATGATCCTTCGGCGCTATCTGGAAGAAGGCAAGATGACGGACCTCCAGACCCTGATTGCCTACTGCCTCCACGAACTTGCCGGCAACGCGCGCAAGGCCAACATCAAGCGACTTTACTACCGGGACTGTGGCCTGGACATGAACAAGGATGCCGACTATCAGGCCGGTCTGGAGGGTTTCAAACAGGTTGCCACAACGGATGACGCCCAATGGTCTGACCGCATGAAAGCGGCCGGCATGTACATTCGGTTTCAGTTTCTGCGAGACCACGAGAAGATCACTGCCGTGGTCCGGAACAACGCTCCGCTCCTTCCGGCTGAGCGGGAGCGAATCGCCGAGAAGCTCCGTGAGGCAATCCAGTACCAGAACATGGCGGAAGCCTACGAGCACGTCCATGACTTCACCGAAGGTGCAGGCCTGGGTCTGACGATGGTGGTGATCATGCTCCGGAACATGGGGCTAAGCAGCCGGACGCTGCAGATCTACACCACGGAGACGGAAACCATCGCGCACATCACGCTGCCGCTGTATCTGGCAGCGCAGGATTTGGGCGCCGCGGGGTGACAGAGACCGCCGGTGCAGTTGTTTCAGGGGATATGATGCGGCGCACCTGTGCAATGGTGTTCATCCTGGCCTGCTGGTAACAGCAGCAGCTTCCGCAGACGGCTGTGGCGGCTACTCCAGCGGGTCACACGTGTCCGAGTTTCCCGGACTGGAGGGACTGACCTTGGCTTCCGGCAAAGTTGATCTTTTCTACCGTGGCGGCATGGGCTACGGAGTCAATTGTCGGGGCTTGCTCAGCGGCGGATTCGGCCTGTTCATCTCGGTGTGAGGGTCCTCTTCGGCGGCGTCCAGGCGGCGTCCAGGCGAAGCTACTCAAAACGGCTGAGCAGGCGCATTGCGGTGCCGGGATTCCGGCGGACAAAGCGCTGCACATCTTCGGCGGAGATGTAGAATGCCTGCATGTCCCGGTCGGCAACCAGGTTGTAGGCCGCCGGGGCATCCCGCTGGATGTCGTACATCTCGCCGGCAAGGTCTCCGGGACCCAACACGGCTATGGTCTTTCTACCGTCCCGCACTTCCACGCCGCCGTTCCGTACAATGTAGACTCCGGGAAGCTTCTTGCCGGCCTGGATGAGAGTCTGGCTCCGGCGGAAACCTGCCGGCTCGAGGCAGCTCTCAAGCCACATCTTCTGGTAGTCGGTGAGCTGCTGCAGCGTCTCACTCTGGACCAGCGTGTTCCAGGTCTCCTCGGTGCGCCCGTTGATCAGGCGGTGCAGCAGTTCTTCAAACTCCGTCCCGGCAATGAAGTTAAGAAACTGATTCTTCTCAATCGTCAGGACGTCCAGGTCGGTCTCCGCGATGATGTCAGCAGTCCGCGCCGAGTTAGTGAGCAGTGCCACCTCACCGAAATACTCAAAGGCGCCCATGTGCTTGCTGCGGACGAGCTTGTCGGTGAGCACAGACGCATTGCCCCGGGTGATGATGTAGAAATGGCGGCCGGGCTGGCCCTTCTCAATCACCTTCTGCCCACGGTCGTAGTGGCGAGGTTCCACGATGGACAGAAACTCCTGCACCTTGCTTACCGGCATGGAATCAAAGAAATCCAGCCGCTTGAGGACATCCAGCACTTCGTAGGCGGGCTCGAATGTGAAGGGGTCCGTATCAAAGTAGAGAGTGTTCTCAATGCCAAAGGTGGCGTGACGGAGGCCGCTGGAACCAACCTTGTCAAAGTCCTTCCGGGAGATGTGGTAGACCACGGTCTTCTGCTTCACCTCTTCCGGAAGGCTGTTGAGGTACGCCAGGGGCGTGTGCAGCGGAGCGATGCCGGCCTCGTGGTAGATCACGTCGCTGTCCCAGGGAAACTCCTGCAGCTGACGGAGCCGTCGGCGGGAAATCACGCCGTCATCAAACATTTTCTGCTGGACCCCCGGGTCCCCCTGATGGTCGGAGGAATACACAAAGGTCTTGCCCTGGAACCGCAAGCGGAAGGTCATCGTTGGGATGGAGTGCACTGAGTAGCTGATATCAAACTCGCCGCCATGAATGGTGATGGGGCGCCCGATGAACACCGGCTGGAAGGTGAAGAGCCTCCGCAGATAGCTGATCGGCTGATTGGAGAACGCGGAATACTTCCGCAGGAAGCTCTCCATGATGGTCTTGGTGGTGTAGATGGTGACCCGGCTTTCCTCCAGGATTTTCTGGAAGGTCCCGGCATCGTGGTCGGCGTGCGCGTGGGTCAGGATGATGCTATCGATAAACTTGGGGTTCACGTTTGAGCGGAGCAGCCACTCGGTTGAGTCCACCGGCGGGTCAATCATGATTCCGTTGTGGTTCAACCAGATGATGAAGCCGGAGGTGTTGTCCTTTGGATCAAAGCCGTGGCTCGGGCCCAGGCAGGTGACTCCAAAGCGCGGCGGATTGAAGGGCTCCGGAAGCCGTTTTCCAATGTCAAACTTGGACTGGTAGTGAACCATTCCGGGGATGCTGAGGCGCCTGACCTCTCTACCACCGCCGTGGTCTTCTACAACGTAGTCGCCGTCTGCAGTTTCCTGGATGGAGACAGCGCCAATCTTCACCGCTCCCCTGCGTAAGGGGCGAAACTCGTAGAGATCGTCCAGGTCCCGTCCACCGCGGAAGAAGTCCAGCTCCGGTCGAATGTCGGGAACGTAAACATCGTCCCCTGCCTCGTAGGAGTCGTCCGAAAGGCGGAGCTCCTCCGGACCAAAGACCGCTTCCCGAATGGCGCGCCGAAGCCGTTCGCCCTGGTCTTCTCTTCCAACGATGATGGGCCGCCTGCCCTTGAGGAAGTAGTTGAAGTAGATGGGGAACTCCATGTCCGCAACGTTGATGCCCTTCTGCCAGTTGAACATCTGATGCGGAACCACAAAAACGCGCGGTACGGAATGCTCCATAACCAGCGTGTCCTTGATGGTTTCCGGTGGCGCCCCGAACTGCACCGGACCTTCGCTGGTGTCCACGAGGTACCCGCCGCGGGGAAGCTCCACCACCGGCCGCGATTTTCCGGAGGCCATATGATGGACCATAGCAGCAATCGAGTCTAAAAGTCCCAGTCCGGTAGTGGCGGCGGGAGCGCGGGCCTGCTGTCCAGTGCGGCGCAGACCCCGGGACTGGCTCGGAACTCATCGCTGAGCACAAGACTTGCCGCCGGAAGTACTCCCGCCCACCAGCGGGTGAATGCTCCAATGCTTGTGCGAATGTCCGGCTCTGCCACTGGCCTGCCCAGTCGCTGAATCTGGCAGGGGCTGCCAAGGACAAGGCGGTAGTCCCCGCTGGTGCCAGGCCACTCGGAGTCAAAATCGGCGGCGACCGGATCACTGATGCGAAGCGTGAACTCCCGCTCCGGGCCCGGAATGTCCAGCGCTGACGCACAGGCCTCCATGTCCAGAATTCGGAGCTGGTAGTAGGGCAGCATGTTGAAGCGCATCTGGTACTCGCCGCGGAAGCGCACCTCCATGTTCCGGAAGGGTTGATGGATGAGGTCCAAGAGCTGGAGGCCCGGAGGTTGCCCCATCCGAATGAGGCGGACATCTGAGGAAAGGGAGCGGAGGTAGCCCAGCAGCTCCAGCCACTGCTCCGGACTGCTGACGGCGGCGCCATCAACGCTGAGGGGACCGCTCTCCCGATCTTTGCCCGAGAGCCACATGTGGTGGCTGAGTTCGCCAGAGCTGTCGCGGAACCCGACCCCCAGCGGATTATCGGCGTCAAAAAGACCCAGCTCCGTCTGCACCGGGAGAGGGATGTTGACCGCGCCATGGGTCCGGTGGCGCCGCAACCTGGCCTCATGGCATTCCGCGGTGTTGTCCGGATCCAGCCGGTCCGGAGCGCGGCTCAGACGATCAACGCGTAAGGTGGCGGGATCAAAGCGCAGGATGTGAATATAGGGACCGTTGCCGAATCCAAAGCGATTGTAGAAGCCCTGATCAAAGCATCCAAGCGCCGCAACCGCCATTCCAGCCTGTGCTCCGCTGTGCAGTGCGGAGACTGTTACCCGGGAGGCAAGTCCCTCAACCCGCGCATACCGGCTGGTGGTCACGCCGGTAATGGCGCAGAGGCTGAGATCCGTGCTGCCGATCCGTACAGTTCCGGGTGTCCAGGAGGAGCTTGCCTCCGGGCTGCCGTTGTACAGGCCAATGAGGGTCTTCCACTCCCCCAGGCAGCGTTTAACTATTTCTGTGTCTTTATCCTTTGACTCCGGGTCAATCCAGGAGATCTCTTTCCAGTTCCGGATCGTCGCCGCTTCATGGGCGTCCTGATCGTAGGGCACAACCGTTATCTGGCTCATCCGCAGAGCTTATCCCCAGAAAACGCTATCCGATAGCCGCAAGCCCCGACCCTGCAAACCCAAGGACTGTCACCACAACGTATGAGGCCAGGAGGACCAGTCCAAGACTGCGGGGAAGCCTTGTTCTGGAGAATGACAAGATCACGGCAAAGGCTGTGAGGATCAGGAGCATCGCCGGGTAGAGCAAGGCATAGAACGTGGGCTGCACCAGAAGGCCGCCAGCGGTCACCGCGGCGCTCAAGCCGGCCACAAACAGGCTATTGAGCACGTTTGCGCCAAGGACATTGCCAAGGGCAAGCTCCCCGTGGCCTCGCCGTGCCGCAGCAATCGCGGTCACCAGCTCCGGTGTTGAGGTGCCAAATGCCACAAGGGTTGCGGCTACCACCGACGGCGGAACCCCGATCCGCAGGGCAAACTCGCTGGCGGCAAACACCAAAGCTCGGGAACCGGTTATCACCAACACAATCCCAAGAGCAAGCAAGACAAGGATTCGCCAGGTCGGAGGAATGCCGTCGGGACCAGGGTCAGCTTCATCATGGAGCGTGGCGGCGGCTCCACTTGCACCGCTGGAGGCCTGGGAGACTCTTCCCATCCGCGCGGCAACCACGCTGTACCAGGTGTAGGCTACCAGGAGCCCCACCATCACGAATCCCGCGCCCTGGGTGAGCCGCCCGCCATCCACAAGCCGGCTCCCTTCCGGCTGAAAGACCAGGCTCAGCGATACCAGCACCACCGCGCTGGCCAGCTGGAGCAGGGATTGCCGATTCATGGCCTTGCGCTCCAGCACAATCGGCCTGATCAGGAGCGCGATCCCTAGAACCAGACCGATATTACAAAGGATGGAGCCTACCGCGTTACCCAGGGCAAGGCCGGGCTCCCCGCTGACGGCCGCGGCGACGCTGACCGCGGTCTCCGGCAGTGTGGTTCCAAAACTTACCACGGTGGCGCCAACCACCACCTTATCCATGTGCCAGATCTCTGAGACCAGAACGGCCTGGTCCACCACCAGGTCAGCACCACGGCTTACCATCAGGATGGCTGCCACCAGGACCAGGATCAGGCCCCAGATCGGCAGACCGATGATGAACGCTTCCACTACCCGCGCATTGTAGCAAGGTCATCCCCACGAACGCGAGGACTCCCGAGGACTTCGGCAAGGTGACGCTTCGGGCCACAACCGGTACATTCGAAGGTACCAATGCTGGATTCTGTGCCCGTGGCCAGCCCGGCCTTCTCCCAGCGCCTTGTACTCCTCGCCGCGGACTGGGCGTACGAGCTCCCACCGGCCCACGAGCTTGCCGCGGACCTCGCCTCGGTTGCCGAAGTCACTCTTACCCCGCTCACCCTGGCCCGCTCGCTGTGGGAGTTCCTTCGACTGGATCGGGAAATCTCGTTGTACGGAATCTCTGCCGCGGCACAGCTTATGCTCAAACGACTGTACGCAGGCGCAATCGTCCGTGGTGACCTTGTACCCACCGAAGGGGCAACATTGGTGGTCGGCAACCATCCGGGCGCCGGAGATTCACTGGCGCTCCTGAGCAGCATGGGCCGGGACGACGTACTGGTAATTGCCAAGGACCGCCCCATGTTCCGCGCGATGCCGGCGCTCAACCGTCACCTCTGCCTGCTTTCGCCCGGGGCACTTGTCTCCGTTGTGCAGACCTCCGTTGCGCATCTGGCCGATGGTGGCGCGGTTGTGCTCTATCCCGCCGGGCGGATTGAGCATGAAACGGGGCGGCGGGCCGACGCTTCGCCAAGACATCCGTGGAGCGCGCTCGCCGGCCACCTGGCAATTCGCTCCACACGGTCCGGGGTAAGCCCGCATCTCATGATCGCCGCCACCTCCGAGGTGCACGACCCAACGGTGCTGCATCGCTGGTCCGTGCAGGGTGTTACCATCCAGGCCAGGGATCGGCGTGCCACCTTCCAGGAACTTGCGCTGCGCGCCGCACGCCGCCACAGAATCCGCGTCCGATGGTCAACCTGGGCACGCAGCTTTGCCGGAGGCATCGCCCCGGCGGACTTGACCGAACGGCTGCACTCCGCGTGCGAGGCTATCCTGGATGCACCGTAATCTCCTGAGACAGATCTGGCGCTCCTGGCGTGCTCGGCAGCGGGGAGAATGGCGAATGAGCGCGCGTCGGATCAGGGTCCTCGCGATGTTCGCTGTAATTGCGCCAGTGCACCTTGGATTGACCCGGCTCTTCCTTCTCCTGGATCACTTGTTTTTCCCCGGGTTCCGCAAGACCGGAGTTCTGCAGCCGGTATTTGTGGTTGGTAATTTCCGCAGCGGCACCACCGCCATGCTGGAAGGGCTCAGCATTGCGTCTCGCGATCTGCTGCCCATGAAGACCTGGGAGATCTACGTTGCACCGTCAATCTGCCAGCGGAAGCTGGTCCGGATTGGCGCGGTCATTGATTCCGCCCTCGGTGGGCCGGTACGCAAATTCGTGCAATCCGTGGACCGCGGTCTGCTCGCAGACGTCCGCTACCACCGCGTTGGGCTGAACCTGCCGGAGGAAGATGAAGGAATCTTTCTCTACCGTTGGGCCGGCCTGTTTTCCTGGTTCTTCTTCCCGGCGGACACAAGCCCGCTTGCCTACGCACAGTTCCGCAAGCTTGGGCCGTATCGGCGGCGGAGCCTGATGCGGTTCTACCGCCGTATGATTCAGCGCCACCTGTATCTCCACGGCGCCGTCTCCGGGCGCGGTGCTCACCCCAACGCCGAATGCCCGCGCTACCTGTCAAAGAACCCTTCCGCCACCGGCCGAATAACAGATCTTGCCCGCGAGTTTCCGGATGCCCGGTTCATCTATATGGTCCGCAAGCCGGTGACCCTGATTCCGTCCATGGTCAACTGGTTGTGTTACGCAACCGGATTCTTCCAGCCGGAAGACAATCCATACCGCCACCGGGACGCCATCCTGTCTATAGCCGAATCCTGGTACGCAGCGGGACGAACACTCCCTCCGGGCACGCAGCTTGTTCGCGCGGAGGATCTTGCAAAGGACCCCGTCGGCGGCGTGCTGGCAGCCCTCCGGGAGCTTGGTTCCCCGATCCGGGCGAACGCGCGGACCCTCCTGGCGATGGATCCCGCGCAACCAAATGACTACAGCCCGGACTCCGTGGGGCTCAGCCGCCGGGACCTCGCCGAACGGCTGGGCTGGGTAATGGAACTCTTTGGCTATGAGCAGAATCCGGCCCGGCCCGCACCGATTGCGAGCCCGGCCGAGGATGCGTAATACTTCTGCACGCGATGCTCTACCTGCAGTTCCCCCAGTGGATCACTCCCGAGGTCTTTGGTATCCCGTTTCTCCGGTGGTACGGGCTGATGTACCTGCTGGCTTTTGGCCTCACATACTGGCTCTTCGTGGTCCAGGTGCGCCGGAAGCAGCTTGCGGTTGATCCGGACGAGGTCACCAATCTCTTTTTCTGGACCATCGTCGGACTGCTGATTGGGGCCAGGCTCTTTGCAACTCTCATCTTTGACGAAAGTGGAATCTACTGGCGCCAGCCCTGGCTGATCTTCTGGCCTTTCCGGGACGGGCAGTTTGTTGGCCTGCAGGGAATGAACTTCTACGGCGGGCTTGTTGGCGGCGCAATTGCTGGCGTGTGGTACCTGAAGAAGCGCCAGCTTCCCATGCTGGAATGGGCAGACATGCTGTTCGCAGGGATTCCGGCTGCCTACACCTTCGGCCGGCTCGGCAACTTCATAAACGCGGAGCTGTACGGCCGTGTCACCCAGGCACCGTGGGGCGTGGTCTTTCCCACCGCGCAGCGCTTTCCCGCCTCCGCCGAGTGGGTCCAGGATTTCGCGGCCGACATCGGAATGCCGATCGCCGCGGATCAGCTGTTCGTGAATCTGCCCCGCCACCCAACCCAGATCTACGAGATGCTTACCGAGGGCGTACTCGCGTGGCTCATCATCTGGTTCTTTGTGAAAGACCGGAATCCCTTCCCCGGGTTCATCATGTCGCTGTACATCGGCATGTACGGGGTATTCCGCTTTGTCATCGACTATTTCCGCATGCCGCTGGGATCGGACTTTGCGTTGCGGCTGTCAGCGATTGAGAACCCCCCCTACCTGCTGCTGACCCCGTGGAACTTCATTGCCAGCCAGTTCTTCAGCTTTGCCATGATTGTGGCAAGCATCATCATGATGCTGATCTTTGCGCGAATGAACCGAAACCGATCCGAGCTATCGCAGGGCTGAGCCCGGCTGCAGCGGGCTGAGCCTAGTTGTCCAGCCTGGAGATTCGTTGCGAAAGCGCGTCCCGGAGCCGGGACCGCTCCTGCTCCAGGGTGACTCTCTCAGTAGCTAGCGCAGTCAGTTCGTCCTCCTGCGCCGTCAGCTGTTCCACGTAGCGCCGCCCCAAGGCGCTGTCAGGCCCCACCGCGTTCAGGTTGTCCCTGAGCCGGGACTGGTCTGAGACAATGCCGCTCCGCGCGGAGTCCAGCTCTCGCATCTGCTGCTCCACCCGGCTCAGGTGCCGTCGGAGGTCCAGGATTGCGCGTAGCTCTGAAGACAGTGCCCCGGAGGCCACCCCGCTCTCCACAATTGCAAGGAGCTCCGCGTCGCTCACCGCACCGATGCCGGTTTCCGTTGCAGTCACCCGGAATTCGGTCGTTCCAACGCTGAACGCTTCACTCCCCGCCGGCACCACCACAAGCAGGCGGCGCTCGGTGCCTACAACTCGTTCCTCCTCCACACCTTGCGTTTCCAGGAGGTCCCAGCCGGGGTTCACCGGCTCAACAATCAGTAGCTCACGATCCGTGGCCGCAGCGGACTCCACCGTCCAGGTCCAGCGACGCTCCTGCCTCCGCTGTACCCGCAGGACTCCCTCGCTCACGGTGGCGGTTGCAATGGCGGTTGTTGTCCCGCCAAGTCCACGGATGATTCGGAGATCAGAGTCCACAGCAAGCGGCAGGAGGGCTTCCGCACCGGCGGGCAATGCAGGCAGAAGGGAGGAACCGGCAAAGCTCCCCTCCCGGACCAGGCTGAGTGGGCCTGCGGGCAGGAAGAGTCCGGTAGTGTTGAGCAAGGAAACCGTCTGGTACGGCCGGGAAGGATCCTGGCGCTGGTCAAAGACAGAGCGAGACTGGAACGTGACGGGTTGCAGTGCAAGCGGAACCAGCGCGCTGGCTCCAGCAGGCAGGTTGACGGGTTCACTGATGCGGTACCGCTGCGAAGCCAGCGGTCCGGAGTCCGTTTCCGCAATTGCTGCCGCCTGAAGTGCGCCAAGTGGCGCTGCCTCCGCCATCTCTCTGTCTGCAAGGATAAAGTTCCCGGAGCGGGCGGCTGCAGACGGGCGCGGAGCACCTCTGCTACCGCTGGGTGCAAGATCTGCCCCAAACTCGGGGACTGCGCCGGGCACGTTCAGGGGCACGGGGAGCTCCGGCCGGGGCACCGTCAGCGGATCACTGAGGGCCATGCGGAAGGAGATTGGCGCGCCGGTCTCCAAACTGAGTCGAACCTCTTCCCACGCCGCGGCACCGGGATTATCTACTACGGCAAAGGCCGTGAGTTGGGTCTCATCTCCCCGTTGTTCCAGGCGATAGCTCGCCTTCCATGCCGGCGCTTCCTGCAGCCATGCGAGCTGCAGAACAACCGACTCAGACGGGCGACCCTGGACCCAGAGCTCCACCGGGACTACGTCGTCTTCCCGCGCAGTCTCAATGGCAACGAGCGCGGAGGTCAGCGCGGTGTTCAGCGCGGGATCCGCAAAGCGGATAACAAGGTCATGAGTCAGGGGGATACTGCGAACTCCGTCCGCGGTCTGCAGGATCATGGCTCCCACCGCTGCCGGGTCAGCCTGATAACCCGCCGGGCCCTGCCCGATTGAGCCACCGGGCTGCCGGGACTCATCCACCGCTAGAAGCCTGCCCTGGTAGGTAGCGGACCGGGTTGTTGCCCGGAGGATGGCTCCCCTCTGAGCCGCCAAAAAAGCGCTGAGCGAGACTCCCGGACCGGGGTCTACAGGCAGAGATCCGAGCGTTCTCTCAAGGGTGTCCCGGACCGGATAGCTGATCCCGGTAACCAACGCATCCCCGCTTGGAACCAGTGTTGCAAGAAGATCGTCAAGCGCGCTTCGCTGCACCCGAAGGCGGACCACGCCGCTGCCGCGCACCTCGGCCTCCCAGATCTGCCAGGCCAGGCCGCCCTGGTACAGGTGGACTGCCGCAAGCCGAGCCTCCACCGCGGGGGGGCGTACCGGATCACCTTGCGCTTCCACAAGCCCGGCAGCGGAAACACCAAGCGCCGCCAGAAGGAGCAGCCCGCAAGGACCCAGGCGCCGCACTCCGCTAGCCACGGAAGGGCCTGCGAATCAGTTCAAAGAGCTCCCGGGTGTAGCTGTACCCGTCTCCGGCAAGCCTGCCAACCGGATCCAGGCCACGGATGTCTACTCGGTAGCCATCGTCAATGAGGGAATCTGCGATGTGCATTTGCAGCACGTCCCCCAGCACCAGCGTTGCCGAGCCGGGCCCCTCGCCCACCTGCACGGTCTGGCGCAGCCGGCACTCAAAGGCAACCGGAGATCCACTGATCCTGCGCCCGCTTATGGACTGGCAGGGCTCGTGCTGCACGCCGGCCTGCTCGAGCTCATCGTAGTCCCGGGGATAGTCCGTGGCCGTAACGTTCATGGCTTCCGCCATCGCGCCGTTGACCACGTTGATGCAGTATTCCCCGGTTTCAAGAATGTTGTTCAGCGTGTCCTTGTGCCCGTCTTCCGCGTGCGGCTTGTAGCTGAACGAGGTTGAGACTACGCAGGGCCGGGAGCTGACGGCGTTGAAGTAGCTGAAGGGTGCGGCGTTCCAGCCGCCGTTCCCATTGTGGCTGGTGATCCAGGCAATCGGACGTGGGACAACCGTCCCGATCATGAGTTTGTGGACCGTTTTGGCATCAAGGGATTCAGGGCCAATCTGCATGCCCCGGATGCTACGGCTCCTTACCACGGGCACACAAGGGCGCTACACTGGAAAAACTATGTCGATGAGGGGACAGTTCCTGGTCTCCGAGATGGAGCTTGACGATCCGAACTTCTATCGGACCGTGGTCCTGATCGTGAACCATGACGATGATGGGGCGTTTGGGCTGGTGGTGAACCGGTGCCTGGACATAGAACTGGAGAAGGCACTCCCGGAGTTTGCCGGCGAGCCCGCCGGGACTATCCCGCTGTACCTCGGCGGTCCGGTGGAGCCCCGCTACCTCTTTGTCCTGCACTCCGGACTTCCCGGTGACATCCGCAGCGAGCACGCATCCGAGCCGGTTCCCGGCGTGGTCTTTGAGCCAGCCTTTGCCGAAGTATCGGGTTACCTTCGCAACGCGTGGCCGGGAACCGCACCCGACGATCGGCCCCGGATCAGCCTCTTTGCCGGCTACTCTGGTTGGGGCCCCGGCCAGCTGGAGGGCGAGCTCGCGGAGAAGGCCTGGCTGATACTGCCCGCAACCCCGGACATTGTGTTTCACCCCCAGCCGGAGAAGGGCTGGGCAGAGGCAATGGCACGCAAGGGGCCCTTCTACGAGCTGGTTGCCGAAATGGGCTTTAAGCCTTCAATCAACTGACGAGCGCAACGGCGAGACCGACGATCCACGCGAGGGTGAACAACCCGTAGACCCGGAGAACTCCGCGCATCGTGGGTCTCTTGGTTTCCGATCGGAATCCGCGCTGAATCATGCGGAGCACCACAACCGTGATTGGGACAAGCGCTGAGGCGAGCGCAATGGCCAGCGATCCCGGAACAACACCGCGCTGCCACAACAATGTCCCCGAAAGAGGTGCTGCAACGCAGAGCCCTGCCAGGACCGCAACTGCGCCCCGCGCTCCAAGGAGCACCGCCAGGGTTGAGCGACCGTGGCGGGCGTCCGCCTCCCTGTCCGCCGCGTTATTGGCAGCAAGAATGGCCGCCACTACCAGCCCGGCCGGGATTCCTGCCAGCAGAGCATCACTCGCAAGGATTCCCGGGTGCAGCAGCGCGGAGCTCGCAACCACCACCGTCCCCAGCATCCCGCCCGCAGCAAGCTCTCCCAGCGGGCTTCCGGACAGCGGGTAGCGCCCCGCGTTATAGGCCCAGCCCACAATCACACCGGCAAGCCCGGGGAGGAGGAGCCAGGGACCGCTGTGCCGGAGAAGCAGGAGCGCGGCCACCAGGGCCAGGGTCCAGCTCCCGACGAAGACCAGAAGCGCCACTCCGGGTGCAACGCGGTCGTGCACAAGCACCTTGTCCCGCTCCCGGTTTGCGCTATCCCGGTCCAGTCCGCGTTCGTAGTCAAACCAGGTGTTTGCGGCGGTGGTGCCGGCGTCAATGAGAAACACCGCCAGGCCAAAGAGCAAGGCGGCGTAGGCATCCAGAGGTCCTCCGCGCCAGGCGGCCCAGACGGTCCCCATGGCAAAGGAGCCGAGGCTCACAACCTTGGTACGCAACTCAATCACTGACAACAGCTGACGGGCGGTCATTGGAGCGAGCGTACCCGCAGATGACGCGGATGCAGAAGCACGATAAACAGTAGCTGTATGAATACCAGACACCTGTTTCTGCTAAGCGTGATACTGGCAGTTCTTGTTCCTGAAGCACTGGTGGCCCAACCGGGACAGCTGGCCACCGTTGCCTTTGTGGACGGGGACGCGCGGATCAACGGTGAGCGGGTAGATTTCGGCGATACGGTTGCCGTGGGAGACCGGGTGCAGGTAGGCCCCCGGTCCTTTCTGGAGCTCCGATTCGGCAGCGGGAACGCCATCCAGTTCCAGGAGAACACCGTGGCTACGGTGAGCATCCAGGGTGAGTTCCGCGAGGTTTCGGTTGAGACCGGGAGCTTTGCCGCCACGCTCGGGGGCCTGGCTCGGCGGGCCAGCGGCGACATCAATTTCCGCGTGAGGACGGCAACCACAGTCGGCGGGGTCCGCGGCACCAGCTTCTTTGTTCGGGCGGTCAGCCCCACTGAGACCTACTTCTGCCTGTGCAACGGAGAGATGGACCTCATGGGACCCGGCGGTGAGCTGGAGGAGACCATCAGTGCGGGTTACCACGCGGCCTTCCGCTTCACTCGAGATTCCCAGGGCAGGATTCAGCGAACGAACGCTGACCTGGAGTTCCACACAACACGAGACATCAACAACCTTGCAGGGGGAGTTGGGTACACCATTCCGTGGGACGAGAACCACGGGAGGACTCCAAACAACCCGGAGGATGACGTTCGCTAGGCGCGCTCAGCGCGGAATCCGCGCTGTTCCAGCCAGGCGCACGTGACAGCAAAGGTTTCTTCCCATCCCGGAAAGGCTCCCGCACGCTGCATAGCTGAGTTGGAGAGGCGGGCCAGCAGGCCCTCTTCTCCCTGCAGGCGCTGCAACGCAGCCGCAATCCCGGCAGCAGAGCCGGGCTTCACCAGCAGGCCGTCTTCATCGTCCCGGATGATCTCCACCGCCCCTCCGCGGGAGCCGGCAACCGGGACGACACCGGCCAGCATCGCCTCCAGATACACTATTCCAAAGCCCTCAACGGTGGACGCACCAACCAGCACGTCCGCCCACGCCAGCAGTTCGCGCACACCGTCATCGTCTACGGAGCCGAGCATGCTGATCCGGCCGCTGTCTTCCCGCTCCACAAGCCGGCGAACCCGATTGGCGTAGGCCGGATCCAGGTCCTCGCGCCCGGCGATGCGCAGCTCAAGCGCTGCCTTCGGGAGCAGACAAAATGCATCAACCAGCGCATGGACGTTCTTGTGCGGAAGCAGATTCCCGAGGCTGGCAATCCGGAGGGGCTGCCCGCTCTCACCACCCCGTGCTTCCGGCGTGTCCCGATCAGTCCACAAGCGGTCGCCGCCCGGAGTAGCCACACGAGTGGGCAGACCGGGAGCAAGCTCGGTCACCCGGCTCTGCGTGAAGTTGCTGTTGCACACAACGCCATCCAGCCACTGCAGGAAGCGCTGCTCGGCGCGAATGACTGCCCGCCGGCGGAGGCTGGAGGCAAGCTCATCCGCGCGGAGGTGGTGGACGATCCCAAGGACCGGCAGCTCCGGTTCCAGCCAGCGGGGCCGTCGCGGGAAGTCCCCGTGACACAGCTCATCAATCAGCCAGAGATCTGCGAGTGGGGACCCGACATCTCCGGAGGGACCAACGGAGTGCCCCGTACCGGCCGGAAGCTGTGCAGCCGTCCCCGCGGGAACCGCGAGGTGCAGCGTTCGGTGTCCACGCTCTTCCAGCGCCCGGCGGAGCATCCGGTCATAGAGGTTTCCGCCGGTCTGCTCGTCCAGCGAGCCCCGTGTCACAAAGCCGATGGTCATGGTTGAGCCGCTTCCGGATTGAGAACCCAGACGGATTCATGGTCCCGGGGGAAGCACATGATGTGCGTTTCACGCCTTGCGGTGCAGTGTTCAACGAGATAATCCCCGATCATACCCCGTCAGAGATACGCAGGACCCGCATCCGGTGTCCAGCACCGCAGTAGCAGGGAGTCGGACGAAGGCGGTGACTACGCAGCTGACAGAAGCTGGGCAAGCCATACGGCGTCGGAGCCCAGAACATGCCAGGAGCCAGACTGCTCGGGATCACCAATCTGCCGGCCACCGGCATCAAAGGGAATCAGCACACCGCCGGGCAGCACGCGTGGAGAGACGGTGACACAGACGGCGTGTGCAAGGCGCTGGCGAAGGAATGCGGCGAGTACCGTGGCCCCGCCTTCTACCATCAGGCTTTGCATCCCGGCCTCGGAAAGCTCATGCAGGACCGCCGGGAGGGAGAGCCCGGATGCGGGGTCCGGTGGAACGGAAATCAGTGTTGCGCCCGCGTTGGCCAGCGCCTCTGCCCGGGCCTCCATGGCTGCGGCAAGCGGTGTGTGGAAAATGAGCGGCTTCCGCTCAGGGTCAATGAACAGGGAATCCGGCGGGGTGCGCAGCCGGCTGTCCAGGACGACGGGCCGCGGGCTCGGACCGACAACATCCCTAGTTGTGAGCTGCGGTCGGTCGACGAGTACCGTGCCGACCCCAACACAGATCCCGTCACTGATGCTCCGCATGAAATGCGTGAGCCGACGGGATTCAGGACCGCTGAGGTCAGTGCGGATCCCGGGAGCCGCCGCAATTGAACCATCCAGGGATTGTGCCCAGGACAGCAGGACACGCGGTGAGCTGGTCGCTGCTTGCGGGGATTGCGGCGAAGGCGCCAGAAAGCGCGCTGCCGCGGCCTGGAGGGCCTCCGGAACTCCCCCTGCCTCGCTCATCCGCTGGCTCGGGCGCTCACTTCCAGGCCACCGATTGAGAACATGTGGCGCATCTTTGTGATCTTGGTGGAGAAGTACTTCCGGTTCTGTTCGTTGACGAGTTGCGGCGTGATTCCCACCCGCTCCGTGACCGCTACGCCAAGTTCCCGGAGACGCTCAATCTTGTCCGGGTTGTTGGTCAGCAGTCGGATGCTCCGAATACCCAGGTCCCGGATCATTGCGGCGGCAACACCATAGTCCCGCTCGTCTGCCTGGTGGCCGAGCCTGAGGTTTGCCTCCACGGTGTCCAGGCCTTCGTCCTGCAGATTGTATGCGCGGAGTTTGTGGGCAAGCCCGATTCCGCGGCCTTCCTGGCGGAGGTAGAGCACGGCACCTCGGCCTTCGGCTGCAATGAGCCGAATGCTCCGCTGTAGCTGCTCACCGCAGTCACAACGCTGGCTTCCCAGCACGTCCCCGGTGAAGCACTCGGAGTGAACGCGAACCATGATGTCCTCGCCGTCAGTCACGTCACCGTGAACGAATGCAAGGTGCTCCTTCCCGTCTGGAGCCCCGGTGTACAGCTTCAGGTCAAACTCCCCGGCTTCCACCGGGATTCGCGCTTCAGCAATAGCGTGGAAAGACGACGAACTCATCAAGCCTCCTGTTGTAGCACCCGAGAACATACCGATCCGCCTATACAGGGGCAATCAGGATGTGAAGGCGAATTCTGGCGGCTGAGACAGCGCGTTTCCGGCAAAGCTCCGTGAATCTTCAGACACACTGTGTGCGCGCTTCAGATCTCCTTCATACCACGGGCTCATCCTTGGGCCTGACATCACACGAGGAGGTGATTCCATGAAGCGAATCGCACTGATCCTGACCATCATCGTCACGACCGCAGCCGTGTCCTTTGCTGCGGGCAACTCCGAGGAAACCGAGATCACGGATGCAGAACGGATTGAGCGGGCAATGATCCGCGCACGAGAAGACGGCCGCGATCTGCCCGGTCCGCTGGGACGAATCCCGGAGGACGCGGAAGAGACCGAGGTCTCGGGAATTGTGGAGCTGACAATTGACGGAGCAGTGTATCTGCTTGCTTCCGATAGCCGGTTTCGCCTGGTCTATCCTCGCCGGCTGGCGGAGGGAATCCCCGTGGCGCACGGCGATGAGGTGACCATTGCCGGGCTGCTCCATGAAAGCGCTGCAGGTGGTGAGGTGATCCTTGTCACGGACGTGACTGCGGGCGAGGAAACCTGGAGCCTGGGAGAAGCGGTGGCAGTCTACCGCGCCGCAGACGGCCCGGGTCGGGAGTTCCGAGGTCCGGGAGGTCCTGGTGGTCCCGGTGCTCGGCGAAACCCCGCCGGCCGCGGTGGACAGCGTGGCCACGGAGGAGCAGGCCGCTGGTAGGACCTCTGGCGGTCCGCCGGGGACAATCGGGCGAAGGCCCAGGCCCCAACCCCTGCTGTCCCCGGACAGTGGGGGTCCTTCTGTTTGGTTCCCGCGCTACACTGGGCTGAAGACATGGCACGCGTTCTTGTGATTGAAGATGAAGAAGGGATCCGCGAAATGGTCGCAGATTACCTGGCAGCGCGCGGCCACGAGGTCCGGACCGCTGACCGGGGGGACGAGGGGCTGTCCGAGGTCTACCGCAATCCACCTGATCTGCTTGTGCTGGATCTTATGCTCCCGGGACTCAGCGGGGAAGACGTCATCCGTACGCTCCGCCAGCGAAAACGCCTGCCGGTTGTCATGCTCACCGCAAAGGCAAGCGAAGGTGACCGGATAGCAGGTCTGGAGCTGGGGGCGGATGACTACCTGGTGAAGCCCTTCAGCCTGAAGGAACTGGAGCTGAGGATTCGTGCAGTTCTGCGGAGACAAGGAACTGAGCAGCCGGAGGAAATCCGCGAAGGCGATCTCTCCATCCTGCCGGGCCAGCGACGCGTCCTTCGGGGTGGGCAGCCAATCGCCCTGACGCGTGCAGAGTTTGCAATTCTGCTAACAATGGCCCGCTCGCCGGGCCAGGTGTTCAGCCGGCTCCAGTTGCTGGAAAGCTTCCAGGAAGATGCCTTTGAGGGCTACGACCGCAGCATTGATGTGCACATCAAGGAGATCCGCCGCAAACTGGAACCGGACCGACGGGAACCCCGCTATGTGCACACCGTGTGGGGAAGCGGATACCGCTTTGAGGTACGGCCGTGAAATCGGTCTCGCTTTCAACGCGCGTGTTCCTGGGTACCGCCCTCGCTGCACTCGGAGCCGTCCTGGTCTACGGCGTCCTCACAAACCTCACGCTGCGCCGGGAGCTGGCCGGCTTTGCCGGGCAGCGGGACGTGCAACTCGCACGCTCGGTTGCGCGCGTGATGGAAGAAAGCCTGCAGCGCAGCGCGGCAGACGGCAGGCTTCCGGATCCGGGAAGTGCGCTGGTCCTGCAGCGACTGCGGGAGAGCATCGGCCGGGATCGCGAGTGGCTTGGAGCTGTGGGACCGGCGAGGGGCGTGCCAATGCGCCGATCACAGCCGGTTTTTGACGCCCCGGTACTGGTGGCGAGCGCGGATGGAGAGACCGTTCTGGATACCAGACCCGGAGACCGGCCGGCCCCTGACCCGGACCTTGTGCGGAGCTCCGGGGTTGCTGCGCGGCTTGACGGAACAGTGCGGGCCTATGTGCTTGCCGGCTCCATGATAGACCCCGCGATTGGACCGGGCCGGGAGCTGCAGACCCGTCTGCTGGCCTGGTCTCTCCTTGCCGCTGCAACCGCGCTGCTGGCCGCAGCACTTGTAGGCCTGGCCATCCGCGGAAGCATCAGCAGCGGCATCCGGCCCCTGCAGGACGCTGCCGGCGAGCTTGCATCCGGGCACTTTGGAGCTCGAATCGGGTCCCCGGGATTCCCGGATCTGGAGCCCTTGCGCGGGCAGTTCAATCGAATGGCTGAGTCCCTGGAGCAGGCAGAGTCTCGCAGAAGAGGCTTCCTGCATGACATCGCCCACGAGATCCGCACGCCAATCTCCCTCATTGCCGGCCGGCTGGAGATGATGGGAGAGGGCGTGTACCCCACGGATTCGGGTCAGCTCGCCGCGCTGCAGGCGGACGTGGCCCGGCTCTCAGGACTGGTACAGGCCCTGGAAACATCTGCGTGGGACTCGGCTGATGCAGAGGTCGCCCCTGTTTCGCTCCCGGAGTTCCTGGAAGAGCTCTGCCGGGACTTTGCTCCCCAGGCCGACCGCGCCCGCATCCGGTTTCTGGTTGATGCTGATGCAAGCCTTCCGGAGGCGAGGGTCCCGGCCGGACACCTGCGGCAGATTCTGTCCAACCTGATCTCCAACGCCGTCCGCTATGAGCCTCCGGGGGGCACGGTGGAGCTGAGAGCCGCCGAGGTAAAGCACGGCCTGCTCATCACCGTCCGGGACCACGGGATCGGGATTCCTCCGCAGCTTGGCGAGCGGGTCTTTGAGCGCTTTGTACGTGGCGATGAGTCCCGCTCTCGGGATACTGGCGGCAGCGGTCTGGGCCTGAGCATTGCCCGGGAGCTCGCAACTGCCGGAAACATGCCGCTGCGCCTCGCAGATCCCCAGCCCAGGCCCGGTGCGTGCTTTGAGCTGCTGCTCCCGCTTGGTTGACAGCCCATCCCGCGCTATCTTTCGTGGCAATGAAGCGCTTCCGCATTGTAGTTGTCTTAGCTCTCGGAATCCTGTCCATCACCGGTCTGGTTCTGGCCGGTCCTCAGGGGGAGGCGGGAGGAAGCAGCGACGCTCCCGGCACGGAGTCCGGGGGCGCCGACTCCGCGCAGGTTCCGGACGATGCTGCGGTGGCGACCTTTGCGGGCGGGTGCTTCTGGTGCATGGAGCCACCCTACGACCGGCTGGGCGGCGTGTATGCCACAATCGCCGGCTACACCGGCGGGACCGTCGACAGTCCCACATACGGGCAGGTGATCCGGCAGGACACCGGGCACTATGAAGCGGTCCAGGTATTCTATGACCCCGAGCGCATCTCCTACGAGGAACTGCTGGATGTCTTGTGGGTAAATATCGATCCGCTAGACGGTGGTGGGCAGTTCTGTGATCGGGGGCCCTCCTACCTGACAGCCATCTTTGCGCATGACGAGCAGCAGCGACGGTCCGCCCGGGAGAGCCTGGAGGAGCTGGAAGACAGCGGCCGCCTCCCGGGACCGATTGTGACGGAGATCCTTGACTTTGATGTCTTCTGGATTGCAGAGGACTACCATCAGGACTACTACCTGAAGAACCCCGTTCGCTACGAGTTCTACCGGACCGGATGCGGGCGTGATGCCCGACTCTACCAGCTCTGGGGAGAAGACGCGGGCGGGTACGCCGGCTGACGCAAGTTCGCCGAAGGAGGCGAGGGAACCGACGGAGCGGACGGAGCTGACGGAACGGACGTCGCCCGACTCTGGTCTGCGGAGGACGCACATCGGGACTGCTGCTACCATTGCGGTATGGCTGATGAGCTCCGCTTTCTGGCGGCTGGCAAAAGCACAACCGGGCCCGTCCGCGAACAAAATGAAGACTTCTGGTTCGCAAGCGGGGCGGGGGTCCGGCAGGACACCTGGGTTGTCAACGGCCGGGCCGATCCCATCCTTGGTGCCTGCGTGGCGGACGGCATGGGAGGCCACGAGGGCGGACGGGAGGCGGCGTTTTCCGCTGCTTCGCTGTGGGAGGAGCTGTGCAGTGGAGAGGCACTCAGCCTTGCAGCTGTCGAACACGCGGATCTCCGGACCATCAGCGGGCTGGTTCAACAGGGTCTGACGCAGGTCCACGCCGCGCTCAATCAGCGCTCACAGGAGC
Organism: uncultured Spirochaetaceae bacterium; assembly: GCA_964591085.1. Classification (GTDB taxonomy): domain Bacteria; phylum Spirochaetota; class Spirochaetia; order DSM-27196; family CAZPXH01; genus CAZPXH01. Next base: position 14,979 of record CAZPXH010000014.1, on the reverse strand, counting down.
GCCGCTATGCCCGGCCCATGGGAACCACGCTCACCGGCCTACTGATGTTGCCGGAGACCGGGATGCTGGTTGCCCATGTGGGAGACTGCCGCCTGTACCACTTCCGGAACCGGCTCCAGCAGGTCACGCTGGACCACACGTATCTGCAGCAGCTCCTGGATGAGGGCAAAGACCAGAACCAGATTCCGGGCAATGCCGGTTCAAGCCTCACTCGCTGCATGGGCTGCGGCATGGACTCGCTGTCCCTGGACATGATTGAGATCCCGGCTGACGCGCTGGTAGATGCAACCCTGCTGCTTGTCAGCGACGGTATTGCCGGTGAGCTCGCGGACGCGCGGATTGATGAGATTCTGGGCAGCGGAGGCGCACCGGGGATGCTGGTGGAGGCCCTGGTGGACGGCGCCTACGCAGCGGGGAGCAGTGACAACGCCACTGCCGTTATCATGCGGGTAGAGCGCCGGGCATAAGGCTCAGGGCAAGGTCACCCGGAGCAGGCGACCGCTCCCCTCTTCGTCTGTCAGGACGCTCAGTGTTCCGTCCGGCGCGAATCGCACATCCCGTACCCGGGCGCCGATGGGGATCACCGATTGATCCAGGTATTCACCGGAGTCACTGGTGGTGACCACGTGGATCGCCTGGCTGACCAGGCCTCCCGCGTAGAGCACGCCATCAGCCGCCGCCAGACCGCTTGGTGCGATTGTCTCCATCCAGACAAGCGCCGGGTCCGCATATCCGGGAAGTGTCTGGTTCTCTGATACACGCGTTCCCCTCACGTACTCCCGACTGTGGGAGACCAGCGGCCAGCCGTAGTTCTCACCCGGAATCAGACGGTTCAGTTCATCTCCGCCCCGCGATCCGTGTTCGCTGACCCACAGGAACCCGGTAGCCGAATCCAGTGCAAGCCCCTGAACATTGCGGTGCCCGGTGGTGAAAAACTCGGGACGGGTATCAGTCTGATCCAGGAAGGGATTGTCCGGTGGGATGCTCCCGTCTGCGTTTACGCGGATCACATTGCCAAAGAGTGTTTCCGGATTCTGCGCCTGTTCGCGCTGCAGGTCACCTTCAAAGCGGATCGGGGGGTTTCCGCCGTCTCCGATGCTGATTAACAGGGTACCGTCCGGAAGAAAGAACAGTCGCGAGCCGAAGTGTTGGCCTCCGGACTTGTCCGCGTTCACCGCAAACACTTCTGTACCGTTGCTCAGGCGGGATCCGGTGAAGCGGTACCGCCAGACACGGGTGCGGTTTGCGTTTCTGGTTCCGCTGGCAAAGGCAAGGTAGATCAGGCGGTTTTCCGCGAAGTCCGGGTGCAGTGCTATGTCCAGGAGCCCACCCTGCCCTTCAGCAAAGACTTCCGGCACGCCGTCCACGTCAACCCGTGGATCGCCGAGCTCCGGGACGTGCCAGAGCCTGCCATCGCGCTCGGTGATGAGCAGCCCGCCATCTGGCAACCAGACGTGACCCCAGGGCCGGTCCATCCCGGATTCCAGCGTCTCGATTCGGACGCCAGAAAGCTCGGGCAGGGTGGACCAGTCCACCTGGGGAAGTTCGCTCTCAATGCTTGCGCATGCGGAGAGCCCATAAGCAAGAAGCAGAACCGTGGTGCCGGTGCGAATACCGGCGGTGCGGCGGCGACGGTTGGTCATGCGCGGAAGCTACTCCGGACGGCGCCGCGGGGCGAGCGTCCTCTTGAAGAGTGACAGAAACACACAGCGCAAACGGCAGCGCTCGGCAAGACTGTGCAGCTACTTTGTGGATCCAGGGCTTGCTTCCAGTTCCAGGTCCAGCAAAGAACCATAGCGTGCCCCGCCGGGACCAAGGGTGCTATGCACCAGTCGGACCCTGGGGAAGCACAGACGGTCCGGAAGCGAGGCCTCCGTCCCGAGTTCCCGGAGACTGGCCGCAGCCAGAGAATCTGTTACACGGTTCCGGGTGTAGCCGAGGGTAATGTGTGGCCTGTACGGCCGGTCTTCCGCGCGGAAACCCAGAGGTTCCAACAAGGTAGCGCAGGTTTGCGCGAGCGCGCGCAGAACACCCTCAGGGTCAGTCAGGTGAAGGATAAGCACGCGCGGGCGCCCTGGCGCGGGGAAAGCACCGATTCCGGCTGGCGCAACAGGCTCTGCAACCAGCGCTCTGGCGGCGTCCCGAAATTCCGGTTCAGAGGCCAGCGCGCCAAGATGCTCAACGTGGCGATGGACATCGCCCTCTTCCACTTCACCAATGAACTGCAGGGTGCAGTGATAGTTTCGGGCTGGCACCCGACGCCAGATCTCGGGAGGTAGCAAGGCATCGGTAAGGGAGTTCCCGAGTTCATCCGCATCTGCCTCCGCAAGAGGAAGGCCCACGAACAGTCGCATTCGGTGCCATGGTAATTCCACAGGCCTTTCTGCGCCATCGGCTTTGACTCGCTACCGCAGACTGTCCCGGAAATGGTGAACAGGCGGATCAGCATGACTGCGTTGGGAACGATGGGTGACGTGGTTCCGCACGCCCTGGTCGGTGCGGAGCTTGCGTCCTGGGCGTTTAGCCCGACGTGTCTCCCGGCTGGGCGCAATGCCCCAGGAGCCGCCGTTGCAATCAGCTTCCCTTGAATCCCAGTACGCCGATGTATTTGACCGCGCAATTCGCAGGTGCGCCCAGCGGGAGAGCACTCGGACACCTCCGGGCTGAATCATTGGAGTTGCCGAAGCAGGAGATCTGCGTAGGTCCCGGCGGACACCGCGGAAACGGAGGGGGTCCCGTGTTCCGTTTCCGCTTGGGAATGGCCTGATGCAGGCGATGCGTGCGGGATCCGGAGAAGCCCGTTAATCTGAGCAGCAACGGCCGCCGGATCCCGGACAGCGAGGCGGTGTGGGACCGGCGGGATGCGGCAGTTTGGAGCGCTGATGAAGTTCCACCGCTGCTCCGGCAGGAACCACAACCCGGTTTGCGGGATCCCCGCGGAGATTGCGGCTGCGGTGGTGCCCGCGCCGCCATGGCAGTACAGGCCGTCCACGCGGCGGAGGGCCCAGCTCAGCGGAAGCGGGCGATTCCGGAGCAGGAGCCGGACGGCCGAATCCGTCGAAATCGCGGCCAGCGCGGTTCGGGCTTCCTCCCAGGCGCCTACCGGGTAGGCCGTGTTGGGCACCACCAGGTCCACGCCTTCCGCTGGCGCGCGTAGAGGCGCGCGGCGCAGCAGGGAACCAAGCGCATTCCCAACCTGCAGGAGCCAGTCCATGAAATTCCGGGCATCTCGCGTGAGGTGCAGACTACCGGTCAACAGCAGAATTCGCTTCCGGGCAGAGCCCGGGGAAAGCATTGCCAGTGCATCAGCGTCCGCGTCTTCCTGCTCATCGCCGAACAGCCGTGGGCCCCGGTACACACCCGGCGCGGGGCTTAGTAGCCCGCTTCCGGGCCACTCCACTGCGTAGATGCGGGGGACGATGGTGTGCCACGGGAGCGCCACTGCATCCGAGTAGCCGGGATTTGAGAAGAGCGCTCCGCGAATCCGGGATGTTAGCCGAGGCGCGCCGCGGTGCACGGCCATAGACACGCGTGGCATGCGGCCAAGCAGGGGCAGCATTGAGGCAAGCGGAAGCAGATCGGACAGCGCAGGTTCCGCTACCACCTGGGTATCAAGAAGCGCAGTGGGAGTCCCGGAAAGGCGCCGCGGGATCTGGAAGGCCCCCTGATACCAGGCAAAGCTGTTGAGCACCAGGAGGTCGGCGTGTTCCTCACCGTGAGTGATCCCCGCAAGGGCCTGCCCTATCCTCCGGGCGGTTCTCCTCCGGTCGGCCTGGCGCTGGAAGGGCCCACCGACCAGTCCCATTCGTCCGTGCTCGGCCTCCATTGCTGGAATTCCCCGCAGCACCGGGACAACACGAATCCCGGAGATGGGTGGAAGTCTGCGAATCCTGTCCTCGTCCCAGACGTGGAGGACCGCGAGATGGCCGAGCGCGGCAAGCCGACGGGCCACGAGCCAGGCCGGCATGACATCGCCCAAGGTGCCAAGCATCAGGAAGTGGATTGTACCCACTGCTCTACCTTGCACCGAGGTGAGGCCAGAGGCTACCCTCCCAGAATGATTGACAAGTCAACCATTCTGGTCACCGGAGCCAGTGGCAACCTTGGATCCGCATGTCTGCGTAGCCTTGCCAAGCGAGGCATCCAGGGTACGCCGGCCGGGAGGGGTGCTCGGGGACCGGAATGGAGAATTCTGGACTTTTCAGACCCCTCCACCTTTGGCACGGCGTTGCAGGGCATTGAGCGGGTATTTCTCGTTCGTCCCCCTGCAATCGCAGACGTCTCCGGAGTTGTGAAGCCCTTTGTAGACGCAATGCGGGACTCCGGCATCCGGCAGGTGGTCTTTGTCTCTCTCATTGGCGTGGAAGACCGCCCGCAGGTGCCGCACCACGCCATTGAACAGCTACTGCGGAACTCAGGGATTCCGGCAGTGATGCTTCGGCCTACCTTTTTCATGCAAAACCTTGCGGGTGAGCATTGCGCAGAAATCCGTGACCGCAGCGAGATCCGCGTTCCGGCGGGAAAGGCCCGGATCAACTTCATTGACACCGCGGATATCGGCGCAGTTGCCGCTACGGTCCTGACTTCACCAGTAGAGCCCGGCGTGCAGCACCTGGACCTGAGCGGGCCGGAGAGCTGGTCGTTCGCCGGCATTGCGCGCGCGCTCAGCGATGAGCTCGGAAGGCCCATCCGCTACCGCCATCCCGGTCCCGTGCGCTTTGCGCTCTACAAGGTGCTGCGGGGGACTCCGCTTGGGTACGCGGTGGTGATGGCGCTGCTGTACACGGCGTCCCGGAACGGGAGCGCGGATGTGAAGACGGACACGGTAGAGCGCATCCTCGGGCGTGCGCCGCGCAGCCTTCCAGAGTTCATCCGGGAGAACCGCGAGCTGTGGATACCTGCCTGACCGAACCGACCAGTAGTCTCTCCAGTCAGTGGACTCCGTGCTGCGAGTAGGTGGTGCGCGCGGCTTCCGCCGCTATGGCACGTTTCAGGTTTTTCCGGGATGCGTTGATGTGACGGAACATGATCTGCCGTGCCCGAGAGGCCCGATGCGCGGCAATGGCTTCCACCAGCTCATCGTGTTCATCTGCACTCTCACGCGCATCCTTGAGAAAACCGAAGGTGTTGGCCACCACAATCATGTTGTAGCTGCTTCCGATGTTGTACAGCAGGTCGTTGCCACTCTCCACCATGATTGCCATATGGAACTCGTAGTCGATCTCGCGAGCGTCCCCCTCGTCCGCTTCAACGGCTGAGCGGAAGCGGCGGGCAAGCCCGCGGCAGCGCTCAACCGCAGCGTCATCTGCGCGGCGAGCCGCTTCCCCGGCCGCGTAGGGCTCCAGCCGGAGGCGAATCTCGTAGAGGTGAAGGACCTCTTCCGTGCTGTACTTCCGGACGTACATGCCCCGGCGGGGGATGCTCTCCACCAGAAGCTCTTTCTCCAGCTTGGCGAGGGCACTCAACAGGGGGGTTCGGGACACACCAAGGCGCTCGGCCAGATCATCCTGCCCGAGCTTGGTGCCCGGCGTAAGCTCACCGGTGAGAATCATGCGTTTGACGATGGTATAGACCTGATCCGTCAGGTCCCGGTACTCAACCCGGTACACCGGACGGAGCCTATGGACAGCCGGGGGCCCGCGTCAACGCGTTCTGTCTTCCCGAATCACCCGGGATTCACCACGTTCCGGCGCTTGCCGGCGGCAAAGGCCGCAATGTTGCGCGCCGTCTCATCAATGAGGCGCTGTCGCGCCTCTCGGGCACTCCAGGCCGCGTGCGGCGTCACAATGAGATTGGGGAGCCCTGCCGCCAGGAGCGGATTGTCCGTGGGCGGCTCGGTCTCCAGCACGTCCAGGCCCGCACCGCCAATCTGCCCATCGCGAAGCGCCACCAGGAGATCCGCCTCGTTCACAATCCCGCCTCTCGCGGTGTTGACGAGCAACGCGTGGGACTTCATGCGTCCGAACGCGCGAGAATCAAAGAGGTTGCGGGTCTCTTCCGTGAGTGGTACGTGGATGGTGATGGCATCTGAGCGCTCCAGCACTTCGGTGAGGTCGGTGTTGTCGTAGGGCGGATACTCAAAGGGGAAGGCATCGTAGGCCAGAACCTTCATGCCAAAGCCCTCGGCAATTCGGGCTGATCCCCGCCCGATCGCCCCAAAGCCCACAATGCCAAGCGTCTTCCCCGCGAGTTCCCATGTTGGATAGCGCAGGAGCGTGAAGGAGCCGGCTGTTGCCCAGTCGCCGTTTTCAACGTCTGTGGCGTAGCGCCAGACCTGTCCGGCAAGGTTCAGCAGCAGCGCAAAGGCGTGCTGCGGGACGGCATAGCGCCCGTAGCCGAACACATTGGACACATCAAGGCCGCGTTCGCGGGCGGCACCCAGATCAACGTTGTTGTAGCCGGTGGCGATGACGGCCACGTAGCGTAGGGACGGGCAGTGCTCCAGCAGTTCCCGAGTGATGGGGACCTTGTTGGTGATCACAACGTCAGCCCCTTTGCATCGCTGCAGGGCCTCCTCCGCAGTGCTTGCGCCGTATGCGGTGTAGCTCCCCAACGCCTCAACCGCGCTGAAGTCCATGTCGCCATTGAGGCTGATGGTTCCCTGGTCCAGAAATACGATGTTCATTGTGCAGCTCCTGTGGACTAACGTAGCCGGAAAATCGGAGTTGACCACCAGTACCTTCCGTGCTATGAGTATTGTATACAAAACTTGGTAGACGGCAAGGGATTTCATCTTCCGGGGAGTCGGGAATGCAGACAGGAGTGGCCGCGGATGTCGCAGCAAGGGCGCAGGAAATTCGCCTTCAGGTACTGGACATGGTGTACGCGGTGCAGAGTGGCCATATCGGCGGATCGTTCTCTGAGGCAGAGATCCTCGCCGCCTTGTACTTCCGCATCCTCCGGATCAAGCCGGAAGAGCCAAAGTGGCCCGAGCGTGATCGCTTTGTCCTGAGCAAGGGTCACGCCTGCCCAGGCCTCTATGCAACACTCGCACTGCGCGGCTATTTCCCGATCTCTGAACTCAAGACCCTCCGTCAGTTTGGAAGCATCCTGCAGGGGCATCCGGTGATCAAGACTCCGGGAATTGACATGACCACCGGCTCGCTGGGGATGGGAATGGCGATTGCCACGGGAATGGCCCTGGAAGGCTGGCAGAACGGCCGGGATTGGAACGTTTACACCCTGGTGGGGGATGGCGAGCTGAACGAGGGCATCATCTGGGAGGCCGCGGGGACCGCGAACAAGTACCGCCTGGGGAATTTTGTGGCGATTGTGGACCGAAACACGGTGCAAAACGACGGTGTTTCAGACGAAATCATGCCGATGGAGCCCATTGACGACAAGTTCCGCGCCTTCGGTTGGACCACGATGCGAATAAACGGCCACGACCCGGAGGCGGTACTCACAGCGCTGGAAGCTGCGCGGGATGACCGCAGCGGCCCGGTCTGCGTGATCTGCGATACAGACAAGGGCCACGGCGTGAGCTTCATGGAGAACGACTACTACTGGCATGGCAAGCCGCCAACGGAAGAGCAGTACCTTGCTGCCCGCGCGGAGCTGATGGGAGAAGTACGATGAGCACGGTGAGCGTCGCCCTCGCAAGCGAGCTGCAGAAGACCAAGCGCCCAACCCGGCGGGCGTTCTCAGACAGCCTGGTAGCCCTTGGCCATCAGAAATCCGAGTTCTGGGTGCTGGAAGCCGACATCGGCCAGTCAACCTACACCCACCTCTTTGGCACGGAATTCCCGGATCGCTACTTCAACCTGGGCATTGCCGAGCTCGGCATGGTGGCGACGGCCGCCGGCATCGCAGCGAGCGGACGGCAGGTGGTGTGCTCCACCTACGGTGTGTTCATGACCATGCGGGCCCTGGAGGCAATCCGCAGTTTCATCTGCTACCCGAAACTTGACGTGAAGTTCCTGTCGTCTCACGGAGGGATCACGGCGGCTGTCGACGGGGTGACGCATCAGGCAACCGAGGACATTTCCTGCATGTCCCAGATTCCCAACATGAAGGTGTTGGTTCCGTCGGACCCGCTGGCCGCGGAGGCTGCAACGGCAATCGCGCTGGACACTCAAGGACCGGTCTTCACCCGGCTGATGCGAGATCCGTTGTTTGACCTGTATCCGGCGGGAACAGAGTTCCGCCTGGGTGGAAGCCACGTGGTACGCCCCGGCAGGGACGTCACGCTGATCAGTTACGGAGACATTCTCTTTCAGGCACTGATTGCCGCGGAAGACCTTGCGGGTTCCGGCATTGACGCCGAGGTGATTGACCTCTACTCCATCAAACCCTGGGACCGGGAAACGGTTCTGGGATCTGCGAAAAAGACCGGCGCGGTGGTAGTTGCGGAGAATCATCAGCAGAAGAACGGCATGGGATACGAGATTGCCCACGCCCTGCTCACCAGCTCACCCGTGCCCTTTGAGTCCCTTGGACTCAAGGACACCTTTGCCGAAAGCGGCGCCTACCAGAAGCTGATTGACAAGTACGGAATCTCCGCGGACCACATTGCGGACGCGGCGCGCCGCGTGGTGCAGAGGAAGGCATAGAGCCGCCCGTTCGGGACGTGCGGCAGATGTGGCGGGGGTGGCGGCGAGAGCTATTGCTGCCGGTTAGTGGACCTCCAGGGCACCGATATCCACCGAGGTTCTCCAGTCCTGAGCCTCGGCCGCCGTGCTACGCTCCGGTGCATGGAACGCTACTGGATCACTGGTATCTCACGCGGAATCGGGGCGGCGCTGGCGCGCGCGCTTGCCGAGCCGGACCGGGAGATCATCGGCCTATCGCGGACAGAGGACCCGGAGCTGGCGCAGAAGCTCGCGGCGGCTGGAGCCGAGTATCGCCACGTTGCCATTGACCTCTCGGATAGCGCCGCCATTCAGGCTCGTGCACAGGAGATCTTCCCCCATCCGCTTCCGGCCACCCGGCTCTGCCTGATTAACAACGCGGGTACCCTGGGGACAATCGGTCCGGTCGGTGGATTGGGTTCATCAGTTGCGGAGGTAGTCTCCCTCAACAGCGGCGCGCTGTTTGCGCTGAGTGACTGCTTCGCCGCCGCCTATCAGGGCTCGGAGGGCGAGCGCTTCGTGGTAAACATCACCTCCGGCCTTGGTCAGCGCGCGATGGCGGGCATGGCCCTGTACTGCGCAACCAAGGCGAGCGTGGACATGTTCACCCGTGTGATGGCGCTCGACCAGGCGGCGCAGTCGAATCCGATTCAAGTCCTTGCCGTGTCACCGGGGATGGTAGAGACCGGAATGCAGGAGGCCATCCGCGCGCAGGACAGCGCGGCCCTCCCGGACAGCGAGATGTTCCGCACAGCCGCAGCAGAGGGCCACGTGCAGGATGCAGATGTGGTCGCGCAGAAGCTGGTCCGCCACCTCTTCGCCGAGCGGGAGAATGGCGCGGTCCTCCATGTCCGGGATCTGGACTGAGAAGTCCGTCACCTCGCTATCCCGTGGGCGCAGGTAGCAACCTTGTGGCAGGATTTGCCGGATTTGCCATTCAGGGGTACAATCCTGACAATTTTGCACGGGAAATCCAGGCGCGCCAGTGCCGGGTTTCTATCAACTGGAGGACTGGATGACTAGAAGCGGAAATCAGAGGTTTTCGGCGCGTAGGTTCGCTGGCATCACCGTGGGTGCGGTGCTGCTGGTAGCCTTCGCCGGATGCGAGCTGGTCAATGACTTGCTGGGTCTAGAGGATGACCCCGTCACGCAGGTCTCGTTTGCAGGGACGGTTGGTGGCACAACGGTTGCCGGGCAGTTCGTCCTGCCGGAAGCGGACGGGTCCTTTGCGGCGTCAGTTGTTGTGATTGACGGGGAAGGAACCACACTCAATCCCGCCTCTACGGCAATCTGGCAGAACCTGGACACCTCGTTCACCATGACCATTGAGGACGTTGAGCTCTCGCTCTCAGAGGGCGACCCCGCCAGCACCTACACGCTTGTGATTGAGGGTGCAGTCAATGCAAACGACCAGGTGATCGGTGAAGTGCGCGCCACTACCGGCGCAGAAACGGTCACCGGCGGTATCGGGGGCGGCCAGGGAACTGATCAGGATGTGGTGACCGGAACCTACCGGGGAACCGTGAGCGTCACGGGGACATACACCTACTCCGGCACCAGCGATGTTGATGGAGACGGAACCTTCCCCTATACCGGCTCCGGAACCTTCAGCTACACCGATGAGCCGTTCACTCTCAGCTTTACTGCTGACAGCTTCAGCTTCACGGTTGACGCCTTTGTGCTTGGGGATGACAACGACCCGGGAATCGACGATGCGTTGATCGCCTTCACCCAGCGGATCTCCGGGACACACGAAGGCGGCAGCAACCTGACCATTGTGAGTGCCGAGCAGTGGGATTCGGACACCGGCGAGTGGTATGACATCGAGGTCTCGGAGTTCCCGGATCCGACTTTCAACGCGGAACTCGGGACCGTAACCATGGCCGTGCCAAATCAGACCTTCACGTTTGACACCAGCGGCACCGAGGTGATTGAGGTGTCACCCGGAGTCTTTGCCGACTCCACGTTCACGCAGTCTACTGATGTATCCGCAGACGCCTATGAGCTGTCTGCAAGTTCCGTCAGGTTCGAGTAGGACAATCTCAACCGGCTCAGCCGGGCGTGGCCATGCTCCCGCCCGGCGAGACCGGAACTTCCAGACCAAAGCAACAGCACAGACAGAACAGCGCCTCGCCGGGGCGTACCACGCTTGACGGTGTCCGCCATGGAGCGGGGCGCCCTGGCGCTTTGTGAGCCGGGAAAACCGGGATTTCTTTGCCACCGATTTTTGCGGGACCTCCGCGCCAACATCCAGGCAACGGATCAGAACTGGCGCGGCCTGGAGAGCCGGGCGCGATAGCTACACCGCAAGGTTCGGTCAGGAGCAGTCATGCCGTGCCGGCCGCTTCCGCTGGACGGCGAGCAGGGTTATCCCGCCGACCGCGATGAGGGTAAGCAGCACAGCCAGGAAGGACTCGCCGAGGGCACCCCGGATGTTCTGGAGATTGATTTCGCCGTGCTGCGTGTAGTTCTGCGGCACCGGCAGAACTCCATTCTCTCTGGCGTAGCGCTGGTAGGAATTCAACATGCGCTGGAACTGCGCCGGGTTCTCAGCGCTGAGGTCCTGGGTCTCACCGGGATCGTTGATGATGTCAAACATCGCCCACTGGCTGTCCCCGAGAGGTCCTCTATTCAGCACGATCTTGTACTGCTGGTTGAACAGCGCAGCGTTCCCCGCAATCTCATACCCAACGTAGTCCTCGGGTCCGTACACCTGCTCAGCAGTTCCCCGAAGGATAGGACCCAGATCTCTTCCGGTGATGGGCTCAACCGGACGGCCGCCAAAGCGGTCACCCCCGCTGTCCACGCCGGCAAGGGCAAGAATGGTTGGCGTGACATCAATGGCGTGGGCGGAAGCGACTGTGAAGACGTCTCGCGCAGCAACTCCTGGTCCACTCACAATGAACGGGACCCGCAGACCGCCTTCGCCGGTGTACCACTTGTAGTAGCTCAAGGGAGACGCTGCGGCGTTCGCAAAGTCCGGACCGATGAAGGTTGCACTCCCGATTTCTCCCAGGGTGTCTATCTCCACGCTGTAACCCTGCTGCTCAAAGACTCGATCTGGCACAAACAGGGACTCCGGTCCGTTGTCCGATGTGAAGATGAACACTGTGTTGTCCAGCTCGCCCACCTCTTCCAGGTACGCAATGAGGCGCCCGATGTGGTGGTCCATTGCGGTAAGCATCCCGGCGTAGACCGCCATCCGGCGTGCCGCAAACTCCTGTTCCCCGGGACTGAGACTGTCCCAATCCTCGATGAAGTCATGGGTCAGACGTTGCGTTCCTTCGGGAACTGCGCCGGCATCAATTGCGCCCTGGTGGCGAGAAGCTCGCACTTCTTCCCAGCCCCCGGTGTAGGTGTCCTGGTAGAGCTCGGTGAACTCGCGTGGGGCCTGCACCGGAACGTGAACCGCCATGAAGGACACGTAGGAGAAGAAGGGCTGGCCATCGCCAAGGTTGCTATCAATGAACTCAATCATCTCATCCACAAAGAGCTCTGATGTGTAGAAGGGCTCCTCCAGGTCCGTCTCCACCCCGTTTCGGGTCCAGAACGGCCGGTCGTAGATTGGCAGATAGGTACGCTGGAGGTAGTTGTCCGCACCGGTATCACCCATGGAGAGCGTCTGGTCAAAGCCACGGTTGTATGGCAGCTGTGCCGGATCGGTGCCAAGGTGCCACTTTCCGGTCATGTAGGTGTGATATCCGGCCTCGTTCAGCCGGGAAGCAACGGTAGCAACACGGAGATTGATAACTCCGTCGTAGTTCTCTTCGCCCCGCTGCTCTGCGGGGAGGGCCTCCGGGATGTTGGGAACGCCAGCCAGGTGGCTGTTGACGCCGGTGAGGAGCATTGCGCGCGACGGTGCACAGCTCGGCGCGGTGTGGAAGTTGGAGAACGCAACCCCGCTGGCCGCGAGGCGATCCAGGTTGGGAGTGGCGATCTCGCTCCCGTAGGCACCGAGGTCGGAAAACCCTACGTCATCGGCAAGGAGAAACACGATGTTGGGGCGCTGCGGCCGTTGCAGCTCTGCCAGGATCTCCACGTCCGACGGTGCGGTCTGGGCGGCAAGCGAGCCGCCAAGTGCCAGCGAGCCCGCCGCAAAGAGCAGTGAGTTCCGTGTGCCGTTATTCATCCTGGAACACCTTCTCGGACAGCCGGCCTGAGGCAACGGCAAGCCAGGCACACATCACCACCTCAAACACCAGGGTGGCGGGCGCAAAGGGCGCGGTATAGATGGCAAAGGCCAACAGCCGGTACACCGCAATGCACCCGAGGGTGATTGAAACCGGCAAGAGCAACACAAAGCGCCGCGTGATCAGCGCCGTGAACACCGTGATGCCGAGTGCCATGAACATTCCGCCGATGTCGCTGATCTGCGAACCGAGTCCGGCGCCTCGCAACACCGGCATCAACAACTGCTCCGCAGCAGCTTCCGGTGCGACAAGCCAGTTGAATCCGTTAAACAGAAAGATCACCGCTGGCAACGCGACAAGGACGGTGACCACAATTCGGACAATTGATTTCTGCATGCTCTGCTCCTAACGACTTGCCAGAAGGCCGGTGATGGTGCGGCGATCCGAGTGCGAGACCTGCTCAATGCCCCGCGCGGGGCGTCCCGCTGAGCGACGCCGTAGGCCGTCCCCAGCCGCCGGAACAACGTCATCCACGCTCACTGCCGTTGGAGCCCACTCGCTATTCATAAGCAAAGCAGTAGCAAATCGGCCGGAGGTTTACCAGAGAGAATGGGTTCTTCTGGTTAAGTGTTACAGACTGGCGGGGCTGTCACAGGACGTCCCGCGCGCCCCCTTGCGACGTGGGCGAAGGAGACGGAGCCGGTGAAGATAACCGCGCGAGCGCGACCAGGGGCGCCGCGCGTTGATCAACGCCCCGGGGGCTCAGGTTGCCTCTGGTGCGGGGTTTACAGAGCCCTCGGCAGCCTTGGCGATCTTGCGAACGGCCAGGCCGGTGGCGAGCATGGTGGCACCGGAACTGAGGATGTGAACTCCGAGGAGCACACCCAGCGCCCAGGCACCGGAGATTGGCCACTGACGCCAGATCATGACTCCAAGGAGGACCGTGATGATGGCGTTGACCAGGCTCCAGCCCCAACCGGTCAGCGGACGCATTCGGAAGGCAGCCACAACAAGCGCAATTCCGTGGGCAAAGAGGTAGAAGGCCAGAAAGAGCGTCAGGGACAGGACCGCACGGGCAGGCCAGGACAGCATGCTGATGCCGGCAACAATCGTCAGGATACCGAGGAGTGAACCGAGGATCCCGGGGCCCCATTTGCCGGTACGCACCGCATCAACGATCCGGATGATCCCGAAGCCCATGAGCAATATTCCGACCGAGACCGCCACTGCAAGGCCGGTGATCAGGGGCGAGCCGATGGCGAGAACACCGAGGATCATTGTCACGATCCCAAATAACGTCAGGTTCCTGCCCGGAACCCACCCGTACCGGTCCGTGGAATCGCCGCTTTGAAAAGAGTTTTCCATTGTTCATCCTTGTCCGGGACTGTGTTCCGAGTCGTTGATACGCGGAGAATGCTGAAGTCTTGCCAGGCAATCAAGTAGCATTTGTCAGGGTACGTGCCGATTTCCGTCCGCCGGGACGCAGTAGCAGGAACGAGGGTTCCACGGCGCGTGGTGATGCGGTAGCATCAGATGCATGAGAACCACATTGGACATTGACCCGGATGTCCTGGAAACCGCAAAAGAGATCGCAAGAAAGACCAGGACAACTGCGGGAAAGGTGATCTCGGACCTGGCACGGCGCGGCTTCTATGGTGCGGAGTCCACCGTGACGGAGCCGCCGGGAGGCTATCAGGACCGAAACGGCGTGCCCGTGCTTCCTCCTACCGGGTCCCTGGTCAGTGAATCGACCATCCGAAAGATTCGGGACTCCGAAGGGATCTGATGCGCTCCCTGCTCGACGTGAACGTCGCGATTTCGCTTCTGGATCCTGATCACGACTTTCACCAGCGGGCCCACGCATGGTGGCGCGAGCACTACCAAGCCGGGTGGGCCTCCTGTCCGATAACGGAGAACGGCGTAGTCCGGGTGATGGCGCACCCCGGGTACAACCCAAGACGCTCTCTGACGATACCAGCCGTCTCGGGTTTGCTTCGGCGATTCAGCGTGGGGACTGATCACGAGTTCTGGCCGGACGCGATATCCATTCTGGACGATGCTGTCATTGATACCGCCAAGGTCCTGGGCTCACGACAGCTCACGGACGTGTACCTGCTTGCGCTGGCAGCCTCCCGAGGCGGGCGCCTGGTTACCTTTGACGAATCCGTTCACACCGCCGCTGCGCCACAGGCCTCTGGACAGCATCTTCTTGTGATCTAGTCACGGCCCCTCGGTGCCCGTAGGGCGCGCAGCGCCCGACCATAGTGGGCGATACTGGA
>CAZPXH010000013.1:0-61470 GCA_964591085.1 uncultured Spirochaetaceae bacterium | reverse complement strand
GCCCTGGTGACAGCGTGATGCTCGGCGACCTGGCTCTCGCCCTGACGTGCCGCCATGAAGAGCTCTGATCCTACGATGTCGTCCCGCGAGTTGAATCCAACGGCGACCCAGCCTCCGGTGGGAGCGGAAACGGTGACGGTGAGCAGTGCATCGGTGAAAGCCCACGCGACCTCGATGCCCTCAATCGCCAATGACCCGCCGCGCTGCGTCTTGCTCGGTTGTTCGTCCGCTGCACCGTTTCCGATAGCGCTTAGAATCATCATCGATGCGATGAGCCGTTTCATGTTGTTCCTAGCTTCTTTGTGGCAACGCAGCAGAAACTCAGCAGATTGCACGTGAGGCCGGTGGGATAGCTGAGGACACGGATGTCAGTCATCCCGAAGTCTCTGAGGACCGCCTCCAACTTCTGCGAGCGTACGCACTGCACGTGCCAGCGCTTCTGGATGGAGCGCGTCACCGGGTTGCACCTGGTCATCATCGTTATCATGATGCCTCCCGGCCGCAGCACGCGTTCCATTTCTGCGAGTAACTTGAGCGGGCTCGATGCGTGTTCCACTACGTGAGCGGCGCTCACCACGTCAAAACACTGCGAGGGAAGCGGCAGACACTCACCGTTGGCCAGAACCCCCACAAACGGGACGCCGAGCGCCGAGAGCTTGCGGGCTGCGATCTCGAGCATCCCGGCCGAGACGTCCACTCCGCACACCGACAGCATCGCGCCACGTCGACAAGAAAACGCCTCCTGGAGGGCGGCGCTGTACTCGGCGGTGACGATGCCTATCTCCAGCGACTCAACTATGTCGAGAGGGCGGAGGTTGCTCGTCGCCTCGTTGAGGATGCTTCGATACGCCTCGACGAATCCGAGCCGGGCGAGCGTCTGGTCCCACGACGGAGCAACCTCGTTGTACTGTGCCGCAGTATCTCGCGCGTCTGTCGCCGGCGCGTAGACCAGTGTTCCAAGACTAGTCTGCACCACGTCCCTCCTGATGCGCTCCGGACACGTCGAGCGCGTTCTGCTCGAGAGTATCGAGGGTCCGGATGCAGTCGACGAGCGCCCGATGGCTGACCCCTTCGTAGAGCGTTCGCCGCTCGCGAATCACGGCGGGGATGAGCCGATCCGCAAGCTCGCGACCGCGTTCGGTAAGAAACACCAGGTGGCTGCGGCGATCGGACGGGTCGGGCTGACGTTCCAGCAGATCCTTGTTCACAAGCGAGTCGACCAGACGCGTCACGTTGGAGTAGTCTTCCAATTTCCCATCGGCGAGCTCGCCCTGCCGACACCCTTCACACGAGTACGCGCGGAAGAACACAAAGTACTGCTCGGCGCTCATCTCAACACCATGCCGGGCGATGAGATGAGCCAGGTGGATTCGAAGCAGTCTGGCGGCTCGAGACACCCGGTACGCCAGGGCATCTTCAAGGTCTGTACTCTCAATGAGTGCTTGCCGGTCTTTCATGTGCGTACATATTATATGCGTACGCATATAAAAGCAATGGTGGTCGTGACTATTCCTGCGGCTGCGGCTCCCAAACCTTGGTATCCGGGTGAAACTCGTTCCAGCCGAGCCACCAGTGCTGCTCGACGATCGGAGGCGGTTGGCCGTCGGCGCGTGTCACGCGCAAGCTGCCTCGCTCTTCGTCGTAAACGAAGCCGAGCTCGACGCCACCGAGCGTGTCGGTGAAGCGTCCGGCGGCACGGCAGCGCTCGCGCGGGTAAGCGCGTGCCTCACCGTTGACGACCAGGCCAAAGATCGTCTCCCGTCGCGGCAGCGTCTTCGAGAGCCTGGTGTGGCCGGGTACCGTCACGCGGTCGGTCGCGCGTTGGAGAAGCGCGAAACCGCGCTGTGATGCAAAGGGCGCCCCCGGCGCGTCCGGGGGAGCGGCCGCGACCGTGAGCGACGGGCCGCGCTCGCGCTGTGCCTCGCTCCACGGGAGCTGTACCGCCGGGAGCAGCTCCAGCGAGTCGCCGACGTGCGGGCCGTAGATCGCGCGGCCGGTTGCCTGCTGCCAGAGCGTCCCCGAAACGTCATCCTCCATGATCAGGTTCCGCCGGAACACACCGACAACGCCGAATCGGGCAGGGCGACCGCCCACTTCCGAGCGGAACGCGAGCCCGGTCCGGCAGAGCGCGCAGTAGGTCACGACGACCGGTGTCGACCCGACGGTGTCGTGCACCAGGTGGCGGGCTATCACCATCCGGTCGAGCGGGTACGCGCGCGTCGCGCATTCGTCGGCTGCGCCGTCGGTGCCCGGGCCGGCCACCGAGACGAGCATGACGACGGTCTCGTCGGCCAGGTCTGCCTCCTCTGGTGGTACAGCGATCACACGGTCGAGCGCGGGAAACATCCACTCGAGCCTGAACGCGAAGGCTAATGCCAGGGCCACCGCAGTCGCGACCGCGAACGAAAGCAGGCGTCCCGGCGGACCAATCGCCAGCGCGGCTCCCAGGAGCACGACTGCGACAAGAGTGCCTGTGATCCGCTTTTGCGGATAGCGTCTGAAGATTCCAAGCCCGCGCTCCCAGACGGTGAAGACGGTGAATTGCCTTCCGAGTCCGATAACCAGTGCTACGGCGAGGCCGCTCGCGGCGAGTAGTGTTGTGATCACCTGTTCCTCCTTTTGTTTGGGCGACTAACAATCGCATCGGCCAAGAGCCGGGCTGCGACTCTGCCCGCGTCCACCAGACTGTACGTCCGTCCAAACTCGATCCACGTGGCAAGCAGGCCGTAGTGGACCGACGCGATGTGCCGGGCAATCGCGTCGGGCTCGATGTCCTCCCGGATCCGGCCCTCCCGCGCACCCTCGCCGAGCGCTGCCGCCAGCGTCTCGATTCGGCCGGTCACCATTTGGCGCCGGTGCATCCGGACTGCGTCGAGCTCGCTCACTCCCGGCGCCCGAAGCATCACGAGCTCGAAGAATGCCGCGGCGTGCCGGTCCGATTCGACGCGCGCGAGCGGCCCGACGATGAGTCGCTCGAGAACCCGGTCAATCGGCTCGTAGCCGCCCGCGCTCGTCACCGCGCCGTCGACCGACTGATCGAACGCACCGATGAAGCGGTCGACGATCGCCTTCAGCAGCCCCTGCTTGTCGCCGAAGTGGTGATAGACCGCGCCTCGCGTTACTCCGGCGGGTTCGGCTACGTCGTCGAGCCTCGCCGCGTGGTATCCGACTTCCGCGAAGGTGAGCACCCCCGTCTCAATGAGCGCGACCCGCGTTGCTTCGGCCGCTTCTGCTGTGCGTCTCATCTCCTGTTGCTCCCAGGGAGGCCATCTGTTGGAGAACCCGTTGCGCGAATCGATGGACATCCTCAGAGCGCGCTTATACACGTACGTATGTATGTATACAAGCAGAATCGTCTGCGGTCGGAAGTCGAGCGGGACGGGCGGGATACAACCGGTGTGCTCCTCGATGTGATTGCGTCAGCCAGAGGTCGATCCGGGGGGTGGCGGTGGAGTCGGGATGTGCTCTGCGACGACACGGAAGCTCGATATGGCGCCCTCGCAGGCTGCATTGTCACTGACGCGTTCGGTATCGGCCGTCGCCGCCTGCCGGTCCGATTTGCCGAACAGCCCCGTCTCAGTGAGCTCGATCGGCATGGCCAGCTGACAAAGAGTTATACCGTGGTCATACTTAGTGAATGAAGACCGCCGTTTCTTTACCCGATCGGCTGTACGATGAAGCAGAAAGAGCCGCCCAGGCTATGGGGATTCCTCGCAGTCAGCTATTCGCGAGGGCTCTCGAAGAGTTCATTGAACGCCACAAGCAAGACAATGTCACCGAACGACTGAACAGAGTATATTCGAGAAGCGAACAAGAAAAGCGTGAAGATGTCTGAAACGCTGGACTGGAGTCTGCAAGAGAATTAATCAGAAATGACTCGTGGTGAAATCTGGTGGGCAGATTTCGGTATTCCCTTTGCGAGTGAGCCGGGCTTTAGAAGACCTGTACTGATTGTTCAAGATGATGGTTTCAACAAGAGTAACCTCAGGACCATAGTTATCGTGCCACTATCGACAAACCTGCACCTGGCTGACGCGCCCGGAAACGTGTTCTTTGAAAAGAGTGCAACGGGACTCGCAAAGGACTCGGTGGTAGTAACATCACAGATGGTCTCTGTTGATCGCGAACGACTGATCGAGCAGGTCTCGAAGATCGATTCACGACTCTTCGCAGCAGTCGAAGAGGGCATGATGGTTGTCCTGGCGATACGGAGATACGGGTTGTAACCGTCTTGGTCCACATCCCGCGCCTGGACGCGTACCTTGGGCAGAAAGTACGGAGAGCAGTTCGAACGCTACCGGCGAGCTCGAATTGTTGCTTCTCAAGGAGATACTCAGAAGCCTCCTGCGCGAGCAGCGCCAGGGATGCGGAGGGCCCGAAGGGGTCACGGCGAAGCCGGGACCGGAGCGAAGCGCAGCCCGTAGAAGCCCGGTCGGCCCGGAGGGCCGACGCGCCCAAAAGTCAGAGGTGATGTGAGACTCTCTCGCGCCGGCTTGTGGCTACAGCCGCCGCCTGTTCTCGAAGAGGTTGTAGAGTTGGATCCGGTTCGTCACTCCGGTCTTCTGGTAGACGCTGTAGAGATGGTTCTCCACAGTCTTCGGGCTGATCTTCATGGCGGTCGCGGCCTCGGCGATGGTGAACCCCTCTGCGATGTACTCGACGACGTCGGCCTCGCCGTCCGCAGTTAAGCCCTCATCTCCTTCGGTCCCCGTCATGAAAACGCCCCCGGTCGGCGGGATGAGCCGATCTGTCATTCCGGTGTCGATATTGAACCTCCTGGGAGATATTTGGCGGAGACCGACGCGGCGATCGACACAGCCGGAGCCGCCCCGGGCCCGCGCACCTCCTCCGCGACGGTCCGGCTCAGCCGCTCAAGATCCGCCAGGGCGTGGTGGTAAAACGCGACCCACCCGGCGCAGAGGGCGGAGGGCCCGCGCCCATCCGCGGTGGGAGCGCGCACCTTGGGACAGTCGCCACCACACAGTCGGCGATAAAGACACACCTCACAGCGAGCGTCGCGGCGCGCTTTCTGCGCAATGAACGATCGATATGTCGGCGAGGTCACCGCACCACCCAGCGCCGACAATCCGGTTGCGGCTGCACTATCATGGACGGAAGCGAGGCGCAGAGAATTTTCCACATAGAAATCACAGGGGTATAGGTCACCGTTGTGCTCGACAACGACGTGTCCGCCGCAGTGGTCGGACATCGTGCAGACGTTGTAGCGGCCGTTGACGAGGAGATCCATGACCGAGTCATGGTGGCGGATTGAGACACGCCGCACATCCCGGGGAAACCAGCGGTCGAAGATGCCGTTGAGGAAGCGCCCCCACCCCGCCGCCGAGACGGAAAACTCACTCAAGGTGGTACCGGCGGAGCCGGAGGAGGCGGGCGACGCGGATTGGCCGGAGTCCCACTCGACCAGCGGGATAAACTGCATGTGCCTGATCCGCAATGAGCGAAGGTACTCGTAAACCTCAACGGGGCGATCCTCGTTGTGCCGGCCCACCACGGTGAGCGCGTTGTACGCCACCTTCTCTTCCCGCAGCAGTCGAGCCGTCTCCTCCACGCGGTGGTGGGTGTTGCCGGCGACCCCGCCGAGCGGGGCACCCTCGCGGTCGGCCCAGCGGCGATAGCTGTTGTGGATAGCAGCAGGGCCGTCGATGCTGAGGCCCACGAGAACGTCGTTGCTGCGCAGGAGCTTCGCCCAATCCGCGGTGAGGAGGGTCCCATTGGTCTGCAGACCGTTGGAGACCACGGCGCCCGGCGGGGCCATCCGTCGTTGCATCGCGAACGCTTCCCGAAAGAAGTCCACGCCCATCAGCGTCGGCTCGCCCCCTTGCCACCCAAAGCTGTACTGTCCCATTGGTATGGCAAAAAACTGGCGAAACAGCTCTTCCAGTGTCTTGAGCGTCATCCGGGGACGGAGCGTCGCGGGGTAGAGTCCCGCCTTGGCGAGGTAGAAACAGTAGCCGCAGTGGAGGTTGCAGTCCGCTCCGGAAGGCTTAATGAGCAGTGAAAACGGTGGAATACGCCGTGTCGTTACCCTACCGGTGATATCGCGCCTCCGAGTCACACCAATATCTCAGAGATACGCCGGAAACGCCAATGCCGGTGCCGACCAGGATCAGAGCTCTGCGATTTCCATCTCCGAGAGGCCGGTTGCCGCCGCGATAACCGACAGATCCAATCGCCTCTCTTTCATCCGCCGGGCGGTTTATCACGCAACTGACCGAGATGGCCGCCGAGCTTTCCGCCGAATCCGCCGCCGACCGTGACCGTCAAGCCCTTCGTGTAGACCTCCGTCCCCAGCGCGGCGGCGACAGTACGGGTCTTCTCTTGCAATTCGTGAAGTTGGAGCAGAAACTGCTGGACCTTGGGGCGCGCCTTCTTCACAGAACCAGGCCTGATCTTGTGGCGGTATTACACACTTGGGGCTAACACCTGTCGCAGCACCTCCACTTGCACTGCCTGGTTCCAAGGGGGGTGGCTGCCGCCGAGGGGGAGTGGCGCGAAGCCGCCGTGGCTACCTGTATTCGGTGCGAGCCCTGTCGCGGCGCTTCCGCGAGGCGATAGTCAGCCGGTTGCGAGCCTGTGCCGAAGCGGGGGAGCTGGAGCGCCTGCGTTGGATCAATCTTGAGTCGACGAGCGACGCGATTGGGGTTGATCTGAGTGAGATCAACATTCTGCGCCTGCTCCACGAAAGAACGCGGCTCCGGGATGACAGACCGCAACTCCGGGACGACCACCGCACCTACATGCGCGGCAACAGCCAATGTGTTGAGAGCTCTCCCTCAAGAGACTATCGCCACCGCGATCCGCCCGGCGAGCGGTGCGTAGTCAGTTGAGCGTCCGGTAGGCTATGGTCGGTGAGGTGGCTCGACCTGCCGTTCAGCTCCCCCGTGCACCGCTCGTCGCGGTAGTCGCACTCTGCCTCGTGTCGATAGTCGTCGGCTGCAGCACCGGCGCCCGTCCAGTCGACCGACTACCGGTCGGCGTCACCTACTTCACGCTAGAAGATCCGTCGCGGCTTGAGCCCGTAACCACTGATCCGTCGGACCACCGGTGGATCGGCGTGTATGCGTGGTACCCGGCGGCCGCGACAGCCGGAACCGAATCGATGCGGTACGTCGACGCCGACACTGCCGATCGGCTCCACCGTTACCTCGGTATCCCGCGCTTCATGTTCCTGCGGCAGGAGCCGAGCCTCGCGGGCGTGAACGCCGAGGCTGCCTCCGGTCGCTTCCCGGTGCTGATCTTCAATCACGGCTTTGCTTCCTATCCAACGCAGAACGCGCTCTACGCAGAGGCGCTTGCCGCCCGCGGCTACGTGGTCTTGTCGATCGGCCACCCCTTTGAATCGCTGTGGGTTTCTGACGGCATAGGCGGTGGCGAGGAGACCGCGACCACCGACTACTTCGACGCCGTTGAAGCGGTGATCGAGCCTGACCCCGCCGCCTACGTCGCCGACCGGCAGCGCGCAATGGAGGAGGTTCGGGCCGCCTCCGACGATGCCGCCGCCCGCCGCGCAATACACGCGCTTGCGTCCGACGAGCCGATCGGGCGCCTCCTCGCGGACCACCTCGAGGTGTGGGTCGCAGACACGCTGTTGTTGCTCGAAAGCCTGCCGCTGATCGACGGCGGCGGAGCGTCGGCGCTTGCAGGGACGCTCGACACAGACGCCGTTGGGCTCTTCGGTCATTCGTTCGGCGGGACGGTCTCGCTCGAGCTCGCAATACGAGTCGGTACGCCCGGCATCGATGCCGTGGTAAACTACGACGGCCCGGGCTACTTCTGGGAAGCTGACGCGGATCGCGTCCCGAAGTCGCCCCTCCTTGTGATGACGGCCACGCGCTCCGCGGCAGCGCGCAAATCCGTCCTTGACACGACCGGCGTGAACGACTGGTATGTCGAGCTCGCTCAGGCGGACGCCTGGTCGCTCACCGTTCCAAACGCAAGTCACCACCAATTCACCGATCTCACGTTCGTGCCGATGACGCGCGCGATAGGGCTCACCGGTCCTGTAGACGGCAAGGCGACAGGTGAGGTGATCATCGACACAACGGCGCGTTTCTTCGACGCCTACCTTCGCAATGGACCGCCATTCGACCTTTCGGAAACGGATAGCGAGTTCTCCGTGATCGTCGCGAATCGGCACTGAGCCTGTATAGCGCCCGCCTTGCTGCCGATTGACGTAGGGACTACGGGGCCTTCCTTTCAAGAGGAGGATTCGTTCAGCTTACGTACATTCAAGCAGGTTCAGGTGAACACAAGGTCTTGAGTATTGTCTTTACTCATTTCTGTTTGTAAACGTTATCTTGGTCGTAATGAACACATCCTGCGTTTTGTCCAGGCGATAGCCTGAGACCTTCCTGGTTGTTGGCCCCTCGGTAGTCCAGTGGAGCGATCCTGCCGAGAGCCTATTGGGTCGTTCTCCATTGTGTTGATCTATCCATGTCCGGGTCAGCTCCCTGACCCCGTGCAGAATCTGAAAGATGTATGCGTTGAGAATCTCTTCTCGACAGGTCCGGTTGAATCGTTCCTCGGAGGAGTTTTGTGTCGGTTCGACCGGCTTGATGAACTGCAGATGGACACCATGACGCTCAGCCCTTTTGGCGAGCGTGATGCTGGGAAACTCCGGGCCGTTGCCGCACTCCCCCTCTCAAGCGGCTTCCTTGGTGCAGCACCGTAGAACTCCGAGATGATCGTGTGGATCAGGCGTGACACCTCGGCGAACAGCCGTTGATCATGCCGGAAGAACAGTCGAAGCGCTTTTGGCATCGTGAAGGCGAACTGCCGGTATGGCAGTTCGCCCTCCCAAAGGAGCTCCGTATCTCTAGGGAGACGCGAGCTCGTGCACCTCGTTGGCATCAGCCTCGAGCTGTGCCAGCGTTTCTTCAATGTCTGCCCCGTCAATGATTGCATTGAACGCACCAGCCATCATGTCGCGAACCTCGTCGTAGCCGGCGTAAGGCGGCTCAGCCTGCGTGTTGGAGGTCTGCAGGATGGTGAACGCGTCTTCGAAGCGCGGGTTCTGACTGAAGTACTCGTCCAGACCATCGGCAACGCTCGAGCGGACCGGAAAGTAGTTGGAGATCCGAACCCATTCGGCCTGTGTATCAGGGGCGCTGAAGTAGCGGAGGAACAACCACGCGGCAAGCTGCTCTTCAGGGGTGGTCCTGGGGATGCTCACTGAAGCGCCGTAGATGTTCACCTGCGGGTCGCGGGTGGTGTGCGGGATGGGGGCGACCGACCACTCGAAGGTTCCCGCCTCGCCGGCATCCACCGCCTGCGCGTAGAACGGCAGACCGGAGGTTGAGCCCATGGTGAACAGTACCCTGCGGTTGCCAAAGTCCGTCTGGTCTCCGAAGCGCTCGGCGATCTTCTTTGCTGCACCGCTCTCATAGAGCTCTACCATGAACTCCATGCTCTCACGAAGCTCTGGAGTGTTCAGGGCGTACCCGGCACCTTCGGGAAGCACGATGGTTCCACCACGGCTGATCACCTGGGCAAAGACGTTGGAGGCGTCGGTGCGCAGCGCGTAGCCGTAGGTGCCGGCAGCCTCGTCGGTGGCTGCGGCAGCCATCTCTGCAAACTCGTCCCAGCTGGTGGGAGGTCCGTCGAAACCGAGCTCTTCAAGCCAGCTCTGATTGTAGTACATCATCTCAGCAGAGCGGTTTGGCGGGAAGCCGAGGCGATCTCCGCCGAACTGGGCGTTGACGTCCTGGAGGTAGAAACCGGTAAAGAAGTCATCCGGGTTATCTATTCCATACTCAGGGTGCTCTACGTAGGGGGTGAGGTCGGTGAGACCGTTTGCCACCTGGTAGGCTGCTGCCTGGTTCTGGTACGCGACCACAAGGCTTGGTACCTGGCCTCCGGCTATTCCGGTGATCATCTTGTTGTAGATGTCTCCGTAGCCTCCGGCGTATTCGCCAACAACGGTGATATCCCACTCGTTGTTTGCGTTGAACTCGGCAATGAGCTGCTGCAGTCCGTCTTCCCGGTCACGGCTATGGTTGTACCAGAACGTGACGGTCTGACCGGTGGGGTCAACACCATCGAGCATACTCACGTCACTGCTCGCCGCGTCCTCGGTCTGACCACCGGCGAACGCAACGCCGGTACCCACGAGGACGAGCAGCAGGACCACTGCAATCTTGAAGAGTCTATTCATCTCTTCCTCCTTCCTTTTTTCTATTCCGCACCGCTCGCAGGCCTATCCTTTGAGACCGGTCCGGGAAATAGCCTCGGTAATCTGGCGCTGTGCCACGATGTAGACGATCATCACCGGCGCCAGGGCGATGAGCGCACCTGCCAGACGCAGGTGAATCAGGGCGGCCGCCTCATTAATAAAAGACACTAATCCCACGCTGATCGGTCGCCAGCGCGGTGTCTGGGTGACCACCAGCGGCCACTGAAGCGCATTCCATGCCCCCGTGAATCCCAGGAATCCCACCGTGAAAAGCGGTGCGCGGGAAAGTGGGATGACGATTCGAATCATCACTCCAAAGTGCGTGCTGCCGTCTATTCGTGCTGATTCAAGCAGCGTGGTGGGAATCTGGTTAAAGAACTGTCGCAGCAGAAAGATAAAGAACGCGCTTCCCATGAACGGCACCGAGAGCGCCGCGAGAGTATCTATCCACCCGAACCTGGCCACCATCAGATAGTTGGGAATGAGCAAGACGGTCTCCGGAATCATCAGCGTGGCAAGCAGGATGGTGAAGATGGTGTCCCGTCCGGCGAACCTGAGCTTGGAGAATGCAAACGCAGCCGGAATGCTGGTGGCGAAGATGCCCGCGAGCGTGACCGCACTGATGACGACGCTATTAAGAAAATATTCGGAGAAGTTGGCGTCCTGCCAAGCCTCGACATAATTGCCCCACTGAGGGATTCTTGGCCAGAAATTTGGATCAAATGGTATGGCACTGGTGCGGGTGATTGTCTCGCCGTAGGTCTTCAGGCTATTGGCGATCATATAGAGAAACGGCAGCAGCGCGACGAAACTGCCCAGGATCAGCAGCGCATAGAGTCCAACGCGCCGCCATTTCCGTTGGTCTGTGTACGAGCTGTTCTTCGTCAGGATTTCAGTCGCCATAGTGAACCTTCTTTTCCATGATCCGGCGCTGCAGAAAGGTAAGTGCCAGGACGAGCAGGAAGAGCACAATGGACATGGCCGCCGCGTATCCGAATCTGCTGCGCCGGAAAAAACTGAAGAAGATATAGACGCTCATGGGATCGGTCGCGCCACCGGTTGCATTGTTGCGCAGGACGTAGATGCTGTTGAACGACTTAAACGTACCGATGATTCCCAGCATGGTCAGGAAGTAGGTGGTCGGAGAAAGCAGAGGGATGATGATCCTGAACAGCACGGTCCGCTTTGGCGCACCGTCCACTTCCGCTGCTTCGTAGAGCTGCCGCGGTATGTTCGACAATCCATTGGAGTAGATAAGCGCGTAGTAGCCTATATAGACCCAATAGTTGAAGATCATGATGGAGAACAGCGCGAGACTCGGGCCCTGACTCCACGTCTGCCAGTACTGACCCAACGTACCTCCCGCATCGCCGGTCCCCCATCCAAACATCATGCTGAACACACCCTGCCGCTCTGCCAGCCAGGACAGCGGCTGCGCTCCAAAGAGGCCGATCAACTCATTTGCAAAGCTCTCCGGCCGCAGCGAGAAAAGCACCTGGAAGATGGAGGCGCTTGCCACGGTAGGGACGATGTAGGGCAGGAGGAATATCACCCGAAACGCCTGCTTCCCCTTGAACTTGCCGTCCAGAAGCACGGCGAGGAACAAACCGAAACCAAGCTGCACCGGTACGGTACCCAGAGAGTACCAGACGGTGATGCGAAGACTGTCCAGCATGTCGTCGTCGCCGGTTGCCCATATCTGGGCCAGGGCGATGACAACAAGGACGAGGCCGAGCGAAACGCCGATCAACCCCAGTCCCAGACGAGCTTTGTCTGCCGCTCGTGTCTCCATCCGGTGCGACTTGATTTGCTCAGCACTGCGACCGACAAGCCGCGATGCACCCCAAACACCAAGGACTCCGACCAAAAGCCCCAGCGTCCAGAGCGCGGTGCCGAACACCTCGGCGTAGTTTGCGATTCCCAGAAACTCTCCCCGGAGTATTCGCCAGCGGTGCATACTGACGAAGACCGTGTAGAAAACCGGAAAGAGACCAAAAAGGCCGATCAAGAACACCGCCGGAGCGATGAAGCCGTACCCTTCCAGATTCTCTTTTAGCCGACGCTGCTTACGGTGAGCGTCCAGGATTGCCTGCCGTTCGGATCGCGGCGGTATGCTCACCTCTATCGCCATACTGTAGGGATGCTCCTGAAAGGTTAGGCTGTGGTTAGTCAGGTGGGACTTATCGCGATTCTTACCGGGTTCGAACACTCCGGCCGATCCAATTCACGCTTAAACCTCGCCCGCCGACAGCCGGCTCCTGATAGACCGGGCCGCTTCAAGTTTTCCGCGATCTCCTGCTTTCATGGACCTTGCCCATCGTCGGCGGTCGCCGCTAGCCTAAAGCTCCGCAGGGAGGTAGCAGGATGGCCGCAAAGTTTTGCGTGATTGGCAGCATCAACATGGACCTGGTTGCCGGGGTGGATCAATTTCCCCGTCCTGGGGAGACCAGGATCGGTCACAGCTTCGGTACCTATCCCGGTGGGAAGGGGGCAAATCAGGCAACCGCCTTGGCGCGCCTCGGTGCCGCAGTCATGATGGCTGGTCGCGTCGGCAAGGACATGTTTGGTGAGCAGTATCTCGCGTCGTTCCGGGAAGAGGGCGTCGACCTTTCACTGATTCAGGTTCATGAGGACGCAGCTACCGGCGTCGCCGTGATTGAGGTCGATGCAAAGGGCGAGAACCACATCGTTGTCGTTCCCGGTGCCAACATGACCCTCGACGAGAGCTACATTCAATCGAACGCGGCAGCCATTACCGAGGCCGACTACTGCCTCTTCCAACTCGAGATCCCGGCGGAAACAACCCACGCTGGCATGGCGCTCGCCAGGCACGCCGGGAAGCGGACGATTTTCGATCCAGCTCCGGCATCGAGTGAGCGCATTCCCCAAGAGATCCTCTCCAAGGCCGACTACGTGACACCAAACGAAACCGAGGCTCAGTTCATCACAGGGATCGAGGTTTCCAATGCAGCCTCAGCCGAGCGCGCCGCCCGAGCGCTCCAGGAGCAGGGCGCCGGCACCGTCATCATCAAAGCGGGCGCCCAGGGCGCCTACGTAATCGACGACAGTGGCGTGCGCCACGTGGAGGGCTTCTCGGTGAAGGCCGTAGACACCACGGCGGCAGGAGACGCGTTCAATGCCGGACTCGCCTACTCCCTCGGCGAGGGGAACGACATCGAGGAGGCCGTGCGCTACGCAAACGCCGTCGGAGCGCTCGCCTGTACCAAGCTCGGCGCGCAGAGCGCCCTGCCCCGCCGCGAGGAGGTCGCCTCACTTCTTCAAAGCTAGGAACCGGCAGCGAGCGTCGCGACGACGCCCCGGCGGCCGCTACACCGCCGCCTTTTGAAAGCGCGGAAAGAGCGCGTTGTTCTCCGTGTTAACGTGGCGGTGCATCTCGCGTTCGAGCTCCTCGATAAGCGCAGCAATGTCGGCGTCATCGGTCCGACCGGCACGAATTTGGGGAAATAGGCCCTCCTCCTCCGAGGTAAGGTGACTCCGGTTATCGTCCTCGAACTCCAGATAGGCTCGCCGGAACGCGTCATGGCAGGTCAAGACGATGTGGTCCACAAGCTCCCGCACTCGACATGGCAGAGACATGCGCCTGGGACGCATCTGCATGCCCAGATTCGGCGGCGTCTAACGGATAGTGAAGGAGAGCAAACCCTATCTCGGGGTGCAACCGCAAAACGGCCGGGCAGCGGAGGAGCCGGGACACTACCACGAGAATCGTGGAGCGCGCGCTGCTGACGGCACCTAGAGTCGACGTTGAAGGGCATAGACCAACCGATGGGGCGATATCGGGCTGTTATGGAGGCGATCGTGGTCGGAGACGGCCACCCTTTTCGGAGGAGCGGGGCCTCACAAGCTATCAGTTAAGCCGATCAGGGCCGAATCCAGGCGGCGCACGCCCCATCTTGACCAGCCTGGTCGCGGTTTGCGGCTGCCGCTCTCATCGACCGGATCCTGCACCACTGCCATGTCGTGAACATCCGGGGGAACTCCTACCAGATGCGTCACCACACCGAACGCTACAAGACGTTGAACTTCGGTGAGGGTGACTCAGCCGCCGAGGATCTCACTGCGGCGACGTGACTCACAAGCTGCTGGATGTGTGCAGTTTTCGCCCGCACCCCCAAACGGGAAGTTTCGACCCGGCGTTGACAGAGTCAGGAGTTTCACCGGTAGTTGCTACTGTAGTCAGACCTAGTCCTACAACATCTGGAGTGTTTATCCCTTGGGGTCTCAGAAAAGTGCCAAGGTTTCTGGACACTCGCAGCATGCGCAGTTACCCCGGTGATTGATTGATCTTTCCGAAGAGGTCTGCGAACACAGCGTCGCGGTCTATCCAATACGCCGTGAGCATTGGGTGACGCCTGTCATCTCGGCTCCAGCGGGCGTCTGGTGAGATCAGCGGGGATGTTGTGAGAGTCGTCTGAACCCAGCTTGGATTGAGCACATGCGCGACCGTGGAGATGTCCCAGATGACCTTCGATCTTCCGAACCGGTCCGGGACGTACTCGCGCACGATGTCCGTGAGGTAGGTGCCTATCTCCGTTCGACCAGCTATGTGCTGATCAAGCTCAGCGATTGTCGTTGCAAGATGGGATGCAACGCCGAGACACGGGATCTGGATAAAGGAAACTCCACTGTCGAGCACGGTGCGAACAGCCGGGATATCCTGGCTGAGGTTGAACTCGGTCGCTTCGGGCCAGTAGAGCGGATTTCCGCCAAGCCAAACGAGCACCATCCGCTCTCTGATTCTCGGCTCAATCAGGAGTGCCGAAGCGACGTTTGTGAGGGCGCCAAGCGCGAGAACGTAGGTTGGTTCTTCGCTTGCCATGACGCGTTCGACCAGATTCGCTGCCGCCTCTGACGCCACCGGGCGTGCAGGCGTACCGAGAAACGCTCGAGAACCACGATATACCGGAATGTCCGGCCGTCCGATAAGCTTGAGTATGCGTTCTGCTTCATCATAGCTGCGCTCCATCCCGTCCTCTGGAGAGCTCGAACGCGAGTTGTGGAACGGTGCGCCCGGCCAATGAAACGGGGCGGCATATATCGCCTGGACGTCGAGTCTTGGAGCTGACCGTACCGCAAAGACTACCGCAAATTGGTCGTCCACCTCGTTGTACGTGTCCGTATCGATCAGGACCCGAAGCGTCCCATTATCAGGTACGTGCAGACGCGCGAGGATGTCCGGGTAACTCGCAGCACCCACGACAGGTGTCATACCGTCGCCCCGGAAAGCTTCTGCTCGGTGTCACGGATCAATGCGAGAGATATGTCATGACGGCCGCCCTGGTACTCGGCGTGAAGCCACGCCTCAAGCATATCGATCGCTTCGAGGGTCCCCACGGTCTTGCCGCCCAAGCAGAGGATGTTTGAATCGTTGTGCTCTCTGGTTATTCGGGCCTGATAGGTCGAGGTGCATACAGAGGCGCGCACCCCGCGATAGCGATTGGCAATGATACTCATTCCGATACCGGTCGAGCAGATGAGGATTCCGCGGGCGATTTCTCGCCTTGATACGGCTTCAGCGACCTGCACGGCGTAGTGGGGATAGCGAACGATCTCTTCACTGTGTGAGCCGCAGTCCTTGTAGGGAACGCCGCGGTCGTCCAGATACTCCATGAGCTTCTGTTTGAGCAGATATCCCCCGTGATCGTTCCCAATCCAAATTATGTCGTCCATCTTTCACCCTCCTCCTACTGCTACTACCGTCTATCCCATTAGGGACTTGCCATGAGAACCTCGCTGAGCTTCCGAATGCATCGGTTCGGACTTGAAACTACCGGCACGCCCGTGGAATCGGCGACACGCGCTTCAAGGTGGGCCATCGAAGCCTGCGCGAGCACGATTACATCGACGTCCTTGATATTCTCCAAAGCTGCAAGCACAGAACGGTCGTGTCCGTCGGTATCCCGATTCTTGATCGCTTTGTAGGCATCGGAACACACCACGTGCGATACTGCGACCTGCTTGCCCGCTTTCGTTGCCTGTATTTCGAGATGATCTGTCGTGGGTCCGATTGTGCTATTCGCTGTGGCGGCTACGAGGATCCGCTCTCCGAGTTGCACGGCCTCGCTTAGCATGGCCTCATCGATCGTAAGCATCGGAATTCCGATGTAAGGTCGAAGCTCGTCCACCATTGGCGAGAGGGTCGAACAGGTAACGACTATCACATCGGCGCCAGTCGCTTCACTTGTCTTCAACAGCGCAAACAGCCGACTGCGATTCGTTGGCGTCATGAGCCCTTGTTCTTCGGCGTCACTGGCGAGAAACTCATCCACCGTATTGGTGACTTTGAGGTCTGGAATGTGTTCCTTGATCTGTGCGCCGAATGTTGCGTAGACCGTAGGGACGGTATGAATGAGTGCGACGCTTTTCATGGTATTGAGTTTTTGCGCGCTCACTGGTCGACTCCTTCTTACCCTATATGACCGGCAGACTTCACGCGCTGCTCGAACGCGGATAGTGCCTCGGCAGCGTTTTCGTTCGTTAATAGCGGGTATCCGATGACCACATACGATGCGCCTCTGCGGACAGCTTCAATTCCCTGTTCCGCGGAAAACACGACAGGACCCACCGGAATCGATGTCGCTTGAACAGCCTCATCGAGCCCCGCGAGCGGGTTCGATCCTGGGTGAAGCGATAGATGGTCGATGCCGAGGTGTATCAGGAGATAGTCTACCCCGAGTCGTTCGAGCCGCGCTGCCGCTTCCCCCATCTTCGCAGGTGGCACATTCAACAGATCGGCCTGGACCTTCACGCCCTCCCCATGAGCCGCCTCGACGGCAGCGAGAACAGAAGCGTCGTTCGCCGCTGCCATGACGGTGGCTACCCCCGCGCCGAGTTCACCTGCGCGACGGAAGTACTGGCCAACCCCATCGAGTGCTTTGAAGTCAGCGACCACGGTACGCCCGGGGACCGCCCTTGCAACGGTAGCAATCGCCTCGATTCCCATGAAAGTCAGAAGCGGCGTTCCTACCTCAATCCATTCGGCATCTGTGGTAAGGGCGATCCCAACGTGTGCCATCGCGCCTTCGATGTCTTGTGTATCGATCGAAACCTGTATCCATGGTGTGTTCATCTGCTGGCCGCCTTTGCCTCTGTTCCTGAGTTCGCAAGCCATTTGGCCAGTTCCCGGTAGAACAGGTTCCAGGTAGCCTCAGCCCGAATAGATTCAACCAGAAGCATCTCACGCTCGCTTGACTCGAAATCTAGCCCAAGCCATCGATGAAGTTTCGGAACCGCATGCGCACCGTAAGTACAGAGGTCCGGCTGGACCAGCCATGCGATGTCGCCGAGATCAAAGAACCCCTTCTCCTTCAACTGATAGATCGGGTCTCGATGCCGATACTCATGCAGAAACCGTCCCATTGCGCCGAGTGGTAAGAGTCGCCGTTCTGTTTCCTCCATTGAGGCGCAGAGATTGGTGCCGGTGTTGAACCAGATCAGTGGCACTCCGCTCTCGAGCAGGTGTTGCACCGCAATCACATCCCCGACGACGTTGAACTGGCGTGTCGACTTGGGCCAGGTCTCTTCGCTTCGCCCATGAAACATCACCACTATCCGGTCCTTAATGCGGGGCTCTTTGAGTATCGCAGAGGAAATGTTGCTCGCAGCCCCAATCCCGAGAACGAGAAGCGGATGTTCCGGCGGAGAGCGGAGCGCGGTATCGATGATAAAGTCCGATCCAGCGCTCGCCTGCGGCTCACCAGGATAGATAAGCGGATCGCCGCCCTTTTCGATCGGCAATCTGGCACCTGCGACCGAGAGCAGTTCCGCAAGAACGTCGTGGGAGCGTTGCGTTGAATCCCTTCCGGCAGCTGCGGCGAAGTGCGTGGCAACAAAACCTACGATGTCGAATCGCTGTTCTGAAGCCAGCGCCAATGCAATGGCATAGAGATCGTCAATCTCATTCGCTGCGTCCGTGTCGATTAGGATGCGTATCCGTTCCGGGAACTGCTCAGGTCCGTAGATCTCGTTGACCGTTTCTCGTGACATCATTACCCCTTCAGCCCACTGCTCACGATTCCCTGCACGTAGAATCGTTGAAACGGCAAAAAAACGAGGAGTGGTACGATTGCCGAGATCATCGACGCCGCGTAGAGTGGCGACACCAAAGTCAGTTCTTCCTGTTGAAAGTAGCCGAGCGCGGTCTGGATAAGCCGGATGTCCCGAGATCGACCGACCAGTAGCGGCCAGAGATACGCATTCCACTGAGCGGTGAATGTCATCAGCCCACCGGTGACAAAGACGCTCGGAGAAAGCGGTATCATGACGCGGGCGAAGACGGTCAACCAACTCGCACCATCAATGCGGGCAGCCTCAATCAGACTGGTCGGAATATCGCGGAAGAACTGCGTGAACAGGAACAGGACCAGTCCAGACGCGACGCTGGGAACGATGTAGCCGGCGTACGTGTTAATCCACCCTAAACGGTCCACGATCGAATAGAGCGGCAACGCGATTGACTCGAATGGGATCATGAACGAGACGAGAGCCGCCGCGAAGATCACCCGTTTGAACTTGAACTCAAACAGGGCAAATGAGAACGCCGCAACGCTGTTTATGATCGTCCCGGCGATAACCGTAGCAATCGTAACCAGGAACGTGTTGAGGATCGGGCGAAGGAAGCCGTAATCGCGCAACACGACGACATACGAGTTGAGGGTAAACTCTACCGGTATGAACGTATTCACTGTTACTGGATAGGCGTACGTTGCGAGTTCGATATCCGAACGAAAGGACGCGAGCAAACCCCATAGCAACGGGAATACAAACAGAATTGTCGTTGCGACCAACGCGATGTAGATGATCGCGGTCTTCATGGTCGATCGTCGTCTCATGTCTTTGCTTGCCTCCTACCGCACAACCGAGCGCTCTCTGCTCGAGAGAAGCGCGAACTGCGCAGCCACAACGCCACCGATGAGAAGCAGCAGGATTGCGACGATCGCCGCAGACCGGGACTGATCGAGGAACATAAATGCGGACTTGTACGCCTCATACATGAGAACGTTTGTGCTAAACTGCGGACCGCCGCGGGTTATCAAGTGCACCGGGACAAATAGAAGAAGATTTGCAATAGTATTGGCGACAACGACAAACAGCATGACTCGTCGCAGCATCGGAATCGTAATACGAAAGACCACGGTCAGCGGCCGCGCGCCGTCCATTTCCGCAGATTCGTAGATCGAAGGATCGATGCTAAGCATTCCTGCCAACATGAATATCATCCAGTAGCCACACCCTCTCCAAGTCGAAACGGCAATGATGCTGCCGAGTGACTGATTCAGGTCGATAAAGAAGCCCTGAGGTTCGACGCCGACGAGACTGAGGAGACTGTTGATGATCCCTTGCTGCCCTGGCGCCAGCATCTGACTCCACAGGATGGTAGCGACAGTCATAGAAACCACCACGGGAAAGTACAGCACCGTCCGGAAGAATCCGACGCCCCGCACGTTGTTGCGCACAAGCTCGGCCAGCGCGTACGAAACGACGATTTGCAGCGGAACGATGATCACAATGAGCCTGATCGTAACCCAGACCGACTGCCAGAACTGCTGAGAGTCGAACAGTCTGCGGTAGACGTCCAGATTTGTACCTCGAGACGTGACAACGCTGTCGATGAGCGTGCTGAAGATCGGGATCAGTTTAAAAAAGACAATGAGCCCTATGGCCGGAAGAATCAAGAGGTATGGAAAAGCGTACTCCAAGACGCTCTTTGTCCGTTGGGCTGTTCTAAGCATGATGGCGGTCCCTATTCTTGTTGCCGGCAAGAGCAGAAAGTGGCCCCAGATAAAGGGGCCACATCCGAAAAGCTGGATTCTCCAGATCGCGATCAGCGATACTTCGCGATCTGGTCCTCGAGTTGGTCGACAGCCGAATCGAGCGCCTCGGCGACGACCGCACCGTTGCGAATATCCTCCATGGTAGCCTCAATGATCGTCTGGAACTCACTGTAAGCGGGCGTAATCGCTCGGGGATACGCTACGTTCGCCAAGTCGTACGCGATAATTTCCCGGAACGGCATTACGTCTGCCTCGTTCGTCATGCGCTCGAGACCGGTCCGCGTCGCGGGGGAAGCGCCGGAGCTCTCGATCCACATAGGATGTCCAGGCCCCTGAGTCAGGTATTTCACGAAGTCCGCCGCTGCCTCCGGATACCTTGAAAATGCGGAAACTCCAACGTGCCAGCTACCGGTACCTGCCGCCGCGCTATCTTCATAGCCTTCGAAAACCGGATGCGGAGCGGCTGCCAGGTTCTCCATCACCATACCTTTCGCAATCGCCGCGTTTCGTAGCCGCCCGTTGGCCACATAGAAGAACGTGTTGCCGGCGACAAACTGATCCTGGTTCTGGACAGGCGTGGTACCTCGACGAGAGATGCCACTTTCGAACAGCGTCTGGTAGAACTCCATCGCACGGGTCCATTCCGGTCCGTTCACGACACCATCTGCTGTCAAGCCGTCTTCTCCGAGAACCGGAGATCCGAGATTGTTGACCAGGGTCCCGATCTGATAGATACGGCTGACCTGTTCGAAATCGATCCCGGAAATGCCTCGGCTTCCGTCCGGATCGAGTCTGTTCACGCCTTCCCGGGCTATTTCAGCGAGTTCTTCCCAGGTGATGCGGTTTTCCACCCCCATTTCCGGCATCTCAAGACCTGCCTCCTGAAGGAGACCAGTATTGTACCAGAGGAGCACGAGCGAGGTCTGGAGCGGGGGAGCGTAGAACTGACCGTCCCACGAACCGGCTTCGCGAGCAGAAGGTACATACTCGTTTATCTCTGCCTCAGTGAAGTAGTCATCGAGAGGCTGAAGCCATTCCTGATAGACATAGGGCGCGACGAACGGCACGTCCACGCCGATGATGTCGTAGTCGTCCGACTCTGAGCCAAGCCGCAGGTTGATGGTTGGGAAGTAATCGCTGTGCGCGTAGTACTCGACCTCTACGGTTATGTCGTCGCGTGATGCATTGTATGCGTCGACGATTTCGCCCATCGGCTCTTCCCAAACCCCTGCGCCGGTGATCGCGAAGGTGATGGTTACCGGACCTTCGTCGACTGCCTCCGCATTGCCTCCAGCGAAAAGAGAGGCGCTGGCCAAGAGCAACACCAGGAACAGTGTTGCAAATCGAAGTTGTCTCATTTTGGACCTCCTATGTCCAAAGGGCGATCGGTATCCGCAGTGCGTGCGGCATCACCCCCGTATCTGAAACATGACCTTAACATGGCTTAAAAAGGTAGTCAACATTTAAGTTGGTGTGTACGCTATGCTTTGGCTGGTCGAGCAGACTACGGTTAAATTGGAACCGTTCGAGGTCTGCACTTGGCTTTCTGAAGTTCGAAAAGAGAGAGTACGTAAAATGGCAGTTCAACCGCCTTCCAGGGGAGACAGAGATCGCGTAACAATGCGACAGATCGCCGACAGAGCTGGCGTTTCTATCGCAGCGGTCTCGATGGCACTTAACAAGAAAGACGGTGTAAGTAAGGAAAAGGCAGACGACCTGCGCCGCATCGCCCGGGAGATGGGTTACCTCCCGAATAGGAGATCAAAAAGTTATCACGATTCAATTAACCTCATTCAACCCATCAAGTCTGGGGGGCACCGCAACGACTCCTTCGCACCGTTGATCGCGGAGTTCTTGCAGGCGCTCGCGGTTGAAGCTGGGAATGCGGACCTCGGGCTGAAAATCCATACGCAGGAAACCGAGGATCTAAGCGATGTGGTGACACTGATCGAACAATCAGGGAGTGTCGGGTCAATTGTCCTTGCTTCGGGCCTCGCGAACCCTAAGGACGCACAAATGCTGGCCGCTGTTGAGAGCCCCATCGTCATCGTGGAAGGGTTTGATCGCGGTATCCACGCGGATGTTGTGTCCCTGGACAACGACACGGTGGTGCACGACCTGCTGTTCCATTTGTATAGCAAGGGCCACACCGCAATCGGACTTGTCCAGGATGAGGACTATTCTCGCAATCTCGAGTTGAGGGAGGGCGCGTTCTTCTACTACCTCGAACAGGCGGGGTTGGACTTCGGTCCCGAATGGTACTATCGGATCTCCGACGTAGGCGATGGGTCAGCTCAAATGCGTGATCTCCTGAAGTCTCGCAACAGCCGCCCGACCGCGCTGCTCTGTGTCAACGATCTCATCGCATACCAATGCATCCACGCGTGCCATGACCTGCGGATATCGGTACCCGAGGAGATGGCAATCGTGGGAATTGATGACCTGCCGGCGAGCCGCGTTGTCCGTCCACAACTCACGACCGCAAGAATCTCGAGAGCGATACTGGCGCGACGGTCAATACAGTTGCTCACGGATCGAATCGAAATGGGATCGACAAAGCCACCCGAACACGTAACGGTAGGTGGGCTTATCGTGCCCCGGGAGAGCGCATGAGCCCGGCTGTACCGCGTGCCGTGACAATGCGTGCGTTTCGATTCTGCCATTTTGCTGCAATGAGGAAGTGAGGAGGACGTTCACCCCATGCAACGAATAATCAATGATCCCGACCTGGTGGTCGAGGACATGCTGAAGGGCTTTGTGCAGGCGCATCCGGAGATCGTGAAAGCGACATCTAATCCCCGCGTCCTGAAATACGTTGAGGCTCCCATCGAAGGCAAGGTAGGGATCGTCACCGGCGGCGGGAGCGGTCACAAACCCGCATTTATCGGGTACATCGGGAGGAACCTCGTGGATGCGGCTGCGGTCGGTGAGGTGTTTAGCTCCCCCACCGCAAGGGCATTCTATGACGCGATCCGAGAGGCTGACTCAGGCCGGGGCGTCGCGGTCCTCTACGGCAACTACGCCGGCGACAACATGAACGTCAAGATGGCAATCGAGGAAGCTGAAGACGAGAACATCGAGGTCAAGCGCGTCATTGCGAACGACGACGTACCGAGCGCACCCCCGACCGAGCGCGAGAAGCGCCGTGGCGTCGCTGGGGAGATCTTCATGTGGAAGGCTGCCGGGGCGAAAGCTGCCCAGGGCGCGTCGCTTGACGAGGTCGTGGCCACGGCGCAGAAGGCAATAGACAATTGCCGGAGCATCGGAATCGGACTCTCGCCATGCACAATCCCGGCAGTAGGCGAACCGAATTTCAGCGTGGAGCCGGGGAAGATGGAAGTCGGAATCGGTCATCACGGGGAGCCGGGGATCCGCGTGGAAGACCTGAAGAGCGCCGATGAGATTGCCGACCTCTGCCTCGACGTGATTCTTGCGGACCTTCCGTTCGCATCGGGAGACGAGGTTGCAGTCCTCGTAAGTGGCCTTGGGTCCACGCCGGTGATGGAACTCTACATCTTCTACAAGCGCGTAGCGGAGGTCCTTGGGCAGAACGGCATAACGATCCACAGACCCTACGTAGGCAACTACTTTACGAGCCTCGAGATGAATGGGGTGACCCTGACGCTTTGCAAACTCGACGGCGAACTGAAAGAACTCATTGATGCCGACGTCTACTCAATGGGTCTCAAGCA
Source organism: uncultured Spirochaetaceae bacterium (assembly GCA_964591085.1). Lineage (GTDB taxonomy): Bacteria > Spirochaetota > Spirochaetia > DSM-27196 > CAZPXH01 > CAZPXH01. Next base: position 37,792 of record CAZPXH010000013.1, on the reverse strand, counting down.
GCAGCTGAATGCGTAAGGACACCAAATGGCAAAGAGTTTCTCCAACAAGAACGGTGCTGTCATCGTTGAGCGGATGGTTGCGATTATCCATGAGAATCGCGCCTATCTCAGTGAAATCGACGGGGCAATCGGAGACGGTGACCACGGAATCAACATGAACAAGGGCTTCCAAATGGCTTCAAAGGTAATCGCCGCAGAGTCCGAGACGGGCGACGCCCCTGGAATGTCGGAGGCGCTTCGAATCCTGGGCAAGACGCTCGTGATGGAGATTGGCGGATCGATGGGACCGCTCTATGGCTCGATGTTCCGGGAGATGGCCCGAGAGACGAAAAACGCGGAGCAGATAGACGCCGGTTATCTCCTCACCATGCTGGAAGCCGCCTATGCAAGCATTCAGGAACTCGGAGACGCGAAACCCGGAGACAAGACCATGGTGGACACGCTCTATCCGGCCCTCGAGGCGCTCCGCAGCGCCACCTCCGATGGCGCCGACCTCTCCGGCGCGGCTCGAGCGATGATTAATGCCGCGGAGATTGGATGGAAGTCCACCAAAGATATGGTCGCGAAGATCGGCCGTGCGGCGAGGCTCGGTGAACGGTCTCGTGGCAACCTCGATGCGGGGGCAACGAGCTGCTACCTTCTACTCAAGACAATAGGCGAGACCATGATCGACCTCGCCGATGGAGGTGAGAAATGAACGTAGCCATCGGGTGCGACCCCAACGCCACAGACTTGAAGCTGGAAGTGATCGAAGCGCTCAAGGAACTCGGCCACGAGGTGACCGACCTGGGGTCCGAGGACCCGGTGTACGCGAATGTCGTGATCAGTGTGGGCGAGGCCGTCGCGGCGGGTGAATACGAGCGAGGCGTGGTCCTCTGTGGTACCGGCATCGGCGCCAGCATCGCCGCCAACAAAGTTCCGGGGGTCTACTGCGCGCTCGTGACGGACGCCTATCAGGCAGAGCGTGCTGCCCTCAGCAACAATGCAAACGTGATCGCGCTTGGAGCCCAGGTCACCGGGCCAAAGGTAGCGCGGCTACTCGTTCAAACCTGGATGAGCAATAGCTACGTTCCCGGTGGCCGCAGTGAAGCAAAGATCCAGCGGATCGCGGAGTACGCGGCCGAGCACGCGCGATAGGCCGACGGCCGAACGGCGATGATGCGGGGCGATTCGCGCCTACCCCAGCGCAACATACCACATGATCGAGCACGCGCACGGCACTCGAATGTCAGGGTCTCCGGTGCTGCGTGCTAACGACTACCTCTTTCTTATACGACACGCTCAGAAGACCGACAGCTATTTTCTCGTCGGTCAGGATATGCTTGATTCGGTGCTCAATACTGATATGCGGGTGATCGGAGATCGGCCGAGCGGGCAGACGCAGTTTGCCGTTGCGATCCCCCGCGATCACCTGACCGATGATGCCCGTGCGTTCGCGTCAGTCATTCGCCGGTGCGCGCCCCGCGAGTTGAGCATCCGGCAATCCAACATCGCGGCTAGGTAACCTTCGTCTTGCTGGCCAACACCGATGCTGATGATCCCGAACGTGCCGATGCTACTGAGCATCGACAGGAGCGCCGGCGCCGGATCGAGACACGTACGATCCCCGAGAAGAGGCGGTTTGAGAGGATTTCGCAGGTTGATTGGTTGACCGCGACGTAGCGGCCGTGCAGCCCGTTGCCGCAAATCGTCTTCCGATCGACGTGGCAAGAGTAGAACGCGACCAGTGCGGGACAGAGGCGATCCATCTCTGCGACCGCTCTGGTTCCGTCCATGCGGCCGGGTCCGAGGTCGATGTCCATCAGGATCGCATCACAGCGAGAATCTGCGTCGAGAAGAGCGATTGCGTCTTCACCGTTGCCCGCTTCAGCAACCTCGTACCCCTCATGAGCAAGCACCCGGACGGTATTCATCCGAATGCGAGCCTGCTCCTCTACCACGAGTGCTTTCATAATCCCGCCAGGCCGGTTGGCCGGAATGGCCGTTGCAAACGGGTGATTTAGCACCGCTGGCGGGTCCGGGGTAAGGATCGTAAGGCCGCGGCAGATCCCCTGGCTTACGAACTGATAGCAAACGTAAACGCGGCACACCTATTGATATGAATCTCGAACGCGGGCCAACCTGCCGAATGCCAGTGACAAACGGACAATGTCAGACCAGATAGCACAGAACCGGGAAATGCCCGAGCACTATGGCCACAGTGCAAAGCGGCGTTCGTCCATGGCGCTGACAGGTTTGGGGACAGTCGGGGCTAGGCTTGGCCCGCTGTGCTCCCCAGAATCGCGATGAAGATGACGATGTCCTGGACAAAGTGAATGAGCCAGGCCCAGCCGAAGCCGCGTGTCTCTGCAATCGACTTGGACAGCAGCCACCCGAGGAAGCCCGCGAGCAGGACCCCGGGGACGCCACCGGGCGTGCCGAAGTAGTGCACTCCACCAAACAGCACTCCACTGGTGATGGCAGCGCTCCCGGCGGAAAGACCGTTCTCCAGAAACACCCCCGTCACGGCAAAACGGTAGATGACCTCCTCGGTAAAGGAGTTGGCTACCGCGAACACCAGAGCAGGTAGCAGAACGCCGCCGATGCTGAAGCCTGGCTCCCCGGAACGAATCACCGGCAGGTAGACGGCAACGGCCGTGACGATTGTGATGATCACCAGGAAGCTGGTGCCCACCTGCAGCCACCCCTCGCCCTCTTTCGGACGGAGGCCCAGCCAGGGAACCGGCGTTACTTCCCCGTTGAAGCGCCACGGGCGAAGGAACTGAAGTACACCAGCACCACCCAGCAGCCACGCAAGCAATACAAAGAGCGCGGCAATACCAAGCCCAATCAGCTGGTAGGAAACCTCATGGTTGAGCCGAGAAGTTGCGAAGAGCGCGGTCACGGTGACCCGGTACGAGCGGAGGAGCACCAGCGTGATGGAAGTGCCAACGACCGCGACCACCACCGCACCGGTACGCACGACGACTCCGGACCAACGCAAGCGGGCCTTATCCATGTGCCGCAACGCTCTCCATCGCGAGCCTCAGCGCAAGAAGGCCCAGCAGGAAGGTGAGCGGTGTCATGGCAAAGCGCTCAAAGGGCGTCTTTGCAAAGAGGTTTCCCACGGTGTTGATTGCAAACAGTCCCACCAGGACCCAGGTCCCGATTGCCCAGAGAAGCGAGGGTTCGCCGGATGCCAGGCTCTGCCAGCGCAACGCGATGACGGCCGCTGCCACGAGTATGATCAGAATTGAGACCACCTCCATGGCCACCACCTGCTGCGGATCCGTGATACGCCCACCCCACACAATGGTCGTTGGGAACACGCCGGCTATGACAAGCAGGTGGAAGAGCACCACCGCCCCCATGATAGCCAACGCAATCGTGGCCGCCGCTGGAACAGAAACAAATCTCATGGCATCCTCCATATATCATTGTGATACGTTGACACAATATATCGCTTTGATGTATCTGTCAATCATGCCTCGATCATCCGGCCGAAGCCGCAACGCAATTCTCGGCGTGCTCGCCTTCGGGCCGTCAACCGGTTACGAGATCCGCAAGCTGCTCTCTGAGACAACCTCGCACTTCTGGAAGGAGAGCTACGGCCAGATCTACCCCACTCTGGAACAGCTTCATGAAGGGGGTCTGATCGAGGTCGTGGAGTACCAGGCGACCGGCCGGGAAAGCCGGCGCTTTGCAATTCGGGAGGCGGGTTCGGCGGAGCTGCGGCGGTGGATCCGCTCGCCGGAGGTGGTCTTCAAGCCGGGCCGGAACGAGCTCCTGCTCAAGCTGTTCTTTGCCCGCGCAGCAGACGCGCCGTACCTGATTCCGCAGGTGGAGAGCTATCGCCGCCTGACTCGCCGAATGGCACAGCAGTACAGCGAATTCCGAAGCGACACCGACACTGAGGAGATCCCAGCCGACGCACAGCAGCTCATCGGCACAACAATCGACTTTGGCGTATCCGCTGCACAGATGCAGGCTGCGTGGTGTGACCGCACCATTGAAACACTGCAGCGCGTCGTCGGTTAATGAGTGAGCTGGTCGGTAGGACCGGTTTCACTGCAGATTCTAGGATACGTCGCTTCGGAGAGCCGGGCCTCATCGATTCAGCTGACGGCCTCCTTGCGCTAGCATAGCTGCGGCCCGCTTTTCGGGCACAGCCCAAGCGATGAGTGTCCCCGTGTTCTGCATCGAATCCCATATCCGAAAGCGGCCTTGTGGTTGCCCGCCGCAACAGGTTCTCCTATGATCCCAATGGTGAATAACTACCGTCGTGTTGCTTTGACCGGGATCACCATCCTGGCCGTGATGGCGCTTGCCTCGTGCCCGCTACTGAACCCGGACAACCTGACGCCACGCCAGGTGAACTACTTCGCCAACGGCGCCGACGTGGGCGAGCCGCCGGTCGATCCGCGAGACTACTTCCGTGGCGACACGGCTACCGTGCTCGGGAACAGCGGCGGATTGAGTCTTGTCGGTCATACCTTCGGCGGTTGGAATACCCAGGCCGATGGAACGGGAAGCACGTACCAGGTCGGGGACCTGCTGGTCATCGACACGAGCGACATTGGACTTCATGCTTTGTGGATCAACGATGGTAATGGCCCCTTCACCATCAGCTTCGATCCCAACGGTGCAACATCGGGGAGCTCTCCCGTCGACAACGGTGAGTACTTCACCGGCGACCAGATAACGCTTCCCGACCCTGGTGACCTGGCAAAGATCGGCGAAGTCTTCGCGGAATGGAATACCGAGCCCGATGGGAGTGGAACCGGCTACGCCGTCGGCGAAGACTTCACCTTCAGCGACGGGAGCGTGACGTTCTACGCCCAGTGGGAGGTACCGCTTGTACTAGACTTGGTGGTCGCGAACTTTGCGAATGCCATTCCAAGCGGACGAAACCGTACTGCCCTCGGAACCGGAACAGGTACCTTCCAGGCACCGACGGACGTGAGCACAGACCAGATCAATAACGGGGACGTAGTCCTTGCTGACTTCAACAATGATGGAAACATGGATGCTTTCTTCTCAGGGTACAGCGGTCCGGAGCGCATCCACCTCGGGGATGGCGCGGGTGGCTTCGCCGCCGGTGCTAATGCAAGCACGATGAACAGGGTTGGCGGCCAGCAGATGAGGGCTGCCGACTTGAACAGCGATGGCAACATGGACGTTGTCGTGGCATTCCTCGGGACCGCTGTTCGGGCTTTGGTGTACCTCGGTGATGGCGACGGTGGATTCACACATGCAGATCTATCCACCGACACCGCGAACCAGCGCGGTATCGCAATCGCCGACTTTAATAACGACGACATTCTTGATGTTGTCGTCACCGCGTGGGGGACAAAGGACCGGATCTACCTTGGAAACGGTGACGGAACCTTCGGCAGCGGTAATGACGTGTCGACGGATTCCCTGTTGAGCACGCAAGCCGACGCGGCTGACCTCAACGGGGACGGGAACATGGATCTGTTGATTAACGTCTCGGGAGCAGCGAACCGCGTGTACCTCGGCGATGGAACGGGTTCGTTTACCGGTTCAGACCTTTCGGCAGACAGCGAGTCCAGCTACGGGCTCGGAATCGCCGACTTCGACGGAGATGGAACGCTGGATATTGTCGTCGGGAACGTAGCCAGTCCCAACCAGCTGTTTGTCGGAAACGGAGACGGCACTTTCGCAGCGGGAGTCGATATGGCCGCAACGGACAGGCAAAGCTTCGATCTGGCTGTTGGCGACCTGGACGGAGACGGCGACCAGGATGTCTTCGTGGTCAATTTCCAGGCGCGAAACACCGTGTACCTCAACAACGGGAGCGGAATGTTCAGCTCGAGTGACGCGTCGACCGACACCTTTGAGTCGTACGGCGTTGCCCTCGCAGATCTCGACGGGAACTAGGCTCGGGAGCCAGTGGGCTGAGTCTTTCCGCGGAGTAAGCCCCGGCTCCGGGGCTTGAGCGGCATTCGGACCCTTCGTGCGTGCGGGGATTCGCAGAAATCCGCGCGGAGCCCGGGAATCTCAGCCCGCGGACCCTGAAAACCGTCGGCAAGACTCGCTCTGATCGGCGCCTGACTCCAACGTTCGCGCATCCCACGCGTAGACGGCTCCTCCAGCCATCCCTCGCACAAGCAATTCGCGCACAGAAATTTCTTGACGGCACCTGATTTGGGTGAGAGTATCGCGAGAAAACCTTCGATGAAAGGTTTCACCGAGGTCCGGGGATGCGGTGCTCCGGGGAATCGGAGCCCCGATCGGTACGATTGGGGTACAGAATCATCGCAATACTGGGATTATCGATATCATTGGCGTATTCATACGTCGGTAGCGATGCCCGAAAAAGGAGTGTCGATATGGCAAAGAGAACAGGTCTGTTCCTTGCGTTCATGCTTGTTGCCGGACTGGTGTGGTCGGGTGGCGCGCCCGAAGAGACTGCGTCCGACGGGACCTGGACCCCTACCCGGCCCATCACGCTGACCGTACCCTTTGGTGCAGGAGGGAATGCTGACGTTCTCGCGCGTGCCGTTGCCGAGCAGTCTGAGGAGTTCATTGGCCAGCCGATGGGAGTGGTCAACCGAACCGGTGCGGGCGGCGTTGTGGCAGCAACGGAGTTCCTGGAAGTTGCACCGGACGGCTACAACCTCATCACTGTGAACATCGGGCTCATGGCAATCCGTACCCAGACAACCCAGGTTGAGTACGAGTTTGCGGACTTCACGCCAATCATCGGGAACATTGGTGCCACCGCGCTGGTAATGGTTGCGGCGGCTGATTCGCCGATTCAGGACTACGAGAGCCTGCTTGAGTATGCACAGGAGAACACGGTCAACTACGGAACCTTCGGTCTCCGCTCGGACCACCACATGCTGCAGGCAGCATTGTTCACCGAGATGGGAGCTGAGGCGTCGGCAGTTCCGTTTGACAGTGCACTTGAGCCGCTGTCAAGCGTCCTTGGAGGGAACATCGATGTTGCCCTGGGACTTGCTCCCGTGGTGCAGCAGTTCATTGACAATGGTGACCTTGTTCCGATTCTCACCTTCAATGACGATATCGTTGTAGAGTTTGATGGGATCGGCCAGGTGCCATCTGCCGTGGATCTGGGCTTTGACATCAGCTTTGTTGGATTCAACTTCTACGCTCTGCCCGCCGGAACTCCGGAGGAGATCGTTCAGTTCTACACGGAGCGGATTGCGCAGATCTACGAGACTCCTGAGATCCAGGAGCTGCAGGCTCGCCTGGGATTTGTTGTGGACCCGCTGACCCCAGAGGAAGTCGCAACCAAGATCAACCGCGGCATTGAAGATGTCCAGGAGTGGTTGACCTATCTTGATTGACGGTTAAGCGCCGACTCCTGGCTGCAGTAATCCCGGAACAATCCTGTTCCGGGATTTTTTTCTGATCCCGCTTGCACAAGGATTCCGAGATGACCAAGCACAACCGAGTAGTTGCCCGGCTAGCAAATACGGACTCAATCTCCGGGCTCCTGGGCCTGGGTGTTGCCTCCGGCCTGTTGATCCGGTTGGATGAACTGATCCAGCCCCAGACAGCCGACGGGTTCTCTTCTCAGTCCCTCCCGCGGCTGCTGCTCTGGGTCATGCTTCTTTGCGGCGCTGCGCTGCTCCTTAAGGGTGTGCGCAGGGAGCCGGCGTCCACCGTGACGGTGACAAAGGACGGTGTCCGGTCGTTCGCGGTGTATGCGATCTACGCGCTATCTTTTGTAGTGTATGCGCTTCTGGTGCCGGTTTTTGGCTTCCTGCCCACCACGCTCATCCTCGGATTCGGAATCCTTGCCAACTATGGTGAACGGCGAGTCTTTGCCTGGGTCATTGTGGCGGGATCCATCGTGGCCATATTCTTCTTCTTCAGATCCGCAATGTTTGTGCGGTTACCCATCGGGTCCATCTTCGGAGGCTAGGTCACAATGATTGGGAACTTCCTTTCCAGTATAGAGCTTCTAGCCACGGTCCAGAACCTCCTCCTGATGAACGTGAGTCTGTTCATCGGGATTGTGGTTGGTGCGGTCCCGGGGCTGACCGGAATGCTCGCGATTACGCTGGCACTCCCACTGACATTCGGCCTGGATCCGGTAGCCGGCGTCCTGGTGCTATTGGGCTTGTATGCGGGTGGCGTGTATGGCGGCTCCATCACGGCAATTCTCATAAACACGCCTGGCTCCCCGGCGGCCGCGGCCACAATTCTTGACGGATATCCTGCCGCGCAGAACGGGAAGGCCAAAAAGGCGCTGGAGGTTGCTCTCTATGCCTCGGTTTTCGGCGGTGTAGTCAGCGCGTTCCTGCTGCTTTTTCTTTCCCCAACCATCGCCCGGCTCTCCCTGCTGTTTGGACCGGCTGAATACTTCGCCATTTCGCTCTTTGGGCTGTCAGTCATTTCCAGTGTGAGCGGCGATAGCATCCTGAAAGGGATCATCAGTGGCTGTCTGGGAATTCTCGTTAGCACTATTGGAGTTGATGCGGCCGGCGTCGGACGGTTTGTGTTCTTTGACAACTTCCGTCTCCTCGGCGGCGTCCCGCTGATCATTGCTTTGATTGGCCTGTTTGCGCTGGGCGAGATCCTGATCAACAAGAACCGTCCCATCAGCACGGCGGCAATAGATGCGGCAAAGATTCGGCAGGAACCCAGGCTGACATTCCGGGAGCTCCGGGAGTCGGGGCGGGTCATCGGCCTCGGCACCGCAATCGGCAACCTCATCGGGATAGTACCGGGGACCGGGGGAGCCATCGCGTCATTTGTCTCCTACTCTCAGGCCAAGCGCGTTTCCCGGCGGGGAGACGAGTTTGGAACCGGTTGCCTGGATGGCGTTGCTGCCGTGGAGTCGGCCAATAATGCAGCAACGGGAACGGCGCTCATTCCGATGTTGTCGCTGGGCATTCCCGGTGACGCTGCAGCCGCCATCATGCTCGGTGCGCTGACCGTTCACGGGCTGCGTCCGGGTCCCACACTCTTTTCTCAGCAGGGCCCCCAGATTTACGCCATCATCGTCGGCTTCCTGGTTGTTAACGTCCTCATGCTTGTGCACGGAAAGCTGCTGGTCGGCCTCTTTGCGCGGCTTTCCTCCATTTCCTATGCAATTCTCGCGCCGATCATCATGGCCCTGTGTATGGCCGGATCCTTTGCCGTCAACAACACAAGCTTCTATCTCCTACTGGTCACGGTGTTCGCCGTAATCGCGCTTGTGATGGCAAAGCTTGAGATTCCCCGGTCGCCAATGCTGCTTGGACTGGTCCTGGGTCCACTGATTGAGAACAACCTGCGCCGGTCCATGGCGATTTCTCAGAACACGCTGTCCATATTTTTTGAACGCCCGGTGAGCCTGGTCTTCATCTTTCTGGCGATTGCCGCGTTTGTGCTTCCGGCCATTGCCCCGTATCTCAGAGACCGCAGGAAATCAAAGACCAACGCAGCCTGAAAGTGAGCTTCTGAATGAACGTGCTATGGCTTTTCAGCGACCAACACCGGGAAGAAGCAATGAGCTGCAGCGGCAGCCGGAACGTGGAAACCCCGAACCTGGACCACCTCGCTGACTCCGGGGTTCGGTTCACGGGGGCGCACACCATCAGTCCCCTGTGTGCCCCGGCGCGTGCATCCTTCTATACGTCACAGTACATCCACGAGCACGGCGTTACTTCGCTTCACAAGCCAATCCCGCCAAACGCCACCACACTCCCCGAAGTCCTCAGGGAGCACGGATACCACACTGCGCACCTGGGGAAGTGGCATCTCTCCGGCGGGGCGGCGCCGAGTCACTTTGTAGCGCCCTACTTCCGCAGGGGCTGGGATACCTGGATTGGCTGGGAGAACAGTAACCGGCCCTTTGAGACCGAGTACTCCGAAGGCCCGTATCCCATTCCCAGAAGGCGGCTTCCGGGTTATCAGACGGATGGCCTCACCGACATCGCAATAGAACAGATCACTCGCCTGAAGGGCGAGTCACCGTGGTTCATGGTTGTGTCAATTGAGCCACCGCATGACCCGCATGTGGCTCCCGAGGCCTACATGACGGCGTACGAGAACCGGGAAATCGAGTTCCGCAAGAACGTCCCCGAAGAATGGAAAACACCGGAGAATATCGCCAGGATCAAGGGCTACTACGCTCAGATCAGGAATCTTGACGATAACATTGGCCGAATCTTGAGGTGTCTGGAGGAAACCGGCCAGGCAGATGACACCATTGTCATCTACTTCTCCGACCACGGAGACTTCATGGGCAGCCACAACCGCGTCCAGAAGTTCTTTGCGGAGACCGAGTCCTCCCGGATCCCGCTCATCATCAGGCATCCGGGATCAACAGCACCGGGATCCGTCTGCAAGGGCCTCGTGAGCAGTCTGGACGTGCCAACGACTACCCTCGGCCTGCTCGGGCTTGCGGTCCCAGCGAGCATGCGGGGGGCGAACCTCTCCGGCACCGTAATGGCTGGTGAGCCGCAAATACAGCGCGACATTCTCATTTCCCTTGATGGATGGTTTGATGACGGTGACCCGGAGTACTGCTACCGTGCCCTGCTCACCGACCGGCACCTGTTTGTGCGGGCGCGGACGGAACACAACTGCCGGCTCTATGATATGGCGCGGGACCCGTACCAGATGAACAATCTGTTCTTCAACCAGGGACACCGAGCCACTCGGGAAGATCTGGAGGACAGACTCAAGAAATTGCTGCAGAGGATCGGTGATCCGTTCTATGAAAACGCCGGGTCCTCCAGCAGCGTTTCCGGGGAAGTCGGCACATGAGCGTGTCGGCGGTGCCTACTGTATCTCACCGCCGACCTCCACATGAGGGAAGCAAGTGATTCGAGCAGCGCGAAAGATCACCATTCGGGACATCGCAGCCCGGGCGGGCGTTTCAATCGGGACGGCCTCTAACGTCCTGAACAACAAGCCGAACGTGGACCCGCATCTCAGCGCCAAGGTGATGGAGGCGGTGGAGGCCTTGAACTACCGCGTTAATCTCCACGCGCGGGGAATGATACTTCGCCGCAGCTTCAACGTTGGGATCGTGATTCCATCACTGACCGATCCGTTCTTCCCCGTGTTTGCCGACGGTCTGGAGCGCTGCATTGAGGATCAGGGATCACACGTTGTCATCGCGTCGTCACGCAATGACGCGGAGCGGGAGCGCTCGGTCTGCGATTCGCTTGTGGCAAAGCAGGTGGACGGTCTCATTGTGACCCCGTGCAGCGCAGACAATATCCTGTACTTCAACCAGTTGGTGGACGAGGGCCTGCCAATTGTCCAACTCGGCCGCTACTTTGACGAGGTCCGGGCGCCCGTTGTCATGGCGGACAACTTTGCTGCGGGATCTGCGATTGCAGAGTATCTGGTGGGGCTGGGACACAGCCGGCTCCTCCACCTTGCGGCATCCACCCGAAGTAGTCCGGACCGTGAGCGGACACGCGGTTTCTCCAGTGCCGCCGCGCGCCTCGGACTGCAGTCCCGCTGTAAGATCATTGAAGTTGACCGATCGGACGGGATGGAACGCGCGCTGTTTTGCTTTGATGCCGAGCAGCCGCCGACCGGAGTGTTCGCGGATGACGACTCGTTGGCCATTGCCTTCCTCCGAGCGTGCCAGAGGCGGAGAATCTTTTCGCCAAGTGACTTCTCCCTGGTCTCCATCGGTCCGCCCTCATCCGATAGCCTGATGATGCCGCGGCTCACTAAGTACGTCGTGGACGCGGCGGCCATGAGCGAGGCCGCCGCCGGCCTGCTGTTCAGGCGGATTTACCGTGACACGGAAGAGGACGCGCCCACGTCCGTGGTAGTCCCGGTGTCTCTGGTTCCGGGCGAGACGGTCGCCGGGGCTTCCGAAGTGTGACAACGGCAGTGCCCGCGGGGGCAGCGGATGATCGGCCGAGTCTATGGGTTCAAATCTTTGGGTAAGGAAAAACACATGAAGAAACCAAACATCGTTGTTGTGCTGGCGGATGACATGGGCTACGGGGACATCAGCCACCACGGAACCGGGACATTCAGAACTCCCAACATGGACTACGTGGCCGCGCGTGGAATGACTTTCACGGACATGCACTCCACTTCCGCGGTGTGTACCCCGAGTCGCTACGGACTACTCACTGGGCGCTACTGCTGGCGAACCTGGCTGGAGAGCTTTGTCCTTGGTGGCTTTGGCGCACCACTGATTGAGCCCGAGCGACCCACGCTTGCCTCGGTCCTCGGTCAGGCGGGATACAAGACCGCGGCAGTGGGAAAGTGGCACCTTGGCCTGGAGTGGCGGCGCAAGGACGGGTCACTGCTGAAAGACAGCGACCGTGACGGCTGGAACTCTGACGGGTTTGATGTTGATTACGAGAGTGGGTTTGCAACCGGGCCTCTGTCGGTGGGTTTTGAAAGCTGGTTCGGGATATCCGGTTCCCTGGATATGCCCCCCTACTGTTACCTGGAGGATGACCGGGTCCCGGTGATCCCCAGGGCGGAGAAGCAAGTTTACCACCCCCAGCAGCGCAGGGGTCTTGTGGCCGACGGGTTTGACGACTTTGAGGTGGACCTCCGCTTTGCCGACCGGGCCGAGCAGTTCATTGACCAGCACGCAGGCACAGATCCCGATCAACCCTTCTTTCTCTACGTTGCCACCACGGCTCCTCACCGGCCCTGCCTGCCGCCAGACTGGCTTAAGGGGACTTCCGGCGCTGGCGCAAGGGGCGACATGGTGTTGATGGTGGACCACGTTGTGGGGCGTCTGACATCCGCGTTGGGGCGCAACGCGCTGCTTGAGGACACCATCTTCATTGTGACCAGCGACAATGGTGGCCGGCTGGTGGACTTCTACGGCAACGACCACGGCCACAAGACCAACGGTGATCTGCGCGGGCAGAAGGGCGACATCTACGATGGCGGACATCGAGAGCCCTTTGTCCTGATGTGGCCGCGAGTAGTGGCCCCTGGTAGCACATGTTCGGAGCTGCTATCTCTGGCAGACGTCATGGCAACCTGCGCAGAACTGGTGGGTGTCCCGCTCCCGGACAACGCGGCTGAGGACAGCTTCAGTTTTCTGCCCCTGCTCAAGGGGGAGACTCCGAAGGAACCGATTCACGAAGCAGTTGTCCACCACGCGCTGGATGGTATGTTTGCGGTTCGGCGGGGGTCATGGAAGGCAATCCTCGGCCTGGGATCCGGCGGCTTCTCTGAGCCATCCCGCTATGAGCCCGAAGATGGACCTGCCGGACAACTCTTCAACCTCACAGACGACCTGCGCGAAACCAACAATCTGTGGGACTCCAGGCAGGACATTGTTGCGGAGATGACAGCAATCCTGAACCGCTACCGCAGCACCGGACGCAGCAGGCCAGTGGGCTGAGTCACTCACGGGGCACGCCCGGGGCCGCAGCTAGCGCTTCACCTCAGGTATCTCCGTGTGGGCGGGACGGCTACAGCCCTACCAGAGCAGCGGTACGCCGTAGCCGGCCAGAGAAGAATCTGAGGTGATCACGGTGAGGAACTCCACAAGGGCCTGTGCCACCACAATTCGGTCAACGGGATCCCGATGCAGCCACGGAAGCGTGGCTACCTGGTGAACGTGCGCGGGCCGGATTGGCAGAAACGCAACCCGGTTCCTGGCCATCTCGCGCGGGATCAGCTCCTGCCAGTCCTCTGACAGCACCAGCTTGCCGAAGCTCTGCTTGATTCCAATCTCCCAGTAGCCCGCGATACTGAAGCACAGGTGGTTAGCTTCATCCAGAATTGCCTGCCCTGCCGCCTCTGACAGTCTGGCGCTGTCGCCGAACATCCAGAGCAGAACATGTGTGTCCAGGAGCAGGTTCACTCCGCGGTTTCCGCCACCATGTAGCCGAGAAAGTCGTCCAGCGGTTCGTTGAAGTCCTCAGGCAACCGAACGGCGGGCGCTCTCCAGGTGGCGGTCAATCTGCACGGTCCGCTGCTCCGCTGGAGAGCGCGCGAATGGCAATCTCCACAAGTTGGTCAAACACAAAAGCAACGTCCTGCTGCTGCGTTCGTTCAATTGCACACATAGTCCATACTTGCGGGTGATGCGCATGAGCTTTGCGGATTCCACCGCCTGCACGTACCCGGAGTCGGAGAGGAGTACGGCTTCTGCGGATTCCCAGCTCCCATGAGCTTCCTGCGGAAAGCTCTGCGCTGGAGAGTCCGGGGTCCCAAGAAGCGGTGGCGGACTACCGATCGCCTTGGGATACAGCAGATCCAGCGATTCCATGAGCTCTTCGCTGACCCGCGCAACCACCCTATCCTTCTGAATCGACAGGGCAGCGTGATGGATGAAGATGATGAGCACCGCAACCCCGCCGGCAGTCATCACCATTGCTCCGGCAAAGCCGATGACCGGCAGCTCGGATTGGGGCCTGCCATTGCCCAGGAAGCGCATCAGCAGCAAGCAATAGAGGAAGGTCCCAATGAACACGCCAAAGGACACCTGGTTGGCGCGATCCCGGACAAAGTTCCGCAGTAGTCGGGGCCCCAGGTGGGCTGAGGCCAGCTGCAGAGCAACGACGACTATGGACAGCGCGGTGGTAGCAACCGTGATCATGGAGCTTGCCACCATGGCCAGGGTCTCCCGCATTCCTTCCACGTCCAGGGGAATGAGCTCGTGCAGGCGTGGTGTCTGCAGGACCATGTCAGCCCGGGAGAGCAGCAGTGACAAGCCTGCCCCACCAAGGGAGATCAGCGCAGGGAGAAACCAGAAACTGTAGCGCAGCCTGGCCCTGAGCTTGGCAAATCGGGCACCCAAGCACCGGACATCGCCCCGGCAGCATGCAACGGCAAGCAGGCCTGAGTTTGCGCGCCCACCACAGCGGATCCTGCGCTCACCAGGCGCTGTCGCGCAGTCCTGTCTCCAGGAACTTCACGGTGGGCCCGCGGGTGTCGATGTCCACGAATTGGCGCGACGTCTTGAACGCGGCGTTCATGAAGCGATCCAGGTGGCCGAACTGGCTGTGAACGTGGCCGAAGACCTGCAAGAAGGGCTGCTTCCTCCTTACCATCCGCTGGATGGGTTGACTACCGGTGGGGACCGGCAGGCCGTCAACTTGTACTCCCGTGTCCAGGATTCCGCGCGGTGGCATGTGGGTCACAAGCAGCGTCCTGTTGTTCACGAGCCGCCGAAGCCGGCGAATGTCGCGAGCATGATCCCTCGACTCGCGGTCCGGAGAATGCCCGTGAACCGGGATTCCATTTGGTTGAGCGCCCTGAGGACCGGGCTTTCGGGAGCATACAGGGCTTTCAGGTGGCGGTCCGCGTACTCCCCAAAGCTCTCATCCGCGGTGGGCAACTCCGGCAGGAAGTCGTCAGTGTCCATACCGGCTTCACGGATCGCATCCTGCATTTCTGCCGGCCTGAACCCATCATCCAGGATGTCGGCGGCAATGATCCCGCAGTCATAGTCACCGTCACGGAGCATCTCCGCAAACCTGGTAATGGCGGGCGTGTGCCCGTGGGTATCTGAGGTAAGCAGGATTCGCATGGTTCCGGTGCAAAGGGTAGCCCGGGATCAGTCGGAATACTCAGCCCGGCACTACCGCCAGGGCCACGCCGACAGGGTCTTCAATCACCGCATGCTACGCGCAACTGCGCCTGATGGCGATGCGGCGGCGGGCCATCAATCGGACTTGGCGGCCTTGTCGGTGAGACGACCGCTTACGTACTTGTGCAGTACGCTTGTTACCAGCGTCTGGTACGGAATGCCCTCCTCGGCAGCGCGCGCTTTGAGACCCTTGAGGTCCCTGTCTGAGATCCGAACGTTAATGCGGCGATCCTTCCGTAGCGTTGCCGAAGCGATGGACCGTGCTTCTGCGACGGCATCTGGTAGGTTGCCAACCGGGACCCACTCGTCCCGATCAAGGCTCTCCATGAGATCTCTCTCATCGTCGTCCAGGTAATCGTCGTTCCTGTGTTCGTTATTCGTGATCACCGTCCTGCCCCTCGCGGAGATAGATTCTGGTGTACTTTCGGCTCGGGTAGATGGTCTTGAGGACGAGCTCTCGCTTTGTCTCTTCCCGGACAAACGGCACTACAAACACGTAGTCCATGAACTCCACCAGATACACCCGCTGATTGGGATATCGCTCCGGGTTTGGGTGCTCCAATACCCCGAGTACGCCGCCATCTTCAATTGCAGCGACGATCTCCTCAAACGAAACGCCACGCGTGCGTTTGAGCAGTGCGTTCTTCTCTGGATCCCAGTTGAACGTCACACCGAAACATCAGGTCAGGTGTGCCTTTTGTCAACAACCCAGCCGTCAACGCCTACACATTGCTCGCTGGGCCCAAGGCTTTAATGGATGCCGTATCGTTGCCCCGCACTTAGCTGATGAATACACTCAGAACAATGGCTCTCTCAATTCGTGCGAGGCTGACCATGCTTGGCCTACTCACCATTGTTGTGACGGCTGCTGTGGCAATCAGTCTTGCGCTGGTGTTTTTCCGGCAGCAGGTAGACGCGTTGTATGAGAGCCAGTTCCTGGGACGGGTGGAGCTCATTGAGTTTGAGTATGCGGATGTGGATGCGGTATCCGCTTCAACCGAGGATGCAGTGCGCCTGCAGGGCGAGCTGCTGGATCGGCTGGAACGTCGGTTTGCGGGCCGCAGAGCGTCTCAGCCCTTCATTGTAAATGGGGACGGCCAGGTGATCCTCTGGCCGGACGAGCAGGAGCTGCCGCCTTCCAGCGTGGACCTTGTCCTTGCCGCCGCCGAGGAAAACGAGGATCGGGACCAGACCCACTTCACCGCTGAGTTTGCAACGGAGGCCGGAACGGCCTGGGCCGTCATTGATTACTACCGGAACTGGGACTGGTACACCGGCTACACCGTGACCAATGAGAGCCGCTTTGGCTTGTTGCGGCAATTTGTCCTGGCGCTTTCTGTTGGGGCAATCCTCGTGGGAGCGCTGACCACCCTGCTCTACTTTCTCCTGCTGCGCCGGCTCATGCTCCCGCTGTCCCGGGTTGAGGGAGCAATGAGCGAGTTTGCCACCGGGGATCTGCGGAGCCGGGTAGCGGAAGGCAGGGCAGATGAGTTTGGCCGCATTGCCCACGGTGTGAACCAGTTTGCAGAGAACATCACCCGGATCATCAACGGGATTCAGGCTAGCTCCCGCTCCAGCGCAGACATTGAAGAAGAACTCAACAGCCTCAGTCAGACCGCTGCAGGGCTGATGGACGGCATCACGGCCGGAACGGGAGACATTGCTTCCCGGACGGATGAACTGAACGAGCTCCTGCTCGCGTCCAATCGCTCCGTGGACACCATCTCCGGGGCAATCCGCCAGCTTACGGAGCGAATAGACGAACAGTTTGCCGCGGTCACGCAGTCCACGGCGAGCATTGAGCAGATGACCAGCTCTCTGAGCAACGTTGCAGCAATCACGCAGGCCAAGCGGAGCTCTGCCGAGCGGCTCATCCAGACCGCGCACAATGGAAGCGAACAACTCGGGCGGACCACCACCGCAATCCAGTCCCTGGTGAGAAACGTGGATGCAATCTCCGAGTTTGTGCTGGTCATCAAGAGCATCGCGAGCCAGACCAACCTCCTGGCAATGAACGCGGCCATTGAGGCCGCCCTCGCGGGGGAAGCCGGCAGAGGCTTTGCGGTGGTGGCGGATGAGATCAGGAAGCTCGCGGAGGAAGCGGCGAACAACTCCACCTCCACCGCCGAGTCCATCGCGGGGGTTCTGGAGCAGGTCCGGGAGGCCGAATCGGCCGGGACCGGAACCCGCCGGTCCTTTGAGGAGATTGAGGCGGAGATCCGCACCGTGGCCAACGCCTTGGACGAGATTGCCGGGAGCGCCGCCGAGCTTTCGGCGGGGAGCCAGGAGGTGATGGATGCGATGCAGGTGCTCCGCACGGTGTCCGCTGACGTCAAGGGTGGATCAGACACGGTGCAGTCAGAAGCCGGCTCCGTTGCACAAGCAATGAGCAACCTCTCCGGGCTCTCCTCGGACGTCCGGGGCCTGGCATCAGACATCGCCGCGCGAGCCCAGGAAGCAAGCGGCGCAATGACGCGAGTCAGCGATTCTCTGGGCACGATCCGGGAGACCACCAGCACCCTGAGCTCAGAGGCCGAAACCTTCCGCGTGGAGTAGCTTGCGTCAGGCGTTTGGAGCTCAGCCTGCGGAACTGCCTGCCTGCATGTAATCCAGCCAAGCACTGCCATCGCGGTAGTCCTGTATCAGGATCGGAGCAGCCTCGCTGTTGTAGATACCCAGGAGTCCGTTGATCTCTCGCCGCAAGGACACAAGCGCGCTGTCTATCAGGTCCCGCCGGAAACCGCGGTCCCCAAGCTTCAGTAGCATCTCAACGGAGACGACCCGACCGAGGATTCGTCCGAGTCCAACCCGCTTGTGCTGGGGCGTGCTCTCATCAACAGAGAAGTCAAACATTCCACGCAGGTACTCAGCCGCCCGGCGGGTTCCGTCAAAGCCGGAGAGGACGTGGGAAAGGCGGGACTCCTTCAGCTTCTTCATCGTCTTGAGGAAGAACCCGGTGATCTGCTCGTACAGGATGTCGTTGGAGCCTTCAAAGATCTGGAAGGGGCGGCTGTCCACAACGGCACTACCGGCGATGTGGTCCCGCCGATACCCCGCACCGCCAAAGAGCTGGAGCAGGGATTGGCCGGCTGCCTGCATCATATCGGTGACAAGGGTCTTGATGGCGTTGGCCGGGAGGGCCTGGCCGGAGCAGTCGCTGTCAATCCCGGCGATCTCGCTGGTCTCCGCGCACATGGCAGAGCAGGTGGTATAGGCCGCCTGGATCTCCGCAACACGGTCCAGCACCTGGTCATAGGTGGCAAGCGCGCGCCCGCCCACTAGTCGGGTCTGCACGTGCTCATTTGCCTCATCAAGGAGGCGATGGAGATAGCCCATTGCCATGCCGGGGAACTGCAGGCGGCTGCGATGCAACACGTCCAGGAGCATCCGAACTCCGCTCCCGCCCATTGCAAGCCGGCGGTCGGCGGGAATCAGCGTATCAATCCGGTTCCGGCCGTAGGGAATCATCTCCAGGCCAAGGCTTGTGTAGTACTCCTCTACCGATATGCCACCCAGGCTTCGGTCCCACACAAAGAAGCTGATGCTCCGCTCCAGGTCTCCACGCTCGTCCGCGCCGCGCGCTGTCAGGAGCCAGTAGTCCGCATGGCCGGTGAGCCCGCCCCAGTGCTTGGTTCCCCGGAGGCGAAAGCCCTCGCCTTCCGGCCGGAAACTCGTGCGCATGCTGAGCGCGTCTGAGCCGTACTCGGGCTCGGTTATCATCAGACCGCCAAGCGCCCCACGGTGCAGGAAGTCTGCAAAGACCTGCCGCTGCAGCTCTTCACCGCCGTAGCGGGAAAGCGGCTGCAGGAAGAGCGCTCCGTTGATTCCGGCCACAAGAGAGAGTGGCAAGGACTCATAGGAGCAGGCCTCCAGCATGGCCAGGCACTCTTGTACGTTCTGTCCGCGGCCACCAAAGCGCTGCGGGATGAACACTGAAAGCGGGGACGGCCCCTCGGCTTCCTGCAGAACAGCAAAGGACGGCGCTTCCTGTGGTGCGGCAGAGGAAGCCGCCTCCGGGCGGAACCTTGCTTTCAGGCGGGTTCGGAGACGGTTCAGGAATGACTGGATGTCAGTGGGGATACTCGCGGTTATGCTCTCTGGAGCCTTGCTGGTCATGGTTCAGGGTAGACTACTCTGCCGGTCATGTATACGGGGGGATTTGGCTACGGCGCTGGTACAGGGCCGCCAGCGATGAGAATTGGGGAGAATGCGTCAGCTTCTGGAAAGTCATGGCCACGCTCCGGCAAGCTGAACGCCTTGCAGCGCACCTCACGCCGCGGCGCAGCCGAGAGAATGAGCTCCGATAACGAGGTCCTTGCCCGAGGAAATCGAAAGAATGGCATCCTCACAGCGCAGGAAGACGTCCGCGCCGGGGAAGACGGGCAGTCCGCCGCAACAAGAACCGGGTCTCAGCCCACTGGCGTAACCGGAAGGCCCGCGTCTGACAGGATCTGCCGCGCGGCGCGGACGTCTTCCTGCGCGGGAGGCTTCACGTCCGGCAGGGGATACTGCATTCCCAAAACCTCCCACTTGTGCCTGCCCAGCTCGTGGTAGGGGAGCAGGTCAACACGCTCCACGCCCGGGAGGCCGGCAATGAGGCCCGCCATTGCCTGCGTAGTCTCCCGCTGCATGGTGTGTCCCGGCACAAGCACGTGGCGAACCCAGATTGTGATTCCCATTTCCCCCGCACGTCGGGCAAAGGCCCAGATCCGCTCCGGGGCTACCCCAGTGAGCTCACGGTGGGCGGAGATGTCGCTGTGTTTCAGATCCAGCAGAAGCAGGTCCGTGTGCTTCAAGACCTCGCTGACCTCCGCGCTGAGATCCGCAAAGCCGGAGGTGTCCAGCGCGGTGTGGAACCCGTCCTTTTGCAGCGCTGCAAACAGCTCGGCCACAAATCCCGCCTGGAGTAAGGGCTCTCCCCCGGTGACGGTCACGCCTCCACCGGACGAATGCAGGAAGCTCCGATATCGCCTCACATCGGAGATGATGTCTCGCACGCTGCGCTCGGTTCCTCCGCTTCGCGCCCAGGTGTCCGGGTTGTGGCAGAACTTGCAGCGCAAGGGACAACCCTGGAGAAAGAGCACGTAGCGCAGGCCCGGTCCCTCCAGGGTTCCCATCGTCTCGACCGAATGAATTCGGCCGGTCATCTCAGAGCTTCCCGTGGAAGGTCCGGTTGATGACATCCAGCTGCTGCTCCCGGGTGAGCTTCACGAAGTGCACGGCGTAGCCGCTGACGCGGATGGTCAGGTCCGGGTACTGCTCCGGGTGCTCCATGGCATCAATCAGGAGATCACGGCTCAGGACGTTCACGTTGATGTGGTGGCCTGCCTGCCCAAAGTAGCCATCCAGGAGGCCCCGAAGGTTGTTCACGCGGTCTTCTGGTGTCATGCCAAGGGAGCCGGGCTCAATGCTGAAGGTGTAGGACACGCCGTCCTGCGCATACTCGTATGGAAGCTTCGCGACGCTCGCCATGGAGGCCAGGGCACCGCGCTCGTCCCGGCCATGCATGGGGTTGGCTCCCGGCGCAAAGGGCTCGCCGGCTCGCCGACCATCCGGGGTGTTTCCGGTCTTGGTTCCGTAAACGACGTTCGAGGTGATGGTAAGGACGGACTGGGTAGCCTTGGAGCCCCGGTAGGTTGGATTTTTCTCCAGCTTCTTCATGAAGCGTTCAACCAGATCGGCTGCAATGCTGTCCACGCGGTCGTCGTTGTTGCCAAAGGCCGGGAACTCGCCCTCCGTCTGGAAGTCCACAATGGTGCCGTTTTCGTCCCGAAGGGGGCGAACAGTTGCGTACTTGATAGCGGACAGGGAGTCCGCGCACACGGACAGCCCGGCAATGCCGCAGGCCATGGTCCGCAGGACATCCCGGTCGTGCAGCGCCATCTGGATCCGCTCGTAGCTGTACTTGTCGTGCATGTAGTGGATGGCGTTGAGTGCGTTGATGTACAGGCGCGCAATCCAGTCCAGGAAAAAGTCAAACTTGGCCATGACTTCCTGGTAGTCCAGGACATCTCCGAGGATGGGCTCAAAGCGCGGACCCACCTGCACGCCGGACTTCTCGTCCCGGCCTCCGTTGAGGGCGTATAGCAGTGCCTTGGCAAGATTGCAGCGAGCGCCAAAGAACTGCATCTGCTTGCCAATCCGCATGGCGGACACACAGCAGGCAATCCCGTAGTCGTCCCCCCAGTAGTTGCGCATCAGATCATCGTTCTCGTACTGCAGGCTTGAGGTATCAATGGATACCTGTGCCACAAAGTCCTTGAAGGGCTGCGGCAGATTGCGAGACCACAGGATGGTGAGGTTGGGCTCCGGTGCCGGACCAAGGTTATAAAGAGTCTGCAGGAATCGATAGCTCGTCCGGGTCACCAGAGTCCGACCGTCGGTTCCCATCCCTCCGATGACCTCGGTCACCCAGGTGGGGTCCCCGGAAAACAGCTCGTTGTAGTCCGGAGTCCGAAGGAATCGGACAAGCCGGAGCTTCATCACAAAATGGTCAATGAGTTCCTGCGCATCAATCTCCGTCAGCGTGCCGTCTGCCAGGTCATGCTCAATGAATATGTCCAGGAAGGAAGAAACCCGGCCGAGGCTCATTGCAGCACCATTCTGTTCCTTGACAGCGGCGAGGTAGGCAAAGTAGGTCCACTGCACCGCTTCCCGCGCGTTGGATGCCGGCACGCGCAAGTCAAAGCCGTGGGAATCCCCGAGTTCCGCAAGCTCGTGGAGGGCGCGAATCTGCTCAGAGATTTCTTCCCGTGAACGGATGACCTCGTCTGACATGGACCCGACGTCCAGGCTCTCCAGCTGCTCCTGCTTGTCTGCAATCAGGCGGGAAAGGCCGTACAACGCAACACGGCGGTAATCGCCGATGATCCGCCCGCGCCCGTAGGCGTCCGGCAGACCGGTGATGATTCCCGCCTTGCGGGCGGCTTTCATTTCCGGGGTGTAAGCGTCAAACACTCCGTCGTTGTGGGTCTTGCGGTACTGCTCAAAGACCCCGGAGATCCGGGAGTCCAACTCAAACCCGTAAGCCTTGCACGCCGCCTGTGCCATGCGGATTCCGCCGTACGGCAGTACCGCCCTACGGAGCGGGGCATCCGTCTGCAGTCCTACTACCCGTTCCAGATCCTTTCGAATATAGCCGGGCCCGTGGGATGTGATTCCACCGACTGTGGACGCGTCCACGTCCAGGGTTCCACCGGCCTCAATCTCACGGCGCAGGAGTTCGCGGACGTGTTCCCACAGCTCGCGCGTGGCCTCGCTTGGACCCTGAAGGAAGCTGGCATCACCCAGGTAGGGCTGATAGTTGCGCTGGATGAAGTCCCGGAGGTCTATGCGGTCAGTCCAGGAACCGTGCGCAAACATGTGCGCAGGCGCCGATCCGCCGCCCTGAGAAGTCTGTATGGTGTCCATGGTGTTACCCCTGGGTGGTGGTGTATCGCTCAGTGCCGGGTAGCGATCTCACTTTCCTTATCATTTTAGACTGGATTAAATCAAGCGCTCCACGCCCGCGTCCCACTCTGAAACTCGTTGGTCCCAGGCAAACGCCAGGGCGTGCTCCCGGAGCGCCGCTGCAAGTCCCTCCCCTCCTTGTGTCCTTGCTGCGGCAACCTGAACCAGGGCCCGTGCAATAGCATCCGGCAGGTCTGCGTCTGTGTGATAGCAGGTGCCGGGGAAGCGCTGGGGCGGGAAGAGTTCCGGATAGGCCAGGCGATTGGGGAGCACCGGCACGGCTCCGGCGGCTACCGCCTCCATCACCGAGATGCCAAAGTTCTCCTGGATGGCACAGCTGACAACCAGATCGGCCCGCAAGAGGATACGCTGGTAGTCGGCGCGATCCTCGATATAGCCCCAGTGCAGGATACGGTTGGCGTGTCTCTCCCGCGCGTCCTCAAAGACGGTGGGTCTCACCTGACTGGACTCGCCAAGGACCGCAAGCTGGAAGTCCAGACCACGCTCTGCCAGCTCGTCTATCGCCCTGAAGAATAGCTCGGGCTGCTTGTCAAACTCCCAGCGATGGTTCCACAGGATCACGGGAGCTGAGTGGCTGTCTCCCCGCACACCGCCTGCGGACGTGTTGGCCGGTGGATCAATCCCGGGATAGACCACGCGGGAGCGGCTGGCAATGGCGTCAATGACCCAGCTGGGCCGATGGTCCGGCATTCGGCGGAGGAAGCCTGGAAGCCCGGCAAGGAAGCTGTCCCGGTGAAAGGCGCTGTTGAACCAGACCTCGTCCGCGGCCAGGCAGCTGGTGATGTTGGTGAACCCAAAGTGAAGGTCCGCCTCTGACTCCTGGGGCGCGGGGTAGGAGAGCTGGGTCTCATGGTTGTAGCAGATGATGGGTCCGCAGCGCCCGGACCAGAGCGCCTTCAGGTCTGCAATTCCCATCATGTCTGAGGCGATGATGGCATCGTAGGGTCGAGGGTCCACCCGCTGCGCAAAGTGCAGGGCCGCGCCCCGCATGCGCCACTTCCAGAAGCGGTCCGGCATGGTCACCAGATCAACCTGGTGCCGGCTGTGGCGCGCAAAGCCGCGGGCAACCTGGAGGTGGGATTCGCCGGCAAAGGGCTCCAGGAACAGCAGCTTCATGGCACCATGATGTCGGAGAGGAGGCCGCCCGTGCATCCCTATGACAGACTGCTGGAACTGGCTTTGGCAGATCCGCGGGGGGAGTCGCTGTAGGTTCGTACAAGTCGGGAACCGTCGGATACAGTAAGGAATCCCGCCGCCGAGTTCTTGGATCGGCGGGGCTGCGAACCTGGAAGGAGAACACCATGTATTTCCAGCTTGACCTGACCGGAACCTTCTCTGAGACCGGCGCCCAGACCGGAGGTCTCCTGAGCAGCATCACCGCCACACCCCGGTTCCGCCACGATGAGCTGTACACCGCAGTGACCCGGCTGATTGCAAAGCGCCGCGTGGATACAGTGTTGGTGAATTGTGAGCTGGATTTCAACACCGGCATGCTTTCCGGCGCCCTTTCCATCCGGGATCAGCTGCAACGTCTGCGGGATGCGGGCAAGACCTTGATCTTCTATGCCCGGCAGTACGGCATGAGTGAGTTGGTTCTCGCATCCATCTGCCAGCAACGGGTCATCCATCCCCTTGGCAGCATCACCCATGTGGGCATGAGCCGGACATTCCGCTTCTTCAAGAATCTGATGGACAAGCACGATATCCGCGCGGAGGTAATCCGAATCGGACGGTACAAATCCGCGGGTGACAGCTTCCGCGTTTCCTCCATCGACGAGCACAACCGGAAGCAGTACCAGGCGATCTCAGATGCGGTTGTCCGGGAAAACGAGGCGGTTATCGCCGAGGGTTACGGAAAAAGCCCTGAAGAAGTTGCTGCCCTCCGGAATGCAGCGATTGTCTATGCCCGCCATGCCGTTGAACAGGGCTGGGCCAGCCGGGAAGGCAGCCTGGACGATCTGGTGGCCGAACTCCGCGAGGCCAGGAACAAGCCGCTGAAGCGCCTCAAGCCGTCCCTGAAGGCCGGCAGGGGGACGAAGGTGGCAGTCCTGGTTTTTGAAGGAGGAATCAGGGACGGCCACAACCAGAACAGTCAGCTGTTTGGTCAGATGATCGGCTCCAGTGACTACGTGCCGGTAATCCGCTCCCTGGTGAAGGACAAGTCGGTGAAGGCCGTTGTGTTCCGGGTCAATTCCGGGGGAGGTTCGGCAATCGCCTCAGAGGACATCGCGCGCGAGCTAGGGCGTCTGAAGGCGAAGAAACCGGTGGTGGTGTCCATGGGTGCCGTTGCCGGATCGGGCGGATACTGGATTTCCACCCAGGCGGAGAAGGTCTTTGCCGAACGCACCAGCGTCACCGGATCCATCGGGGTCATCAACATCCACTTCAATCTGGCAGAGTTCTTGGCATCCCACGGCATAACGCACTCAACGGTGAAGACCGGTGAGTTCGCCGACTCCGATTCCATCTTCCGTGACCTTACCGAAACCGAACGCAAGCTGCTGATGGACAACATCATGGATCTCTACGGAATGTTCCGGGAGCGGGTCTCATCCATCACGGGTCTCAGCGATGCAGCGGTCCATGAACTGGGAGAGGGTCATGTGTTTGCCGGCGTGGATGCCAAGGAGGTCGGTCTGGTCCATGAGCTTGGAGGACTCAACGCTGCCCTCACCTGGGTGAAGAACACGCTCAATACCCAGTCCCTTGCTGTGCAGTTCCTTCCGCAGCGCAGGAGAAGCCTGCTGAACCGCATCCTGGGAGGTGGAGGGGGTCAGGCCTCCCCCTACGCGGCGCTCCCGGCCCTCACCACGGATCCCCGCCGGATGGTGGCGGAGATTGAAGGCATCAATAAGCAGTTCCTCGCGGTCATGCCGGGCTTCCTCGGCTTTGACGGAGAGATCAGCGGAGGGCGATAGAGCTGTTCGGGGGGACGCGGCCGCACGCCTCAGCACTGCACTGGCTCAACCCGGTTCCTCCCGGCGCGCTTGGCACGGTACAGCGCTTCGTCTGCCGCCTTCAGAGCATCCGGAAGGGGTGTTGGCGGAATGACGGAGGCAAGGCCAATGCTGATGCTCGGAGAGTGGTTCAGTCCTTCCATCACAATTGCTGCAACCGCGCTGCGGACCCGATCTACAATCTCTGAGGCTACCTCGCAGTCGGCATCCGGAAGGATGATGACAAACTCATCGCCGCCGAAGCGCCCAAGGAGATCGGTCCCACGGACCTGGCCCCGGATCTCGGCTGCTATCCGCTGAATCAGGGTATCCCCTGTTGCGTGACCGTAGCGGTCGTTGACCTGCTTGAACTCATCAATGTCTATGATGGCAACGGACTGACACGCGATCCCGCCTGTTCCTGCAACGGAACTTGATCTCTGCCAGAGTATAGCGGCATCCCGCTCAAACGCGCGGCGGGTAAGAAAGCCGGTGAGAGCATCCCGTTCCAGATCAGAGACTTCCATTCTCAGCTTGTGATCCGTTTCCCACTGGGAGGTGACGTCTCGGTCATGTCCGAGGACCTGGGCGAGCGCGCCATCAGGACCACGCTCCACCATGACCGCCGTGGTCTGGATCCAGTGCCAGGCTCCGTCAGCACCCCGGACACGGTACTCGCAGAACAGCTCATCGGACTCACCGCGGTGAAATCGTTCCCAGAGTTCGGTGTAGCGGGGCAGATCATCGGGGTGAATGTGTCCCTGGTAGGTGCCGTCCCGGAGTTCTCTGGCTGCAAAGCCCAAGGCCTGAAGCGCCTGACTGGCAAACCCGTCTTCGGCTACAAAGTCCACCAGGAAGAAGCCCGCTTCAAACAGAATAGGAATCTGCTTCTTGCCCAGAACAATCGGACGCACGGCTTGCGGAAACAGTAATGGAATCGCCGCGGGATCGCCAGATGCAAGTCCAGCGTACCGGTCCAGATGGGAACCCCATTTTGAAGGATGTCCACGCCATGACCGTCAAATACGGTTCCTCCGGTCAGTGCATCGATATAAAGAAAGAGGATGCTGGTTCCGAGGTCTGGATCCGCTACAGCATGCTCGTAGTTGTAGACGATCCGGCCCTACTCACCGGTGGGGACAACGGTCAGCACCGGATCATCATCAGCTGTCCATTCGGGATCCTCCGGATCCCAGCCGGAATGGCGCCGGTAACAGAAGTTCCTGCCGGAAGATCTCCGCCAAAACGGCGAGCAGGTTCCCTAAACGAATAATGGCGGCGTGGCGAGCATGAGGTTCATCTGGACCGTACGAGCTCCCGGGCGCTTGGAGCTGGAAGCAGCAGTGGACAGCTTTGTGACGGATGGGCTCGCAGGGGGCATTGAGAAAGAGGCCGCAGAGCCTACTGCCAGGCTACAAATGTGAGTGCACTCCGCCACTGCGGCATGCCGGTGATCTTCCTGCGGCCGGTGAGCTGGCGATACAGGACATCCACCTCCGCTATGGTGTTGAGCACGCCAACCAGCTTGTGGCTGTCCCGGTAGAGTTCCGTGAGCGAATCGGGGCGGTTGAGGTGGAACTCCAGGGCAGCAGCGTAGCGGTCAACTGAGGCAAGGATCTCATCCGTCATTTCCTCCCGAAATTCCGGGCTGGTCCAGGGAAGCAGGATCCGGTAGCCGTTGATCGCGTCAAAGTCTATGCCCTGCGGGAAGGCTCCGTTGAACACACGGGCACCCCAGATGCCGGTGTCCCGCTGCAGACGAAGCGTGGAGCGGATTGCGGTCTCCGCCTCCGGGATTGGCGCAGCAAGGTGATCGTAGATCCACCAGAAGTGCGCGGCCCCACCGAGGTCAACGGTGGTAGGAAACCTGAGGATGGGATCAAGGACTCCGTTCTTCCACATGCCGGTCCGTTCATCCAGGCGAGCGGTGAACGCCGTGAGCGTCCACTCCTCCCAATCCGGTGGCAGGGATATACCTTCCGGTGCATCAATGACCGCGGCCGCGGCCCCCGTGTCGTGAGAGCCGGACCAGATCTGGTTCCAGCCAAAGGAATCCAGCCAGGCCTCAATCCCCTCGGGGCTTCCAAAGATGTCTTCCGCCCAGCGGTGGGGATGGGCGGGCTTGTGCCCGAGGAGCTTGAGCGCGGCCGTTGCAAACGCGGTGGCGTGCAGTACTGATTCCCCGGAGTCATTCCCCTGGTCAAACAGTCCGGTCTCCGGGTTCTGGTACTGGTTGATTACAGCGGCCCACTCGGCGCGCCCCTCCGCGGAGGTCCGGTCGTACAGCTCTCCGGTAATCCACAGCACGTAGGCAAGATCCGCTGCTCCGTAGAGATCCTCGCTCCCGCCGGCGTCAATGGAGAAGTGCCCACGCAGGTCCTGGGGCTCAAAGGGAAAGGCGGGATCATAATGCCGCTCAATCACACCCGGTATTTGCGCGGCAAACCGGGAGAGGTCCGCCTGCGCGCTGAGGTCAGCATCTGCTATGCCATCTGGACCTGGATACAGGTAGTAGGCGGCAGCCAGGAAGAAGCCACCAACCAGAACCAGCAGTACCACAGCAACAATGATCAGAGCCTTCTTCACGCAGCACCTCCCGCAGGCGCCATGATGGAGCCTGCGCAGCCGGCGCGCAACGCCCCGGACCAACCCGGACCGCCAGACAAAGTTGACTACATCGATTACGGTGAACAAATGCAGGCGATTGCTGAAACGGTCTTTCATCCCGTCTACCTGGTCTCCGTCACCGTTCTGGGTGTTTCCATCTTCCGGCGGGCATCCGAAGGTTCTGGTCTCCGAATCTTTGGTGCCATGGCCATCATCCTGGGCTTTGGAGACGCCTTCCACCTTCTGCCGCGGATCTACGCGCTGTGGACAACGGGAATGGATGCCAATGCTGCGGCCCTGGGCGTCGGAAAACTCGTGACTTCCGTCACAATGACGGTCTTCTACGTCATGCTCTACGAGTTCTGGCTGCGCTGGACGGGTGCTGCACGAACTCGTTGGCTTGCAGCCCTGGTTTACGGGCTTGCGGCAATCCGGATTGCGCTGGTGCTCATGCCACAGAACCAGTGGCTGAGCGCGGACCCACCGTTGTCCTGGGGAATCTATCGAAATCTGCCTTTCCTGGTGCTCGGAGGCCTAACCGTGGCGCTGTTTGCGCGGGAACCTGTCCGCCAGTCGGGCCCCTTCCGGAACATGTGGCTGGCGATTGTGCTGTCATTCGCCTTCTACGCGCCGGTAGTGCTTGCTGCCGGGACATACCCTATAGCTGGCACCCTCATGATCCCGAAAACCCTGGCCTACGTCTGGATGGTAGTAATGGGCCTCAAAGCCAGCCAGGCCCAAACGATGTCACAGCCAGCGGTGGCAGCGGCCCAGCCGGCCAGGTAGGCCCTGCCGCTTATTCCGCGCCGTCACGCTGGCGGTGTTTGAATGGAAGCTTCCTCCCGACAGCAACGGTGATGAGTCCGGCAAACACGGCAGTTGCCAGGATGGCCAGACGCCCGTGATCGTGTCCGCTGCCTTCCGCCAGCACCTGGGCCGGAACCTCCCACGTTTGAGGCAGGAGCAAGTCCAGCACCAAACCCAGACCAATGGCGCTCAGGATAATGGCCACCAGGTAGACCAGGGTCTGCCGCCGACCGAGGACACGCGTGAGCACCGATAGCGTGGCCGCATTGGTCGCCGGGCCTGCCATCAGGAACACGTATGCCGCACCGGGGCTGATTCCCGCGGCAATGAAGGCCACCGCAATCGGGATGCTGGAGGTGGCGCAGATGTACATGGGGATGCCGATCAGGACCATCAGCAGCATCCCGGGGAGGCCGGAACCAATGGCTCGCCCGGAAAAGAAATCTGTGGGAATCAGCATGGTGATGAGCGCGGCAAGCCCAAGCCCAAAGAGGAAGGGCAGCAGCAAATCACCCAGGAGTTCGCCAAAGGCGTAGTGGAGAAGTTCCCTGCCGCGAGCTGCCACGCTGCGGTCCTCACCTGTCGCGAGTTCCGTGCCGCCACAGGTGCACTCGTCGCGCGAACAGGACTCTTGCGCCGTTGAGCCTTCCGCTGTGGTGGTCTCCGCGATTGGGCGAGCTGCCGCTTTCCTCATCCCGCTGTCCGCCAGAGCCCGGGAGCCAGCGCGACTGAAGGAGAGCTCCAGCATTGAGCCGACGCCCGCCACGAGACCGGCGATGAGCGCCGCAACCGCGCGGTAGATGGCGATGAATGGCCCGAGCAATCCCCATGTTGCCGCAATGCTGTCTACCCCGGTCTGCGGGGTTGAAACCAGGAAAGACATGACCGCGGGCCTGCTGGCCCCGGCGTCCCGCAGGTAGGTGGCCGTGGGGAGCACAGAGCATGAGCACAGGGGCAGCGGCACGCCCAGCAGGGAGGCAAGGGAAACCGAACCAAAGCCGGGCCTCCCGATCAGCCGCCCAACCAGTGAGCGGGGAATGGCGACGTGGAGGAGCCCGGCAACACCGAGGCCCAACAGCAGGTAGGGCGCCATGGCCACAAAGAGATCTGAGGCAGTGAAAAAGAAGGTTGCAAGGAGGGAAAGCAGCGTATCAACCTCCAGGAGCGTCGGTGCTGTTGACCTGCGTGCCAGCAACTTGGAGAACGGACTCCAACTCCGGACGGGATGCCGAGTAGAGCCGCATCTTCCCGGATCGACGACACCGGACCCATCCAGCCAACCGAAGGACCTTGAGCTGCTGAGATACTGCCGCTTGTTGCATGCCAGTCACAACAGAGAGGTCCTTCACGCACATGGAACGCTTGAGCAGGACTGCGAGGATTCGGAGACGAGACGGATCCGACAAGAGTCGGAACAGTCTTCCAAGCGCTGCGGCGTGAGCATAGTCGACCAATCCGCTACGGAGGGACCGCGCCTCTTCTTCTGAAACGCAGCACAACGCGGTCTGACCTGCATCTTCCAGGACCAGGGTGTCTTGCGTGGGGTCTGTAGCCAACCTGACCTCCGACGCTCGGTTAAACATCTGCATGAGTGTGCAGAGGTTGCAACACAGAGGCTCGGCGGTCAAGCCCTCCATGAGCCAGGCCTGGTGTGGTACCCTCACAGCGGAAATGGAGTTTGCATCGCACGGAGAGTTCCAGCTCCACGTGGTGGAACCAATCCTTTACTTCCGCTGGACCTATGCCTGGAACCTGCAGACCTATCAGGAGGCAGGCCGGGCCTATGAGCAGCTCAAGACCCGGTTCCGTCCTCGGAGTCTGTTGCAGATCACGGATATGCGCGGGATGCGAGCACTAGAGCTTGGCTGCGGAACAGCGTATGTCAGCGCCTGGATGGCCCGGCGCGGTGCGGTGGTGACCGGCATAGACAATTCGGAGGCTCAGCTCCGGACCGCTGCTCGGCTGGCCGGTGAGCACGGAATTGCCATTGAGTTGATCCACGGAAACGCGGAGATGGTCCCCGCGGAGGACGGAAGCTTTGACTACACGGTGAGCGAGTACGGCGCCGCTATTTGGTGTGATCCCTACAAGTGGATCCCGGAAGCCCACCGCCTGCTCCGCACAGGCGGCGAACTTGCCTTCCTGGGCACCCACCCGCTTGCCATGGCCTGCACCCCGCCAAACGGAGATCCTTCCGAAGACCGGCTCCATCGTCCGTGGTTTGGGATGCACAGCTTTGACTTCCGCGCCGTGGAGGTGGACCCCGGGGGAATGGAGTTCAACCTGGGCACTGGCGAATGGGTGCGCCTGTTCAGTGACACGGGGTTTCGGGTGCTCTCCTATCGGGAGCTCCGCGCTCCGGAATCCGCTTCCGAGGATCGCTTCGGCCTGCCGGTTGCCTGGGCACGGAAGTGGCCGGCGGAGCAGGTCTGGCATCTACGCAAGGAGTAGCGAATGCGGATTGCAGTGTTTTCCGACGTCCATGGGAATCTCACGGCGCTGGAGGCAGTGCTGGCCGACATCCGCATGCAGGCCCCTGACATGCTGCTGTGCGCGGGGGACCTTGCGTTCGCGGGCCCACGGGTCAACGAGTGTGTTTCAGCGGTCCGGGAGTCCTGCCACGCCGTGGTCTACGGCAACACGGAGGACTGGACCCTGGGAAGACAGGCTGCACCGGACGCGCTGAAGGAACGAGCCGAGTGGACGCTTGCGGAATTGAGCGCAGAGCACCGAGGCTGGCTTTCTTCCCTCCCCTTCTCCCATCACATCCCTGCGCCGGACTCGGCCGAGTCGGCGGACGCGCTCCTGCTGGTTCACGCAAATCCCCGGGAGGTGAACACCCAGCTTTTTGCGGGCGTGGAACGGCAGCAGGAGCTCTTTGGCCAGGTACGCCAAGCGGACACGGAGGTGCTTCCAATCCTGACCGATACCGCCGAAGGAACCATCCTCTTCGGGCACCAGCACATCCCGGCGCTCCGGACCGTTGGCCGCTGGCATCTGGTGAACGTGAGCTCTGTCCACATGCCCGCCGACGGCGACCCCCGCGCAAAGTGGGCCCTCCTTGACTGGCGTGGAGGGCGCTGGCACGCGGAGCATCACTACGTACCGTGGAACGCGGCGGCAGAAGCTGCAGCCTACGAGCTCAGCAGCATGCCAGGTGCACAGTCTGCTGCGGAGCAACTCCGCAGCACGGGAATGATCCCGCAGCGGGTCTGACGCCGGAAGTCTGCGTTTGGGCGCCGACGCTGCGCACGGGGCAGATCTACTGGTCTGACTCCAGCCCGATAAGTTGCTCGTAGTCCCGATTGCGGCCGTGGGCTATCGCCATGCTGAGGTCGAAGGCAAAGAGGAAACTTCCCTGCAGGATGAGTGCCACGCCAAACTGTGAGGTCCTCTGATCATCAAAGGGACCAAAGGCCATGAACGCACCCGCGGTCATGTAGGCAACGTTCAACCCGAGGTTCACCAGGAAGGTCTTCTCCACCCGGTGCTGCGCGCGAATCTCCTCCGAAATGCTCGCCGACACAACCGGGTTCCGGGCCCCGAGCAGGCCGCTCGCGGCAAGGCCAAGGTTGACCAGATTCCATCCAGCGTTGAACAGGTGGAAGTCTGCCCGCGCGGGATCTACCAGGGTCCCCAGGCCTCCACCAGCGAGGTTTGCCACGGCCCAGCCGCCGAGCACGTACATGCCGCTACGCGTGATTGTGTTGCGGCGCATGGTCAGTGACTCCAGCGTCGGTAGCGCCGAGTCAGCCGTGGGTGATCCGGACTGGGCGCCACCGGTGGATCCGACAGCAGCAAGCATGGCGAGCGCGGCAATCAATCTCTTCATGGCCTTTGCAATCTACTGCAGAGCTGCGGCGCAGGGAACGAGCGGGCGCAGGTAATGGTGCTCAACTGTCCGCTTCAGTCCCCGCTTCTGCTACACTCGCGGTTAATGGTGTGGTCGCGGCGGCGGCTCGTCGGCGCTGCCGTGGCCGCCGCACTCATTGTAGTGGCAGTAACTTCAGTCCTAATCCTCCGTGGAAGTCTGACGCGGACGCTGCAGGACCTGGACCCGAGCCTGCGCTACACCCGCTTGGGCCTGCGCCTTCCCGCCGGGTTGCGCCTTGACCAGCTTGAGACTGACATAGCCGGCGGAGCCTCGGCCGATCTGGTTCGCGCTGGCATCCGGCTCTTTCGGCTAGGCGCCGGATCTCGCGGGGAAGCAGAAGCCTTGCGTTTGCTGGACGTCCGGGCGCTGGAATTTCGGGTCCGGCCGGGCCTTGCTATCGCGGTGGAGCGAATCCGGCTCCGCCGCCGCGCCGGTGGCACCTGGGATCTCCGGATCACCGGCGCAGCCATCACCCTGGACCCATCCGCTTCAGCAGAACAGGGCGGCAGCATCGTTCCGCGGGATGCAAGCGGTGACGCGCACTCCACGGCATTTCCCGAGGAGCCCACGGAGCCCACGCTTCTGGCGCTCTGGGAAGACGCCCTCGCGAGGGTCCGACAGATTGCCGGAGGCGTGCCGGCCACCAGGGTGCGGATGGATGAAGTCCCTATCCTCACCCAGGAAGGCGCCGCGAGCGCCGATCTCAGCGCTGAGCTCTGGCCGGACGGAAGCCTTGCGCTGAACGCAGAAATTGCCGCACTCCCCCTGCAGCCACTGCTCGGCGTGGTTGATGGTGGACTCGCCTACGCTGCCATGGAAGCAGCGCTTGATCCTGTGGGGGGGCTGCAGGCTGGCGTGACGCTCCGCTTCCCGGGGCTGATCCTGAGTCACCCCCGCCTGGCCGATGAACCGATAGGCCCGATGGACCTTCGCTACGGATTCAGCCTTGCGCTTGACCCGAACGCGCCGGTCCCGGAAGCCCTGCTTGCTCGGAGGATTCCTGGAACCAGCGATCCCGCACCGCCGGGGGCCGGGCACCCGGCAGATTCCGGGCTTCGGGGATCCCTCCACCTGCGGGACGGCGAGCTGGTGATCAACGGTGTTCCGCTTGAGCTGGACCTCAGTCTGCGTGGCCTCAACACGGAGCACGGGGTTCTTCCGTTCCCCGGCCCGGCGCGCGTGGACTTCAGCGCTGCGCTGCCGTCTTGGGACCTGCAGAACCTGGTGGACGCCGTGCCGCAGGGGCTGCTCGGTCCGCTCTCCGGGGTGGAGGTGGACGGGAGCCTCTCCTGGCGAATCCGCGGAGAGGCGCCGCTGCAGGCACTGTCCTGGACCAGATGGGAAGAAGAGACCGAGCTAAGCGGCTTTGCGCTGTTGGCTGTCCCGCCGGAGATGGACGTGCGTCTGCTTTCCGGGTCGCTTGAGCGTGCTCTGCCGCCATCGGATGGATCAGATCCCCGCGTGGTCATTGGTCCGCCGACCGCCGTCCAGATGTCCGAGCGCTTTGGCATCGCCGAAATCCGCTACCCCGAGTTGGACGCAATTGCTGGCGATCCAGGGCGCTTTGTTCCCCTGGAAGACATTGCACCGGCAATGCTTGGAGCGGTAATCACCACCGAGGACAGCGAGTTCCTGACGCACAGCGGGGTGAACTGGCAGTCCCTCATGTTTGCGGCGGAGGTGAACCTCGCTGCGGGGGAGATCGTAAGCGGGGGCAGCACTATCCCGATGCAGCTTGCCAAGAACCTGTATCTGGACCAGAGCCGCATCCTCTCCCGCAAGCTACAGGAGCTCGGGTTGGTGGCACTCATGAACCAGGCAACGGACGTTTCCCGCGCGCGCTTGCTGGAGGTCTACCTGAACGTGATTGAGTTTGGTCCCGGTATCTACGGAATTCGGGAGGCGTCCGACTTCTACTTTGGCGTTCATCCCCGGGACCTGAGCGTGGAGCAATCTGTATGGCTGGCCTCCATCATCCGCAGTCCCCGGCGCTTCTGGATCCACGCGCGGGACGGCGAGGTCCCCGAGCCCTGGCTCCAGGAACTCGCCAATTTCCTCCGAATCATGTACGTCCGAGGCCGGATCAGCGCGCAGGAGTACAAGCGTGCCGCGGGGGTACAGCCGGAGTTTGCGCTGCAAACGGAGGGGGAGGAGGAGGAGGAGGAGTGAGCGCGAGGATCCTTGACCAAGCCCTCATTGTTCCTTTCATTCGCAAGCAGTCTCCCAGATAACGGCGATGGCTCAGATGTATGGCACCTGCACCGGGACCGCAGATGACGAGTGAGTGATCTCACCGGACGCATTGCGATAGAAGGCAACCAGCACTGCTTGGGCAAACCCCGGCAAGACCGCGTCAAGCGCAGAGGATTGGAATCGATCGGCTGTAATCGGCAGCGTCGGATTGGACGTGTAGTCGGGCTGCCCATTTGTGTCTGTCGGGTGCCCGGCGGCATACGGTACTACACCGGGTACTCCGGCAAGCCCAGTATGCCACATCCAAAGCGTGTCCTGAGGATTCTGCAGCGCTCCGGCCTGTATGACTGGCAAGGTGGTCATTAAGAGAATCACTTCCACCGTCCCGGAGGCTGTTGGCATCGTTTGGTCTGCCGACAGCTCGCTCTCTAAGAGAAGGTCCCCGTAAAAGATGCTTGTGCTACTGGAGACTTCGACTGGGTCCGGTGAGATGGCCAGAGAGATCCAGGTTGTGTCCGGCACCACAGGTATCCCTGCGGCTTCTTGGAAGAAGTCTGGAGGCAAAAAGACGGGTGCTGAGCACGACGTTGCGGCGAGAAAGGCGGCGAACAGAACAGTGGCACGCGTCATAGGCCGATAGCGAGCTCCAGGGCAATCCCAATCCCCCAGGGCGTGCTTGTACCTACAACGTCTACCGGCGAGTCAAGAATCGGAACGTCGGTGAACTCCACAAAGCTGCGCGGTGTGCCAATGTAGGCTGCCATCAGGATAGCGGCCTGGAGTCTCCTTCCGGGAAACAGCTGCACACCAGCTCTACCAATTAGATCTGCTCCCCAGTCTCCTTCAGGCCTACGGGATGCTCGCGTCACCGCTTCGCTACGGAATCCTAGCGTATCTGCGAGCGCACCGAACTGAAGTCCGATGCCGACGGAGGTTCTTTCCTGCGGCTGTGACGGGAGCGCAGCAGTTTCTGAAGGTGGATCACCAACGCGCCGCTGATAGCGAATTGTGGTGGCGAATGATTCCTGCACGATCCCATACTCAGCCCGGAGCCCAAGCCGTTCCGTCAGCGGAACATCCACTGCAACCTGGGCACCGTAATCTGAGCTACTCCCTGCGAGATAGCCATCAAAGAGTCCGCCCACCCGCATCCTTGCCTGGAACGGAACCTCCACCCGCAAGGATCTGTTTTCACCCGGAAAGACTTCAATCGTGCGGGAGATGCGACGCCGATTGTTGACCTCTACTCGAACGTCCAGCTGCCCGGCAAGAACTGGGATGCCAAGGAGAGGGGTTCTTCCGTATAGCTCGTCATCGATGTATACAGACCCCTCGGGCTCCGCTCGTACAGTCAGATAGGCGAGCTCGTCTGTGCGCAGCAGGAGCGCGATCAGATCCGCGAACCGCGCGACTTGTCTTTGCTCTTCTCGCTCGCCGCGGAAGCGGTAGACCAAGCGTCCCAGGGACTCACCATCAAAACGACTTGCGGCAACGGTGACCGTCCTTTCGGTCAGCAGCGGGATGGGGACCCGGGGCCAAGCGTAACTGACTGCTAACCGCACCTGCAAATCCGGTGTCTCGAACTCGGTACTGCCGGCCACGTAGACACGGAAGCCGGCGACCCGGAAAGCATCAACGAGTACACCTTCCAAGCGAGCTTCGACCGGCAGGTTTGAGAGACGAATACCTGATGGCACCAGGCTAGTGATTCCCACGCTTTGCGCTTGGAGGTCTGAATCCAAAGCAAGGAGGGCAAGAATCAATAATGCTCGGCTTGCCCAGATTCCTGGCCGCACATCCAGATTCTGGCGAATGAATCGCAGAGCGGCCAGTGCTTGACCGAGTAGCGGCCGTTGCTCGACCCTGACTTCGTCGAGTGGTGTAGGCTCAGAGCGCGAGCTATGCCCAATCGATGGCCCCCGACCGCTTCCGGGATGAGCTGTTCATGCGGGAGGCACTCCGCCTTGCGCGCATACCACCACGCTCGCCCTACCCGAACCCGCGGGTTGGTGCGGTGGTGGTGCAGGGTGGGAGGCTTGTGGGGCGGGGTTGGCATGTCGGCCCGGGCTCCGAGCACGCTGAGGAGATGGCCATCCGGCGTGCACGCTTCCGCACCCGTGGCGCAACGCTCTACTGCACTCTGGAGCCCTGCGTTCACAGCGGTTCGGGAAAGCGGAGACCGCCGTGTGTCCCCCTGGTCATTGCCTCCGGAATCACGCGTCTTGTCCTTGGCCAGGTCGATCCAAACCCAAGGGTCAACGGATGCGGAATTCAGGCTCTACAGAAGGCGGGAATCAGGGTGCGGCTTGGCATTCTTGCGCCGGTCCGCGGCATCGCGCGATAGCGGAAGCGGGTGTACCGTTGAAGCATGAGCATGCCTTCGGACCTGGAGATTGCGCGCAG
>CAZPXH010000012.1:41918-83876 GCA_964591085.1 uncultured Spirochaetaceae bacterium | reverse complement strand
CGTCGGCATCGCTTGCCTCCTCCGGATCAGTGCATGGAGTATACCCGCTGACCCCCGAGCCGCAATGCATTTCTGATTGGATTGGAAGTGTTTCCAGGGCTACAGCCCAGAGAGAGGCTGGCCGCTATCCCCCGCACATCCGGGTGAGCTGGAGCAGATCCTGGGGCGGCCCAATAGCAATGAGGGCGTCTCCGGAGTTGATTGCGGCGTCCGGGCCGGGGTTGTAGGCAAGCTCGCCAGTGGATCTCCGGATTGCCACAACAATGATGTTGAGTCCGCTTCTGATGGGGGAATCCCGCAGGGCTTTGCCCACAAGCTGTGAGCCATCGGCCACCATGATCTCCTCCAGCGTGATGTCCCGGTCACCGCTTCTGGCAATGGTATCGACAAATTCCACTATGGACGGGCGGACCACAAGCTGGCTGATTCGTCTACTCACAAGCTCGTAGGGTTTGATCACACGGTCCGCGCCAGCCGTCCGCAGCTTGTGCTCTGTCATCTCCGCCACCGCTCGGGCCACAACGGTGAGCTGGGGATTCAGCGCCTTGGCGGTGAGTGTGGCAAACACGTTCTCCGCGTCGCTGGAAACGATCGCCACCAGTCCGCGGGCCCGATCAATTCCTGCATCCTGCAGAACTGCGTCCTCGCTGGCATCCCCAATCACGTATCGATAGCCAAGCTCCTGCAGCTCGGGCTCCAGGGCGGGATCGCGCTCCACCACCACAAAGCCATGATTCTCGTCTGCCAGGTTCTGGCACACCTCCCTGCCCATCCGGCCGAAGCCGCAAACAATTGTGTGGTCCCGCATCCGGGAGATTGCGCGCATGGTTCGTACCCTCCGCTGGCTGGTTCTATCCGCAATGACCTGCACCGCTTGCCCACCGGCAAACGCAACGGAAGTGAGTCCGCTGACAATGATGATCGAGGTAAGAATTCGCCCGCCCGCCGACAAGGGCCGAATCTCGCCAAAGCCCACGGTGCTTATTGAGATGATGGTCATCCAGGCGGCGTCTCCGATGTTCCAGCCCTCCAGCACAACGTAGCCGACGGTCCCCAGGAGAATGGTGAAGACAAGGAGAGCGACGGCCGTTCTGAGCGGTGTTCGGGATGGTGATCGTGCCATTCTTGAGATGCCGGTAACCGGAGCGTATCATGCAGAATGGCCATGACGAACGTGGTGCCCGCCGATCGCCAGATTTCCTCTGGACTTCGGCTCTACCTTCGGTTTCGGGTGCTGATCCTTGGGATCAATGCCTTTGGGATACTGGGCCGGATCACCCTGGCCGCCAGCACCCAGGGATCCCTGAACACCCTCGGATTCTTCACGGTGCAGAGCAATCTGTTCGTGTTCGGATTCCTGCTGCTCAGCGTGCCGCGGGGCCTGCGAGCCAGAAGCGTTGAGGATCTGCCTGGGGTTACTCCGCGATGGATTCACGGCGCGATCGCGCTGGCCATCGCCATCACGGGCATTGTGTACTACGCCCTTCTGGCGGCTACGGTTGAAGCTCAGGGGCTCAACGCGTTGTTCCTGCAGATCAACCATGGAATCACTCCTACGCTCTTCCTCATCGACTGGTTCATTACCGGTGCGAGGCAGGACTACACCCGCAGGGGTTTTGGCATGTGGTTCATCTACCCGGTGGCGTACGCGGTCTTTGGAACGATAGAGGGAGCGCTGGGGCGACCGTTCCGGTACTTCTTTCTCAACTACACGCAGCCGGTGGGCAGCTATCTGCTCTGGCTCGGGGTTGTGGTCTTGCTTTTCTTCCTTATTGCAATGGTACTCCTGCTGCTCAACAGGGTGCCCCGCCACACAGAACAACAGGCGAAGCGAGGGGCCGCCTAGCAGACCGGCTTGACAGCCCACCGCACCGGAGCAACCATCGGCGATCACATCAGGGCCTATAGCTCAGTTGGTTAGAGCTGCGGACTCATAATCCGTCGGTCGCAGGTTCAAGTCCTGCTGGGCCCACAATGCATCGAACCGGACTGTTCGTCGTCTATCCAGGTTTCCCGGCTCAGGACTTGAAGCGGAGGCGCGGCGCGACCGTAGAGGGGAGCGCAACCCGCCAGGATGGCGGGTTAGCGCCG
The DNA here is from genome assembly GCA_964591085.1 of uncultured Spirochaetaceae bacterium. GTDB lineage: Bacteria > Spirochaetota > Spirochaetia > DSM-27196 > CAZPXH01 > CAZPXH01. The sequence continues at coordinate 81,785 of CAZPXH010000012.1, read as the reverse complement.
GAGACGGGTCTGACGAAGGCCGCAGGACGCGGCCGAGGCACCCGACGCGATCGCACCGCGGTTCTTCCCGCGGTGCGACGCGGGACCAAGTCCTGCTGGGCCCAAACGCGCGCGAGGTCCGGGTCAGTCCATGGGTTGCGGAAGTACTTCTGCTCTCGGTGACCCCGGGCAATACCGGATGCTGCGGTCAGTTCGTGTTCCTCCACAACGTCCTGACCCGCCCCTCGCGCTTGAGGGGAGGACGCGGCTGGAGCCCAGCAATCGCCGGGATTGCACTGGGACAGCTCCAGCAGCCGGGGCGCAGCGAAGGAGACGGTGGCGGCGCTGGCCCAAACGCGCGCGAGGTCCGGGTCAGTCCATGGGTTGCGGAAGTACTTCTGCTCTCGGTGACCCCGGGCAATACCGGATGCTGCGGTCAGTTCGTGTTCCTCCACAACGTCCTGACCCGCCCCTCGCGCTTGAGGGGAGGACGCGGCTGGAGCCCAGCAATCGCCGGGATTGCACTGGGACAGCTCCAGCAGCCGGGGCGCAGCGAAGGAGACGGTGGCGGCGCTGGCCCAAACGCGCGCGAGGTCCGGGTCAGTCCATGGGTTCCGGAAGCAGTCCCGCTCTCGGTGATTCCGGGCAATACCGGATGCCGGGATTCAGCCGCCGATTACGCTGACAAAGGCTTCCAGGATGGCCTGGTGCTCGTCATCGGTGATTCGCAGACCTTGCTGTCCCGCGTACATCAGGAAGTAGATCCGCTCAACCTCCCCCAGGTTGGAGAGCTCGTGGATGTCTTCCAGGGTGTCGTACGGGATGTCCTGGCGTACTTCGCTTCCGCCGGGAATCACAAACAGGTGATTGACGGAAGGATCAAAGGCGTCAAAGACGCGCTTTCCAAAGGCCGCGATGTCCGAGCCCGCGCTCAGCTGGAAGGCTTCAACCGCACCTGCACCGTCGGCTCCAAGGTTGCCCGTGATTGCGAATACATCCAGTTCGCTGATGTCGGCCGCAAAGACAAAGATTCCGGGCCGCACCATCGTCACGTAGCGGCCTCCGTCTCCAAGAACGGGAGACTCAACGATTCTGTCTGCGGTGTAGGGCAGCTCCTGGAAGCCGACCGTCAGGATGTTGCCACCGTCGTACATGTCACCGCCGCCGTCCGGGATGTTGGTCCCGGTATCGCCATCGGAGAAGTCAAAGCGCTGCGGAACGAGGTCAGTGATCTCACTGAAGCGCGCGGCAAAGGTCTCCACAAAGTCTTCCAGGCTGATGGCGATTCCCGCGCTCCTGCCGATCCGCGCGATGGCGGAAATGGGAATGGTGAGCGCCTGCCCGATGCTGGTCCGGAAGCGCAAAGTCTGATCTGCGATGGTGACGGTCCGGGTCTGGCCATCCGGAAGGCGCGCCGTGGAGAGCAGCCACGGATTCAACTGGATGCTGAGCTGATCGGTGTCTGACAGGGCAAGGCTACCAAAGCGCGTTGTGAGCTCCAGCTCCGGCATGAAGCCGCTGACCCGATCGCCGTTGTGCAGACTGAGAATCACCCGGTTCTCGTCTGCGGCAGTCGGGGCGCGGGACGTACCGCCGGCCTCCAGCAGAGCAAAGTCAGAGACCGGGATGCTGTAGCGCCGTCCCGCAAGGGTCAGCTCAATGGCGCTGTCCACCAGATAGCCGGTGAGGCGGTCCCCGTGGACGCTCTCTATCGCTATCTCAGCCCCGGGCACGCGGCCGAAATCCACTGATGTGACGGATGCCACGGGAATGGTGATGGTCCCGGCGTAGCCGGTGGCGAGCTGGAGGCTACGGCTACGGAGATCCGCGCTGATGACCTCGCCATCCCGCAGGACAATGTTGAAGTCCCCGGCAGCCTGCGCACCTGCGCTGAGGGCCACCATGAGAATGAAGAGTGCAAGAAGCACAAAACGGAGCCAGCTGGCGGTTCTGGAACACTGCATGTGTGCAAGTGTAGCTCAAGTTGCCTGGCCCCGCTGCACCCCGGCCCGCGGCCGTCCTAGTCAGGCGCGCGGGAAACGAGGATGAGGGCGGCCACGTCCCTCGAGATCACCGTTTGCCTGCCGGAGACCGACACGGTGACGGTCCCGGCAACCGGGTTCTGAGCCTCCAGCCGAAGCAGGGATCCCGGGAGCAGCGAGGCGTCCCCGAGGAAGCCGAGCAGCTCGGGCTCATCCCGAGTCACCCGAATCACCCGGGATTCGTAGCCCGCCGCCATCTGGGAAACCGGGAGTCCTTCCACCGGCGCTACCCGCCCGTCCGCGCGGGGAATTGGATCTCCGTGTGGATCCACTGACGGGTGTCCGAGGACAACGTCAATTCGATTGAGCAACCGATCGCTGATGGCGTGCTCCAACTCCTCGGCCTCCGCGTGCACCTCGGCCCAGTCAAAGCCGAGCTTCTCCACCAGGAAGAGCTCCAGCAGTCGGTGGCGCCGAATCACGCCGAGCGCCCGCAAACGGCCGGCAGCCGTCAGCCTCACTCCGCGACGGGGTTGGTAGTCCACCAGCCCGGAAGCCGCAAGGCCCTTGATCATGGTGGTGACCGTTCCCGGAGTAACGCCAAGTCCATCCGCAATTGATCCGAGCGGCGCCAGCTCGCCGCCTGCGTGTTCCTGCTCCACGTAAATCCGCTTGAGGTAGTTCTCAACTGCAACGCTCATTGGCCATGACCCTCCATGCCCCGGGTGTCCGGGAGCCCCATCGCTCGATAAAAGGCAAACAGCGCATCCCGCCCTGAGGGGGTAATGGCAAGCTGGCCCGCGTCCTCTGTCATCCAGCCTCGCCTGCGGAGCCGGGATCGCACGCGGGTTATGGTTCGCGGATTCCAGGCGACGTGTGCGCTCAGCCCTGCAATGGCCAGCTCCTCTGCGGCCTCCGGCCTCCCGGAGTGATGGCCAACGTGGCCGAGCAGCACCATGCTCCGGAAGCGCCTGCGCTGCCGGAAGCGGCGAAGGCCTCCGGCAAGGAGGCCGCGTTGTGGCGCAAACAGCAGAGCCAGCCCAAAGGCTGACAGCATCATGATGACCATGGACGCGGAAATGGAGGAGTTCCACGCGGGGGGAAGCTGCAGGAGGCCAAGCAGGTTCCCGCGGGCAAGCCCGTAGCCGCTCACTGCAGAGGCAATCCCGATACCCGCGCTCAAGAGGAGCATCAGAGCAAGGCTGCTTGTCAGGAGGTAGGCAGCAGCTGCGGGAATGATGAAGAAGGCGATGACCAGGATGGAGCCAACTGCGTCAAAGGCGGCAACGGCCACCAGGCTCACCAGGACCATGAGCGCGTAGTTCATCAGGCCCGGGCGCAGTCCCAGGCTTCCGGCAAGCTCGGGATCAAAGCTTCCGAGTTTCAGCTCCTTGAAGAAGAGAAGCACAAAGCCGAGGCTCACAAGGAGCATCAGGAGTGCTACCGGAACCGCTTCCGGAAGGAAGATGGTGACCGGCTCATCCGCAATGAGACCGGCCCGCCAGGCCTCCGCCGGGCTGTATTCGCCACAGTTCAGGCAGATATCCTGGAACTCTGCCGCCGGGTCTCTGGGTGTGATTCCCAGGCGTGTGCAATTGGTGCAGCGCCTGATGATCTCCGCCGCGGGATCCTCGGGACCGATGAGAACCTCCTCGCAGCCGGAGAGGCAGACCGCCTCCGTGTTTGCCCAGGCAACGCCGATTTCCCCCACCATCACGGAGTCCTCATCCAGGTGGACGTCATCAATGGACCCGCTGACGAAAATGACCGCAATGGCAAACAGCAGGGGGAAGACCAGACCCAGGGCTGCGTCCTGCTTCACCAGGCGGGTGCGCTGAAGAAGCTCCGTCAGGACAACGGTGGCAACTCCCGCACCGGCAGCCCCGATGATGAGCCAGGGCGATCCGAGATCCGGCTCACGGTTGAGCGGACCCGTCATGATCATGAATGCCACGACTATCCCCAGGAGGACCGTGTGACTGATGGCATCACTGGTGAGGGCAAGACCGCGCAGCAACAGGAAACAACCCAGAACCCCGGCGGCGACGGCGATCAGGGAGCCGAGCAGAATTGCGGTGGTCTGGGGGTCCCGGAAGAATGCGTTGACGGCCTGCGGGCCCGCCAGAGCAGACAGGATCCGCGCCAGGACCAGCTCAATCCCGGACACGGGGCACTTCCTGTAGGGACCCTAACTCTGTCTCCAGGCGATCCAGCTCTGCGGGAGACAGGAGGTCCCGTGGATCAACCTCCCGGTCTACCTCCAGGACCGGCAGGTCCAGCCGGTCAAACGCTTCGGCATAGGCATCCCAGAGCCGCTGACGGTGCGCATCCGCGGCCGCAGCACGCCAGCCGCGCTCGGTAAGAACCCAGTTACTGCCATGCTGATTGACCAGGCCGGCAGATCGGAGCTGGGTCAGCGCGCGTGAAGTTACCCGTGGTCCGCGGATGCCCGTGAGGAAGCTCCCCGGAACAGCCTGCCGCGGCCCGGCGTGGTCGAAGGCGTAGTGGTAGCAATCTCGCAGGACTGCAGTACGCAGGAAGCGCTCCCGATCGCGCATGCGCCGCCGGGCCGCCCAGACCAGGCCGCGGCCGGGTGCGAGGGCCAGGGACAGAAGGACGATGACGACCGCAACAACAATGATCATCGGTCCGGTAGGGATGTCCGATTCCACAGCGGATATCATCGCGCCGCTGGCACCGGAGACCCCCCCAAAGACCGCCGCCAGCCCCACCATCGCGCCAAGGTTGTCCGTCCACTGTCTGGCCGCCACGCCCGGCGCCACCAGAATGCCAGCCATGAGGATGACTCCGGCAAGCTGCAGGCCCAGGACAATCGCCACGACTACAAGTAGGGAAAGCACGGCGGAGATCACCCGAGTCGGATATCCGTTGGCAGCGGCAAACTCCGGGTCAAATGTGATGAGCTTGAACTCCTTCCACAGGAGCGCCACCAGCACCAGAGCGGCTGCGCCTACGCCCAACAGCAGCAGGACATCAGTGCGGACGATGGCCGCGGCCTGGCCGAAGATGAAGCTGTCCAGGCCAGCCTGGCTTGCGTCCGGCTGGCTTTGGATGAAGACCAGCAGTGCGATCCCCACGGCAAACCAGCCGGCAAGGACCACTCCCATGGCTCCGTCAGGCTTGATTCGGGTGCGGGAGACGATCAGCCGGATGAACGCGACGCCAAGCAGGCTGGCAATTGCCGCACCAAGCAGGAGGACCCAGAGCTCCCGTCCCGCAAGCAGGAAGGCCAGGGCAACGCCCGGCAGTGCAGCGTGAGACAACGCGTCACCCAGCAGGCTCTCCTGCCGGAGGACGGCAAAGCACCCGAGCGCACCGGACACCAGACCGAGCAGGGCTCCGCCGGCACTCACTACCCGCAGGGTGTAGCTAAAGCGCACCCCTGCAAGGATTGCCAGAAGCACGATCGCCCCGAGCAGGACCACGGCAACCCCAATGAGCCGAGCCCAGGTGGGGATACGGCGTCCAGGTGCCTCGGCTCCGGATAGCATCACAGACGCCCCCGCGCTGCCTTTCCCGCAAGCGCCCGGGGCTCTGCGAACTGGCCGGAACGGCTGTGCTGCGTATCCCGCAGCCCGGAAGGGAGAAACGCGATGTGACCGCCGTAGGTGCGCTCCAGAGCAGAACGGGTGAAGACAACGCGGACTGGGCCGCTGGCGCGGACCTCAACGTTGAGGAGCACCACCCAGTCAAAGTACTCGGATACCGTCTGCAGATCGTGGTGAACGACAATGACGGTCTTGCCCTGGTCCCGGAGCCGCTTGAGAAGCCCCACGATGGCGCGCTCGGTCACCGCGTCAACCGCGGCAAAGGGCTCGTCCATGAAGTAGATGTCCGCGTTCTGCACAAGCGCGCGGGCCAGGAAGCTGCGCTGCTGCTGTCCCCCGGAGAGCTGAGAGATCTGTCTGCCCGCGAGGTCTGCCATTCCAACTTCCTGCAGCGCATCCATCGCCAGCGCACGGTGGGCTCGGCCCGGGCGGCGGACCCACCCTATCCTGCCGTACAGACCCATGGTGACCACGTCCAGCACGGTTGTGGGGAAGTCCCAGTCCACGCTTCCACGCTGGGGCACATAGCCCACTTTGCGGCGAACCGCCGCGTAGGGCTGGCCAAAGAAGCGCACCTCTCCGGCAGCCTTGGGCACCAGGCCCAACGCCGCCCGGATGAGTGTGCTCTTGCCGGCTCCGTTGGGACCCACAACAGCCGCCAGCACCCCGTCCGGAATATCCAGGTCAACGTCCCAGAGCACCGGGCGGCTCTCGTACGCCACCGTCAGGTCACTGACGTGCAGCGCAACGCTACCTCCCCCGTCCCCGGCAACACCCGAGCGCTCGGATCTCTGCGCTGAGCCCCGTTTGCCGGTATCCACGCCGGATTCAGTTGCCAATCAAGAGCTCCTCGGGAGGAGTCGGCTCCAGGCCATCCGGCCATGATGGAATGCTGAGATCCAGTCCCGCCCGCTGATAGGACTGCAGAATGGTCAGAACGTTGTGCGCAATCATCCCGATGTAGGTCCCGCCAAATGTCCCGGGCACACCCATGGCATCGCCAAAGAGTTCGCGCACACCCAGCTGGACACTCCCGCCTTCAGCGGCAATGGCCTCCTGCACGGCGCGGATGGTAACTGGTGAGATGCTGGACTCCACAAACATCACCGGGATCTGGTTCCCGATGACAAAGTCCACCGTGTCCTGGATATCCCCTACTCCAGCCTCGTCTTCCGTGCTGATTCCCTGGATCGCGGCCATTCTCCAGCCGAAGGCCGCCCCAAAGTACTGGAAGGCATCATGAGAGGTGACCAGGTAGCGCCTGGGGCCCGGAACGCTCCGCATACCGCGGTCCGCCCAATCGTAGAGCAGCTGAAGCTGGAGGATATAGCGCTCGGCGTTGACCGCATACACCTCGGCATTGTCCGGGTCCAGTTCTGCGAGGATCCCCGCAAAATCGGCCACGGTGATCTCCCAGTTCCGGGGGTCAAACCAAAAGTGGGGATCGTCCGATCCGAGCATGTTGGCCTCTTCCTCAAAGGCACCAATGACAAAGCCCGCGCGATTGACCGGATCAGCCATGGCGTAGACGGGAATCCCCTGCTCCTCCAGAGAGGCGAACACCGCGTCAAACTGCCCTTCCAGATTCAGGCCACTGTAGACCAGCACATCAGCGCTGCTGATTGCCCGGATATCGGCTTCCGTCGGCTGGGAGAGGTGCGGGTCCACCCCGGCACCCATGAGGGCCACAACCTCTGTGTTGGCGGCACCGGTGCTGATGATCCGAGCCAGATCGCTCGCCTGGGTCGTGGTTGCGACAATCCGGAAGACCCCATCGTCTCCAGTGACTTCCGGAGCAGTCTGCCCGGTTTCTGCGGGCCCGCAGGCAACCAGCGCGATTGCCGCGAGCAGAACCAAAACCGTGATCCGTACTCCGGCTCCGATATCGAACCACCGCATATCGTACTCCTTACTTTGATTTATCAAAGTACAAACACAGTCTATTCAAAACTCATGGCGGTGACAACTGATTTGTTGAAGAGGAGAGGCATAAACCCAACAAGGACGGCCAGTCCGCTCGCGGGGACGATCAGCGGGATGGGAAAGATATCGCCGAGCACTCCCCCAATGAATAGGCCGAGCGGTGACAGCGCACCAGCAAACGTCCCCAGCAAACCAATGACCTTTCCCCGGAGTTCCTCCGGAACAATGTGCTGGATGCTGCTGATGAGAATGGCGTTGATCACCGCCACGCCGGAACCAACCATCACGGCAAACAGCATGATGACCGGGAGAACCGGAAGGATGATCAGGAAGATCCGGCCAACGCTGAAAACGAGCGCGGCGATTGCAAAGACCATGAAGCGCCGCTTTGCCGGCACCCGGACTGCCTGCAAAAAGCCCAGGCCAATGAGGGATGCGCCGGTGAGCGCGGTCATTGTCAGCCCGTAGGCTCCAGCGTTGAGTCCGGGAGTTCGGGAGAAGTACGGAATCAGGACCACGCTCCCCATGGTCAGCAGGAAGTTCAGGAGTCCGACGTTGAGAAACATTGGCCCGAGCGCGCGGTGCTTCCACGCAAAGGTGAAGCCTTCCGAAAGCTCTGCCCAGAAGCTGCCTCCACGGTGACTTGTCGCGGCTTCTGATGGAGCCGCGGCTGTCTCCAGGGCTCCATCCACGCCAGCGCCACCAGGTGGCGGGGGGTCAGCAGGAACCGGACTCGCGGTGGCCCGGCGCCGGTGGGTCAGGCGCATGAAGCTCTCTGAAACAGCCGACAGGAGGTAGGTCACCGCGTTGAAGACAAAGAGCAGCGGTGCGCCCAGGGCGGTGTACAGGACTCCACCCAGGGAGTTTCCCAGGATTCCGGCAAGCGGCTGCACCAGGCCCACAGCGCTGTTTGCCTCCACCAGCCGAGCGCGGGGCACCAGGTCCGGAACGCTTGCACCAACCGCGGGCTGGAAGAAGGCGTCTGCCGCACCAATGCCAACTGCGCCAGCAAGCACAACCGGAATGCTGAGGTTGCCCCGGAAAAGCAGGATGGCGCCAAGCATCACCACCGCGCCACGGAACAGGTCCATCCCCACAATGGTCCACTTCCGGCTCCAGCGGTCCGCGAACACCCCGCCGGCGGGACCGGCAATCACCCGGGCCAGGCCGGAGAGCGCAACCACGGTACCCATCACCGCGGAGGATCCCGTCTCCGCCAGCACCCAGAAGCCCAGGGCAATCATGAAAGCCGTGTCACCCACCACGGACACAAGCTGGCCCTGAAAGAGGAGGATGAAGTCCCGGTTCCACACGCGCGTGCGCTCCACGGTGCCCGGCCCGGAGCCCGGATTCTCTGTACTCATGCAAAGAGCAGAGCGCGGCCGGCGCGGTGCGTCAAGCGAGGCCGGAGGTGAGGCCCTTGTCGATGGGGGCGGGTCCCGTGCTACACACAGGCAAAATGATCACCATCAGCAACGTCAGCCTCAGCTTCGGAGAAGGCCCACTCTTCCGAGAGGTCAACATCAAGTTCACGCCGGGAAACTGCTACGGCGTGATCGGAGCGAATGGCGCCGGGAAATCCACCTTCCTCAAAATCCTCTCCGGCGAATTAGAGCCGGACACCGGCGAAATCAGCATCAGCCCGGGGAGCCGCCTGGGCATCCTCCGCCAGGACCAGTTCCAGTTTGACGAGTACAGCGTGATGGACACGGTGATCATGGGTCACGCGCGCCTGTACCAGGTACGCCAGGAGAAGGATGCGTTGTACGAGCGGGAGGATTTCACCGAGGAAGACGGGATCCGAGCGGCGGAGCTGGAGGCCGAGTTTGCCGAGCTCGGAGGCTGGGAAGCGGAGGCTGACGCAAGCCGCCTGCTCTCCGGGCTGGGACTGGACACCGAAAGCCAGAAGAAACAGATGGGAGAGCTGGATGGTGCTCAGAAGGTGCGGGTGCTGCTGGCCCAGGCCCTCTTTGGCGATCCTGACATTGTGCTGCTGGATGAGCCCACCAACAATCTGGACCTTGAGAGCATTGCGTGGCTGGAGGACTTCCTGCTGCGCTTCAATAACACCGTCATTGTGGTCAGCCACGACCGGCACTTCCTGGACCGTGTGTGCACGCACATCGCAGACATTGATTACGGGCGAATCCAGCTCTTTGTGGGTAACTACGACTTCTGGTACCACTCCAGCCAGCTTGCGCGTCAGCAGCTGAAGAACGAGAAGAAGCGCCGCGAGGAGAAGATCGCCGAGCTGAAGACCTTTATTCAGCGCTTTGCTTCCAATGCGGCCAAGGCCAAGCAGGCGACCAGCCGCCAGAAGCTGATTGAGAAGCTGACCATTGACGACATCAAGCCCTCCAGCCGGAAGGCTCCCTACATCCGCTTTGAGCCCGCTCGGGAACCGGGGAAGGTGATCCTCCACGTTGAAGGATTGAAAGTGCAGACGGAAGGCGAGACGAGCGCCGCCTTGTCCTCCTTTGACCTCTCCGTGCAACCGGACGACAAGATCGCCTTCGTCGGCCCCTACCACCAATCCAAGACCAGTCTCTTCCGCGTGCTGGTTGGTGAAGACGAGCCGCTTGCTGGAACCATTGAGTGGGGGGCAACCATCACCAGCGGCTATTACCCCAACGATGCCAATCCCTACTTTGAAAGCGCGATGAGCATCACAGACTGGCTTCGGCAGTACAGCGAAGTGGAGGAGGAGAGCTACGTGCGCGGCTTCCTTGGCCGGATGCTGTTCAGCGGAGAGGAGTCACTGAAGCCGGTGAGCGTGCTGTCCGGTGGAGAGAAGGCTCGGTGCATGTTTTCGCGCCTCATGCTGACAGGCCCGAACGTGCTGATCATGGACGAGCCAACGAACCACCTGGATCTGGAGAGCATTGAGGCCCTGAACGACGCGATGATCGATTTCCGCGGCCCGATCCTGTTCACCAGCCACGACCACAAGATTGTGTCCACTGTTGCAAACCGCATCATTGAGTTCACGCCGGAAGGCTTGATTGACCGCCGGATGCCCTTTGACGACTACCTCGCGAGCGAGGAAATCCGGGCGCTCCGCGACGCCCAATACCGTGGGCAACACCTGGCCGTGCAGATCTAAGCGGGATGAGGGCTCGGGATTATCACAGTGAACTCCGCGCCCTGACCCGGTGTGGTTTCGACAGTGACATCGCCACCAAGCCTCCGGGCCAGGCTCCGGACAATGGCAAGGCCCATTCCCTCCCCAGGAATATCGGGGCCTGCTCCGCGCCGGAACGGTTCAAACACCGCCTCGGCGGTCCGAGGATCCATCCCGGGACCGTTGTCTGATACGCAAATCCGGCAGGTGCCTGCGTCACAGTCCGCCTGCACGCGCACTTCTCCAGCCTCGGCCGGGGCGAACTTCACCGCATTGTCCAGGAGGTTCGCGAGGATCCGGTTCACCGCCTTCCGGTCGGCCCTGAGCTCGCTGCAGACATCCGTGTGTACCGTCAGGTTCTTTTCCCGGATCTGCATGGCGTAGCCGGCGAGGATCTCGCTCACCAGCTCCGGGAACGCGAGCGGCTCGGGCTGGAGCTCGTAGCGGCCGAGCCGGCCGAGCTCAAGGAGCGAGTTGGTCATGGTCAGCAGGCGTCCACTGGCCCGCTCAATGTAGCCCATGGACTCCAGGATTCGTGTATCGATGAGCTCCGCGTTCCGCTCTCGCAGCGGGGCCGGGACCTGCTCCAGGAGAATCTGAAGGCCCTGTCGCAACTCGTTGACAAAGCCGCTGAGGCTGAACAAGGGCGAGCGCAGATCGTGGGACACCGCGTAGATGAAAGTCCGCAGCTCCTCGTTTGCGCGTTCGGTTGGATCCTGGGGCATGGTGCTTGTGCTTATGCTACGCTTCCCGCGCCCCTCGGCCAAGCCACGGCCCGGCACGGAGGAGAACCTGGACAGAACACAGATCCCCGGCCCGGATACGCCCCTGGGAGCGCGTATCGGCCGCATCGTGGCCCTCGGTGCCCCACTGCTTGCCGGAAACATGAGCCAGTACCTCATGCGAATCATTGACCTGGCCATGCTCGGTCGCCTGGGCACCGTAACCCTGGCGGCCGCAAGCATTGGAACCATGACCACCGGTGTGCTCTTCACGCTCGCGTGGCCCAACCTCCTTGGCGCCCAGGCCGTGACCAGCCGCCGCTTTGGCCGGGCACGCAGCCGCGGAGAGAGCACGGATCACGCCGGAAGTGTCCTGGGGGAGGCAGCCGTGGTGGCCCTGGGAACCGCGGGTCTTGCGCTGCTGCTCTCTACGCTGGTTCCCGGCATCCTCAGACTCCTGATCTCGGACACGGCAGTTCGGGGTCAGGCCACCGAGTACGTCCTGACGGTGCGCTGGGGTGTCCTCCTCATGGCGGTTGCCGCGGCGCACCGCGGCTTCCTGGGCGCGGTCCACCGAACCGGGGTGGTGATGGCGGCGACGCTGGTGGGCAACGCGGCCAACGTGTTCTTCAACTGGCTCCTGATCTTCGGAAACCTGGGGTTTCCCGCACTGGGAATTCGCGGCGCGGCCCTGGGAACCGTAGCTGCGGATGGGCTCGCGGCCCTGATCCTGGTGTCCTATGCGCGCCTTGCTCCTGCGCTGCGAGACTTTGCGCTGCGCACCTTTGCTTTGCCACGCCGGACCCTGGTGCGCACCATGATCAAGGTTATGGCTCCGCCCGCCCTCCAGAACTCAGCGGCCCTCCTGATTTTCCTGGGATTCCAGAGCATGGTCGAGCGCATCTCCACGGAGGCACTGGCGGTCACTGGACTGATGTTCGCGCTGTTCCGGATCAACAAAACGATAGTGGGCGGCTTTGCAAACGGCGCGGCAATCCTTGTGGGAAATGCCCTGGGGGCAGAAGCGCCGGAGTCGGCACGCAAGGTGGTGCTTGCGCAGCAGGTGCTTGCGGCCGGCATCGCGGTGGTGGTACTCGCCTTTATCATCACGGCGCCCGGGCTTGTCCTGGCACTCTTTGGGGTGGAGCCGGGGCTCCGGGACCTCGGCTACCTCGGGCTCCGCTTCTTTGCACCGTTCTTCTTTGTAGAGGTGCTCGGCTACTCGTTTGAGATTGTCTTCACCCATAACGGCTGGGGGCGCTTTGTGTTCGCCAGCGAAGCCTCAACCAACCTGCTCTTCATCCTCGGGCTTTCTGCGCTGCTGATCTTTGGCTTCAATCTGGGGGTGATCGGGGCATGGACAGGCTTTGCGAGCTATCAATTGAGCCACGCTCTTATCCTCTGGGCCGGCTTCCGCAGCGGCAGATGGCTGCACGTTCAGCTTGACGGAGCCGCCGAAGAGGCACATGGATAGGGGCCACATGGAACAGGACAGCAGCGAATTGGAACGCCTGCGGGAGCTGGCCATGCTCAGGCACGCCGAACGCCTCCTCACAGAGGTGTTCCCGCCCGTGGAAACGCCTCGTCGCTTTGGCTTTGCCCGGGCACGCGATGCGGTGAGACAGGCCGCTGTCTGGTACACCGCCTATCCCTCCTCCACCCTGCACGCACCCGGCGAGTCGGTGGCGGAACGCTGGGCGGATCCTCAGGCTCTGGACCTGCTGGCCCACCTGGGCGTCACCGCAATTCACACCGGACCGATCAAGCGCGGGGGCGGATACCGCAACGGAGATTGGACCCCGAGCATTGACGGGGACTTTGATCGATGCAGCTTCGACCTGGATCCGGAGTTTGGAGACGAAGAGACCTACCGGCACATGATTGACCGCTCGCGGGCCCGGGGAATCACGGTCATCGGGGACCTGATCCCGGGACATACCGGCAAGGGACCCGATTGGCGGCTGGCGGAGCGCGGAGTAGCGCCATGGCCAGGTCTCTTCTACATGATTCCTGTTGATGAGGCCGACTGGAACCTGCTCCCGGAAGTGCCGGAAGGTCACGATAGCGTCAACCTTCCACCGGAGGCGGTGGACCTCCTTACACAGAGCGGCTATCTGCCAGGTCGGCTGCCCCGGGTAATTTTTGCCGAACCTGGAATCAAGGACAGCAACTACAGCTGCACCCCGGAAATCCGTTGCGTTGACGGGATTGCACGGCGATGGGTCTACCTGCACTACTTCAAGGACGGTCAACCGAGCCTGCGCTGGCTCCACCCGTCCATGACCGCGGCCCGGCTGGTCCTTGGCGACGCGGTGCACTCGCTGTACGTGCTCGGCGAAGGGATGCTCCGCCTGGATGCCAACGGCTTTCTTGGCCTGGAGCCACCGCCGGAAGGTGGGCCCGCCTTTGCAGAGGGGCATCCCCTGTCGCGCACCGTAAACGAGCTGATTGCCGGTATGGTGCGACGCCACGGCGGCTTCAGCTTCCAGGAACTGAACCTTTCCATTGACGACCTGGTGGCGATGGGAGACCGCGGCGCTGACCTTTCCTATGACTTTGTAACCCGGCCTGCGGTGCAGCACGCGCTGGTGACGGGCAACTGCAGCTTTCTCCGGCTGATGCTTGCAGAGATGGTGGAGTTTGGCGTGGATCCCGCGAGCCTGGTGCACGCGTTGCAAAACCACGATGAGCTGACCATGGAGTTGGTGCACTTCTGGAGCAACCACGCGAACGATCGCTACACCCTGCAAGAGGAAGAGTTCACCGGCATTGAACTCCGGGAGAAGATCCGCGAGGAGCTCGCAACCCGCCTCCTCGCCTCCCCGGGTCTGGGAAACCTGCCGAGCCAGAACGGAATTGCCTGCACCATGGCAAGTCTCTGTGCGGCCGCGCTTGGATTGTCCAACTACGATGACATGGTGGACGGCGAGCTGGATCGGGTCCGTCGGGCGCACCTGCTGCTTGCCGCCTTCAACGCCCTGCTCCCGGGGGTGTTCGCCATCTCCGGCTGGGACATTGTGGGGGCGGTGCCCCTTGCACCGGCAGCGGTGGTGAACCTGCTGGCCGACGGTGATACCCGCTGGGTAAATCGCGGTGCTTACGGCCTGCGGACGCCCGGCCCGGAGGCGCAAGCCGAGCTTCCCGCCGCCCGAAGCCTGTACGGGAGCCTGGAAGACCAACTGTCTCAGCCTGGCAGCTTTGCAAACCGCCTCCGCTACATCCTGGAGCAGCGGGGTACCTTCCGCATCGCGGAAAGTGAGTACCTCGGGGCACCGGATACTGGCAATGCCGCGGTCCTCAGCGTACTCCTTCGCCTGCCGGATGAGGCGGGGGTGCTCGTCTGCGCCTTCAATTTCTCCGCGGAGGAACAGCAGACAGCCATCGGTCCCCTGCTCGGCCTGTCCGAGGGTGGCGCGCCGGCCGTGTTCGTAAGGGACATCCTCTCCGACGAGGCACCGGAGGAAGCAATCTTTGATACCGGACGTCCGGTACGCATGGGCCCTCACAATTTCCGCGCGCTGCTCGCCCCGGGCGACCTGCTTTCGTACCTTTCGGTTACATGAGACAACACAAGACAACCGCATGGAAACGGATGCTTATGCTCGCCGTTGTGGCCGCAATCGCCGCCGCGCCGGTGATTGCACAGGACGCCGAAGGCGACGGACGAACCGTGCCGGAGTTTATTCGGCAAACCGGACTGCACCGGATCAGCGGCTACGTGAGCCTGGGGCTCGCCAGCGCTACCGCCGCCTTCGGGTTTATTGGCGTGGAAGAAGAAGGTGCACTGTCGGTGCTCCATCCGGTTCTGGGAATCAGCACCATGGGCAGCATGCTTACAAGCCAGGTTCTGGGGACCATCGCCTATCGGGACCGGCTTGCGAGGGTCTGGCCGCACACGCTGCTCAACGCAGCGGCGGTCGTCGGCTTTGGTCTGAACGCTTTTGTGTGGGAGCAAGGTTCTCTGGAGCACCGCATCACGGGCATTGCCTCCATGGGCGCGCTTGCCGGTGGCTACATCAGCATCATCCTGATAGAGCGTTGAGCACGCGCCCCATGAAGGGGTGTATACTGGTCAGGAAATGAAACAGCACCCCGAATTTGAGCAGCGGCTCACTCTGCAGCATCTGTGGCAGACCGCTGTTCGTTTGTATTCCGACACCCCGGCCTTCGGCTCTATCGGTGAGGAGCCCTTCAGCTATCGCGAGTTTGCCTCCCGGATCCGGCGCACCGCATCCCGCCTGACTGCGGCGGGCATTGGCCGAGGGGATCGGGTAGCACTCCTCAGCGAGAACCGTCCGGAGTGGCCGGTTGCCTACTTTGCCATCAATCACATTGGTGCGGTAATTGTTCCTATCCTCCCGGATTTCTCCCCAGCGGAGATCGGAAACATCCTCAGTCATTCCGGGTCTACGCTGCTCGTGACCAGCGAGGAGATGCGAAAGCGCCTCCCTGCAGACGCGCCCGACATGCAGATCCAGGACATCGCCCAGCTTGCGACGGATTCGTACGCGGATGGCGATTCGGCTGTCACCGTAGAACCGGACGATATCGCCTGTATCATCTACACGTCCGGCACCACCGGAAGCAGCAAGGGCGTTGTCCTGACCAACCGCAATCTCTCCTGGAACGCGATTGAAGCCGGCAAGCTCACTGACATGCGGCCGGGAGAGCGGCACCTGGGTATCCTCCCGCTGGCGCACACCTATGAGTGCACAATCGGGATGCTGATGATGATGGTGCGCGGCATGAGCATTTGGTATCTGAAGCGACCGCCCTCCGTCTCCGTTCTCCTACCTGCCTTGAGCGAGATCCGCCCGCACGCGATGTGCTCAGTGCCGTTGCTCATTGAGAAGATCTACCGCAGCCGCGTTGCACCCCAGTTCCGGGGTGACAGCCTCACGGCGCGCCTCTATCGCCGGCCGCTCTTCCGCAAACTGCTGTCCCGGATTGCGGTGAAGAAGCTCATTTCCGTTTTTGGTGGACGGATGAAGTACTTTGGCATTGGCGGCGCGCCGCTGGACCCTGCAGTGGAGCGCTTCCTGCACGACGGCGGGTTCCCCTATGCCATCGGCTACGGTCTCACAGAGACATCGCCTCTGATCTCCGGGATTGGTCCGGGCAAGCAGCAACCCGGGGCAACCGGTCCGGTGCTGGGCGGACTTGAGGTCCGCCTGTCAAACCAGAACGAGGACGGCATCGGAGACATTGAGGTCCGGGGCCCCAGCATCATGGTCGGCTACTACCGGGAGCCGGAGAAATCGGCCGAGGTGCTCTCCGAGGACGGCTGGTTCAGCACGGGGGATCGTGGTGCCTGGTCCCGGGACGGCTACCTGGCAATCCGGGGCCGGACCAAGACAATGATTCTTGGCCCAAGCGGGGAGAACATCTACCCCGAGGCCATTGAGGCGGTCATAGACAATCAGGAGTTTGTTGAAGAGTCCCTGGTCTACGAGGAAGAAAACCGGGGTCTGGTAGCGCGGGTACGGGTGAACTACGAGGCGCTGCAGGACTACCTCGCGAGGATTGGCGATTCAGTGAAGAACCGGGCAGCCGATACTCCGGAGGCCATCAGCGATTTCCTCGCCGAGCTGCGCAGGCGCGTGAACGCACAGCTGTCCAGCTTCTCCCGCCTGCAGCAGATCATTCCGCAGGACGAGCCCTTTGTCCGGACGCCTACCCGGAAGATCAAGCGCTTCCTCTACACCGGCGAGGGCGGGAAACCGGAGGCCAACTAGCCACACATGCGGGTAGTGGTGGATTACGGAATCCGGAGCGGCTGGCAGCCTCCGCCACCCGCCATGCCCGGCCCGGTTCCGGGCACCGATCAGACCTCAACCGCGGCAGCAGTCACCCGTGGTGGTGGTCCGTCCCGGGATCCGGTGGTTGTCATCCGTCGCGGGGCTGCGGAGAACAGCGCCCGGACCTCCGAACCGCTGCGTCACGCGGATATCGTTGGCCGCGGGCCGGAAGGATCAAACTCCCCGGGCGGTACCGATGCGCCAGGCCTGGGCTCCGGGGCAACGGAAGAGCAAACCACGCCAGAGGCAATCAATCGGGATCGGGTAGTACGCCGACACGAGCAGGCCCACCAGGCAGCGCTCGGTGGTCACGCCGCCAGCGGGATCCAGCTCCAGACCGCGCGCGGCGCAGACGGAGAAGCACTTGCCGTTGGCGGGCGAATCAAGGTTGAGCTCAGCGAGGTCCCCGGAAACCCTCGGGCAACGCTGCAAAAAGCCAACACCGTCCGGATGGCGGCACTCGCCGTCTCAGACCCCAGCGCCGCGGATCTCCGGGTGGCAGCCGAAGCCTACCGGCTTGCCCGGGATGCGCGCGCGGAGATCGCCGCAGAGCGGAGTGGCGGAGGACGCCGCGCGGGTCAGGTGAATGAGCTGGTGTAGTCAGGCGTCCTGCATCCGGTGACTTGCGGCGCTTCCTAGACCCGGAAGCGGCCGAGCGAGCTGACAATTCCACTGATGCGCGTGGCGTTCTGCTGAGACAAAGATGCGATCCGGGAGGCCAGATCCTTGATCTCCTCTGCCGCGCGGGAAAGTGCGCTCACGGTATCCGCCAGGCTTTCGCTGAACTCCCTGACGCGGGACATCCCTTCTTCCACCCGCTGGTTTTCCCGATCAATGCGGGCGGACGCTTCTCCCTGGGATCGAGTTGCCTGATTCATGTGGTTCGCAAGGCGTCCAGAACCTTCGTACTGCCGGACTGCTGCTCGTTCAGGGCAAGGGACACGCCTTCGGCAATCTCGGTTGACTGCCTCACCAGCTCCGCCATCGCGTCATAGGAGAAGACGGCATTCCGGGTCTCGCCGGAGACCGTGGACAGCTGGTCACGAGTGGCGTCCAGCTCGGTCTTGATTCGCTTGGACTGGTCAGCACTGCTCTCCGCGAGGTTCCGGATTTCGCTCGATACAACGGCAAAACCTGCTCCTGAAGCACCGGCGTGCGCGGCCTCTATGGCTGCGTTCATTGCCAGCAGGTTGGTCTGGGCCGCAATGCGGGCAGCAGAATGGTGTTCATTGCCAGGGCGCACGCTGTCCCGGTGATCAGCCCCGTTGCGAGCGCGTTCAGAATGCTCTTGATGTAGGGAGTGCCGCCGACACCCATCCAGCTGCGGTACACAAGCGCGTAGACCAGGGTCACGCCCAGTACCCACAGGACCAGGTGAAGCACCACCAGGAACCACGGGACAAATATGATAGCGCTGCGGGCGCGCGCAGTGTTTTCAGGTTGGCCGGCCAGGAACCGGAAGAGGGGGCGGAGGCGGAGAAGGACAACGGCAACCGCTATGCTTCCGAGGAGCAGGACCGTGCCGATGGTGAGCGGGCGAATGGAGAACACAATGCGCTCGGCAAAGCCCGTTTCCACGCCGGGGTTGAAGAGCTGAACCATGAGTTCACGCAGGAAACCGCCGAAAACCAGCGGGATTGCGATGTTGGCAACTATGGTGTTCCGGACTATTCGGGAGCGCACGAACGCAAGTATTGGCGATGAATCCGGCGCTTTCCAGCGCCTGGGGACCGACCGTGAATAATCGGCTGCAGAAAACGATAATGCGAAGTAGGAAACACGTGGAATTTCCCCGGCAGCATCGGCCGCAGCGCTTCCAAAGCTCCGTCCGTCTGCTTGCGGCTGCAGCGGCTGCCATCATACTTCTTGTAACCTGTACCACTGTTGAGAACACGGAGGCAGATATGGCGGAAACCGCAGGTGCCGTTCCGGACTTCCTCGCTGGAAGCTGGAGGGGCCGGATTGACGTAACCGGGCAGATCCTTGAGATCCGGGTCCGCTTCTCCCAGGACACCAAGTCGGGCAGCATCTCCATTCCCGCGCAGGGCGCGAGCGATCTTCCGCTATCGCCGGTCTCCGGCGAATCCGGATTTGCTGACGGGACGGCCGTCCGCTTTGTGCTGCAGACCGGGGGGCCTGAAGCCGTGTTCAGCGGAAGCTGGACCGAAGGAGACGACATCACCGGAACCTTCACCCAGAGCCCGGCTGGAGGCAGCTTCAGTCTGACCCGGAGCGCAGCGGGCTCAGACTCGGAAGCAACAGGTACCGGTGGGGCGGAACAGGCGAGCCCAAGGCGCGGGACGGAAGTCACCCTGACCCGGGACGGCGTTACGCTTGCGGGCACGCTCGTGGAACCCAGGGGGGGAAGCAGCCCGGAAATGCCATTGGTCATCATTGTGGCAGGCTCCGGACCAACCGACAGAGACGGGAACAGCCCGCTCCTACCCGGCAGAAACAACGGCCTCCGGGAGCTAGCGGAAGCACTCGCCGATGAAGGAATCGCAACCCTGCGATACGACAAGCGCGGCATTGCCGGCTCACCCGCGCCGGGTATGCGGGAAGAAGACCTGCGCATAGACGATCTGGCAGCAGATCTGGTTGCATGGGCACTCTGGAGCCGGCAGGCCGGCATAACCGGACCCCTGTTCTTCCTCGGTCATAGCGAAGGCGCCTTGGTCTCCCTCATTGCCGCAACTTCTTCTGGTGACTCGGAGCTCCTGGCCGGCGCGCCGGAAGCTCGCGACCGACTGGCCGGGGTTATCACCGTCGCCGGGTCTGCCAAGCGCTTTGACCAACTGATCCTGAATCAGCTCTCCGCGCAGTTTCCGTCTGACGGCGAGGTCATGCAGCAGGCCACGGCCGCGATGGAGGCACTTACAGTCGGGCAGACCACCGAGGTTAGCGCCCCGGAAATCCAGGCAATCCTTCGCCCCTCCGTGCAGCCCTATCTCATCTCGGTGGTTCGTCGGGATCCTATGGCGCTTGCGGGCGCATTGCCGGTCCCGCTCCTGGCAATTGGCGGCGGTGCGGACATCCAGGTTCCGGCGGGGGACGCGGATGAGCTGGCAGAGGCCGCGGGTGACGGCCGGGCGCTGGTGCTGGAGTCCATGTCGCACGTGCTCAAGCAGGCGGAGCCCGGAAACGCGGCGTCCCAGAACGCGGCCTACAGCGACCCCTCGGTGCCGCTTGCAGAAGGGCTGGTGCCCGCAATCGCGGAGTTTGTGACCGAAGCAACGACGGGCCCCGAGGCGGCGCGGGAGCCGAAGTGAGCGAAGTTACGTCTGTGCCCCCGTCTGACCCACTGACTGATCTCCGCGCAATCCTGGACGCCGCGTTACACGCCGCAGATCCGGGCACCATGGTTCGGCGCTGTCTCCGGATGGACGGAAAAGACCTGGTGGCGCTGGCCCCTGTAGCCAGGCCCGCTGGGGGTGGCGGCGGCGGGACCATCGGCGCCGGGGAGAAACATGTTGAAGCGGTCCGGATTCCCCTGACACCCGGAACGCGGGTGAAGATCCTTGCAATCGGGAAGGCGGCTGTCCCGATGGCGGCGGCGGCCGCGAATATCCTCGGTGACCGCCTCTCCGGCGGCCTGGTCATTACCAAACACCGTCACGCGGACCGGAAGATCCCGGGGCTGGAGATCCGGGAGGCGGGACACCCCGTCCCGGACGCTAAGGGCCTTGCCGCTGCGGACGCCGCGGAGGATCTGCTTGCCTCCTCAGACGCGGACACCGTGCTTCTGGTACTCCTCTCCGGCGGCGGGTCGGCGCTCCTTGCGGATCCCTTCCGCGCGCGTTCATTCCCGGACTCGGACCTCCCCGATCTCAGCCTTCCGGACCTGCAGGCGGTCAGCCAACACCTGCTTGCGTCCGGGGCCCCGATATCCGAGATCAACTGTGTCCGCAAACACCTGTCCCGACTGAAGGGCGGACGCCTTGCAGCCCTTGCGCGGCCAGCGCGGGTTCTCTCCCTGATTCTGTCAGACGTGATCGGCGACGATCTGTCCTCTATCGCCTCCGGCCCGACAGCGCCGGATTCCGGAACCTTTGCAGATGCACTCGCCATCCTGGACCGCTACGGACTCCGGAGCTCGGTGCCGAGGGCCGCGAGGGAGGTCCTTGAGGCTGGAGCCGCTGGTCTGATCCCTGACACGCCCGCGGCGGAGGCGTGGCCGGCGGACGGTGTGGTGAACTTGATCGTGGGTTCCGGCCTCGGGGCGATCCGCGCCGCGGCGGCTGAAGCAGAGGCCCGCGGCTACGCGCCGTGGATACTCACGAGTGGACTGGTTGGTGAGGCAAGGGAGATGGCGGGGCTCTTTCCGGCTGTGGCGCGGGACCTCCGCCGAAGAGCGCTGGACCTGCATGCTCCGGCGTGTGTTCTTGCAGGTGGGGAAACAACCGTGACACTGGGGCCGTCACCAGGTACCGGGGGACGAAATCAGGAACTGGGCCTTGCCGTCCTGAGTCTGATGAGTGAGAACCCGGATGCATGGGGTGACTTTGCCTTTGCAAGTCTTGCCACGGACGGGACGGACGGCCCAACGGACGCTGCCGGCGCAATCTTTGCATCGCAGCATCTTTCTGAAGCCCGGGCCCAGGCCGCTCGGGTACAAGCGGCATTGAATTCCCACGACGCCCTTCCCGTTCTCCGGGACCTCGGCGCTCTGCTTGAGACCGGTCCAACCGGCACCAATGTGAACGACCTTCAGGTGCTCCTGCTGCGCTGACGCCGCCCCCCTGCAAACGCGCAAGTCTCCGGCCCGACGATTGGAAACGCAGCCATTTGCCGAAGACGGCGATTCGGGCGTATTTCAAGCTCATCAATCGTACAAGGAGAACCAACATGGCAGGACAGTCTTCCATGGTAACGCTCGGCAGCAAGGCGCCGGACTTCAGCCTCCCCGACACAAGCGGCAACACCGTCTCCCTCGCTGATTTCCGTGGGAAGCCGCTGCTGGTGGCCTTCATCTGCAATCACTGCCCCTACGTGAAGCATATGATAGCGGAGTTCACCGCGCAGACGGCGAAGTGGACCGGGCAGGGACTATCCACCGTGGCAATCAGCGCCAACGACGCAAGCAAGTATCCGGAAGATGGCCCGGAAGCCATGGCAGACCTTGCACGGCAGCAGGGCTTCAGCTTCCCCTACCTCTACGACGAGAGCCAGGAAGTTGCAGCCGACTACGGGGCGGTGTGTACTCCGGACCTGTTTCTGTACAACGCGGATCACACGCTGGTCTATCGGGGACGCTTTGACGCAAGCAGACCCAAGACCGATGCCCCCGTCACCGGAGCGGACCTTGGCGCTGCGGTAGATGCAGTCCTTTCCGGGACGGCAATGCCGCAGGAACAGCATCCATCGGTGGGCTGCACCATCAAGTGGAAGCCGGGCAAGGAGCCGGGCCTCAAGACCATCGTGTAACAGCAGCCCACAGATGCGCGGGCGATCAGGCTCTCAGGTCCGCTCCACCGTGAAGCGGGAAATCTCCGCGTCCAGGCGGGCTACAAGATCCGAGAGCCGCTCGGTAGCTTCCTGAAGCTCGGTCATCTCGGTACTGATGTGGCCGGCCCCGTGGGCGATCTCGTCCATCCCGGCCACAACAACGCCTGTCAGCTGGCCCACGCCGCCGATACGGGAATCAATGCTGCTCTGGGCTTCCGCGATGTCGGCCGCGCTTCCGGCCACCCGGGTGGTGATATCGCGGATCTGACCCATTGCCTCATTGACCTGCGCGCCGCCGCTGCTGAGCTCGTCCATGCTGGAGGAAACCTCGCGGAGTGCGTTCTTCAGCTCAGCCACCTGTACCGTCACCCGCTCAAAGGTTTCGCTGGTCTGTTTCCCGACGGCGTCGGCGCCCTGAATGTCCGTGATCATCTGCTCCAGGATGTCCCGGATTCCGCCAGACTGCTCACCGGCAGATTCAGACAGCTTGCGGATCTCCTCGGCCACAACGGCAAAACCACGCCCGGCGTCTCCGGCGTGTGCTGCCTCAATAGCGGCGTTCATCGCCAGAAGGTTGCTCTGCTTCGCGATGCCGCTGATGATTTCCGTGATCTCCCGGACATTCGCCACCTGGCCTGAGATCTGGTCCAGGGCCGTTACGCTGGAGCTGACGGCCTGGGCACCGTCCTGAATTGCACTGTCCAGCACTCCCAGAGAGGCCAGCCGCCGCTCGGCAACTCCGGCTACGCTGGATATTGACGCGGTCATCTGTGTCACCGCCGCAGTGGACTGCTCCACCAGACTTGCCTGGGATTCGGTGCTCTCGCGCAGACCCGTAACCTGCTCCGCAATTGTCTGGGCGGCAGCTCCAGTAGCGGAAACCGCCTCATCCAGTGAACCCATGTGACTCCGCATGGACTCCACGTTCGCCGTGATCTCAGTTACGGCAGAGGTGGACTCGCTTGCCTTGCGCCCAACCTCATCTTTCACACGGCGAGTCTCCACCGAAACGTCCCGGATGGAGCCGACATTGACGGCGAGCTGCTCCAGAAAGCGGTTGAAGTCACGGGACAGGTCTGCGATCTCATCGTTCCCGCGCACCGCCATTCGCTGACTGAGGTCCGCCTCCGAGCTGGCGATGTTCGCCATGAGCTTGCGAGTCCGTGCGATTGGAGAAAGCATGCCCCGGAAAAGCACCACTGCCAGGATCAGCACGGCCACGGCAACGATTGCCGAGCTGATGAGGTAGAAGCGTTCAGCGCGTGTGACGTCTGTCACCAGCGCGGCAAAATCCTGCTCGGCCACCGCCAGGAACTCAACTGTCAGATCGTCCAGGGCTCCCCGGAGGGCACGAAACGCCGTGTCATAGGTACCGTCCTGATAGAGATCCAGCGCTCGCACGGTATCCCCCTCGGCGTGGAGCCGGATCAGGACATCCGTGCTCCGATCCCACAATCCAAAGCCATCAAGGACCGTGCGAACCGCGGCATCGCTTTCGTCGCGCCCGCTGAAGTCCAGGAAGTCCTGAAAGCGTGTGGAAACCTGATCCCGGTTGTCCCGGATCTCGGCCTGGAGCTCCTCCGTGCTCTGATCAGTGATGCCGGCAAGCAGGTGCAGCATCGCCAGGCGGGACTGGTAGGCATCCCGATCTGCTTCAACCAGACGGTTCATGGCAAGGAAGTCTCGCTCGTAGATTGTGTCAGCGGTTGCAACCACCGTGCCCAGCGTGCTCAGGAGCACCACTACTCCCCCGCCGACGGCCAGGGCAACAAGGGCTATGGCTGCTGTTGCTCGTAAGCGAATGGTTGCTAGCATTCCGGTCCTCCGGGCTATAATCTGGATCGATTACAAAGGAGCCGAGGTCCCGCACGGAAATCTGGCTCAGCAGAAGTGTAGGACATCATGGGGAGACGGTGCGAATGCGAAACCTGAGAATCGCCCAGCGGGTTTCGCTGCTGGTCATCATCCTGGTTCTGGCGGTTCTGATCACGGTGGGCTTCATATCGGCACGCGCCGTGCAAGGTGCCTCCCAGGGCCCACTGGAAAGCAACCTGCGGGCACAGGCGGAGCTTGTGGAGCAGCTGATTGAAGAGCTCTCCAGCAAAGGCCTGCAGGTGGCAACGGTCTTTGCAGAGCTGGAAGCAGTCCGCGAAGCCTATCGGAATCCAGACCGGGATGCGGGAAGACGGGCGCTGGCAGCGGAGGTGGACCCAATTGTGAACGCCCTGGGCCGGGCAGCGGGCGTTGAGAACTACCGAGTACACTTCCACGTTGCACCGGCTACCAGCTTCTACCGTAGCTGGACAGACCGGGCCGGCGATGATCTCTCCGGATTTCGTGGCACCATCGTGGAAGTTGAGGCTACCGGAGAGCCACTGCAGGCGGTGGAGCTTGGCCGGGGTGGCTTTGTGATCCGAGGAATCGCACCAATCAGGGATGCGGGCAGACTGCTGGGCACGGTGGAGGTGTACTTCCAGCCAACCGAGATTGTCCCGTTCCTGGACTCGGAACTGCGGACCGGAATCATTCTGCTCATCAACAACGAGGCGGCAGAGCAGCTGTTCTTTGAGGAGGACTACGAGTCCGCGTTTCAGGGTCGGATTGGGGACAGCCTGGTCTCCGGGGTGAGCGACGAGTGGATTGTCCCGGAGGACCTGGTTCAGGCTGAGGTCATTACGGCCTTGCAGGAGACCCGGCGCACCCAGCTGGACACGGTTGGCCAGTTCAGCCTGGCCTACATACCGCTGACCGATTTCTCCGGAAGCATTGACGGCCAGATAGTGAGTGTTGTGGACACTTCTGCGCTGCAGGAGGCCGCAGCGCGCCAGATTCTGCAGCTGCTCCTCACGCTCAGCGGACTGATGATCGTTGGTGGCGCGGCAATCGTGTGGGTCATAGGCAGGATGGTTGCCCGCCCCCTGACCATTGCCGCGGACAACATGAAGCAGATCTCTCAGGGGGACGGTGATCTCAGCCAGCGCCTCCAGGCAAGCCGCAACGATGAGATCGGGCGGCTCGGTCGCCACTTCAACGGGTTTGTGGACAAGCTTTCGGAGATCATCACGGAGGTCCAGGGCGCCGCCGGCGATATGGCGGGAAGCGCCGTGAAGCTGGATACGCAGGCGGATGCAAGCCGCAAGGAAGCTGATGGAATCACAGAGCTGGTGGACAGGATCAGCGGCAAGATCAATCAGCAGGATGGGAGCATCAGCCAGGGCTCGGCCTCGGTTGAAGAGATCACCGGCAACATCAGCAGCCTGGAACAGGTGATAGCCCATCTCTCACGGAGCATTGAGGAGTCTGCGGCCGCCGTTGAGGAGATGACTGCGAACATCGCGTCTATCAGCCAGAACCTGGAGCAGGTGGACGGGAAGGTATCGCAGCTGGTCACGGAGACCGAAGGCGGGCGTACCGCCATTCGCGAGGTTGCCGACCGCGTCGGTGAGTTTGTGGAACAGTCAGAGCACCTGGAGCAGGCCAACCGACTCATCGCCAACATCAGTGCGCAGACCAACCTCCTGGCGATGAACGCCGCCATTGAGGCCGCGCACGCGGGCGAGTACGGCAGGGGATTTGCCGTTGTGGCGGACGAAATCCGTAGCCTCGCGGAGAACGCGTCCCGGCAGAGCAAGATCATCTCAGGCGAGCTGAAGAAGACGCGCGCCTACGTGGACAACATCGTAGGGGCCAACACCTCTGCTGACGCCAGCTTTGAGTCCATGAGAAGCATTGTGAGTACCGTCAGCGAGTTGGAAGCCGGAGTCCGGGATGCGCTCCGCGAACAGTGGCGCGGCAGCCAGTCTGTCATGGAGAACCTGCAGCAGATGCGCGACTTCGGGCAGCAGGTGACCGGCGGCATCGGAGAGATTGCCGGAGGGTCACAGCTCATCCTTTCAGAGATGGCCAAGCTCGTGCAGATCAGCGGTGAAGTGACGGCCCTCATGCGGGAGGTATCCGCCGGCAGCCGGAAGATCGGGGACTCTATCCGCGAGGTGTCAGACCTCAGCCGCCGCAATCGGGAGCTGGTCCAGACCGTGGAGGGCCAGGCTGGGAAATTTGTGGTGTAGACCGCGGCCAGCGTCTCCAATTGCCTGGTGGCGCCGCGCTACACTCCTTGTCATGACCCTCCGCCGTGCGCGCATTCTCGCACTTGCGTTTTCAGCACTTCCCTTCTCCGTTTACCCCCAGGATTCGATCGACCTCCCGGACATCGGGTTGCCGGAGTTCATCCCGGGAACAATCGATGCGAGGGACGTTCAGGTTTCTCCCTTTGGCCAACGTATAGCGCTGTACGACACCAGCGAGATCAACGGGATCCGGATGCTGGACGCGGAGCTCAATGAGCTGTGGCGGGTACGTCTGCAGGCCTACTGGGCCGGAAGCTGGTCTGGCGGAAACATCATTGATTTCCTGCCGGACGGGTCGGCGGTTCTGCTTCCATCGGTTCGGACGGAAGGAGATGTATGCCTCTGCGACCCGGACACCGGAGAGGCGATTTCCTACATCGATGCGCTGGACAACCGGGTCTACACCCTGGCTGCAAGTCCGGATGGAAGTCGAATCCTCACGGCATCCAACAGCGAGATCGTGATTTGGACACGGGACGGGTCCGTGGAGCCGGGTGCCCTGGCCGACTGGCGGGAGAGCCTCCGCGTCCAGGACTTCGGGCCCGGAATCCATGCTGCTCGTTTCCTGCCGGATGGCGAGCACCTGGTCCTTGCAACCGGAGACAGCCGGGAGCGCGAGCTTGTTATCTACAATGTCTCAGGCTCTTCGCTGCAGCGGGTGTTTGTCTACGGCCTCTCGGACGGCAACATCAGCCACCAGTTCTACGAGATCGCCATCAGCGCGGACGGCCGCTGGATGGTATCGGCGTATCGCCAGCGGCTGTTCTTCTTCCGGCGGCCGGAGGGTGCAGGCCCAGAAGCCTTCACCCTCTTCCAGGAGATTCCGGACACGGAACCGGGGAGCATCACCACGCTTGGGATGACCCCGGATGCTCAGACCGTGTTCACCGGGCACTTCCGCTTCATCCAGTCGTTCCGCTTCAACGGGCAGCGGTGGGTTCGGCATGATCTGCACCCCACACAACAGACGGTGACGCGGGACATCGCGGTGGCCCCGGACGGTCAAAGCATCCTGGTGGCCTCCCACGCGGACGAGAATGCCGCGGCACGGTACAGCCTCACCGGCAGCGGACCGGATCCCCGTGCGGCGGTGGTGCAGGCACTTGGCGGGAGCCTGGCTCCGGCGCAGCGGGCCGTGCTCACCAGTCCGGTCGCCAGGAACCTTATCTCTGGCCTGCCCCCGGGTTCACTGGCGCGACGGGATCTCTTTGAGACCCAAAAGGACTACGAACGGCGGATTGAAGAGGCGGGGGATTCTCTGCGGACAGCCCTTGCGCTGCAGGTGGAGACCTACTGGGAGGCGGAGCGAAGCGACCTTCCTGGCAATCTGGCAGAGATCCGGATTCGCCTCCAGGAACGGGGGACCTACGACATTGATTCCCTCACCTACACCACCAGCGCAATGGGCTCTGTATTCGGGGTGAGCCTGGAGCGGCCCATTGCGCAGGCCCTCTATCGGAACTGGACCAATGCGCGACTGGTGTTCACCCGGATCCCGGACCCGGCCGGGGAGACCTACACTGATCCTCGGATCCGGGTGCCCGGCTTCGCGGACTACCCGGTGTTGATGGACCTCCATCCGCTCACCGGCGAACGACTGAACCCCGGTCAGCAGCGCCTGTCGCCGGTGCGCATTGGGACGGACCTCAGCATCACGGAGCTCCGCTTGAGCGCGGTGACACCCACGCCGGCCCAGGCTGCCGGTCGCGCTGAGCTTGGGTCACTGGTGCTTGCCAATACGGGTACGGGGGTAATCTCCGATGTTCGGGTGGACCTGGGCTTTGGATCGGCGGAAGCGCAGCTGCAGCCGGTCACCGCTCCCACAACGCTGGCCGCCGGGCAGTCCGTCCCCCTTGAGCTGACAGTTGATGCAGGACTACTCCCGGAGGTCATGCCCCAGGCGAGGAACACCACCGTGCGACTCCGGGTCAGCTACCGGCGCGGCAGCCGGCGTACGGAGGAGAGCGTACAGCAGGCCCTCACGATCCTTGGCAGGAACGCGATTCAGTGGGATGACGACCTGCGGGTCGGCGCCTTCGTCCAGCCGGAAGCGCCGGATCTCGTGGACTGGGCAGGAGGGGTCATTGCCGAGCTGCCGGTTGAACCCAGCGCGGCCCTGAACCGCAACATCCTTTCTGCCATGGCGCTGTTTGAGGCGCTTGGGCTGGCAGGGCTGCGCTACGTGGTGGACCCAAACTCGGCGTATGAGGAGCTCTCAACCCAGGCCGGCGCAGTGGACTTCCTGCGCTTCCCGCAGGAAACGCTCGCATCAGGGCTGGGTGACTGTGACGATCTCTCCGTTCTGTACGCCAGTCTCCTGGAGGCCACAGGTGTTGCCACCGCGTTCCTGACCACACCGGGGCACATTCTGGTGGCAGTAGACAGCGGAATTGCGCCGGACGCCATTCCCCTGCTGTACGGTGACGCCAGCCGTTTCATCCTCCGGGAGGACAAAGCCTGGTTGCCGGTTGAAACCACCGCGCTTGGCTCCCCCTTTGGAGAGGCATGGGAGGCCGGTCTCAGCGAATGGCGCTCGGCTGGCAGCGGTGGGGGCTTCTTCACCGCATCCTCCGCGTTCTCACGCTACCGGCCTGTGCTCCTGGACACTCCTCCCCGGCTACCGCAGAGCCCTGCGACCGCGGTGACAGCCGTGCTTCCGGGCCGGGTTGACTCGCTCAAGGACCCAATCCTGGAAGGCTTGCTCCAAAGCGCTGAGTCCGACCCACGCGGCTCCAGTCCCACCGGGCTGAACCGACAGGGCGTAATCCTTGCGTCATGGGGAGAATTGGAGGAAGCGCTTGCACGATTTGACCGCGCAATCAGGGAGGGCCCGTCTGTCCCGGCGCTGATCAACCGTGCTACGGCGTTGGAGCGCGCTGGCAGGCGGGAAGCCGCACGCGCGTCACTGGAAGACGCACTTGCCCTGGATCCCGGAAACGCCCGCGCGCTTCTGGGAATGGCCTTCTCCTTCTGGGCGGAGGGAAACCGCGCTGATGCGGAGGGTTGGTACCGCCAGTTTGAAGCTGCAAGTCCCTTCCTGGCCAACCGATATCCACTCCCGGACGCTGGGGATTCGGCGGAGACCGGTCGCGCGGTCCGGTCGTCCAGCCCAATCGCCGATGAGTGGACTCTGGATTAATTCTGGACTGCTAGGGAATCCCGTTTCACAATGAATTAGACTTCTCTGGCAGGAGGCTGCAAGCTGGATCCGGCACAAATCACGGAGGTACAGCAAGCCTGGGACCGAACGCGCAGAAGCCAGTTTCTGCTGGTGCGGTTGAGCACGGCGCTCCTTGCCGCGCTGGTGGTGGCTGGACTGATTGTGATCCTGGGGCCGGTGCGCGTGGGCCGGGAACAGCGGGACATTGCGGAGTTCAGCGGGAGGGCCGCGGTCCTGGAGACAGAGATCCAGGCGGGATTCCGGGAGTCGTTGTCCGCAGCAACAGATTTTGCATCCCGCCCGGTTCTCACCGAGCAGTTCCGCGGCTTGACAACCGGTCAGCTCAGTCTGCGCGAATACCGGAGCTTTGCGGATCCGCGGCTGGCCCAGATTGTGGAACAGCGGCGCGAGCTGAAGGCCTACGCGCGGATCACGGCGGAAGGTGAAGTTCTCACCAACATTGGCTTCCAGTGGCTGCCACAGATGCCGGGAACTGCTGAGGCTGCCATTCTCCCGGATCTGGTAACGGTAGGTGGTGAACGCTGCCTGCTGGCTGCGGCACCGGTCATCCTGGCTGACGGGGCTGAGCCTGGGGCCTGGGACATCGTGGCGTATGCGCTGGGGCCCATACTCAACCGCGGGGTTGCTTCTCTGCAGCAAACACCGGAGACCTGCTTCCGGCTGGGCTCCGCTTCCGGAAGCGCCATGGTCCGCTGGCCCAAACCCCGCAGCGAGAACGAGGGGCCGTGCACGGCGGACCTGATGATGGACCAGATGGTGGTCGGCCCGGCGGCAGGCCTGACACCGGGGAGCCCCGTCCAGGATCGGCCGATCATTGGCGATGAGCCCTACCACGCGGTTCTCGCGGGCCTCGGGTACGGCTGGGGCAGCGCGGTTGCCGCCCCGATCCGGAGTATTCATCAACACACCCGCAGGCAGTTAGCACGCCTGGTCCTGTCGGCGGGGATTGCTTCTGTATTAGCGATCGTCGGCCAGATTACCCTCCTGCAGATGTATGGAAAGCGGCTCCGCCATGAATCACGGGAGCTCGCTGGGCTGGTTGCGGAGCGCACCGAGGCCCTGACCCACGCCTTGTCAGAGAAGGATCTGCTGATCCGTGAAGTGCACCACCGGATCAAGAACGATATGCACCTTGTCCAGTCCCTGCTTGCACTCCGTCGGCGGGAGACAACGGAGCCGACCTCGCGGGACAGCCTGCAGGACGCTGAAGCAACCGTGGCGATGATGGCCCGAGTCTACGAGCGGCTGTATCGCGGCAGGAGCTGGGGGCAAGTGGAGGTCCGTCCTGTGTTGGAAAGCCTGCTGAAGGAAGACCTGGCGGAGATGGCTCTCCTGCTGCCCTACAGTGTGGACACCGAGATTTCCGAACTCCGAATCCCGCAGCAGACGGCGGTCTCCCTGGGAATCATCGTGAACGAGCTGGCCACCAACGCCATCAAGCACGGCGCAGACGAAGATGGAGGGGTACACCTCCACGTTGTGGTACGGGAACAGGACGGTGGCGGTCTGCTGGTGGCGGTCTGCGATTCCGGCCCCGGTTTCCCGCAGGATCAAATGGGAGGGGTACATGGCTCGGGCCTGGGACTGCTTTCGGAGATCGTGTCCGGAATGGGCGGAGAGATCCGCGCCTTCAATGACGGCGGAGCTTGCGCCGAAATCCGGCTTCCTGCTGGCTGCATGGTCTGCTGACTGGCGGCGCGGGCTAGCAGCCCCGTGATCTTCCGGCGAGCCCCGGGCGCTATCCGCATAGCAGTCCCACGGTATGGGGGTGTCCGCTCAGCGGCGCCCCAGTCTCAGCCGAGGTTCCGGATGTCCCGCCCGTCCCGGATGGTGCGGACCAGTGACACCTCCCGGCGATCGGTGGCCATTCCTACGCTTTCATACAGGCGCGTTGCGCCGGTCAGGCTCTGGGCGTCCACGTGGAGCGCGGCACTCCGCTGGCCCCGGTCCCACAGCGCCGCAAAGCTGTAAAGGAGCAGGAGCTTTCCCAGCCCGCGCTTCCGCCAGGGCCGGCGGACAGCGAGCGTGCTGATGTAGCCGATCTCCGGGGCCTCATCCATCTTCTCCACGTTCAGGCAGATGGCTGCTGTCTGGTCCCCATCGTAGATGGCGAACCAGAGGGTGGGATCAAAGTGCGGATGGGTCGCCGCGATGTGCCGGAAGTCCTTGATTGCCTGCTCATCACTCTGGTTCACGTGTCCAAAGTGGTCCCGGAAGCCGTCCTCCGTTGCCACTGCAATGGCATCCAGGTTGTCTGTTTCCGACAGCGCCGCCAGCCGTAGCCCTTCCGGCATCTTTGGAACCTGTGGACGCTCGGGCATGTCAACCTTCATCCGGAGGAAGTAGCGCTCCGGAAGGAATCCGTGCTGTTCTGCAAGTTGGCGGGTGCGCTCGTCGTTCACATCCGCGATCGTCTGGGCGATGATCCGGATGTCGGGGGCGGCCTCGCCGATCCGCGCTTCTGCCACTCCAATGAGCGCTGAGATCAATGCGGATTCCGCGGCTGCCGGCTGGCAGGGGTCTGCATGCCCGAGGTGCGCATCGTCCACACCGCAGTCCATCCAGTTCACGTGGCGGGTCTCGTCCAGGTTGGAGACAAAGCCAAAGCCGCAGACCCGTCCATCGGCGAGGTGCACGCTAATGGTATCCCGGTCCCGATCCATGCCGTGCCACTCAAGCTCAACCTTCCAGTTCTCCACGGTGTGCGGGCGATCACCGTTGACGCGGGCCTGCATGTCATTGGCTATTCGGACAATCTCAGTCAGATCGCTGTCAGTGATGGGGCCCGCGGTAGCGCCTTCCGGGAATGCGGCAAGGTCCAGACGAGACGCCGTGACTGTTCTCATTCGGAAATCATAGCCGCATCAGGGACTCGGAATCACCCGCACTTCCCAGGGCCGCAGTAACCCCGTGTCAGTTCCCGGATGGGTGGCGAACACCGGCTGTGCAAGTGCATCCTGATCTTTGGTTTCCAGCGGCAGCGGAAGCTGGGCTGTGCGGCTTGCAAAGTTGATGATCACCAGGAGGGACGGGCCGAACGCCGGCACATGCTCACCGCTCGCCTGCCGACGGAAGGCATCCTCGGGTTCCAGCCCCTGGGATAGCAGGGCCGCGTGGGCGTTGTTGGTCTCAACGTCCTGCAGGTCCTCCGGACTGGTCAGCGGGAAGTTGGCCATCCCAACCTCGTCGGGATTCGGCGAACCACGGGTGCTCTGTGCTGGAGTGGTTGAGTACCAGGTCCAGAAGCACCCGGATATCCCGGCGATGCGGCTTCCCGGATCAGCTGGTCCAGGTCCGCAAGGGTCCCGAGCATCGGGTCTATGTCCCGGTAGTCGCTGATATCGTAGCCGTTGTCCACTTGCGGGGAACGGAACACCGGTCCCATCCACAGCGCATCCACACCCAGCCAGGCCAGATGGTCCAGGCGCTCGGTGATTCCCGCAACGTCGCCCAGGCCGTCCCCGTTGGTGTCCCGAAAGCTCCAAGGATAGATGTGGTAGATGGCGGCGTCTCGCCACCAGGGCTTGGCCACGCCTACGAACCTTCGCGGAACGCGTGGTCCAATTCCATTCGGTTCGCAATATCCGTTCGACCGATACTTCGATAGAACTCGAGGTACTCCGCCAGGCGGCCACGGGTGTGGAAGGGCCCACCTTCGCGAATAACAGCCTTCATTGGATCCTGGTTCAGCGGAGACCGACTGAGCTGAACGTCCAGCCACTCACTCAGGTATGAGTGACCACGTTGCACCGTCTCTTCCTGCAAATGAGCGAGATCCTCGGTCTGATGCGGGTCCGTCCGCCAGTTGAACAAGGCCTGCTCCGGGAGCTCCTTGAGCCCGGGGTGATACGTTCGCATCAGCAGGTGCTCGCCAAACACTACAGACCTCTGACAGCTCCACGCAGCGTGGCTCGTTACCAGGTACTTCCGGCCCTCTGCTCCTGGCCTCAAGTCCACGTGTTGTGACTCCCACGCTTCGGGCACCTGAAGTCCCGCGTACCTGAGCAACGCTGCAGACAGATCAAAATGATAGTGAAGGCCACTTCCCACTCCTACAGGAACCCCGGGCGCCCGGATGATCCACGGAACCCGGGCGGTAGAGACGTCCGCTGTCTGATGGTCTCCGTAAACGTTGAACTCACCCTGGCTTTCGCCATGGTCCGCTGTCACGACTATGGCGGTTTCATCCATCACCCCGATCGCGCTTAGCAAGTCCATGATCATGGACAGGTAATGGTCTGCGTATCGAATACCGGTATCGTAGCCGTTGATCCACGTGCAGAAATCCTGGCGGCTACGGATAGCGCGAAGTTCCCGGGCCGATGGTTCAGTGACTGCGGGCGCGTGGAGCAACGCCGCCGCACTGTGCGGTCCGTACCCGTCCTGCTGCCTGGCGATGGTCTCTTCATCCGGCCAAGGCGGTGCTGGCTCATTGGAGAACGGGTCACCGAAACCGACAGGAGTACGATACGGAGTATGAGGGTCCCACAAATTGAGATGGAGGAACCAATTCTCTTCCCGCGCGTGATCTTTGAGGAACTGTAGCGCGAGTGGAACGAGTTCGTCGGCCCGCTCAAGACCTTTTTTGCCGATATCGTTAATTTCACCAAAACCAGCGTGGAACCACCACGCTGCGTGACGTTCGGCAAAGGTGCTGATTGATGCAGTTCGATATCCGGCCTCACGAAAAACCTGCGCGAACTTCCGGTAGCTCGGAGCCTCACAGAACTCCCGGCCGTTTTCAGTCTGATAGGGATCAGCGAAGCGTCCCCCGTGGTTCACGACTCCTGTCTGGAACCCGGGGCGGCCAGTTTGCCACGCCGTTCTAGAAGGAAGACACGGCGTGTCACTTGCATAGACGGCATCAAATCGAATGCCCTCGTTAGCAATCGCGTCGATCGTAGGCGATGTATTGCGCTGATATCCATAACATCCGAGATGATCCGGTCTCAAGGAGTCAATATCGATCCAAAGTATACGCAAAAGTTTTCCTCTTCCATCAATAAATTTCATTCAGCAGGTCACGAGCCTTCCGTAGAAGCATGAAGACTCGCTGGATATGTTCGGGCCTGTCGTTCTGAGGTAGAGCCGGCTCTGCGATGCTAAGGAGATAGCGAAACGCACCCTCTGGCGAACGAATCGCCACCACGTACCTCCGAATGCCATTCAGATTGCCTTCGCGGTCAAAGACCACGTCGTGAGAATCAGTCTCACGAATGATTCTTAACGCCTCAGGTTCGGATAGTCTGCGCTTCTGAGGGCCTTGGTGGAAAAAGCCTGGAAGGAGTTCCTCTTGGACGAACTGAAGTCCCCTCGCTGAAAGGTAGACCCTCGAGGGCGCGTCCAGTTCATAAAGCGTACGCGTCGTGCCCGGCTCGGCCACAACCCGAACCTGCAACGCGGGATGTGCTCGCTTGTCAAACCAGTAAAGATCCGGGGTCCGAATCGTGAGCACCTCAACGGTAAGGCCCGATTCTTTGGCCAGCTCCTGTAGCACTTGGTCGAGTTGGGCGGCGTGTTGTTGTGATGCAGGAAGCCTCACATCAAAGAAGAGATTGCTACGATACGCCGAACCCGTGTCGATCAAGTATCCTGCATCTGAGAGAGTGCGAATCACACGAAGCAGCGTTGCCTTTGCCAGACCCGTCCCCATTGCAAGGTCACTAAGAGTGAATGGATCGTTCTTCTTGCGATGAGCGAACTCCAGTACAGCGAGTACCCGCACAGCGGGCATAGAGCCTGCCCGTGCCGTGGCGTATTGGTGGTCCCCGAGTGAAGCAGCGGCCTCCCCACTGCCCATCAGAACTTCACCGCACCCTGGGTCAGACCCGAAACAATCCGCCGCTGAAACACGACAATCGCTGCCACTATCGGAACAACAGCCACAATCACAGCCGCCGAGATGGTGCCCCAAGGGAAATCAAACTCACCAGGAAAGAGCGCGATTCCAACGGGTATGGTGTACATTCCAGGGTCTGAGATTAGCACCAGGGCAATGATGAAGTCGTTCCACGCAACTATGAAAGCCAGCAACGCGGTTGTTACCATCCCGGGAGCGGCCAATGGAACGACGATCCGCCACAGAGCGCCAAGTCTTGTGCACCCGTCGATTGCTGCAGCCTGCTCAAGCTCACGTGGCACCTGAGAGAAATATGCCATCATGGTCATTGTAGCAAGGGGCAGTGCAAGACTGCTGTATACCGTAACCAACCCCAACCAGGAGTTGAGAAGTCCAAGAGTCCGCATGGTTGAGAACAGCGGTATCAGGCGAGCGAGGACCGGCAACATTCCACTCGCCAGAATGAAGATAAGAACGGCGGACCGACCCTTGAACCGCAACCTCGCAAGCGTATACGCGGCAAGAGACGCAACGGTTACCGTGAGAACAGTACTCCATGCCGCTACCCAGAAACTGTTGAGCAACTGAGACCCAAAGGGCTGAATGGTGAACACATTTGCATAGTGCTCAAGAGTTACCGGATCCGGTAACCATTGCAAAGGAAAGTCATAGAGCTGGTCTGGTCCCTTCAGTGATGAAAGGCCGATCCAGACCACGGGAAAAAAGGAGATAATGCAGACGGCCGTGGCGAGGATCACGAACGCCACTCTATTCAGAACAAAGTACTTGCCCCGCACCATCGTCAGGGTTCTCTCCTGCGGAGGTAGAAGAAATACACGTAGGTCACGGAAATTACCGCCGAGATAAGGAACAACACAATGGAGTAGGTTGAGCCATATCCAAACGACAGATCACGGAAACTCACTTGGTACGAAAGCATGGCGAGACTTCGGGTGGAGTTGCCCGGCCCCCCACCGGTCAAGACGTAGATGAGGTCGAACACGCGGATCGCGTCATTCGTCCGAAATATGAGGGCAACCGTCAGTGCAGGGCGGACTGACGGCAGCGTGATTCTCCAGAATTGGGTCCAAACTGAAGCTCCGTCGATCGCGGCGGACTCGTAGAGGGAATCTGGTATCCCCTGCAAACCGGCGAGAATGAGCAAGCCCATGAACGAACTTACCTTCCATATCGCGGTAACCATGACGGCTGGAAAGGCTGTGTCGACCGACCCGAGCCAGTTCAAGGGTTGGGTAATCAGTCCGATGCGAGTGAGCACATCATTGAATACGCCGTACTCGCCGTTAAACAGCCAACGCCAAATCATCGCGTTGATGGCGGTTGGCAAAGCCCAGGGCAGCAAGATTGCGGCACGGACAAGCGCCTTTCCCGCCCGGGCGCGATGAGCAATTAATGCGATCCCAAACCCGAAAACCGTTTGGAAGCTCACCGTTACCGCAACGAACGCAGCTGTTGTTCGAAGGCTGGACCAGAAATCCGCAGAGGTGATGAGCCGCCGGTAGTTGCTTAGTCCGGCAAACGAACCAAACGTAGCGGGCCTTCGGAAATCCATTACTCGGAAACTGTTAGCCAGTGCAGTCACGAGTGGATAAATCGTGAGTGCCGCCAACAGAAGCAGGACCGGAGCAAGAAGCAAATAGGCATAGCGGGTGTCATCCCAGAACCACTGCCGTAGGGCTGCTTGTGATCTACTGCGTCGGCCGTTGAACACCGGAGTATCTCCTACACAAAGCCCGGCCAGTTAGGCCGGGCTTCGGATTTGGGTTGCCACTGGCTGAAGTCAATCTCCAGTAGCCAGTCAGTCTAATTCCCGAGAACTTCAGCGATGCCGGTGAACATCTGCTGCACCGCCTCGTCCACACTCTTGACGCCGGTAAGCGCACCATTGAGCTCAGGCTGCATCTGACCCGAGATCTCTGTGTAGAACTCCGTTACCGGCCGGGGGAACGTAGCCTCGAGGACACCAAGAATGTCTTCGTAGAGCGGGTTGAGGCTGCGGAAATCCGGATCATTGTATAGCGCGGCATAGGTGGGCAGTTGACTGCCGACTTCAGCCAGAATCCGCTGAGCCTCTTGACCGACTGCCCATTCGATGAAGTCAAGAGCTTCTTCGGGCGCATCGGAGAAAGAGCTCACCGCAAGCTGCCATCCGCCAAGATTGGCCGTCACCGCATCATCATTCCCGGCAAACGACGGAATTGGCGCAATGCCAACAGCGCCGGCTACTTCCGACTGCTCGGGGTCCTGGGCGCTTCCATAGGCGAACGGCCAGTTGCGCATGAATACCGCCCGGCCTTCTTGGAAGGCTATTCGGTTGTCATTTGGGTTGGCGGTAGTAACCGTTACTGGAGCTACTTCGTAGGTGTAGAGAAGATCGTACATGAACTGCAGGGCTTGACGCGCTTCGGCAGCATACTGGGTCTCAAAGACGTAGTTCCCTTGGTCATCAAGGAAGCGACCTCCGGCTCCCCGAAAGAACTCGAGAAAATTGATGGTAATTCCTTCGATCTGAGCCGCCTGAAAGACTATACCTGAAAGGTCGGGATCTTCCTCTCCTGCAAGAATCACCTGCGCCTGCTCGACAAGCTCTTCCCAAGTCTGTGGGGGGTCAAAGCCGTATCGCTCAAGAAGATCGCTACGGTAGTACAGCATGCCGGTGTCGGTGAACAGTGGCAGCCCATAGAGCTCTCCTCGATACCGGTTGGCGTTCAGAGGTCCATCGAGTAGTCCGTCCACAACCCTCGGATCCACCTGTTCGCCTATCGGAGAAATCCAGCCGGCGGACGCAAACTGCGAGACCCAGATGATGTCCATCATCAGGACATCAATTGTGTCATCCTCGGCCGCAAACGTCGTGACATATCGATCATACTGCCCGGTTGGCGTTGCAGGAAGATTGAGAACTTCTACGGTTACCCCAGGAGTCTGCTCACTGTAGGTCTGGGCGAGCAGACCGATCGCTCCGCCTGGATCCAGGCCAAACGCGAACGTGATCGTCCGATCCTCCGGCTCGGGTTCCCCACTACCACCAGCGAAAACCGAACCGCCAAGGACGGTCAGGATGAGCGATACGGCAACGATAGTCTTGGAAAACATAGGGCTTGCCTCCTTCGGCGTTTCATATATGAAACTTCTCGTTTCATTTACGATAGGCTATACCGACTCTCGGGCCAGTGCAAGAAGAATCTGAGTTCTGCTGTCGGAATTCTTTGCCCTCAGCCCTGACCGGTGCCACCGGTGGAAGCGGGAGCCTTATCCGCGCCGTCCCCAGATGCGACAGGTCCGGCTGGTCCGATGGAGAGCGCGCCAAAGCGCCAGATCACGCACTGCTTACCAGTAACAGGATCGGTGCTGGCCTGATTGCTGATGGTATAGAGCTCGCGGAGCTGATTCCACGCGTAGCTCATGGCGCGTGCTGCGGAGACCATGTCCAGGCGGGTATCCTGGTTGATCCGGTCCAGATCCCACAGGAGGGCCGGATCCACGTCCATGCCGGAGATTCTCAGGAACGGTCCTTTGTGGTCTGTCTCCACGCTCAACTGCAGCGGATGGTCCGGGTTGGACCAACCGAGCAGGCGTTGCTGCTCCAGGAGTACCGCAAACAATTGCAGCGTGCGCCGCGGCGGGCCGGTGACTGGAATGCGTGCGCCTCCGGCCACGATCAGGACCGCAAGGTGGCTCATGTGTTCGGAGGCGGTGAGCGTCTGCAGGATGTCAACCACATCAAGCGATTCCGAGTCCTCATCCTCCGGAATCAGGGAGAGCGCCTGGTACTGTCGCAAGGTTTCCGCAAGCGAATCATTGGCACGGTCAATCCCGCTGACCAGCTCCAGCAGGCTGCTCCGCTCCCGCTCGTTCACGCCCGCGAGTGCAGACAGCTTGTCACGCAACAGTGGTCCGATTGC
Organism: uncultured Spirochaetaceae bacterium; assembly: GCA_964591085.1. Classification (GTDB taxonomy): domain Bacteria; phylum Spirochaetota; class Spirochaetia; order DSM-27196; family CAZPXH01; genus CAZPXH01. The sequence goes on along the minus strand of CAZPXH010000012.1, from coordinate 42,173 downwards.
CCGGATTGCTGCGACCGGGGTGGAGATCCGGTGGGCAACGGACGCGATGAGCCGGGTGTTCTGCCGCTCAAAGAGGGTGCGGTCCAGCTTTCTGCTGGTTGTGATCAGTCCCTCAAATGATCTGCGCTGGATAAGGCTGGAAACAGCAAAGGCGTGATAAATCACAAACAGCACGGTGACCGCCCCGGATACCGCATTAACCGCATCAAAGGCCTCGGATTCCAACGCCAGGGCTGCAATCACCAGAGTCACAAA
>CAZPXH010000012.1:34726-41818 GCA_964591085.1 uncultured Spirochaetaceae bacterium | reverse complement strand
GCGCTCTGCCGGTGAAGATCTGTGCGCCAACCAGATAGGCCGCAAGCTGCAGGCCCCAGAAACCGTCTATCAGTCCCTGCCGCGGGAGGAAGCTCTCCGGGATGAAGGCAGCCATGAGCACCACAGCGAGTGGCCCGGCCGAGTAGAAGACCCAGAACGCCCCAGCCTTCGGCCTGCCGTTGGCAATCCACGCCTGCATCACGGAAACCGGAGCAATAACCGTGAGTAGCAGAAAGATCTGCACCACCGGGTCCATGACACCCGGATAGTAGCTCTATCCCGCGCCCCGCGCCAGCGGCTCCCGCCCACATTCCTGCGCCGTTCCGCTACACTGGCAGCATGCCGGAACCGGTACTGAACGGGGAGGAGAGCCGGAAGCTTGTCGCCCAGCTGCAAGGGTCGGATGAGGGCTACGCGCAGGCGCGGGAGGTGGCACCGCTCCTTGGAGCGCGGATGCTCTCTGTGGATCGTGCGGCATTGGCGTTCTGGACTCCGGATCTCGCGGAGCTGTCGCGCCAGGATGACACGGAGGTCCTGCTTGAGCTTACGGAGCTCCCGGCGGACCTGGACGCAGGCTCGCCTCCGGCTGATGCCAAGGCTACCCGGACAACGCTGCAGCCCCTTGTTGCCGGCAATTTTCTGCTTGCTGTGGTGGACGGGGTTCGGCCCGGCAACAAGGAGACCCTCGGGACGATGTACCGGCTGCGCTACCGCTCAGGTGGGGGTCCGTGGCGAATGCAGGCGGATCCCCTTGCCATCTCCGTGCCATTCGGTGCCTTTGCCCCGGCGGAGATCTATGACACTCCTGCAATGCTCGCAGGGCGGGCGGATACCAGCCACTACCAGCGGGACCTGTTTGTGCAGGATGACGATGGCATTCCACGAATGGGCCCGCCTGCGACCATGGTGGAGATCCACCCAGCCACCGCAACGGAGTCCGGGACGCTTGCCGGTCTTGCCGCGCGCTTTCGAGAAATATCGGACAGAATCTCGCATGGTGAGGCGCTCTCCGCGTCGGACCTCGCATTCTGCGGCTATGACGCAATCCAACTCATGCCCATTGAACCGTTGGTGGAACCCTCCGGGGGTGGGGGCTTCTGGCGCGAGCAAGACGACGGCACGGGTGCGGTTCGGTTGGGCCTCCGGAGGCCCAGCCCCATCAACTGGGGCTACGACGTGATCACCGCGGCCTCTCCCTCCATCAACCCGGGGGTGCTTGCCCACGGGCGCCCGGACGAACTGCTTGACCTGATGGACGCGCTGCACTCCTTTGCCGGCGGCGCAATCCGGCTTGTGTTGGACGTGGTATTCGGGCACGCGGACAACGTTGCCATGGAGTTGCTGGACTCCGCCTTCTTTGCCGGCGCAAACATGTACGGGCAGAACCTCCGCTACACCAACCCGATGGTTCGTGCCCTCCTGCTGGAGATGCTCTCCCGCAAGGCGGCGTTTGGAGTGGATGGTATCCGCATTGACGGCGCACAGGACTTCAAGAACTACAATCCCGAGCGGAATGAGATGGTCCATGACGATGATTTCCTTTCGGACATCAACCGTCTGCAAGTGGTGGTTGGAGAGGTCAAGTACCGTCCCTGGATGATCTTTGAGGATGGGAGGCCCTGGCCCCGGGACGACTGGGAGCTTGCAAGCAGCTACCGTGAAGTGACGGTCAAGCACCCGAACGTAGTCCAGTGGGGACCCCTCACCTTTGCGCACAACACGCCGGCGCTGTTCACCTTCTGGATTGGCAAGTGGTGGCGGATCCGGGAGATTCTGGAGGTCGGCAACCGGTGGATCACCGGCAACTCAAATCATGACACCCTCCGCCGTGGGGAACAGCTTGCTCCGGAAGCACGGATCAACACATACCTCGGCGAGAACCTCCCGAATGTCTTCCGCAACGCCTACGACAACCCGGCGGCCCGTCTGCTGGAGTGCTTCCTGCCCGGAATCCCCATGGACTTCCTCAACGCGAGCCACCACGCGCCGTGGGCATTCATCCGCAACACCGAGCGGGTCTGGGCGCTCAAGGTCATGGGTGAAGAGCAGTACTTCCTGCGCTGGTGCGTCCGTCCGGGGGAATTTGCAGAAGAGGCGAGCTTCACCCGCCTCAAGCGTCTGGGGTTCACCGAGCTTGCAGGTCTTCAGCGCTTTGTGTCCGCGCTGGCCCGCGCCATTGAAATGACCTCCTACCACCCCGATGCCATCGGCAGGCTCCTTGCCCGGGTGGAGCCCGCGCTTCCGGGACCAGGACCACTTGGTCCGGGTGAGCTGCAGACCATCACGGAGGCCTGGACGGCAGACATCCATGACTTCCTGCGCCTGGACCGCTGGGCGGAGTCCATCAACAGCAACCCGGAGGTCTCAGAGCGGCGGCGATTCGCGCACGCGGTCCTTGCCTTCCGGCGGCAGAAGCGATGGCTGATGGAACGGCTTGGCACGCATGATTCCTTTGACTACCTGCACCCCACCGGCGGAGCTGTTGTGATGCATGGCTTCCGCCGTGCTCCGGACGGGTCAATGGGCCTGTTCTTCCTGGGTAACATGGAAGGCGCCCCCGCTGAGGTGTCCCCGCGGGCGCTGGGTGGCGCGGCCCGCTGGACCCCGATCTTTGTAACGCCTGGACTTGTGGTCCCATCTGCGCCGGCACAGGACGTGGCGGGGGCACAGGCAGACGCAAGAGAGCCGGGACCAGACGGTGCAGAACGGGCTCAGGGCCTTCCGGAACAAATGACGCTTGCCAACAGCCAGGCCGTCCTGTGGCAGCGGGAAGCGGAGACTTGAGCGTGCATCCCGTTGGGCTGCTCCCGGCGGCTGAGATGCTTGCCGGGTGTTGGGACGCGCTGAGTGATGGCGCTGCGTCCGGAAGGCACCCCTTCCACACATGCTCCCTCGGAAGCCTTGGCCTGGATGATACCGGAGAGCATTGGCCAGAGCTCAGGACCGTGGTCTTGCGTGCAGTGGAGCCAGCGGCCGCCGGCCTCATCATCCACACGGACGCACGCAGCCCCAAGGCCGCACAGATCCAGGCCAACGGACGGGTAGCCCTGCTGTTCTACGACGGGCCGGGGAAGTGGCAGCTCCGCCTGCGCGGAACCGCGGAACTTCACCGGAACACGGAGCTCGCCCGCGCGCGCTGGGAAGCGTCCCGAAGGGAGAGCCGCGAATGCTACTACAGTCCACTTGCTCCGGGCTCTCCGACTGCTGCGACCGCGCGCTCGCCGGAGCAGCCCCCGGTTCCAGATCCGCTTACAGAAAGCTTTGCGCTGATTGCCGTCACCGTCACAGAGATGGAAGCACTCTTCCTCTCCTCGGACGGCCACCGTCGCTTCCGCTTCCGCCCCGCCCTTCCCGGGTCGCTTCCGGTAAGGATCGCACCGTAGGCATACGGGGCTGGAGACTAGTTCCTGGATGGAACCGTGATTGGCGGAAGCATCCGCTCTATGGCTGCGCGCTGCTCCTCATACCACGGTGGCAGTACCAGGGACTCGCCGAGATGCGCCGGGTCTTCATCAACCGTAAAGCCCGGGATGTCGGTGGCTACCTCACAGAGGGCACCGCTTGGCTCCTGCACGTAGATGCTGTGAAACCAGAAGCGGTCAATGAAGTCGGTCGGTCGACCGCCTGCGTTGATCACCTGCTGACGGACCGTCGCCTCAGCAGGATCGTCGGGAACCGCAAAAGCAACGTGGTGCACGCTGCCGGTGCCCTGGCTTCCGCGGCGCGTATCCGGGTCTTCTCTAAGCTCAATCCGCTGGCCGCCTTTACCCTCGCCGACCACCAGACGGCGCCAACCGTCTTCTGTTCCGGCGTCCGTGAAGCCAAGGGAATCCGCCAGAAAACTTCGCGTGCGCTCTGACTCGCCAAGCGTGAGGCGTGCCCCACCAAGCGCCCGGATCTGGTGTTCCGCAGGAACCGGGCTCCGGTCCCAGGTTGCGCTTGGCTGGTCATCCGAAATGCTGGTTCCAACCAGTGCAAGCTCCATGCCTGCAGGATCGCGGAGCGTGAGTACCGGTTCGCCAAATCGCTCGGTTGGCTGTCCCAGGAGGATCTGCGCCTGGGAAAGGCGCTCCTGCCAGTAGTCCATGGATGATGGCGGAACCACGAAACTCAATTCTCCCCATAAGCCGGTTCCGGACCGGCCAGGGGGCAGTTGCGCCCACGGAAAGAAGGTGAGATCCGTTCCGGGGTTGCCCGCTCCGTCTGCAAAGAACAGGTGGTAGGTATCCGGAACGTCCTGGTTGATGCTCTTCTTCACCAGGCGGAGGCCGAGCAGGCCGACATAGAAATCAACCGTTTCCTGCGGATCCGCCGCTATCGCGGTGATGTGATGAATACCCCGTACGCTTTGCATGCCGCAGAAGGTCCGTGATTCCCTGTCCTCCCGGCAAGCGCCGTATCAGGAGACCACAGAAACCGGTATCCGGAGCACAAAGCACGCGCCGGGTTGACCGCCATCACCGCCAGTGTCTCCGGAGTCGGATTCGTCGAAGTTGCGGGCGCCGCCGGTGTCGGCGCCATCGGCGGGTTCTGGCTCCTGCAGGGTGAGGGTGCCGCCAAGCTGGTCCTCCGCCAGAGTTCTGCAAATGGAAAGACCCAGACCCGTCCCGCCGCGCTCAACGGCGGTGGTGAAGTAGAGATCAAAGATCCGATCACGCACCTCCGCCCGGACTCCGCTGCCGTTGTCGCGCACGCTGACCGTGAGCCAGGCCGGGAAACCGGGGGGTCCCGGCTGGGTTTCAGCGCTAATGGTCACGGTCCCACCGCTTCGTCCGTGTAGACCATGGCGCACCGCGTTGCTGACGAGGTTCAGCAGGATCTGGGTAAGCGCGCCGGGACTGGTGGTGACCATCAAAGGCTCCTGGCAGCGAGTGAGAATCTGATGGCGAGGTCCCTTCACATCCTTGCTGACCTGCGCACTTCTGGCGATGTCCTGGATAAGACCGCACACATCGGTGGTCTCTATCTGAATGCGGGCCTCATCACGGGCAACGCGCTTGAGAGACTTCACCAGGTCTGCGGTAATGGAAAGCTGCTCCTCCACGAACGCCGCGTTTTCTTCCACCGCCGCGGCAAAGTCCGCAGGCTTCACCGCGGTTACCGGGGGCGCCTGACCCCGTGGTTCGGGCGCGGCCGAGCTCTCTTGCTGCCAGCGCGCCTCTGTCCGGATCAGCTCGCTGATCTGACGAGCCGCCCCGATTGTGTTGCCCAGTTCATGGGTAACCCCGCTGACCAGGTAGTCCAGACCGCGCATGCGGTCCGCAACGATAATCTGCTCCTGCGCCGCGTGCGCGGTGGCTTCCGCCTGCTTCCGTCGGCTTCGCTCCCCCTCCTTTATAGTTTCAGTACGCTGCACAATGATGCCCGCCAGGATCACATTCTGCAGCGCAACCCCAATGCCCACGCTGAGCCCGAGGTTGCTGAGAAGCCGCGGGGGAGAAACAAGCGCCGCGTTGACCAGACCCTGGGTCAGGGCAACCAGCAACAGCATTGACCACGAAACCAGGAGCGCGCCGGCGTAGCGGCGCCGTTGGAACAGGGCCCAGGCAAGGACCCCGAACAGTGCGGGAGCATAGGCGCCCATGGCTCCGGTGACGGCGGGAAACGCGATCCGCGCAGGAAAGAGCAAGGCAACGCCCAGAAGTGCCAGCGCAACCCACTGCATGACGCGGAACACCCGGCCAAGGAGGCTCTGGTCCTCCGGCGTGATCAGGACAGCACGGATGAAGACAACGCTCATCGCAAGGGTACCACCGGTCGCCAGACGCCCCAACCAGGGAACGGCTGCGGGGGTTGCTATCCAGACGACGAGAGGTCCGAGGCCTGTTGTGTACAGGATGAGCATGAGCGCAACCGATGTCAGGGCTACGTAGTAACCCGTGATGCGGCCGCGGATGGCCAGGTGCATCAGGAAGGACAGGATCAATAGCGTCATCGCAAGACCAGAAGCCAGGCCCTGAATGAGAACCGTGGAACGGGTTTCGGCAATGTAGCGTTCGCTGTCCATGACAATGAAGCGCGGATTGAGGGATGAGCTTGATCGGATCCGGATGAAGAGTTCGGTCTCGGTACCCGGCGCGGACCGCAGGACCAGGCTGGCAACTCCGGGATTCGGGGTGCGCGCGGGGCGGTCAAGCTCCGGCGCCCAACCAGACGTGCCGACCGCGGTGAGCGCGGTGCTCCCTTCCGGGCGCTGATACACCATGAACTCGTCTATCCCGTGGTGCTCGGTGAGGTAGAGGAAGGGATTGTTGCTCTCGTTCCGGATTCGGGCGCGGAGCCAGATCACGTCGGAAGTGTAACCAAAGCTTGTTGCGCCGGAGGACGCAGTCCATCGAGTTTCCGGAAGGCCGGCCACAAACGCGGTACTGCGATCGCCCCCCGGATCACGGAGGAAGCTGGCCGCCGGGCCGGATATCCGGACTTCTGGCTGAGAACGGTCAATCAGGAGCGCCTGCCCGCTGACCGCTGCGGGAGCGCAAAACAGCAGGATAAGGACTGGCGCCCAGGCCCGCCTCAATCCGGCATCTCCCGGTTGATCGCCTCCACCTCCGGATAGGAGTCAAGGAAGACCTGCACCAGGTCAGGATCAAAGTCCGTGGCGGCCCGCTCGGCGATGTAGTTCCTCGCCTGTTCCAGTGGCCAGGCCTGCTTGTAGCTTCGGCTGTGGGTCAGGGCATCAAAGACATCTGCTATCGCGGTGATCCGCGCAGACAGCGGGATTTCCTCGCCGGACAGGCCATCCGGATAGCCCCCGCCGCTGAACTTCTCATGATGACCCCGAGCAATCACGGCGGCGGCCTGCATGAGCTCGTCCGGATACTTGCTCAGAAACTCGTGACCAACGGTGGTGTGCACCTTCATTGCGGAGTATTCCTCCGCTGTCAGCTTGCCCGGCTTGTTCAGGATGGCATCCGGCACCAGGATCTTCCCGATGTCGTGGAGTGAAGACCCAAGCTGCCACACTTCTCTCGTCTGTTCCTCCACGCCCACCACGCCTGCAATGGTGTGAACCACCCGGCCAACCCGGCGACAGTGGTTGCCGGTGCTTTCATTCCGCCGTTCCACAATCTCGCCGAGCAGGTAGATGGT
>CAZPXH010000012.1:12918-34626 GCA_964591085.1 uncultured Spirochaetaceae bacterium | reverse complement strand
GGTTGCCGGTGCTTTCATTCCGCCGTTCCACAATCTCGCCGAGCAGGTAGATGGTCTCCCGCTGTGCGTGGTCCATCCGGCGGGCAAGGGAGAGGTTGTCCAGGGCAAGCCCAACGGTGGAGGAATAGACTTCCAGTATCTCCCTTGTGCCGGCAGCGCTTGGGTCCGGGATCTCCACGTACAGCACCGTCCCCCCGTTTGAGCGAGACGGAAGCCATGCAACAAAGCGGTCATCGCGGAACTGCGGGAGTTGATCCTGCAGGCACTGCTGCACCAGGCTGCGGGCAGGCTCATCGGCAAGCTCGGCCAGGGAGCGCCCGGCATAGCCGCGGAACCTTCCGGTCCCGGCAATGATGAGGTTGTCCCCCGCGTCCGCGGACACGCCAAAGCCCTCTGCGGTCACCAGCAGTCTATCGTCCTCGGTGACAATGCGGCCGATCCGGTCAATAACGCCGGCCGTCAGATCTTCCACGGACCTCGCGTTGAGGAAGATTGCGGTAGCGTCAATGATCTTGCGGAACCCCTGCCGGCTCCGCTCAATGGTCATCAGGTCCTGGTAGCTGCGCAATGCAACCACCAGCGTGGTAATGAGTTTGGTGTTGGTTAGCTCGATCTTCTCTTTGTAATCGTGGATCTCGTAACGCTGGATGATCTCGTGCTCGGGTGCCTCGCCGGGCTGTCCGGTGCGCAGGACAATTCGTACCAGACGGTTCCCCAGCTCCTCGCGGATCCAGCGCACAAGGTCCAATCCGGCGCTGTCGTACTCCATTACAACGTCAATGAAGGCAACGGCAATGTCCGGGGTCTCTTCCAGGATTCGGCGAGCCTCGGCGGCGGTTGTCGCTGACAGGAAGGTCAGCGGCCGATCCATAAAGCTAACACCCCGCAGCACCATGGTGGTGACGGTATGCATGACCGGCTCGTCATCAACAATCAAGATCTTCCAGGCTTCTGATTGACCGGAGGAGACGAATTGCTGTTCAAGCGCGCTGCTGCTCATTGCTCCACCGTTGCCAGAGATACTACAGCCTGACCCACCCGGTCACTCGCCCGTAGCGCAAGCCCGACCGAGTCGGCGAATTGATGTTGCAGCATAGCAAGGGCAAGGGTGTCCGCGAAGTGTTTCACACCCGGGCGCTGCAGCGGATCAGAAATGTCCCGCCAGATGTCCGGCGGAACGGAAAAGGGCTCCAACTGAAGCAGCCAGTCCGCATCAGTGCATCCAGGGCGCAGGGATATGTTGTGGTGCGGGTCCATCCAGGATGCTCGGCGGGCAAGATCCACAAACTCAAGGATCAGGTGCACGGCGCGGAAGCGGTCCATGAGCACAGAAGTATCATCTGCTGACGGACCACAGGGTACGAGGTGAGCCCGGATTCCCATAGCGTCCATTCCGGATAGCAGCGCCTCTCCCAGGTCCCTGCCGGAAGTGTGCTCCCTGCTCCGCCATTCCCCGGAATCCTGAAAGAGCAGCCGAAGCCCTTTGAGCCGGGACACCGCGCGTGCCAGCTCAGCCTCCACCATGTCCAGCGCGGTCAGGTCTATGCGGTCCTCTCCCTGCTGCTGCTCCAGATGCGCGCGGATTGCGCTGAAGGTGGTAACGGCGGAACCCAGGGGAGAGCCCAGGGCGTGCGCAATCCCGGTCACCAGCTCTGAGGCCGACTGCAGCCCCCCGGAGCCGATGGAGGCGGTGCCCAGGCTTGCCAGCTGTTCGGCAACGCGGCGCTCTGCCAGGTTGAAGAGGCTTGCGGTGAAGAGTATCTGCCAAAAGGCCACGGCGGCGGTGGCGAAAACATTTGCGGAATCCCCAAACTGGCTGGAAGTTAAGGAAAACAGGAGGCCGGTGACTGCTCGCGCACTCCACGCAAGGGCGGTAAATGCCGCCGAGAGCAGGCTGAACCAGTTCCGCGCACCCGAAAGCCGGCTACTCCCCTCGCCTCTCTCCAGAAACAGAATCACCGCCACCTGCACAAACACCAGGGTGGACCAGGCATTGAAGATGAAGTAGCGGACCGGAAAGGCATCCACAACCAGGGTTGCTCCAAGGGTGCCCACCAGGCCAACGAGTCCAAGGACCTCGCCGAACACCACGGTCCGCCGGGACGCGTCCGGTCCAAAGGCGTATACGCCCAGCGCAAGGACCAGATACCGATAGCTGACGTAGAAGCATGTATATGAGAGCGCGATGAGCAGCGGATAAGACTGCACATCCGGCGTCAGGTTAACCGCCGTTCCCACAAAGTAGAACAGACTGAAGAGGGCCCACCTCCCGAGGTAACCGCGTCGGCCCGTCTGCGCCCACGCAATTCCCAATGCAATGGAAAACGCAAGGAGCACCGTGGAATAGAGCGCGTATGTCAGGGTTATGTTCATCCGTCACCTGTGCCAGGCGCAGTACCGCAGCTGCGCGGGTTTTGGCTCACAATGCCACAAGAGCATTTGAAGTGTATGCAGAAGCTCGGGTACAGTCCATTTGTGGCCCGATTGCAGGATGTGTACGCGGACGGGGGCGTTGTTGTTCGCAGCAAGGCGCCTGTTGTTCAAGCAATTCTGATCATCATTGTTGCGCTGCTTCCCCTCACAATAATTAACGATCTGCTTGCAGCTGACATCGCAAATCTTGTCATTCAGCTGGTGGTAGTGGCGTTCATGTTAGGGTCCCTATGGGCTCTCAGGCGCGGCTACTTCCGGGTTGCCTCCATTGTGCCGCTGGCAATCGCCCTCCTCGCACTTATCGGTCTTGGCGTGCTGGCACCGCCAGACGATCAGCGGGTGGTCTACACCATCATCGTGTATCTGATTCCGGTCCTGGTGCTCAGCACAGCAGTGGGGGACACCGAGTGGTACGTAGCCAGCACCGCTGGAATCAGCGTTGTGTCGGTGGTGGTAAACGTCTTGCTGCGGGTGAATCCCGGGCTGCTTGTCGCCGGAATTCCTGCTGCCACTGAACAGCTCCTTGTTGGACTGGTGATCTACGTCCTCAGCGCAACCTTCGCCTTCCTGGTGGCCCGAATGACACGGCAAAGCCTGGAGAGCGTGGAGCGTGCTGCCCGGGAAACGGCGGACACCCTGCAGAGGATTGCCGGGGTCAGCAGCCGGATGGAGGACACCGCAAGCGCCACACGGGAAATCGAATCCCAGTATGAGGCGGTAGGCTCGAGCGTGGGACAGATCACCACGCAGGTCAGTGAAGTGGAAACATCACTGGAGGACCTCCGCAGCAGCACCGAACGGGCGCTTGCTGCGGTGAAGGCTACCGCCGAACGCGCCGTTGGCTTCCACCAGCAGATTGACGAACAGAACACCGTGGTGCAGGAGACCACCGCATCGGTAAACCAGATGTCGGCATCCCTGGATTCGGTGGCCGGAATCACCCGCAGCAGAAAGCAGAGCAGTGACCAGCTCCTTACCGTTGTTCAGGACGGCGTATCTGTCCTTGGAGAGACGGCGGAGGCCTTCACGGCGGTCCAGGCGGACATGAAGTCTCTTCTGGAGATTAACCGCATCATTGGGGATATCGCGGACCAGACCAACCTGTTGTCAATGAACGCGGCAATTGAGGCGGCACACGCCGGTGAGCGCGGACGTGGCTTTGCGGTTGTGGCGGACGAGATCCGCAAGCTCGCCGCAACAACCGCTGAGAACTCGCGGGTAATCTCGGAGAACCTCACCAGAACCATGGAGTCCATCGCCAAGACCTCCGAGTACTCCGAGCGAATGCGGGGAGTGATGGAGCAGATTCGGACCGAGGTGAAGCGCGTCAGCGATGCCTTTGAAGAAATCACCGGCAGCACCGTGGAGCTCTCCCAGGGCGGCCGGGAAATCATGAAGGCAATGCAGGTACTCCAGGATTCCTCGGTCAGCATCCGGGACGGATCAGACGACATCAGCGGGGAGCAGCAGCAGGCAAGCGAGCAGATGGACCACGTTGGTACCGTGGTGAAGTCCATGGAGGCCTCCGCGCGTTCGGTCATCCTTGCGGTGCAGGTCATCAGCGCCGCTACCGACCGGCTCCGGGAGTCAATTGAGAAGTCATCGGCCGGTTCGAGCGAGCTGCAGGCATCCATCCGCAACCTCGTTGCGGGGGAGAGCGGAGCCTAGGCAGACTCCGTCAGCCCGGACCAGAGGTCTGCTGCACCCGCACAAGGGCTCCTTCAGCAAAGATTGGGGGAACGGAGATTGCAAGCCCCGGTCCGGCGTAGAGTGCCGGCGGTACGGAGATGTCGGCGAGATAGAGCTCGCCAACTGTTGGTATTGCCTGGGATCGGAGCAGGCCGTTCTTGGGCAGACCAAGCGTCATAGTTGCATTCGCTTTCATAACCTCACCGGACGCCTGCCCAAGATCACCGTCCAAACCTGAAGGGATATCAAGGGAAAGACGCTTGGCCGTGTGGGCGTTGGCGGTGCGGATAAGACGCTCGGCTTCTCCGCGCGGCGCACCGGAAAGGCTGTATCCGATCAATCCATCGAGAATCAGCTCCGCATCCGGCGGAACCGGGACGCCGGCGTCCAGCACGGCGATGCCCATCCCCTGGACAATCCCCAACTGCGTGGCAGAGACGCCAGCAAAGGCACCGGTCTCTCGTGTCAGTTGGACCGTCACGATGGCTCCCGCGTTCGCAAGGTGCCTGGCGGCAGCCAACGCACCGCCGCCATTCCCACCAGTCCCGGCCAGAACGGCTACTCGGCGCCCCGTGGCGTCTCCGTCAAGGAAGCGAACGCGGGCGAGCTGGGCCAGGCTTCTGCCGGCGTTCTCCATCATCTGAATCAAGGCGATGCCGTAGTCCCAGACCATGGCGCGGTCGACTTCCCGCATCTGGGCTACGCTTATTGAGGGCACGTCAACGACCAACGGAATCTGGTCGGCTGTCATATCGATCTCCTCCACCTGTTCCTGAACGCGGACGCCCAGTCCGCACCTTTGAGCGTCAGCAGCATAGCGTGGACGCGTGGACCGATCCTCTCCTACCCTCCGCCGATGAGCGATACCGGTGGCCTATCCGTTCAGGCCGGACTCCCTCGCGCACGGTTGGCCGTTCTCAGCCTCTTCTTTGCGGCGGGAAGCTTCTACGGAACATGGGCCTCCCGGATTCCCGAGGTGCAGCAACGCCTCGGTCTCAGCGAGGCGGCGCTGGGTAGCGTCCTGCTGGCCCTGGCTCTGGGAACAATCGCGGCGCTGCTGGTCTCCGGCTGGCTGGTGGAGCGCCTGGGCAGCCGGACGGTGATTGCAGCAAGTCTGACAACCGCGGCTCTTGGCTTGCTGCTTCTGTCCATTGCGCCGAGCCCGCTGCTCCTGTTCCTGCTCCTTTTGGGTTTCGGCTCGGCAATGAGCGCACTGGACGTAGCCATGAACGCCCAGGCCGTGTGGGTGGAGGAACGGGCCGGTTCCGCCCGAATGAGCAGCTTCCACGCCGCCTTCAGCCTGGGCGCGCTTGCGGGCTCGGGCGCGGGCGCCGGTTTGATAGCGGCGGGACTACCGATTCTGTTGCACTTTGCGGCGCTTGGAGCCTCCATGCTCCTGGTGTGTCTGTTCCAGCTGCGCGCTCTCCTTCCAGATAGCTCACCCGGCCACAGTGGCACCGATGCCGTCGCCGATGACCGTTCGGTTGAGATCGGGACGGCGCAACCTGATGCCACGATCGCGCCGGGCGGCGGCTCGGCGGCGGGGCCCGCAATTCAGATCCCGCCACGTGTCACCTGGGGCCTGGGCCTCATCGCCATGATTTCCACCATCGGGGAAGCGGTGATGGGTGACTGGACCGGAATCTACCTGCGGGACGTGGTGGCGGCGGGACCGGGCGTGTACGCGCTGGGCTTTGCGGCGTTCAGCGGCATGATGACAGCGGGGCGCTTTGCAGGAGATGCCCTCGGCACGAGATTCCGGGCCGAATCCCTGGTTCGCGCAGCCGGGGGTCTTGCCGCAGCCGGGATAGCACTTGCCGTGGTGTTTCCAATACTGCTCACTAGCCTGCTGGGCTTTGCCGCGGTTGGCGCGGGGCTGTCGGTGGTGATACCCATCGCCTTCAGCGCCGCGGGAAAGCTCTCCGGGATCAGTGCGGGCCGGGCCCTGGCAAGCGTGGCCACGATCGGCTACGCCGGCTTCCTCATTGCTCCGCCGCTGGTTGGTGGAATTGCACAACGGTTGGGACTCCGGACCGCGATGATAGTGGTGGCGGTGCTCCTGGGTCTGCTTCTTCCCGCAGCTCGCGCCCTGCGTCCTGCAGCGGTCCGGGATGATGCTGAGAGTTGATCAGGATCCGGCTGCGACGTTGCTCCGGACAATTCGCCTGAGCACGTCCAGATCAATGTCGGCCAGGCGCTTCACCCAGATGCACGCCTTTCCATTGGTGTACTTGCCGAGCTCCGCAAGTTCGTCCGCGCTGTTGGGCTGGGTCTTCAGTTCCGGCATCTATCTCCGCCTCCGAGTCTGGAATGGATGACCGGAGTCTATACCGTCAACCCGGGATGATTCCGCTGAGCTGCACCGCGGAGTACACCAGTGCCAGGGCAAGAACTCCGTTAACGGCCAACAGCGCGCGGAGGTCCTTGAAGAGCCGGGCAAGTACCGCACCCGCGGCCGCCCAGATCATGGTGGAGAGCCAGGCGGGGATTGCAAGGATCACGGCAGACACAAGGGTGAAGGTGGCGCTGCGCGGAACCGTTGCCAGAAAACTCCCGTAGACGGTGAGCGCGTAGATCAGCGCCTTGGGGTTGATGACCTGCAACAGGATTCCTTCCGGAAGCCCGGGCAGGCGGCGGTTGGCCTGCTCATCTGCTGTGTGGGACCCGCTCCGCCACACCCTCCAGGCGAGCCAGAGAATGTAGACAACACCTAACCACCGCATCACCGGCTCTGCAGCCGGCACCGCGGTCAGCAAGGCACCGGTCAGCGCAGAGGCCGCCGCCATAAGTAGGCCAACTCCAATGGTCACACCAAGCGTGAACGGAAGCGCCTTGCGGAGCCCGCCGGCACTTCCCAGGGCGGTGCTGGTGATGTTGTTGGGGCCGGGGGTGAAGATGGTAACAAAGACGAAGACTGCCAGGGCCGGAACGTCTACGGCATTCATTACGGGAGCAGCCGAACAAGAACACCATCGGGCCCGTTGAAGTTACCGGTTGATGTTCGGTTGCCCGGCCAGGTCACGGCGGCAGTTCCCACCTGGAAGCCAGCCACAACAGGCAAGCCAGCTGCAAAGACTGCGGCCGCTGTGAGCACCGTTTCATCGCTGGATGCAGTCGGTGTCCAGACTGACACGGCCTCCCCGGAAGGGCTGAGGCGCAGAACTACCGCGTTCTGTCCGGCAAACGCTCCGGTACTCGTCACACCGGAACCCCAGTCAACGTCGCCGGTCCCGGACTGGTAGCCCACGGCAAATATGTTTCCAAACAGGTCCACGGTGACATCAGCAAACGCGGTATCAGCCCCTGCCGCAATGGAGGCCGCGGTGTAGGCCCAGACGGCGTCCGGGTTACCGGATACGTCGTAGGCAACCAGCAGGGGGTACAGGGTCCCGGCCTCTGCGCCGTTCACAGACACCGCGGAATCGCTGTCAATCTCCACCGAGCCGCCGCCGGTGAACTCACCTGCGATGTAGACGGTATCTCCTGCTCCGGGCGCGCTTCCTCCGAAGACCACGTCAGACCCGGTGAGGTCATCGGTGCTGAAGTCAAACCCAACCTGCTGAATATAGCCCTGGCTGAACGAGGTAGTTGGCGGGCCCACAATTGTGCCGCTGACCGTCCCCGCGGCCCAGGCTTCACCAGCTGCGGTCAGAACCACCGATGACGTGGTCTGTTCAGCCATCGGGTCCCCGGTGCCGTTGTCGCCCGTTGCGTCGGTGGCCGCTCCATCCAGGTTGAAACGGAGCAAGGTTCGCTGGGTGCTCGATCCACCAATGGTGACAGAGGGATCCGTCTGGTAGGTGATGCTGATATCCGGGGACTGTGATCCCATGACCACAAGACTGCCCTCCGGATCCAGCGTCAGCGCATCAAACGTAGCACCGGCGGCACTTGCGCCGCTTCCGGTCACCGACACGGCACCCCGTACCCAGTCAACGCTTCCGTCGGGCGAGTAGCGGATCAGAACCGGATCGTCGTTCGCAAGGACGGAAGTGAATGCGACGTCGCTGTCGTCAGCCGAGTTGACTGTGTGAGAGCCGGTCCCGCTGATGTAACCAACTGCGTACGCGTTGCCGTCGGAGTCCACCACGACATCGGTGAATCGACTCCCATCACTCCCCTGAACAGATACTCCCCAGACTGCGGCCCCGGCAGTTTCTCCGGGCTGATAGCGATTGTCGTCCACCGGCGCGCTTCCTTCGGTTGCCCCGTTGGGGTTGTAGATGACGGCAAACCCGTCTGCGCCGGGCACCACATTCCGGCATCCGATGAGCGCCACAACCAGGAACGCCCCTGCAAACCCTACAGCTGCCTTCCGACTCCGCATGTTCCAAAGTATAGCGGCCGCCAATGGCGGAGGTCAGCTCGGAAGTCAACCCGGAAGTCAGCCCAGGCGCCGGCCCGGGATGGCACTTGCGTTGCTGACGTCAGTGGGTGCAGCGTGCGAACTGTGAAAACAGAGCTTTCAATTCTACTGCTTCTCGGCCTCCTCCTCGGCCCCACGTTTGCGGTGACCGCGCAGGACGGGCCATCAACTATGGATACCACCCTGGAGTCTGCCGCAAGTGGCGAGCGCCTCCGGGTTCGCACGGAATCCGGCACCACATTCCAGGGAACCCTCTTCCGGTTGGAGGCAGACCGGGTGGAGCTGGTGGACGCTGACGGCCGGATTGTCCTGATTCTGCGGGAGCGCATCATTGCTGTTGAGCGGATTGTGGACAGCGGTGACGACAGGGACCTGTTCCAGGACTCTGCGTCCAACCGGCTGGTGGTGATGCCCACGGCGTTTCCAATGGAAGCCGGAGAGTTCCACGTAACGTCACAGGAGATTGTGGCGGTGACTGGAAGCTACGGAATCAACAACTGGCTGTCCGTGTGGGGCGGGGTGAGCATCCCCGGTGGCCTGTTCAGTTTGCGGGCCAGCACCATGATTGGTGAGCGCGCGGGGATCTCGGGCGGCAGCTTTGTTGGACTGAACTGGTTTGACCTGTCCCTCGGTCCCCTGGTGCTCCCCTACGCCCTGGCGAGCTTCGGCACCGCGGACAACAACGTGAGCATTGGCTCCGGATTCCTCGCGTTGTTCAGTGACGGCGGAAACATCCCTGGCGCGGTCTTTGCCGTTGCGGGCAAGCGGGTGCTCACGTCCGGGACAGCGCTGGTCACAGAAAACTGGATCATCTGGGGCGAGCGAAGCACCTTCAACGCGGAGACTATGCAGTCCGAGGACTTCTGGAGCTTGGTTCCGCTGGTGATTGCTCCGTCTCTGGCGTTCCGAATTGCCAATGATCGGCTGAGCTGGGACATCGGCGCGGTTGTGCCCTTCGTTATCAACTTCGGTGGCGGCGAATACTCACTCAACGACCCGATAGTCCCGATTCCAATCCTCTCAATCACCTACCGGATTAACTGACGGCCAGACCCCCGTCAGGTGCTGAGCTGGCCGAGGTAGAAGACGTAGCTGTAGCTGTGCCCGTGCGCGGCGTACAAGTCCACCTCCGCCTGCTCCATTGACAGCACCTGTGCAGCGGTTTCGTCACCCGCGTGACGGGCGGAGAAGGCGCGCGCGTTCGCGGACAGCGGCTCGTAGTAGGCCCACCAGTCAGACGCGGGCAGGACCACCGCGCCCAGCGGGGCAAACCCGGCTTTCTCCATCCGGCCCAGATTCCCGGGGATGTCCGCCATACCCGGGTATGCCTCCTGCCAGAAGCGGGCCGCCTCCGCCGGCGGGGAAGGCGTGAGCCAGCTGATCTCGGTGACCGCAATCATGCCGCCCGGCCGAAGCATCCGCTTCCACGCGTTGAGGCCCTCGCCAAAGCCCATGATGTAAATGGCCCCTTCACTCCAGATCAGATCAAACGATGCATCAGCAAAGGGCAGCGCGGCCATGTCCCGATTCTGCACGTCCAAGCGCTGTGCAAGCTCCGGCTCCCCGGCCACGGTGTCCCGAAGCTGTTGCAACGCCAGCTCCCAATTGTCGGTGGCCGTGATTCGGGCAGCGGGGAGCGCGCGAAGCAGATCAAGGGTCTGCCGACCGGGTCCGCAGCCGATATCCAGGACATCCTGCTCGGCGTCCCGCAGGCCAGGCCGGTGGCGCTCCAGGACGGACAGCGCAAGAAGCGTTGACTCCGCGCTTCCCGGTCCCTGTTGCGGGAGTGCTTCGTGAAGCTCGTAGAACAGCTGGTCCATTGCGGGATGATCTGCCATGTCATCAGAGGATGTGTGGAAAGCTCCGGCGCTGTCACGCACCGGATAGCGGCCAGGGCACGGCGCGCATCGCAAGCGCGCACGCAAGGGATGCCACTGCTACACTGAGCCGAATGACAGCAGTTGTCTGCATTGCACTCACAGACGCGGACGGCGCGCTGCTCTGTTGCCAGAGGCCCCCGGGCGGAAGGCTAGCCGGTCTGTGGGAGCTTCCCGGCGGCAAGGTGGAAGCTGGGGAGGAGCCTGAGACAGCGCTCAGGCGAGAGCTTGGGGAAGAGCTCTCCCTGGAGCTCAGTGGTATCCGTCTAATGCCGATGAGGCCTGCCGTCCACACCTACCCGTTCGGCGCGGTGAAACTGCTTCCGTTCCACGCTGCTGTGAGCTTCCGGCCACCGCTGGTCCTCCATGAGCACACAGAGGCGCGCTGGCTACTACCGCAGGCATGGGAAAGCGTGGAGTGGGCTCCCGCCGACCTTCCAGTGCTGGATCAGCTATCCCGTCTTTAGACTACCAAATAGCTGGGTCAACTCATCCACTATTCCGCTGAGGGTCTGGGTCTGAGCCGAAACATCCTGCATTGCCTGAACAATTTCACTGACCCCGCTCGTCACCTCGTCCATGCCGGTCCTGACCTCGCTGGAGACCCCGGCCACGCGCTCTGCCGATCCAACAATGGACTCGCTCCCTGTCCGGATTTCCCGACTCCCGTCACGAATGGCCACGGTGGTATTGTTCACTTCCGTGGTGGCTTCCAGGACCTGCTTGCTTCCTTCGTTAAGCTCGGAGACGGAGTGCTGTATCTCGGTGAACGCCCCAACCGCGGTAGTGACCTCGGCCGAGATCTGGTGGAAGGCTTCTGCTGTTGTGCGGACCGTATCTCCGGTACTGGCAACTGCCTCCGTCACAGCTGCCACGGACGCGGCAATCTGCCGGGTGGACTGGCCCGCGGAGTCGGCGAGCTTCCGGATTTCCTCCGCCACAACCGCAAAGCCGCGCCCCTGATCCCCAGCGTGGGCCGCCTCAATTGCCGCGTTCATTGACAGAAGGTTGGTACGAGCGGCGATGTCGTTGATTGCGCTCGCCATTTCCCGGATTTGCTGAACCTCCCGCTCAACGGTGGCAAAGCGCTCCTCAGTCTCCCGGACCCGAGCTTCACCATCCGCTGCAACCGCGGAAAGGCTCCTGGCCAGATCCGCCCTTGCGCTTGCCACGCGGTCCACGTTGTTCAGCGCTGCAATCATCTCCGTCACTGCCGCGGTCTGCTGCTCCACCATGGACGCCTGGGTGGCGATCTGCTCGTCCACGGATTCGGTGTTGTTCGCAATCTGCCGCAACCCGGCGGTTGTGCCGCCGACCTCATCGTCCAGGGTGCGCATGCGGTTCCCGATGGAGGAGATGGTGGCGCCAATCTGCTCGATAGCGGTGGTGGTCTCCTCGGTTGCTGTAGCAAGGGTTTCCTTGACCTCCGAGCTCCGTGCGATGGCGTCCTTCAAGGTGGCGATGAGCGTTTCCAGCTGCCCGATGAATGCATTGAACGAGCGGGCCATCTGTCCGGTCTCGTCCCGGGCAGCTTCCGGCAACCGTACCGTCAGGTCTGCCTCACGCGAGGCAAGACCGGAAAGCTCACCCGCAAGCCGACGGACCGGATTGGCGATGCTCCGGGCAAGAAACCAGCCGATCGCCAGCGCAACGATCAGAGCAACCGCAAAGATCGCCAGAAGCAGCAGCGAAATCTGCCGGCTGCTGGCCAGCGTCTCGTCCCGGTAGGTTGCAAGCGCCACTGTCCAGCCAACGCCGTCCACGCGCTCAAAGTAGACGTCCCTGGTACGGACGGATCCGTCCTCTTGCACCTCATCGTGAGTTATCACGCCTTCTTCGTGAGCCAGAATATGCTGGATGTAGTCCCGGTCCGAGACGTTCTGGCCCTCCAGGAAGGGATGGAAGATCAGCAGCCCGTCGGAGTCCATGACAAACGCGTAGCCACTCTCCCCAACCTGGACTCCAACGATCTCTGCCCGGAGGTAGTCCGCGTCCACCTGAGGAACCCCGGCAAACACCGCGCCGATCACCTCCCCGTTTGGTCCGGTGACAGGGTGGTAGACGGTGATGTAGGGCTGGCCGACAACCTGTGCCTGGCCGAGGAAGGTCTCGCCCGCATCCAGGGAAGCGGCCACAGGAGAGCTGTTGGGAATGAAGGTGCCAATTCCCCGTCCTCCGGCTATGTCCAGAACGGTGGTTGCAACCCGCAGGTAGCCGCGCTCAATCCGCTGGAAGATGGTCACGTCCACCAGCGTCTCCGCCCGGATCCGGTCCAGCTCCGCCAGGCGCGCCGCTACCCGCTGTCCGTCCCACAACAGGTCTGGCACCACAACCTGGGCGGTTGCTCCGCTTTCCTGATCTGCCGCGGCCAGCGCCCGCCGCGTATCCCCAATGCTCAGTGCCGGCGCGATTGTCTGGTTCACCAGCCATCCGGCGGAAGTGACAAGCTGCTGCGAACCCCGCGCACTCAGTTCCGAGATATCGCGAAGCACCCGCGCGAGCTGTTCGGACTCTTCCTGAACCAGCTCCGTCACGGTGTTACGGACCGTTGGGATGGTTCCGCCACCAACAAGAATGAGGGTCACGATCACCGCCGCCATCAGGCCAAGCACGGTTCGGCTGAAGATGTTCACCAGGGACCTCCGCGGGTTTCTGACTGCCACAATCCTAATTCATGGAAGTCCGACTTGCAAAAGATCTACTTTTCCAAATTCTTTGCCGACCGTCCCACTGCCCGCTACCTTCCCCCCTATGTTCCGAGTGGATGAGTTGCGCCCATACGAGCGTCTGGGCCGCCAGAAGATAGAGGAGTTGTCCCGCGCGTTCTATGACCAGGTCTATGCGGACACCGAGCCCTCGTTTCGGGGGATGTTCCCGCGGGACAAGGCAATGGCCATCCAAAACCAGTACGAGTTCCTGATCCAACGGTTTGGAGGTCCAAGCGTCTACAGTGACCGCAAAGGCCACCCTGCCCTCCGCGCGCGCCACGCACGTTTCACAATCACCGTAGATCACGCGGCCAAGTGGCTTGAGTACATGCGGAGGGCTATGGAACAGGTCGGCATTCCGGATGATCTGCGGGAAGCCATGTACGAGTACTTTGAGAACAGCGCGGCGTTCATGGTGAACACGGACGAGGACGGCGAGCGGATCTACTGAGGCTTCCTGGCGGCAAAGCGGGTCACCACGGCGGGTCCCCGGTGCACCGCACCTTCCTCCAGTTCAAGCTCAACCCGTTCGGCAGCAAAAACCTGCCACCCGGCAAAGGCGTCCCTGAGTTCCTCCGGCGTGATCATCATGTCTTCCCGCGGCGGGCCACCGCTACGATAGCCGATTCTCACCTGATCCGGGTGGAACCATTCGCAGGCGATGTAGCCCCCGGGAACCACCAGGTCCTGGTGCACGCCAAACAGGCAGTCCCGCTCCTCGGGCAGTGTGTGAAAAAAGGTGCTTACCACTACATCTGCCGGCTCCTGGAAGCGCTGGTCCCGCCAGTACGTCTGGATGATGTCCACGTGGCGGGTCTGGAGATCCAGACCACGCTCGTCTGCGAGCTTCTGCGCCTTTGCCAGAGCGGTCCTTGAGCCGTCTATTCCAAGGGTGTGAAATCCCTGGGATGCAAGCCACACGGCGTTCCGCCCCTCGCCGCAGGCAAGGTCAATAGCGCTTGGCTTCCGTTCCGTCCGGCGCTCTGAGTCGCTCAGGCCAGGAACAAGCCATTGCCGTGCCGCGGTCCGGATCCACTCGTTCGGGCTGGTTCCGTAGCGGTACTCATCTCCGGCGAAGACCCGGTCCCAGAAACTTGCCATTGGGGGGAAAGGTCAGCATCCGCGCGCCACAGGGCAAGCGGCACCGGCCAGCGAGTGTCAGGTGAGCCCAAACACCGCGATCAGTGTTGCAAGGGCGGTGAACATCACCGTCATTCCCAGGCCAATGAACCACTGGAGCGTACCAAAGCGATTATCCATCGCATCAAACCGCGCGGACATCAGCTCACGCTGGACCAGAAGCTCGGATTCCACGCGCACGATGCGCTCCGTCATCTGGACTTCCCAGTCCCGTGGGACGATGGCGGCCAGCCAGCCCGGCAGCTTTTGCTGCACGGTGTCCAGAATCTGCTGCATGTCCTCCGGCCGGATTGCCATTGCCATGTCAGCCTACACCACCGCAGGAGCAGCGTCAGCGCTTCAGGAACCTTCGGAGCCCCCTATCATCAATGGCTTGAGGCGGGCTCGGGTTTGGTCTGACAGCGGCTGGGCCTTGCGGGACGCGGAGTTGATCTGGACCAGGACTGTCTGCGCGCTTGCCACCTGTCGGTTGTTCTGGAACAGAGCCTGTTCCAGGGTGATGCTGCTGGTCCCGAGCTTTGCCACCCTGCTCCCGATATCGACGGTTCCCGGCCAGTGGATTTCCCCTTCCAGGTTGAGGTTGGACGCCACGATCACAAACTCGGCGTCATCGGCAAACATGGGATCATCGGGGTTGTACAGAACCTCCACCCGCCCCGTCTCAAGGAACGTGGCGAAGACCGTGTTGTTGACGTGTCCCTGCCGATCCGTGTCCGAGTAGCGGACCTTGTCATACGCGATGATGGCGAACTCGTCCCGCCACGACTCAGGGGTCATGGCGGGAGACTAGCAGCTCATGCGGGGTTTGCTGGAGTCCCTCAGGGCGCTCGGCGCAACTCCGCCAGGCTCAGGATGTAGAAGAGCAAGGCAAAAAGAATAAGGAACACTGGTGTTAGCCGCGTGGGATAGGCAATGAGCTGGAGAGCCGTTGGGCTGCTGAGGAAGCCAAAGAAGAACAAGGAGACAGCATCGGCGATGCCCGCCGCGGCCACCGCGGCCACCGCTTGAATTGCAGTAGCCAGTATCTTCCGATCGCGGCAAACCACCAGCACAATCAGGACCGTGAGCGCGGCGGCCAGATCCCCCCACCGGGCTGGATGGACAAAGATGCCAGGAGGGACAACCAGCTCATCCACCGATGTTGCCGGTAGCCGCTCCGCAAGAAGTACTCCGTTGCCCGGGCCTCTACTTCGTCCGGGTCAAACTGCCGCGGCCGTCGCTTTTGACGTCAATCCCAGCGGGACGATAGACCGTGCTACCGTGATCGACGGGCTGGACGTAGAGACCGATGACTCCGGCATCTTTGTTGCGGCCTTCCAGATTCGCGGCAGTGCATCACCAACGGTGGGCAACTCACGCTTTGTGACACCCAACGGCGGCTGGGGTCTCTGGATCCGAAACAGCGCGAATCCCCGGATAGAGAACAGCTACATGCTCGGCGTACAAGACGCCGCGAGCAGTGTGGCACGTGGGATCTACGTTCAGGATACCGCATCGGTGGAGCTGATCGGAAACACGGCGATCGGGGCACTTTCACCCACACAGAGCGTCTTTGCCGTGGGCCTGGACCATCAATCCGAGAGAAGCGTCCTTGCGGTCAACAACCTGTTCTGGATCGGAACCGCACAGTCGCTCACAAGTTTCAGTTACGGCACACGATTCTCTGTAACAACCGCTACGACGCTGACGGCCTACGGGAATGTGTTTGCCGGTGCAAGCGTCTCGGCGGATGGTTCTCTTTCACAGGGCTTGAGCGTCTCCAGCAATGGCGCAGACGTCGACGTCGTGTTGTACAACAACACTATCTGGGCGGGTGATGTGGATACCGCGACTGATGCCGCAACGAGCGGCCTGGTCATTGAGGCGGACTCCATGATTCTGGTCAACAATCTTTTTGCACGCGGAGCGGCGGATTCCAGAGTGAGCAACGGCGAGCAACTCGTTCGGTTCAACCCCGCCACCTCGCTGAACTACATTGAGCTCAGGAACAACGGCTTTTCGGACGCTTCCGGAACCACTAACAGGTACTACGGCTACCTTACCAACCTCACCACGGAGGCGGCGCTCAATGACAGCGCCCAGTCCACCGATTCTACAGGTCCGGCATCCGGAAACCAGATTGCCGTGGTTGACTTTGCGGATGCGCTCAACGGTGATTTCACTTTGCTTGGGACAACACTAACCGACCTGCGCGATGGTGGCGTTGATGTCTCCGCGGTTGATGCAGCACTCGGCACGGACCTGTTTGGCAATCCTCGCCCCGGGCCGGACGGGAACTGGTCAATCGGCGCGTCCGAGTACCAGGGGCCCTGAGCCCTTAGTCGCTCCCGACCTCGGCGCCCAGGATGTCCAGACCAGCCTTGCGGATCATGACGTCAAAGGCCGCGTGGGTGGCGAAGGGCTCCGCAGCGCCCGGAACGGGATCGGCGGCAAAGGTGAGCTTGATAGTAGACTCAAGCACATGGGCTAATCGGTCATTGGCGGTGCCAGCGGTGTCTATTGCCCGCAGCGTGTGGCCGCCAGCGCTCCCGGGCAGAAACTCAAGCGTGTACTCCGCGTCCCCAGCGCTAACCTGATAGGTAGAGGCCATAGCGCTACTAACAATATCACCACCATCGCTTGAAACAAGGGCAATCCCCACCGGTAGCGCCGTAGCCGTGGCTGGAGCCACGTCCAGACAGCGCGGAGCGGCGGGGATCGATAGGAGCCGACAGGGCGGCGACCTAGTCCGGCTGCACCTCCGTGACAGCAGGGGAACTGGGGAGGGAACCGTGTTTCACATCGTAGCACACGATATCATCATGTGACTTCCGGTTGTACTCATGGTACGATTTAGGTTGGAAGGAGGAGCTGCAGGTGGAAACGCTCAGGATCAAGAATCCGTCCGAGGTAGCGTGGGACGCGGTCTCACTTGGCGAGGTCATGCTCCGTCTGGATCCGGGCGAGGGGCGGATCCGAAATACCCGTTCGTTTCGGGTGTGGGAAGGCGGGGGCGAGTACAACGTGACCCGGGGACTTCGCCGGAGCTTCGGCCTTAGGGCCGCCATTGTCACCGCCATCCCGCGCACTGAGGTAGGTCTTCTCCTTGAGGACCTGATGCTGCAGGGCGGGGTGGACCTCCGTTACGTTCGCTGGGTCGACTACGATGGAATCGGAAGTGCCAACCGGGTGGGCCTCAACTTCACCGAGCGCGGATTCGGGGTTCGTGGCGCCGTAGGTGTCTCAGATCGGGCTCATTCGGCAGCGTCACTCCTGAAACCCGAGGACATCGACTGGGACCAGGTGTTCTCACGGGACGGAGCTCGCTGGTTCCATACCGGAGGTATCTTCGCCGGTCTCGGTGAACACACCCCTGCCCTCACAATAGAGGCGATGCAAGCGGCGCGAAAGGCCGGCACCATCGTCAGCTATGACCTGAACTACCGACCGTCCCTCTGGAAGGCTCGCGGCGGCGCTGCCGCTGCCCAGGAGATCAACCGAGAGATAGCGCGGCACGTGGATGTAATGATCGGCAACGAAGAAGACTTCACGGCATGCCTCGGCTATCAGGTGGACGGCGCGGACAAGAATCTCACCGCACTGGATCCGGCTGGATTTGAGGCAATGATCTCCCGCGCCGTACAGGACTACCCCAACTTTCAGGCAGTTGCCACAACCCTCCGTGGGGTGCACACCGCGAGTAGCAACGACTGGGGTGCGGTTCTGTGGACGAACGGAGCGTTCTTCCACGCTGCACGGCGCCAGAGCCTGGACATTCTTGATCGGGTTGGCGGTGGCGATAGCTTTGCAAGCGGGCTCATCTACGGGTTTCTTCAAGGTATGGGGCCCCAGGACTGCGTGGAGTACGGCGCGGCTCACGGAGCTATAGCCATGACCACGCCCGGAGATACCGCAACCACATCCCTAACAGAGGTAAGGCGCCTTGTTGAGGGCGGTGGGGCACGGGTACAGCGATGAGTACTGGGACAGTTGGGCCGGACGAAATGAACGATCTCCTGGAGCGCGTTGGCGTGGTGCCGGTGATAGTCGTCGACGGACCCTCCTATGCCAGGGACCTCGGGAATGCCTTGGCAAGTGGAGGCCTTCCGATTGCCGAGATCACGCTTCGGACTCCGGATGCTATGGATACCATTGCCGCGCTTTCAGAGGCGCACCCCGACTTGGCTGTAGGAGCTGGAACCGTCCGAACGGTCCAGCAGGCAAAGGACGCAAAGGCTCGCGGAGCCTCATTTCTCGTAGCACCGGGCTTCAACGAGGCAGTTGTCGACTGGTCCCTGGCGGAAGGCATACCGATCTACCCGGGGATCTCCGGCACCGAGGGTGTTGAAATGGCTTCTGCTCGCAGTCTCACGATTCTCAAGTTCTTCCCCGCCGCTGCGGCCGGCGGCACAGCAATGCTGAAAGCTCTGGCCGGGCCGTATCAGGAAATGAGATTCATGCCGACGGGCGGAGTGTCAGAGGATAATCTTGCCGACTACCTGAACTTGCCGTGTGTACTTGCGTGCGGCGGGAGCTGGATCGCGTCTCGAACTGCAATCCTTTCTCAGGATTGGGATGGGATATCCTCCCGCGCGGCGAAAGCTGTGGAACTGGTCTCTCGTATCAGGACGGCCCAAGCAGCAGAATAAGGACCCACATCAGCGGCAAGCTGATGAGGATGCTCAAGTTGATCACCGCACTCGCTATGTCCTCCCGATAGCCAAAACGCACGGAGAACGGGAGGAGCGCCACAGAGGCGGGAAGGATCAGAGCTACCGCCAGAATAGTGCGGTATAGCTGACCCATCGGCAGCGTGAAGTACAGTACCAGCCCCAACCCGAGACCGCCCGCGTACCGGAGGAGAAGGCTGACAAAGATCCTCGCTCGCCTGTCCCGAGGGATACGGAACTCCAGAAAAACCCCAAGCGCAAGAAACACAAGGACCTGGTTGCCAGCGGCAACAGTGCCAAGAAAGCTGTCCAGCCAGAAGGGCAGCACAAATCCACTTGCAGCAATCACCAGCGCAATCACGTAGCTCAGTAGCGGAACGCTCCGAACCGGCAGCTGCAGGACTCGGCCAACGGTTATCGTTCGCCGCTCATCTTCGCTCGGAGAGAGCAGGCCAGCAATCACAAACGCAAGGCTGAAGTTGGTGATCGCGCTCCCGATATCAAAGGCCGCCAAGAGCTGAACACCCGGCTCGCCGTAGATCGACTCGATTATCGGCATTGCAAAAAGCCCGATGTTGTAGCCAATGGAAGCGATAATCAGCAGGCCCCGCTCTGATTCCGGAGCGGCGCGGAACACGGAGAACGCCGGAACCAGCACGACAGCTGACCAGAGAATGCACACCGCCGCCAGGATGAGAAGCTCCGGGCTGATGCTGATGCTACTCACATTTCGGACAATGAGCGCCGGAAGGGTGACGTAGAGGACAACCGTGCTCATGGCGCGGCCATGGTCAGTAGTCAGCACACCGAGCGCTCGGAGCGCCGCGCCCAGTAGAATGAGGGCGACGGTCCCGAGAAACGCTCCGCTTACGCCTCCCACCTATCGGGAGTTGCCGGTGGCCAGGTCTACGAAGCGCTCCACCAGGCGGATCACCTCATATATCACCATGAGTGATGCGGAGATAGGTATCCCGATGTAGAGGATGCGCCGACTGATGGCAAAGATCGGTGT
Source organism: uncultured Spirochaetaceae bacterium (assembly GCA_964591085.1). Classification (GTDB taxonomy): domain Bacteria; phylum Spirochaetota; class Spirochaetia; order DSM-27196; family CAZPXH01; genus CAZPXH01. The sequence continues at coordinate 14,752 of CAZPXH010000012.1, read as the reverse complement.
TACATCGTTCGTCCGGGCTACCAATCTCCAGCCGTAGAATAGCAGGTATCCAAGAAACAGCAGCGAAATCAGGCTCACGACGATCAAGACGGTGTTCCGCAGTCGTGGCCGGCTCATCAGCCGCTCGTCCAACCAGTCAACGCGGAAGTGCTCGCCTCGGCGGTACAGTGCGGCGGCTCCGAAAAAGACCATCCACGCAAACGCCATCTCCACAATCTCGTCAAACCACGCCATTGAGAAGACCCCGAGCCACCGTACCAGGACGTTGCCAAAGAGCAGCAGAAACAGCGCCACAAACGCGACGAGTGCAATCCCGTCGAGTGTCATACCTACGCCACGGTCAACACCAACCACAATCCGGCGAAGGCTACTGGTCTGGCTGCTGTGTGCGTCGCTCATAGATCTATCCTCCAAACACCAGAGTGGGGAGCCAGGTTGAGATAAAGGGCAGGAACGCAACCAACAGGAGTACGAGGAAGATGCCCACCAAGTACGGGAGCAGCTCTCTACTGAGCACGCCAATCTTCACACCGCTGATGCTGGAAACAGCGTACAGACTCATTCCCACCGGTGGAGTAATCAAACCAATCATGGACGTAAGAATCATCACAACACCAAACTGAACCAGATCCATACCTATTGCCTGAATGACCGGCAGCATGATGGGAGTGGTGATGACGAGGACGGCAACCCCCTCAATGAAGCACCCCAGGATGATAAGGAACAGCATGACAATAGAAAGAACCACAACAGGATTCGTGCTGACGCCAAGGATGAACTGCAGGGCAAGCTGGGGGATCTGCTGCCGAATCAGGAGCCAACCGAAAAACCCCGACACCGCAATAATGAACAGCACTTTCACGGACGCGGATATGCTCTCAAGGAAGATTCGGGGAAGGTCCTTTGGCCGTACTTCCTTGTACACAAACATTCCGACAACAATCGCGTACACGCAGGCAACCACCGCAGCTTCTGTGGGGGTGAACCATCCGAGGAGAATCCCACCGATGATAATCACGGGAGTTCCCAGCGCGACCAGCGCATCAGCGAACGTGGACAGAATCGTCCGGAACGACGCTCGAGGTTCTTTCGGGTAGTTTCGCCTGCGACTGACAATTGCAACCGCAATCATCATTGCAATCGCCATGAGGAAACCAGGCGTGAATCCAGCCAGAAACAACTGACCGACACTGACGCCGGTGATGCTTCCGTAAATCACAAAGGGGATACTGGGAGGAACTACCGGACCAATTGTGGAACTGGCACAGGTTATGGCCGCGGAGAATTCCCGGTCATATCCGTTGTCGGTCATTGCCTTCATTTCAATTGACCCGAGCCCGGCAGCATCCGCTACCGCAGCCCCGGACATCCCGCTGAAGATTAAGCTGGCTACAACGTTGACCTGCCCCAGGCCTCCCCAGATGTGCCCGACGAGGGCCCGGGCAAACGTGAAGATCCGCACGGTGATGCCGCCCTGGTTCATCAGATTGCCCGCGAGAATGAAGAAGGGAATGGCGAGCAGTGTGAACCCGGTGGTTGCCGAGTACATTCGCTGGGCGAGCATGGCCATGTTCTGGGCTTCGCCCAGGATGAGGAACGTGATCACACTGGTTGCCCCGAGGGCCGACGCAACCGGCAGACCAAGGACCATGAGTGCGACAAGCCCTCCGAAAATCGCCACCAGTGTCACTGAATCACCCCTACGGTCTTGTATAGAAAGCGCCCGGAGATCCGCACAGAATCCCCGGGCGTCTACCAGCGCTACGCGCTGGAGTACCAAACGCTACGCGTTGGTAGCTTGCCAACGCTACGCGTTGGCAGTTGGACTAAAAGC
>CAZPXH010000012.1:0-12818 GCA_964591085.1 uncultured Spirochaetaceae bacterium | reverse complement strand
AACGCTACGCGTTGGTAGCTTGCCAACGCTACGCGTTGGCAGTTGGACTAAAAGCGCTCCACCATCTCAAGGAAGGTGTCTACGAACTCCTCGGATGCGAACTCTGCAATCCGGTCGTACGCAGGGCCCATGACGGACTGGAAGATCGCAGGATCTTCAGGCCGAACAACGGTCATGCCTTCAGCCTCAAGCAGCGAAATCAATTCCTCTTCACTCTCCTGGACCGCGCGGCGCATGAACTGACCGGCGCGAGCGCTTTCCTCGCGGATGATGGTCTGCTGCTCGGCAGTCAGTTGCTCCCAGATCTCCAGACTCATGACGTGGGTCATTGAGTTGTAAACATGCTGGGTGAGCGTCAGGTGATTCTGAACCTCGTACAGGTTGTTGAAGTAGATAACCGGGAGTGGATTCTCCTGTCCGTCTACAACTCCCTGGCTCAGCGCCTGATACAGCTCGCTGAAGGAAATCTGCTGAACGCTTGCACCAAGGGCTTCCATCGCTGCCACCAGCTGGACCTCGGGAGGCGTGCGGAGGCGCAGGCCCTCAACGTCGGCAGGAGACTCAACGGGACGAACTGCGTTCGTCAAGTTGCGGAAACCCCACTCCCAGTTGGAGAGGAACACGAGTCCCTCATCAGCAAGGTCTGGTGCTGCCCACTCGATGAACGGACCATCCAGAACAGCGTACGCGTGCTCGTAGTCCCGGAAGACAAACGGCAACATGACCACTGCAAACTTCTGTGAGTACTGGCCCAGCGCACCCTGAGTGGCAACGCTCATGTCGATGGCACCGAGGACGTTCTGTTCCAGAATCTCCGGAGGCGATCCCAGCTGGTTGTTGGGGAAGATCTCAACGGTGATCTGACCACCAGTCCGCCGCTCGACCGCTTCCTTGAACTGCAGAGCTGCCAGGTGACCTGGATGATCCTCTGCGGCAAAGTGGGCAAACCGAAGTGTAACAGGGCCACCATCGGCTGCTTCGCCGTCACCACCGGCGAAGACCGGAAGTGCCGCCATCAGCAGCACCGCCACTACCAGCACGGTTGTCCGTGACTTATGCATTTTCTCTCCTCCTCTCTTTCAGATCACCAGACCCGGAGTGGGCCGAGGCGATCTCAAGAACATGACTAGCGGGCAAGCCATCCACCGTCCACGGCGATGGTGTACCCGTTGATGTAGTCCGACGCAGCGGACGCCAGGAACACCGCCGGCCCGGCGAGGTCTGCCGGGAGACCCCAGCGGCCCGCAGGAATCCGGCCAAGGATTTCGGCGCTCCGCTGCTCGTCGGCACGAAGCTGCTCTGTGTTGTTGGTTGCCATGTAGCCGGGTGCCACGGCGTTGACGTTGATGCCGTGTTTCGCCCACTCGTTGGCCATCAGCCTGGTGATTCCCATAACCCCGCTCTTGCTTGCGGTGTAGCTGGGTACGCGGATTCCACCCTGAAAACTGAGCATGGAAGCAACGTTTATGATCTTTCCACCGCTCTTCTGCTCAATGAACTTGCGCGCCACCGCCTGGCTGAAGAAGAAAACGGTACGAACGTTGATGTTCATCACGTCGTCCCAGTCCTTCTCCGTGAAGTCAATTGCATCCTCGCGCCGGATGATCCCCGCGTTGTTTACCAGGACATCCACGCGCCCCAGCTCGGCCACGCACTTGGATACAATCCCCGGAATAGGCTCCGTGCTCATGAGGTTTGCCTGCACAGGCACAAAACGCTGCCCGACCTCCGCAACCAGCGCTGCTGTCTCGGGCATCTCTACATAGTCAACACCACAGATGTCGGCACCGGCCTTTGCCAGGCCTAGGGCCATCCCCTGGCCAAGCCCAGTTGAACAGCCGGTGACGATTGCCACCTTGCCGTCCAGGCTGAAGGCCTTCTGAGTTTCTGTTGTCATCGGAGCTCTCCAATCGCAACGCCGTCCATGTCATCAAAGCTCTGGTTGTCTCCGAGCATTGCCCAAACAAACGAGTAATCTGCCGTTCCTGCCCCGCTGTGAATTGACCATGAGGGAGAGAGCACAGCCTGTCCCCCGGCGACCACAAGGTGGCGCGTCTCGGTTGGTTCACCCATGAGGTGGAAGACCCGGTGCTCAGGCGCAAGGTCAAAGTAGCAGTACAGCTCCATGCGTCGGGTGTGGGTATGGCAGGGCATCGTGTTCCATACGCTGCCTTCGGAGACGGTGGTGAAACCCATTACCAGGTTGCAACTCTGGATTCCGTTCTGGTGCACTGCCTGGAACAGCGTTCGCTCGTTGCACGCCTGCTTTGATCCCAAGGACACCTGGTTCATCCCTGCCGGTCCAACATGGGTGGTGGGAAAGTCAGCATGAGCGGGTCCGCTGAGGCACAGGAAGTGCGCAGGTGAATCCGCGTTGCTGCTGGCCAGTGATATCTCTCGGGTGCCCCTGGAGATGTAGAGCACCTCCGCATGACCCATATCAAACTGCTTCCCATCCGCGATCACAGACCCGGGATTCCCGATGTTGATAATTCCGAGTTCCCTCCGTTCCAGCATGAACGAGGTGCCCAGCAGGTGCTGGTCAACCGTCAGATCAATAGGCTCAAGCGGCACCCCTCCGGAGATCACCATCCGATCAAGCAGGGAGTAGGCGCTACGCAACTCACCAGGAACGAACAGTTCGGACAGCAGGAATTGATCGCGAAGCTGCGTTGTATCCATCGTTCGGACGTGGTCCGGATGATGGGAGTGATACAGGCGCACCGATCAGTCCTTGATCAGACCCTGTGCCCGCATCAGCTCCACGTGGCTTTCGCGAGGCGGAACAAAGATGTCGATACCCTTGAATCCGGTCTTGGTTATCCCGCCATGCTCAACATTAGCGGGATGGACGCAGACGTCACCGGCTTCCATGTGAATGGTCTGACCGTCAATGAAGTGCTCTTCAGATCCTTCGAGGATGATCAGAATCTGCTCTACGTCATGGGAGTGTTTGGGAAACTCGGTTCCCGGGGGATTCTCAATGAAACTCACGAGCGCCTTTTCCGATAGCAGGAATCTGGTCTTGGAGTCACCAACGATGGTAGTCCAGGGAAGGTCCGCAAGCTTGTACACGTACTTCTTATCTTTCATCTCAGCCATCATGCTCTCCTTTTGTCTCACACTGTGAAACACTTGTTTGTAATATGGTTCACCGTAGGTCCAGTACCGCGGGCTGTCAACAAAAAAGTTCGGGTTTCGGCGAGTTCTGCCTTAGAACCAGGGTCTCGGCTTGTAGAATTTGAGATGGCGTGCTGCAATGTGGCACGCCACTGAGCTGGTGAACACCTACAAAAAGGCAAGGGTATGGCTGAAAAGCGAATGGTATTGGTTACGGGAGCATCCACGGGCATTGGCGCTGCAACAGCGCGGGACCTTGCTCAGGATGGCGGCCACGTGTTTGTGCACTACATGTCCAGCAAGGATGCTGCCGAGTCCGTAGCGGAGGAGATCCGTGAACGAGGCGCTGATGCAACAACAGCGCAGGCGGACCTCACTACCGATGAGGGGTGTCAGAAGCTGTTTGCAGAGGTGGAGCAGAACACAGACCGGCTGGATGTGGTGGTGAACAACGCCGGCGGCCTGGTTGAACGGAGAGCCGTTGCGGACTTCACTTGGGACGTGATGACCCGCGTCTTTGCTCTCAACACGTTCTCTGCGATGCGTGTGTGTTCGCTCGCAATTCCGTTTCTGAAGAAGTCTTCCACGGCAGTTGTGGTGAACGTCAGCTCAATTGTGGTCCGGCACGGTGCTGCGGGTGCCACGCTCTACGGCGCTGCAAAGGGAGCCCTGGACGTCTTCACGCGCGGAATGGCAAAGGAGCTTGCTCCGGCGATCCGCGTTGCCGCAGTAGCGCCCGGTGTTATTGAAACGCCGTTTCACGACAAGGTCTCTACCCCGGAGATGCTGGCCAAGTGGGCTCAGAGCGCACCAGTCGGCCGGAACGGCAGCCCGCAGGAGATAGCGCACGCTATTCGGTTCATTATTGAGAACGGGTTTGTCACCGGAGAAACGCTGGACGTCAACGGTGGCATGTTTATGCGCTAGCGTTAATGGAAAGCGCATCGGTGTGCATGTCGCTTGCACGGCTCTCTCGGAACCCCAAACGTTCGGAGATCCGCTGAGCCGCGGCTACTACCTCGGGTCCAACGTCTGTGACAGCGGGCGACCGGTCGGTGACTGGGAAGGAAGCGCTGATGGCTGCGACGATATGCCCACGGTAATCCCGGATCGGCGCACCTACGCATCGGGTCCCGGGCTCGTCTTCTTCGTCATCGGTAGTCCAGCCTCGGACTGCGGCATCACGAAGTTGGTCCACCAGATCATCCAGGCTGGTAAGTGTGTTGGTCGTGAAGCGCTCAAACGGTTCCGGACCAACCAGTTCCCGGATCTCTCCAAGACTGCGTCCCATCAGCATGGCCTTGCCGAGGGAGGTTGAGTGCAGTGGTTTGCGTCGCCCGATGATCGAGTAGCGGCGAATACTGGTGAAGTGCTCAACCTTATCCAGGTACACGAGGTTACCGTCAGTAATGGTTGCGAGAAAGGTTGTCTGGTTGACCCGCTTGGAGAGCTGCGCCAGGAACGGAGCAGCCTCTGTTGTAAGCTCCACCTGGTTGAGGTATCGACTTGCAATTTCAATGAAAGCAGGCCCGATACGATAGTCGCTCCCGTTTCCGTCCCGCTCAACATAGCCGCGCTCCCGAAGCGCAGAGACAAGCCGGAACGCTGTGCTCTTGTGCAGGTTGACCCGCTTCCCAATCTCAGTGACGCTCATGGGGCGCTGCTCCCGGGAGAGCAGCTCCACAATATCCAGGACGCGGTCTATAGACTGAACCGACATACGCAGAGCATACCCCGGTTTGCTTGTAACGGCTACAAATCGGTTCACAATGCGAAACGACCGCTCGGGCTTGCCAGAAGAGAGAGGTACCGGTGAAGGCTGAGGACTTCTGTTGCATCACCACAGATCACGTTGAGCCTGACCTCCAGTGGGAGGCAGTTGAGTACGCCGCAGCCGGAATCAAGTACCAGGCACTGAACCTCAGGAATGCGCCTGCGGGTGATCTGGTAGAAGCACTGGGCGATGCCGACATCATTGTTGTTGATCAGGCCCGAATCAGCGCAGAGGTTCTGCAACAGTTGCCGAGGCTCAAGGCTGTGGTTCGCCACGGTGACGGTACCGACAACGTGGACCTCCAGACTGCCACAGAACTGGGGATTGTTGTGGCAAACGAGCCTGGCTTCTGGAGTCGGGAGGTTGCTGAGCACACCCTGATGCTCATCTTTGCGGTGGTGAAGCGCCTCGCACGGCAGCGGTCGGTGGCATCACGGGACGGTCAGCAACCCGGAAGCAAGTGGAATCTCCCGGCCCTGATGCCGTTCAGCGGTCTGCACGAGAAGACTGTTGGAGTCATTGGCTTTGGGAAAATCGGTTCATTGGTTGCCGGGATGCTCGGCGGCCTTGCGAAACGGGTAGTCGTGTACACCAGAAGCCCTGAAGAATCGCGCATCCGCGCAGTTGGAGCGGAACCGGTCTCATTTGCTGATCTCCTCCGGCTGTCTGATCTGATCAGCCTCCACGTGCCGGGGGGAGCGGACACGTACCATCTGATTGGAGAGGCCGAGATTCAGCAGATGCAAGACGGAGCAATCCTGGTGAACACAAGTCGCGGGCCAAACGTGGATCTCGGTGCGGTAACAGAAGCCCTCACTACGGGCAAGCTTGCGGGCGCCGGCCTGGACACAACAGATCCGGAACCGCTTCCGCCCGACCATGCCTTGTTTGATCTGGATAGTGTGATCGTCACCCCGCACTTTGCGTGGTACGGCGAGTCTGCGCTGACTACTATGCGTCGTCAGATTGTGGCTGACGTAAAAGCGCTCCGTAACGGCATAACACCGGCGTCGGTAGTCAATCCAAACGTCCTGGATTCTGACCGGCTGCGGCTGGCCCGTTCTCAAGCTGGTGGAGTCAGCAAGTGAACGCCGTCGTTTGGAACGGTGAACGGCTCCCGGAAGTCACGGCGGTACCACGCCCGGAGCCGGCGAGCAATGAAGTTCTGCTCCGGATTGAACGCGCCGGGGTGTGTGGGACGGATCTCTCTATACTCGCGGGCGCACACCCGCGCGCGAGAGCCCCTCTCATTCTGGGGCACGAGCTGGCGGGCAGAGTTGTGGAGGTTGGAAACGATGTTCCGGACGACCGCAGGCGGGTACTCGGCACCGGCCTGGCGACGGTTGAACCCATCATTTCCTGCGGAACCTGTGTTGCCTGCAGGAACGGTACCCCCCACGTCTGTCAGAACCTCCGCCTGTACGGCATAGATCTGCCAGGCGGTATGGCGGAGTTCCTTGCAGTCCGGGAAGACCTGGTGATACCGGCCCCACAAGAACTGGAAGCAGACGATGTTGTCCTTGCGGAGCCCCTGGCAGTTGCCGTGCACGCGGTGCGCCGCGCCGGGCAGCGCTACGGTGATCGTGTCTGCGTCATCGGGGGTGGTCCGATAGGACTGATGATTGGGATCGTCGCAAGGGAGGCAGGAGCTCGGACCGTTGTAGTGAGCGAGCCAATGGCCAACCGCCGGGCAATAGCTGGGAGTCTCGGCTTCACAACCTTGGACCCGACATCCACCGATCTAACCCAGACAGTCATGGACGTCACCGGGGGTGATGGCGTTGACGTCTGCTATGAGTCTGCGGGCAGCAAGGCGGCGGTGCTGGCAGCAACGCAGGTCCTCAGGCCGCGGGGGACGCTGACCCAGGTCAGCATCCCCAAAGTGCCGGTTCCGGTTCGCCTGGTGGACATAGCGTTTCGGGAACTAACCGTTGTTGGAGTCCGGGTTTACGAGCCGGGTGACTTTGACAAGGCATTGCAGCTGCTCTGTCTCAGGACGAGGGAACTGGCCTTGCTCCGGTCTAAACCTTATGGACTCGCGGACTCCAAAGCGGCGTTTGGGGACGCCATTGCTGGATCCAACGCGCTTCGAGTGATCATCGACACGACCTCAAACGGATAGCGGTACTCCGTAGCGGAGCACGCGGTCACAGCGTGGCCAGAATGCCGCCGTCAACATAGAGCGTGTGCCCCGTTGTGAAGCTGGCGGCAGGGCTGCAGAGGTAGAGAAGCGCACCAGCGAGCTCCCGTGGCTCTCCCCATCGTCCGAGTGGAGTTCTGGTCCGGATCCAGGCATCAAAGCCCTCATCAGCAATGAGCGCCGTGTTCATTTCAGTTGCAAAATAGCCGGGCGCGATTGCGTTTGCTCGGATGCCGTACTCACCCCACTCCGTTGCCATCGATTTCGTGAGCATGGTAAGCCCTGCCTTGGCCGCAGCATAGGCGGCAATGGTTCTGCGTGCGTGCGCGCTGAGAAGTGATGCGATGTTGACAATCACCCCGCTGCCTCGCGCGATCATGCCGGGTACCACGGCCTGTGCGAGGACAAATGCCGAGGTGAGATTGGCGTCCAGAACTGCTTGCCAGTCCTCCCGGGGAAACTCGTGGAGCTTGTGCCGTCTGTTGATGCCTGCGTTGTTGACCAGAATGTCCAGTGGTGACCCCAGAGCGTCGTGGACCCGTGCGACGGCGGTAGCTACCGCGGGGTCATCAGTGATGTCGAAGGGCGCTGGAAATGCAGAAACGCCGCTGTCGCCGAGTTCCGCTACCACACGTTCTACCGCGGCGTCGGTTCGCCCGTTGATGACAACACGGCACCCCGCGTTGCCCAAGGCTTCCGCAAACACTCTACCGAGCCCTCGCGTGGAGCCGGTCACCAACGCAGTCTTTCCACTCAGGCCAAACAGGTCGTTGAGGTACTCACTGGAGCGTGAAGCGCTGGACTGGTGCGGCCGCCCGGTCATGGTGCCAGCCTGCGGAAAGCTGAAGAATCTGGCAAGCGGTATTGCACCCGACTCACAGCTATCAGAAGCTCTTTACCGTTGTGGCCGTGCGGGACTGAGATTCGCGCGGATTTCACCGTCCGCTAATGGTTTCTTTGCCACCGTCCGCTATACTTTCAGGTGGAAATTTATCAGATAATCGGGTTTAAATTTCCAAACGATTTAAATGTAGCAGTAATTTTTGATTTTTAATGGTCTTGCTCGGTCGTGACCTTCCGGGCCTGGGGGCAGTGATGGGGGCGGAGGAAGCGTGGTGGCCCCGGACATCGCTCCTACTGGGCTGAGCGCGGAGCTTCCGGGGGACGATGCCTTCACCTTGAGCTGGTGCTGGGCCAGCGGCAAGAGCTCGGGATTCCGGGTGTAGGAAGGGGACGTTGCTGCTGCCCAGGAAGATGCCACGGCCCCGGAACAGACCTACGTGAACTCTCAAGACGTGAACTACGCCGGTGACTTCGGGACCGAGATTACCAAGACTGTCGTTGCGCGGAATGATGCCGGAGAGTCAACAGCGGCAACCGTCACCTTCATCACACAGAGCTCGTTCCAGACCCGCTGGAGATCCGCAGAAGCTGGTGGAGGTGCAGCAGTGGTGTGTCCTGAGCGTTGGCGATACCACCGGACAGTTCACGTCTTCAGTAGAAAGCATGTGGGGCATGTTCCGTGGCATCGGAGTCGCGGGGAGCCAGCGGCATCTGTTCAACCAGGACTTAGGTGGCTGGGACGTGTCCAGCGTCCCCACAATGAATGGAATTTTTGCATTCAACTATGGAATGACGGAGCAGAACTGGTCGGCTACCCTGATTGGGTGGGACTCTCAGGCGGTTGAGAACGGAGTGACGGTGACTCCACCGGCGACCGGCCTCACAACGGAAGGCACTACAGCCAGAGACAACCTGATCAACGACCACTCCTGGACGTTCAACTAGCCGCCTGCTTCACCCCCCCAGCAGGGGCTCCAGGTGGCGGCGGAAGTGGGCCGAGAGCGCGGAGGCATAGGCCTCCTCGTGCTCGGCCAGGGCTTCATAGAGGGCTGAGCGCAGCCCGGGATGACCAAGGACGCCGCCGTAGGAGATGTGCAGCATCTGCCGACAGTCCGGGTGCTCAAGCAGGCCCGGGAGTTCGGCGTCCGGCATTGCCGTGATATCGGGTACCACGGAGAACTCGGCGGTAATGTGGTAGGCCCGGAGCGCGTCCGGATAGTAGTCCAGCACAAATGCGTGGATCCTCCGATAGAGCACGGGTTCATGCTTTGCTATGACCCCAAGCGCAACCAGCCAGCTTGTCCCGCTGGTCTTGAGGTGAAGATGGCGATTGGTCTCCTCGCCGACAATCCGGTAGACGCTGAACTTGTCGCTCCCGGAGTGCACGCTCACGCGATACGGGCCGAACTCGGCGGCAATGCCCGCGTGCACACGAAACTGCTTGTGAAACTCTTTCAGGTCTCCGATGTAGTCGATGGCCTTCTGGAAGTCTCCAATGAAGCGCGGCGCCATGCTTGTGAGCCTGACGTCCCGCATCTGAAGCTCCCGGGCAATGAACAGATGGTGCCCCGGCAGCGTGGGCGTGGTTGTCTCATCAATGGAGATTTCCAGGTCGTAGGCCTCTCCGCGAACGTCCCGCAGATGGCGGTCCACCTGCACGCAGAGGTCCAGCGCCAGGCCGTACATCACCGCGCAGCGCTTGGCCTCCGTCTCCCCCATTTCCAGCATGGTGCCGTCACGGAGCTGGTAGACCGCGTTGACGTGATCGTGGTCAACGCGCATGCGGAAGTCAGAGTGGAGCGCTGCGTAGGCTTCTTCCACCTGGGCGTCCGTCCAGTCGGCCACCTCCGGCCGCATCACCTCCGTGAGATCCAGGGTGATCATAGGGATGCCTGCGTCAAGCGCGGTGTCAATGGCGGGAATGGTCTTGAGGTGGTCTCCGTCTGCGCCCCAGCCGTCCCGGAAGCCTTCCTGAAAGACGCCGAACGTGGCGTTTGCAACAACCTCCGGGAAGCTCCGCCCGATGAACTCATTCTCCCGAACGCTCTGCTGGGCCAGGACCGGGGAAACCGCGAATTGGCGAGCGATGCGGATGTGCCCGGGGGTGGCAACTCCCAGGCGGTCACCCATTCCGATGGTGGTGTTCCGGTCCCGCAGGGAAACCGGCGCGGTCCAGGGGAGCATCCGGTGCAGCTCGCGCGCGTTGCCAAGGCTGAGAGGCGCGAGGGCAAGCATGAGCCCCGTGGTCACCCCGGACGCCCCGGACCCCGCGGTCCCCACAGACTCGGCTGTCTGTTCCACCGCAAAGCCGGTTCGGGCGATGCGGTGACTTCCGGCAGGGGCGAGGAGCAGAATTCTCCGCCGCTCGGGCACCGAGCCTTCCGCGGGTGGACCATCCAGACCGGAGGGAAGCTTAACCATGGCCAGCCCGAGCTCGCTGTCCGCGCGCACAAAGGACCGGAGGTAGATACCAGGACCGATATGCGGGCTCTCGGTTCGGGCCAGGACCTGCTGCTGTCCGGACAGCCGCGCCCAGGCCTCCTCCCCGGGAAGCCCCATGTCAGCCAGATCCCGGGCGGCGCCGGCAAGCCATGCCTGGATTGCCGCGCTCACTCCCCTACCTCTGCAACGCGGAAGTAGTTCCGCGCGTTGCGGAAACAGATGTCCTGCACCATTCCTCCAAGCATATCGTAGTCCGCCGGGGCCTCGCCGCCCTCAACCCAGGACCCAACGATGTCACACAGGAGCCGGCGGAAGTACTCGTGGCGGGGGAAGGAGAGGAAGCTCCGGCTGTCGGTGAGCATCCCCACAAAGCGGGAAAGCAGGCCAATGCTGGCAAGCCCGGTCATCTGCCGGCGCATCCCGTCAAGCTGGTCGTTGAACCACCACGCGGAGCCGTGCTGGACCTTTCCCGGTCCACCGGCCTCCGAGTCAGCCTCACAGAAGCTTCCGGCCATGCTGGACAGGACCTCGTTATCAGTGGGATTGAGGCTGTAGAGGATGGTTCGCGGGAGGCTGCCCTGCCGGTCCAGGCGATCCAGGAAGCCGGCGAGCAGCGCGGGATCAAGCGGGGCGGCAATGGAGTCAAAGCCGGAATCCGCGCCAAGCTGCGCAAACATTCGCGCGCGCGTGTTCCGCAGGGCGCCGATGTGCAGCTGCATGACCCACCCCCTGCGGAAGTACTCGCCGCCGAGGAATGTCAGCACCGCGGTTGCCAGTGCCGAGCGGTCTTCCGGGCTGATCGCCTGCCCGGTTGCCACGCTCCCTACAATCTGATCCAGGCGCCCCGCCGTTGCCTCCGAGTTCACCGGGGATACCAGGGCGTGATCGCTGATGACGCAGCCGGCCCGCTGGAAGAAGTCCAGGCGCGCAGAAAGCACCTGAAGCAGATGGTCAAATCGCGTGATCCGGGGTGTGCCAGCAAGCTCTGCCAGGCGCTCCCAGTACGCGGCAGTTGGTGCGGGGTCCGCAAACACGGTGAAGGCGCGGTCCGGGCGAAAACTCGGGCGGACCTGCAGGTCTGTCAGTGATGGGTCTGCGGCAATGGCGGCATGGGACGCCAGGTCATCAGTGGGGTCATCGGTGGTGCCCACAAAGCGAACCCGCATCCGGGACAGCAGGCTCCGGACCCGGAACTCCGGCAGGGACAGCTGCCGGTTTGCCTCCTGGCGGATCCTGTCTGCCGTGTCCGGCGTGAGCAGATCGGTTATCCCAAACCATCGGCGGAGTTCCAGATGGGTCCAGTGGTACAGGGGATTTCCCACGGTCTGCGGCACTACGCTGGCCCAGGCGCGGAATTTCTCCTGTGCCGGGGCGTCCCCGGTGATCAGGCGCTCCGGGATTCCGGCGATGCGCATGGCCCGCCACTTGTAGTGGTCACCACCGAGCCAGATGCCGGTGAGGTCACCGTACTGCCGGTCCTCTGCGATTTCTGCCGGGGGCAGGTGGCAGTGGTAGTCGTAGATTGGCATCTGGGCGGCGTACTCGTGGTAGAGCCGCCGCGCTGCGTCAGTGCCCAGCAGGAAGTCCGGTCCCGGGAACTCGGCCATGGTGAATCCTCCGTGGTGGTTGGCTATGGCTATATCGAGTTGATCCGGAACCCGCCGTCCACGGGGATGGTGGTACCGGTCACAAATCCGCTGGCCCTCCTGCTTGCCAGGAATAGCAGGGTTCCTTCCAGATCAGCGGGCTCGCCAAAACGGCCCATTGGGGTGCGGTCCATGATGGCCTGTCCACGTGCCGTGAGCTCACCGGTCTGGTCATTGGCAATCAGCAGAGCCCGGTTCTGGTGCCCCACAAAGAAGCCTGGCGCAATGGCGTTGACCCGGATTCCGTGCGGTGCAAACTCCGCGGCGTTTGCTTCCGTGAGGTTCATGACCGCCGCCTTGGCAGCGCCGTAAGCCGACACGCCGGAGAGCGGCCGGTAGCTCGCCATGGAGGCCAGGTTGATGATGCATCCGGGGATTCCACGCGCGATCCATGCCCGCGCCAGGATCTTGGTGGGAATCACCAGGCCCGCAAGCAGGTTCATCTGCACAACGTCCGCAAAGGTTGCCACGTCCAACTCCGTGAACGGCGCCTTCCCGCGGTTGCCACCAACCCCGTTTAGCAGGATGGTGGGGTCGCCCAGCGCCTCGCTTGTCTCGGCTAGGGCGCGGGCCACAGCGTCCTCATCACCGGTGTCCACGGTGATTCCCGCGATGGCGGCGGAATCGGCGCCGGTTTCGGTGGCAAGCGCTGATACAGCCTCGGACACCGGGTGACTGGTTCCCCGCGCCCACAGGGCCACCCGCGCACCGGCGCGCAGCAGCGTGGCGGCCATGGCGCGGGGCAGCACCCCCGCACCCCCGGTCACAACCGCGATATCGCCTTGCAGATCAAAGAGTCCGGAATCTTCCCGCATTCTCAGAGGGCTACACCCGTCGGCAAGACGCTGTCAAA
>CAZPXH010000011.1:20432-87075 GCA_964591085.1 uncultured Spirochaetaceae bacterium | reverse complement strand
GGCCCCTCGGTGCCCGTAGGGCGCGCAGCGCCCGACCATAGTGGGCGATACTGGATTTGAACCAGTGACTTCTACCGTGTGAAGGTAGCACTCTCCCACTGAGTTAATCGCCCGAGAGTGAGCAGAATAGTAGCTGCGGGGTAACGGGGTGTCAAACCTTTGGGGTTCGACGTAGCATGCGCGCACATGGAACAGCTTGCAGTGGCGGCCGGGGCCCGGGCGCTCATCTTTGATATTGACGGCACCTTGATAGACTCCATGCCCGCGCACTTTCACGCCTGGGCGGACACGCTCCGCGAGTACGGACAGCACTCCATGACCCTGCCGGACATGCTCGCCCAGGGTGGCAAGCCAACCTGGATGGTGTTGCAGGTCCTGCGTGAGCAGTTCGGGCTGCCCGAGATTGATGTGGATGAGTTCACGGTGCGGAAGAACCAGCGATACCTCTCCGTCATCAATGAGGTGCGCCGCATAGAGCCCGTTGTCGCCCTCGCGCGGGAGGCGGCAACGCGAATGCCCGTCTCCGCCGGTACCGGCGAGGCGCGGGACGTTGCCATCAGAAACCTGGAGGTGACGGGACTCTCGGATCTCTTCACCGTGCTTGTGAGCCGGGACGATGTGACGCACTCCAAACCACACCCGGAAACCTTCCTCCGCTGCGCCGAGCTCATGGGCGTGGAATCCCGCTACTGCCAGGTGTTTGAGGACGCACCCGCGGGCTTTGAAGCCGCGGAGGCCGCAGGGATGATGGTTACGGACGTCACCCGCTTCCTGGTGCAGCAGAGCTGACACCGCATGGCTGACATCGATCCCGGACCGACAGGGCGTATCGCCGGTGGAGTCGGGCCTCGGGGTCCGCTAGCGGATGGGCTGGTCTCGGCCGCCAAGGGCAGCCTGATTGGCGCGGCAAACACCATCCCTGGCGTGAGCGGGGGAACCATCGCGGTGATCACCGGCATCTATGATCGCCTGATCGCCGCTGTCAGTGGTTTCCGCTCCGGTCCCGGCGGATGGCGGGCGAACGCGGCCTTCCTGGCCTGGGTGGGCGGTGGCGCCGTTGCGGGGATACTGGTTTTTGCCAGACTGTTGGAACTGTCCCTCGCCGCTGCACCGGAGGCCACCGCCCTTGCATTCATCGGGCTCATCCTGGGAAGCCTGCCATTCCTGTGGTGGCAGCTTGGGGACTATCGCCCGGAGCCGACCGGGATTCTGGCCTTTGCGGTGGGATTCGGGCTGCTCCTGGCCACCGTTCGGATTGGCCGGCCGGAAGTGACCGAGCCCATCACCGAGCTCAGCATCTCCAATGCCCTGATCCTCTTTGGCGCCGGGATGATCGCGGCCGCGACCATGGTGATCCCGGGAATCAGCGGGAGCTTTGTGCTTCTGCTCCTGGGCCTCTACGCAAGCTTCATTGGCGCGGTGAACGATCTCAACGTCCCGGTGCTCCTGGTCCTTGCGGCCGGAGGCGGAGTTGGCGTGCTAGTCATAGCAAAAGCAATGCACTGGCTCCTCCGGCGCTTCCACGGCCCGGCCTACCTTGGCATCATCGGCCTTGTCCTGGGGTCAGTCCTGCCACTGTTCCCGGAAGGCGGGTTTGGCAGGGGCTGGGAGCTGGCGCTGCGCGCTGGAGCGCTTGCAACGGGCCTGCTGCTTGCCGGAATGCTTGGATCGCGTCCGCGCGAACGGAAACCCGGAACCGGGACGGACAACACCCAATCGGAGGATCGGTGATGAATTCAGGTAGAACCGTGCGGCGCAACGCCGTGCTCCTTGCAGCGCTGGCAGTGCTCGTTACCGCAGCACTCCCGGCCCAGCGGCGGGAGCCGCTGAACAGCCACCCCTTCTTTGCACCGCCCGCGGAGGGCGATGTCCTTGTGATCGCGCACCAGGGTGGCAATCACCTGTGGCCGGACAACACCTTGGTGGCCTTCCGCGGCGCAGCAGCAATGGGCGTTGACGTCCTTGAGCTGGATATCGCCTCCACCTCGGACGGCGTCCTGGTGGTTATCCATGACCTAACCGTGGACCGCACTACCAACGGAAGCGGGCCGGTCAACTCCTTCACTCTCGCCGAACTCCGGGAGCTGGACGCCGCCTACCACTGGCCGCATCACGTGCCGGAAGACGAGCGAACCTACCCTTACCGCGGGCAGGGAGTTGTGATCCCCACGCTGGAAGAGGTCTTCCTGGAATTCCCCGATATCCGCATCAACGTGGAGATCAAGCAGGCGGATCCGCCGATTGTTGAGAAGCTGGCCGAGCTCATTGATGAGTACGATCGATGGGACAGCACCCTGGTGGCGAGCTTTGACGCAGAAACGATGTACGCCTTCCGCGAGCGCTGGCCCCACGCTGCAACTTCAACGGTGGAGCCTGAGGTTCGCCGCTTCTTCACGCTGAACCTGCTGTTCCTTGGCCGCTTCTACCGCAGCCCCGCCGCTGCGTTCCAGGTCCCCAATCGCTTTGGCAACCTTCACGTGATCCGTCCGCGCTTTGCGCGTATTGCCAACCGGCGGGGCGTTGATGTCCACGGCTGGACGCCGAACACGGAAGAGGCCATCCAGGAAATGATCGATGACGGGGTACAAGGAATCATCACGGACCGGCCGGACATCGCTATGCGCCTCCTTGGCCGTGATCCCGGTCCTGTACCCCAGGCGCCATAGGGAAGCGGTTCCGGCTCAGAGGCTGCGGGTGAAGACGCGTATCTCCCGCTCGTGCGCTGCGGCATTAGCGCGGGCATCGGCGCCGGCGGCATCGTCCGCCGGCACGGTCTGGGGTTCAAGCGCGCGATAACCGAAGCGCTCAAAGAAGCCTCCAAGCAGGTAGTTGTCCCGGTCAACACGCGCCCTGAGTTCTCGTGCCCCAAGCCGGCGAGCGTGTTCCTCAGCCGCTATCATCAGCTGCTTTCCCAAACCCTGTTTCCTCGCCCGGGGTGTGACGGCCACGCTGAGCAGTTCCGCTCGGTTGCCGCCCCTGCGGAGGAGCCCGCCGGACTGCTGACCAAGAACGGCTAATCCCGTGAGGCGGGCATCGGTCCGGAGCTCCAGAGTCTGCAGATCCCGGATTCCGTCCCGGGAGGCGGTGGGCAGCTCGCTCCAGTGCCGGATGCCGAGGAGGCGGAGATCCTCCCCTACTTCCGCAAGGAGCGCCTCCGCCTCGCCGTGCGGTGGACCTTCCGTGACGCGGATTCGGTCCCCGTAGATCAGTGGACCAAGTTCTTTCCAGGCGTAGCCGGTTTCCGTGAGCAGGCCGCTGGCCAGGAGCATTCGCTGGCTCCGCGCTTCCGTGCCGCCGAGGCTCTCATAGAAGCGGCGGTAGGGGTTTTCCGCCAGGACCCAGACCAGCAGGGTTCTGAGGCCCTGGAGGTAGAGTTCGGTGGCCATTGCCGCCATGAGCTTGCGGCCCGTGCCGCTGCCCTGATGATCCGGAAGGACGTAGATAGCGTAGACTTCGGCGTCATAGCTTGCATCCCTTCCCCGCTCTTCTCCGGCGCACCCAAACCCCACGATGTCACCGGAGGGTGCCTGCGCTACCCACAGCATCATGTCCGGGCGGGACCACACGCGGGCCCACTGCGCCGAGGATCGCTGGTAGGACAAACCGTCAACCATGGACTGCGGGAGCAGACCATCGTAGGTTGCCTGCCAGGTATCCACGTGCACCTGAGCGATATCAAAGACATCGTTGGTTGTTGCCCGCCGGATTGTCACACCCACAAGGTAGCAACAGCACCCGGTCCGGGGACACCGTGGCGATAGCTGATGCAGTCCTGATTTGCACTGCTCGCGCGGAGCAGATTATCGCGTTGGCTTCAGCAGCCACCGCGTGCGGGCTCCTGGTTACCGAGGCGCGGGTGGGTCGGCTCCCGGCCGCCGCAGATCCGCCGGCAGAATCGATTGTCCTTGCCATAGACGTGGTGGTGCCTGACAACTGGGACTCACGGGACCGGGCGGTGATCCGGCTCTCAAGCGCTGATCCGGAGTCCCCGGGCGCAGCCGACTTCGGAGGGCGGATCAGCAGCAAGGGGGACAGCACCGTCATTGCCCTTGGCTCTCCACCGGACTCTGAGCTCCTCCGTGCCCTCCTGCTGCTTGCGCGGAACGGGCTGGTAGCGCGGCCGGCCGGGCACTCCGGCAGTGATTCATTTGCTGACCGCGGAGTGGATGCCGATGACCCGGCGGACCTCCCGGATCCCACGAAGCCCGGGGACCCCACAGATCCGGCGGACTTTGCGGTCTACTTGGACGCGGAAGAGAGCTCTCCGTTGACATCACGCCAACAGGCGGTCCTGTCCCTGGTGGCCGAAGGCCTCGCCAACAAAGAGATTGCCTTTGCCCTGGACGTATCGGTTGAGACGGTCAAGCACCACCTCTCCGCCATCTACGCGCGCCTGGGCGTGCAGAGCCGAACGGAGGCGGTGACCGCAGCCGCGCGAATGGGCCTGCTGGCGCTGTAGCCATGGCACCAAGGTGCCATAGTCCGGTCCGCAGCCTGGCCCTACCCTCTCCGTCATGAAGAACCTACAGAACCTGTCCAAGGACCTCCGGGCCCTCACAGCAGCATCCGCGCCGTCCGTGGTGACGGTTGAATCGGGGGATGCTCGATCCTCAGGGCTTGTCCTGGACGCAAACCGAGTTGTCACTGCCATAGGCCCCTTCCGGGAACGCCGCCGGGAAGACGGCATCACCGTGACCCTGGCTGACGGGACAGAGCACGCGGCAACGGTGCTCGGTCTGGACCGATCCCTGGACCTTGCAGTCCTTGCGCTGGACAAGCCGGTGGCGGTGCCTGAGCGGAAGATAGCCGGGCCGGAGACCCTTGCTCCGGGAGACATGGTCCTGGTCCTGGGGAGGCCAGCGCGGGGCGGCAGCACTGATGTGGAAGCAACCCTGGGAATGGTGAGCGCGGTGCGCGGTCCCTGGCAGTCGGCAGCCGGCAGGGAGGTCCCGGTCTGGATTGAGGTGGACGCGAGTCTCCCGGGCGGCTACTCCGGGGGAGCGCTGGTCACAGACAGCGGTCAGCTGGTTGGCATGAATGCGGGGGATGTCCCGCGGCTTGGCGGCACCACCCTGCCGTGGTCTGTGCTTGCCGATACCGCGGACTATGTGTCCCGGCACGGGGACGTGCAACGCGGCTACCTTGGACTGATGACCCAGCCGGTAGAGTTGGGCTCGGACGCGGATACCGCCGCGCAGGAACGCGGGCTGGTAGTTGTGGCCGTGGAGAATGAAAGCCCTTCTGCCGGCAAACTCCGGGTTGGGGACATCCTATTGTCTGTTGACGGGAGCAAGACCGGTGACTGGCGGGATCTGCTTTCCGCGCTCGCGGGAATCCGGCCGGGCATGGAGGTCCGCCTGCGCATCCTCCGGGGGGGAAGCGTCACCGAGGTGATGGTCACGCTCGGCACTCCTCCGCGCTGGCGGTCAGACGCTGATGCCGGTCCGGGCCACGGTCATGGCCACGGACGCGGACATGGGCAGCGCCGCAGACCCGGAGCGCAGGGACGCTGGCGCCGATGGTAAGCCTGTCTGCGCGTCAGAGGAGGTAGCGAACTCTCACCGAAAGCACGCCGCCGTCCTGCGGGAGCGGGATGGCGGCGTCGATGAAGGTGGGCCTGCGAAGGCGGGAGAGCTCCCGG
Organism: uncultured Spirochaetaceae bacterium; assembly: GCA_964591085.1. Lineage (GTDB taxonomy): Bacteria > Spirochaetota > Spirochaetia > DSM-27196 > CAZPXH01 > CAZPXH01. The sequence continues at coordinate 81,434 of CAZPXH010000011.1, read as the reverse complement.
TTTGCGCTGAACCCAAAGCCTTCCCGCGGGATGCCGAGGAAGTTGGTATCCATTGTGCCGTTTGCGTTTTCATCGTGGACGGCGCTGACGGCTACCTCTGCCGGTATGTGGTCTGACGGGAGTTCAACCGTGACCCGCATTGGCACGGATGTGATCGGGCTCGTTCCCTGCCAGATTGCGGCCTCCGGCTGGTCCGGAAAGCCATCGTTTCCACCAAACACAAGGATGAGCAATTGGCCATCCCGGTTCCGAAGCTCGCTGAACTCAATGGTGAGGGTCACGCTTGTCCTCCCGGTGTCGCCGGCCTGCTCGGCGTCAGCGGCAGTGGCCTGGGCGCTTGCCGATTGCGGTATGACAAGCGCTGCAGCAAGCGTTAGCAGCGCAACAAGCGCTGCGCGGCGCATGACCCGAGCGTTCGGCATGGATTGGCGAGTATGGTAAGCTCTGCCGCATTCACACAACACATCCCCACAGGAGGAACCACCAATGGCAGACGGCGCACCCACGCCCATAACGGTAGCGCGCGGAGACGGGATTGGTCCGGAAATCATGGACGCTACCCTGCGAATCATCCAGGCAGCAGGCGCACAACTGGACATTGAGGAAATTGCAATCGGCGAGCAGGTCTACGCGAAAGGCATCTCCTCCGGCATTGCCCCGGAGAGCTGGGACAGCCTGCGGCGGACCAAGGTCTTTCTGAAGGCGCCGATCACCACGCCCCAGGGCGGCGGAGTGAAAAGCCTCAACGTGACAACAAGGAAGAGCCTGGGTCTGTACGCAAACATTCGCCCCTGCGTTGCCTACGCGCCCTACGTGAAGACCAAGCATCCGGGAATGGATGTGGTGATCATCCGTGAGAACGAGGAAGACACCTACGCCGGAATCGAGCACCAGCAGACGCCGGAGGTGGCGCAGTGCCTCAAGCTGATCAGCCGCCCGGGATCTGAGAAGATTGTTCGATATGCCTTTGAGTACGCCAAGGCCAACAGCCGCAAGAAGGTGACCTGCTTCACCAAGGACAACATCATGAAGATCACGGATGGACTCTTCCACAAGGTCTTTGATGAGGTTGCTGCGGAGTATCCGGACATTGAGAACGAGCACTGGATTGTGGACATCGGCGCAGCAAAGCTCGCCGACACACCGGAGAACTTTGACGTGGTGGTCATGCCCAACCTGTACGGAGACATCCTTTCAGACGTTGCCGCGCAGATTGCCGGATCCGTTGGACTTGCCGGAAGTGCAAACATCGGTGAGGACTACGCGATGTTTGAGGCCATACACGGCTCCGCTCCGCGAAGAGCGGGCCAGAACATGGCCAACCCGTCCGGTCTCTTTCTCGGCAGCATTCTCATGCTCGTCCACATTGGTCAACCGGACGTTGCCACCAGGGCGCACAATGCCTGGCTGAAGACCATGGAAGACGGCATCCACACCTACGACATCTACAAGGAAAACATCAGCACGCAGAAGGTGGGGACCCGGGAGTTTGCTGACGCCGTGATTGAGCGCATCGGACAGAAGCCCCAGAAGCTCACGCCGGTTGAGTACTCCCAGATTGAGCGCAAGCAGCTGAAGTACACCGACACCTTCAAGCGCCCGGAGAAGAAAGAGGTGGTTGGCGTAGACGTGTTCCTGGACTGGAAGGATGCAAGCCCGGACCAGGTTGGCGAGGCGCTGCAGAAGATCAGTACTGATCGCCTGGAGATCCGGATGATCTCCAACCGCGGGCAGAAGGTGTGGCCCGAGGGCTTCCCGGAAACCTTCTGCACGGACCACTGGCGCTGCCGCTTCTACGGAACCAAAGGAACCGTTGAGCACAAGGACGTGGTGAAGCTCCTGGGCAACATCGCGGAGGCCGGTTTGGACTTCATCAAGACCGAGCATCTCATCCGCTTTGACGGCAAGGAGGCATTTGCCCTCGGCCAGGGAGAAATTCGATAGAAAAACAGCGAAGGCTTTCCCCCGCCCGGCTGCTGTGATGATACTGTAATGCTAATGCTGCAGTTTGGTTTGTGGGCCGCGTTCGCCGGCGGCCTTCTCGCACTCTTCGTGGCGATCATCAAGGCCCGCTGGGTATTCCGGCAACCGGTGGAGAATGAACGGCTCCGCCGGATTGCCGGCTTTGTTTCTGATGGCGCTATCGCATTCATGTCCCGCGAGTACCGCGTGCTTGTTCCGTTCGTGGTTCTCGTCGGAGCCTTCCTTGCCATAGCCAACGTTGGTGCGCTCCGCCTCCAGGCGCTCTCCTTCGTTGCCGGCGCGCTGACATCTGGTCTTGCCGGCTACGTAGGAATGCGCATTGCAACGGCCGCCAACAGCCGCACGACACACGCCGCCCAGTCCGGGCTGAATCCGGCCCTGCAGGTGGCGTTCTCTGGTGGAACCGTGATGGGGATGAGCGTGGTTGGTCTGGTGCTGGTTGGTGTGGTTGCCATCCTCCTGCTGTCCAACGCCATCTTTGGTACTGACTCGGAGACCATTCGTACTATCACCCTCCCAATTGTCAGCGGCTTCAGCCTCGGTGCTTCTTCCATTGCGCTTTTCTCCCGCGTTGGCGGTGGCATCTTCACCAAGGCCGCAGATGTCGGTGCTGACCTGGTTGGAAAGGTGGAGGCTGGAATTCCGGAAGACGATCCGCGCAACCCGGCCACCATCGCTGACAACGTTGGTGACAACGTTGGGGATGTTGCCGGAATGGGCGCGGACCTCTTTGAGAGCTTTGTCGGGTCCCTCATTGGCGCGATGATTCTCTCCCAAAGCGTGGCGGTGGATGCCGGCCACCAGATACGCCTGCTGGTCTTCCCGCTGTTGCTGTCCGCGGTGGGCGTGTTCGCCAGCGTCATTGGCCTGGCGTTTGTGCGGGCGCGGGAAGGTCAGTCACCGCAGCGGGCCCTGAACTTCGGCACCTTTGGCGCGGCAATCCTTGCTGCAATCCTTGCCTTCCCGCTGGCCTGGTTTGTGATTGGTCCCATGCCCGGCTTTGCCGAAGCGGGCGCGGTACCGGTCTACATCTCGGCCATCATTGGACTGGCCGCGGGCGTTGGAATCGGCATGCTCACGGAGTGGTTTACGGGCACGGGCACCCGCCCGGTGCAAGCGATTGTCCGCGCTAGTGAGACGGGAGCGGCCACCACGCTGATTACCGGCATGGGCATGGGCATGCTCTCCAGTTTCGCCCCCATTGTGGTGATTGGCGCAGCTGTCTTTAGCAGCTTCCTCCTTGCCGGTCTTTATGGCGTTGCCATTGCCGCGCTTGGAATGTTGATCACGCTGGCAATCCAACTTGCGGTTGATGCCTATGGTCCCATTGCGGACAACGCCGGTGGCCTTGCGGTCATGGCTGGCTTTCCCTCTCGGGTGCGGGACATCACGGATGACCTGGACGCCGTTGGAAACACCACTGCAGCAATCGGGAAGGGCTTTGCCATTGGTTCCGCCGCTCTCACAGCAATAATCCTGTTCACGTCCTTTCGGGAGCAGGCCGGCGCCGGTGTGGTGGACCTCACCAGCGTGCCGGTCCTTGTCGGAATACTCCTGGGGGCCGCGATCCCCTACCTGTTCAGCGCGCTTGCAATGAACGCCATTGGAACCGCTGCCTTTGAGATGATTGAGGAAGTCCGCCGGCAGTTCCAGGAGCGCAAAGGGATTCTGGACGAGACCGAGCAGCCGGACTACGCGCGCTGCGTTGACATCAGCACCACCTCTGCCCTGAGGCAAATGATGCTCCCCGGTCTCATTGCCGCGCTTACGCCGGTGCTTGTTGGCTTTCTCGGCGGCATAGACATGCTGATGGGGCTGCTGACCGGTGTTACGGCCTCCGGTGTGGTCCTCGCTATCTTCATGAGCAACTCCGGCGGTGCCTGGGACAATGCCAAAAAGATGATTGAAGGCGGAGCGGCCGGAGGCAGGGGCTCACAGGCCCACAAGGCCAGTGTTGTGGGAGATACGGTGGGCGATCCCTTCAAGGACACCGCCGGCCCATCGCTTAACATTCTGATCAAGCTGATGGCCGTTGTTTCACTGGTCATCGCGCCATTGCTGCGAGCATACTGGGGGTAGTCCATGACCTACGAACCACATCTGTACGCAATTCTGTATCCCAACGAAGCGCTGGTCGCGTCTCAGTACAACTACGAGCAGTTTGCCCGCCACTACGTCAGCGGCTCCACGCGTTACTATGACGGCAAGGTCATCTTTGCAGAGCTGGACACCGAGTTCCGCAACGATTTCTTTGACGTGCAGTATGGGTTGGACGGGCTGGTTCCCCACGACGACGGGCGCCCCAAAGCTACCAAATTCATCAGCGTCTACCGGGTTGTTGAGCACCTGGACTTTAATTTGATCAAGCACGTCTACCTGACCACCCCGGAGGCAGCGGTCCTCCAACTGGATTTCGCGGAAGCGCACGATATCCAGGTCCGTGAGCAGGGGCTCCTGCGGATCTACGCAGAAATAGCACCTCTGCGAATGCTCGTGCTGACCAAGCTGAACTTCACGGATTTCGGCATTGATGTCACTTCACCTGGCGGCTTGCGCGCAGTCCCCGCGCAGTTTTACACCCAGCTGCAGTTTGACGCGCAGCAGTTTCTGAAAGACTTCAGCGCCAATCCGCTGATGCCGCCACCCATTGCGGGCCTTCATCCCTCCAAGCTGAGGGACGCCATCCTGGAGATTGAAGCCAACCCCAACAAGCCCAGCAAGTCTCTGGCCCTGGACGCCAACCTCAACCGGATCAGCTACCGCTACATCCGGCATGGGTTCATGTTTGCTCGGCAGCAACAGACGCACTTTTTCCAGATGCCTACAAGCGCAGAGATTGAAGAAGAGAACCTGAAGTTCTGGAGAGCTATGTAGGAGCGCGGCAGCGCTGTCCGGCAGCCGTCACTGCCTCAGAAAAATGAATCCTGCCTCTCCGGCAATCTGGTGGTCCCGAGGGCTCCGGCGGAAGTCCAGGAGGATCGGCCCCTCGCTTTCGGGGCTCACCCTTGATCAGGGTATTTGCGGGGATGGGCAGCACGTTGCCGGCATCCTCGTTGTTTCCAAAGACCACGCTGCCTTCGAGGTAGCACACCGGTTGTGCATCAAAGGTGACGTCGTCAGCGTCAAAATCACGCTAGGCGATGTAACCATCCAGATCATCAATTTGCGTTTCGGTGAATGCACCGGTCAGAGCGTCCCAGACCTCCTAGATAGCTCCGGCGGGAATCTCAGGAGAAGGTGAGCCGCTCCGGGGTTTTCTCCACTGATGTACCGCTGTCTTCCTCTGATCTGCCCCACCGCACCGCATCCCCCGCTATACTCCCGGCTATGTCAGATCCACAGTGGCAGGAGAATCCGGGGCCGCAGACCGAGGGCGGCGCACAGGGCCCCAACCCTTCACCTTTTGCGGCGCAGTTCTCACCAAACCTCCCGGAGCTTCTGGGGCAGCTGGACTGTTCGCTTGCGCTGACCACCTATCAGGCGGGGAAGCTGGTACTGGTGAGCGGAGTAGAGGATGAGCGCCTGGTGCAGCTTCCACGGAGTTTCCGCCGGGCCATGGCGCTGGCGCGGAGCGGAAGCCGCCTGGCGGTGGCCACGCTGGACAGTGTCATTGTCTACGCAAATGATCCCCGGCTTGCCGCGCGCTATCCCAAGCAGCCGGACACCTATGACAGCCTCTTTGTTCCCCGTCTGCGGTACTACACCGGAAACATAGACAACCACGGCCTCGCCTGGGGCACGGAAGGGCTGTACACGGCGAATACCGCGTTCAATGCCATCGGGCTCCTGGGAGACGAGTACAGCTTCCGGCCCACCTGGACTCCGCCCTGGATGGAGAAACCGGAGCCCGGGGACCGCAGCCACGTCAACGGCTTTGCCCTGGTTGACGGCAAGCCAAAGTGGATCACGGCGCTGGGACAGGGGACGGAACCCGGCGCATGGCGAAAGACCATTCCCGGCGGCGGGGTCCTCCTGGATACAGACAGCGGGGAGATTGTTGCCGGGGATCTGCAGATGCCCCACTCACCACGTATTGTTGGTGACGGCCTCTTCATCCTGGAGTCCGCCACCGGAGAGCTCAGCCGAATAGACACGTCCACCGGTCAGAAGGATTCCGTGGCCCGGATGGACGGCTTTGTCCGCGGAATGTCTGTGTGGCGGGACCATCTGTTTGTGGCGTTCAGCAAGCTGCGGAAAAACAGCTCAACCTTCCGGGACCTCCCGATTGCGGACAAGGCGAAAGCCGCCGGCATTGCGGTGATTCACGCACCGAGCGGAGCCACGGTGGCGTGGATGCGCTACAACCAGACCGTGGATGAGATCTTTGATGTGGAGGTGCTTCCGGGCCTCAGGCGTCCGGGGATTGTCCGCCATGACGATGAGCTCGCCACGCGAGCCTTCACCATGCCCCACACGACATTCTGGGCGCTTCCGGAGGAAAGGTCGCAAGACGGGAACGGACCGAAACCCGAGAACACGCAACGCCGCTGACCACCCCGCCGGGAGCAGCGGCTCCGGCAGCGCAGGCCGGGCGTCTGCATTAGATTTCCGAGCCGCTTCACGGGAAGCAGCTGTGTCTGTTGAATGCGCTACTGGGTTTTGGTCTTTTAACCAGAGATCGGCCTGTCAGCGGGCAGCTCCAGCGGTTTCGGCAGGCTTCTCTGTTTCCTTCTCCCCTTCGCTCGGGCCGGTGGGTTCCGGCTTGCGCTTGGGATTTGCGCTTGCGTGGGTCAGGCGGTCAATGACGATGGCCAGGAACACAATGGCAAGGCCGGCCTCAAAGCCGCGCCCGATGTCAACGCGGTTGATGGAGAGCAACACTTCCATGCCCAGGCCGCGGTTTCCAATCATGGACCCAATCACAACCATAGCAAGGGCCATCATGGTGGTCTGGTTGATTCCAACCAGGATGGAGGGCCGTGCCAGCGGGAGCTGCACATCGAACAGCAGATTCCAGCGGTTTGCGCCAAAGGCCTTGGACGCCTCAATGACCTCCTTGGGAACCTCACGGATACCAACGTTGGTCAGCCGGATTACCGGCGGAACGGCATAGATTATCGTTGCAAAGGTCGCCGGCACTCGCCCGAGCCCAAAGAGCATCAGGGCCGGAATCAGATAGACAAAGGATGGCAGCGTCTGCATGGCATCCAGAACCGGCGTGAGGATTCGCTGTGCACGGTCACTCCAGGCCATGATGATCCCCGTGGGAAGCCCGATGACCACAGAGATCAGAACGCTGACAATGACCACGGACAGGGTGTTCATCGCCTCGCCCCAGTACCCGAAGGCACCAACCAGAAGGAGCAAGACCATCATACCAACGGTCTTGCGCCAGGTTCCAAGGAGCCTCCACGCGAAGTAGCCCACGATGGGGATGGTCACGAACCACGGGACAAACAGAAGCAGCCGCTCCACGGCCAGAAGAACCGCCAGCCCCACTCCCCCGATCCAGTCAAACAACGGACCCAGGTTGTCCAGGATCCAGTCCATTCCGGTATCAATCCACTCTGCCAGAGGGATGCGGAACCACTCGGGGAAACCAATCACGCCTTTGCTCCTTCTTTCTGCTGCTCAGCCTTGAGAACCGCTTCTGCCTGCTCGGCAACGCGGGGCTCGGGCTCCGCCGTGGAGTCCTCACCGGACTCAGTTGCGGCGGCTTCAGACGGCGTAAGCGCATCCAGGATGGCCCGCGGCCGAATCACCCCCAGCAGCCTTCCCTCTCCGTTGGTCACCGGGATGGGATAGCGCTCAGTGGAGGACTGGCCAAAGAGCTCTTCAACCACGGTCTCTGGATCCGTGCAGGTTTCGCCGGCAAGCAACTCGTCTTCGTCAATCACTCGGAGATCCCGCTTGATCTGAGCGTCAATAATGTCCCGGGTGGCAACCCCGAGGTACCGATGCCGCTTGTCCACCACAATCGCCCAGTCCCTGCGAGCGCTCTTCAGGGCCTCCTGCGCATTGCGCGGTCCCTGCCAGCGATAGAGGAGCACTTCCGGCTCTTCCATGATGCTGCTGGCAGTGAGCACCTTTGCCGGAGAGGCGTCCCGGGTGAACTCCCGGACGTATTCGTCTGCCGGTGCGCGGAGGATGGCTTCCGGCTCATCCACCTGGATAATCTGGCCGTCCCGCATAATGGCGATTCGGTCACCGAGTTTGAGAGCCTCGTGCAGGTCATGGGTAACAAAAACGATGGTCTTGCCCAGCTCGTCCTGCAGGTCAATCAGCTCATCCTGAATCTGCCGACGAATCAATGGATCCAGTCCGCTGAAGGGTTCATCCATCAGCAGGATGTCCGGATCCGTGGCCAGCGCTCGGGCAAGACCCACGCGCTGCTGCATGCCGCCGGAAAGGGAGGAGGGGTAGTAGTCATCCCAACCCTGCAGGCCAACGGTCTTCAACGCGGAGCGAGCGCGCTCAACCATCTCTTCCTCAGGAACACCCTGGAGCTTCAGCCCGTAAGTGGCGTTCTGCAGGACGGAGTAATGCGGAAACAGTCCGTAGTTCTGGAAGACCATGCTGATCCGGCTCCGGCGGAAGGTCCGTACTTCGTCCGGCGACATCTTGGTGATGTCAGTGCCTTCAACCACCACGGAACCCGTGGTGGGGTCAATCAGGCGGATCAGCGTTCGGATCAGGGTGGACTTACCACTGCCGGAGAGGCCCATGAGCACAAAGAGCTCACCCTGCTTTACCTCAAAGTTCACTTCCCGCAGGGCAACAACCGAACCGGTCTTCTTCTGTATCTCTGACTTCGGCAGCGCACGCATCTTTGGTGTCAGTGCCACCTGCGCGTTTCTCCCGAAGACCTTCCAGAGATCCCTTACAACAACAATGGCATCGCCAACCTCCGGCCCGGAGACCGAAGGAGCGATGCCGTTGCTGTTGCCCACGGCGCGAGCAGCGCCGTTTGCAACATTATCAGTCACGTGTAGTTGACCTCGCTAGTTGAGCGCGGCCCGCACGTTGTCGGCAACTTCGGCCGAAACCCACTGAGTCCACACGTCCTCACGGTTCGTCAGGAACCACTCGGCGGTTTCTTCAAAGGTCCAGTCGTTCTCAGCACGCATGGCCAGGAACTCGTTGTTCTGGTCAACGGTGGTGCTGTAGTTGCTCAGGAAGTCAACCACCTCGGGGTGGTTTTCCGCAGTCTCTTCATCCACCAGGATATCAACAAATGCTCGGGGGAACTCAGTGCCGGCAAGGCGAACCATGTCCAGTTGACCGAGAATCGCGGTCGGTGCCCAGTAGTACCCGATCCAGGGCTCGCCCTGGTCGTATGCACCCCGCATGGAGGCAGCAAGTGCGGTACCAGAACCCGGAAGGAACGCCGTGTAGGTATCGTACAGACCGTACTCTTCCATCAGCTCTTCGCTGACCGCGGTGGCACTCCAGCCCGGAGGACCAACAAGGATGCGTCCCATCCCCGGATTCTCCGGATCGGGAAAGAGATCGGCGTACTCGGGCAGGTCTTCGATGGACTGCAGTCCCGGAGCAATGGCATCCGGTCCTTCAACCATGTAGCGGGGAACCCACCAACCCTGCGGCGCGTCTGGCATGTTGCTGGCGACGTTCACAAAGCTGTCCTGGTCGGCAGACTCGTAGGCTTCCAGATAGTTTGAGTGCCAGCTTTCCATCATGATGTCGATGCTTCCGGACACAACGCCCTGGAAGGTCGGGATGGTATCGCCGGGCACGAACTCAAACTCGTAGCCGCCGTAGCCGTTGGCCAGGATAAAAGCTGCAATCCGGTTGTGAATAGCAACGCTGTCCCAGGAAATGTCGCCCATGGTAAGGGTGACTACTTCCTCTTCGGCCTCGCCGGTACCGCCAGCAAACGCTGCGGTGGCGACGAGAAGACCGGTAAGTATCAATGCGATGATTCGCTTGGTCATCACGTACCTCCTTGGTGTTGCAACCATACGAAATGGCCTCGTGGGGGTCAAGGCTGCATAGCACTCAATACACTTTTCGCGTCGATTTTTCACAGTTGATCCGCTAAAATCCGGTATTGCAACAACATTTAGGGGGGTCGCTGCGAATCTGGCAGGTAAATGGCCGGCATTTATTTGAACTCATTACATTTGATGTCAATGCATTTCGCATTTGTGCAGGCTTCAATCCCCGGCTACACTCCGCACTGTGATGGATGATCACCACGGGATTCCGCCCGGAGCAGTCGGTGAAGATGTTGGGGACGTGGCAGACGCCGGGGAAGCCGAGGTCTCGGCCCATGAGGCTGATGTTTCGGTCCAGGAGGCCGAGGAGGCCATCTCCGCGGCGGCGCTGATTTCCCCGGTTCACAGACCTCCCGACATTCAGAACGAGCTCTCTATCCTGGTGCTGGACACTCTGCGCCGCATGTTTCGCGCGCTTGAGATGCAGAGCCGGCGACTGTCACGCACCCACGGATTGACCGGACCGCAGCTGGTGGTCCTGCAGGAAATGATCAAGCACCCGGACTCCGGCATTACGGAGCTTGCGCGAAACGTGCGCGTTAGCCAGGCAACGGTCACCAACATCGTGGATCGGCTGGAACAGCGGGGCTATGTCCGGCGTGACCGATCCGGAGCAGACAAGCGCCGCGTGCTTGTAAGCGCAACTCCGCAAGGGCGCAACCTCCTGGCGTCCAACCCCAGCTACCTGCACCAGCAGTTTCTGGACCGCTTCACGGCGCTGGAAAGCTGGGAACAGACGCTGATCCTGTCTTCCCTGCAGCGCGTGGCCGTAATGCTGGAAGCAGAACCTGAGCAAAACCGCGGGCGGGGCCGAAAGCCGGCAATCGACGATCGGATTCGTCCGGAGTAGTCTTTGCCCTGATATGGCCGTACCAAGCACACAGTTTCGGGATCGGAGTGTTCTGCTCTCCATCCTTGCGGGCCTCATGATTGCCGTCCCGGTGGTCATCTGGGCAACAAGACCCTTCCTGCTGCTGGACCTGCAGTGGCCCTACGCCCTCATCACTGTGGCCCGACTCTTCTCTGTAGTGGCCTTTGTAATCATGGTCCTACAGTTTGTGATGGCAAGTCGCATTCCGCTCATCGAGCGGGGCGTTGGACACGATCGCCTCATACACGTGCACCGGAGCTTTGGCCGCTGGGCAGTTGGCCTTGCGCTGTTCCATGGGGTCATGATTGTCGCCCACCAGGTATCCACCATGGGCAGGATCCGGACAACTGTTCCGCAGCTTCTGGGTTCGCTTGCGCTTGCCGGATTCCTGGTGATTGCCGTGACGGCCATCTTCTGGAAGCGCTTCCAGATGCGCTACGAGCAGTGGCACCGCGTGCATCAGGCAGGCTACGTCCTGTTTCCCCTGGTGTTTGCCCACAGCATCCTGATCACCCCCAGCTCCGAAAGCGTGACCGGAAGTCCGATTGGTCGCATCTACTGGTTTACGCTCTTTGGTATCTTTCTGGCGGCCGTTGCCTATCGCCTTGTCCGAACCGCGGCAAACTATCGCCGGCCATACCGGGTTACGGAAGTGGAGGAGATCACGCACGACACCTGGAACCTCCGCTTTGCCGGCAGGCCGATGCGCTACCTGCCGGGACAGTTTGTGTTCATCAGGCTGGAGCAGAACGGAAAGCTCGCCTCATCGCATCCCTTCACCCTCTCTTCCTCCCCGCTCGCTACCGAGCTTTCGGTGACGCCCAAGGAAATCGGAGACTTCACCGGGAGCCTCGGCGAAACCAGCAGCGGTGCCCGGGTGGTGGCGGACGGCCCCTACGGAATCTTCAGCTACCTCAACTACCCCGCGGAAAAGTACTGCTTCCTTGCCGGCGGCATCGGCATCACCCCCTTCCTCAGCATGCTGCGCTACATGCGTGACAGTGGAGACCAGCGGGACGTGGTGCTGGTCTGGGGAAACAAGACCCAGGCAGACATTGCCTACCGGGAAGAGCTGGAGGCCATTGCCGGAGAGATCCCCGGACTGCGGATTGTGCACGTGCTCTCCAGGGAACCGGACTGGGACGGACCCACGGGCTACCTGAACGCGGAGACCTTGCAGCAGCAGGTGCCGGATCTTGCGGAGCGCGAACTGATGGTTTGCGGACCGCCGGTGATGGTGGACTTCCTCAAGCAGGAGCTCCCCGGACTGGGCATTCCCGCCAAGCGCCTCCGCTTTGAGCGATTTGCCCTGTAGAGCGGCGCGGCCACGGAAGCTGGGTCAGCAATACGGCAGCATGGAGCTGACTCCAGATTTCAGGTAACGAAAGTCATCAGGCCGGCTACGAGCATGGAGATGGTAAGAGCGGAGCCAAAGTGCGTGAACAGCACCATGTTGCTGGCAACATCCCGGTCTGCCCCCATTGCATCGGCAATGGTGAAGCTCACCAGCGCGGTTGGCGCTCCCGCAAAGATGGAAAGGGTAACAAGGGGCGGACCTTCCACGCCAAGGGCAAAGGCCGTTGCCACGGCAGCAACCGGGAAGACGAGCAGCTTGATCACAGAGCCGGCCAGCGCAATGGTGAACCCTGCCCGGATTACGTCAATGCGCAGGCCTGCCCCGATACTGAGGAGCGCCAGGGGGAGGGCCAGGCTTGAGAGAATCTCGATGGTCTGTGCAATGAAGCCCGGCAGGTGGAGGCCGGAGACATTCCAGAGGAAGCCCGCGGCTGCAGCGATGATGAGGGGATTGGCAAAGACGGCTACCAGCTGGCGCAGGATTCCCTTGTGGTCTTCACTCGCGTAGCTGAGAACCACGATGCTCGCTGCGTGGTGGAGCGGCAGGAAGATGGCAAACATGAGGGCTGCCACGCTCAGGGCCTCCGGCGCCTGAACGCGCTCCACCACGGCCAGGGAAACCATGGCAAAGTTTCCCCGGATTGCTCCCTGCGCAAAGGCAGCGCGCTGGGTGCGGGAGAGGCCCAATCCGGCGGTGACGATCCAGGCCAGCCCGATTGCGGTCAACAGCCCGATTGCAAAGGCAAAGACAAGACGGAGATCCGCCGCCCCGCGGTAGTCCGCGCTGATCAGGCTGTCAAAGATCAGGACCGGGAGAGCAGCGCGGAAGAGCAGCGGCGTTGCTGTTGCGCTGAAGTCCGGGGGCAGAACACGCGCCTGTCGGAGTCCAAGACCGATTGCGATGATCACAAAGACCGGCGCAATCTGCCCAAATAGCGCCAGAGCGTTTTGTGCGAATGCCATTGGCCCCTACATTATAGGCATGCTGCAGGAGCGTTGGCATCGGGCAATGGCGGAGATTCCGCGGGAAGACTGGGACAGGCTGTCCGCGCAGATCAGCTGGCCCTTTCTGGACTGGGACTGGCTGTACCAACTGGAGGAATCCGGCAGCGTCGGCCCGAACACGGGGTGGACTCCGCTGCACCTCACGCTGCACCGCGGAGACCAGATGATTGCCGCGGCTGCACTCTACGTGAAAACCAACAGCTCTGCGGAGTTTGTGTGGGATTTCGCCTGGGCTGACGTGGCGCGGCAGATCGGTGCGGGCTACTACCCCAAGCTGGTTGGAATGTCACCAGCCACACCCAGCCCGGGATATCGATTTCTGATTGACCCGCAGGAAGACGAGGCGGAGATCACCAACAAGATGCTCGCCCGGATAGAGCAGCAGGTCCGGGAGCTCGGGCTGCACTCGCACGCCTTCAACTGGACGGATCCGGGCTGGGCGGCCCACCTGGAGGACCGCGATTACGTTGGCTGGAAGCACCAGTCCTACGTCTGGACGAACGAGGACTTCAGCGACTTCTCGTCCTACCTCAACTCCTTCCGCAAGAACCAGCGGAGGAATATCCGGCGGGAAGTGGAATCCATGGAGCAGCAGGGTGTGGAACTCCGCTGCCTCGCCGGGCAGGACATCTGCGAGTCGGACCTGGACCGGATGTACGATTTCTACGCCCTGCATAACGCACAGTTCGGGCCCTGGGCTGCCAAGTACCTGAACCGGCGCTTCTTCCAGGGCCTGCAGGAGGCCTTCACCGACCGGCTGTTGCTGTGCGCTGCGTATCGCAAGGGAAGTCCGGAGCCGATTGCCATGTCATTCCTGGTCCGCAAGCAGGACATGGTCTTTGGCCGCTATTGGGGCGCGCGCGAGTGGGTGGACAACCTGCACTTCAACGCCTGCTATTACGAGCCTATCCGCTGGTCCATTGAAAACGGGATTCGCTTCTTTGATCCGGGAATGGGAAGTTCACACAAGGTGCGCAGGGGGTTCACGGCGGTCAGCAACTTCAGCCTGCATCAGTTCCGCGACCAGCGGATGCAGGCCATCATGAAAGCCAACATTGACCGTATCAACGAAATGGAGGATCAGCAGATCCAGGGGCTCAACGCCTTCTCACCCCTGAAGGATCTACCGCCTTCCGAGGGTTAGTCCCGGTTAAACCCGGGAATCTCCTTGCCCCGCAGGTCCACGTAGATTTCCCGGGGCCGCCGGAGCGTGCGGCTTGCATCTTTTCGCCAGATCCAGCGGGCGGGCGCAAACACAAAGAAGACCAGCGGCAGAAAAAGCAGCAGAGCAACAAGGCACATCCACGCGGAGGCCACCGAGATGTCCATAGGCAGAGGCTACGCGTCCGAGGGTTGCGCGACAAGTCCCGGATCAAGTGCATCCGGGTCCTGCTCCGGCACCGCGATAATGTTCCAGATGCTCCGCTCACTCAGGTCCTCGTGCAGAGACAGATCCCGGTCCCGGAACAGACCGCGCACCAGGTAACCTCTCTCTGACAGCCACCGTGCTATCTCCTCCCGCGGGTAGCCGGCATTCCCGGTGTTATCCACGGAGTACTCGCAGAGAATCACCGGCATGTTGCGGGCGATGGCAGCGGCGGCCCCACGGAGCGCCGGGAGTTCCGCACCCTCAATGTCAATTTTCACAAAGTCGGGATCGGGCAGGCGGCCCTCCGCGATGTAGTCATCAAGCCGAACCACCGGGACCGAAACCGGTTCCGCGCGGGAGATGTTGTAGTGAACCAGTTCATGCTCGCTGCGCGCGTACAGGGAGTTGAAGGATGGATCGCTGAAGCGCTGCAGGCTCAGGGTCCCCGGCGCATCCGAGAGAGCAAGCTGGTGGAGGTTCACCCCGGGAAGTCCGTCAGCGGCTTTCCGGAGCTGCTCCATGGTTTCCGGGACCGGCTCAAAGGCATGCATGGCCGAGCAGGAATCGGCAAAGGTTATCGTGAACTCCCCCACGTGTGCGCCGATGTCATAGAAGACCGGAGGCCGACCGCGAGAGCCCGCCAGATAGCTCAGCAGCGCCGCGGTCCAGCGCCGGATGTTGTAGCTGATGTCCGGATAGCCCCTGATTTTCGCCACGCCTCAGGGTAGCCCCTTTGTGTCTGACGTTGCATCCGGGATTCTGCTAACCTTTCACCCGTGAAGCCGACTCCGCAGATCAATCACGACCGTCGTGGCCTGGATCCGGAAGCAATCCGGTGGGGCTATGCGTCACACCTGCGCTACTCGCTGGGACAACAGCGGGAAAGCGCCTCAGACCAGGACCGCTACCAGGCGCTCGCGCTTGCGGTGCGGGACCGCATCATGGACCGCTGGATGAAGACCAAGCAGGTGCACGACGAACAACAGGCAAAGCGGGTGTACTACCTCAGCCTCGAGTTTCTCATCGGGCGATCCATGGGAACCAACGTCATCAACCTCGGGCTTGAGCCTGCCGTCCGCGAGGCGCTGCAGGAGCTTGGTTATCAGTGGGAAGACCTCCGCGATCAGGAGATTGATGCCGGCCTTGGCAACGGTGGCCTTGGACGCCTGGCCGCATGCTTCATGGACAGCCTGGCGACCCTGGACCTGCCGGCTGTCGGTTACGGGATCCGGTACGACTACGGAATCTTCCGGCAGGCGCTGGAGAACGGCAATCAGGTGGAGCACCCGGACGACTGGCTCCGCAACGGAAACCCCTGGGAAGTTGAGCGGCCGGACCTCTGCACCACCGTGCACTTCGGGGGGCGTGTCATCCCGGTGGAGGAACACGGTGGCACCTACTTCCGCTGGATTGATACGGAAGAAATCATTGGCATGCCGCACGATATGCCGGCTGTCGGCTACGGCGGGCACACCATCAACACGCTCCGCCTGTGGGCGGCCCGAGCGAGCGAGGAGTTTGACTTCAGCGAGTTCAACGAAGGCGACTACGCGGATGCCGTGGCAGAAAAGGTAAGCGCGGAGAACCTCAGCAAGGTCCTATACCCCAACGACAAACTGTATCTGGGCAGAGAGTTGCGCCTGCGCCAGCAGTACTTCTTTGTGGCAAGCTCACTGCAGGACATTGTCCGCCGGTTCCGCGCCACCCGCCGCCCCTGGAGCGAGTTCCCGGATCTTGCCGCCATCCAGCTCAACGATACCCATCCTTCGCTTGCGGTTCCGGAACTCGTCCGGATCCTGGTGGACGAGGAGCGGGTGCCCTGGGATGAAGCCTTGGATATCACTACGCGCACCCTGGCCTACACCAACCATACCCTCATGCCGGAGGCACTGGAGAAGTGGCCCGTGGAGATGCTGGAGCGCCTGCTTCCGAGGCACCTGCAGATCATTTACGCCCTGAATCACTCCTTCCTCAAGCAGGTGGCAATCCGCTTCCCTGGCAACGTAGAAAAGGTGCAGCGGATGAGCATCATTGAGGAGGGACAGTACAAGCAGGTGCGCATGGCCTTTCTGAGCATAGTCGGCAGCCACTCCACCAACGGGGTTGCAGCGCTGCACACCAAGCTCCTGCAGGAGCGGCTGGTCCCGGACTTTGCCGAGATGTTCCCGGACCGGTTCAACAACAAGACCAACGGCATCACCCAGAGGCGCTTCCTGCTGAAAGCAAATCCGGGCCTTGCCGGCCTCATCACCGAGACAATCGGTGAAGGCTGGATCACCGACTTCAGCAAGCTCTCCGGCCTGAAGAAGCAGGCGGGGAATGCCGCGTTTGGCAAGGCGCTGATGGAGGTGAAGGCGGAAAACAAGCGACGGTTTGCTGACTACTGCCACGAGCAGTACAACATCACGCTCAACCCGGAAAGCATCTTTGACACCCAGGTCAAGCGGATCCACGAGTACAAGCGGCAGCTGCTCAACATCCTCCATGTGATCATACTCTACGTGAAAATCAAGAACGGCACCGTTGATGACATGGTCCCCCAAACCTTCCTCTTTGCTGGAAAGGCGGCGCCGGGCTACCGGATGGCCAAGCTCATCATCAAGCTGATCAACAACGTGGCGCAGGTGGTCAACAGCGACCCATCAGTAATGGATCAGCTGGCGGTGCACTTCCTTCCCAACTACCGGGTGAGCCTGGCGGAGCGGATCATCCCGGCATCGGACGTGTCCGAACAGATTTCCACCGCCGGTACCGAGGCGAGCGGAACCGGAAACATGAAGTTCATGTGCAACGGTGCCCTGACCTTGGGAACTCTGGACGGCGCCAACATTGAGATTGCCGAAGAGGCGGGCCATGAGAACGTCTTCATCTTTGGCCTGACTGCAGACGAGGTGGAGGCACTCCGACCAACCTACAGTCCGCAGGACTACTACCGCGCCAGTCCCGACATCGCAGAGGCCCTGAACCTTCTGTACTCCGGACACTTCAACTTTGGTGAACCCGGGATCTTTGAGCCCATCCGGGAAGTGCTGTTTGAGCGCGGAGACAACTACATGCACCTTGCGGACCTGCTGCCTTACGCCGAGGCGCAGCACAAGCTCCGGATGCACTACGCGGACCAGAAGGCGTGGGCCACGACCGCGGCAATCAATATTGCAAGCGCCGGCAAGTTCAGTACGGATCGGACCATTGCTGAATACGCACGGGAAGTGTGGAAGGTGCTGCCGATTCGCCCCGGAGACACTGACGATGGTGACGCCGTGCTGGATGAGGCACGCTCGCCGGCCGCCGGAGACAAGTGACCGGTCTCAGCAGCTTTGAGGAACACGTCAGTACACGCTTTCAGCTGTACAACGGGCTGTTCCTTCAGCTGCCATTTGCGCAGGTTCGCAGCGCGGCCATCCTCCTGCCGCTCTTTGCCGACTTCGTCCGGGAAGGGCTTGAGTCCGGGGAGGAACCGCGGGTTCTGGTGGACCGATTCTTTGCCGAGCGCCTCGGGAAGCCGCCAGAGTCCGATCGGATAGACCTGCTCTTCCGCTTCCTGCAGCTTGTGGAGCGCCAGGTAGTGCTTTTTGACGCTGTGGAGGATGCGGCCTTCCGCCACATCCATCCCCCGGAGGGCCCCGGAAGCCTTCGGGACCTGCAGACACGCGTGCAGCGGGACGGTCGTGAGGACGAGTACGACGCGGTCCTGGATGACTTTGAGGTCCGAATAGTCCTCACCGCCCACCCTACGCAGTTCTATCCCGATGAAGTCCTCACGATCCTCTCCGAGCTGAGCAAGGCAATTGCCCGGGACGATGTCCGGGAGGTCAGTGACCTTCTGCTGCAGATGGGGCAGACGCGCTTCCGGAATCGTCGAAAGCCAACTCCGTTGGACGAGGCGCAGAGCCTGATGTGGTTCATGGAGCACGTCTTCTACAACGTGGTCCCCCGGGTTCAGCTCTCCCTTGTCTCCGGGGTCGATACACCGTCCTCCGATTCCCTGAGGCGTTCGCCCAACCTCAGCCTGGGCTTCTGGCCCGGGGGTGACCGGGACGGAAACCCCTTTGTCACCTCAGACCTCACGCTTGAGATTGGCGATCTGCTGAGGAGCACGGTGCTGCGTCTCTACGAGCAGGACCTGCTGGAACTTGCGCGCCGACTGACCTTTGACGGAACCACAGAGCTGGTGGACCGCGCGCTGGACCGGATTCGCCGCACGCGGGCTCCTCTGGTCCGCAGTGCCAGCGGCACGGAGAGCGCCTGGATTGACAGAAGCAGCGAGGGCTACGCCGCCGCAAAAGAGTTCCTGGAAGAGCTCATTGTCATCCGGGAGCGCGTGCGAGACCGCCACCTGGGCCTCTATCTGGACCGGGTGGACGAGCTGATCGCCAAGGTGCGGATCTTTGGCTTCCACTTTGCCAGCATGGATCTGCGGCAGCACCGCGGAGTTCACGAGACATTGGTGGCAGAGCTGCTGGAAGCGCTTGCGGAGCACCGGCTTGTCTCCCTGGATGCGCCGTACCCGGAGCTCTCCGAGGACGCGCGGGTTCGCGCGCTGGACGATGCTGCAGCCGCGATCTCCCGGATGACCCACCAGGTGGAAAAAATCCTGCCGGAAGGCTTTGGCAAGGACACTATCCGAAGCCTCCGGGCCGCCCGCGAGCTGCAGGAGCGGAACGGAGAACCTGGCGTTCACCGCTACATCGTCAGTCACTCCCGCTTTGCCAGCAACGCGCTTGAAGTCCGGATCCTCGCGATCGCCGCGGGCTGGGACCCGGACGATCTGCGCCTGGACATTGTTCCGCTATTTGAGACGATCACGGACATTGAAGCGGCAACGGACACTATGGGCCACCTGTACGCCCACCC
The DNA here is from genome assembly GCA_964591085.1 of uncultured Spirochaetaceae bacterium. GTDB lineage: Bacteria > Spirochaetota > Spirochaetia > DSM-27196 > CAZPXH01 > CAZPXH01. Next base: position 62,041 of record CAZPXH010000011.1, on the reverse strand, counting down.
AGCCTATCGCCAGCACCTGACGGCGCGCGGGGGGCGGCAGCACATCATGCTGGGCTTTTCAGACGGCACCAAGGACGGCGGCTACCTCCTTGCCAACTGGCGGATCCTGGAGGCCAAGGCGCGCCTCAGCGAGCAGGCGGTTTCCGAGGGATTGACTGTCATCTTCTTTGACGGACGGGGTGGCCCGCCGGCGCGGGGTGGAGGCAACTCGCACAAGTTCTACCGCTCCCTTGGCCAGCGTGTTCGCAGCAACGCTATTCACCTGACAGTGCAGGGCCAGACGGTGAGTTCCAAGTTTGGCAACCGGGACAACGCAATGCACAACCTGGAACAGCTGATTACCGCGGGGCTGGAGAATCGTCTCTTTCCGCGCCAGGAGCGCGATGGAGCCGAAGATGCGGATCTGATCGAGTCCCTGGCTCGCGCGAGCGGGGACGCCTATCGAACCCTGCGGGAGCATCCAAGCTTTGTATCCTACCTGGAGCAGCTGACACCCCTGCGCTACTACGGCGAGAGCAACGTAGGCTCCCGTCCGTCAAGCCGCAAGCAAAGTAGCAAGCTGAGCCTGGACGATCTCCGCGCCATCCCATTCGTTGGCGCGTGGAGCCAAATGAAGCAGAACGTTCCCGGATACTTTGGAGTCGGTTCAGCGCTGGAGGCCGCGGCAGAGGCGGACGGGGGCAAGGCACTGCGGGAGCTGTACCGACACAACTACTTCATGCGCGCGGTCATTGAAAACGCCATGCAGAGCCTGAGCAAAACCTGGTTTGCCCTCACCGCCTTTATCCGGCAGGATGCCGAGTTTGGCGAGTTCTGGCAGATCCTGGCGGATGAGGCGGAACGCTCCTCCCGCATGTTCCGCAGCCTCAGCGACAGCCGCGAGCTCCTGGAGCACGATCCGATGACTCGCCAGTCCATTCGGCTGCGGGAGCGGATGATCCACCCGGTCCTTGCCATCCAGCAGTACGCGCTGGCCGTCCTGCGAAACGGCGCGGACGAGGATTCGGCTGAGATTCACCGCAAGCTTGTCATCAAGTCCATGGCGGCTATCGTCAACGCAAGCCGCAACTCCGTGTGAGCAGCTCGGGAGTCCTGGCCCGATTTCACCCCGCGGTGCGCGCCTGGTTTGAGCAGACCTTCTCCGTTCCCTCGGACGTGCAGACCAGCTCCTGGCCGGAAATCGCCGCGGGGAAGCACGTCCTCGCCACCGCGCCAACCGGAAGCGGCAAGACCCTTGCCGCCTTCCTCTGGGCAATCAACCAGCTGGCAAGCGGAACCTGGGAACCCGGCGCACTCCGAGTTCTGTACGTCTCTCCGCTGAAGGCGCTGGGAGCAGACATTCAGCGCAACCTCACCCTGCCGCTGTCCGGAATCCAGAAGGCCGCTGCAGACCTTGTTACTCCGGTACACACCCCACGGGTTGCGATGCGCTCGGGTGACAGTTCGGGGACGGAACGCCGGAACCTGCTTCGCTACCCGCCGGAGATCCTGGTCACCACGCCGGAGAGCCTGAACATCATGCTCACAGGCAAGCACGCCCCGGGCTACTTTGCCGGCCTGCGCTGCGTAATTCTTGACGAGATCCACGCCGTTGCAGGGGGTCACCGGGGCGTACACCTCATGACCGCCGTGGAGCGGCTCTGCCACATTGCTGGAGAGCTCCAGCGGATAGCGCTGTCTGCAACGGTGGAGCCGGTTTCGGTGATCAGCCGCTTTGTGGGTGGCTTTGCTGCGGACGGCAAGGCTCGTCCGGTGACGGTGCTCCAGAGCCCGGACTCCAAGAACTACTCCCTGCGGGTGGAGCACGCGGAGATCGAATCCCGGGACGCCTTCTGGGCAGACCTTTCGCTGCGGATCACCGGCATAGTGGAGCGGAACCACCCGGTCCTGATCTTTGCCAACAGCCGCCGCCACGCCGAGCACTTCACCCTGCGCCTCAACGAAGGGCGCGAGCAGCCGATGGCCTGGGCTCACCACGGGAGCCTCTCCCGGGAGGTACGGCAGGACGTTGAAGAGAGGCTGAAGACCGGCTCGGTCCCCGCGATTGTCTCCACGAGCACCCTGGAGCTTGGCATAGACGTGGGTGCGCTCCGCCACGTGATTCTGCTAGGAGCGCCGCCGGACATCGGTTCCGCGCTGCAGCGGCTCGGGCGGGCGGGTCACCAAGTTGGCGCTGAAAGCAGCGGCACGCTGTTTCCCCTGCACGGACGGGAACTGATTGATGCCGCAATGGTGGCGTCCGGGGTGCGAGATCGGGCCATTGAGGAAATCCATCCACCGCGCGCTCCCCTGGACATCCTGTCTCAGATCATCCTGTCCATGGTGGCAAACCGGGACTGGGAACGGGGTGAGCTGCTGGGAGTGCTGCGGCGATCCTGGACCTATCGGGATCTGAGTGAGGAAGATCTGGACTCGGTCCTTCGGATGCTCTCGGGCTTCTACGCGGAGACCCGCATTCCGGAGCTCAAGCCACGCCTGGACTGGGACCGTGACACGGACCGAGTATCCGCCCGCGAGGGCGCGAACCGTCTGGTCTACCTCTCCGGCGGGAGCATCCCGGACCGCGGCTACTACCGAATGCGAGCAGGCGCCGCTGGACCGGTCCTGGCCGAGCTGGACGAGGAGTTTGTCTTTGAGCGCAGACCCGGCGACAGCTTTGTCATGGGAACACGGCTGTGGACGGTCACCCGGATCACGGACTCGGAAGTTGAGGTACAGCCCGGGGGCGGAAGCGCAAGGGTCATCCCCTTCTGGAAGGCGGAACAGCGGAACAGGCCCTTTGCTACAGCCCAGCGCGTCCTGGACCAGCTGCAGCGGCTTTCCGGAATGCCGGAGGAGAGCGCCCAGGCAGAACTGCACGAACTGGGGTTCAGCGAAGCAGCGGCACGAGCGCTGACGGACTTCCTGGGCAGGCAACTGGCCCACGCGGACGGACTGCTCCCCACGCGCTCCCTCCTGGTGATTGAAGCCTGCGATGGCGGACGCGGCGGAACCCCATTCCTGATGCTCCACAGCCTCTGGGGAGGGCGAATCAACCACCCGCTGGCAATCTGCCTCACCGAGCACTTCCGGGCCACGGAAGGGCTCACCCTCACGGCAAGCGGCGGTGATGACGGGATTATCATCCAGTGCGCGGATCCCGAGGAGCGGGACCGTATCCTCGCGGCGCTGCAGGGCGGCTTGCCCTTTGGCGCGGATGAACTGGACCAGCTCCTGCGGAGCGGTGTGGAACGAACCGGGCTCTTTGGTGCGCGGTTCCGCGAGGCATCCGGCCGGGCGCTCCTGCTGCCCCGCCGCGGGTTCAATCGGCGGCAGCCGCTCTGGGTTTCCAGACAGCGGTCCAAGGACCTGTTTGAGCGGCTGCGCCAGTACCCGGACTTCCCCGTTGTCAGGGAGGCCTGGCGTGCGCTCCTGCAGGACGAGTTTGACCTCCCCGGCCTGCGGGACCGGATGGCCGAGCTGGCGGACGGCCGTGTATCCATTGCGAGCTTCCGCAGCTTCAATCCCTCTCCCTTCGCCGAGTCCGCGCTGTGGTGGCACACCGAGAGCCTGATGTACGCGGATGACACGCCCGGGCCGTCTGGTGGGAGTGCTGCGGCGGTTGAGCAGATCATTGCGGACGCGCTGCAGGGATCCCTAATGGCGGTGCCCCGCTCCGCGCTGGAGACCGTCTGCGGCCGGCTGCAGCGCCGGGATGGGGTCTGGGCAGCCACGGATGCCGAGGCAATCGGGGACTGGTTGGCGGAGCGGATATGGGCTACCGAGGAGGACTTCGGCGAACGGCTGAGCATCCTCACCTCGGGACCATCCGGCCCGTTTGCGGATGACCGGTGGGACCCGGCCGCAAGAAGCGCGGTCCTTGCGGCGGGAGACGCGGGTCCGGAGTCCGTGACCCAACCGCGCTCGCTGCCTTCGGCGGCCCTTGATCCTGACCTTCGTCCGGGCTTTGTTGTAGCGCCAGGCCAGGTAGATAGACTCTCGCGCGCCCTCCGTGATTCAGCCCAGGAAGCCCGGCACGCAGGGCTTCCGGAGATCCTGGGCGAGTGGCTGCGCTGGACGGGAGCGGTACCCCTGGCCGCGCTTGCGGATCTGGTGCCGCTTCAGCCAGCAGTCCTGGAAGCCGCACTCCGCACGCTCCTTGAGGACGATCTTGCGCTCTCTGGCGCTCTTGTGGACGGGGAGGACCGCGAGTGGCTGGTCCACGTGGAGGCCTACGAGGCGATGATCCGGCAGGCGCGCCGGGACAGGCGGAAGTCCGTGCAGCTCCGCAGTTCCGTACTCCTGCCCATGGACCTTGCCTCACGCCTCCTGCCCCGTGCCGCGCTTCCCGTGCCGCATGCTGGGGAAGCCGGATCGGGTGTGCCAGCGGCACCGGGACTGCAGGAGGCTCTGCTTCCCCTCCTCGGCTACCCGGCACCGGCTGCGCTGTGGGAACGGGTCCTCCTGCCGGTAAGGACCACCGCCTATCGCCCGGCAGAGCTCTCCCGCCTCATTCGGGAGGAGGGCCTCCGCTGGATGGGTGCAGGCACCCGGCGCATTGCCTTTGTGCTGGATGACGAGATGGACATTTTCCGCTCACAGAGTCCGTCCAGCAACGGGGATGGCGCGCACAGCCCGGGGCCGCCGACCTCATCGGCAGAGGCGGACGCTGCTGTGGCTGAGGGCGTGCGGAAGGCCCTGGAATCCGCCGGGGAAGCGGGCACGGACCGGGCGGCGCTTGCGCGTATCACCGGACGTGAAGTGGCAGAGATTGACCAAGCCTTGCGCACTCTCGCGGCCGCGGGAATGGCCAGCAGTGACCAGCTCCCGCACCTGAGCACCGGACCCACCGGGAGCACAGGCGCCGGAGCCGGCCCGCGGAGGCGTGAGCGGTGGCGGAGCGGCCGTTCGGGCCTGGGAGACCACCGGACCGCACGCTGGTTCCTGCTTCCGGAAGCGGTGGAGGCAGAGGCACTGGAAGCGCAGGAGCTGGCCCGGCAGCGCGCGCGGGTCCTGCTGGACCGTTACGGGATAGTGTTCCGCGCCCTGTGCGAGCGGGAGCTTCCTGCATTCCGCTGGGGTGCAATTGCGCAGGCGCTCCGCCTCATGGAGCTGGCAGGAGAGGTGGTTGGCGGGGTGTTCTACCAGGGTCTGGAGACCCTGCAGTTTGCACGGGAGGCTGACCTGGCAGCACTTCCGGCCAAGCTGCCGGAAGAGCCAGGGGATCCGTGGATTGTGCACAGCATGGATCCAGCAAGCGCTTGCGGACTGGGCCTTCCGGATGGACCACGGGTGTCCCGGGCGCCGGGGAGCTGGCTTGCCTATCGCGGCGCGAGACTCATTCTGGAGATACGGAGGGACGGACGGGTCCTGGATCGCCGGAACTCCTGTAGCCCACAGGAGCTGGCACAGGCCATGATGAAACTGGCGCACAGCCCGGGAATCGGGCACCGCGTGATGGTGGAGGAGATTGACGGGGTTCGAGCGCGGGACTCGGACGCTGCGGAAACGCTGCTTGCCGCCGGGTTCCGGGACGAATACCGCCACCTTGTGTTTCTGCGTTAGAGCGCCGACGGTAGCCGGAGCGCGGGTATGGGAACTATCCTCGCCCCATGGCAGATCGCAGTTTCCCTGGCTACAGGCTGATTTCAGGGCTTGTGCTGTTTTTCCTGATCGGAGCCAGTCCGGCCTTTCCCACCGGCAGACAGGAAGAACTTCCGCAGCCGCCGGCAGAAGACCTGATCAGCGCTCCGGACGAAACGGAAGACACCCTTCCGGTGGACCCGCAGGTTCGGATTGGCGTTCTGCCAACGGGCCTGAGCTACTTCATTCGGGAGAATCGGGAGCCGAGAAACCAGTCACGGCTCCGCCTGGCGCTGAACGCCGGAAGCGTGCTTGAGGATGAGGACCAGCTTGGTCTCGCGCACTTTGTGGAGCACATGGCCTTCAACGGGACGGAGAACTACTCCGGAAATGAGCTGATCGCGTTTCTGGAGCAGCTTGGAATGCAGTTCGGGCCGGATGTGAATGCCTACACATCCTTTGACGAGACTGTTTACCAGCTCTCCGTTCCCACCGATGATCCGGCGCTCTTTGTGGAGGCCTTTGCGGTGCTCCGCGAATGGGCTGACCGGCTGACCTTTGACCCGGATGAGATTGATTCCGAGCGCGGAGTGGTCATTGAGGAGTGGCGCTTCGGCCGTGGTGCGCAGGCGCGGATGCGGGACCAGCAGTTCCCCGTGATCTTTGGCGATTCCCGCTACGCCCGTCGGCTGCCTATTGGCGATCCGGGGTTGATCGCCGAGTTCCCCCGGGAGGCGGCGGTGCGCTTCTACCAGGACTGGTATCGCCCGGACCTGGCAGCGATTGTTGCTGTGGGTGACTTTGACGCGGATGAGGTGGAAAACCTGATCCGCAGGGAGTTTGCGGATTTCACCGGACCGAACAATCCCCGGGAGCGGGAGTTCTTCCAGATTCCGGACCGCGAGGGAACGCACTACGCCATCGCATCCGATCCGGAAACCCAGTTCACCCAGGTCAGCGTGTACAGCATCCAGGCTGGGCCGGCACCGCCGCTGCAGACGGAGTCTGATTATCGCGCGGTCCTCGCAAGAAACCTCTTCACCACCATGCTCAACATCCGCCTGCAGGAAATCGGACGACAGGCGAACGCGCCCTTCCTTGCAGCGGAGTCCGGCGGAACCCGCCTTGCACGGACCAAAACCGCCTTTGCCATGAGCGCCGCAGTAAGCGAGAACGCTGTTGAACCCGCACTGGAAGCGATGATCCTGGAGGCCCGCCGCGTTCGGGAATTCGGCTTCACAGAGAACGAGCTGGCCCGTGCGCGGGACAGCCTGCTGAGAAACATTGAGCAGATCTACCGGGAACGGGACAACATCAACTCCGCGGCGTTTGCCGACGAGTACGTTCGCGCCTTCCTGGAAGACGAGGCGATCCCGGGTATCCCCTTTGAGCGGGAGCTCACTCAGCGCCTCGTCCCCGAGATCAGCCTGGAAGAACTCAATGCGCTTGCAGATGACTTCCTGTCCCCGGACAACCGGGTAGTGGTGGTCAGCGCACTGGAGCGGGAAGGCCTTGCGCCTGTGGTGCAGGCAGACCTGGAGGCGACCATTGAGTCCGCGCTGAACGCAGAGCTTGCGCCCCCGGAGGATCGTGAACGCGTGACCACCCTCCTTGCCGCCCTCCCCCAGTCCGGCAATGCGGGTGAGGCCGAGATGCTCGATGCCGAGGACGTGATGGTCTTTGAGCTGTCCAACGGGGCGCGGGTTGTCTACCAGCAGACGGAGCACCGGGCAGACCAGGTTCAGTTCTCCGCGTTCAGCCCCGGTGGGACCTCCGTGGTTCCGGACGCGCAATACTGGCCCGCGGTCTACGCAACAATCTTCACCGAGCAGATGGGCTACGGGACTAGAGCCGCTCGAGACATTGAGGAGGCCCTGGCGGGGCGCGCGGTGGGCGTGCAGCCCTACATTGCCGCAGACCGGGAGGGTTTCACGGGCTCCGCCTCAGCGGAGGATCTGTCGGTCCTGATGGAGCTGGTGCACCTGAAGATGAGCGGTGCGCGCCCGGACGAGGCGGCGTTCAACGCGCTCCGGCAGCAGCTGGTAGCCTTCGTCCAGACACAGGAGGCACAGCCCCAGTTTCAGCTGAGCCGGGCATACCAGGAGGCGCTGAGCGCCGGACACCCGCGGACCATGCCCCTCACCCAGGAAGCCCTCCCCTCGGTAACGCTGGAAGCGGTCACGGAGATCTACAACCAGCGCTTTGCCAACGCGTCTGACTTCACGTTCCTGTTTGTGGGAACCATTGATCCCGCGGAACTCATCTCGCTGAGCGAGCAGTACCTGGCGAGCCTGCCGGAAAGCGGCGATGCGGAATCGGTGGCGGACGTGGGAATCCGCTATGCGGAGGAACCCGTGACCAGCGAGATCCGCGCGGGTATAGAGCCTGTCAGCCAGGTGATTGTGACCTGGCACGGTGACTATGACTTCTCCCAGGCCAACAACTACGCCATCCGCGCGGTTGAGCGCATGCTCTCCATTCGCCTGCAGGAGGTGATCCGGGAGGATGAAGGTGGAACCTACGGCGTGGGAGTGCAGGCGGAGTTTCGGCAGCAGCCCCAGGGGCGCTACGAGATCCTCACAACCTTCCGCGCGGACCCCAACCGGGTGGCCGAGCTAACCGAGCGCCTCTACGAGGTGGCCGAGGCTCTCCGCACCGAGCTCTTTGATGAGAGCTACATCCAGCGGATTCAGGAAGTGCAGCGCACGGATTTTGAGAGCGGGCTGACCAGCAACCAGTTCTGGATTGAGCAGATTGAGTTTGCCCTCCGTGCCGGCCGACCAATGTCCGCCATCCGGGACTACCTGGACCTGGTGAACGCCCTGGACCCGGAGTCACTCCGGGAGGCCGCGCGAACCTACCTTTCGCCGGATCGCGTGGTTCAGGTTACGCTGCTCCCGGAGGAAGATGATGGATAGCAAGGAAACACCGGAAGGCTACCGGGGCAGCACTGCTCGCTGGCTGGCCTTTTCCATTGGCGGGCTGATCCTTATTGGCGCCGGGATCTCCGTGGTGGGAGAGGCCATCAGCCTCCGCATTGCCGGCCAGAGCTGGTTCTGGATCGGCGCCGGCGGCCTGGTCCTCCTCAACAGCGGCATCAGCATGACCGTCCGCGGCGGGATTGAACGCGTCTTCATGATGCGCGGAGGGACCTGACCCGTGCCACGGCGCCCGGGACCGGTCCCACGCTCACGCGCAAGCATGTGCCGAGTTGGGCCTATGGGCAGGTGCCCCAAGCCGGACGGGGCAATGCCCAGGATGTTGCACCGGCGTCAAAGTTGATCGGAAGTGCGCCGATGCGGCTCACGCACCACAGGGCCAGATCCTGGTTGAACACCGCGGCCCCGTTGAACATGTCGTTCATGTTTGTGACTGATGAGGTGTCCCAGCTTCCGATATCGCGATTGAATAGATCTGCAGACCGAAAGGTTGATTCAAGATTCGTGACGGTGATCAGGTCCGGTTCATCGGTTGCGGAGAACGCTGTGAGGTTGTCCGCGTCCATGAATGCCCCGCCGTCATTGCGGAGAACCACATCGCCCCATTGCTGGACGTCCAGGAGCTTGTCCGCCGCCGTGTTCCCACTGCCGGTGTCAATACCAAACCCGAAGCCCGTAATGGTGCCAGTCATCGTAACCGTGAAGGTGCCCGGGGCTGCGTAAGCGTGGGTTGTCTCTGCCTGATTCCAGCTTGTGATGGTGTCAGTGTTGCCGTCACCCCAATCAACCTCAAAGTTGACGGTAGCGCCCGGCTGCAACCGGAGACTGATCTCCGTACGGCACCGTTATGCCGCTGATTGCCAGGGTCCGTGTGGTCTCACTTCCGGAGAGAGCACCCTTGGTTGCGCCAAAGACGGTGATGTCGTCTGCGGCAAGGGTTGCGGGGTTGATGTCAAAGGACAGCTCCAGGGCTGTTGAGTCACGCACCCCATCCACGCCGCCGATCTGGGTGACCCCCAGGAACTCCAGAGCAATGGTGTCCGGGCTCCCACCGGAACCGGAGTCATTGCCGTCGTCAAGGTCGTCCGGGGTGGTGGTGGGATTGGACCCGGGCTGGCCAATCAACAGGTCACAGCCAGCGCGGACCACCGTGAGGAGCAGCATCACAACACCAATTTTCCCGACTATCTTGCCAATGCTCCGCATTTAAGTTCCGCAGATGGACCGAATGCACCTGTATCGGACCGAAAGACTTCAGGCCGTCAGGCGCAGGTAGCTGCGTGCAAGGCGGGAGGGGAGCTGTTCCACCCGGTCAACCAGGGCAAAGCCCCTGTTTCCCCAGATCCGCGGCAGGAAGGAACGGCCATCCACCGCAACTGTCACGCAGAACGGAACAATTCCCCGCTGCCTCGCTTCGGTGACGGCGTGGGCCGTGTCCGCAAGTCCGTAGCGGGTGGGTTCTGATGGATCCTTGCTCCCGTAGCCGGCGTCCGCCGGAAGGCCATCCGAGACCAGAAGAAGCAGGCGGTATCGCTCGTCCCGCTCCGCCAGGAGCCGGGTTGCGTAGCGGATAGCAGCTCCGTCCCGGTTTCCACCGATTGGTTCGCACGCGGCAAGGCGGCCGCGGGCCTCGCCGTTCCAGTGCTCCCCAAATGCTTTCACCGGTTGCACTATCACCCGCGGAGCCCCCAGGCTGAAGTAGCGATACACCGCAAAGCTGTCTCCGGCAGCCTGCAGGCCTGCGGCGAGCAGGGCAACGGAAGCCTGCGAAATTTCCGCGCGCCGAGTTCCAACACCTGGGCGTAGCGCTTCCTCGGTGGAAGAGCTGGTGTCCAGGAGAACCAGCGTTGCGATCTGCCGGGTGTTCACCTGCTTGTGCTGGTAGACCCGCTCGTCCGGGATTCCCCCGCGGCGGAAGTCCGTGAGGTAGTCCAGCAGATCTCCGGTGTGCATCTCACTTCCGTCGGTGAGTCTCCGCTGAAAGCTGATTTCCGCGGGCCGGACGGTGGCAAAGCGGCGGAGCAGGCGCCGAGCGGTCTGCTGCTCATCCCGGAGAATGCGATCAATCGGTGCGGGGTCCGCCGCCGGGAGGCTGGCCAAGTGGACCGTTACCCGGTCCGGCCGGAGCTGGCCACTGCGCAGATCAAACTCCGGCAGACGGATACGACCGAGCTCCCGCCCCATGATTTCCCGGACCTGGCTCCGGGACCGCTGCTCCCGCTCAGACAGCCGGGAGACGTCAATCACCTGCCCGGCCGGGAGGGGCGTTGTCGCTGCTCTGCGATCCGGGCGCATTGTTACAAGCCCGGGACTCACCGCGGCAGCCAGCTCCGGCTGCGGGCTTCCCAGGCGCAGCGGGTCCAGAATGGCGTCACAGTCCTCCGTCATGGCAAAGGGAACCACGGGATAGCGCTGGTAGAGCTGCGCAATACAGCGAAAGGTGGCCCAGGCGCTTGCGGCAGGATCGCTTGCGCGGCGCGGACCGGAAAGGAGCGCGGAGAGCGGCGCGTAGCGGGCGGAGCGGAGCGCCCGTGCACCGCACGCCTCCCGCGCAAGCGCGTCCAGCAGCAGCCGGAGCTCGGCTTGCAGGTCATGCTCGGGCGCGGACTGATCGGGGGCCGGGAGCGCGCTGAGACCGGCATTCAGGAGTTCCCGAATGTCCCGCCCGAGCCCGGGGTATCGCTGGGAAAGCAGGGCTATGACCCGGACGCGCTCAAAACACGCGTACAGGGCGCGGGCGAGAGATGGCGCCGGGAGCAGAAGGAAGAAGCGCTCCAGCTCGGTCTCAAGCGCGCGGATCACCCGACCTGCCGGAAACAGAAGCTCCACCTCTCCGGTAGCGCGCTCGCGCACACCCCGAACCCGGCTCCCCCACTGCCTGCGCACGGTATCCATGACATCCGGGATGACGCTGCCAAAGGTGTCCCTGAGTTCGTTGAGGAAGCTGAGGCCCGGAACGTCCAGTTGCAGGCTCCCGTGGCGGACAAAGCCAGCCTGTATGGCCCCAAGCGCTGTGTAGTGCCGGTCATTGTCCTCCGGGCGGCGGCCGACGCGGAGGTTTGCCGGTAGGTGGATGGTGGCACCGTCCGTCCAGGGAGAATGCAGCCCGATCTCCGGATCCAGCGGGCGGACATCCATGCTGCGGCCGGCAAGCCCGCCGAGGTAGATGCGCAGCACGGACCGAAGGTCATCCAACACCGCGTAACTCAGAAGGAACAGGGCCCGACTCTCCCGGGACTGCAACAGAACGTGTGCCAGGCCTGCGTCCACGCGGCCGCTCTCCAGGAGATCCGTCCCGCGGCCGAGCCAGGCCTGCAACCGGGAGAGTGGCTGTCCAGGAGCCAGTCGCCCCAGGAGAACCAGCACGTCGGCAAAGCTCAGGGGCGCACGCCTGATGACAGCGGTCCACAGGGGCAGGAGCAGGAGCGCGACTTCCCCGTCCCGTGCAGCAAGCACCTGGTCCAGCGCCCGGTGGACCGGTACTGCAGAATCGGACCCCGCCGCCCCGGTTTCCACCATGGTCACGATTCCGTCCGACAGTGGTGAGAGCGGGAAACGCAGGGAACCATAGCGATTCAGCAGCACGCGCCCGCAGTGAAAGTCCCGCGCGCTGCACTCTGCAAGCACGCCGCCAAACACCTCCAACTCACCTCGGTCCAGCGCCACGCGGGTGAGCCCGGCTGCGTTGATGTACTGCTGCCGGGAGGCCAGCGCAAGCCGAAGGGCCCAGCGCGCGGCCGGGGCATCCGGGATGCCGGGCGGAAGGCTTTCCAGCGCCGAATCAAAGACGGGGAGCAGATCAGGCGATGTTGACGCAATCCGATTCCGGGCCTGCAGGCGGTTCCCGGAGCCCTGCTTCACCGGGCAAACACCTTGTCCACAATCAGATCCACGGCGGACACCTCATCTGGTTCATCGCTGACCGCCTGCGCTATTGCTAACGAGCACGCGCGGCGTGGCGCTACACCCCTCCGAATGAGCCGCCCGGCGTGGATGAGGCTCCGCGTGCTCACGCCTTCCTCCAGGTCCACGGACGCGATCTGGCGGATATCGGCGGCAAGGCGGACCAGCTGCTCGGCGAAGCCGGGGTCCACGCCAGCCTCTTCCGCCACAATCCGAGTTTCCTTCTCCGGCGGGGGATAGCCAAAAGCTATGGAGATGAATCGCTGCCGGGTGGAAGGCTTGAGGCTCTTGCGAACGCTTTGGTAACCGGGGTTGTAACTGACAACCAGCATGAATGACGGCGGAGCAGCGATGGTCTCTCCCCGCAGCTCCACCGGCAGCATTCGGCGATAGTCGCTGAGGGGATGCAGAACAACGGTGACGTCCTTGCGCGCCTCCACAATCTCGTCCAGGTACAGGATCCCACCGTCCTTCACCGCCAGGGACGCCGGGCCATCCACCCACACCGCCTCGCCACCGCGCAGGATATAGCGGCCAACCAGATCACGGGCGGTGAGGTCCTCGTGGCAGGCCACAGTGTATAGATTGCCGCTCGCCGGTAGGCTCGTAGACGCGGCGCGGCTCCCCTCCGGCCGATGCTGGAGGCGCCACGCCATATGCTCAACAAAGCGAGTCTTCCCGCAGCCGGTGGGCCCTTTCAGGAGCAGCGGGACTCGTTCGGCGTAGGCATACTCAAAGATCTGGACCTCGTCTGCCACGGGAAGGTACCAGGGTTCCTGCTCCAGGAATCGCCCAGCCGTCTGAACGACGGCCGCGTGCTCCGCTCCCCGCTGCGACATCAGCTGCCGTGACCCGTGGTTTTGGGCCGGATCCGCTTCTTGCGGGGCTGCACGGCTTCTTCAGGTTCAGCCGGCCGGGGTGAGGCTTGCGGCTTGGTCAATCATCATTCCGTAGATGTTGGCAAACGCGTTAGCGCGGTTGGGTGTAAGGCTCGCGCGGATGTTGGTGGTCCGGGCGAACTCCTCAATGATATCCCGCGAATCGGAAGCGGCTTCCTCTGGCCGCAGGCCGCTCAGCGCACGGACCAGAATGGCAACGTAGCCGCGTACAACGTGGGACTCGGACGCTCCCCAGTAGTGCATGCGCCCGTCCTCCAACTCCGAGTGGATGTACACATTGGAAATGCAGCCGGGAACCTTGTGTTCCGGGTCCATTCGATCGGCCGGAAAGGGTTCCATGGAATCCCCCAAATTGCTGAGGGTCCGGTACATCTCCATCACGTCCAGCTCCGCGAGGCTGTTGAGCTCGGTGCTCATCTCCGCCAGATATTCCCGGCTGAATGCGATGCTCTGTTCGCTCACGCCTGCAGGGTAGAAACAGCGCGGCCAGCGGTCAACTCCAGTGCCCTGACAAGCAGCTGCTCCGCCTCCTCGTGCGAGTCGGCGTCCATCAGCGCGTCCCGCAGCGCCTTTGCACCTACAAAGCAGTCCGCCCACGCCTTGTAGAACTTCTTCAGCACGGGGAAGGAGCGAGTCCCGGGATAGAAATCCTTGTGCGCGTTTGTGTGGGCAAGGGCAAAGCGAATGCGCTCCTCCGGTGAGCGAGATTGGGCGCCAGGCGCAAATGCCCAGGGGCTGGCAAAGATTCCCCGGCCGATGAGGTAACCGTCCAGTCCGTAGCGGGCGTGCAGAACCACAGCGTGGTCCGAATCCAGAATATCCCCGTTCCCCGTCACCGCGGTCCGTGGGTTGAGCCGGTCCCGGAGCTCCAGTAGCACATCGGCAAACTCCCAGCGGGCGGGCACCTCGCTCATGTCGGAAACGGTACGGAAATGCACGTGCAAGGCGTCCAAGTCCAGGTCCAACAGCAGTCCGAGCCAGGCATGGGGCGCGGGCTCTGAGAACCCGATGCGGGTCTTCACGCTCACCGCCATCGGCGGCTCCACCGCCGGCTCCCGCGCCGCCTGAGTGACCGCCCGCACAATCGCGCTTGCAAGCTCCGGCTGCCGGATGAGGGCGGCACAGCGCCCCTTGCGGGTGATTTTTGGCTGGGGGCATCCCATATTGATGTCTATCGCTTGGACGCCCCGCCGGCGCAGCATCCGCACCGCATTGGCGTTGGTTTCGGGATCGTTTCCCCAGATCTGCACCACCAGGGGTGGGAGGCCCGGCTCCTGCCGGAGACGACGCACCACGGTGGGTCTGTCCGCTACGATCCCGGCGGCGGAGGTGAACTCGCTGAACAGCAGGTCCGGTGCCGCGGCGCGGCTGACCAGGGACCGGAACACGGGATCGGTGACATCTTCCATGGGAGCCAGGGCCAGAAATGGCCGCGGCAGCTCTGCGTACAGCGGGGACATGCCCTTCAGCTTCCCTGATCGGCTTCCAGATTGTCCCGGTTCACACCAAAGCGTTCATCCTGCTCGTCGTTCCCCAGGGGTTCAACGTGGACCATGATGTCGTAGACCCGCGGAATCCGCTGCCGGATCGCCGACTCGCAGGCCACGGCCAGGTCATGTGCCTGGTCAACGGTGCGCTCGCCAGCAACTTCAATGTCCACGTCTATCATCAGGAGGTTGGCGAGCTTGCGGATTCGCGCGCGGTGGGGATTGTGGACCCCGGGAATTCCCTCAATGGCTTCAAACAGTTGGTAGTAGGTTGCGCGGTCGTGGAAGGCATCCATGATTTCCGCGTTGGTCTCCCGGAAAACCTGGAATCCGCTGCGAATGATCCACAGACTCACCGCCGCGGCGGTAGCCGTGTCCAGAATTCCCAGACCACGGAAGCGGGAGATCAGGAGGCCAAAGAGCACCGCAGCGCTCACCAGGAAGTCCGCGCGCATGTTTCGGGCGCCCGCGCGCAGCAGATCGCTGTCTATCCGCCTTCCCCGCTCCGCCACAAACAGTGCAAGGCCAAGCTTCACAGCCATGCTCACGGCCGAAACGGTGACGGTATAGGTCTCGGGTACCGGCGGCTGAGCGCTTGAGAACAGGCGCTGCACCGTTGCCACCAGCAGTTGCGCACCCACAAAGACCATGAGGAAGGACAGGATCCTGGTGGCAACGGTTTCGGCTCGGCGGTGGCCGTAGGGGAAGCGGGCGCTGGGGGGGCGCATCAGCAGGACGGCGGCGCCCCAGGTGATGGTGAAGGTCACAATGTCGGAAAGCGAGTCCAGCCCGTCCGCGACAACCGCCAGGCTGTTGCCCAGGAAGCCGAACCCGGTCTTGGACGCGCCCAGCAGCACGTTGCACACAATTGCCACTGCCGCTGTCTGGCGGAGATAGCGCGCGCGCTGGGGATCAATGAGCTGGGTTGGGCCGGTGTGACTGGGTTCAGACACTGCACTGCAAACGGTACACGGCAACATCGAGGGGCGCCAGACCGTAGCAGACCGCTTTCTCCCCGATGCGGGCAAGTTCCTTTCGCAGCACCCCAAAGTCACTGCTTCCGGCCGCGTGCTCAAGATACCGGTCCATCACGGCCAGGTAGTCATCCACCTGCGAATTGTGCAGCAAGTCTCCGGGCTCGCCCCCGGACGTCTGCCCGCGCTCCACCCCGGAATCCGCGAGGACCGTCTGCGCGCCGCTCGCGGCAGCCTGCCGCATCGCGGTGCCGATGATCTCCTCCACCGCTATGTCGGGCAGGAGCGGGCCGTGCGCCAGGCCGCAGTAGCGGTCCACGGAAGCCTTGAGCTCGTGGAGGCGGCACATCAGTCCCCGCGGGCTTTCCGGGTCCGCCTCCGGGCGCAGCTCGCGCAGGATCAGCATGCCACCGGGCGACAGGAGGAGCAGAAGCCTGCTGAGCACGGTTGCCGGGGCGTCAAGGTGATGCAACACGTCTGACGTCAGGAGCAGATCCACCGGCGGAAGCGTGGGCGGCTCGGGATCCGGGCCGGCGGAGGCCACCGCCAGCTCCTCCAGCGAAGGGGCACACAGCGGCTCCGGTGCGCCGGGAACCGCGGAGAGCTCGTCCCGTGCCTCGGAGAGTGAGACCGGGTCAAGGTCCACAAGATAGATGGCCGAAGGCAGCAGATGCTCCGCAACCGGGCGGGTGAACTCCGCGCTTCCGCAGCCAAAGTCCAGGAGACGCGGCGAATGCGGTCCCCAGGGGGAATCGGAGAGCCATGACTGGACCTGAGGGGTAAGCCGGTGGAGCAGCGGTTCGGCCTCAGCCGCCGGCCACTGATGCGGTGGCCGCACCGGATGTGATGGGCGGCGCAAAGGGCAGCGCGTCCGCAAGCACCCCTGCAGCCGTGTCCGCGCGGCTCTCGCTGATGGCGCGGCGCCAGCGCCTGGCACCGGGTTCCCCGGAGAAGAGCTCCAGGAGATGGGTTGCGTCCGAGCGCCTCGCGCGGCCCACAGCCTCCTGCTCCTGGAAGTAACGGATCATGGTATGCAGGATCTCCATCCGATCCGGACCTGGATGCGGGTCGCCAAAGAGGCGCGCATCAGCCGCGGCCAGAGTCCAGGGCTGGTCCCACGCGAGGCGCCCGATCATGACGGCATCTACCCGCTCCAGCGCCTGCTCCACCGCATCCATGCTCCGAAAGCCGCCGTTGATCTCAACAGCCAGCTCCGGGAAGCGCTCCCGGATCCAGTAGACATCATGGTAGCGCAGGGGCGGGATGTTCCGGTTCTGCTTGGGGTTCAGCCCTGCCAGAATGGCAATGCGCGCGTGGATGGTGAAAAAGCGGCAACCGGCGGCAGCAACCGTCTCCACAAATCGCGCAAGGTCATCCCGCGACTCCAGGCCATCAATGCCAATCCGGTGCTTCACGCTTACAGGCCGGTCCGTGGATTCGGCCATCGCCCGGTAAAGCTCCGCGACGAGGCCCGGCTGCGCCATCAGGCATGCGCCGAAGTTGGCGTGCTGCACCCGGTCACTCGGGCACCCAACGTTGAGGTTGAACCCGTCGTATCCCCACTCGGTACCGATGCGCACGCACTTCGAAAGCTCCGCCGGATTGTCCCCACCAAGCTGCAGGACCAGCGGATGCTCAATCGCATTGAAGTCCAGGAAACGGGACCGATCTCCGTGCAGGATGGCGCCCGTGGTCACCATCTCGGTGTACAGCAGGGTATGCCGGGTGATTTGGCGGAGAAGGAAGCGGAAGTGCCGGTCCGTGCGCTCCATCATGGGCGCAACGGAGAGGGGAACAACCGGAAGCATCACGCGGCCCCCAGGATTACGGCGTTCCCCAGGCACTCGTCTCCGGCATAGAACACGGCGAACTGGCCCGGGGCGATCCCGCGGTCAGGCGAATCGATGGTGAGCACGGATTCTGCAGGACCCAGGGCAAGTGATCCACGGAAGCGATGTGGACCGTGGCGGAGCTTCACACGGAGATGGGCGAAGGCTGCCGGCTCCGGGGCCTGCCCGGAGAGCCAGTGAGGCTGCTCCAGGGTTATTCGCCGGAACCCCGCCTGCTCTGCAGCATCTGCGTGAACTACCCGAACCGCGTTCCGCTCGGGGTCCTTTGCCGCCACGTACCAGGGGCCGCCGGCAAGGCCAAGCCCGGTGCGCTGCCCGATGGTGTAGTACCAGATTCCGCGGTGCTCTCCCAGCGCTTCGCCGGTCTCCGCGTTCTCAATCGGGCCAGGCTCCTCTCCCAGGTGGAAGTCAACAAAGTCCGTGAAGCGCATGGTGCCCAAAAAACAAATGCCCTGGCTGTCCGGACGCTCCATGGGCGCAAGTCCGCGCTCCCGAGCAAGCGAGCGGACCCGGTGTTTGGGAAGATCCCCAACGGGGAAGCGGACTTTCGCGACCTGGGCCGCGCTCAGGCCGGAAAGGAAGTAGGTCTGATCCTTGACCGGGTCAGGAGCGGTCCAGAGCCTTCCGTCACCCGAGCTCCGAGCGTAGTGTCCGGTGACAACCAGATCGGTCGAGTCCCCAATGGCGTCCAGGAAGGCGCGGAACTTCACCCGGGAATTGCACCAGATGTCCGGACTTGGCGTTCCCCCCGCACGGAGGACAGCGATGGTTTCCCGGATTACCAGTTCGTGGTACTGCCGCTGCAGCGGAATGATCTCCAGGGGCACGCCGAGCTGACTGCAGACCGCGCGGGCAAAGCCAAGGTCCTCCTCCCAGGGACATTCCCCGGGCCCGGCTCCATCATCTTCCAGCCAGATCTTGAGGTAGTAGGCTGTGATGGCTCCAGCGCCAAACTCGTCCACGGCTCTTGCCAGTGCAAGCGCAGAATCTACTCCGCCGGATACCAGTGCCGCGATTTCCATGGCAGTATTGGGTACGGTGCTGCCCTGGCGTTGCCGGGTCAAGTGGTGGGTCGTATCTTTTGCGTCCTATACAGAACGAGGAGAAAGTAGACGCTCATGGCAGAACTCCCGGTCGGCATTGCGGATCTCTCGGTATACATCCCGTCCCCGCAGATCAGCCTGAAAACCATCGCGGAGCGCAGGATTGCGCAGGATCCAGAGTTTGAGCGGCGATTGCGCCGGGCAATCTCGGTTACGGGGCAAGAGTCCATCCGATTCCCGGACGTCTGGGAGGACAACGTCACCCTCAGCGCCACGGGTGCCCGGCGGCTTCTGGATCGCTTGAGTCCGCAGGAGATAGCCGGGATCCGCTACCTGGCCGTGGGAACAGAGACCGCGGTGGACCACTCCAAGCCCATTTCCGCCTACGTGGAAGGTGCGCTGGAGCGCTCCGGCCTCAGCATCCCCCACTCGCTTTCCACCTTCCAGGTGCAGCACGCCTGCGCCGGCGGCACCATTTCCATGCTCTCAGTTTCTGCCCTCCTCCGGGTGGCAGCCAGAACCAACGAGCGGGGCGTGGTGATCTGCTCCGATATCGCGCGCTACGATGCGCCGAGCACCGCGGAGATCACCCAGGGCGCCGGCTCGGTATCCATGCTCATTGAGCCCAATCCCCGCCTGATTGAGCTGGACCTGGCAACGCAGGGCTACAGCTCAAGCGATGTGGACGACTTCTTCCGCCCGCTGGGCAGTATCACGGCAAAGGTGAAGGGCAGATACAGCGTTGAGTGCTATCACAACGCGCTGGCAGAGGCCTTTGCGGACCACTGCAGCCGCCTGGGAGCAAAACCGGCGGACGTCCTG
Organism: uncultured Spirochaetaceae bacterium; assembly: GCA_964591085.1. Taxonomy (GTDB): domain Bacteria; phylum Spirochaetota; class Spirochaetia; order DSM-27196; family CAZPXH01; genus CAZPXH01. The sequence continues at coordinate 42,562 of CAZPXH010000011.1, read as the reverse complement.
CATGAGACGGATCTGTTTGTGTTCCACGTGCCCTTTGCGAACATGGCCGTGACGGCCGCACACAGCCTGCTCTCAACACACCTGGACCTGAACCCGGAGGGCATGGATGCCTTCCTGCAGGAGCGAGGCTTCCAGCAGTCCCTGGAAGCAAGCAAGCGAATCGGAAACATTTACTCCGGGAGTGCCTACCTTGCCATGGCCTTCCTCCTGAAAGAGCGGCAGGAGCATTTCGGCGATGAGCTTGCCGGCAAGCGTATACTGATCGGCAGCTACGGAAGCGGGAACACCATGGCGGTGGTTAGCGGTCGGATAGCACCACAGGGTCCCGAAACCATTCGCTCATGGAACCTGGACGAAATCTGGGATTCGGAAGAGGCGGCGAGTTTTGAGGAGTATGAGGCATGGTTGGCCCGCCCCAGCGAACCAGAAGCGCTGAACGCGCAGCTGGCGGGCCGCACCGTCCCCGCCGGTCACTTCGGCCTGCAGCAGATCCGCGAAGACGGGTACCGTGAGTACGGCTGGAGCTGATCCGCGCGACCGGGACATCGCCGGCCGCAAGCAGGCCCACATCGATATCTGCGTGGAACCTCAGTACGCAGTGGAAACGGGGAGCGCAGATTTCTCCGGGATCCGCTTCATCCATCGAGCGCTCCCGGAGATAGACGCGGATGAGGTGGACACCGGGGTGGATTTCCTTGGGTATCGGCTCTCCCAGCCCTGGTTCATCTCCTCCATGACCGGGGGTTCCGCGCAATCTTACGGAGTGAACAAGGAGCTCGCCAGAGCTGCGCAGGAGGCCAGGGTCGCCGTGGGTATGGGATCCATCCGGATCCTTCTGCGGAAGCCGGAGGTGATGGAACACTTCCGCCTGAAGGAGATCGCCCGGGACGTTCCGGTGTTTGCCAACATCGGCGGAGTGCAACTCCCCCAGATAGATCTCCAGCAGCTGCTGGACCTGATAGGCGAGCTTGGCGTGGATGCTCTCGCCGTCCACCTCAACCCGGGCCAGGAACTGCTACAGCCGGAAGGTGACCGGGATTTCCGGCATGTGCTTGCCGGGCTGGAGCAGCTGTGTGCGGAGTCTCCGGTGCCGATCATCGCAAAGGAAACCGGCTTCGGCATTTCCCCGTCTGATGCGCGCGCCCTGCTTGAGGTGGGGGTATGGGGCATCAACGTGGCCGGAACCGGTGGAACGAACTGGATGCGGATTGAGGCCTACCGCGCATCGGAAGCTGACCTCCGTGTAGCTGACGAGTTCAATGATTGGGGTCTTCCCACTGCTGTGCTTCTGGAAGCTATCCGACGAAGCGAACCCCGCCTGTTCCGGGAAGGCCGCCTCATTGCAAGCGGCGGTATCCGCACGGGAATGGATGTGGCAAAATCCATAGCGCTTGGCGCTCAGCTCGCGGGATCAGCACTGCCCTTCATCCGCGCGGTCAAGGCCGGCGGTGCGGAGGCAGTACTCGCCGAGCTCGGCCACGTGCAGCGCGTGCTTGCCACGGCAATGTCGCTGACCGGAAGCCTGAATATCGCGGACTTGCAGGCTGCGCCACTGTGGAGGCTCGCGTCATTTGACGCAGCTGTCTCGGCGTTGCTTGAGTCAGACGTCCGCACCTGATCCCGCCTGGAGGTCCCGTGAACCCAGATCAGCATGGAATCCTGGCGTCAGCCAATCTTCCGCGCAATTTCCGCAAGCTGAGCCTGCCGCAGAAGCGCCAGGCCATTGCTGATCTCTTCGGGCTGGACCACGGACGCCACAGGGCCCCGGACTGGGTACCAGCGGAGCGGCCAGTGCAGCTCCTCAGCCGCGTGAACGAGCTCGCTGCCTCAAGCGGAAGTCCGGAGATGCTGGACCTCGCGGATGTGATGGTGGAGAACGCCATCGGGCTCATGCCGATTCCGCTTGGAATCGCGGAGGGCTTCAGCATTGACGACCATCGCGTGAACATTCCCATGGCAACCGAGGAACCGTCGGTGATTGCCGCCGCAACCTTTGCTGGCTCGCTGATTGCTCGCCACGGCGGCCACCACACGGAGGCCGGCGAACCAGAGATGACGGCGCAGATCTACGTGGAGGGGGCGCATCCGGACGCGGCTGCCATCATCGCCGAGAACGAGGAAGCACTGAAGCACGAGATTGCGGAGACGCTTGTGCCGATGACCCGCAGGGGCGGCGGTTACCGCGGCATCACCTGCGAACCGGTTCCGGATCTGAATCTTTGCCGCATCCACATCCAGGTGGACACCAGAAACGCCATGGGAGCCAACCTGGTGAACACGATCGGTGAGAAGCTGAAGGCCCCGGTAGTCCGCCTCATTGGTGGCGAGGTCCTGATGTCCATCCTCAGCAACGCGGCGGAGGGTCGGCTTGTCCGCAGCAGCTTCCGAATTCCGGTCAGCGCGCTCGCGCGGGCGGAGCGGAGCGGCGCGGTGATGGCCCGCCGGATTGAGATGGGCTCCCGCGTGGCAGAGACGGACAGCTACCGCGCGGTCACCCACAACAAAGGAATCCTCAACGGGATCACAGCCGTAGCCCTCGCCACCGGCAACGACACACGCGCCATTGAGGCAGCCTGCCATCGCTGGGCTTCCCGGAACGGCTCGTACCGCTCGCTGACGCGCTTCCGGGTGGACGGAGAACACCTCACCGGGAGCATTGAGGTTCCACTTGCGTTTGCAACGGTGGGCGGAGCGGTAAGCTTCCACCCTGTGAGCCGGCTCTGCCTGCGCCTTCTCGGCAATCCGTCCGCCGTCCAGTTGAGCCGGATTGCGGCCTCAGTTGGCCTGGCGCAGAACCTTGCTGCGGTCTCCGCGCTGGTGGGCGAAGGGATACAGCAGGGTCACATGCGCCTGCACGCCAATCGCCTTGCCTGGTACGCGGGCGCGCGGGGGCTGGAGGTGCGGCAGGTCGGAAAGCGCATCTTCAGTGGGGGAGTCTTCAACGAGGATGCCGCGAGGCAGGCGCTGGACGCCTATCGAGCAGGATCCCAAGACAGTGCCGTGGAAGGGAATGGCTAATCCGGCAACCTGGGTAGCCCAGCCGAGCCTGGCGCTGACCAAGTACTGGGGCAAATTGCCGGACCTTGGGCGAAACGTTCCGGCAAGCACCAGTATTGCAGTTACTCTGGACGGACTGGAAAGCACCGTAACCGCGAAAGCCTCGGACTCCGACGCTGTGGTCCTGGACGGGACGGAGCAGAATACCGCGCGCTTCACACCGGTCTTTGATGCCATCCGCGCCGCCACCGGCAGCACGACAGGGTTCCGGTGCAGCGGCACCAACAACTTCCCTACCGCTGCCGGGCTTGCCAGCAGTTCCAGTGGCCTGGCTGCCATGACCCTTGCCTGCCTTGAATGCGCCGGTGCGGATCCACTGTCGGACCGGACCCTTGCGTCACGGATCGCGCGTGAGGGATCCGGATCGGCGGCGCGCGCGCTCTGGGGAGGGTTCACCCGCTGGGCCAGGGGCGCACAGGCAGCCGAGGCATTGCACCCGGCGGAGTTCTGGCCGGACCTCAGGGTTCTGGTAGTGGTGGTCTCCGGACGCGCAAAACCGGTGGGGTCGCGAGAAGCGATGGAGCACGCGCGGCTGACTTCCGCATCCTGGGAGAGCTGGCTGGCCAACGAAGCAGACATCGCGGAGCGGGCACAGGCCGCGCTAGCCTCCAGGAACCTGGAAGTCCTTGGGGCGGCGATGCGGGAATCCTATCTGGCGATGTTCGCTACCATGTTCACCAGTCGCCCACCCGTCCTCTACTGGCTCCCGGAGGCCGTGGCACTCCTCCACCTTGCCCAGGACCTCAGGGCAGCCGGTCTTCCGGTCTGGGAGACCATGGATGCCGGTCCGCAGGTGAAGCTTTTCACGCTCGCCTCCGCGCTGGACGGAGTCCGGGATGCGCTCTCCAGTGGATTCCCGCAGCTGACCATTCTGGAAAGCCGCCCGGGCAACGGCCCGCGGCGCGGGGACCAGTGACCAAGCGGATCGGTCCATTCCAAGTCTCGGTACCCGGGAGCCTGCTGGTCATGGGAGAGTACGCTGTCACAATCCCCGGTGAGCCGGGGATTGGCGTGGCCGCCCCCCCGCGCGCCACTGCCAGCTACACCCCGGGCGGCGCGGGCGGGCTCTCCGTAGTCTTCCGGTTTGGCAAGGTGGAGCAGCGGATGGGCTGGCATCCCTTGGAGCCGCTACCGGTTGCGTCCAGCAATGCGCAGCTCGGCAACCCGGCGGGGACGGACAGTGGAACGACGGGAGATCCGCTTGCATCCGTTGATTCCGCCATTCGGGCTTCCGGGATGAACCACCCAACGGAGACGGTAGGCGGGGAACTTGTGGTGGATACCCGCAGCTTCTACGCAGGCGAGCGAAAGCTGGGCCTAGGATCCTCTGCCGCAAGCGTGCTCCTGTTGACCGCCTCGGCGTACATCCTTGGTGGTGTCGTTGATGGCCGCGAAACACCGGGCCCGGAGGAGCGGAAGCGGATAGCAGCGGCGGCGGTCCAGGCGCATCGGGTATTTCAGGGCGGACGAGGCAGCGGCTACGACGTCCTTGTGTCCGCCTACGGTGGCTGGATCCAGCTGCTTGGCGGACCGGTACCGCAAGCAACGCCGCTGACACTCCCGGTGGCCTCGGTGCCCCCTGCCCAGCAAGTCTCCGCAGGCCCACAGCGGCCTTCGGCGCCAAAGAACCGCGCAGCCTTCCCGGTCTGGGCTCTGTTCTCTGGCCCGGCTGCGGTCAGGACCGGGTCTGCAATAGACGCCTTCCGGCGCTTTGCCGAGGCGGATCCCGTAGCCTACAGCGAATACCTTGCCGCCAACCGGCGGCTCTGTTCAGCCTTCACGGTGGGGGATGCTGATGCCAGGCTGGCCGCACTCAGGGAGGCAGCCGAGCTCGGAAGGAAACTGGGATCTGCAATCGGCGTACCTGCAGACCCCGGACCAGAGCCTGGCCCCGCGACTGAGTCGGTCGGTGGAGTCAGGAAGGCCCTGGGTGCGGGCAATGAACTCATCGCGTGGTTCGGTATGCCGGGTACAAGCCCTCCCGGCGCCAGCCTGATACAATGCACCCAAGCGGAGCCCGTAACGGGCCTGGAGGTGATCTGGTCATGACCCACGAAGGACGCGGATACGGAAAGCTCCTGCTGTTTGGTGAGCACGCGGCGGTGTACGGCTACCCCGCCTTGGGAGTGGGGCTGCCCTGGCACACAGACGCGAAAATCACCCCAAAGGGGTCAAGCTGGAAACTGGATCTTGTCCCGCAGGGGTTCCGGGAGCTCGTCTCCGCCCTCCTTGACCGTATTGCCAGCGAGGATGAAGCGTTGCGAGGCGGCGCGGTGGAGCTTTCAAGCACGGTTCCCCTTGAAGCGGGGTTCGGGTCATCGGCGGCACTGAGCGTAGCGCTGGTTGCTGCTGCTGTTCCGGGAATAACGGAGGACGTAAGGCGCTGGTGGCGGGTGGCAAACATCCTGGAGGAGACCTTTCACGGGACGCCGTCCGGGGTTGATGCCGGCCTTTCAATATACCGCTCACTCACATCAATGCAGCCCAAGCCGCCAGACATTCCAGCGGCATGGCGGGTCCCGATCCCGCACGAAGACCAGCTTCCGCCCCTGGTGGTAGGTGCTGTACGGCGTGAAGCAAGCACGCGGGAACTGGTCGCGGGCCTTCGGGAAAAACGGGAATCCGGAGACAAGTCAATCCGGTCTTCACTTGAGACGCTGGGCGGCCTGACGGTGCGGGCACGGCAGGTGGTGACCTCAAGCCACGCGCGCGGCAGACAGATCGGGAACCTCGCGCGGGAGGCCCAGAGCGTGCTTTCGGAGCTGGGTCTGTCCACGCCGTTAACCGACTCTGTGCTGGCACTCGCGCGAAGATCGGGCGCCCTCGGTGGAAAGCTGAGTGGCGGAGGGGGTGGCGGCGCCTTCTTTGCGGTCTGCGAAAGCACCGCGGATGCCATCAAGGTTCGTGATCAGCTCCGAGCCGACTTCAGCACTGACGATCTGCCGGTGCTTTCCATCTTCCGCTGGTCAGCAGAAGGGCTTCGGGAACTGGAAGAATCGAGCGGCGAATGAGGGGCCGCGCCACTGCCGTCAACTGCTCCCTGCCGCTTCGGGGAGCGGGAGGCTTTCAGATCTCCTCAGGCGTGGAAGATTCGCTGGAAGTCCGGACGCTTGCGCAGGCGGTAGTGGTAGCTCAGTAGCAGCACCACCAGGGGCGAAAGTGCCAGAACAACAATTACAGACCAGGATATCAGCGGTACACGGTCCAGAAAGAGCCGGACGGAAACGTCAATGAACAGGCTATGGAGCGCAATCGCCGCCAGGATGAAGCCCGCGAGGTTTGCGCCGAGTTCCTTTGCGCGAATCGCGAGGAGCACCACCGCTCCCGCGAGCAGAAATCCACTGGCGGCAATGGGGAGGGCGAGCGGTCCAAACCAGCTCAAGACCCCATCCAGGCGATCGATGAACCACAGGAGCGCAACGGTTGCAGCCAGATCAATAGAGAGGACCAGCCAGGGCCGCCGCGGTACTGCAACCGGGAGCGCAGCAAACACCCAAGCCACCACAATTCCTCCGGCGACAAAGCGGGACCATTGCCAGCTTCCGCTGATAACAAAATCAATTCCCAGGGAGACAAAGAGTGGCGCGGCAAACACCGCCGTCAGAACACGGAGTGCAAGGGCACGCGCAAAGCGGGGATTCCGCCGCGATGCGGGAGCTGCAACCAGGTCAGAGTAGCGCTCCTCCTCTGGCAGCGGAAGGGTCTGATCCGGAATCGGCGCGTGGCAGAGGGGGCAGCGATCCTGCTCCTGCTCCAGCTCCACTCCACAGCGCGGGCAGTAGGACATTGCTAGTTGTAGTTTGCAGAAATGCGCACCGGCAGTCCAAGCCGCCGGAGTTTCCGGTAGATCTCCCGCTCAAAGGACCGGTCGGAGAGCAGGCTGCCGGTGCTGATGCACAGCTCGTCTCCCGCGGAGATCACGGTCACATTTGCCCGGGTGGTCGGGCTCGGAGGCGGCACAAAGGCTACCGAGGCTACTTTCGCAGTCATTCGCTCCGGCATGGCAACACGCCCCATGTTAGAGAGGCTGCAGCTGTACGCGCTGTCCCCCACAAAGCGATACGCAGCAGACATCGCCAGGTTCTTGATGGAAAGGGGAACAATCCGTCCAATGGGGTGCCGCTCACTCCGGAGGTTTCGTGCGAGCTGCTGGGATATCTGCCGCCAGTTCAGCTGCCTTCGCATTCCGTCCCGGGCAAACTGCAGGAGCTCGGGAAAGCTGTAGACGCCAAGCCGGGGATCAAACTCCGGGGCAACAAACGCAAAGAAGTTTCGAAGGGTCCGTGCCTTCACAAAGTTGCGGAGGCTGACCGGTACCAGGACCCGGACCATCCGGCGCCGGGACGGGGGCAGAGGGCGTTTCCGGTTGTGCATGCTTGCCTGGAAACTGTGGAAGAGCACGGCAAGCACCAGCTCGGTGATGGACACGTCCAGGTCCCGGGCCAGTGCGCGGATTGAGGCAGTTGGCACAAACCCGTGGGTGACGGCGTAGCGGCCGGGCCGGAGGAGCCGCCCCGGCATGTGGTAGGCGGGACTCGGCCGGTCCGGTGCCGGAACCGGGGAGTGGGGCAATGACTGGGTGACATCGCGCCACTCTGCGGGATCCGGCTGCTGCCCGACGTGCGGGATTTCCCCCCAGTCCGGGAAGTGCTCGCCGTCACGGAGCTCCAGGTACCGGCCGACCAGCGCGCGTGCAAAAGCAAGCGTTCCGGTGCCGTCGCTGAGGATGTGGGAAGTCTCCACCGCAATTGTTCGGTTGTAGACGCGGACCCGAACCAGGTCACTCCGATGCCGCCCTCGGGAGAACCCCAAACAGGGGTCCTGGAGATCCACCTGGATGGAAGGCCGGGGCCCGCGTGCCTGGAGGGCATACCAGAACAGGCCGCGCCGGAGCCGGGACCGGAAGTAGGGCATTCGGTCCAGCGTCTGCTCCAGAGCTTCCTGGAGCGTGGAAAGACGCACCGGCGCGTCTGTGGTGAACGCAAGGCGGAAGAGGCTGCTGTAGCGCCGGCTGACCAGCGGCGGAAAGATCTTGGCGGTGTTGTCCAGCCGCAGCCACGAGGACTGCGACTGCAACGTCTCTGTCACCGCAGGATCAGGCGGTGGTGGTCTGCAGGATCCGCTCCGAGTTGTAGACCCGGCTGGTGAACACCGTCATCAGCGCAAGCACACCCAGGTTCACCGCGGCCGTGAGGAGCACCTGCACCAGCGTGTACTGACTCAAGATCAGCCCCTTCAGCAGGAAGATGGCGTTCACGATCGGAGCAAGGAAGACCAACAGGTTCTCCGCAGTGTCCAGACCAATCGTAGCAACTCCAATAAGGATGGCAATCAGGTACACCGGCATAATGTAGCCGGAAGCCTCCTTCATGGACCTCGCGAGAGACCCGAGCAGGATGATGACGGAGGCTGCAAAGCCGGCGGTGGTCACCAGCACCACCAGAAGGGCAATGAGGCCAACGGGCGTGGTGAGACCGCCAACCGAGGTGGCTCCACCAAGCTGATCGCCGAGCAGCCCGAACGAGACGGCGATAAGGATGCCGGCAAAGCTGGAAACAGCGTTGAGGAGTGCGGAAGTCACCAGGAATAGCACCTTCCCAATGGCGATGGAGGACCTGGAAACCTGGTTCACCAGGATCCCGGCCAGGCTCCCGTTCTCCTTCTCCCCGGCGGTTACCGTCATCCCCATTCCCATGCTTCCGGCGAACACAAAGATGATGATGAAGTAGGGAAGCATCGCAACCAGGATTCCGGTCCCCTGGGCTTCTTCCGGCGCCACGTCCACCCTTGTCGCCTGGAAACGGTCCAGGTCTGCCTGCTGCAGGCCGGCTTCAGCCAGGATTGCAGACGCAAGAAGCTGTTCGTACTGGTCCAGCGCAACCTCTGCCATCCTGCCGGCGTAGGCCAGCGCGTTGTCCGTGGAGTCTGCGTAGATCTGCACTTCGCCCCGCGTTCCGGTTTCCGGGAACTGAACGGTCACCACGTCACGGGCCCGAGGGTTGTCCACCGGCTCTACCAGGATTATAGACTCCAGGATCTGCTGGTAGCCCTCGTCCGGCGCATTGAGGATGCTAACGGGATACACCGTTTCTCCCTGCTCCTGCGTCTGGATGTCCTGGAAGAAACTGATGGCAAAGAAGAACGCGGGAAACAGCAGCAGCGGCAGAACGTAGTTGGCGAGGATCACCCGCCTGTCCCGCATCACGTTTCCCAGCTCCTTGCGGAAGATGATGAGCGCGTCCCTAAGCATCGGTATTGACCCCCTGTTCTCGTGCAAGCTGGAAGAACACGTCCTCCAGGCTGTGTGTGTTCCGGGTCCTGATAAGCTCCTCCCGCGTGCCCTCCGCGGCAAGCACCCCGCCAAGCAGAATCCCGACGCGGTCACACAGCTTCTCTGCTTCCCCCATGATGTGCGTTGAAAGCAGGATTGTCGTCCCGCGGGACCGGTAGTCATTCAGGAAGTCCACCACGGTCTTGGCTGCCAGGATATCCAGGCCGTTTGTGGGCTCATCAAACATGATCACTGACGGATCGTGGATGAGCGCCACCGCTATCGCGGCCTTCTGCTTCATGCCCGTGGACAACTTCTCCACTGACCGGTCCAGGTAGTCGCGCATGTCCAGGTAACCGGCGAGCTCATCCGTTCGCTGATCAATCAGTTCCCGGTCCAGGTGGTTGAGCTCGCCAAAGAACCGGAGCAGTCGCCGGGGGGAGAGATTCCCCGCCAGCTTCATGTCACCGGTGAGGAAGCCAACTGACTCCCGAACCGCGCGCGGCTTTGTCTGCGTATCCTGTCCATCCACCGTGATCGACCCGGCATCCGGTTTCAGCAGGGTTGCAACACAGCGCATTGCGGTGGTTTTGCCCGCCCCGTTCGGCCCGAGCAGTCCGTAAATCTCTCCGGGTTCAACCGTGAAGTCCAGGCCACGGAGTACCTCATTGGTGCCCGAGCGGCTTCGGAAGGCCTTCTTCAGCCCTGTCACGTGAATCATGATTCTGACGGTAACAGACAGGCGCCGGGGATGTGAAACGCAGCCTTGCGGGAGCGTCGCCCGCCGTCTGGTCGGCAGCTATGCCGGTGATCGCTGGCGCCCTGGTCCGGCCGGTGATGGCGGCCTATTCGGACCCTGGATGACGCGGGAGCTCCAACGTTACTTCAGTGCCGTTGTGCTCATCGGTGGTGAAGCCGATGCTGCCGCCGTGAGCAAGCACAACCTGGCGTGCAATGAAGGTGCCAAGGCCCGTGCCGTCCCGCTTGCCTGCGGTAGTGTAGCGCTCAAAGAAGCGGTCGCGTACGGATTCCGGCACCGCTCCCTGATTGTGCACCAAGACCCGGACGCGCGCTCCGTCCTCCTCCAGGCTGACCTGGACCGTGGAGTCCGGTGGCGCTGCTTCAACGGCGTTGCTGAGCAGGTGCTCCAGCGCCACCTCCAGGTACTCACCCTCCCCGCTGATCCCAATCCGCGCGCCGCCGGGTGTGTCCAGGTCCTGACTCTCCCCGCCGACACTCAGATCCAGCTGCACGGACCGGAACCCGGCAAGAGAACGGGTTGCCAGCATGGCGGCCCGCGCAATCCCAACCAGGTCCTCCGGTTGGGGATTGAGGCGATAGGTCCCTTCTTCCATTCTCACCAGGTCCACGGAGGTATTGAGCATGGCAGACAGACGCCGGCCAGCGTCCCGTATCCCGGAGAGCATCCGTTGTTGCAGAGGTGTGGGGTCTTCATCCAGCAGCAGCTCTGCTGCTGAGATCATCCCGTTCAGCGGGTTGCGCAGATCATGGCGGATGATTCGTTCCACCTGTTCCCGCAGCTTTTCCTGGCGCTGCCGCTGCTCAATCTCCTTGTGTAGCTGCTGTACCGTGCTCCTGAGGGTTTCCTCGGCATGCTTTCGGTCCGTGATATCAATGACGAAGGTCACCTTCTTGGGCTCGCCGTCAAAATCAACGATGTAGGCAGCGTCGGCAAGGATGGCCATTCGGCTCCCGTCCCGACGCTGCACCTCCCATTCACCGCGGAGCTCATAGCGCTGTCCGAGAAAGGCATCGTGCAGCTCGCTGAGCCGACCTTTGTTCTTTTCCGGCACAACAATCAGGAAGGAGTTTCCGATGAGCTCCGCCTCCGAATAGCCGTAGAGCCGCGTGTATGTGGGATTCACGTACTCGTAGAGGCCCTGCCGGTTTGTGATGCAGATTCCAACGGGAGTGCTTTCAATGATGCTTCTGAGCCTGCGCTCGCCAAGATTCAGGTCCCGGCGGTAGCCATGCACAATATCGCGTTTCTGTTCGTACAGCCGATTGAGGAGCCGAGCGGTCTCCTGATCGACTGGATCCGGGATACTCTCGTGGTCTACAGGGCAATACTCGTCGTGCAGAATCTGCTTGAGGTAGTGCTGTATGGTCTGATTCGTCACCGATAAGGACCGTAAGTCAGGGGAGCGTAGCACAGACTACTCTGCCGCTGTCAACGAAGCTTGCCCCGCCCGTGGGCAAGGTCTATGCTTTACGTATGCTTGATTCTCTGCCGTACGAGCAGGTCTCTGGAGCCCACAAGGCCGGGGATGTGCGCGTATTCGCTATCAGCACCTGTGCGTTCTGCAAGAAGGCGATTGACTACCTCAGTTCCAACAATGTGGAGTTCCGATTCATCCATCTGGACACCGCCGTGGACCTGGAAACCAAGCGAACTGTGAAGACCATCATCCGGCAGAAGACGGATCAGGTTCCGGTGTGGCCCCTCCTGATGGTGGACGACAAGGTTGTCCAGACCGGCTTCCTTGAGGAGCAGTGGGCGGGCGCGTTGGGACTGAGCTAGGCATGCCTCGGGAAAAAGCACCGGCGGATGCCCAGCGCTTCATCACCATGGTGGCGCAGAAGCAGGGCTGGGGCGTCAATCCGGACCAACCTTTTGTTGATGATGTTGCGGCGGGTCTCGCTACGCAGTTCAACCGATACGGCTACTTCCTCTGTCCATGTCGCGACGGTGATGGAGAGCGGAGTGAAGACAAAGACATCATCTGCCCCTGCGTCTACGCGCGCCCGGACATGGAAGAGCACGGCCACTGCTACTGCGGCCTCTTCCTGAGAAAAGGCTACTCGGGCCCGATTCGACCTATTCCCGAGCGTCGTGGGCGCTGAGCTCCCGCACCGTTTCCAGCACACCCTCCAGCAGACACATCAACTCTTCTGCCTCCCGGATAGCCTCCGCCGTCTCGCCGGCGTTGACCATGTCCTCACAGCGGCGTGCTGCAGCCTGGGCCGTGTACGCGTGGAAGGTAGCTGCGGTGGACCCGAGGGAATGCGCCACCCGAGAAATCCGGAAGCTGTCCCGGGCCGCGACGGCCTGCCGCAGTGCGTCTATGCGCCGGGGAACCTCCTCCCGGAAGACCTTCAGGATCTCTGTAAGCACCTCCGGGTGTGAGCCAAATTCACGCAGGAACCCTGCGGGGTCATAGCAAGACTCAGCTTGATCTTCCCAAGCCGTAAAGGACTGCCCGCTGAGGTGTCGGGTTATGGCGGCCAGCAGATCTTCCGCTGCAAAGGGCTTGCCGTATACTTCGGTGAATCCGACATCCAGGTAGCCCTTCCGTTCTTCCGGGGAGACAAAAGCGGTAATGGCAAGCAACGGGACATCGCGGTGCGCAACACCCGCTTCTGAGGCGCGGATCCGCTGTGCGAGCTCATCTCCGCGGAGTCGCGGCATATGGATGTCCAGAAGCACAAGCTCGCAGCGCTCCCGTTGCAGAACCTCAAGCGCCTGCTGGCCGTCCCCGGCCTCGTGAATGGTCAGGCCGCTCGCACGCAGGATCTGCACAAGGTACGCGCGGCTGATCGGATCATCTTCCGCGATGAGAACGCTATGTCCCCGGAGGCGTTTGGCTCCGGCCGAGTCTTCGGGCATGCGTCTCTCCCGGGCCTGTTCTCAGGCCCCGTTCTGGCTGACCAGCTCCCTGGCACGGGACACAAAGGCGTGGATGGCGTCCTCATCCTGGTCATGAGAGACCATCAGACGATACAGCCCGCGAGTTTCGTCCCACGGATAAAAGTAGGCCGCTTCCCGCAGATTCTCAACTATTCCAGCAGGGATTTTGAGAAAGAGTCCGTTGGCCTGCACGGGATAGGCGGCTTCAATCCCCGGGAGTGCACAGAGCCCGTCGGCAAGCAGTGCAGCCAGGCGATTGGCCCGCTCTGCCATCTGCAGCCAGAGGTCGTCCGCAAACCAGGCCAGGAACTGGGCGGAGACAAAGCGCATCTTGGAGTTCAGCTGTCCTGCCTGCTTCCGGTGAAAGCGATAGCGGGCCACTGCCGGGTTCTCCGGGTTGGTGAACACCACTGCCTCCCCCATAAGCATGCCGTTCTTGGTCCCGCCAAAACTCACGATGTCCACGCCGGTGTCCACCAACAGCTCCCTGGGGCGGAATCCAAGCGCGGCGCAGGCGTTGGCAATCCGTGCACCGTCTACGTGGAGCTGCAGCCCGTGGGCATGCGCACGCTCGGCGATGGTGGATATCTGTGCCGGGGTGTACAGCGTGCCCACCTCGGTGGCCTGTGTGATGCTTACCGCGGCCGGCTGGCTGGTGTGCTCAAACCCCAGGTGGGAGCAGGCCCGATCTATTGACTCCGGCTGGAGGCGCCCTTCCACGTCCGGCATGCCCAGCAGTTTGAATCCCCCGATTTTCTCCGGGGCTCCGCACTCGTCCACGTTTAGGTGGGCCATGCCGGTACAGATGACCGCCCCCCAGGAGGGAACGGCTGCGCTCAGCCCGGTAACGTTCGCGCCGGTGCCGTTGAACACCGGGAATGCTCGGACATCGGCCTCAAAGACCTCACAGAAGCGCCGCTCCATCGCGCGGGTATGGTCATCATCGCCGTAGGCAATGGCGTGACCGGTGTTTGCCCGGCTTATGGCTTCCAGAATCTGTGGGTGGACCGTGGCGGTGTTGTCACTCGCGAAGTGCTGCACGCTCGCCAGTCTGCGCACCGCTGAGCTGATCGGCAAGGGCCCGCGCCTCCGGAAACTTCGGCTGGTGCTGGAGCGCGGCGCGGAGATCGGCAAGCGCGGACTCCCTGCTTCCGTTGTCCGCGTGGATCCGTGCGCGAGCGTAGAAGGCATCGGCGTTGCGGGGATCCAGGCGCAGCACACTGCCCAGGCTGTCCATGGCAGCCTCCGTCTCCGATGCCATCCACTGGCAGCCTGCCAGGTAGAACCACGCACGGGCATTGCCGGGATCAAGCTCAATGACGCGCTCCAGGTCCGAGCGAGCCTCCTCCAGTTGCTCCACCGCAAAGCGCGCCATTGCGCGATGGAGCCGGAGGATGGCCTCTACGCGCGGATCCCGGGCCTGCTCCAGGCCCATGGTGTACAGGCCTACCGCCCGCTCATAGGCGCCACTGTTGTGCGCGAGCAGGGAATCAAGCAGCAGCTGGTCCACGCCGTAGCGGCGGAGCTGGGACCGGGGCATCCCCTGCACCCGCGCACGGCGCGAGTGCTCCTCTGCCAGCTCTTCCCGCGCCATTCCCAGGCGGTCCCGGAGAAAGCCGGTGAACTCGGTACGCCTGCGGGAAAGCTCCCGCTGCAGCTCGCGCTGGTAGTCCCGGATCTCCTGGAAGATGCTGTCTGCCAGGCTGAGGTTGGCGTTGAGGGCGGCCAGACGCCGGCGGATCGGCTCATCAAATGGGACGAACTCGCCCTTGTAGACGAGCTCGTGCTCTACCTCGGCCCATGCGTCCTGCAGGATGGTTCGGACCTGTACCTCAACCGGGGGCAGATCTCGTGCACGGAGGCTCTCCGCGATCGCGCCGGGCACCTCACAGAGGAGGTGAAGGGACTCATACCCAAACTCGCGGAAGCTGAATTCCGCTCCCTTCTGCTCGGCTTCCAGGATTTCAAAGTGCTCCCGAACCACCCGCTCGGCGCGCCGCACGTCCTCCACAAATGGCGCGACGATACGCAGCCCGATGATGTCGGTAATGGGAACCGAGCCAATTGCGCGCCGTTCCGGTGTTGCGCGGCGGAGCAGCTTCTCGTAGTAGGAGTCGAAGGTCTTGATCCGATAGCGAATGGTGGGCTGCATGCTCTGGGCGCGCAGACCGCTTTCCAGCGTATTGCGCATCTCCCGCGCCACACGCTCCATCACGCCCGCGAGTGTAAGGTACTGCTGCTGCAGCACGTTCCGCGGCGGAAGCGGAAGCGAAACGTCGGAGAGGTCCACTAGCGCAAGGCTATACCCGGGGAGATCCTCCCGCAACGCTGCAAGGCCCGGATTGTCCGCCTGACAGCTTCAGCACTACTCGGCTACCCTCCACCGGACGATGAGCAACCAGATGCGCCTGATTCCCCTCACCCTCCTAGGCTTTGTTGTGTTGATTTCGGCGGCGTTCCTCCGGGTCCTCCAGCCGTTTCTGCTGAACCTGGTAGTGGCTTCGGTCTTTGCCGGAGTCTTCTACCGCCTGTTCGCCCGGATTCAGAATAGCGTCGGTGGCCGGAAGACAGCAGCCGCAGCGATAACTGTTTTACTCGCCCTGCTTGTTATCGGGGTTCCATTGACCGTGATCGGCACCATCGTGATTGCTGAAGCGAGGGACGGGTACAACGCGGTCCGTGAAGCGCTGCCGGGAATCACTGAGAGCCTTCAAAGCGTGGATCTGAACGAGTTCCTTGCAAGCCTTCCGCTCGTTGGAGACCTGCTTGCCGGGTGGGAGGGAATAAACCTGGAGCAGATGCTCCAGAACGGCATCCAGACAGCAAGTCAGGTGACCCTGGAGATCCTCCAGGGCTCCATTGGCAGCGTGACCGGTGCGGTGGCAAGCCTGGTAGTCATCTTCTTTGTCATGTTCTTCCTGTTCCTGGATGGTGACCGGCTCCTCGCTGGCATCCGGGAAGTGCTGCCGATTCCCAATAGTGACCTGGACGCGCTGGTAACGGAGGTCGGACGAACCACTTCTGCCACGCTGGTCTCCTCAATCATCATTGGAGCCATTGAGGCGAGTTTTGCGGTGACCCTGTTCATCATCTTTGGGTTGCCGTCTCCCTTCCTCTGGGGTGTGATTACGCTTGTTGTGTCCCTCATTCCCCTGATCGGAGCGAACCTTGTCCTGATTCCAGCAGCGATTCTCCTGATCATAATTGGACGGATACCGGCGGGTATTCTCCTGGGACTGCTTTCCGTTGGTGGGGTGCTGATGACGCAGAACGTGCTGAAGCCAAAGCTGCTGGGAGACAGGAGCGGACTGCACCCGGCGGTGGTGCTCTTTGCAACGCTGGGTGGGATTGCCTGGCTGGGACTGGCGGGATTCATCCTGGGACCGATCATCGCCGCGCTCTTCTTTGTGATCTGGCAGCAGTTCGGTGCCCGCTTCCAGCCGGAGCTGTCAACCAAGGACGATCCTGCAGAAAGTGCGGAAGATCAGGCCTCAGCGGAGGTGGGACCTACACGTTGAACTTGAAAAAGAGTACGTCCCCGTCTTCCACCAGGTAGTCGCGCCCCTCGCTCCGAAGTTTGCCGGCGGCGCGAACCGCCTGCTCTGATCCGAGCTCAAACAGGGCCTCACAGTGATAGGCCTCTGCACGGATAAAGCCCCGCTCAAAGTCACTGTGGATGACACCTGCACATTGGGGTGCGGTCTGGCCGGCGCGGAAGGTCCAGGCGCGACACTCCTTGGGCCCGGCGGTGAAGAAGGTGCGCAGGCCAAGGAGGTGGTAGGTCTCCCGTATCAGGCGATCCAGCCCGCTTTCTGCCAGCCCGGCCTCCGCCAGAAACTCCTTGCGCTCCTGCAGGGTCTCAAGCGCCGCAATCTCGCTTTCCAACTGCGCACTGATGGAGACACAGCGGGCGCCTTCCGCCTCCGCCTGCTCCCGCACCGCGGCAACCAGCTCCCGAGCCCCCTCCTCGCCGTCTTCTCCAGTGTTGCAGACGTACAGGACGGGCTTGCGGGTAATGAGTTGGAGTTCTGCGGCAGCAATCGCTTCCTCATCGCTGAGCTCTACCAGACGCGCCGGGCGAGCCTCAGAAAGCGCCCCCTCCAGCCGTTCAAGTACCGGCGCAAGCAGATTGGCTTTTGCGGCGGTCTCCCGATCACTCGCCCGGGCTTCCTTTTCCATCCGCACCCGCCGCTTGCTCACGGTCTCCAGATCCGCGAGGCATAGCTCCGTGGTGATGGTGGCCATGTCCCGAGCCGGATCCACGGTTCCCGCCACGTGGACAACGTCCGGATCTGCAAAACAGCGGACTACGTGGAGAACCACGCCAACTTCCCGGATGTGGGAAAGGAAGCGGTTTCCCAGGCCTTCGCCCTGGCTGGCGCCCTCCACCAATCCCGCGATATCCACAAACTCGGTGCTGGCGGGAATGACCTGGGCGGGCTTCACAATGTCGGCGATCCGGTCCAGACGAGGGTCCGGGACCGCAACCACGCCGAGGTTGGGCTCTATGGTACAGAAGGGGTAGTTGGCAGCCTCGGCCGGAGCGGAGGTGAGTGCGGTGAAGAGGGTGGACTTGCCCACGTTGGGCAGGCCAACGATCCCTGCGTTGAGCGCCATGACGGCCGCGGACTATAGCACGGGCGCCGTGAAGCGCTCCAACCACTCGCGGTCGGCCCCGGACAGCCCCGGCCCGAGAATATCACGGCAGCGGCGATGATAGGCACCCAGCCAGGAAACGGCCTGAGGGCTCAGCAGGGACAGCTCCAGCATCCGCCGATCGATGGGACAAAGTGTGAGCGTTGCAAAGCTCAGGAACCCCGGCATTCCCGGGATCTCCGCCTCCCCCGCCCCCTCTACCGCGAGCAGGTTCTCTATGCGGATCCCCCAGGATCCCGGACGATAGACTCCCGGCTCATTGGAGACCAGCATCCCGGGCTCAAGTACGGTGTCCGCGCCGCGCGTGGCAATACGAACGGGACCTTCGTGAACCGGCAGAATGAAGCCCACCCCGTGACCGGTTCCGTGGCCGTAGTCCAGGTGTTCCTGCCACAGTGCGGACCGCGCGAGGGCGTCCAGCTGAAGGCCGCTTGTTCCCGCGGGGAAGCGAGCCTCAGACAGAGCGATGTGGCCAAGCAGAACCCGGGTAAAGTCCTCCCTGGCCTGCTGTGGCGGCCTCCCGATTGCCACGGTCCGGGTGATGTCCGTGGTTCCGCAGTTGTAGTGGGCTCCGGAGTCCAGCAGGAGAACGCCGTCCGCCCGGATCTCCGCAGAGCCGGTGTCCGGCGCCCGATAGTGGATGATTGCGCCGTTTGCATTGAAGCCACAGATCGGCGGGAAGCTCTCTCCCCGGAAGCCGGACTCGGCGCGGCGCTCGGCAGTGAGGCGGAGGCCCACTTCCGCTTCCGTGATCTGCGCGCCTGAAGCAACGCTCTCATCAATCCAGCGCAAGGTGCGGACCATCGCCCGTCCATCCCGAATCATAGCCTCCCGGATTCCCGCAAGCTCGGTGGGGTTCTTCCGCTGCTTCATGGCGCGGCTCGGGGCACTGCGCCGGAGCACCGGTCCCCGTGCCGAAAGCAGATCCAGGACAGCCGCAGGAAGCCCGGCTGCGTCCGCAAGGACTGCACCTTCCGCCGGTCCGGATGGTTCACGGCCACCGGGCGAGTCGCTTGTTGCGCCGAGAAAGGCGTGGATGCCGGCGTAGGGCGCAAGCTCAACCCCGTCCGCTGACAGCGCACGCTGCACTGCAAGTGGGATGCGTCCTGCATCGGTGAACAACACGCAGCGTTCCTGCTCCACCCACAGCCATGCGAGGAAGAGCGGGTTGTAGGCAACATCAGCACCGCGCAGGTTCAGAATCCACGCGATGTCATCCAGGGTTCCAATGAGGTGGCTGCTGACGCCGGCGTCCCGAATGGCGCCCCGCACGCGTTCAAGCCGCCGGGCGCGGGTCTCGCCGCTGATGTCAGCGGCCACTTCATCCACCGGGGCCGCGGGGAGCGCGGGCCTGTCCGGCCAAATCACGTCAAAGGGATCGCCAGGCTCGCGGAGCGTGAGGCCACGGCCTTCCAGGTCCTCCCGCAGTGCGTCACGAGCCTCGGCGCTGTAGACCCCGGCATCCACACCGACGGCTGCCCCCGGCGAAAGCTGGTCCGAAAGCCACGCGGGGATGTCAGGGGTCCCCGGCATCCGGTCCTTCATCAGCGCAAGACCGCTTCCAGCCAGCTGGGTCTCCGCCTGCAGGAAGTAGCGGCCGTCCGTCCACAGCGCTCCGCCGGATTCCGTGACTACCGCGGTACCGGCGCTTCCGGTGAAGCCGCTGATCCATGCGCGGACCTCGGCCCGCTTGGCAGGGTATTCGCTCTGGTGAGCGTCCGCGCTGGGCACGATGAAGGCACTGATTCCCTGCTCCGCCATCCAGGAGCGGAGCGCTCCCAACCGTTCCGGCACGTTCATGACAGCGGGCATCAAGCGGGCGGTGCCGGGCTGGTTTCTGCCCGCAGCGGCTCCAGGTTGTCCAGAACCCAGGGCATGAGTTCAGCAACCGTGGGGTGTGCCAGCACCACGCGGCGATACAGGTGGCAGGGAATCTGCGAATGGATCACAACCGCCAGCATGTTGATCACTTCGTCGCCGCCGGTTCCAAAGACCGTTGCTCCAACCAGCTGGTCAGTCTGTGCATCCACGATGATCTTGGCGACGCCGTCCGTCTCGCCCTTCTCCCGGGCCCTGGCGATGTGGCTCATTGGCATCCGCGCCACCAGCATCTGTCTCCCGGACTTCAAGGCGTCCTTCTCACTGAGACCGACCCTCCCGAGCGGCGGATCAATGTACATGGCATAGATTGGCGTGCGATCGCTCACCTTCCAGTCCTGCCCCTGGAGGTTGTGCATGAGGATCTCCCCGTCATTGACTGAGGTGTGGGTGAACGCTCCGCGGCCGTTGATATCGCCCAGAGCGTAGATGCCCGGGACCGTGGTCTGCAGCTTGTCATCCACTACGATGTAGCCCTTCTGGTCCACCGCCACACCCGCTGCATCCAGGTTCAGCCGATCCGAGTTCGGCCGCCGGCCGGTTGCAACCAGCAGGTGGCTGCCGGTAACAGAGTCGCCGTTCTCCAGCTCCACCTGAACGGCGCCCGGTCCAGCGGACACTCCGCGGATCCGCGCCTGGCAGCGAATCTCCACGCCCTCGCGCTCCAGGACCTTCTGCGCGATTGCCGCTACATCGGCATCCTCGCGGCTCATGATCTGGCTCCCGCGCTCCAGCACGGTGACCCGGCTGCCAAAGCGGCGGAAGATCTGGCCAAACTCAAGGCCGATGTAGCTCCCGCCCACCACAATCAGGTGCTCGGGCAGCGTTTCCAGGTCCAGCAATCGCTTGTTGTCCAACCAGGGAACGCTATCCAGGCCGGGAATGGGCGGGGCGCTAGCACGCGCACCCGCGTGGATGAGGATTGTCTGACCGGCGATCTCTGTATCGCCGATGCGAACGCGGTTTGGACCACTGAACTCGGCGTGGCCTTCAAAGACCGTGGTGTGCTTCTTCAGCCATCCGCCCAGGCCATCATGCCCGCCGGAGCGGATGTGGTTCATGCGCTCCCAGACCTTGGGAAAATCGATCTGTGGTTCGGCGGCCGGAAAGCCAAAGTACTCTCCCCTCCGGATCATGTGGGCAGCGCGGGCGTGGGCAACCAGTGCCTTGGTGGGCGTGCAGCCATAGTTGGCGCAGGTTCCGGCAAAGCGATCTTCCTCGCACACCGCAACCAGCTTTCCTTCGGACACCAGATAGGAAAGCAGGGTGAAGGTTGCCTGCCCGGTCCCAATGAGTATGTAGTCAAACTGATCCATGCTTGGCCACAGCGTCTCACGCCCACGCCCCCTGCTCAAGCGAGAGGCCCTGCTTCAGTGGGCCGATTGAACCCTCAGTACGGCCCGGGGTTGGGATAGGGCCTCAGGTGGTCCTGAGGAGTATCCTCTATGTCCGTGATGGGCACCTCCACTCCCCAGGGAGACGGCAGGGGCTGCCCATCGGGCCCAGCCGGCAGCAGGTCCGCAGGGATAAGCATGGGCGCAAGCGTCAGGGGCAACCAAGCATGTGTCATGCTGAGCATGAGGTAGTTCAGCGCGGACGCCCTTGCATCTGCCGGAGAGACCGGAACCTCGTGGAAGTAGAGGTCGTGGGCCGGAAACGCGGCTCCGTTAGGCCACTCGGCCCAAATCTCCATACGGCCGTCGTTCACCAGCCAACGCCACTTCCTCACGCTTGCAGCGCCATCCGCGTTCCAGGTAACGCCGGACATACTCCGCAGCAGCCCGTCCTCGTCGTAGGTCAGTGTCATTGCAAAGGCGCCGGGGCCACCCCAATCCCGACCACGCCAGCGGTAGCGCAACACAAACCGGTTTTCCCCTTCCCGGCTGAGCTGGGCACGGGGTCCGGAATCGTCAAAGTCGGCAGCCCACATGAGCAGAGGGTAACTCGCTTCGAAGACATCGCCATAGACGACCGTGTCGCGCGTTGGGCGAGCAACCGTGGAGTCGAACTGAGGTGAAAGGCTGAGATTGCGGACCAGTGTTCCGTCGGACGTCTCCGTTGTAATCACGGTGTTTGCCGCCACCGACAGCTCGCGAGCAGCTCCGAACCTCAGTTCGCCATCGTTCACCCAATCTATAGTGTTCACTTCAGTTGCTCGGACAGAGTAGGAGTCAAGCGAGATCAGAGCCTGCTGGTCATACGCTCGACCTGACCCTTCGAGAACCCGGAGTACCGTAATTGCACGTGTGAGTGGTTGGCTCGCTACAGGCAGGGATAGAACAACTATCAGCGCTACAGCGAACTGTGCGGCCTTTGAGGCCTTGCTGGAAGCCTTAGTCAACACTTGGGTCTCCACCAGAGTTGATGCTGTTGGGCAGTGAATAGGTTGGAACTGGAGAGACGTAGATCGTGGCCACACCTCCGGTGGCAAGGACGTGATTTACACTTGAAACCGTGTCGTGCACGTCGGGCTCCGAACCGAGCAAGCAACCGAGAGTGAACGCTTCGACGCTTTGTGGATTGGTATGGAACGCAAATCCTCCCCCGGTCACCGTGTCGCCTGCGGTGGAGAGTCGGTACTGAGTCGGGTCGTCCTCGTCCTGGAAGTAGGCCGGGTGG
>CAZPXH010000011.1:1932-20332 GCA_964591085.1 uncultured Spirochaetaceae bacterium | reverse complement strand
GGTGGAGAGTCGGTACTGAGTCGGGTCGTCCTCGTCCTGGAAGTAGGCCGGGTGGGTGGTCTGGGCGTCCGTCATGATTCCGGTTCCCATGGTTGGGTGGTCCCGGAAGGTCCCGGTGATGTTGTAGAGGCCACCGGGGAATGGTTGTGGGGCGAAGTGCGCGTCATCCCGGCCCTGGTCCGAAGGTCCCCAGGAGAAGGGCACCGGCGCCGTGCGATCCTCTGGTGGTCTAACGTTGTTCGTTGCCGGAATGACGGTCACTGTCACCTGACCGGTGAAGGTCCCGGCTTCGGTTTCCCCAAACTCAAAGACGGTCATGGTTTCCTGTTCTCGATTGAAGCTGGCGTGGAGGCTGTCCAGGCCCAGGGGATCAATGCGATTCATGGGATCGTTGTCGGCGTAGCGATACCAGTTGCTGCCGGCCCGAGCGGGATCCCGGCTGAGGAAGGTGGCTCCGAGGGGATCGTAGTTGCGGTAGCCGAGCTGGACCAGGTTGGAGAGTGGGTCACGGTTGCCGGCCAGGGCGGGTGCACCAGCCGGGTAGGCAAAAGATGGAGCGTGAGGATCTGCGGGCATAGGTTCCCCCCAGACTCCGGGACGCATGGACCATCCGGATGCGCTGCCCTGCCGGACGCCGTGTTGGTGGAACAGACCAACAATGCTGTCCCGAATGTCTGCCGCAATAATGGCGGAACCAGAGCCATTGTCAAGCGCAACAGGATCACCGGCAACACGAAAGTAGCGGAATTCTCCCGAAAGCAGTACTGGTTGTGGCACGCTTCCGCGTGATCCGGTGGAGAGCGGGGGCCCGGTTTCACCGGACGCGCCTGCGCCCGCGCCGCCAGTTCCGCCGGCCGGCGTATCCGCCGGATAGGCAAAGCGCGAACCGGGAAGACGGAGGGGGCGCGTCAGCCCGGATAATGGGACCGCCGCCACCGCCACCGGATGGAGGCCGGTCCCACCGTAAGAATATCGATACATCCCTGAGGCACTGCTCCCTCGGCCGTCCGCGGTTCCCAAGCCAGCTTGCACCACTCGCCCAAGTGGATCACGGACGTAGCTGGCCAAGGCTGTGGCGCCGTGGCTGCTCGCGGACTCCGCTCCAGACAGCCGGTTGCGGCCGTCCCACCGGTACGTGGTTTCGCCTGCCGGGCCGGCGGTGCTGATCCGATTTCCCCTGGCATCGTAGGCATGGCGGAGCGCGCCGGCACTGACCAGTTCGTCCGCGGTCGAGTACGCATACGATATGCGGCCCCACGGGGAGGCCAGCTCCGTGCGTCTGCCAGAATCATCATAAGAGTATTGCTCAAGCCACCTGGCCTGCGCGCTCCAGTCCGGCTCCCGCAGACGGCCCTGCCCCAGCTCATTCCACGCCCGGGTGAGGTCCGCCCTGAGGCCGGCATCCGGTAGCTGCATGGGCATCCAGGGCAGGGCGCCGGGCAGGGGGTTGGCCGCAGCGGCATCCAGCATGGGACTGATGAGGCCGGCCGCCTGAAAGCGTGCTAGTCCGGCTTCTGCGCTGGCTTCAGTCCAAGGGAGATCTGCCTGTTGCAGGCGCCCGGCCGCGTCATAGCTGAAACGCTGGTAGCTGCCATCGGAAAGGACACGAAGGGTCTGCTGTCCGGCTGCGTTGTAGAGCATAGCCTCTCCCCACAACGGCGTTGCAAACGCGCCGTTTCCGTCCCACAGGACCCGGGCGCTGATCCTGCCGGCACTGTCCCAGGAGGTCCTTCGTTCGGGTCCGCCGGGGAGCTCCATCCGGATCTCTCGCCCCAGGCCGTCCCGGGTGATTTGCACCGCCCCAAAGTGACTGTCCGTGACAGCGCTGATGCGCCCGGCGGAGTCACGGAGGAAGTCCTGCCGCCGGCCATCCGGAAGCTCCACGCGCTCGGGCAGTCCGTCCGCATCGTACCTGTAGCTGGTCACCAGCCCGGCGGCGTCCGTGACGTGGTGAACACGGCCGATTCCGTCCGTGGTGAAGCGGATTGTGCCCCCCGGGCCAGCGAGCTCCTGCACATGGCCGGCCGCGTTCCACCTCCACGTCCATCTGCCAAGGGGTCCGTGATCCTCGCGGAGGGGCAGACCGGACTCGGTCCACCGAACCTGCATCCGGCCCGCGGGATCGCTTTGCTCAATCAGTCTCCCCCCGAGGTCGTAGCGGTAGCTGGTTTGCACTCCGTTGGCGTCAACTTCCGCAGACAGCCGCCCGGCGGGCGTGTAGCTGCGGAGAAACACCCCGCCGCCCGGGCTATGGGACTCCGTGAGTAGACCACGCTCGTCCCAAGCGCTCCGCCAATGCTGTCCTGCGGCATCCGTGCGCTGCCTGATCTGTCCACTTGGGGTGTACGCCAACTCCACGCTCCGGCCCACCGGGTCTGTCATTCGGACCACATGGCCGATGGCATCGTACTCAAGCAGGGTCTGCGCTCCACCGGGAGCCGTGATGGCAATGAGATCCCCGGCAGCGTTGTAGTCCCGGAGCTCGGTGAGCCTAAGCATGTCCGCAGCGCCAATCTGCTCCGTGGCCAGGATGAGCCCATCCGGGGCGCGAGAGATGAGCGTTCTCACGCCATCCGGCCCGCGCTGTTCCCGCATTCTGCCGCCGGAATCGTAGAGGAAGTCCCAGGCGGCGCCGGCTCGGCGGTATCCGGCAAGGACGTCCGCCTCCCAGCGATACTCTTCTGTTGCGTTTCCGGGTACCCCCGCGGACCCCCCGTCCCATCGGGATTCCGCGCGGAGGACGCGGCCATCGGAGTCCCGCTGGTAGTCACGCCGGAGGCCCTCTCGCTGATCGCTTGTTGGCAGACCTCCGGGACCAAGGCTAGCCGAGTACAGGAGCCGACCGTTGTGCCGCTCCTCAATCAGGAGGCCCGTGGGGTTGTAGCGCCACTCTAGGAGCCCGCTTGCCGCGTGCCAGTGGGATTCCGGCAGGCCGGAAGTCCAGGTCCAGCGCTCAATGGGACCGATTGCGCCGGGCTCCGTGCGAGAGATCGGCCTGCCCAGAGAATCCCGCCCGATGCTCCAGCGAAAGCCACCGGCGTCCAGCAGGCTCACAAGTCCGCCCGCCGGACCCCATTCCCGGAGCTCGGACGCAACGCTTCCGGAGGGGCCGGGCCAGCTCCTGCGGACAAGCTCGCCGTGGCCGTTGTAGCGGTAGTCGCGGCGGTGCCCGGCGGCGTCCAGCTCCCACAGCACCCTGCCTCCGGAATCCAGGCCCAGATCCCGCGATCGTCGCGTTCCCGGGATGGTTTCCAGGCGGCGGAGCCCGCCATCGGACCACAGCAGGACGAGCACCCGGTGAACCCTCCCCTCTGCATCCAGCATCCGGTAGCCGGTGGTCCGCCCGCCGGCGTCCCAGCCCTGCTGAATCACGTTCCCCTCGCCGTCTGTCAGGCGCGTGGGAAGCCTGCGCGCATCGTAGTGCCGCAAGTGCTCAAATCCGCCGCGGTCTCTGAGACGGATGAGATCACCGCGGACTGAGTACTCGCGCTCTTCCCTGCTGCCGTCCGGGTAGCGCATCTCAAGTGCCCGGCCCAGGGGATCCCTGGCAACGGTGGTCCTGCCTCCCCAGGGTGATGTCTCCGAAACAATGCGATCCCAGGGGTCCCGTACCCACCTCCAGGTTCCGCCTCCTCCGGGATCGCTCCGGGACAGAAGCCTGCCATCCGCCGTCCAGGTGAAGGCGTGGGTTCCACCGTGGCGGTTCTGCCGGGAGATGAGGAAGCCGGCGGCGTTGTAGCTGAAGTGCTCCGTGCTTCCGTCAGGCCAGGTGATCCGGTTCAGGCGCCCGGCCGCATCGGTCCCAAAGCCGGTGACGGCCCCGCCCGGGCCCTCTGCGCGCTGCAGCGCATGGCCCGAGTAGCCAAATCGCCAGACCCGCGGCAGGCCGTCCTCCGCTGTCCGGGACTGCAGCAGGATTCGCCCGGCTGAATCCCGGACCACACGGATGCGGAGTTCCCTTCCGTCCGGCCACCGCTGCAGCTCTGTCTCCTCCGTGCTTCCCGCCGGAAAGCCGGGACCAGCCTGGCCAGATTCGCGCGTGATCCGGCAGCCATCGTGAAGGAGCAGCTCGGCAAGCTCTCCGGATTCGTGGAAGCGCCAGCGGGTCTGCACGCCCCCATAGGAGATGTGCGTGCGTTCGCCCGTCAGGGGCCCGTAGCGGAACTCCTCCCGGGAGCCAACCTCGTCCACGGTGGCAATGACGCGGGGCGAAGCCTCGCTATCGTAGTGGATCTGGACGGTGCTGCCGTCCGGCTTGCCAATGCCCACAACCCTGCCGTCCACGCGGTTGAAGCTGGTGCGCTGCCCAAGCGGGTCTGTCACACCGCTGAGCAAGCCCTCTGGCGAGTAGTCGTAGCGCACCGTGACCCGGGGCCCGTCATCACTTGCCGGGGGGCCGGAAACTGCGCGGATCCTGCCATCAGCGGAAGCAAAAGCGAGTTCGCGTCCAGACAAATCATGCATTGCTCGCGGTGTCGGTCCGGCGGGCGTCTCGCGCCAGGAGATCTCAACGCCTTCCCCGCCTGGATCGCCCATGGCGACCAACAGGCCGCGGTGGTCAAAGTCGTAGGTCCTGCCTCCTGCCTCCGTGAAGCGGCTGCCATCCGCCGTGGCCTGTACCTCAGCGGCTGCCAGAACACGCGGGCGGCCGTCGGGCAGGAGGAGCACCACGGAGTCCACGCCAACCGGCTCCAGCTCGGTCAGCCATGGTGGTTCCGGCACCTGCCGGTTCCACGCGGTTGCGGCTGTACTTGCTGCAGAGTCCGCAGCCGCGCGTTCCCGCACGGCGGAGCTATGTACCTCCAGCTCCACAAGCTCCGCCTCGCGCGCGCCAACGACAGTCTGCGCTTCCGCCCACGTGTCCTCCGCCCAGTCCGCCAGGGCTTGCGCCCGCAGGATCTCTGCGGCAAGTCCATCCCGCTGTTCCTGCAGGCCAGCGGATGCCGCGTCCAGCTGGGCCTGCGCGTGTGCCCGCTGCTCGGCCGAGGTGCCCGGGGGCCAGGCTGGATTGGCGTACTCGGCCAGGAGACCATCCATCTCCTCCAGGGCGGGCAGCGCAAGGACGAGGTAGGCAGTGGCGGCCAGGTTCGCCTCCTCCGTGGCCGCGCGCACGGAGGCCAGGTAGGCGGCAAGCGCATTTCTCTCCGAGGCGATCTCCGCATCCTGCTGGTCCAGCTCGGCAAGCAAAGCGGTTGCCCCGGGGGAGGTTCCCCGGATGAGTCGTGAATCCAGCAGGCACCACCATCCGGGCCCGAGCCAACCATCCCAGCTCCTGCCGCTCCGGTAGCTGCGGCGGAAGGCCAGCAGCGCATCCGGCTGCTCCAGGGTCCAGCCCCTTGGGCTGAGGTCCGGTACTGCCCGGACCGGTGCTCTGGAGGGAAGCTCCAGGTCAACGGCAGTGCTGATCCACTCGCCGGTAAACACAAGCACCGGGTCTCCGACGGACGGACCGTCCGCGGAGCGCGCTATGCCCGCCAACGCCGCACCGGTAGCGGCCTGGGCCTGCGCCGCAGCAAGCGCCGCCTCGTGCGGTGCATCCGGTGCAAGCTCCGTGTCCGGAAGCGGCTCCGGGCCACCCGCTGCGGTCACCTCTGCCGCAGCGAGATCGGCCGCTTCCGCGCTGTCCTCCACATCGTCGGCGAGCGCAGCGACTTCAGCGGGATCTTCGGACGGCGTGAAGTCCATGATGACTGCTGGCACAACCTGGGTCTCTGTGGTTGTAGTGGTCTGGCCCGGGATACGGCGCTGGAAGTGGATGGTGTAGCGGAACAGTGGCGGACTGGCCTGGTGCGGCCCATCCACCACGGACACACTGCGATAGTCCGGCAGTACCATCCACGCGGTGATGTCCGCTACCATTGCCTGCACCTCGGCATCCACATCCCCAAACACCGTCTGGGAATCCCACTCCCAGGTGTCCGGCTCCGTCACCGTGACCACCACCGTCTCCGTGGTTTGGGGCTGCAGAACTATGGATAGCGTTTCTGCCGAGAGACCGGAGATCCCACCCAGAATTCCGAGGGCAAGGAGAACGAGCCCGCGGAAGCCAAGCATGAGTGAGACAGAAGGAGACTGCGCCATGCCCCGGATAAGCGGGCAAGCAGGCGCGGTGATTCAGGAACGCGAGCAAATGGCGGTGGAACCGCGGGCGGATGGAAGGGAAACGGGGCGCCCGCCTACTCCCGGTAGGCGAAAATGAACGCGTCGCCATCCTGTATGGGCTGGCCATCCCGTCTCTGTACACGAACTTGGACGGTCTTGTTCCCCGGCGGCAAAGAGAACGTAACCGGTGCATAGATCGCGCGCTGAACAATGGGGTCAGATCCCAGCTCAAGAGTGCCAGGGCTCGAAGGATCGCCGCCCACGACCGCACCGCGAGAACTCCCGTCTCCCGGCGCCATCCCAAACCAGCTGCCAGGGTCTCCCTGGGAGCTTATCTCGGTGAACCCCGATCCAGTATTGAGGTACACGCGAGCTTCCAGCTCCTCCGGGTTTGCACCTTCAAACCAGAGTTGGACTTCTGTTGTTGCAATGCCGGCATCGCTTAGGGTGAGGTACACCGTGCCCTCGGTTTCATTGGCCGCGCTGGCAGTCAGGTCATAGCGCAGGTTCTCACTGACCGTGTAAGCGCTTGTAGAAGTCCCGAAACCACCGGGGGAACCCGGCACAGTTGCAACCGAATCCAGATCCGGGCCGACAATGCGGTACCGAACTGCCGCCGAGCCAGTCTCCCCCATGCTAAAGGCTTGCATCATGCCCATCCACGCTTCCCCCGTAGTTGCATGTGCAAGCATGTACGGGTCCATCAGCACACCGTTCTCGTCACTGAACAGACCATCAATGCCGCGGTCGAACACGGGAGGGTCAATCGCGGGATCTGCGGACGCCTGGTAGAGTGCAAGCCGCACGTCCAGATCGTAGGCGCCGCTCCCGGCGAATCCGTCGTCCACAAAGAGCTCACCCCAGTAGCCCGGCCCGGGGTTGGCAAAACCGAAGAGGGTTGAGTCGTACGGAATCTCCACGGTAGCCGCAGTAGCTGTCATGTCACTGGGGACCACCACATCCACCTGATCCAGAGCCAAGGGAAATACCGGCGTGTCAAAGCGGATGCTTCTGGGATCACCGTCAAAGCGGACAATGCCCAGGTCGGGGTCAAGGAGATCAAAGGACGGCGCTAGGAGGCTGTCAGTGGGAGTCCCGTCGCTACTCCAGACCCATGTGTGCTGGTCCACTCCTCCTACGCCGTGGTAGAGCACCACGCGATATGCGCCGTTTGAATCAAGTAGCTGTGACGGGTCCGGAAGGGTGAAGGCCTGGTCCAGAACCTCATCCAATCCAACAAAACGGCTGGTGGGTACGGTCTCAGAATCAAAGCTGAAGGAGATGTAGTTGTCCCCATCCCCGGCACGGAGGCTGGCATCCGAAAGAATGCGGACTTCCAGTGGGTCTGCACTGTCAATCGTACCGAAACCACTGTTGGCAACATCCAGTACCAGAGGCAGCACAGGCGGCGAATCTGCGGGAGTAAGGGCAAGCGCCGTACTTGTGGCAGCACGGTTGTTGGCTTCGTCCGGTTCCTGGAAATCGTTGAGACTGTCTACCTCGGCCACCACGTACCATGACCCCGGGCCCGCGGCAACAAAGTCCGGGTTGTAGCTGCTGAGTCCCGGATCTGGATCCGGCTCAAAGCCATAGACGTAGAGGGCAGTGTGGTCAGCTACTACGGTGACGGCAGAAGTGGCTGGAACTCCGCGTACCGCTCGGAAAAGCAGGAACTCGGGCTCACCATCGGGATCCGTGGCCAGGCCGATGTCCACGGAGACCGCGGATACATCAACAGGACTAAGATTCCTGATGGTCACCGAGACCGACGTGGGCATAGTTCCGTTGTCTTGCACGTCCCCAACACCAAAAGGATCAACGCTGAGCTCGGGGACCAGGAGGCTGGGATCTCCAGCAAACATGGATGCGCCAACGGGATTCAGTGCCAGATTGTTGGAGGCATCCGCGTCACTGCCGGCATCCGTGTAGAACAGCTCCACGTAGACATAGTACTCGTCCAGGGGAACGGCGAGCTCTTCATCCTGCAGGTGCTGCAGGATCTCCTCCTCCATCACCATGATCTCCGTGCTTTCGCCACCGGCGAGAGAGACAATTCCGGTGGCTACAACCGGGGCTTCCACAGCAAGATCTGGACTGGGGCTCAGGAGCACCCGCCACGGTGCCTCTTCCACATCGCCACGGCGGGTAGCGGTGATGGTGAAGCTCACGGCAACAAGCTGTTGTCCCGTTACATCAAAGGAGACATCGGTGACCGCCAGGTCCCGGCTCCCGATTCCCAGAAACCCCGCGGGTCCGCTGCACGCGCCCAACAGCAACACTGGCAGGAGGAGGATGAAAACGGGAGCGCCGCCTGACCTCAGCATGACGCCCCGAAGAATATCACAAGGACCCACGAGGGAGCCTACTTGTAGAAGTCGTAGCCAATGATGACCTGGTCACCCATCGGAAGAGATCCGGATGACCGCTCGTCAAAGATCAGGCGGAAGCCGTCCGTCCCGGGAGGCAGAGCCGCAACCACCGGCTGGACTGCGGTCCCGAGTACAATCCCGTCACCGTCTGCGTCATCCGGCGCACCGCCAACATCCGAAAGCGGTGACCAGGACAACCCACCATCATCCGTGTATTGCCACTGGGCCCGGACAGCAACGTCGGAAGCGCCGGCGGCCACGGTCTGGTCCAGAATCCAAAGCCGTACAAAAAGGCTACCAGGATCAGGGGCCTCGGACCGGAAGTGTAAAGGGTCTGAATTGGTCGCCAGGGCTAGATCCAGCTCCTCGGGTCCAAGGTAGGGATCACCGGCCGTGCCGCTTCCGGTAACCGCGACGCTTCCGTAGGCCTGTTCTTGCAGGCTCATCCCCTGGACGCTGAACGCAATTCCGTAGGTTCCAGCGGTTCCGGCGTACTCGGGCAGAGCCAATGGGTCACCGTTCACCAGGATATTCGAATCCGGGCCGATCGGCTCCAGCTCCAGTATTGACGGTCCTGTACCCGCGATGAAGGAAAATGGTGTGGCGGGTGGGATGTCGTCAAAGTCTTTAGACGCGAACACGGTTATCCAAGCCGGATCAGCTTTACGCCAGATGTCGCCCACCGTGTCATAGCTGTACTGCCCCGTGCCACTGAATCCGTCATCCACCACCAGCACAACCTCTGCCCCCGGAGGAGTGCTCAGTCGGTACGCCCGGGGTGTTCCGCTCTCGGTGGTTGCACCTCCGTACCCGGTGTCCGGCTGCAGGAGCGGGAGCCCGGGAGCCTCCGCGGCGGCGTTTGCCGCAGTGATGTCCACCTCGGGTGCGTCGGGAGTGGAGCCCGGGCTTATGCCAAGGGCAAGCGGCACTGATGGCTCGAATGCCAGGTTCTGCAGGTTGTAGCGGATGGCAGCACTTTGCCCGGGCCTGACTTCGGTCACATACTCACGAGAGTTGTTGACCCCGGCCATCAAGAGGTTCTCCGGCTGCCGGCCACGCTCAGAGTACCAGGTGGCAAGCGCGATATCCGCAATACTGAAGTAGGCGATCAGGTCACCGAAGCTCCCGTCATCGTGCGCGAGCGCAACAACGTACTCACCAGTGGCGCTGGTTTTGGTCAGGTCACCCTCGGGAAAATCGTACACACCGAGTGCAGTGACGACGCGTTCGGTAGCGTAGTCGTACGGCTGCGGCTCAAACAGATCTCCCGCCGGGATGACCCAGACCCGCAGCGGATTATCGACGTCCAGCACCCTCGTCGGCTCTCCAATCCCGTTCACGGGCGCTTCAAACCCGTCAATCAGTACGCGGATTACCCCGGGGGGAGCCACACTCACCCCGCCCCGGGTAAGAACTTCCAGCACCTGCGCTCCGCCAAGCCGGTTGTTGTCCTCGTTTGATTCGGCTATTCGGTTGGTGTAATCAACTTCAGCAGATATCTGGTAGCTGCCGGCGGGGTAGTCCAGCTCCGCAAAAGTTGCAAATGAGATGAGGTCTTCCAGCGCAATCTCCAGCGTCTCGGAGCTGCGGGCAGGCACGGTGACCACGCCGCGGTAAAGGGTGAAGGTCTCCTCCAGCTCCTGGACTCCCCCGACCGGTTCGGGCTCCTCACCGGAAGGCGTGATCCAGATGCGATACTGCGCGTTCACCGCATCATCAAAGCCGCGGTTCTCAATTCTCAGGCTCACAAACTCAATGGCAACTTCTTCTGTTGCAACCCACTCCAGGTCAGTGATGAAGAGATCCACGTCCTGCTCGCTACCAAAAATGGCACAGCCAGCAAGTGAAACGGCAAAGAGCAGCGCGAAGGTGAGCCGGAGTGCCGGGAGGTGATTGGTCTTGCGGGAAAGAACTGCGAGTTTGTTGTGGCGCGCCGCCCGGGACTGGATCATGGTCGGAATTGTATCAACTTCAGGCCACCCGTTTCCGGAACAGCAGCGATTCCTAGCACTCGGTTACGTTCACCGGAACGTGGGTGGCCAGGCCGCCGAGGCTGGTTTCCTTGTACTTGTCGTGCATGTCCTGGGCGGTCTGCCACATTGTGCGGATCACCTGATCCAGGCTCACCCGCGCCTGCAGGGGATCACCGGCGCTTGCAAGCTCCGCCGCTGCGATTGCCTTGAGCGCGCCCATGGTGTTTCGCTCAATGCAGGGGACCTGGACCAGCCCCAGGATGGGATCACAGGTGAGGCCGAGGTGGTGCTCCATGGCAATCTCTGCTGCCATCAGGGCGCGTGCGTGATCTGCACCAAAGGCGTCCGCCAGCGCCGCCGCAGCCATGGCGCTGGCAACGCCAACCTCCGCCTGGCAGCCACCCTCCGCGGCAGAAATTGTGGCGTGGCGTTTGAACAGATAGCCGATCTGCGCTGAGACCAGCAGGAAGCGCTCGGTGGTCTGCGCTTCATCCCGGTCCGGGTAGCGGCAAAGCAGATAGAGCAGGCTTGCCGGAATGACACCGGCCGCGCCGTTGGTGGGCGCGGTGACAATGCGACCCATTGCGGCGTTCTCCTCGTTTACCGCCAGGGCCAGCGCGGAAACCAGCCGGAACGGCTCATCCCGGGCCAGGGCTGCAGCTCGCAAGGCATTTACCCAGCCCGCCGCATCCTGGTACTCGCCTGTAGGCCGCAGCCCGCCGTACAACCCGGCAGCACGCCTGTGTACCCCCAGGCCGCCGGGTAGAGTTCCCGGGGTGTGGCAGCCCGCGTACATGCTCTCGCGCATCACGGTCCACAGGCGGCCTGCTCCGGCGCGAACACTCTCCCGGTCATGGCGGGCAAGCTCGTTGGCCAGAGCAAGCTCTGCAATTCCGCCCGCGCGTTCGCAGCCTTCGGCCAGGTCCGCCGCATCGTGGAAGGGGTAGGCGCCCGGCAGCTGCTCCAGCTCCGGCCGATCGGCGGTGCGGGGATCGCCACGTTGGTCCAGCTCCGGGCCTGAGGCGATGAAGCCACCCCCCAGCGAGTAGAAGATGTCCCAGCGCTCTTCACCGTTGGAAAGATAGGCGCCAAAGGCCATGCCATTGGGGTGGCCGGGGAGTCTGCGGCCCCGCAGGAGAACCAGATCATCCCGCGGGTGGAAGCGAATCTCCCGGGGAGGCCCGGCCAATGCCGAACCCGCGGAACCGGTGCCGTTTCCGGCCCGAATGATCCCACCGTAGGTCCGCACCCGGGAGATGGTCTCGTTCACCTCTTCAAGCGGCACGGTCTCCGGGTCCGCCTCAGAGAGTCCCATGACAATGGCGCGGTCCGTGCCGTGCCCCATTCCGGTGAGCGCAAGGGAACCGTAGAGTTCAACCCGGATGGCCCGGACCTGGTCAAGCAGACCGTCCGCCCGGAGTTCAGCAATCCAGCGTCGGGCGGCTCGCCATGGACCGAGGGTGTGGGAAGACGAGGGCCCAACCCCGATCTTGAACATCTCAAAGACACTGGTCATTGCTGCCCTCCAGCAGGCCTCCGCTGCGTGCGGTGTTACTCGCTGCGCAGTATAGAGAACCGGTGGATTGTCTGCTGCCGGTACACCTGCCCGGGGCGCAGGACTGTGCTGGGAAAGTCCGTGCGGTTTGGCGAGTCCGGCGGTGATTGTGTCTCCAGGCACACCGCGGTCTCCGCCTGGAACCGCTGTTGTCCCGGCCCAAAGTCCCCGTCCGAACGGCCAAAGGTGTAGACCTGCAGGCCCGGCTGCGTGGAGCTCACCTCCATTTGCCGCCCGCTCCCAGGATGCCAGAGCCGGGCGTGCAGCCGGGGCTCCGCGCCCTCCCGGTAGCCGTCCACCAGGTAGCAGTGGTCAAAGATCTGCCCCTTGCGGTTCATTCGGTCACCCAGGCGGATGCCACTGCGCAGATCCAGGGGCGATCCCGTGAGGTCAGCTATTCCGGTAGGAATCCCGTCCGCGTCCGGCACCACAATCCGTGACGCATTCACCTGCAGGTGGTGGTCATGGACGCGCTGCCGCGGATAGTCCGCGTTGAGTCCAGCCAGGTTCCAGTAGGTGTGGTTGGTCAGGTTGACCACAGTTGGCGCGTCCGTAGCGGCCTCGTAGGCCATGGTAAGGGTGCCGTCCTCCGCCAGCAGGTAGGTTACGCTGACCTCAAGTGTCCCCGGGTAGCCGGAAGTACCGTCCGGATCCGTGAGGATGAAGCGGATGCGCGCGCTCCCTGCACCGGCGGAGACCTCCGTCCGCCACAAGCGGAACGCGTAAGACCCGGCGCCGCCGTGGAGGTGGTTTGCTCCGCGGTTGGCGTCCAGGCGGTAGGTACGCCCATCCAGGCTGAAGCGCGCACCGGCAATGCGATTGGCGTAGCGGCCAACGGTAGCGCCCTGAAAAGCGTGCTTGCGTCGGTAGCCGGCCAGATCCCGGTAACCAAGGCTGATCCGGCTAACCTCCCCGCGGCGGTCCGGCATCTCGTAGCCAATGAGGGTTGCGCCCCAGGGCGTGAGGTCCATCGCGTGGCCGTTGCCGGTCTCCACACGAATACGGTCCACCGCCGTGCCGTCCGGCAGGGTACCAAAGGGACTTCGCTGTACGGTCACTACGCTAGATCAGCTTGGGACGCTGCACGTACTCGTCACTCTTCAGCAGCATCCGGACGTACTGCGCGCGGCGATAGGTGAAGCGGTCCGGCGTGCGTTCCACGCTCAGCTTGCCACGGAAGTCGTCCAGCGTGCGGTAGCCCTTCCGGTCCATCCACTCCTCAATGTCTCTGAGCATCTCACCAATGCGGCCCGTGCCATTGAGATAGAGCGCGCTCACGGTCTGAAAGACATCCGCGCCGGCAAGGAGCATCTCCACCGCATCCGCCCCGGTGTGAATTCCGTTTGAACCGCAGATGCTGGCCTGCAGGTTGCCCGCAAGCAGACCCACAAAGCGCAGGGGAAGCCGGTGGTCATTCTGGGTGGAGAGGTTGAAGGGGAAGGAGCTGGTCTCCTTTTCAATGTCAAAACTCGGGTGGAAGAAGCGATTGAACAGAATAAAGCCGGAAGCTCCCGCATCGTCCATCGCCTTGATGAGCTGAAGCGGGCTTGTGTAGAAGGGGCTGAGCTTCACGCTCACCGGAATGGTGACCGCAGTGGCTACTTCCCGCAGAACCTCAATCTGGTGCTGCTCAATGGCCTGTGCGTCCTGGGTGAACTCAACGGGAATGGCAAAGAAGTTCAACTCCAGGCCGTCAACACCGGTCTGCTCCAGCTTCTTTGCCCACTCAACCCAGGTCTCGGTGTTGATGCAGTTCAGGCTGGCGATGACCGGGATATCCACGGCTTCCTTGCCCCTCTGCGTCCACATCAGGTGCTCGTCCGGGCCCGCGTGGTCCATCTCAGGGAAGATGTCCGTCATCTCGGCATGCCAGTCGTCATACATCACCAGGTCTTCATCCATCTTGTAGCGCTGCAGCTGGATCTGCTCCTCAAAGAGGCTGGAGATGATCAGCGCGCCGGCACCAGCGTCTTCCAGCTTGCGGATGGAATCCAGGTGGGAGGTCAGGCTGCTTGCGCCCGCAACAAGCGGGTTCTCAAGCGGGATTCCCATGTATGTGCTCTTCAGGTCGGCCATTTTTGTATGCTCCTCGGTCTGGCTGATGCCGCAGTCTGATTCAGATCGGCTCGTAAACGAGTGTAGGGTGCTGGTTGTAGCCGGTCAACGAAGTGACTCCCCTCATCGCGTGGGGTGACCGCGGTACCTGCAGTCCGGAGTTGCCGTCTTGCCCGCAGATTGCGCCGGGAGTACGCTGGAGACGTGGCTACCGGACGACTTCCTGCAATCCCAAAGCTCATCACCGCGGAGACGGAACTTGCAGAGGTCATTGAGATCCTGATTGCCAACATGGTGCTGATGTCGGAGATTCCCGCGCCCACCTTTGGCGAGCAGCAGAGAGTGGAGTTCCTGCGGGAGCGCCTCTCCGAATTCGACCTGCAGAACATCTCAACGGATGAGATGGGCAATGCTCTGGGCTTACTTCCTGGCACCCGCGGGGAACGCAACATTGTGGTTGTTGCCCACATGGACACGGTGTTTGGACCGGAGACGGACCACACGGTCACCATCACCCCGGACCACGTGATCGGTTCCGGTGTGGCGGACAACAGCCTGGGAGCCGCAACGGTAGCTACCCTGCCTCTGATACTGGAGCGGCTGGGGATCCGCCTGCGCGCAAACCTCATTCTCATGGGGAGCTCACGGAGCCTGGGCTCCGGAGACCTGGAAGGGATCCGGTTTTTCCTGGACAACACGGACATCCCGGTGACCCACGGCATCTGCCTGGAAGGCGTGAAACTCGGACGGCTGAGCTACTCCAGCCTGGGCATGGTCCGGAGCGAAATCCGCTTTGAGATACCCGACGAGTATGACTGGACTCGGTTTGGTGCCGGCGGCGCCATCGTCTCCATGAACGACATCATCAACCGGGTGCTGGAGATCCCCATCCCGCGCCGCCCGCGTACCGCCGTGGTGTTCAACCGATTTGAGAGCGGTGCCTCCTCCAACCTGCTTCCGTCCACGGCGCTACTGGAAATGCAAATCCGCAGTGAGGCCGGGGACATGGTGGAGCAGCTTGACCGGCGGATTGGCAACATTGTGGCAGAGGCCGCCTCCGATACCGGCGCGGACGTTCGCTATCGTGTGCTCTCCCGGCGCCGGCCCGGTGGGCTTGCCTTTGCGCACCCGCTCCCGCAGGCGGTCCGGGACGTGATGCAGGAGCTGGAGATACAACCGCGAATCACGCCCAGTACATCGGAGCTGTCCGCGTTCATTGACCATGGCATTCCCGCCGTCACCATTGGCCTGACAGACGGAGACAACATCAATGAGGAAGGAGAGCGCATCCTGATCCGCCCGATCACCAGGGGCATCCGGCAGCTGCTGGGTGTGATCCTTGCGATGGATTCGGGCCTCTGCGACGAGTAGGCATCGGCAGAACTCCCGCGCGTATACCCCATCATGAGCACCACAGAAGGCTGGCTGAAGCACAACACGTTCCACCATTCAGACTTTGGCGACCTGAAAGAGCTGGTTGCACAGAAAAAGCGCAGGGGCCTGAAGGTGAGCCTGTGCATCCCCACCCTGAACGAAGAAAAAACCATCGGGAAGGAGATTGTGATCTTCCGCAGCGAGCTGATGGCTCGCTATCCACTCCTGGACGAGATTGCCGTCATTGACTCCGGGAGCGAGGACCGCACCCTGGAGGTTGCGCGGGCATTCGGGGCGGACACCTATCTGAGCGCTGACATCCTTCCGTCCGAGGGCTTCAAGCGCGGAAAGGGAGAGAACCTGTGGAAGGCGGTCTACCAGCTCTCCGGGGACATCATTGTCTACATTGATGCGGACATAAAAAACATCCACCCGCGTTTTGTTTCCGGCCTCGTTGGTCCCCTCATTCACCGGGAAGAGATGCAGTACGTGAAGGCCTTCTACGATCGCCCGCTGGCAACTTCCGGTGGAGTGCGCCCAAGCGGTGGAGGCCGCGTCACGGAGATCCTGATCCGCCCGCTGTTCAGTCTGTTCTTTCCGGACCTGGCCTCCATCATTCAGCCATTGTCGGGAGAGTACGCAGTGCGAAGGGAGGTCCTGCAGGAGATCCCCTTCCCCATCGGCTACGGTGTTGAGACCAGCCACCTCCTGGACGTCTACCAGAAGCGGGGGATGGCGGCCTTCGGGCAGACTGACCTGGACCAGCGCGTACACCGCAACCAGCCAACGCGCAGCCTGGGCAAGATGGCCTTTGGAATCCTGCAAACCTTCCTGTCCCGGGTACAGAGCCTGGGAATAGTTCCAGAGCTCCCGGAGCTTGCCAAAGTGCTCCGCCAGTTCCAGGTGAATGACAGGGAGTTTGAGCTTCTTGAGCACCGCATTGTGGAAGAGGAGCGCCCGCCCATGCTTACGGTTCAGGAATACCGCAGCAAATATGGAGTGGCGGAGTCCGGCGCTCCGGCCGGAGCCTGAGATGCCCCGAATCTACGGCGAGCGCGTGATGCTCCGGGAATACGAGCCAAAGGACCTGGAGGCTATCCGCGCCTGGCACTCGCTTCCTGGCCCCACCGCAACGCTCTCGTCCATTTTTGTACGGCCCCACAGCATTCGGGACGCGGCTACGGGACCGAGGCGCTGAGGCTCCTGCTCCAGTTTGGGTTCTGCTACGCGGGCCTTCACCGGATTGGGCCGGAGGTCTACGAGTTCAACGCCCGGGCAATCAACCTGTACCGCAAGCTTGGCTTCCGGGACGAAGGCCGCCTCCGGGACTACATCTACCGGGACGGCGCCTGGCACGACACGCTGCTCATGGGAATCCTTGCCAGCGAGTTTGACTGCAGCAGCTCCGGCTGGATTGATTCCGGGCTCAAGATGCAGGAGCGCACCTAGCCCTCCCGCCAAGGGCGATCCTTGTGCTGGGTCAGCCAGCCTCGCTTGAGCGCGCCCACAGATTGATTCCGGACTCGGTTGCGTACTTATCTATTTCTGAAAGCTCCGCATCCGTGAAGCTCGGGCCCTCCAGGGCCGCAACGTTCTCCCGGATCTGCTCCGGCCGGCTTGCACCAATCAGGACGGACGTGACCCGCTGGTCCCGCAGGACCCAGGCAAGCGCGAGCTGGGCCAGGCTCTGGTTTCTACCGGCAGCAATCTCGTTGAGCGCGCGCACCTTGGCCAGGTTCTCCTCGTTCAGGAAGTTCTCCCGGAAGGAGGACCCGGTGACCGCGCGCGAATCCTCCGGCACTCCGTTGAGGTAGCGGGAGGTGAGAAGCCCCTGGGCCAGGGGAGAAAACGCGATGCATCCCGTCCCCAGCGCTTCCAGGGTGCCCAGTAGATCCGCCTCCACCCATCGATTGAGCATGGAGTAGGAGGGCTGGTGGATGAGAAGCGGAACTCCCATGTCCGCAAGGATCGCCTGAGCCTCCCGGGTCTTGGCTGCCGAGTAGGAAGAGACGCCCACGTACAGTGCCCTGCCGCTGTGCCAGGCGGTGGCAAGCGCGCTCATGGTCTCTTCCAGCGGGGTGTCCGGGTCAAATCGATGCGAGTAGAAGATGTCCACGTAGTCCAGGCCCATGCGCTCCAGGCTCTGGTCCAGGCTCGCCAGCAGGTACTTGCGGGAGCCCCATTCGCCGTAGGGTCCCGGCCACATGTGGTAACCGGCCTTGCTGGAGATCAGCAGCTCATCCCGGTACAGGCCAAGGTCCTTGTCCAGAATCCGCCCGAAGGCCTCCTCCGCGGACCCCGGGGGCGGGCCGTAGTTATTGGCCAGGTCAAAGTGGGTAATGCCCAGGTCAAAGGCCACGCGGCACATCTGCCGGGCGTTATCAAAGCTGTGGACCCCGCCAAAGTTGTTCCACAAGCCCAGGGAGACCGCCGGGAGCTTCAGCCCGCTCTTTCCACAACGGCGATACTGCATGTCCTGATACCGAGATTCTGCTGCCTGGTAACTCATCTGCCGGTAACGCTTTCACCAATGCACCGTGCCGTCAACGCAGCACCCGATCAGCTGCCCCCAACCTTGACACCTCTGCCCCCGCGCCCTACCCTCTGCCATCTGTCGGCACGCCCCCGTCCCGGGTCCCGCGTGCCGCTATCGGGCTGTGGCGCAGGGGTTTAGCGCACTTGTCTGGGGGACAAGGGGTCGGCGGTTCAAATCCGCCCAGCCCGAAACGGGCTCGGTGCCTTCACGGTGCCGAGCCCGTTTTCGTTATTAATGGTGCGGCCATCGCGGCGCGTGCGCAGCACCGACGCCTTTGAAGCGGAGGTCCGGCGCGAACACCTGGAGCGCAGTCCGACAGGATGTCGGACTAGGCCCGGAGACGGCCCGTCGGGAGCTGGCAGGAAGCCAGCGACCAGAGGGCAAATCCGCCCAGCCCGAAACGGGCTCGGTGCCTTCACGGTGCCGAGCCCGTTTT
>CAZPXH010000011.1:0-1832 GCA_964591085.1 uncultured Spirochaetaceae bacterium | reverse complement strand
GTCGGGAGCTGGCAGGAAGCCAGCGACCAGAGGGCAAATCCGCCCAGCCCGAAACAACTTCGCGGTCCGCCCTTCGGGTTTGGGATTCGGCACTGTCCAATACTGTGACGCGAACACCTGAAGCACTAGCAGCGCTTGCAGGGTGTGGTATTCTCAGAATGCCGATGAGCTTGAGTTCGGAGGACCTTCAGGTCCTTGGCCAGTACGTGAGAAGCCAGCTTCCGGAGT
The DNA here is from genome assembly GCA_964591085.1 of uncultured Spirochaetaceae bacterium. GTDB lineage: Bacteria > Spirochaetota > Spirochaetia > DSM-27196 > CAZPXH01 > CAZPXH01. Next base: position 1,604 of record CAZPXH010000011.1, on the reverse strand, counting down.
GGATCGCGGAGATTCGCGCGCCCCAGTGGGAAGCAGATATCTCTGAGCGCCTGACTCGGGTGGAGCTGGAGGTCCGCGCGAGCAAGGAGCTGATGCTAGCACGCTTTGAGGCGGTAGATGAGCGCTTTGTGGCCATGGACAGCCGCTTTGACTCCATGCAGAAACAGATGGATGAGCGCTTCACCGCCATGGACAGCCGCTTCTTCTCCATGCAGAAGCAGATGGATGAGCGGTTCACCGCCGTGGATAGCCGTTTTGAGGCCGTGAATGCTCGGTTTGAGGCCATTAACGGGCGATTCAACAGTCTTCAGTGGTTCATGGGCGTGGGAATGACCCTGCTGTTCGCCGCGCTGACTGCAGTTATCGCGGTGTTTGCCGGGTAGCGGCAGGCCGCTTCTTATGGACCCGGGCGACCAGGCCGATTCCTTCATCCAGTTTCACCCCGCCATCCCGGTGCAGGACGATCGGATCGTTACCACCCGGGACGAGGCTGCAAGGATTCTGGATCGGGTCCTGGTCCCAGGTGAGAATCTTGTGCTTGACCGATTCCCGCGCAAAGAGAAAAAGAAGGTTGTAGTCCTCCGGCGAATCGCGGAGGAGTTCACGCCGGACCGGACATACAGCGAGCAGGAGGTGAATCAGATCATTGCTGCAATCTACCCCGACTACGTTACCGTTCGGCGATACCTGGTGGATTACCGCTTCCTGTACCGGACAGCCAACGGGAGTTCCTACTGGGTCCCGGGCGGGCGAGATCCGGCGTGAAGGAAGTGGGGGCCACGGCCTCCGCTCTGCCGGCCGTGATGGCTGCCGACGGCGTCACTCCTTGGTAGCCGACTGCACAAACTCAAGCATCCGCTGCTGGAACTGGCGGGTGACATCCGGATCGCCCCACCACACAAAGTGGCCGAACTGGTCCACGGCAATGAGCTCCGCCCCGGGGATTTGCGCCGCGGCCTCCTCTGCGCCGGCAAAGGGAACATCGCCGTCATAACGGCTGTGGATGATGAGGACCGGAAGCGCGAGTGCCTCCAGCCGCTGGTCCGGCAGTGACTGCTGGACCTCAAGATCGTTCATCACGCCGGGAAAGCGGGCCAGCGCGGGAACCATCGCGTCAGCGAGCATCCGGACCTGGCCAGTTGGGCCGGGTCTGCGGTGACCTGGGAAATGATGCGGGGCGCCACGGCGGGATCGTAGGTGGTCTCTGTTCGGGCAAAGTCTCTCAGCGTCAGGCCGGGCAGACGGTGCATGGCACGGTGGATGAGGAAGTAGGCCGGGTTCTGGCCGCGGGGGCTCATGACCAGGCGGCCGAGGGCGCTGTTGAGCTGGTCATCACTGAGGCCGGTCTGGCGGGTGACGGCCGCCATCAGGACCAGGCAGGCGCTCCGATGCGGGTACCGGTGGGCAAACTGGATTGCCGCGGGCCCGCCGGCACTCACGCCAACAAGGGCAACTCGCTCAAGGTCCAGGCTGTCCAGGAGTGCAGCGGCAAGGTCCGCCTGTGCCTCCGGGCTGCCGTTGCCCGTCAGCCTGGTCCCGAGGTATCCGGGGCGGTCCGGTGTGAGCACGCGAAAGCCGCCGTCCACCAGGTGCTGCAGTACAAC
>CAZPXH010000010.1:80355-92930 GCA_964591085.1 uncultured Spirochaetaceae bacterium | reverse complement strand
ACCCGCTGTCCGGCGCCGGTCTCGGCGGAGGATAGCAGTGCCTCCACATCAGACCGGTGGACCACCGCGTCGGCCCCACTGGTGCCGGCGCGCTTGAGATCCAGCCCGTGCTCACGGGCAAGCGCTCGCGCGGCCGGGGTGGCGCGGACCGAGCCGGCGCCGACCTCGTGAGCCTCGAAACCGTTCGCGGACGGACCGTCACCGACCGGTGGGGCTTTCGCTGCAGAGGAACCAGCGTCACCACCTCCGGACGGGACGGCTTCGTCCTTTTCCCCAATCCAACCGATGGTCTGGATGACTGGAACTTCGTCACCCGGACCGTAGAGCGTCTTCAGCAGGTAGCCGGACGTCTCCGCCTCAACCTCCATGGAAACCTTGTCAGTCTCAATCTCCAGCAGGATCTCGCCGGTCTCAACGTAGTCGCCCGGCTGCTTCAGCCACTGGATGATGGTTCCCTGCTCCATGGCCATTCCGGCCTTGGGCATGATGATTTCAGTAGCCATGATTCCTAGCCCAGAACGGCGCGAACTGCTGCGGTGATGGTCTCGTGGGTGGGAACCACGTTGGCCTCAAGCACCGGGTTGTACGGAATGGGCACGTCCGTCCCGCCGAGCCGCTTGATGGGGGCGTCCAAATGATAGAAAGCCTCGCTATCCGCAATGCGGGCGGCGATTTCACCGCCGTAGCCGCCTGTCTGCACCGCCTCGTGAACAATGACCACGTGTCCGGTCTTGATCGCGCTGTCAATGATGGGCTTCTCATCCAGCGGAAGGAGGGTTCGGGGATCCACCACCTCCAGCTCAATGCCCTCCTTGGCCAGCTCCTCCGCCACCTCCAGGCATCTGGTGACCATGCGTCCCCAGGTGACAACGGTGACGTGGCTTCCCTCCCGCTTGACGTCTGTCTGTGACAGGGGAATCACGTACTCGCCCTCCGGAACTTCTCCCTTCACGCGGTACAGCAGCTTCTGCTCCAGGAAGACCACCGGATTGTCATCCCGGATCGCCGCAGTGAGCAGCCCCTTGGCGTCCGCGGGCGTTGAGGGAATCACCACCTTCAGGCCCGGGACGTGCGCCCACCACGCTTCCATGCTGGAGGAATGCTGGGCCGCGGCGCCCGTGCCACTGCCGGCTGGCGCGCGCACCACCATCGGCACGCGTGCCTCACCACCAAACATGTAGCGCATCTTTGCGGCCTGGTTGATCAGCTGGTCACTGCTGATCGTCAGGAAGTCGCTGAACTGGATTTCGGCAATGGGCCGCATTCCGGTGACAGCCGCGCCGGCGGCCGCGCCGACAATCGCGGCCTCACTGATGGGCGTATCGCGAATACGTTCCTCGCCAAACTCCTCAATCATCCCTACGGTCACACCAAAGGCACCGCCGTACACACCGATGTCCTCGCCCATCACAAAGACGGAAGGGTCCCGGCGCATTTCCAGCGTCATGGCGTCCCGGATTGCCTCGGCGTAGGTCATCTCTCTGGTCTTGCCTGAGGCAGGGCCGCCTGTGGTACTGGTTTGCGCTTCAGCGCTTGTCTTAGTGCTTGTTTCTGCCATTGTGGTACTCCTCAGGCATAGACGTCGTTCAGGATGTCACTGAGGTCCGGATCGGGGCTTCCCTGGGCAAACTCCACGGCGTCCTCAATTGCCTGCCGAGCCTTTGCCTCTATCTCATCCAGCTCCTTTTCCCTGGCCACCTTGTTCTCCGTCATGTACGCGCGGAGCTTCAGGATCGGGTCCTTCTTCTTCCACTCCGCAATCTCTTCCTTGGTCCGGTACTTGTTGGCGTCACTCTTGGAGTGTCCCAGGTAGCGATAGGTTTCGCTGACAATCAGCACGGGCCCATCGGTACGCACGTACTCCTTGGCACGTTTGGTGGCCTCGTAGACCGCAAACACGTCCTGGCCGTCCACTGTCTCCCCCGGGATTCCGTAGGCTTTGGCCCGCTCAGACAGATCCTTGATCTTGATGCTGGAGTGACGGCTCATGGACATTCCGTACTGGTTGTCCTCGCATACAAAGATCACCGGCAGGTTCCAGACCGCGGCCATGTTTACCGCCTCGTGAAAGCTGCCCTCGTTGAGCGCACCATCCCCAAAGAAACAGACCACAACGCGGTCCTCGCCGCGCATCCGCAGGGAGAGGGCGGCGCCAACGGCAATGGGGATTCCACCTGCGACAATGCCGTTCGCCCCAAGGTTTCCGCGGGTGAGGTCGGCAATGTGCATGCTGCCGCCCTTACCCTTGCAGTAGCCGTTTGCCTTACCCAGGAGCTCGGCCATCATCCGGTCCAGGTCAATACCTTTGGCGATGGTGTGGCCATGCCCGCGGTGTGTGCTGGTAATCAGGTCTTCGTCAGAAAGATTAGAGATAACACCGACCGCAGTCGCTTCTTCCCCGACGTAGAGATGCGTGGTACCATGAATCATGCCGCGTGAGAAGAAGTACGCAACTTTCTCCTCAAAGGCCCGAATCTGGTACATCGTCTCCAGCATGCCCCGCAATGAGGTTGCATCCAGGCCGAGTTCTTCAGCTCGCGTTGCCGTTGCCTGTGCCATCCCTGTCCTCCGTTATCATCGTTGCAATCGCGCCCAAGCTCCCGACCGTAGCGGCGGTTGCAAAAATTTCCATAATGTGAATGCTTTTTCACTGGCGATAATAGCGCCTGTGGGGAAGCCCGTCAAGCCATGAACGCTCGTGAGCGAGATCAACTCCAGAAAATCTCCCGCCTGTACTACCTGCGCGGCCTGAATCAGAAAGACATCGCCCGGCGGCTCAACGTTTCCATCGCAACGGTGTCGCGTTCACTCACCAGAGCCCGCACGGAAGGCATCGTTGAGATCCGAATCCACAGTGACGCGGAAAGCTACACGGACCTGGAGCTGGCGATAGAGCAGCACTACGAGATCCGTGAGTGTGTGATAACCCCAGCCGGGGAAGGCGGGGAGCCAGACCCGCGTGACTGGGCGGTGGCCCTGGATGACGTCCTGCCTCGTCTGATGCCGCGCGGAGGCCTGCTTGGCGTGAGCTGGGGGGAGACCCTGCGCAGCGTCGGCGAGTCCCTTGCGCTCAACAGCACGCTGGAGCCCGGAGTTGTGCCGGTGGTCGGGGCGATGGGAGCGGAGGAGACCGGAATCTACCCCAATAGCATTGCCCGCAGCTGGGCGGACCGGCTTGGCGGAAAAGCATACCTGGTGAACTCGCCCGCGCTGGTGGACAGCGCCGCTACTGCGCAGCAACTCCTTGCTGACTCCGGCTTTGAACGAATCCGGGATCTGTGGGACCGCATTGATTGCGCGGTGGTCGGCACCAGCGGCCTTGCTCCGAGCGCCAGCATCCGCAGTCAGCACGTGCTCCCGCCGGCGGAGCTGGACGCCCTCGCCGAGCAGGGCGCGGTGGCAGTGATGAACTTTCTGTTCACTCGGGCGGATGGCAGCATCCTCACCACCCCGGTCTCCCAGCGTCTCATCACCCTCAGCGAGGAGCAGACCCGGAAGGTCCCAACGGTGGTGGTCATTGCCGGAGGGCAGGACAAACAGGGTCCGCTTCGAGCGGTGCTGCGCTCCGGTCTTGCTGATGTCCTGGTCACAGACGCGGTAACCGCAGAAGGCCTCGTAACGATTTCAGACCGCTGAAACTTTTTCCTTGACGGCAGTGCAAAGTGGCCGCAGCATGGAAAGCATTCGTGAATAGAGATGCACGGATGTGAATGCCGCGATGAGACGTGACGCACTGCTCGGACAGGTTGCCAGCTGGTACTTCGAAGAGGGTCTGGGGCAGTCCGAAATTGCCGGGCGAATCCATCGGTCCAGATCGATGGTGTCGCGTCTACTCACAGAAGCGCGAACGAGGGGCATCGTGGAGATTCGCATCAACATCCCGGTCTCACGGAACAGCGGGCTGGAGAAGCGCCTGAAGGATGAGCTGGGACTAAAGGCGGCCTACGTCTGTGAGAGCGCGGAGTCTCCGCTCATGCAGCGGCGAGCGCTTGGTCGGCTGGGCGCCGATTGCCTGCAGGACCACGTGGCGGACGGCATCATCCTTGGCGTTGCCTGGTCCCGGACCCTACGGTCTGTGGTGCATGAACTGCCGCGCCTGCCGATGCGCAACGTGCAGGTGGTTCAGCTTTCGGGCTCGGCGGCCAGCCCGGACGCACGGATTGACGGCCCGGACCTGGTGCGCACGGTTGCGGAGAAACTGGCGGCAGACTACCGCTTCTTCCCCGCACCCCTGGTTGTGGCAAGTCCGGAGCTTCGGGATGCGCTGCTGGGTGAAGAGACCGTCAGCGAGACTCTCCGGCTTGCCGAGCGGAGTGACATCGCCCTGGTTGGTGTGGGCAACGTTGCCAGCGGGGACTCTTCCCTGCGGGTCAGCGGCCTGTTGGATGAGGAAGAGGAGGCTGAGCTGCTCGCCGGCGGCGTTGCGGGAGACATCACCTCCTGCCAGTTCGGCGCGGATGGCCAGCCGCTGCCGGTTGCGTTCAACCGGCGGGTTATTGGAATCGGACCGGAGGCGCTCCGGAGAATCCCCACCGTGATTGCGGTTGCGGCGGGACCGGACAAGGTTGGCGCAATCCGGGCGGCCGCGCAGGGCAAGTGGTTCACCGTCCTTGTCACGGATGCGGCCACCGCCAGGGAGCTTCTGGTGAAGCGCGCGGTCGGAAAGGAAGCATCGTAATCATGGACAGACAGTCAATTGGAGTTGTGCTTGGGCTTCTCGCCTTTGTCTGGGTACTGCAGATCATTCTTAGCTCGCTGCAGGGCCGCCGCTTTCACCTTGCCGTGTCAAGGCAGCGGAAGCTCGGCGATCCGCAGGGCACCGCCGTGGGAATGGCCGGATCCAACTGGCGGGGCAAGGTTTACGGAGTGCTCACCACGGATGCAGAGCGCCGAATTGTGGCGGCCGGCAGGCTGTCCGGTGTCACGGTATTCGCCAACATCAAGCCCGTTCCGGAAGTGGTGGGCCTGACCCTGGATGACATTGAGAACGGTGAGCCACCAGCCGAAGTGAAGAAGAAGCTTTGGCAGGCATTCCAGCATTCCGCGGGTTTCATTCGGCGCCAGGATGAACGGCAGGCGGAGGCGGATGCAAATCTCGCGGCGCAGGAAGCCGCGGAGAGCGGGCAGCAGAAAGACACACATGCTGCCGAGAGCGACGGAGCTGGGACGCGGGAGCAGGAGCCTGCCGCGGACGAGGCCCGCGCCTGAGTTTGTTTTGGAACCGCGTCGTTGACGCGGATAGAACGTCTTGAGGAGGCAATATGCAAGGTCTTGCGAATTTTGCCGAAGGCTTCATAGGTCTTTTCCAGCAGGGTGGATCGACTTTCCTGGGCCTGGTGACGGGCATCATTCCAACGCTCGTCGTTCTGCTTACCGGCGTCAACGCGCTGATTGCGCTGATCGGGCCGGAGCGGATCAACAAGGTCGGTGAATGGGCCGCACGGGACGGGATCATCTTTTATCCCATCCGCTACATCGTGCTGCCGTTCCTGGCCGTTTTCTTCCTGACCAACCCGATGGCCTACACCATGGGTCGGTTCCTGCCGGAGAAGTACAAGCCAGCGTTCTACGACGCTGCGGTGTCCTATGTGCACCCGCCGCTTGGACTGTTCCCGCACATCAATCCTGGTGAGATCTTCGTGTGGTCTGGTATTGCCGCCGGTATCACCGAGCTCGGCCTCGGTCTTGGTGACCTTGCCATCCGCTACCTGCTGGTTGGTTTGGTGGTCATTTTCATCCGTGGAATCGTCACGGAGTTCCTGACCAAGGCTATGTGGAAGAAGGAGGCGTAGGTAATGGCTAAGGGAATTACTGGCGTCCTTGAGTCCATCGGCCGCGGAGTCGGTGGCGTTGTCGGTGCCCTCTATCAGGCGGGTCGCGACACCATTGATCAGGTTGTCAAGAACGTTCTGCCGTTCATGGCATTCATCTCCCTCATCATCGGTATCATTCTTGCTACTGGTATCGGTGACTGGATTGCCAACGGTCTGACCGCGCTTGCAGGCAACATCGTTGGTCTTCTGATTCTGTCGGTCATCGTAGGCTTCCCGATCCTCTCGCCACTGCTCGGCCCCGGTGCTGTCATCGCGCAGATCATCGGTACGCTGATCGGTGTCGAGATCGGGCGGGGAAACATTAACCCGCAGTTCTCGCTGCCGGCACTGTTCGCTATCAACCCTCAGGTTGGTTGTGACTTCATCCCGGTTGGTCTGTCCCTCGGTGAAGCCGAGCCCTACACCGTTGAGATCGGTGTTCCGGCCGTGCTGTTCAGCCGCATGGTGACCGGTCCCATCGCTGTCATTCTTGCCTGGCTCGCCAGCGCAGGTCTGTACAGTTAAGCCAGGGACTTTAGGAGAACACGGTGGCTTTCTTTGACAAGCTGAAGAAGGCCCTGGTTGGCGAGGCTCCTCCCAAGAGGGAGGAGCCCGCTTCCAAGCCTCACGCTGAGCAGGCGGCAGCTGCGTCTGCGGCGCCCGCCAATGCGCCGAAGCCCGGAGAGGGTTTCAAGGCGGTAAAGGTTACCAGGGGAATCAAGGGATGGGGCGGTCCGCTTATTGTCGCTCCAACCGCGGAAAAGAAGATCATCTACTCTGTCACCGGCGGCGGAATCCACCCGGTGGCGCAGAAGATCGCCGACCTTACAGGTGGCGAGCCCTTTGACGGATTCAAGTCCAAGCGGGAGTTCCACGAGATTGCCGTTGCGGTCATTGACTGCGGTGGTACTGCACGCGTTGGCGTCTACCCGATGAAGGGTGTCCTGACCATTGACGTGCACGGGGCGTCTCCTTCCGGGCCGCTCATGAAGTTCATCACCGAAGAACTCTTTGTCTCCGGTGTCAGCGAAAAAGACGTCACTCTTATCGAGGATTGACCCCATTGCTGCGCGCGTCGGTGTCGGAACAGGCACCGGCGTCCGCATGGTGGGCATATTCAACGGGCAACGGGAGTAAAACTCGAATGGCAGAGAAGTACGCGGCTACTGTCACCGCAATCGGCGAATTCGCTTCCGCCTTTATTGAGGAAGGCGTTCTGGTGTTCTTTGCAACCAATGCTCCCGAGGAGCTGCAGGAGCACGCGGTGGTGCATGACCGGGTCACCCCGCAGACGACAGATGTGGCAGTTGGTGATACCGTTCACTTGGACTTGCACACGTTTCCGGTCCTGGCAGTTGGCGATGTTGCCAACGAAAACCTCGCAAATCTCGGGCACCTCGTTCTGAAGTTCAACGGCCTGGAAGAGCCGGAGATGCAGGGCGACGTGAATCTCCCGGAGCAGGCAGTCCCGGATCTTAAACCGGGATCTGTCCTCCGAATCACAGACAACAAGGGTTAGGCAGATATGGAACTCTTCAACGCTCTGCAGGAGTACGAGCGCTCCGGCAATTCCATCCGTGTTGCGGTGGTTGGCGCCGGGCAGATGGGGGAAGGCCTCATTGCGCAGATGGAAGGCATGAACGGCATGCACGCCGTTGCGGTGGCCGATGTCATTCCGGATCGGGCGAAGCAGGCAATAGTCGGCGCGGGAGTGCCGGAATCCCAGGTGGTGATCACCGATGATCCGGATACCGCGGCAAACGCCGTTGCAGATGGAAAGCGCGTGGCCAGCACCCGGAGCGACATCCTGTCGGGAATTCCGGACGCAGACATTGTGGTGGAAGCCACCGGAATCCCGGAGATCGGTGCCAAAGTTGCGCTGGATGCCATCCTTTCCCGCAAGCACGTCCTGCAGATGAATGTGGAAACGGACGCTACCGTCGGCTTCATTCTGCGGGAAATGGCGAGCGCTGCAGGCGTGGTGTACACGCTGACCGCCGGCGACGAGCCCGGTGCAACCATGGAGCTCTTTGATTTTGCCAAATCGCTTGGCTTCACCGTGGTCAGCGCGGGCAAGGGCAAGAACAATCCCCTGGACCGAGCCGGCAACCCGGAGAACCTGGCCGAGCGCGCAAAGCAGAAGCAGATGAGCCCCAAGATGCTTGCAAGCTTTGTGGACGGCACCAAGACCATGGTGGAGATGACCAGCTTCGGGAACGCCGTTGGCTTTGTCCCGGACATCAGGGGTATGCACGGACCGGAGGCCACGCCCAAGACCATTCAGGATGTCTTCATTCCCAAGTCCGCTGGCGGCGTGCTTTCAGAGCCTGGGCGGGTTGAGTACGGCCTGGGAATTGCACCGGGTGTGTTTGTGGTGATCACCACCGAGCACCCCAAGATCAGCCGTGACCTGCAGTACCTTGGAATGGGCAACGGTCCGTACTGGGCGCTCTACCGCCCGTATCACCTCACCAGCCTGGAAACACCAATCAGCATTGCCCGCGCGGTGTTCTACGAGCAGACCACCATTGCAACTGACATCCCGCCAGTCTGCGAGACCGTGGCCTTTGCCAAGAAGGACCTGAAGGCCGGAGAAACCATTGATTCCCTGGGCGGTTTCACCGTCTACGGAATGATTGAGAAGACCAGCGTCTCCGGCCCGGAAGGCCTTCTTCCCCTGGGTCTGGCTCCGGGATCCGTGATGAAGCGGGACGTGAAGGCCGGCGACCCGCTGACCTACGCTGATGTAGACGTCCCAACCGATACCACCATTTACTACCTGCGCAAGCTGCAGGAGCAGCGCCTTGCGAGGATCGCTGGATGATCACGGAGGAGTACACCATCCTTCACGGAGTTGGCCTGCACGCCCGGCCGGCGGCGAAGTTTGCCAAGCTGGCAAAGGGCTTTGAGTCCAGCATCCGGGTGCGAAACATCACGCGGGACGGAGACGAGGTGGATGCCAAGAGCCTGGTGAAGGTCATCAAGATGGCGGCGGCGCAGGGACACACCATCAAGCTCAGCATTGACGGGTCGGATGAAGACAAAGCGGCGGAAGCACTCGGGACCTTCCTCACGGAGGTGCCGGAGAACGAACGATAGCCGTGCAACGACTACGCGGCATCGTTGCCAGCAACGGAATCGCGATTGGCCCTGTCTTCCGCTACCAGCCGGCAAGCCTCCGCGTTCAACGGCGCTCGGTGAGTGACGTGGAAGCGGAGGCCGAGCGCTTCATCCGAACGCGGGACGCGGTGGCTTCCGCGCTGGATGAGCTGGTAACCCGCATGGGTGAGTCGGACCGTGCTCAGGACGCCGAGATCTTCGAGATCCAGCGCGAATTCCTGGAGGATCCCTCCTTTGGCGAGGCGATTCCGGAGCGCATCCGGGAGGAGGGAATCAACGCGGAGGCGGCCGTAGAGGGCGTGGCGCGGGATCTGGCTGAAGAATTCGGCGAGATTGAAGACGAGTACTTTGCCCAGCGAGCAACTGATGTGCAGGACCTGGCCACCCGAATGCTGCGCCACCTTTCCGGCATAACTGAGGATCCGCTTGCAGCCCTCCGCGAGCCATCCGTGATTATTGCGCCCGATCTCACACCCAGTGACACCGCGAGCCTGAGCGCGGAGCTGGCCCTGGCGCTTGTGACAGAGGCTGGAAGCGCTACCTCGCACACGGCGATTCTCGCGCGCGGGATGGGAATCCCTGCGCTCGTTGGGCTCGGGCCAGTTCCGCATGCCAGTGGTACGGCCATTGTAGACGCGCTTGAGGGTGAGCTGATGCTGGATCCGGAGGATGCGCTGCTTGTGGATGCCAAGGCTCGGCAGGCGGACTACGCGTCCCGGCGGGAACGACTGCTCGCGCGGGCATTCGAGCGGGTGCACACGGAAGCCGGGGAGGAGTTAGAAATCGCCGCCAACATCGGGACGGTCAACGATGCACGGCAGGCGGTGGCTAATGGCGCCGACGGCGTGGGCCTGCTCCGCACCGAATTCCTGTTCCTGGACCGGCCGAGACTTCCAAGCGAGGAAGAGCAGCTGCAGGCGTATCGGGATATTGGCAAGGCGATGGGCGGGCGGCCGATTGTTATACGCACCCTGGACGTTGGCGGTGACAAGCGGCTTCCGTCTGTGGAACTTCCCGCGGAGCAGAACCCCTTTCTGGGACAGCGAGCGATCCGGCTGGCCTTTGCGCATCCGGAGAAGCTGCTTTTCCCCCAACTTCGGGCCATCCTTCGTGCCGCCGCCGAGGCGCCCTACCGCATCATGTTTCCAATGATTGCGAGCCTTCCGGAACTGCTCCGAGCAAAGGACGCGCTGGCAGAGTCGGCATCTGCGCTGAAATCTGAGGGAGTGGACTACAATGCGGAGCTGGAAGTGGGAATCATGGTGGAGATTCCCGCTACCGCGGTGGCCGCGGACCTCTTTGCCCCGCACGTGGACTTCTTTTCAATTGGAACCAACGATCTGACCCAGTACACGCTCGCCGTGGACCGCACCAACGAGCAGATTGCCGAGCTCGCCGACTACTGTAACCCGGCGGTGCTCCGCCTCATCCGGGGTGTGATCCGCGCTGGCCGGGATGCGGGCAAGTGGGTGGGAATGTGCGGCGAGATGGCGGGAGACCCCCTTGCAATCCCGCTGCTACTGGGTATGGGTCTGCAGGAATACAGCATGTCCCCGTCCCGGATTCCGGATGCAAAAGACCGGATTCGCCACCTTCCGGAGACCCGCTGCGCGGACCTCGCTGAGGAAGCCTGCACCCTTCCGGATGCGAAGGCTGTACGGAGTCTGGTTCGGGATTTCCTCGCGGGCCTGGACTGAACCCTCACGTGACGGCCGGAGGCAGCAACACCCGTTGGAATCTTGATATACCCGCGTTAGTTTATTAGCTTTGACAGCACGGGCGAGCCGGCCCGCAGGAGGTTTACTGATGTGGGAAACAATCACGGGTCCCTGGCCCTGGTACGTGTCCGGGCCACTGCTTGGCTTGATGGTTCCCTTGCTGCTGTTTGGCGGCAATCGACGCTTTGGTATCTCTTCCACGCTCCGTCACGCCTGCGCTGCGGTCTTCCGGCCCCGTGCGGAATACTTTCGCTACGACTGGAAGCAGTATCGCTGGAACATGACCCTTGCCCTGGGTGTGGTACTGGGGGCTGCGCTGGCAGTGCTCTTCCTTGGTGGCAACCGCGCGCCTTCCGTGAGCCCGGCGGCGCTTGAGCTGTTTGCTTCCTGGGGCGTGGCGGCCCCGCAGTCCCTGCAGCCGGCAGAGATCTTTGGCGTGCAGGGTGCGCTCAGCGCGCCGGCCCTGATCTCGCTGATTGGTGGTGGTTTCCTTGTTGGATTCGGCACCCGCTGGGGCGGGGGCTGCACATCCGGGCACGCCATCATGGGGATCTCCCAGCTTTCGCCCGCGTCCATGCTCGCTACCTTTGGGTTCTTTGGCGGTGGCGCGCTGGTCTCCAACTTTGTCGTGCCCCTGGTAATGGGCCTGTAGGCCGGAGGACAGCAAGATGGCAAGCGAACACAATTCCATGCGGGGCATTGCGGCAGTTGGTGGCGAGCAGGTGGCAGATGCGGGAGAGCGACCGGGCATCGGTGCCTTCCTCAAGTATCTGGCCCTCGGCGTCTACTTTGGTGTGGTGCTGGTAAAGGCGGAAGTTGTCTCCTGGTACCGGATACAGGAAATGTTTCACTTCCAGAGCTTCCACATGTACGGAATCATCGGTTCCGCGATAGCGGTTGGCCTGATCTCCGTCCTGATTGTTCGGCTCACGGGGGCAAAGGCAATCACTGGCGAGAAGATCGATATCCCGGCCAATGACTGGCAGCCTCGTGCCAACCTGCTCGGCGGCCTCACCTTTGGCTTTGGCTGGGCGCTTACCGGCGCCTGCCCGGGCCCACTCTACGCAATCCTCGGCGCGGGTTACTGGCCAATCGCCATAGCCATTGTCAGCGCAATGGGCGGCGTCCTGGCATACGGGCACCTCAGGCCAAGGCTCCCACACTAGGACTGCGGGCTTAGCTCAGGCGATGGACAAGCCGTAATCCGCAAACAGCCGGAAATCGGCGATGTTTGCGCTGACAACTGACGCATTGGCGATTATTGCTGTAGCGGCAATCATCGCGTCCACTCGGTAGCGCCTCGCCCGGCCAACGGCATTGAACAGGCGTGCGGCCTCAGCGGCAACAGCAGGGGTGAAGGGGAGAATTCGGCCAGAAACCAGGGAGCGGATAATGTCTACGCCCTCTGCGTCTACGGGACCGGACAGGAACTCGTACCAGGAGATAGCCGAAGTGCAGAACTCCGTTCCCCTGGCGAGCCAGACCTCCAGCTGATCGGCTTCTGCGGTCTCAGCCACAAGAACCCGAATCAGGTAGTTGGTATCAAGCAGAATCATTCCGTTCAAACCAGTCCGACCGATCCGCCTGGATCTGCTGCAGATATCGGTCGGCATCGCGTTCCAGGACTCGGCGTTCGGCCCGGTACCGTTGCAGACGCTCGGCAACGGAGCCTTCGCGTTCCTCCACCCGTTCCGCTGCTTCCCTCACCGCCCGGCGAACCACTTCTGCCTGTGAAACACCCCAACGCCTCGCGAGCGCATGAAGCCGCTCCACGGTAGCTTCATCCAGCGCAAAACTCGTACGTTGCTTTACAGACCTCATACCACAATTATGCGGCATAATGCCCTGAGACGCAATGGCGGCCCAAACGGAGCTTGAGTCCATCCGCCGCTAGTGCTGTTCCCTGGGAGCGGAGCACGGCCCC
>CAZPXH010000010.1:0-80255 GCA_964591085.1 uncultured Spirochaetaceae bacterium | reverse complement strand
GGAGCTTGAGTCCATCCGCCGCTAGTGCTGTTCCCTGGGAGCGGAGCACGGCCCCTCCATCCGCAGACCTAGGTGCGCAGCCCCGCTGAAACGCAACGGCGGCCCAAACGGAGCTCGAGTCCATACACCGCAGATGCGCTTCTCTGGGAGCGGAGCACGGCCCGTCCATCCGCAGGCCTACGCGCGCCGCCCCGCTGGGAGGCAATGGCGCCCCAAACGGAGCTCGGGTCCATCCGCAGCTGATGCACTTCCCTGGGAGCGGAGCACGGCCCCTCCATCCACAGGCCTACGCGCGCCGCCCCGCTGAAACGCAATGGCGGCCCAAACGGAGCTCGGGTCCATCCGCCGCTGATGCACTTCCATGGGAGCGGAGCACGGCCCCTCCATCCGCAGGCGCAAGACGGTAATTTCGGCGCACATGAGGGAGGAACCACGCGATTGTCACCGGTTTGGTCCGCCGAGGACTTCGGAGGGGTCGTGCTCCGATCCTCATCATGGATTTCCAACGGAACAGTACTATACTTCGCGGTACATTAAGGGAATGTAGGCAGCTGCCTGATCGGCTGCCGGGAAACCTGAATAAGGAGGTCGCGCATGCGACGAAAGGTAACTCTGGTCCTCCTCGTTCTGTTCGTCCTGTCAGCCGGTACGGCGTTTGCCAACGAGCTTGAGCTCGGCATCTCCGTTACTCCGCTGCAGACACAGACCTTTGAGGGCGAAGACACCGTGGAGGCCATGCCTGGGTTCCACGTGGCACGGAAGTTCTTTGGAATTCTGTACGGATCCTGGGACGCAATCGTGGCAGGACCGGGGATCATGGAAGATCTCACCACGTTCTACCGCCCCGGCTACATCAATGTTTTTGGTGCGGGATTCCGCCTGGACATCGCCAGCCTGCGGCTGACGGGAACCATCGGCGTGAACAGCCTGTATCTTTATCGCCAGGATGAGGATCGGCTGGACTTTGACGCTGACTTTGGTGCCAACCTCCGGCTTGGTGCGGCATGGCAGTTCAACCGCAGCCTTGGCGTTGGCGTCTCCGGAATGACGCTGTTCCCGAGCTTTGCGTCTCTGGTGAACACCCTGGAGGCCCTGGGCGCCGACTCAACCCGGGACGATGCCGTTGCACGCATCCGCGCCGGGCTCATCCCCAGCATCCACCTGAACTGGTACATCTAGGAGAACACTGATGAAGTATCTGAAGAAAGGACTTTTCATCGCCGTCGTCTCCACGCTCATCTTCCTCACGGGGTGTGATGACATCCTGGAGAGCTTCTATCCGGAGTTCGCGGGCGACGGGCAGTTTGGCGGCAATAGCATCAGCGTCCGCGTGCAAGTTCCCGACACCATTGGCGAAGGTAGTGCCGTAGTCGCTCGGATTGAGTGGGCAGACCCCTTCTTTGCTCCACCGGAAGGCTTCAGCTCCTATGAAGTCGTGAAGTTCGCTGAGTACGATCCCAACCGGGACGAGTTCAATGCCTTCGCGGAGTTCTTTGGACTGCCGGAAGGCACGTATCGCGTCTTTGTGTTTGTGGACGCAAACGACAACTACAACGAGCAGCCGTTCGCGGAGTTCACCGATCCGTCCGGATTTGCCGGATATGTGCCGGAACCAGGCGAGCCGGGCTTCAATCCCGACGCGCAGGAGCAGGAGCCAATCACTGAACTGACCGTTGGAAACGTTCGTCGTCTGGACGCGTTCATTGAGTTTGACGACGTGCAGGAAACCACTGCAAATCGAAACGTGGTACTTGGGACCACCGGTGGACTGGACAGCGGATTCACAGTCTCAGCCGCAGAAACCGTTACCTACCGCCTTGGCGCGGAGGACAGCGACGTCAATCTCCAGGACGTGGTTTGGCAGGTGCGGAATGCAAGCGGCGAGAGCCTTGCCAATGGAAGTGAGTTCAATCCCAGTCCAGCGCCCACGATTGACTTCTCGGTCAACTACGGGTCCTTCCCGGAATCTGGCCAGCTCTTCCTGTACGCCGACTCCATTCTGAACGGTGGTGGCGTGGACGGGCAGCTGTCCAATCCGGTTCTCCTGCCAATATGGAAGGACGCAGCAACGGACTATGACGTCGTCAGTGGGGCTGTGACCATCGTCATTCAGGACGCTACCCAGATTGAGGGCGTGCAGCTGAATGAGACCTACACCGCGCGCGTGGTGTTCTTCGGCCAACGGCTGTCCGAAGGCGGATCGGTTGACCTTGAACGGGAAACCGATCTGACCGCAGTCACGCTTCCCGGCGAACTCAGTCCGGTCAACTCCGTTGCAGCGACCGTTCAGGCTAACGGTTTCCTGACCATTGCTGGCGCCGCCGATGCGTTTAGCGGCGTGTCCAGCAACACCTCCGGCAACGAGTGGGTGCAGGTCATTATTGACGTGAACGGCAACGGAATCGGATATGGTGATGCCTACATCAATGCACCAATCGTGGACCAGATTACTGGCGATGGGGACGGGTACGGAGTACAGCTCCGCGGTGCGGGCTTCAAGCCGCTGATCCCCCTCAACTAACCCAGCGCCTCCTCAAGGCATTGGTTGCCCCCGCTCCGGCGGGGGTTTTTTTTGTGCCTGCTTGCCCGCCGCGGGGCCGCAGAGTAGCCTTGGAGTCCTATGGCAGAGTATCAGGCCCCCAAGGGCGCACAGAGCACGGGATCGGTTCAGGCGGGTGGGAAGAGCCTGGATTATCAGGCAAGCGCGGGCTGGATGGTCATCTCCCACCATGACCAGCCCACCGCGGAGATCTTCCACGTTGCCTATCACCTGGCAACGGATGAGCCGCGACCGCTGACCTTCCTGTTCAATGGCGGACCGGGTGCCGCATCCGCCTTCCTGCACATGGGTGTTGTTGGTCCGCAGCGCATTGCCTTCACCCCGGATGGCCGGGCTCCCGCAGCACCGGTTCCGGTTGTAGACAACGCGGAAACCTGGCTTGCCTGGACGGACCTCGTCTTTGTTGATCCCGTGGGAACCGGGTTCAGCCGCGCAGTACCAGCCCCTGCGCAGGAGGGGGAGAAGCAGACTGAAGCGGAGCGCACGGACGCCGCCAACAAGGATTTCTTCAAGCTCAACCGGGACCTGCAGACCCTCTGCGAGTTTGCGGACCGCTACCTGAGTGAAAACCGTCTCTGGGGCCGCCCGGTGGCAATTGCCGGGGAGAGCTACGGGGGATTCCGGGTTGGCCGCCTTGCCAACATGATGCAGCAGGACTACGGAATCACCCTGTCTGCTGCAATTCTGATCTCGCCGGCCCTGGAGTTCTCTGCTCTGGGCTTTGAGAACCACGACTATGACGTCCTGCCCTTTGTGGACGTGTTCCCCTCCATGGCGGCTGCTGCAGCCTTCCACGGCCGCTCGCGGGTCTTTGATCCCCAGACCCCACGGACGCAAGTGCTGGCAGAGGCGGAATCATTTGCTACAAGCGCGCTGGCGCAACTCCTTGTTCAGGGAGACACTGCAACTGACCGCTTCCGCAGCCGCACGCTGAACCGGGCAGCCTCACTCCTTGGGCTGCCGCGCGGGGTGGTGGAGGCCGCCGGAGGGCGCATTGGAATGGGCGTGTTCAGCCACCGGCTCCTGCATGACGCGGGCCTGGTCCTGGGGCGCTATGATGCCACCATCACCGGGCGGGATCCCTACCCGGACCGGGAACGCTACGAAGGCCCGGATCCAACGCTCACCGGAATTGACGGTGCCTTCCGGAGCGCGGTGAACCATCAGCTCAGGCGGGAGATCGGGCTGGAAACACCCAGGCGATACGAGCTCCTGTCTCGCGTAGCGGGCCCTTCCTGGCAGGTTGACTACGAGAAGCACGTCCTGCAGACCGGCATTGGTGCCACGGATGACCTCCGCTTTGGGATCTCATTGAACCCGCACATGAAGGTGCTGATTTCCCACGGTGTGTTTGACCTGGTGACTCCCTACTTCTCCTCCAACCGGATTGTGGCGAACATGAAGCTGGACGAAGCATCTCGCTCCCGCGTGACGCTTGAGCACTACGGCGGGGGCCACATGTTCTACACCTGGGAAGAGAGCCGGCTTGCATTTGCCCGCAGGGTTCAGGCCCTGTACGGAGCCTGAGTCAGAGCCAGCGGCGTTTTCGGAAGGCGCGGACCATGGCCAGCCCAATGATCAGCATCACGCCCACTACCACCGGGTAGCTCCAGCGCCATCCGAGCTCAGGCATGTGCTGGAAGTTCATCCCGTAGATTCCGGCAAGGAAGGTAAGCGGGATGAAGATGGTCGCGATGATTGTCAGCACCTTGGTGACCTCGTTCAGGCTTGACGCCAGTTGGGTCTGAAAGCTGTTGCTGACATCTGCGCTCATTTCCCGGAGCGTTTCCAGGGTGTCCATGTTTTCATGGATGTGGTCATAAACATCCCGGTAGAAGGGCAGCACGGCCTGGGCGCACTGTGAGACCTCACCCTTGAGGATGTGGCCCACCACCTCCCGCAGGGGCGCAAGCGCGCGTCTGGCGCGAATGAGTTCTCCCCTTACCTCCCGCATTGCAACCGGAATGTGGCGATCCTCGCCGCCCAGGACATCGGTCTCAATTTCCTCAAGCTCCTGCTGCAGGAAATCACCCACCAACAGGTAGTGATCGACGATCGCATCAACCAGCGCATAGACCAGGTAGTCTGCGCCCATTGCACGGATTCTCCCTGTCCCGGTGAGGATGCGCTCGCGGATCCCCTCAAACAGGTCTCCCGGGCGTTCTTGAAAGGTGATCACCAGGCCGGGCATCCACACCACGGAGAGTTGTTCGCTTTCAATGTGCTCCTCCTCAACGCGCAGCATTCGCAGTGTCAGGAAGGCATAGGTCCGGTAGTCGTCAATCTTTGGACGGGATGCCGCCTTCTGAACGTCTTCAAGCAGCAGGGTGTCCAGGCCATAGACCTCCGCCATCCGCCGCAGGAGGGACACATCATTGACGCCCACCACGTTGATCCAGCGAATGACTTCCGGCATCGGAGCGCCTGGCTGGAAATCTGCCCCGCTGATCCCTTCCGTCCAGCTGCTCCCGGCAGGGTTGTACTGCATTTCATCAATGAGGGCGGCACTCTGCCGCTCGCTGTGGAGGGTGCCCGGCGGCTCCGCAATGCTTCTTCTGCTCCGATAGGCCATGGATACAGCATACCCGCGTGTGGCACTGTTGAAAGCACATGGACAGTGCAATACGGATTCTTGTTTGGAACGAACACATCCACGAGGTGCAGAACCCCAGAGTCGGCCAGATCTATCCCACGGGCATCCACGGAGCTATAGCCGAGCGGCTGGGTCGTGAGCCTGATATGGACGTGCACACCGCAACGCTTGCAGACACGGAGCACGGCCTTTCGGAAGCATTGCTGGACCAGACGGACGTCCTGTTCTGGTGGGGGCACGCCGCGCACAACAAGGTGGCGGAGCACGTTGTGGACCGGGTGCAGCAAGCGGTCCTCTCCGGCATGGGGTTTGTAGCGCTGCATTCCGCGCACTTCAGCAGGCCTTTCCGCAGGCTGATGGGGACCAATGGCGGACTGAAGTGGCGGGAGGCAGCGGAGATTGAGCGGCTGTGGAACCTGCAGCCGGCACACCCAATCACCCAGGGAATCGGTGACTACATTCAGATTCCCGCGGCAGAGATGTACGGAGAGCGATTCGATATTCCGGAACCGGACGAGCTCATCTTCATCAGCTGGTTTGAGGGCGGGGAGGTGTTCCGCAGCGGCTGTACCTGGCGGCGGGGCAACGGCCGGGTGTTCTACTTCCGCCCGGGCCACGAAAGCTACCCCATCTACCACCACCCGGAGGTGTTGCAGATTCTGGTGAACGCCGCGCGCTGGGCCCGCCCGAGCATCCGGCGCTCAACCGCGGATGCACCAAACGTCCCGGACAGTCTCTCCCCTATCGCTGACCGCGGTGCAGAATATGCGAGCACCGGAATTGTGCAGACGCGTGAGGATATCCGCTGATGCCCCAGCCCCGCGCACGCCTCCGGGCCGCCGTTGTGGGCCTGGGAATTGGACGGGACCACATCCTGGGATACCGGCGCCATCCCCTCTGTGATGTTGTGGCGATCGCTGATCCCAATGCGTCGCTTCGGCAGGACATCGCCCGCCGGATGAAGATCCCCGCGGCCTACGCGGATCTGGAAACGCTTCTTGCGCAGGAGCAGCCGGACATCGTGAGCATTGCTGTGCCAAATGACCTGCACGCGCCCCTTGCCGTTCAGGCGATGGAGGCGGGGGTCCACGTGCTGTGTGAGAAACCCATGGCGCATACCCTTGCGGATGCCCGCCGGATGCAGGAGGCAGCCGAGCGTACCGGCCAACGCCTGATGATCAACTTCAGCTTCCGATTCTCCGCAACCGCGCGAGCCCTGAAGGCTGTGGTGAAAGAGGGGCGCCTGGGCGATATCTACTACGCGCGCAGCGTCTGGCACCGGCGTGACGGCATCCCCGGGCGAACCGGCTGGTTCAGTGATCGTGCGCGCTCCGGCGGTGGACCACTGATTGACCTGGGAGTGCATCGGCTGGACCTTGCCCTCTGGCTCATGGGGTATCCGCGGCCGATCTCGGTAAGCGCGGTGGATTTCAACGCGCGTGGCACACGGCGCATGGGCGCGGGGTTCAGCGTGGAAGACATGGCTGCCGCCTTCATCCGCCTGGATTCCGGGGCGGTACTATCGCTGGAGGCGTCCTGGATTGGACATATCCGGGAACGCGAACTGATGGAGACGCGCCTGGTTGGTACCAGGGGCGGGCTCAAGCAGTGGAACCTGAAGGAAGGCTACGAGTTTGCCGCCGAGTACTACACCAACGGGCCGAACGGACCGGTGAATCAGGCAATTGCCCGGAGACAGAAGGCGGAGCCATCCCAGTACGAGTTTGTAGATGCCATCATTGCGGACCGGCCGCATCCCGCCCCCGGTAGTGAAGGCCTGGTAGTGCAGGAGATCCTGGACGCGATCTACCGAAGTGCCGCCGAAAGCAGTGGTGCCTCGGCTACCATCCCCAGGTCCCCGGCTCCCCCTTGAAGGGCCCCACCACCCGGCTGGTGATCCACCCGCCGTAGAAGTCGCCGGCCTGGGCCTGGACTTCCTCTCCGTTTACCGTGCAGCGGTCCATGCGGCTAGCATAGAAGCAGAAGTAGTCCTTCACCGCGCGGTATGCCGGAGTCGGGTCCGGGTAGATCCACGCGGCACGGGGTGAATCGCGCTCACCCACCACAATGTCAAAATAGCTCGCCTGGCCCTTGAACTCGCAGATAGTGTTGCCCCATGCCGGCCGGAGCAGATCCTTCCTGACGTCATCCGGTGGGAAGTAGTAGGTGGGCGGATGAGAGGTCTCCAGGATGCGATAGCCACGGCTGGTTTGCGCAATCACCTCGCCGCCAAACTCCACAAGCAGGGTATGCGTGATGGCCTCCAGCCGTGGCGGGCGCGGGTAATCCCACACCGACTCCTGTCCGGGCCCGGGCTTGATCTTCTTCATCTTCAGGACTGCTCCACCGGACGCCCGGAATCCCGCCACCCATTGAAACCGGGTCTGAGGTCAAAGACTTTGCGGAAACCCAGCCGGCGGAGCTGGCTTGCAGCAATGGATGATCGGTGACCGCTGCGGCAGTGCACCAGAACCGGCTGGTTGGGATCCAGGCCTTCTGGAGCCGAATTCAGGTAACCAAGGGGCCGATGCAGCGCCCCGGGCACGTGCGCTTCCGTGTATTCGCTGGTCCAGCGGACATCCATCACCGGAGTCCCGTCCCGGATGAGCTGGTCCGCAGACACCAGATCAACCCGATCCGCCTTGCCCCGTGGTGCCACAATCCCGGAGAGGCTTCCGACAAAGCCGAGGACGCGGTCAATTCCCACGCGAAACATCGCTGCTGCCAGGTCAGGAGCCGCCTCCGGGTCCGCTACCAGGAGCAGGTCCTGATCCGGGGGAATCAGCCAACCTGCCCAGTTGCCGATGCTTGCATCAGCCTCAATGTGGAGGCTTCCGGCCAGGTACTCTGCGGCAAAGTCCTCCCGATCCCGAGTGTCCACCACCAACGCTCCCCCCAGAATGGCACTTGCCGCCTCCTCGGCGCCAAGATGTCCAGGCTGCACAAAGCGATTGAGCGGCTGCTCATCCCGGTTGATCTGCTTCATTCGCGCAAAATAGGTGGGCACTTCCGGCTGATCGCGCAGGAGCTCTGTCACAAAACGGTCCTCGGCCTGTTCGCGGAGCGCCCAGTTGGTGCGTAGCTCATAGCCGACAGAAGAGCCCGGAACTGCCGCCATCGCCCGTCCGCAGGCGGAACCGGCGCCATGGCCCGGCCAGATCTGGAGGAACTCCGGGAGACCGCGAAATCGCTGCAGACTCTGATACATCTGCCGCGCGCCGGTTTCTGCGCTACCGGCAACTCCGGCTGCGGCTTCCAGAAGGTCCGGGCGCCCAACATCCCGGACAAACACAAAGTCGCCGGTGATGGTGGCCATGGGTTCTTCAGACTCAGCATCAAACAGCAGGAAACTCAGGTGCTCCGGCGTGTGTCCCGGGGTGGCCATTGCCTGGAGGCGGATCTTGCCAACGTGGATTTCGCTTCCATCCTTCAGGCCGGTGTGGGGGAATCCGTAGAGCCAGTCCGGACCGCCGGTGTCGGACAGAAAGAGCTCCGCTCCGGTCTGCTCGGCGAGGGCACGCGCACCGGAAACAAAGTCGGCGTGGATATGAGTCTCGGTAACCGCAATGATGCGGAAGCCCTGTTCCTCGGCAACCGCCTCGTACACCTCAATGTTCCGGTGAGGATCCACCACCACTGCCTCTCCACTTGCCTGGCAGGCAATGAAGTAGCTGGACTGGGCGAGTCCTGGTTCTTCAACGCGTCTGACGAACATATCGCTGAAAGAATAGGCCCGACCCTTGCCTGCGGGCAACGGTCGGGCCGGGAACTAGAGAGAAGCCTCAGCTCCTACTGCAGCGCAAAGATGGCGACGCTGCCACTCACCTCATAGCTGGCAACCACCAGCGGAGAACCGGTGGGGCTTTCTTCTGCAGGGATGAAAACCAGGCCCTCGGGTGCAACGTCTGCGTCCGGAGCACCGGTACCGTCGTTGGACAGAAGCCAGGTCTCAAAGATCGGTGCGGACGGATCATCGATGTTAAAGACCATCACGCCGCCCAGGCTCCGCTCCAGGCCAACAAAGGCGTAGCGAGAACTGCCGATCTTGCCGACAACCACGGCCTCGGGCTCGGCACCCTTGTCATCGCTGCGCGCGTCAACCTCCTCCAGCAGGCCGTCGTTGGCGTTAAAACCGTCGGGCTGCAGTTCGGACTGAATCCGGGCAATCTGCGAGCCGCTGTCACCAACCAGGCTCAGGCGGCTGTTCTGAACGGCAAAGATGCTGAAGCTGCGCGCCCCAAAGGAGAAGAAGGTATCAAACTCACCGTCCCCATCCCTGTCGCCACTCGCGGTGGTTGTCACCAGGCGGCCAAGGTTTTCGTCAAGAAGGAGCGTCTCAATGTCAGCAAAGCGGCTTTCTTCCAGCGTGAGATCAGCGCCACGGGCTTCTTCGCTGAATCCGTCGTAGTCGCGCGCATCGCCTTCGTTGGCGGTAACCAGGTAGGTAACACCGTCAAGCTGGAAACTCGCTATAGCGTCCGGCTGGTACATGCCTTCCACGGGCCAGGTACGGATGTTGATTCCGCCATCCCGGTTGCTGGCATCAATCTCATTGCCGGTCACGTTGTAGGTCTTGGTGCCAAGCGGAAAGATGCTCGTCACCGTAGCGCTGGCAATGTCCACGCGAGCAATGGCGTTGTTCTCCTGCAAGGACACGAACGCGGTACTGCTGTCATCAGTCACCGTGATGTACTCCGGCTCCAGGTCCTGGGCAACGCTTGCACCGGGACCAAAGATTCGGACACCGGCGGCTCGGAGCTGGTCAATGCGGGGATTGAATGCCGCAAAGCCTGCAGTCCGCGCAGTGGCAGAGCTGACACCGTTACTGATGTCAATTATGGTGATGCTTCCCTCGGGGTCTGTCTGGTAGTCGTCTGAGGGCTCACCTTCGTTTGCCACAAGCACATAGCGACCGTTCGGGCTGAAGGTCACCATGTCCGGAAGCACCCCGGCCTCCACCGTTCCCTCCAGTACACCGTCAACGTTGTAGAACGCGATCAGGCCATTGGCTTCAATGGCTTCCGCTTCCACCGCAACGGCAACAAGACCGTTCTTGTACGCCACGCTGTTTGCCCCGGCACCAAGGTCCGAGACGTCAATCTGGCGGACCATGAACGGATCAGCGGGATTGCTGATATCCAGCACATCCACGGACACGTTCTCTGCGTTCACCACGTAGAGCTCGTTGCGGTCGGCGGCCCATGCCACAATCTCGGAAGCCCCTTCCCCAAGGCCGGAATCATAGCGGCCAATCCGGACTCCCTGGAGCCCGTCACTGAAATCCACACCGTCTACCACACCGGTAACCTCGGTGCTGGTACAGGCTGCGGCAAAAAGCAGAACCGCAGCGGCTGAGAGCAGAATTCGCTTCACAGCATTCCTCCTTTACATGAATAGGCCATACCGTCCGCCATGTCCATCAGGGTACGGTGAGGCGTGCGTGAGGGTTCTGTGAGAGCCGCAGCAGGATGGCATTGGGAGCTCCGCCGCAATTGCCCCTTGCTTCCGATGCGTTCTACGGCCATACTTATCTAGAAATAATTCTCGAAAGGAGAAGGGTATGAAGGCTGTTGTAGACACAGATACCTGCACTGGCTGCGAGCTTTGCGTCAGCGAAGTGCCGGATGTCTTCAAGATGGACGGAGATGTTGCCGTAGCAATTGACGGCGAAGTCCCCTCTGATCTGGAGCAGGCCGTACGGGAAGCCGCCGAGGACTGCCCGGTGGAGGCCATCAGCGTCAACTGACGCTCCGCAGGACAGGCGGGGCCGCGACATCCGTGACCCCGCCCCTGCTCTTACCGCCTTTCGGCAGTCAGGACCTAGCTGTAGTCCCTGGCAACCACCCACAAGCCGGCCGCAATCACCAGTTCCCGCGAAATCACGTTGAGCCAGCTCCAGAACTCGGGTTCCAGCAATCCAATAATCACGCGGTAGTAGGCAATCTGGACGAGCCAGATCACCAGGACAATCACAATCGCAAAGTACAGTCCGGAGCGGGAAACCCGCACAAACAGGCTGGCAAGTACCACCAGGCCGGAAAGCACCTGCACAATGGAAATCACCAGGTCAATAACACCGCTGTTGCCGGTCTGGAAGAAGCTGGAGAAGGCACGCGCCAGTTCGCTGCCCGGAGAGTTGTAGGTCAGAATCCCGATAACTCCCAGCGTCAGGAAATAGATGGCCAGGGAAAGCTGCAGAAGCACTACGGGGAAATTCCCCCTTCTATCACTCATGAATCCTCCTTGGTATGCGGCCAGGTAGAACTGCCGCGTCACAACGGTGCCATGCAGCAGGCTTCCTTGACAGCCCGCAGGGAGGGCTGGAGACTCAGAAAAGGACTATCCGATGGAAACCCTCACCGAACCCCTGATCACCCTGGTAGTGCTTTTACCCTACGTCATTCTGGGACTGGGCGGCCTTGCGCTTGCCAAGCTGTTCCTGGACCTCACCACCAGCTACTCCCTCACGGAGGAACTGACCCGCTCAGACAACCCTGCGGTGGGGCTGGTTACCGCCGGCTACATGGGCGGCGTGGCCCTGGCAATGGGCGGCGCACTTCTGGTGCTGGGCCCCGATCCTGGGGAGAACCTCCTGGGCATTGCTCTCTCACTTGCCCTCGGAATTCCGCTCCTCCGGGCTTCATACCTCATCAATGATGCACTGGTCTTGCCGCGCTTTGCCGTGAAGAAGGAGCTCATTGAAGACCGAAACCTGGGAACCGGTTGGGTTGTAGCCGGGAGCCTGATCGGCTCCGGGCTGGTTCTCAGCGGTGCAATGGCCGGCACCTCGCCCGGCTGGGGAATCGCCGTTCGGGACATCGTCGTGTACTGGGCATTTGGCCAGCTCGTGATGGTGATCTCCGGGTTGGTGTATCAGTGGATCACTCCCTACGATCTCCATGATGAGGTAGAGAACAGAGACAATGCCGCTGTTGGTATTGGCTTTGCCGCCTGGCTGGTAGCGGTGGGCCTGATTGTGCGTGCATCCCTGGTTGGCGCTGGCAGCGCGCTGCTTCCGGAACTGGCACTGAGTTCAGTCCTGAGCCTGAGCGGCATTCTGATTCTAGCCCTCGGTCGGGTCTTCATTGACAAGGTGGTACTCCCGGGAGTTTCCCTCGGTGCTGAAGTTGGGGAGCAGAAGAACCTGGCGGCATCAGCAGTGCTCGCGGTTGGCTTTCTGGCACTCGCGCTTCTGATTGGCTCTGCATACACGTCCCAGAGCCTTGCTGCAGACCCCTTAGATCCAGCCGCGGTGGAACTGCCGGCAGAAGGAGTCATTGAATGAAGTCTGAGAACAACAGGCCCCGGACGCTTTCCGGCACGGTTCTCCGGGTGCTTGCCGTGCTGGCGGTGCTGCTTGTTGCCGTTCCAGAAGACGCCTGGGCGCGCAGATCCTCATTCGGGGGATCAATCGGACGCTCATCCAGCTGGGGAAGCTCCCGGAGCTTCAGTTCCTCGCGCTCCTCATTCGGCAGCTCCCGGAGCACCTTTGGCAGCCGGACCGCCGGAACCACAAGCAGGATCGGCTCCGGGACCGCCGTCAGTGGCACTCGCGGCCTTTCCAGCACCCAAAGCCGGTCAATCTACAGCACCGCGCGCCGGAACGGGACTACCTTCCAGAGCAGGGACGCCGCCGCAAGCGGGTTCCAGCAGCGCTACGGCAATCAGTACTCCAGCTCCTTTGCGAGCAGGCCCTCTACCAGGCCATCCCATATCCCCCAGTCCACCACCGTTAACGGCCAGAGCGTGAACGTCAGATACGACGCTACCCGCGGGGGCTACGGCTACATTGACCCCGCACTTGGCACCTGGGTTGCGTACAGCGCCTTCCGGGATACCGCAATGATGAACAGCCTGATGTACTCCCAGGGCTACTGGTGGGGCGGAGCACCAATGCACGTAAGCCACTTCAGCTTTTTCCGTAGCGCAATATCCATGATCATCGTCTTCTTCCTTGTGTCCACGGTGGTCAACGTGTTGGGCCGGAGGCGCTGATGTTCGGGCGCAGGGACGAAGGGGAGCGTCGGCCACAGCGGTTGCTGAACCCGGACTCGCCAAGCTTCTTTGAAGAGATTGAACCGGGGGATATCGTCATCGTCCGGGATTTCCAATCCCTGGAAGAAGCCGGCACGGAGGGTATGGATTACCGTGTCCAGACCAAGCGCATCTTTGAGATTCCGGATGCGCGTTCAGGCGCCATTGCCGCGAGGTTTGCGCTGTACAACCTGGAGAGCGAGCAGGGTGACGATGTGCTGGTTGTGGCTCTGGGCGTTGAGAAACCCGATATTCGCATCTACTTTGTCCCGGATGAATTTCCCACCGGAACCCGGCTGGACTTTGTCTCAGAGGGCTTTCTCGGCTTCTTTGCCGAGCCCGAGGACCCGGACCACTTTGAGCTGACCGAGCTGGAATACGCGGAAGAACCGGCAATGCCCCCGATGGTCATTGCGGAAGAGGAACGGGAAGTTCAGTTCAGGCCTGCCGGCTTCGGAAAGCCCGTCTTTGGGCACTACGCGGGAGAACATCCAACGCCAGTGATCTGGATGGAATACGGCACGGATGACCCAGATGTTCCCAACCCTATGATCCTCCTTCGGGAAGAGAACTGGGTGGACAACAATGGCCTGCAGGCCGAGGGCGGCGGACACATCACCATCATGCTTGGCACACGAATCGCCCGATCGGAGATACAGGTGCTACCGGGTGACTCCGTGGGGACCAGCTGACTTCAACTGACTTCAACTGACTTCAGATAACCCCACTTGACTTCGCGTGACTTCGCGTGCCTCCGCCGGACCTCACCCAACGCGCGCTCATCCCGCGAGCTGACGTCGCGGCCTACTTGAAGCCGCCGCCCTCCGGCACGATCTCTGCAAGTGCTGGCCGAATCAGATCTGTTGCAACCTGCTCGGCGTCTGAGCGGGGTACTCTCGCCTCCTTGTTCAGCGACTTGACGAAGTAGTCCACCATAGCGGGTTGAATGTCATCGCTGGGAAGGAAGATGTAGCAGAGGTCGTTGCCGGACGGACGGACAATGGTGAAGCTGGAGTACGTAGCTACCGGCTGCTTGCCAACCATGATCCGGTCCTGCCGCTTACTGACGAAGGTGTTCACTTCCTTGAACCGATAGGGAATCGCTTCCATGGACGTGCGATACGCTGGTTCCACGTGCTTCTGGTTGTAATCAGCAGGCTCAACCAGAATGAAGAGCTTGTACCCGTCTGCCTGGAATACCAGGCCATCCTCGCTGAGATAGATGTCCTTCACGCTTCCAAAACTCACCACCTCATAGCGGGTGTAGGTGTTGTTGGGGTCGTAGTGGACGCTGACGATGTACCCGCCAACCGCCGGCAGGTCGTTTGCTTCGTAGGCTTTGAACAGCTGCTTAATGATTGCCATAGTTCCTGGTGGAAAGTCTATCAGGACTGAACGGAATCTGCACATTACCGCAGGTCCGTCTGCGAGCATCCGGCGAACGCTGATCCCGCGGCCAATCCGTGGTAGCCTGCGCCGATCACATGGCGGATTTCTGGACGGCCTACTGCGCTGCCGAGGATAGAATCCTGGAGGCGATCTTCACCTTCTTCAGCTACGGCTTTGACAATCCGCACCAGCGGACAGAGGGCACCCAGCGATTGCGTTATCGCAGCGTAATGCGCTCAATGAACCGTGGCCTGACCGAGTTGCGGGCACTGGAGTCCGGAAATGCCCTCCCCGATGAGCTTGCCGCCGCCGAAAGCTTCACCGAGTTTTCCTTCATCATGTTCCGAGCCATGGGAACAGATCGTCCACCGGAGATGCCGGTTGGACGAAGGAGCTACCCGCTCTGGCGTCACTACATCCACGCCTACGAGATCCTTATGCTGGTAGTGAAACGTATCCTGTTTGACACCCAGCTCAGCAAGCTGCCGGTCGGAAGCCAGCACCTGGAGCTGGCCGCCCGGGAGCTGCAACTACTTCGGGCCGCGGGAGAGATCCCCGTCAGCGATGAAAGTGTGGATACCCTGCAGGAGCTTCTGGATGTAAGCGCACACCTCCTGGCCCGCAAACGGAGCCTGGAGACAGGATAGGTAAAGGCAAGCCGCGCGGCCAGAAACGCCATGCCCGCGAACGAGCCCGGATTCTATGCTCCGAGCCCCTGCTGCTTCAGATTCATCTGCGAAATCGCCAGCTTTGCAATAGGAATTCCATACGGAGAAACCGACACGTAGTTCAGCCCCACGTCATGGAAGAACTCCATGTTGCTGGGTTCCGCGCCGTGTTCGCCGCAGAGGCCAAGGCTTATGTCCGGTCTGGCAATCCGACCCCGGGTGGAGGCGATTTCAATCATTTCCTTCACCTGGCTTACAAGAACCTTGAACGGGTTGGCCTCCAGGAGGTCAAGCTCGTTGTAGTCACTGAAGAAGTTATTGAAGTCGTCCCGGCTCAATCCGGTTGTGGTCTGTGTGAGGTCGTTGGTACCAAAGCTGAAGAAATCCGCGTAACGGGAGATTTCGTGAGCCTGCAGCGCAGCCGCGGGCAGCTCAATCATGGTGCCGACCTTGTAGTCCACGGGTTTCTTGGCCTTCATCGCCTTCCGGATCTCTTGTTCTATGTCCGTGATCCCCTGGATAGTTTTCCCTTCAATCTTCTTGCCGTTGCGCATGACCTTGAGCTCGCTCGCGCTCATCACAATAGGAATCATGATCTCTGGGTGCGGATCCTTGCCTTCCTTTTTCAGTCGATACGCGGCCTCAAAGATGGCCCGGATCTGCATACGGTAGATCTCAGGGTAAGAGATGGCAATCCGCACACCCCGGTGTCCAAGCATAGGATTGAACTCCCGAAGCATGCTGGACCGGCCCCGGATCTCGTCCGGCGTAAGGGAGGGCTTCATCTTGCGGATAGTGGTGATGAACTCCTTCATCGCCTCGCGGGTGCTCGGGAGGAACTCATGGAGCGGCGCGTCCAGCAGCCGAATGGTGACGGGGTAGCCGTCCATGATCTTCAGAAGGTTGTAGAAATCCTCGGTCTGATCCGGGCGGAGGGATTCGAGCGCCTCTACCCGGTCCTTCTCATCCCGGGCAAGGATCATCAGCCGGAACCGGTTGATGCGGTCCTCACTGAAGAACATGTGCTCTGTTCTGCACAGACCAATACCGGTTGCGCCAAAGGTCCGGCTGAGGGCTGCGTCCCGCGGCTGGTCAGCGTTGGCGTGCACGTCAAAGTCGCCGATCTTCTTTTGGACGATGTCCAGGAACTCAAGCAGCCCTGAGTCTTCCGGTGTCGGCTTGGTGAGCACTCCCTTGCCGAGGTAGATGGTTGGATCCTCGTAGTAGGGGACGTTGAGGGTGATGTAGTCGCCCTCTTTCACGGTCTTGCCACCGATCTTCATGGAGTTCTTCAGCCACTGGATCTCCGGGTAGACCATGGCAACCTTGCCAAGACTGCGGGCTACAACCGGCGCGTGACTCGCGTAGCCACCCTCGCTTGCCAGCACACCCTTTGCAATCTCAATCCCCTTCACATCTTCAGCGAGGGTTGATGGCATTGCCAGGATAACATCGGCGTCCTCGCCGCGCTGAACGGCCGCGCGGTGCTCCTCAATCAGCTTGTCAGTGTTGAAGAAGACCCGGCCGATTGCCGCGCCAACGGCGCCAGCGATCCCACCGGACACCGCGTGGACCTTGGCCACAGAGGCCGGATCCAGGGAAGAATGCAGAATCTCGCTGAGCCGGCCCGGCTTCACCGCATTGATCACGTGAGCGTCGTCAACCACTCCTTCCGCGTGCAGGTCCAGCAGCGTGCGGATCTCGGCCTGCGCTGACTTTCCCGGGACCGGGGTCTGGTCAATCAGCCAGAGCTTCCCGCTCTCAATCGTAAAGCGTACCTGCCTGATCTCCTTGAAGGTGTGCTCCAGTGTCCGGGCAATGCTCGTCAGATGGTCAAGGTATTCCTTGTCAATTTTGGCGATGGGCTCGCCTTCCGCATTGCTGTCATCAAAAGCCTGGCGAACAAAGCTTCCCTGCAACACCTTCTCACCGGTGACGATGTGGTGCGTGTAGAAGGCTCCAAAGGAGCTCTGCGCGTCAAAGTTGCCGTAGACCATGGCCTGCACCATCAGCGCAGAGTCGCTGGCAGTTGGGTTGTCCTTGATTGCATCCCGGAACTTGCGGACCACATAGCTCAGCTGAAAGGCAGCATCCGTGTACAGCTCGGAGGGCATCAGCCCGTCATGCTTTGTCAGTGCATTGACCACGCTGTTCTTTGTCTTTGCCTTCCGGAGCGCCTTGATGAAGGCATCCAGACTCTTCAGGCGGGCCTTGTCAGTTACCGCCTCGCTTTCCAGTTCGGCGATCAGGCTTACCAGAAACGCGTACTCCTGATAGGCAAAGTCCTCTCCCACCTTCTCGGCAAAACCGGGGAGCGTGGGCTCACAGAGTCCGAGATTGTGAATGCTGCGGAAGTTGGGTGAAACATTGAGCATGGGGGACTCAACCACCTTCACCAGCAGCGGATTCTCCGCGCTTCCAAAAGCCTTCCCAAAGTCTTTCCCGGCAGAGTCCACCGCGCTCTTCAACAGTTTCCATCCGGGATCGGGCTTGTCCGGGAATGCAGCAATGGTTTCATTGTCCACAATGAAGCCAGGGGCAATCGGCATCTCCAGGGAGGAAAGCTGCATCACGTGCTTCCCCCGGCTGCCGATGGCCTCCAGCACCTCGGGCGCCGTCTGATACTGAGTCGCGCTGAATGAGTAAACCTGGCTCATGGTCCTTCCTTAGAACAGATCAAGGACGCGATCTACACCACCCTTGAGGAACATCTCAAAGCGGGGGCTCGCACCCTCAAAAAGGTAACGCTTGAGCTTGGCAACGCCCTGGATGTTGTCGCCAACCACACTGATCATGATGGGGGTTCCGTGCTTCACCTTGCCCCACTTGAACAGAGCGTTGATATCGTTGATTCGCTCCCCCTCGTACCAGATCAGGACATCCAGCCCCTGGTACTTCTGCCGGTAGCTCTCAATGATCTTCTTCCACGCTTCTACGTTACCGTTGTGGAACAGCTCATTGGTGACCAGCACCCCGGTCCGCGGTGTCATGCGCTGCGCGCCGCTGGGAGCTGCTGCAGCCGAAGCTGCAGCGGAGGTGCCCGGACGTGGGGGCGGTGGCGGAGCAGCAGCAGCCCTTGCGCCTGATCCGGCGTACTCCTTGCGGGCTTCCACGGATCCACCTTCCAGGATAGTCAGGAAGTCGTTTGCAGCCTGCGAAAGCACGGCCGGATCCACCTCACCCCGAACCGCGCCTGCGTACACCACCACGAGCTCATCCCGGAGTAACGGGAGTGCCGGCTCAAACTGCGCAAGGTCCCGAGGGTTGATTACAAAGAGACCTGCATTCGGGTGCTCGTAGGCAAGGACCAGCTGGATCCCGGTCCACTCGGCAATGGCGTCCGGAATTGCCGCGATCTCAGCAATCTCCTGCTCCAGGTTGTGGCTCTTTATGGCGTAGCCAAACTTGTCCACAAGGAGCGCAGACAAGGCGGGACCAAGCTGGTGCTGCTCAATCTGACCAGCGGCAAGCGCCCGGTTCAACAAATCAGCGAGGTTTGCACCGGAGCCAACCTGCTTACTGAATCCGGTTGTGGCCTTGAAATGGCGAAGAGCGGCATTGAAGCCGCTCCGTGTCGCCAGAAAATTCAAAGACTGTGCCATCGGCCGGTCTAGAGCTCTTCCAGATCGTCACCACCGGAAGGCGTGACGTCTGCGCGGCCACTGACCGGGCTACCCACAGGCTGCGCCGCGCCACCGCCGCCACCGCCATGCGGAGCAACGGACTGGTCAATTTCGCTCGTGAAGGCCTGATCAAGGTCCGCACGAACGGTGCTCCGGCGCCGCTTGAAGGCCGCAAATGCAGCATCCTGGAAGCCCTTGGACACGCCGTGCAGGAACTCGTTCAGCACGTTGGCCATTCCCAGCAGCGTGAACTTCTTCCGCTTGATACTGGTGATGTCCACGTCCAGGAGAAGTCCCGGCTGGATGTGGTAGGGGTTGATGCGGTAGTCAAAGCTCTCAAACTGCTTCTGCAGGAAGTTGAGCCGCTCGTCCAGGATGACCCGCTCCCTGGGGTTCTGGAACTCGTAGATCTCAACCACCTTGTCCCGCAGACGGACCAGCATCTTTTTGAAGAGGCTCTTCTCATAGAGGTAGGTCTGGTTGAGGCGCTCTACGTCAGTGGAGCTGGCCTTGACTTCCTGGATCTCGTTCCAGGTCTTCTGCAGCTCGTCAACAATCGGGTCACCGGCTTCTTCGGTCAGTATCGCTTCCTTGCGCCGCTGCGCCCGGGTGCGGGTGCGGCGAACAAGATCCTCAAAGTCGTTTACGCGGAACCCGGACTTGCTGCCGTCATAGACGGCCATGACCACGTCATAGGCTTCCTGAATCTTCAGCCGAAAGTTCTCAAGCTGCGTGTCGTAGGCTTCCTGTTCCTTCTGAAGCTGCTCCGGATCGTAGTACTTCAGGCGGATCTGGTAACGCTCATCGGGCAGACGGGTCTCATCCGTGTCCTCGTACTCGCGGATTATGAGCTCGCGGGCATTCTTCAGGTTCTCGATGTACTGATAGCCCATCTTGCTGGTGTCCAGGATGGCAGTCAGGGAGTTCACCGCCGTGTTGAAGCCACGGTTCCGGATGTTCTCCATATCAATGATCTTCTTCAGGTTCTCCCGGATGTTCAGAGGGTCAAACTCGCGGGGATCAATCTCCGCGCGCAGACCTTCAATCTTGTCCATGAGTTCCTTGGCCAGGAAGGTGTAGCGCTTGCTGTTCTCATCCTCGGAGTTGTCATCCGTGTAGTTGGGAACGCGCTTCATCTTCTCAAAGATGATCTCGGTGTCAGACAGTTCTTCCTTGCCCTCATCAACAATCTGGTCCTGGAAAGCTTCCAGTTCCTTCTCAATGAAGTTGGTGATGGTTCGGCTGATCTGATCCTTGATCAGGTACTCAACGGTGGACTGATACTGGAAGATGGGACTGATCAGCTCGCTGTCCAGGATGTTCACGGACAACTTGACGTCACTGATGACCTTGGGCTTGAACCCGTTGTCCTTGAACGCGCACTTGACAACCGAGTAGGCATTCTCACCGCGGATGAACGCACCAACATCCGTCTTCTGCCGCAGCAGGCTGTTGGTCTCGTTCTCCAGATCGTTCATTCCACGCTGAATGTGACCCTGGAGGTGTCCATACATGTTGACGATCGACTTTTCGATCTCACCGGTGTTGAACTTGTCGGAACCGGCAATCTCGTCCAGCATCGCGGCGATTTCCTTGGGCGTATAGCGCGCAAGGGCCTTGTTCTCTTCCTTGTCGATGAAGTTCCGGACCTTCTTCACCATCTCGTCTTCCGAGGTGGTGATGTACCGGTTGAACATGTTCTGGTAGTTCTGGTTGACGTAGTTGTAGAGCTTCTCCTTCAACCCGCCCATCACTTCCAGGCGCTCAAGGACATCCTTGGGCAGCTTGGTCTGGATGGTCTCCAGAACCTTGGAGGTCTCCTCCTGAATCAGCTGCTCATACTCGTCTTTCTGGGCGCGGCCTTCCTGGGCAAGACTGTTCCGCGAACCGACCGCCGAGGGACGCTCGGGATGAAAAACGTTGGGACTTCGGCGAATATCACCCATGAATCACTCCTCCTGAATGGGCGGCTGGACGCGTTCTGCGGCCGCTACCCGGAATAATGCTACCCTTTGCGGGGTGTATCAAGGCTGCTGCTGTGAGCCACCTTGCAGTTCTTGTACAAGCACGTCAATTCGCTCCCTCAGGGTACGGGCAAAAACCCTCGACTGCAGGGATCGCAGATCGGCAATTACATCGCCGACCGGCCGGCCTTCGGCAACGTCAAGGAGCCCGGCCAGCTCTTGCTGGGATGCCTCAACGTTCTCTACCAGGAAGCGTTCGGTGATTGCCCAGAGGTTGTCGCCCAGCAAAACCTCGTAATTGCTTCCGTCCGGAAGGGTGAACGAATTGCCGACAAAGATCCAGTTGGGATCCAGTCCCAGCACTTCTTCACCACCGATGGGACGGAAACCGTTGTCCACCGCAATCCGGTTGGTCACCTGGAGGATATCCAGCACAGTGATGCCGATCCCACCTTCACCAATTGCAATGACACGATCCAGGCCGCTTCCACTCCCCAGAACCGCCCCTTCGGGCTCATCGTCGGTGTCTGTGGCGGTGTCCATGCCGGCGCCG
Source organism: uncultured Spirochaetaceae bacterium (assembly GCA_964591085.1). Classification (GTDB taxonomy): domain Bacteria; phylum Spirochaetota; class Spirochaetia; order DSM-27196; family CAZPXH01; genus CAZPXH01. The sequence continues at coordinate 58,871 of CAZPXH010000010.1, read as the reverse complement.
GCTTCGGTTGCTCCGTCCTGCGCTGAGTCTGCAGCGAGCGGGGGTCCGTCCCCCAGAAGCCGCAGCGCCAGCAACCCACCACCAAGGAGGAGCACAACCACAACTGCGATCAGCAGCCAGGGGCGACGACGTCCTTCGGACTCCTGCTGCCCTTCTCCGGCAGATCCCAGCGCATCATTGTCCTGGGTACCTGTGCGCTCCGCCGCCGTTGGCGCTGTGGACCAGCTCTCCAGATCGTGGGAAGTCTGATCCTCCGGTATGGGCATGCTTTCCGGATCTATCCCCGCTACTTCGCGGCCATCCGGGGCAGTTCCGGCAGGGATCTCTCCAGCATCCGATGAATCGCTTTGGGTCACGGACCCGGTGGATACAGCCATACCGCCGGCAAGTCGCCGTAGAAGCTCACCAAGACGGACTCGCTCCGCACGGAAATCCACCGGCGCAGGCTCTGCCCAGATCTCACGGATTCGACGCGCGCAGTAGGCCGACTTCTCCACCTTGCTCAGGGTCGCAAGGACCTCCGGCTCAAAGAGGTAGACCGGGACTGCCCCCAGGCGTACGGGGTGCGCAGCGGTGGAGACCAATGGCGCATTAAGGCCGCCATTGAGCTTCTCTTCCACCCATTCTGCACGGTTCCGCGGAAGCGATCCTCCGGCGGCAAGCAGCGAGCGGGCATTTGCTCTCAGCAGCGCAGCTTCCGTTGAGATGTCTTCCACACTGAACTCCACCGCCGCAGCAGCGTTCCGGTCCCCGCTCTTCAGATGGCGGAAGATGTGCCGGAGGCTTGCGGCGGTCTTTTTCTGCAGCGCCGCTTCCCACTTTTCCAGGGCATCGCTGCCAAAGCGACTGACGGCACTGGGGACCTGCATTTCCAGTGGGCTCCAGGTGTAGCGGACGCCGTCAACTATGGTCACGCCAGGAAAGCGCTCCACCAGGGCATTTCGTAAGCTAATGGCGAAATCGCCGGGCCGTGCCCGAACGGTCTTCTCATCGTCCAGTTTTAACGAAAGCTGTCCTCCGGAGAGCCTGCGGGGAAGCCCGGCGGTCGAGTCTTCTTCCTCACGGAAAATGGCTGCGGAGAGGCCGATCCGGTTGAAAACCGGCAGGTACCGCTCATCCACGTCTGAGTCCTGGCCGCAGATCCGAACCCTGCGGTGGCGGCGCGCAAGCCGGGTGAGAATTGCCGCATCCGTGTCGCTGATGCCGTCTGTGGCCAGCCAGGAGATACGGTCTATCGGGATTCCCGCAAGACCGGCAGCGCGAATGGAGGCCGGGGTCTGGGGGAGGACCGCGAAGGCCTCGGCGGTGACGAGTGCAGCGGATACCCCAAAGAATATTGCGGACGGGTTCTGGTCTGCGACCCAGCGCGCAGCCAGGGGATTGCTGTTGACCAGCTGGGCGGTTCGCTCAACCCGGCTGTACAGGTGGCTGTCCATGCGGCGGCGCTCGTCCAGTGCAAAGACTGGGCTGCCGTCCCGGACGACCTTCACGTTGCCGTCGCGATAGAAGTAAACAAAGGCGCCGGCCGCCGGAATCTCGTCGTCCGGATCAGCGGCAACATCAGCGGTTGGAATTTCTTTGTGGCCGATGGCGTCCCGGAGGGCATCCACCACCCCGCGATTGCCAGCGTATCGGGTTTCGGGGTCTGGCGGCTCACCCATGTTATCCGGCTCCCGGGCCACGTTGCCCACCGGGGCATCCGGGATGATGACCGTGGAGATGACCGAGCGCACGGCGTCCGGGAGTTCCTCGGCAGCACCGATCCGCAGGAAGGGGCGCTTCTCCCGCGTACCGGAGCCTACGTAGACCACGTAGCACTCCGGATCGATGTGGAAGACGCGGTCTTTCGGGCTCATTCCTTCCATCTTGTCTGGAGAGTATAGCAGGAGTCTGCCGTAGCGGAGAATGCTTGAGGCTGCTGTACGAGGGAAAATCGCCCGCGATATGCTGTGAAGTGCGGATATGTACGCAAGCGACAAGAACCTGAGGAAGATTATCCCCGTTATCAGTGGAAAGGGCGGCGTGGGCAAGTCGCTCATAGCTGCCAATACTGGCGCAGCACTGGCAATGGCGGGGCTGGATGTGGTGATGGTAGACCTGGACCTCGGGGGGTCCAACCTCCACACCTACCTCGGCGTCAGAAACAGGAGCCGGGGCCTGGGGAACGCGCTTGCTACCGGTGACCGCGCAATTGCGGAGCTGGCGGTGGAGACCTCCATTGGCGGCCTGCGCCTGATTCCCGGCGACACCATGACAAGCGGTGTTGCCAATCCAGGCGCTGCAGAGAAGAAGCGGATCATTGGAGCCGTGGAAGGCATGGAGGCGGACTTCATCCTCGCAGACCTGGGGGCAGGCGCTTCAGACACCGTGCTGGATCTGGCCGTGATGTCCAACAGCCCCATCCTGGTGGTAGCGCCGACCATACCCAGCGTCCTCAACGCGTACGCACTCCTGAAGAACATTGTTGCGCGGGAGTTTCTCCGCCTGTCCAGCCGCCACAGGCGCCTGCATTCCTGGCTGAAGGAACAGTTTGCGGAGGCGGAGCCGGGAAGCCTGCCACCGATTGCGGAGATCACTGCCGAGATTGAAAAGGAGGAAGCCGAGCTTGCCGGAAGCTGCCGGAGCTTCCTCCGTGAGTACCGGCCCAACCTGGTTCTGTCCATGGCCCACACCCCGGAGTCCGCCGCCCTCGCCGAGCGCTTGCGCGATCTGTGCCGGCGAAACCTGGACCTGCAGGTTGGCTGCCTGGGAGCAGTCTCGTTTGATCCGCTGGTCCAGCGGACAGAGCGCTTTGAGCGGCCGATGGTAGCCGAGGAAGACGGGACCCTTGCCGCCGCGCAGATCCGGCGGATATCAGAGAAGCTCCGCCAATCGCCCCGCTTTCCGCGCCTGGCCCTGGCGCTGGACCTGTATCGGGACTCTTACGAACTGATGCGGCTGGAGATGGAGGCAGATCAGGACAGAGGCGGTGAAGGCAGCCCGGGCGAGGTTGCGGACGGCGCAACCGTGGAGGAGTTCGTTTCCATCATTGCCCAGCAGAAGCGCACCATCAATGAACTGCGCAACACGGTGAAAATGCTCACCATGCGGCATGGCGGCGCCTAGCGCGTGCGGCCGGCGGCCTTCCGCCTGAGAAACCCGTTCTTCACAAGCTCCGCTTCAACCGAGTCCATGAAGTCAACGGTATCTGTCGGAGCGCTGCTTGTCAGACTGATCCCCAGGAACAGCACTGTTGCAACGATAGCACCCCAGACACCGGCCCAGATGCCAAAGGGGCGGATGCCGCTGAGGTAGAGGAAGGCGGTGATGGGCGCCGCGACAGCCATGGACCACAGCGCTCCGGCCCGAGTCCCGCGCCGCCAGAAGAAAGTGCCGATGATTGCCGGAGCCATGACCAGAAGCCCGCCGGATGCAGCGCTGGACAGCTGCGCAATCAGGGCCGGCCTCAGCAACGCAAATGCAATGCAGGCGGCAAGGACCACCAGCACCATTACCCGCGCAACGCTGGTTTCCGTGTCCTCGGTCACACTCGGCCGGGTCCGGCGGAGAACGTCCCGCGTGAAGAGAGAGCTGAGAGTGAGCACAATTGACCCCAGGGTGCTGCTTGCGGCTGCAAAGATCCCGACAAAAAGGATCAGGGCAAGTCCGGCAGGTATCCGCGCGAGCAGCTCCGGCATTGCCGCATCGCTGTTCTCAAGCCCCGGGACTACCAGCGCGGCGCTGAAGCCAAAGAGCGTGCTGACCACTGTGTAGAGCAGGCCGAACACGGCGAAGTAGAGCATCATCCGGCGCAGGTCTCGCGCGGCACGGGGAACATACAGCCTCTGGGCCACCTGAGGGTTGGTCAGGGCGAAGAAGGCCCAGGGAAGCGTGAGGCCGACAAAGAGCTGCCGGGGCCAGGTGAATGACAGGAGCTGACCCCTCGCCTGTTCCACTTCCGCGAAAAAGCCTGCGGGACTTCCAAAGAAGATGAACATCACGGCAATGATTGCCGCAACGCTGGTCACGGCCATGACCACGGCCTGCAGCGCATCTGTCCAGGCAACGGATCGCATTCCGGCCCACCACGCGCCAACGCCTGCAAGTCCTGCCATTACCAGAACGCCCCAGATATAGGAGATGGCGCCGCCAGAAAGGCCTTCCACAAGGAGCCCTGCGCCAATGAGCTGCACCGCGGAGTACGGGATCAGCATGACAAGGGAGATGAGCGCGGCGATGATAGCAACGCCATCTCCACCGTATCGCCGGGAGAGCAGCTCCGGCGGAGTGACCAGCCCGAACAGTCGGCCTGCGGCCCAGAACCGTGGTCCAAAGACCAGCAGCAGCAGGAGCGTGAACTGCAAGTACAAGATCTCAAAGCCAAGCGCGCCAACGCCGCTTGCGTAGGTGAGGCCCACCAGCCCAACCAGCATGAATGCGCTGTAGGTGGTTGCGGCGTAGGTCATTCCGCTGATGAAGCCACCGATACGCCGCCCGCCGATATAGAACTCTGCAACTCCCTTGCCCATTCCGCGGCGAGCAGCCCCGGCAACCAGCAGCGCAACCACGGTCCACAGGGCCATTGCCAGCCAGATGACAAGCGGGCTCATTCTGTGTCTTCCCCCGAAGTGTCTCCGCCCCAGTTGCGGCTCAGGAGCGCTGCGGCCACTATCGCAATCACGGAGGTCAGACTCCAGAAAAGGTAGGCGCCGCTGAAGCGGGGAACATCTGTATACAGAAGATACGGGAGCAGCACGCCTGCAAGGGTCACCAGCAGGGCGCCTCCAAGAAAAGCGAATCCGCGCATTGATCCGGAAGCTACGGGATAAACAGGTGGAAGACAACAACAGAAGGACCGTTCCTCCACCGGAGACGGCATTTGCCGGGGCGATTGAGCAGTTTCTGTTGGCTCACGGCTACGCAGTGCAGGCGGAGCTGGGCCACATAGATCTCCTTGCACGTGACGGCAACCTGCTGATTGCGGTTGAGGTAAAGCGCACCCTTTCCCTGCGCGTGGTGGAACAGGCGGTGAAGCGACAGGCTGCCTGTGACCTTTGCTGGGTTGCCGTCCCCCGCCCGGCACGCGGCAAGCTTCGCGGGGACTCCGTGGCGGTGCTCAAGCGTCTTGGTTTGGGGTTGCTGCTGGTGGACGGTGCTGGCGGCGTGGAGGTGAAGCTGGCGCCGCTGCGGCGGCCGGAGATCATCCAGTCCCGTGCCAGGGCCCGGCTCCTGCGTGAGTCCGCAGCACGGCTTGGCAGATTCAACGTTCCGGGGGCATCCGGTGGGGTGCGGGTTACAGCCTATCGCCAGCAAGCGCTGCGGGTGGCCATGCTGCTCAAAAGGGAACCCGGGCTTTCTCCAAAGGCCGTGAACGATCAGCTGCCCGCCATCGGGATCAACGCAGCATCAATCCTGCAGCGCAATGTGTATGGGTGGTTCCTCCGGGAGGCGCACGCACAGTATCGCCTCAGCCAGGCGGGGATGGCCGCGCTTGCCGAGTGGAAGCCGGTGGTGGACTACCTCGGTGCGACTACGGCCCCTACACCTGATGGAGCGCGGCGATCCTGTTAGCATCCGCCCCAGATGGACGTGCGGCTCCGCAGCTACCGAAACGACGATCTCCCGACCCTTGCCGCGCTGAACCGTCAATTGCAAGAGGCAGAGGGCCGGCCTGCTCCCCCGGAACCACACCTCATCGCCGCGCAGCTCTCCTCCCGTCTGGCATCTGACATGAATGCGATTCTGGTAAGCGTCAACAGCGACGCCGAGGGCTACATCCTTTTTCGCCATGAGGCGGAGGCTTTGTGGGTTGAGGAGTTCTGGATGGGCGCCGGACGCGATTCCGCACAGATCGGCAGGGCAGCGTTCTCTGTGTTTCTGGAACATGAAGGCTTCAACCATGCACACGTCCGCGTCCGCGTTCCGTCGGCGAATCGACGCGCGCGCGCATTCTGGAGGGGTATGGGCTTTCAGGATCACAGCGTCACCATGGATCTGCCAACCGCGGAGAAGACCCAGCTCCGGATGTCCAGCGGCGCGGTCGTGGTCCGGCGGCACCTCTTTGGCCGGCAGCGTTACCTGTTGGTACTCCAGGAAAGCGATGAGACCTGGGGATTCCCCAAGGGTCATTCCCGCGGTGATGAGGGTGAGCAGCAAACGGCACTACGGGAAGTAGAGGAAGAAACCGGCCTTCCGATTCGAATTGTCCCGGGATTCTACGAACGCGCGAGCTACGTTACTCCACGTGGGCGGAAGAAGATTGCCGGGTTTTTCATTGCCTATCCTGTTGGCGGAACCCTCAGCCCGCAGAAAGGTGAAATCCGCGAGATCCGGTGGGTCAGCCTTAGCGAGGCGCTCCGGCTCCTTCCAAATCCGCAGCTCCGGCGGGTCCTTGAACGTGCTCGGGACTTTGTGGAGGCAGCGGCCCGCCTCTGATCAGTAGCCCCGGCCTCAGCCGGGGTAGACGGCAAACTGCAGCGCGGTGGACAGACCGCCCAGGAGCCCGCCAGCGAGCGTCTGCACGCCTGTGTGGTGACGGAGACGAACCCGGGCCCAAGCGAGCGGGAACAGCAATAGCAGGAGCAGAAGCAGGCGAAGATCCAGAATGATAGCAAAGGCCACCACGGATGCCGCAAAGGCTGCGGTGTGGATGCTGATCTTCCAGAAGACCGTGATGACGGATATAAGAGCGGTGTTCAGCGCAAAGACCAGCATGAAGTTCACCAGCTCCGGCCGCGCGGAGATCACAGCAAGAATGGCGCTGCCGGCAAGATAGGCCCCAACCGCAAGCACCAGTGGCAGGATCCTCTGATCGCGCTTGCCCACTTCCAGGCTGTCCACCAGCCCTGCGGACCGAAACGCAAATAGCGCGGCGGCCGGCACCAGGGCACCAAAGGCCACGGTCACCACAATAGCTGCGAAAATCCGCATCCGGTATCGGACCCACATCAGGAGAGCGAGCGAGAGGAAACTCGCGAGAGACACCACAAAGGGATGCATGAGCTGGGACAGTGCCGTTGCGAGGAGTGGGGGTTCGGGGGTGCTGCCGTGCCTAGAAGTCACTTTCATTCTGGAATGGCACCGCGGGGAATGCCTGTTGTAGGAGCGCGGCTACTCCGGCTTCAGCGGTTACGTCGCTGCGGCGGAGCACCTCCTCCGCGTCGCCAACACCGTAGAGCAGGCCGGAGAGTGCCGATACCGGCATGCTGAGGTCCGGGCCCGCAGAACCGGACTCCGGGTGCAGCTGAAGGGCACCGTCTGCGGCAGAGAGCCGGAAGGTACCATTGTTCCATGGGCAGTCCCGGTCTGAGAGTTCCAGAAGCAGGGGCTTGTCCATGCGCCCCGGGGTCCCGCTCACCGCTGCTACAGCGTCCACTGCCCGTACCATCCACGGAAACAGCAGCACATTCTGCCTGACAGGCTTCACGGTATCGCCAAACAGGTGGAAGACCGGCATCCCGAATGGAAAGGCGATGGTCATGCTCCCTACCTGGTCACCGTGGCGGGCAAGCCAGTGCAGCACCGCATCCCGGGCCGCCAGGTTCCGCCACAGGAATCCCCGGACGGCAATGCGGGCCTCGCTTCCGGCGCCCCGCTTGAACACCAGCGCTGATGCTTCCACTCCGGCACTGCCGTGGACCAGCAGCACCTGGAAGTCCCGGTAGCGACGGCGGAAGTAGCCGTCCGGCATGTCTGGCATCAGCGCAAGGCCGTTGATGCCCGGCTGCAGGTCCCCCCAGAAGTGCAGGAGCTCTGCCTTTAGCTCCAGGGACCGCCCCCGCTGATAGCGGAATCCCTCCGCAAACCCAGGATCCGCCCACTGCGCCATGGCGCCGGAGGGCATGTCCCAGCCGACGTAGGTACTTGCGGTCTCGTAGCCAAACTTGCGGTAGTAGGACTGCTTGAAAGGCCGGAGCATGGAGAGTGCCGCACCACGTTCGCGCATCTGGCCAAAGGCGGTCCGCATGAGGGTACGGACGTAGCCCCGGCCCCGGTGTTCCGGATAGCTGGCTACGCCGCCGATGCCGCCCATTCCAAGGACACGACCGCGAACCGCCTGCTGGAACTGGAAGTCCACTACCGCAGAGACGAGCGCTCCGCTTGCAAAGAGTCCCAGTACATCCGTGGCCTGAAGGGAGGCCTGGAGATCGGGGTCTCCAGGCTTTTCGCTGAAGTCGCGGAAGGCGTATCGGAAGAGCTCCACGTACTCGGGAAGCTCGGCTTCGGTCAGTCTGCGGATGTCCAGCATACCCCGCAGTCTAGCCGTTTGCTTAGATCCGCAACACCACCGACGCGATCGTTTCTTCCTTGCGCTCGTCCCGGACGACGTTGGAATCAAACAGGATACCCTGACGCTCGCAAGCCTCCTGCAGGTAGTTGAGGTAGTACATGCCAAGCCCGGCCCCGAGCTCCTGCATGTTGCTTTCCTTGTAGAAATGCACCAGGGAGGTGGTCCGGACATCGCGCTTCTTCTTTTCCAGGATGTCCTGCCGACTGCGATACCCAATGAGACCCCGGTTAATGACGGAGGCCATGATCTTGGTCTTGGAAGTGGGATCATGGGGATTGCCATCAAACTGAAAGTTCAGGACCAGGAACTCGCCGTTGGTCTGAGCGCGGCGGAACAGCTTCTGGCGGAAGGTTGGGTCGGTGAGCAGGTGCTCAACCTGCGCGGGATTGTTCCGGACCATCTGGTCGCGCTCCGCAAGGTTCAGCAGGTGCGCGCGCTCGGCGTTCTGTACCAGCTCCATGAGGATGAGGGCGGTGTAGTCCGCAATGGCGGCGCGCTCAACGTAGGCATCCACAATGCCCTGGAGCTCCTTCAACAGCCGTTCGCGGTCCTCGCCGGTCTGCAGGAGCGCGAACAGGAACCAGGTCTCATCGTCTATCTGGTCGATGAAGCGCCGGACAATCCGCTTCTTCTCTTCCCTATCTGTGGCAGAGAGCTTGTCATCAGTGTCAACCCGCGCAGCGGGAGCGAAGTACAGCGAATGCTTGATTGCGTTGATGGCTCGAGCGTGGCGATCCTTGAAGTGCGCAATCGCGCCGGGAAGGATGCTGGTTCCCGTTGTGACGGCTGGACCCATTCGCGCCAGCATGCTCTGGATGATTGCCTGCTCTCTGAGCCTCGCCTTCATCTCCGGGCGGAACTTCTTGAACAGCACTCCGTAAATGATCTCGCTGGCGATGGCCATGATTTCCCTGCGCTTGGAAAGCAGCTCAAGTCTTTCAATGTCTATCGAGGCGAGGAGCTGGTGGGTCACGAACTTCTGCACGAACGCGGCGTTGAATCGCTTCCACAGGAATCCGGTGGCCTTGCGACGATCGTGGAGCACAACATCGCGGAGCGGGATTCCACGCTTGACGCAGTACTGCAGACCGGCGTCTGTGAGAACGTACTTTCCTTCCAGGTCAATTACCTGGCCGTTCGCTCCGCTTTCCATCACTAGGTCCCGGTGAGCACCTTCTTGGCCTCGTCCACTGACGTGCAGATGGTGAAGTGCGTGAGAAGGTTTGCGTACTCAAAGACGCTGCGCACGTTGGGCTGCATGCCGCAGAAGGCAAAGCGGAGTCGTTCTCCAAAGTACTGGCGGAGGCTCAGAAAGATGGCGAGGCCGGAGCTGTCGATGAACGGAACTTCGTCCATCACAAAAACCGCGCGATCAATCCGATTCTCGTCCACCACCTTGATCAGATCCCGGCGGGTGGGATCAACGTTGTACAGCTCGATGCTGTCGCGGAAGTGAAACACCCCCAGGCTGCCTTCCGCGCTCCAGTCAATGACCGAGGCCTGTTCCATGGGCGGTCATCGTAGCGCCAGGCGGAGGAGCGGAGAAGATGCAGGAGGCCGAATTGGAGCTTCCTAACGAATTCCTGACGAACCATGCGTCCGTCAGGCTTTCGGACGCGCCCTTGCGCCCGAACGGCGAAGGACGGGCTCAGCGCTGGAGGAAAAGTCCGCCTTCCGCCTGCATTCCGAGCTTCTTCAGTTTGGGGCGAATGACTACCCGGCAGTAACCAGCATAGGGATTCCGGTCAAAGTAATCCTGGTGGTAGTCTTCCGCGAGGTAGAAGACGGGCGCCGGCTGGACCTCGGTAACAATCGGGTCTTCAAAGGCACCCTGCGCGGAATCCATCGCTTCCCGGATCGCCGGAAGCTGAGACTCGTCCTCGTAGTAGATGACAGACCGATACTGCGTGCCAATATCCGCGCCTTGTCGGTTGAGCGTGGTGGGGTTGTGGGCGCGGAAAAAGAGATCCAGAATTTCCCGTATGTTCACAACGTCCGGTTGGAAAGTGACGCGGACCACTTCCGCGTGTCCCGTGCTCCCCGTGCAGACCTGCTCGTAGCTGGGGTTGGGTATCGCGCCACCGGCATAGCCACTGGCCGCGCTGAGGATGCCGTCCCGTCGCTTGTACACCGCTTCAATACACCAGAAGCATCCGCCGCCGAGGATGATGGATTCGCTGCTCGTCCCGCTCATTGGTACAAAGTACAAAGGGTGGAGGCCGCGGAACAGCAGCGGATTTCGTGTGCGCTACCGCCGGGCCGGCCATCATGCGGATTGGCGCTTCCAGCTGGGCTCAGGCGGACTGGGTGGGCAGCGTGTACCCGCCGGGAACCGCACCGGTAGGGCGGCTTTCGGCTCTGTCGGAAGTGCTGGAGGCCGTGGAGCTCTCCGGTGTGGCGTATGGGCTTCCACCGGAGGATCGGCTCCGGACCTGGTGCGCGGCGGTTCCGACAGGCTTTCGCTTTGTGCCCGAGCTCCCGCGGGGCCTCACTCACGGCAGGTGCTGCGGGACTACCGCTGAGTCTGGAGCTCCGGCATCCGGCGTGGTTTGCCGGCGATATGATAGAACCGGTGCGGGACCTGGGGCTTCGTTGCGTCGTTCCCGGGGAGACTCTATGATCCCGACATGGAATTGGCGGGAGCGGAGCGGTCGCTGACCGTTCGGGCGCTGCTTAAGTTTTTGTCACCTGCATCTCCGCCCGGCTCACCGGCGGGACCGGAGTGCTCATAGCGCTTATTCGGTTGGCATCGGGGTAGGGAATGGCCCACGAGATCACGCGGGAACGGATTGAGAGCACCGCCGAGAAGTACTTCCATCTGGAAGAGCGGCGGAACGAGCGGATCATCGATATCGCCCATGTGATCATGGGGGTGATCCTGATTCCGCTGGCGCTTGCCACGTCCCGGGAGGGATCACGGGAAGCCACGATCGGGATGATCGTGGCTTCCATCACGCTCTTTGTTTTTGGCGGAGCAACCTTCCTGTACCAGCGGCGGGGCCGCTACTCGCCCGCGTTGAAGTACATCAACATCGCGGTGGACTTGGCGCTCGTTACCGGCGTGATCATGTTCATCGGCGACCACAACGGCTTCAAGGGCGCCGGGTTCCTGATCTACTTTGGCATTGTTGCGCTTGCGGCCCTGCGCTTCTCGCCATCGCTGACCCTCTTTGCGGGGATCGGGAGCGTGGCCGCCTTTGCGGGCTCCTTCTACTACTGCATCTGGTTTGGCCCCTGCTACGCGGGATCTATCGCTGAGAGCTTTGTCACGCCGGCCATCAGCCCCATCCTGCTCTTCCAGCAAGTCAGCTTCATGGGCTTCTTTGTGTTTGTGATGTATATCCTCACCCTCCGCTTTCGGCTGGTGGTGGTGCGCTCTATTGACAACGAGCTTCGCGCGGCAAAGGAGCGCGAGGCAGGCACGCGCGCGCGGGAGGCACTCCGGCGCTTTGTCACCGATACCGTTGCAGACTACGTCCTGGAGAATGAGCTCACGCTTTCCGGCGAAACCCGGAGGGTCACCGTCCTGTTCTCCGACATCCGGGAGTTCACTCGCATGTCCGAGGAGCTGGAACCCCAGGACGTGGTGGATTTCCTCAACGAGTACTTTGAGGCGATGATTGACGTGGTCTTTGAGTTCGGGGGCACCCTGGACAAGTTCATTGGCGATGCGATCATGGCCGTCTTCGGAGCCCCGATTCAGACCCCCCAGGACGAACTGCTTGCTGTGCGCGCGGCCCTTCGGATGCGGGAGCGACTGGAAGAGATCAACGCGCGGCGTGGCGAACGCGGGCAGGAGAACATCCGGATTGGCATTGGCATTCACACCGGTGAGGCGGTAGCTGGCTACATCGGGTCCAGCCGAAGAATGGAGTATACCGTGGTTGGCAGCACCGTGAACCTTGCCAGCCGGATTGAGCAGCTCACCAAGCGGGTTGGGACGGACATCCTGCTGTCAGACCAGACCCGTGGGCTGGTGGCCGAAAGCGTTGATGCTGAGGAACTGGAACCCCAGGTGATTAGAGGCATGACCACCCCGGTCCGCACCTGGGCCCTGCTCGGGATGCTGGAGCCCCGCCCGCTCCCGCTCGCGGAGCCGACCGCGGACCCGGGACCCGACCGGGAACCGGTGGAAGCGGAATAGCCGCGGGCTCACTGAAAGTCCCTGCTGCGCGGCGTGGCGCCCTGGGACTCAAGCGCCGGCGACCAACATTGGTCTACCACAACGTGAACGGTCCCGTCCCGGCTCTGAAGCGTGCCCTCAACGGCCAGAATTGAGGCGGTAATCAGCACACTTCTGTGCTCGGTGAAGAAGTCCCGCCAGATCACCAGGTTCACAAAGCCGCTCTCATCTTCAAGTGTCATGAACACCGTGCCGCCGGCCGTCTCGGGCATCTGCCGACATATGACCATCCCGCAATAGCGCGCTCGGGTCCCGTCTTTCTGCCGTGCCAGCGCCTGAGAGTCCCCAAAGCGGGACCGTTGGAGCGCGCTACGAAAGGCCTCCATCGGATGGCCGAGGGTTGAGTGACCGGCTGTCTCGTAGTCCCAACTGATTGTGCGCAGCAGATCAATCCCGGGAAAGCCGGGAATGCGCTCCTCAAACGGATCCCCACCCCCGTTCGGTGCGGAAGCTCCGTGGTCACGGCCTACCGCTTGCAGCCCGGGGTCAGTTCTGTCCTGCGGCCGACCAAGAACCGCCCACAGCGCTTCTCTCCGCTCAATTCCAAGGCTGCGCAGCGCACCGCCAGCAGCAAGCATCTCAAGCTCATCCCGAGGTATCCGGAGCCGGTTCACCAAATCCTCCACGCTCCGGTAGGGCCGGTTCCGAAGCTCCACAATCCGGCGTCCGGACTCATCGGAAAGGCCGCGGATGAAGCGCAGACCCATGCGCACCGCAAGGCCGCCGTCCCGGTAGGTCATTGCCGCACGACGCCGCCTGCTGCGGGTGCGTGAGTCCAGCTCCCCGGCCTCTTCCAGGTCACATTCCCAGCCGGACTGGTTGACATCAACGGGTCGAACCACAATTCCGTGCCGCCGTGCATCCTCCACAATGGAGGATGGAGCGTAGAAGCCCATGGGCCAGGCGTTGAGCAATCCGCAGGTGAACGCTGCGGGATAATGGCACCGAAGCCAGGCTGTGCAGTAGGCGATGAGGGCAAAGCTGGCCGCGTGGCTCTCCGGGAAACCGTACTCGCCAAAGCCGCGGATCTGGTCAAAGACCTGCTGGGCGAATTGTTCTTCAATCCCTTTGGCCACCATCCGCTCAACCAGCTTCTCCCGGTGTTTCTCTATCCGCCCGCTCCTCTGCCACGCGGCCATGTCCCGCCGCAGCTGATCCGCTTCCCCGGGTGTGTAATCTGCCGCTACCACCGCGAGCTTCATCACCTGCTCCTGGAACAGCGGTACACCACAGGTCCGTGCAAGCACCGGCTCCAGACTAGGGTGGGGATAGGTGATGGGCTCCTCCCCAGAGCGACGCCGGAGGTAGGGGTGAACCATTCCTCCGGTGATTGGCCCGGGCCGGACAATGCTGATCTCAATGACCAGGTCATAGAACTCGCGGGGCTTGAGCCTGGGCAGCATGGCCATCTGGGCGCGGCTCTCAATCTGGAAGACCCCTACGGTGTCCGCACGCTCCAACAGGGCGTAGACCGCCGGATCCTCCGCGGGTACCGCAGCCATGCGAATGCTCCGGCCGAGGTGCCGGGACAGCAGAGCAAAGGACTTTCTGAGGTGCGTCAGCGCGCCCAGGCCCAGCAGATCAACCTTGAACAGGCCAAGCGCTTCTACATCGTACTTATCCCACTGGATCACTGTTCGCCCCGGCATAGTGGCGTTCTCCACGGGAACCAGGTGGGTCACCGGCTCGCTCCCCAGCAGGAAACCCCCGGGGTGAATGGAAAGATGGCGCGGGGCGTCCAGGATCTCGGTGCTGAGGCGCAGGAGAAGCCGCATCCGCGGGTTCTCCGGGTCCAGGCCCGCGGCGGTGACGGCCTGCACCAGGTCCCCGCCCCGATATCCGAGCTGCCGGGCAATGCGGTCCACACTGGTCAAGGACAGTCCGAGCGCGCGTCCCACGTCCCGCACCGCCGATCTCGGGCGATAGCGGATGACATTTGCCACCATTGCCGCCCGGTCCCGGCCGTAGCGCGAATACATCTGCTGAATAACCTCTTCCCGGCGCTGATGCTCAATGTCCAGGTCAATGTCCGGTGGTTCTGCGCGCTCCCGGGAAAGGAAGCGCTCAAACAGAAGCTTCATGCGCACCGGGTCAACTGCGGTGATGCCCAGGCAGAAGCAGACCGAGGAGTTTGCAGCAGAGCCCCTGCCCTGGCACAGGATGTCCTGCCGCCGGCACCAGGAAACAATCTCCCACATCGTGAGGAAGTACCCGGCGTAGTCCAGGTCTTCAATGACAGCAAGCTCATGGTCCAGCTGCTTCTGCACATCGGCGGGAATGCTGCCGTCATATCGGGACCGCGCGCCGCTCAGGGTGAGGTGACGCAGCCAACTCATGGTGGTGAATCCCTCCGGCACCGACTCCGCCGGATAGCGGTAGCGGATCTCCTGTACACGGAATCTACAGCGATCCGCCAGGATCCGGGTCTCTGCAAGCCACTCCGGGTGATCGGCGTAGCGTTCGGTAAAGGACTGTGGTGCTGGCAGGGAGTGGCTGGAGTTCGGGCGGAGCTCTGTCCCAAGCTCATCCAGGCTCCGCCGATGCCGGATTGCGGTCATCACATCGTGCAGATCACGGCGGGAACTCTGGTGATAAAGCACCTCCGGGAGAGCCACGCAGGGTATCCCGTGCTTGTCAGCAAGGACCGAGATCTCCTGCTCCCGGACAGAACTCTCCGGCGAGAAGTGGCGGGCAATCCCCATTCGAACCCGGCGCCCGAGGGTTGCGGCAAGCTCGGAACACAGCGCGCTCCGGTTGGCGTGCTTGCCGAAGTGCAGGATCACGATCTCCAGCCCCTCGCTGAAGGCGATCACCTCGTCCCAGTCCACGCTGCAGCTGCCCTTGGGGTTGCGCAGCCGACCAGCGGAGAGCAACTGGCAGAGATTGGCGTAGCCACAGCGGTCGCAGCACAGGGCCAGCACCGCGCTTCCGTCCCCGATGCTGATCTGGGACCCGACGATGAGCGTGATTCCCGTCTCCGCTGCGGCGCCCATTGCCCGGACAATCCCGCCGAGGCTGTCACGGTCAGTAATGGCGATGCTGGTGTAGCCAGCTTCGGCCGCACTGACCACCAGCTCCTCCGGGTCGCTTGCGGCCTCCAGAAAGGAGTAGTTGCTCTTCACCCACAATGGAACTGGCGGAGGCTGGGGCAAGCTGCTCAATCGATGAGGGCCTGCACCCACCATGAGTCCTCGCCGTTCTGCGAGTACAGCCACAGAAGCGACCCATCGCGTTCCTGCGCCACCACGTAGCGGCGCTGCACCGGCTCCTGCCACCAGCGCTGCTCAATCAGGTGCGGGCCAAGGCGCAGATGCACGGGACGATGAAAGAATGGCGGTGCCTGTCCGCTGCTGTTGACCCTGCGAACCAGAACCGATCCGCCGTCCCGTGCCCGAGCTTGCAGCGACTCCACGCGATCCATCGCCTCCAGACGGAAGCGCTCGGATGGCAGGTGGCTCCCGTGCAGGGAAGCCCGCTGAACCGCCTCGTTTCCAAGCTCCGCCCGGAGATAGGCGAACGCTCGGGCAGCCTGCTCCGCCGGACGGCCGCTGTGCCGGGGGAACAGCTCTCCGGTCTCTCTACCATCCCGGAGCAGATTCCCGGTGATGCTGATCTCCTCCACTCCAAGCGGTGGCGGGTCCGACTCCAGCCGGAGATGGATGAGCCGGGCCAACAGCATGGGCCGGATAGTTGGCTCCGCCGGACGGACTTCCTGCCTGAGGCTTTCTCCGTCCTCCATGCGGAGATCAAGCAGCACTCCGCGGATACGCTCTCCCCGGCGCAGGCAGCGCTGCACCAGGCGGTCCAGCAGGCGCCGCACCGGAAGCATCAGACGCTCTACCGACTCCTCCGGGCCGGGAAGCTGCATGTGAAACACCGGATCCTCGGTGTGTTCGCGGTTCTGTACCGGAAGCGCGGTCATAGAAGCGACAAAGCGATAGACCTCCTCTGTCTCTGCGCCAAAGCGCTTACGAATGCCTCCCTCCGGGAGCGCCAGGAGCTGTTCCGCCCGCTGAATCCCCAGGCGATCCAGACGCTGGTGCACCGCCGCCGAAAGCGGAAGGATTGACCGGGGCGCGCAGCGGGATTCGCGCAGCTCCTGTTCCGGGCTGTCCATGATCAGAAGCTCCCTGCCGGTCCGCGTGCCGGCGTAGGTGCCAAAGCGGCTGAAGCCGATGCCAACCGCGGCGCGCAATCCTTCGGCAGCAATCTCTTCCTGCATTCCTTCCGCCCAGGCCGAGAGGGAAGGATAGAGATAGCTCAGGCCGGAGGCGTTCACCCAGAAGACCCCGGGATCAAAGCCGGATGCCTCCACCGCCGGAGACCAGTGGGCAAGCAGCCTCCGGATTCGGTCACGAGTCTGCTCAAGCTCACGCGGGAGTACCGTACCGGCTTGCAGCCCCCCCTCCAGCGAAAGGGCGCTTGCGTATCGCATTCCTGCGTGAATCCCCAGAGACCGGGCGGCGCGGTTTGCCATTACCACTCTCCCGGCAGGCCGATCCTCCGAGACAAGTGCGGCAGGCCTCTCCCGCCAGTCGGGATTTCGCGCAAGCAGGATCTGCAGGGGAAGAGCACGGAGATTAACGCAGGCCATCCGGTCCACGGCAGACCTCCTCCAGCACGGTGTGCTCTCCCCTGCCCTTGTCCCGGGTAATGCTGAGCTGCACACAGAAACGTCCGTCCCCTGCATCGCGTCGGCTGCACTGCGCGCGCAACCCCACCATGGACGAAAGGGTTCCCACTTCCCGAACCAGGCAGACCACCGCGGTGCGAAACTCCCGCGCCATTCGGGAGAGCTTTGCCTGTGCGGCATCCGGCAGCGCCGCCCCGTTGCTGAGGTCTGCCACCACCATCCCGAAGGCGCCGGAGCGCACCAGAATGTCAACGGCGCGGCCGAGATACCGGGGATCACCGGCGCGGACCAGCGGGAGTGCGTCCAGATCCACACCGTTCTCACTCATGTCAGGAGGGAAGAACACCTCATCTCCTGCAGCAACCCAAACCACCGGCTCGCCGAGCTCCTGTGCACTGCGAATCAGGAGAGACGCAACGGTTGTCAGCGCATCAGCAGGACCACCACTGACCTCGGCAAGCCTGCCAAAAAAGCGGCTGACCTCAATTCTGCTGCTGCTGCGGGCCTGGTAGTTGCTGCTGCGCTCGGCAAGCTCCCGAGCGGTGATGACGGAGGCGGGAAGCGGGATCATGGCTCACGGAACGCTGAGGAAGACGGGCGGCTCAATGTAGCGGCGCACCTCAATCACCTTGCCCAGGAGCACCAGCTCGGAGGCAGGAACCACAATGGAGGCAAAAGCGGGATTGCGGGGGCGCAGCTCAACCTGATCCCCGGACACGAACAGCTGCTTCACCGTGGCCTCATCATCAACAAGCGCCACAACAATGCTCCCCCGGGGAGCATCTGCCTGCCTGCGCACGACTACCACATCACCGGGAAGGATCCCGGCGTCCCGCATGCTTTCCCCCTGCACCCGCAGGGCAAAGAGCTCATCATCGTCTGCGCGTGGATTGACCGGGATGTATCCCTCCAGGTCTTCAACCGCTGTAGTCAGGGCGCCGGCCTGAACGCGGCCAAGCAGCGGAACCGGGATGGATGGACGGGACTGAAAACCCGGAAGGCGGTAGGCGCGGGACTGCCGCCCGAGTTTCTCCAGAAAACCTTCCGAAACCAGCGCTTCCAGGTGTTCCCGGGCGCTCTCCACTGCACCAAAGCCCAAGGCTTCCTGCACCTCACGAACAGTAGGAGGGTTCCCGGCAAGAATCTGGTCCCGAACGTACTGGTACACCCGCTGACGGCTATCACCCCACTTGCCCATGCAGACAACATACCAGACATTTGTCTGGAATTCAAGCGCATCGGTGCCCTTTCGTGCAGCTCAGCCGACCCGATTCTGTGCGATCAGCATTCCGTCTGCCAGGGGAAGCAGAAGGCTGTGTACACGGGGATCATCGGTGACCTTGGCGTTGATCGCCCGAATCGCTTCCGTATCCGGATCGCTGACATCGGGCACAACCACATCGCCGTTCCACAGGGCGTTGTCCAGCACAACCAGGCCTCCCGGCCGCAGCAAGCGGAGCGCCTGCTCGTAGTAGCTGTCGTAGCCTTCCTTGTCGGCGTCAATGAACACAAAGTCAACGCTGCCCTCTGCCCCTGGCTCGGCAAGCAGCGCCTCCAGCCCCGGTCCCGCCTCACCAATCCGCAGATCCACGCGATCGGCAAAACCGGCCTCCGCCCACCAGTGGCGGGCACGCGCGGTCCAGGTCTCGCTGCGGTCAAAGGCAACCAGGCGGGCATCCGCCGGCAGTGCCTCCAGGAGCGCAACAGAC
Source organism: uncultured Spirochaetaceae bacterium (assembly GCA_964591085.1). Lineage (GTDB taxonomy): Bacteria > Spirochaetota > Spirochaetia > DSM-27196 > CAZPXH01 > CAZPXH01. Next base: position 40,077 of record CAZPXH010000010.1, on the reverse strand, counting down.
GAGTACCCGGTGAAGACGCCAACTTCAACGCAGCGGCGCGCTCCGATCAGCCGGGCGAGAAACTGGAGGACCGGAGCCTGGTCCGGGCTGATCTGCAGGTCGGCCTCCGCCATTTTCTCTGCCTCCGCCCGGATCTGCTTGCGGATCTCGGATTCGGCGGGATTGTGGGCGAGCACGTACTGGTACAGCACATCGGTCATTGGTACGGACTTGTTCAAGGGCATCGGTGCCCGTAAGGTAGCGCGGCCGTGATCCAACCGAAAGCCTTCTGGCCCGCACTGCCCGGCGTACTTCTCATGATGTCCACAATCGCGTCCCTGTTTCTGCCCCGCCTGGGGACAGGACCGATGCTCCTGGCGATGGCCTCAGACTTTGGTGTGAGCTACGGCACGGTGAGCAATGCCTTTGTGGCGGTGTCTGCGGGCTTTGTGGTGGCAATCCTGGGCAGCGGCTTCGTCACCCACCTGGTTCGCCACCGCTGGACCGTAGTCATTGCCGCGGCAATCGGCGGTGGCGGGGCGATGTGGGTTGCCTTTGCGCCGAGCCTGCAGGCGGCCTACGTGGGCTTTGTCTTTCTGGGTGCAGGCGCTGGCCTCTACAGTCCAAGCGGACTGGCGGTGATACGCGAGATTGTCATTCCCGCGGATCAGGGCAAAGCGGTGGGAATCCACGAGCTTGGTCCCAACATCGCGTTCATCCTTGCGCCGCTGGTGGTATCCACGATTGTGCCTCGCAGTGACTGGCGGACCGCAATGATGGTGATGGCAGCGGTTCCGCTGGCGGTGTCGGTCCTGCTGATCTTCTTTGGCCGCTTTGGCTGGGGACAGGGTGAGCGGCCACTTCCCAGGAACATGATGGAGGTGATACGGGACCGTAGCTTCTGGATCCTGACGCTGTCCTTTATCCTTGCCGCCGTGGGTTCCCTGGGCGTGTTCTCCATCATGCCGACCTACCTGCAGATCCGACGCCTCTACAGCCTGGAGGCCGCAAACTCGCTGGTGGCAGTCTCCCGCATCCTGACGCTGGGGATGGTCTTTGCCACAGGACTGCTCCTGGACCACTTTGGTGTGCGCCGGGTGATGGGAAGCATGTTGATGCTTTCGGCCGCCAGCGCGGCCGGAATTGCTCTTGCCGGTGGCAGCCTGCTCCCACCGCTGGTTGTCCTTCAGGCGATGTTTGCAAGCGCCATCATCCCCGGGATTCTGGCGGGTGCCGGGCGCATCGGCGCGGAGAAGCTGTACAACATCCGCATCAGCCTCATCATTCCGGCGGCAAACCTGCTGGGTGGCGGCGTAGCGCCCCGCCTGCTTGCAGCGTTGGGGGAGGCGAACCGCTTTGAGCTGGGCTTCCTCATTACCGGTGCACTTATGCTGGCCGGCGCCGCAGCCGTACTTGCCCTGGACCCGGTTGTTGATCAAGCCGGAGACAGATAGCGCTGCACAAGCTGGAACTTCAGCTCGCGGAGTTCCCGAGAGAGGGAGACCTTGTAGCTGTGCGGATTGATGATTCGCTTGTGGGTTGGGTGCAAGCCGGAAAGCCCTCGGGAGACCCGGTCACGCACCTTCTGAAGCGGCTCCGGTAGATCCACCCGCTTTCCACCCACCATCTGAAGGCGCAGCAGGGGTTCAATCTGGTGGTAGCGTGAGAGATCAAAGTGGCCGTATTCCACGGTGGGGTGGTAGAAGCGCCAGGTTCTCCCGGGTTCCACCACTTCCTGTTCCAGTGCTACCAGGTCCGCCAGGGGTTGCCCCGCATCGTCAATGAAGCGGTAGACCTGCTTGATACCGGGGTTGGTGGTCTTCTCCGGATTGTTGGAAACCTTCAGTGTGGGCTCCCAGTCACCACCGTTGCGCTTGGCCGCCAGCTTGTACACGCCAGTTAGAGAGCTGTCCGTCCCGCCGGTTACCAGGTTGGTGCCGACGCCCCAGGCGTCGATTGGTGCGCCCTCGGTCTTCAGCTGGGAGACAATCTCCTCGGTGAGCTCGTTGGAGACGATGATCCTGGCGTCCGTCAGCCCTGCATCATCCATGCGCCGGCGCACTTGCTGACTGAGATAAGCGAGGTCACCGCTGTCAAGGCGCACCCCGATAGACCTGCCGACCTTCGCCAGTTCCTTGCCCACGGTGATTGCGGCATCTATCCCGCTTCCCAGGGTGTCGTAAGTGTCAATGAGGAGGGTTGGGTCGCCGGGGTAGAGTTCGGCGTATTGTCGGAATGCGCTGGCCTCATCAGGGAAGGCCATGATCCAGCTGTGGGCCATCGTCCCCATCGCCGGGATTCCGTAGCGCTTTGCGGCCAGCGTGTTGGAGGTTCCGGCGGCGCCACCAATCCACGCAGCCCGGCTGGCAGAGACTCCGCCGTCCGGACCCGGTGCGCGCCGAAGACCGAACTCAAGAACCGGCCCGGAACCCGCGGCGGTAACCACCCGGGCAGTCTTGGTTGCAACCAGGGTCTGGTAGTTGATGATGTTCAGGACCAGAGTCTCAATGAGCTGGATGCTTGCGAGCGAGCCATGAATCCGGAGCAGGGGCTCGTTGGGAAAACAGATTGTCCCTTCGTCCATTGCCCAGACATCTCCGGTGAAGTGGAAGTCCCGCAGCACGTCCAGGAACTCCGGGCGAAATTGTCCGGTGTCGGCAAGGAAGGACAGGTCGTCTTCCGCAAAGCGATAGTTCTCCAGATGCTCAAGCAGTGATCCGAGACCCGCGAACACCGCGTAGCCGCCGTTGAAGGGCTGCCGACGATAGAACATGTCAAATACAACATCAGGGTTTCGCCCGGTGAGGACATAGCCCTGCATCATGGTCAGCTCGTACAGGTCGGTCAGAAGCGCGTAGCTCATTCCGGGCTAGCTTCCGGCCTCCCCGGCAGCCGGTCAAGCAGGCACAACACCGTTGACACCGGACCCGCGGCGGAACGACCATCCGCGCGGATGCCACATCGCAAGACCCGGGTGCGCACGGACCTGCTGATTACCGGAGTCAGTGCCGCCGGTTCCGGTCTCGCGGAAGCCGAAGGCATTGAGGTGCCCGGCACCATCCCGGGGGATCGGGTAGACGCCAAAGTGGTCCGCCGCGCAGCCCACGGACACCGCGCGAAACCGTTTGCGTTTCACCAGCGGGGAGGAAATCCGGCGCTGGTCTTCTGTCCTCACTTTGGCACCTGCGGCGGATGCGCCTGGCAGCATGTTTCCTACCCGACCCAGCTTGAGTGGAAGGAGGCGATGGTGCGTCGCGTCCTCGGGGAGAGCGAGGTGCCCGAAGCGGCCGATCTGCTGTCCCCGATCATGGCCGCCCCAGAGGATCGGGAATATCGCAATCGCCTGGACTTCAGCTTCTCCTCCCGCCGCTGGCTACTCCCTCACGAGCTTGGCAGCGAGGACACGCCTGACCGCGCAGGCCTCGGCTTCCACATTCCCGGCCGCTATGACCGAGTGCTTGGCCTGCAGGTCTGTCACCTCCACGATCTCCGCGCCTCCGAAGTCCGGGCAACGGTGGACCGTCTTGCGCTGGGGTCGGGAGTCCCGTTCATCGATCCGGTTACGCATGATGGCATCCTGCGGAGCCTGACCCTGCGCAGTACCCGGGACGGACAGCTGCTGCTGATTCTCATGGTCAGCACGGATGCGCACAGCGCGCTCCCGGGGCTCTTCAGGCAGATGGAAACGGAACTTGCGGGAGTGACTGGCGCGGTCCTTGCAGTCAGCGATGCCCGCAATGACTCGCTCGCCACCGCCGAGTTGCGGACCCTCTGGGGTGAGAGCACCGTCACCGAGCGCTGCGGTCACATCCGGCTCTCAAGCGGCCCGCTTTCCTTCGCGCAGACCAACCCCGCGGGGGCAGAGCGGCTGTACGCCGCGGCAGAAGCCGCTGCTGGACTTGACGCAGAGGAGGCGCTGCTGGACCTTTACTGCGGAACCGGCGGAATCGGGCTCTACCTTGCCAGACGCTGCCGTGAAGTCACCGGCGTGGAGCTGGTGGCAGAAGCCGTGCAGTTCGCACAGCGGAATGCCGAGGCCAACGGAATCGGGAACGCGACCTTTGTCCTGCAGAGCGCGGAGGAGGCGGCGGCAGCCGAGCTCCCGGCGGCCGATGTTGTGGTGGTGGATCCCCCACGTGCGGGGCTCCACCCCAAGGTGGCAGAGGCCCTGTGTAGCCACCCTGCGCGGAGGCTTGTGTACGTCAGCTGCAATCACCGCAGCTTCGCGCGTGACCTGGCGATCCTTGGAACAACCTACGCGGTGACCGGAGTCCAGCCGGTGGATATGTTCCCCCAGACCCGACACGTTGAACTCGTCGCCAGACTGGAGCGCCGTTCCGCAAGCTCGGATTGACCTATAGCTTGAGCGAGATCTCGGTGCTGGTCTTTCTCTCCGCGCTTCGCACGCTGGTCTCCAGCAGGATACCGTACGACGCGCAGGCAGCCTCAAAAGTCTGGAGGTACATCGCTGCTAGGTTGGCCTCCCCGCGCTCGGTATAGACATCTGCGAGGGAGGTTGGCGCGCTGCCCTGCGCGCTTCCCCGAACGGCCTCGCCTGCGTGAGAAATGGAAATGGAAAGCGGCATCTCTTCCGCGCGGTTCGTTGGCTCAAAGGTCAGCGCCATGGACATCAACAGGTTGCGCTGCCGCGCAAGCGCCAGGAGGCGGCTTCTAAACCCGGCGTCACGGGCCAGCTCAGCGATATTCTGCTGATGCTGACGGCTGAGGCTGTCACGGGAGGCCAGGTAACCGAGGTGGCTCCGCTCTGCGTCCTGGACAAGCTCCATGACAATGAGGCCGAGGGTATCCACGATGGTTGCCTCACGGACCACCCCTAGCAGGCGCTGTGAAGCTTCACGAGTGAGTTCCAGGCGCCGAGTGTCCGGTTGCACCAGCGAGTACAGGATCCAGGTGCTGGCATCCACCGACTGCAGAAAACGCCGGGCCACGCCCTTCAGCTGCTCACGATCGGCCGCGGCGATGGCTGCATCCCCATCTATCACGGCAAAAGGCTCAAAGAGCAGCGCGTGCTGGATGGTGCGGATTGCGCGGGCGTTACTCTGGAGCAGCCGGTCCCGTGCATCCGGGGCAAAGTTGAGGCGTGTAACGTCGTGGTTGCCGCGGGTCCGTTCCATGATTCTGGAAACGGTCTCCGACTGGGCAACAACGCCTCGCAGCGTCCGGTGGAGTTTCTCCAGCAACAGGCCTTCCAGCACCGCCTCAATGACCTGGAGCAGGCGCCGGCGGACGCTGACGAACTCGTCGCGTTGAGAGTCAATCCCGCGGAGCAGTCTATTTCTGACAAGCCGAACCAGGAAGTCTCTCCGAACGGAGTTCCACGCGAATCCGGTTGCTCGGTTTCCATCAGAAGCGGTGAAGTCCCGCACGGGAACGCGATTTCGCGAGCACCACTGCACGCCCGCTTTGCTCAGCTCGTAGCGGAGGGGGATCTCTATGGCTTGCTGCAGCCCTGTCTGCGTCATTGGCTCAGAGCCGCAATGCTGTCTTCAAGCCCGGGGTCTACGTTGAAGTGCTGGATAAGGTTGGTGGAGTCCAGAATATCGCGTACCTGCTGGGGCACGCAACAGAACCGCATCCGTGTGTCGGCGCCAAAGGAGAACTGCAGGTTGAGAAAGACAGCCACGCCGCTTGAGTCAATGGAGCGAACGTCGGTGAAGTCAAAAACTACCCGACTGACTCGGTTGTCATTTATCCCACGAAACAGCGCAACACGAAGATCCTGGGAATCGTAAGCGGATATGGTGCCGCCGAGGTGGAATATTCCTACCGGACCACGGCTTTCAAACTTCATGGCATCCACGGTGACGATCCGACGGCAGCATACGGGTGCAGGTTCCCGCTGGCAAGCAGCTCATCCAATCCTCACGCTGAAGCGTGAGCATCGCAGGGAAGGAAGGAGGGTGGGATGAGCACCGAAGTTCCGCGCATTGCCCTGTGTACCTCGGAGAGTCGGTTGGACGACGCGTCCTACGTTCTGAGCGCCTTCACCGGCTTCAAGGGAGCCAGAGAGAAGCTTCCGATTGAAGGCACGATGATAGACGCACCAAACGAGCAGGTTGCCATTGAGAATCTGAAGTACGTGTCTCACAGCGGCTTTGGCATGGTGCTCGCGGTTGGTTACCACCTCGGGGATGTCTGTGCAGACCTCGCCCCGGGCTTTCCGGACACCATCTACGTGACCCTGGACAGCCTACCGGCGACCATCCCACCCAACCTGCTGCCGGTCACCTTTGCGGAAGAGCACGGCGCGTTCCTGGCGGGCGTTGCTGCGGCGCTGGTCTCCAGGACCGGGCGCATCGGCTTCATGGGAGGCGTGGACGTTCCGCTGATCCAGCGCTTCCGCAGCGGCTTTGAGGCTGGAGTCGCGCACTCCGGCAGTGGAGCCTCCGTTGAGTTGGCGTGGGCAGGCTCCTTTGTCAGTTATCGGAAAGGCCGGGAAGCGGCGGTGCACCTGCTGGAGCAGGGGTGCGACGTGCTGTTCCACGCCGCCGGCAGTGCGGGGCGGGGAATGATCCGCGAGGCAAGCGACCGCGGGGTGTGGGCAATCGGGGTGGATAGCGACCAGAGCATCCTTGCACCCGAGCACGTGCTCACCTCAATGCTGAAGCGAATGGACCAGGTTATATTCCGGGTGGTCCGGGACTTCACGGAAGGTAAGGTCACGGCGGGGAGCCCGCAGCGCTTTGGACTTGACGGTAACTACATAGACCTCTCGCCGATTCATCCGCGCGCCGCCAATCCGGAGATTGCCGCGCGGATGGCTCAGGTCCGAGAGGAACTGCTGGAGGGTAAGATCACCGTTCCGTCCGCCTGAGCTACCACGAGGGTAGGATCCAACCCGCAAAACAGCCCGTTTTCTACCACGCCGGGTATCCTCCGGATGCCAGCCTCCATTGCAGCGGGCTCAAAAGGCGCCTGGAACCTGCAGTCAATGATGCAGTTGCCATTGTCCGTGATTACGGGACCCATCTTTGCGCGGCCCATGCGCAGGGCTGGCTCACAGCCGAGGGCTGCAAGCGCTCCAGTGACCGGAAGCACCGCAAAGGGAACCACCTCAACGGGCACCGCAAAGGCAAGCCCGAGGTTCTCCACCCGCTTGTTCTCCGTGATGACAATTATCAGATGCTCCGCCATCTCCGCGACAACCTTCTCGCGCAACAGGGCGGCGCCCCCGCCCTTCACCATGTTGCGACGCGGATCTACCTCGTCGGCGCCGTCAATGACCAGCTGTAGTCCGCCGGAAAGCACGGGATCACCGGGATGCAGGAGCGGAACCGCCGCCTCACGGGCTGCCTCCTCCGCCTGGTAGCTGGTTGCAAGTCCGGTGACGTCATGGGCGCTGCCTTCTGCGAGCATGGCGCCGATCTCCCGGATGGCCCAGACCGCGGTAGAACCTGTCCCCAGGCCCACACGCATACCGCTGCGGACAAAGTCTCGTGCTGCCCGCACGCCGGCCGCCCGTTTGGCATCTTCCATGGACGGCATCCTACGCTTCCCCAAAGGGCGCAAACAACTCGCGCCAAAAGGCCTCCGAGTCAACTTCCATGGCCAGGTCGAACACCGCGCCCGGTAGCCCCCAGCCACCTGCTACCGGGTCCTCTGCGGCGTCACGGGGATCGGCAAACGGAGAATCTTCCGGCCACCAGGAGCGGGTGAGTCCCGCCAGGGGCGCGGCGGTGCGCACGCTTGCCCGAGGACGACCCCAGCGGAAGACCTCGCTGTGCACGGCGGCCATGGCCGCAAGGGGGTCGTGAAAGTGCAGGGTGTCCCGGTAGTGACCGGGAACACTGCTCCAGTCCAGAACCGGGGCAAGAAGTGGATGTCTTGCGAGCTCGGAAAAGCGGTTTCCTGGCATAGTGTGATCCATCCCATGGGACATTCCGACCACCCGCACCGGGACCAGATTCTGGTGGAGCAGGGCGTGGAGTGCTTCCGGATCGTTGCGGGCGTTCCACTCAACCAGGGGCAGATCGGCGCGGTTGCGCCATCGTCCGGCCATCAGGACCACGGCAGATGCCCGCGCAAAGGCATCCGCGGCGGAGCGCATTAGCCTGGCGAAGTTGGTGGCGGGTCCAATCCCCAGGAGCACGGCTCCTGCTCCGTCCTCCCTCAGGGTACGCGCGAGAAAGGAAACCGCTCCCTCCCCGGGAAACTCGCGGGTGTGCTCCCAGACGTGAAGACGTGCCCGGTGGAAGGCCTGTGGCTGTAGTGACGGCCCTTTCAGCGCGTCCGGTGAGCCGGGCACAATTGGCACGTTCACCCCGGCAATTCCAGTGAGGACACTTGCAAGGCGCGCGCGCTCCTCCGGCTCGCCGGTAACGGTGGTGACGCCCAGGAGCTCCACATCGGGGCTTGCCAGCAGCCACGCCAGCGCGATTGCATCATCCAGGGAACTTCCGATATCCGTATCAAGGAGTACCCGGGTCACGCCTCGGCCTCATGCAGGCGGCGGAGCACCTCGTCTGCGCCCTTCACGTCGGCCCGCAGCCAGTCCGCCAGAAGCGCCTCCTGTTCTTCCTGCGAAAGCTGCCAGGGGATCGGTCCGTTCCGCAGGCGCTCGCAGAGGACGTGGAGCACAATAGCCACGGCAACGCTGATGTTGAACGACTCGGCAAAACCGTACATCGGTATTCGCAACCGGTAGTCCGCAAGCTCGGCTACCTCGGGGGTAATACCGTCCAGCTCGGTTCCGAACACCAGGGCCAGGGGTTCCTGTAGCGGGAGCTCGCGGGGCGTGAAGGCCGTTCCGTGCGGTGAGGTTGCCGCAATGCGGTAGCCAGCGGCGCGAATCTCCCGGAGGCGCTCCTGAACGGGTGCTCCCGGCGCGCGATGCACGCTGAGCCATCGCCCGCTCCCCAGGGCAATCTCCGGATTCACGCGGAAGCTGTTCCGAGCCTCCAGCGGATAGATATCCTGAATGCCAAAGGAATCGCAGCTGCGCAACACCGCGCTGGCGTTGTGGGACTGGTAGATGTCTTCCAGCGCAACGGCGATGCGGCGGGTTCGGTAGCTGAGAATTTCCCGCATACGCGCGAGGCGCCGTTCGGTCACCAGGGGACTGAGTGCGATGACCACCTGCGTCGGCTCCATGCCGGAAGGCTACCCCGCCCGCTATCGCGGGGAAAGCGAATCCGCTATGCTGAGATGGACAGGGAGGTACCATAAGCTATGTCTACGACCAATGTTAGCTCCATTGTTGCTCCGTTATTGGCACCAAATGATGTTTTTGCGCGCTGCTACGAATTTGACGCGGCGGCAGACGCCCGCGCGCGCGGAGTCTACCCCTACTTTCGCCCGATCACGGAGAACCACGGCAGTCGGGTGGTGATTGAAGGCCACGAACTGATCATGGCCGGCAGCAACAACTACCTCGGCCTTGCCAACGATGAGCGAGTGAAACTCGCTGCGGCGGAAGCCATCCGTCGCCACGGGTCCAGCTGCTCCGGGTCCCGCTTCATGAACGGAAGCTTTGACATCCATGAAGAGCTGGAACACAGGGTCGCCGCATTTGTGGGCAAGGAAGCCGCGTTGTGTTTCACCACCGGCTACCAGAGCAACCTGGGCGCAATCAGCGCATTGATGGGACCGCGTGTCCACATTGTCACTGACAAGTTCAACCACGCCTCAATTGTAGATGGAATCATGCTGGGCTCCGCCTTCAACCGGCAGAGCCAGGTTCACCGATACAAGCACAACAACATGGAGGACCTGGAACGAACGCTTGACCGGATTCCGCAGGAAGACCCCAAGCTCATTGTCACGGACGGCGTGTTCAGCATGGAGGGCGACATCGTTGACCTCCCGGAAGTGCACGCCATCGCCCGGCGCTACGGTGCAAGGATCTACCTGGACGAGGCCCACGCCCTTGGCGTTGTTGGAAACACCGGGCGCGGGGTTCTGGAATACCACGGGGATTCCGATCTCGCCGATCTGGTCATGTGCACCTTCAGCAAGAGCTTTGGCAGCATCGGAGGCTTCGTCGCCGGGGATCACCGAGTGATTGACTACATTCAGCACCACGCACGGCCGCTCATCTTCAGCGCCAGCATGCCGCCCGCGCAGGTGGGCGCAGCCATGGCCGCCCTGGACATCATTGAGGCAGAGCCAGAGCGGGTGCGGCGCCTGCAGGAGATAGCCGAGCGGATGATTGAGGGCTTCTCTGCGCTGGGCTTCAACATAGGCGTTGCAGAGACCCCGATCATCCCGCTGATCATCGGGGACAACGAGAAGACCTTTGCGTTCTGGAAGACGATGTTTGAGATGGGAGTATACGCCAATCCTGTGATCAGCCCCGCTGTTCCGCCAAACCGTTCGCTCATCCGGACCAGTTATATGGCTATTCATACTGATGAAGAGCTGGACGCCATTCTTGCCGTTGCGGCAGAGGCGGGCCGGCTGACAGGAGTGATTCCCGCATGATTCGTTCTGATTCCCGAATGCCTCACCGTGGAGCCCGCGCAACTGCCGGTGCGGTCCTCCTCCTCCTTGCGGCGCCGCTGATTTCCCAGTCATGGGATGATGGACAGCTGAACTTGCGTGACTATCCGGCCACCGCAGGGCTTCAGAATCTGTCCGGGATTGCCTCATCGGTTCCGCTGGACCTTTCGGATCCCAATTTGGACCTGGAAGGCTTCCGAAGCCGGATTGTGTTTGGGACCGGATCCTTTGGCTATGAGCGCCTCGGCGGTCAGGACCTTCTCAGCTCAACCAGCGCACTGAGCCTGCTCCCAAACCTGTCAGCCGGAGTGACCACCCGGTGGATCCCGACGGTGGCATATCTGGACACCCGGGTTCAGTTTCTTGCTCGCCCCCTGGACCTGCTGTCCGCATCGGTGGATGCGCTGATCCCGGCAAGCGGAAGCAGTTTCACCGCGGGTGGAGAACTCGGCCTTCGGCCATTGGCGCTCCTTGGCAAAGAGCTTGGCCACCGGCTGACGGTGGGGGCCCGCCTGGACGCAAGCGTGGAGACGGATCTCAGCGCACTCAGCCTGGGGGACGCCACCCTGGGTCTTGCGGCCGAGCCGCTGGACGGCTTGCGACTGAATGGCAGCTACAACCTGGACAGCGGTGCGATCACCGTGGGCGTGGACCTTGCTGTTCGGGAGAACGGAATCCGGGTCAGCGCGCCCCTGGACAGCAACTTCCAGCCCGGAATCCTCAGCGTTGAGAGCAACGTCTCCTTCCGTCCCCGTCCGTCCCGCATCCTCCGGCAGCGAGACCTGGTGGTGGAGAGCAGCCTGCCGGCGGCGATACCTGACATTGGCGTGACCGGTGTGGGCTTTTTGCCGCCCGGTGGCGGCCTGCGGGAACTGCAGGAGTCAATCAACCGGATTGCTGCCGATGACCGGATTTCCACGCTGGTCTTTGTCAATCAGCGATTCAGCGGGAGCATCAGCAACCTGCTCGCGGTTCTGGACTCCCTGCAGCAGCTCCGAGACGCCGGGAAGCAACTGGTGTTCTACTACGACACCGCGGGAAGCGGTGATTATTTGCTCGCCGCAGGAATAGCCGACCAGATCATTGTGAGCCCGGCCGGGATTGTGAATCTGCAGGCACCCGCGGCTTCCCGGCTCTACTTCGCCGCACTCTTTGAACGCTTTGGCATTGAGGTGCTGGACTTTGCCAGCCATCCCTTCAAGACCGCTAATGACGGATTCGCCCGCACTGACATGAGCCCGGAGGAACGCGAGAGCCTGGAGCCGCTCGTGTCCAACTGGACCGAGCTGCTTGGACAGGCCCTTGAGCGCGGCCGGGGAGACCGGCTGAGCGGAACTGGAGTAGAAGCACTGGAAGGTGGACCCTATTTCCGGCCTGACCTGGCGCTGGAGCGCGGTCTGATTGACGATGTCGGGTTCCAGGAAGACCTCTACGAGATCATTGGAGCAGATCGGGACCGGGAGCCACTGCGGGAACGCAGAACAGACTGGGCGGATGCCTACCTTCCCCGGGTTGCGCTGGTCTACCTCAGCGGCCCCGTTGTCCCCGGCTCCGGCGTTGGTGGCGCCATCATCGGCGGGGAAAGCGCCGCAGCGCTGCTGTATCGAATAGCCGAGTCAGACCGCTATGACGCTGTAGTTCTGCGCATTGATTCCGGCGGAGGCGTGGGCTACGCAGGAGAGCAGATCACCAACGCGGTGCGGGCGGTTGTAGACGCGGGAATCCCGATCGTCACAAGCATGGGTGGAACTGCCGCTTCCGCCGCCTACCAGATTGCATCCGCAACAGACTTCATCATTGCAACGCCGGCCACGGTGACCGGAAGCATCGGAGTGACCGCGCTGAACTTCAACGCCACCGGCCTTCTTGCTGAGTATGGTGTTGGCTACGCCGTGGTTGGTCAGCAGCCCTTCCTGGATCCGTTTGTACCCGTGCAGCAAGAGGACCTGGAGCAGTATCGGGACTACATCGATTACAGCTACGAGCGCTTTGTTGGCCAGGTGGCCGAGGACCGGGAAATGAGCCCCGAGGATGTTGACGCCGTGGCCCGGGGCCGAGTGTGGACTGCAGCGGATGCGCTGGAGCGTGGCCTGATAGACGGGCTGGGAAGCCTGGATGACGCAATCGCAGAAGGTGCCGAGCGAGCGGGACTCAGCGGAGAGGTGCAGGTGGTGGAGTTGGTGGAGCAGCCGGAGTTCACAGTCGGAGGCCTGATGCTGGGCATGGCAGCGCGGCTGGGCCTTGGTGTGGAGCCGCTACAGCGGGGAGCCCGGACAATTCGCGTGCTGGAAGGGTTGAGTTCTGCGCCGGTGCTGTGGCTTTCGCCGGTCACCGGCCTTGAGTACTAAGGCCGGTTTGGGAAGCCGTGGAGGCTATGGGAGTCGAACCCACGACCTGTTGATTGCGAACCAACCGCTCTACCACCTGAGCTAAGCCCCCGGGCAAACCTGGACGAGGAATGTATCAGATGCCTGCATCTTCGTCATCCGTAGCGCCGCGCCGGCCATGGCTGAAGGCCGGCATCTCCATGCTTGTCATCCTCGCCGGAACCACCGGCTCGCATGTGGGGTCGCAAGCAGAGCGGGTGTCGGTTGGCCCGGTGACGTTGAGCAGTGACTGCCGCTATGCGTTCCCGGTGGCGGCAGACCCCGGCACCCTGGTTTGGACACGTCCGCACTGGGATGGAGGCAACGCCGTAGACATTGACCCCGCCCGCCACCTGACACCAGATGACCCTGCGTTTCGGGCCTTCCAGCACAGCGAAATCCTTGCGCCGATCTCCGGCCTTGCCTTCCCGGCGGACAACCAGCGCGGGGGAATAGCGGTGATAGTCCAAGGCGATGACGGCATGCAGTACTACCTCGCCCACCTCGCGGAGCGCTACATCCAGAGGCCCACCCGGGTGTCAACCGGACAGACGGTTGGAAGGCTGGGAGCAACCGGGCGCTGGTCCCGCTTCCTTGATCCACACCTCCACATGAGCATCGCCAGCCGACATCACAACGGCCTGGACTACCTGGATGACCTGTCTGCCGCCGAGTGGCTACTGGAGCACTTCGGCCTCCGCTGGGACAATCCGGAGATCCCGGATTACCCTGCGGACATCCCGGATCGCTCACCCCTCATGGGGCGCTATGAGCTGGTTGCGGGATTTGATGAGACCCGTGCAGAACACCAGGACCGTGCGCGAATCGTGCTCCGCGCCGCAGAGGAGCTCCCCCAACCGGTCATTGCACCAATGACCGGGCAGGTGAGCGTCTATCGCAGCACCAGCCTGGGTCTGCGGGTCCAGATCACCAATCGACACTCTGCCGTGAGTGTGTTTCTGGCGGGCCTTCAGGTGACCGGGCTGGTCAACGGACAGGTGGTGGCCGCTGGTCAGGTTGTAGGGACTGCGGCGCCGGGCTCCGACATCGAATATATGGTCTTCTATCGGGACAGAATCATCAATCCGGAAACACTTCGGGGGATTGCGGCAGGACCCTGGGATTAGTGAACAGCGCGTCAAACAGCGGGTACAGCACATTGTAGAGGCGCTGCACCTCCCCCATCCCGTAGATCCCGGACGCACTGAACTTGCCCTTGCTGTCCACAAAGACGCGCTCAAAGTGGTGCATCCGGACCGTGCCGGCTCTGCAGTCAAACTCCAGATCGTAACTTTCTTGGCCGCGGTCATCGCAAACCAGGCGAACCCTGCCGCCGCGCGGGTCCACCCCGGCACGCTCCAGCAGCTGCAGTCCGCTCTCATAGGGAATGAGTCTGGTCCGCAGGTAGGACATCACTGCTGCGTAGAGGAGGTTTCGGCCTTCACTGAACACGCTGGGCGTGGAGTCTATCGCAGGAAACGGCGGCTACTGTAGGCTCTTGCGAATGGCGGGAATCGGTTTCATTGGCGCAGGAAACATGGCTCGCGCGCTTGCCGGGGGCATATCATCGCGCTTTCCGGGGGTGGGCCTTGCTGCAGCAGACCCCAGCGCGGCAGCCCTGCACCGGATGCGGGCAGCGGTGCCGGACCTGAGGGTATTGGAAGACAACTCGTCCGTTGCAGCCGCCAGTGAGCTCCTGGTGCTCGCGGTCAAGCCCGGCACCGTACTCAGCCTAAGTTCCGAGATTGGCGACTACTCCGGCCTGCTGGTATCCATTGCGGCCGGTGTGCCGCTTGTGGCGCTGGAGGCGAGCTATCCTCGGGCCCGCATCATCCGGATCATGCCGAACACACCAGCCCTGGTTGGCCACCTTGCGGCCGGCATGTTCCCCGGAACCCGCGCCACGCCGGAGGATCGGGCCCGTTGCCTGGAGGTCTTCGGTGCGCTGGGGACGGTGCGCGAGATGCAGGAGGAGCTGGTGCACGCTGTCATCGCCACAAGCGGGTCCGGTCCGGCATTTTGGGCACGGCTGGCAGGCTGGGTTATTGAGGAAGGTAAAGCCCTGGGTCTTTCGGAAGAGGTATCCCGGGAGCTCGTGCTCGCCACCATGACGGGGACCGCCGAGCTGTTGCGGAGCGGCGGAATGGGCCCGGACGAGCTGGTCAGCGCCGTCAGTTCCCCCGGCGGCACTACTATTGCAGGCCGGGCGCGTCTGGAAGATGGCGAGGCGGAGTCGGCATTGCGGGAAACCATGCGGAGGGCGGCAGATCGGAGCCGGGAGATGCTTCTGGAGGCGGAGGAATGAGCGTAGCAGATCAGGCCCGTGCGGCACGGCTGGCCTCTCGTGCGCTCGCGCTAAAAACTGACGATCAACGGCGGCAGGTGCTGGATAGCCTTGCCGGGATTCTTGCAGAGCGCCGGGAGGCGATAACTGCGGCGAACCGCTCTGACCTGGAAGGCGGCACAGCAGAAGCACTTGCGGGCCCGTTGATGCAGCGGCTTTCCCTGCAGGGAGAGAAGCTGGACCGGGTTATTGAGCGGGTAAGGGCGGTTGCGGAACTTGCATCTCCTCTGGGCCGCCGACAGATTCGCCGAGAACTGGCACCCGGCATGGTCATGGAGCGCATCACCGTGCCCCTGGGCGTGATTGGCGTGGTGTTTGAGTCCCGACCGGACGCCCTGATTCAGATTGCTTCCCTGTGTATCCGCAGCGGGAACGCCGTAGTGCTGAAAGGGGGATCTGAGGCGCGGGAATCCAACCGGGTGCTGTTCGGCTGCGTGCGGGATGCGCTTGCTGCCCTGGATGCCGGACTTGGGGATGCGGTGCAGCTCGTGGAGACGCGGGAGGACGTGAACTCCCTGCTCTCCTGTGATCAGGACGTGGATCTCATCATTCCGCGTGGCTCGGGTGAACTGGTACGCACAATCCAGGCCACCACCAGGATTCCGGTACTCGGTCACGCGGATGGCATCTGCCATGTATACCTGGACGCCGCCTGCAACGCGGAGATGGCGGTACGGATCACCGTGGACGCAAAAACTCAGTACCCGGCGGTGTGCAACGCAGCGGAAACCCTGCTGGTTCACGCGGACCGGGCGGAAGAACTTCTGCCCCTGATTGCCGATGCGCTCCCGGACACCGAGCTCCGGGTGGACCCCGAGTCCCGCCGCATTCTGCAGACGAAGCTGGCGGCCCCTGGCTCAGCCATTGTTGACGCGCAGCCGGGCGACTGGGGAGCGGAGTACAACGATCTTGTACTTGCGGTTCGGGTGGTTGAGTCCCTGGATGCGGCAATCCAGCACATCAACACCTGGAGCAGCCATCACACGGACGCAATTGTCACCGAGGACTCGGACGCGGCAGAGAACTTTCTCCGGGCGGTGGACTCCGCCTCTGTGATGCACAATGTGTCCACCCGGATGGCGGACGGCTTTCGCTACGGGCTGGGCGCTGAGGTAGGTATTGCCACGGGGCGCGTTCACGCACGTGGGCCGGTAGGACTGGAGGGACTGACCACCACGCGGTATCTGGTCCGCGGATCGGGTCACGTTGTTGGTGAATTCAGCGATGGCACCCGCACGTTCACGCACCGGGATCTGAGCTGATGCGGATTGTGGTCAAGGCAGGCAGCGCTCTGATCTCGGACGGGCACCAGCTGCGGCGGGAGTGGATGCTGGAGAAGGTCCGCGAGATTGTGGAGCTCGTGCGGAGCGGGCATCAGGTAATCCTGGTGAGCTCCGGAGCCGTAGCAGCCGGGATGGAGATACAGGGAATTGCAGAACGCCCGACGCGCACCCTGGAGCTTCAGCTGCTTTCCGGCATTGGCCAGGCGCGGATGATGAAGCAGTACCTGGACTTCTTCCGCATCTACGGTCTGGCGGTGGCGCAGATCCTGCTGACGCACCACAACTTTGCCAGCCCCCGAGAGGTGGGAAGCATTGTTGATGTGGTGGAACTGTGCCTCTCGAACGATGTTGTTCCGGTTGTGAATGAGAACGACATGGTCAACAAGGAAGAGTTTGAAGGCGTGGGGCGAGCCTTCACCGACAACGACGTTCTTGCATCCCTGGTTGCCGTGCACTTGAAAGCGGACACCCTGGTCCTGTTGACGGATGTGGACGGCCTGTACCGGGGAAACCCCCGACACAATGCGCCCGGAATTCCACCCGAGTTCATCCCCGAGATTACCGGGTCACCCGCCGAATTCTCCAGCCACGCGAGCGGCGGTGGAACGCTGGGAAGTGGAGGAATGGCTTCCAAACTTGCCGCCGCAGAGACAGCCTTCCAGGCGGGAATCAGCGCAATCATCGGCAACGGGAACCGCAGCATCCGTGACCTGCTGTCCGGTACGGCACCGGCAACCCGTGTGCTCCCGCGAGCGGGCTGACGGGCCCCGCTCCGGCGGCCACCGAATCCCGTTCGGCGGGCAACTCGCAGCCTATTGGTGGCCTCCGCAGCCGCAGGTTCCGCCGCACCCGCAATCGGCGCCGGAAGACTCCGGTGCATCTACAACGGACAGCACGGAGACCTCAAAGTCCAGATCCTTGCCCGCAAGGGGGTGGTTGGCGTCCAGGGTGATGGTGTCATCGGTGATTGCGGTAATGGTCACGTCTCGTTCCCGCTCACCGATGAGGGCGGAGACGCGCATCCCCGGCTGCAGGAAGTCGGCTTCCGGGATGGCGGTCCGCGGAATTGAAGCAATCAGCGATTCATCGCGGACTCCGTAGGCTTCCGCGGCTGGAACCACAAAGCGGAGTTCGTCACCGGGCTGGGCCTCCGCAAGGGCACGGTCCAGGCCGGGGATGGCATCACCGCTTCCACGGACAAAGCTGAAGGGGCCGCTTTGGTTGGAGGAGCCAAGCATCCGCCCCTCCGGGCCGCGGAACACGTAGTGAATGGTTACCAGCTTCCGTGCGCTTTCACCGGACGCCGGGGTGTATGTCATCTGATCGGCGAGATCGTTTTGCGTTGCCATTGTGTGGAAGGTAGCAAAGCTGAGTGCTTCACTCAACGATTTTTCGTTGACCGCTCCAAAGGCGCTCGGTTACATTGTTAGGCAGTCCGGGGAGTAAAGGAGCAGCGGCTGCTCTCGCGAGCCGCAGGCAAAGCATTTAGCGATTGGATCTTCAGAGGAGTTTGCCCATGACTGGCGTCATTTTCATGGAGAACATCACGGCGTATACGCCCATGTCGTATCACCTGATCCAGCACGTTCTCACGCTGGGTTATGCGTCGATGTTCGCCGCACTGCTGTACTTCTGGTTGACCAAGAACCAGAACGCACCGAAGTATCGCACGTCTTCCATTCTGTCGGTGGTTGTTATGACCTCCGCGGCCCTTCTGCTCTTTGCGCAGGACCAGGCCTGGTCGAATGCCTTCGCGCTGAGTGAGGCTACCGGCCTCTACGAGCGGGTAGGTGGTTCCGACCTCTTCACCAATGGTTACCGGTATCTGAACTGGCTTATTGACGTTCCGATGCTGCTGTTCCAGATCCTCTTTGTGGTCACCATCACCAAGGACGTGCGGAACCGCTACCGGAATCAGTTCTTCTTCTCCGGCCCGATGATGATCATCACCGGTTACATCGGTCAGTTCTATGAAACGACCCAGATGGTTCCTTTCCTGGTGTGGGGCGCGATCAGTACTGTCTTCTTCTTCCACGTGCTGATTTTGATCCGGCGCGTGATTGTTGAGGGAAACAAGGACTTGTCTGCCGGCAACCAGAAGCTGATGAACAGCATCTGGTGGATCTTCCTCATCAGCTGGTTCCTGTATCCGGGTGGATACCTCTTCCCGATCGTTGGTGGTCTGGATGTTAGCCCCGAGTGGGCAGTGGTTGGTCGCCAGATAACCTTCACCGTCGCCGACATCGCCTCCAAGATCATCTACGGCGTCCTGCTAAACGTAGTTTCTACCAACCGCAGTGTTGAAGAGGGCTACGTGGAAAGCGCAGCCGCGTAAGCGTGCTCCTCAGTCCGGCCTGACGTCCCAGCAGGCGTCATGGCCGGCGATTTCACCCCGCGACCAGTCATCCGGCGCCCGCTTCTCCCCGGTGCGGGTCTCAGACGGTGGTTGCGGGGTGGAATTCTTTGCGCATACCAGCCAGTGGTTGTGATTTCAAACCTCTGGCTCGCGAACCCATTGCTGAGCACCCGGTGGTGCAGTAGCTTGCGCGCGTGACATCCCACGCCACCCGGCAGCTCCTCTTTGTTTCGGGCTCCATGCTCATGGTTGGCCTCCAGATTGGGGAGACCGGGGCGGCCCTGGACCTGATGACACGCAGTCTCTCCCTGACTGATGGGCAGCAGGCCGCCATCGTCTCCCTCAGAGCCTTTGGGGGAGTGGTATCCGGCCTGGTGATCTGGCTGGCAGCGATGCGCCTGCGGATCGGGCTCATTCTGGGCATGGTCCACGTGTCCATCCTTGCAAGCGCACTCCTCCTGCCCTCAGGCACCTACGCATCCGCGTTGCTTATCTCCGCAATCCGGGGAATTGCGGCCGGTGCGGTTGTGCCGCTCTCCGGAATCTTTGCGTCCCGGCAGCAGGACCGTCCCTCCGGAGAGGTTGCAGCCACTGTGAACGCAGCGGTGAGCGCGGGCCTGTTTGCCGTCAGCGGGTTTGCGGCAATCCTTGCCGCCACCAATGAGCCAGACTGGCGCCTGTACTGGATTCCCTCGGTAGCCGTGAGCACGCTCCTTCTGCTCATGCTGCCCCGGTCAGGGTTCACGGGCCGTGCTGCTCAGTCCCGGAATCCAGAGACCGCTGCCAGACTGCCGCTGGCTACACGGCTTCGCAATCAGGTCAGCGGCACGGCCTGGGTGTTTGCAATCGCCGTATTCTTCCTTGTGGGTGCGGAAATCATGATTTTTGGCCTGGTCCCGGCGCGATCGGTAGCCCGCGGCCCGATCCAGCTTTCCGGCGAGTTCTACGCGCTTGCGGTGATGGGCGGGGTGCTCGTTGGCCGGATCATGGCATCTGGCCTGCTCAATCGCTTCCTCCCGGGCTCCGTTGCCGCGTCAGCGGGAACGGGGGTGATTGCCTCCGCTGCGCTGTGGACCCTGATTCCGCGCCTCACCCTGCTGTGGGTTCTGTGCATGGGACTTGCCACGGCGTCCTTCTTCCCGGCAATGGTTGGCCTGGTCAGCCGGGCGGTTCCTTCCCGCGCGGCGCGAACCATTGGCGCGGCAGGCTGGACCGGCGGACTTGGTGGAGTGGTTGTTCCAGCAATCGTTGGTGTGGCGCTGGAGCGGGGCAGTGGTCCGGGAACCCCGGCCCTGGTGATTGCCCTTTCTGCTTCAGCGGCCGTACTGCTGTTCCATATTGGGCGTCATCGCTACTCGGAGTCCGAGGATCCCGCTTCTGCCCCACTCTGAGCCGGGGCAGCACCGGAAACTCGCGGACCAAAGCGGAAACCTATCCCTACGGCGCCAACTTGCTCCACGTCCGGCACCCGCCCGGGAACGCTTCGGAACCCAAGCTCCACCTGCAGGTTGAGTGCCGGGCTCACGGCCAGCGCCGCTCCAACCCCAAAACCCGCAATCACCGTGGGGACACCGGCCAAGCTGTGTCCCGCCTGCAGGGTGATCCGGGCCCAGTCCAGCCCACCACCAAGCGCAAGGCTCAGCAGCCCAATGACCTCTGCGTCGGTGAGGAGAAGCCTGTTCTGGGCCTGGACCAGGCTTACGCCACCCCGGAAACCCAACGCAAAGGTCTCGCTCAGCCAACGGTTGTAGCCGGAGACAAGACCAAAGCCCGTCACGGTTCCAGTCTCCTCGCCTTCTGCGGTGAACGAACTCCGCGGCATAAAGACCAGCTCGTTCGCACCCGAACCTTGCTGCGGAGCTTCCGGCGAACTCTCCGGCTCTGCCGCGGCTGGCGCGTCCTGTGCCGGGACGCAGAGGGGCAGTAGGATGAACAGGGCGGTGATCAGGGCAGCGGATCGCTTCACTTGCCACCCTTCCAGCTGTCCCGCAGGCCCACGGTTCTGTTGAACACCGGCCGATCTGCACTGTGGTCCACACTGTCCGTGATGTAGTAGCCCTGCCTCAGGAATTGCACATGGGTCTCCGGCGGAATCTCCCGCACGGAAGCTTCCGCCCTGGCATTGGACCGAACCCGGAGACTCTCCGGATTCTGGAAATCAAGCACATCGCTCCCGTCAGGCAGGTTCACCATGTCGTCACGGGAAAACAGGCGGTCGTAGTCACGGACCTCGCAGGGGATGGCAGTGCGCGCATCAACCCAGTGAAGCGTACCCTTCACCTTGCGGCCGTCCTCGGTCCAGCCGCCCCGGCTGTGGGGATCGTAGGTGCAGTGGACCTCCACAAGTTTGCCTTCCCCGTTATGGATGGCATCGGTGACCGTGACGTAGTAGGCGTGCTTGAGGCGCACTTCGCGCCCCGGACCAAGGCGGAACCACTTCTTTGGGGCATCCTCCAGGTAGTCTTCCCGCTCCACCAGCAACTCCCTGCTAAAGCTGACCATGCGGCTGCCCGCTCCCGCGTCTTCCGGGTTGTTCTCCGCCTCAAGCTGTTCTGATTGCCCCTCCGGGTAGTTGGTGATCACAAGCCGGACCGGGTCCAGTACCACCATCCGGCGCAGCGCGTGCCGGTTGCAGTCTTCCCGGACACAGAAGTCCAGCAGTGCGTGGTCCACCGTCTTGTTGGTCTTGGTCACCCCGGCGCGTTCCACAAAGGCGCGGATAGCGGACGGTGTCACGCCGCGGCGCCGGAGTCCGCGAAGGGTTGGCATTCGGGGATCATCCCAGCCGTCTACCACACCCTCCTCCACCACCCGACGGAGGACGCGCTTGCTGGTGACCACGGAACTGATGGCAAGCCGCGCAAACTCAAGCTGCCGTGGCCGCTGGTCTACGGCAAACCCCAGGCGCTCCAGGAACCAGTCGTAGAGGGGCCGGTGAATCTCAAACTCCAGCGTGCAGATGGAGTGCGTCACGCGCTCTATGGCATCCGACTGTCCATGAGCCCAGTCGTACATCGGGTAGATGGGCCACAGATCGCCGGTACGGTGGTGGTGGGCACGGCGGATGCGGTACATGGTGGGGTCCCGCATCACCAGGTTGGGGTGCGCCATGTCAATGCTGGCTCGTAGGACGTGGGCACCATCCGCAAACTCGCCGGCGCGCATCCGCTGGAAGAGATCCAGATTCTCCTCCACGCTCCGCTCACGGAAGGGACTGTTGCTTCCCGGCTCGGTGGGGGTTCCGCGCCCGCGGCGGATCTCTTCCGGCGACTGGCTGTCCACGTAGGCATCACCCTGCCGGATCAGCTGGAGGGCCCACTCGTAGAGCTGGTCAAAATAGTCACTGGCAAAGTACTCGCGCTCGCCCCAGTCGTAGCCAAGCCAGCGGATGTCATCGCGGATCGCCTGAACAAACAGGTCATCCTCCTTCTCCGGGTTGGTGTCATCAAAACGCAGGGCGCAGACACCGCCGAACTCCGTAGCGATGCCAAAGTCCAGCCAGATGGCCTGCGCGTGGCCGATGTGCAGGAAGCCGTTCGGCTCCGGT
Organism: uncultured Spirochaetaceae bacterium; assembly: GCA_964591085.1. Classification (GTDB taxonomy): domain Bacteria; phylum Spirochaetota; class Spirochaetia; order DSM-27196; family CAZPXH01; genus CAZPXH01. The sequence goes on along the minus strand of CAZPXH010000010.1, from coordinate 17,744 downwards.
GGAAACCGGGTCTGGATACGGGCGTCGTTGAAGCGGCGGGCGATGTCCTCGTCCACAAACTGACGAATGAAGTCCTTGCCGACTGCCTCTGGCGTGTCGCTCACTTTGCAATCCTCACAAAGTCAAACAGTTTCATCGGAAGCCATCGGAGGCGGTTCCGGTTATCGTGGAGCAGAATCTTCTCGGCGGCAGGATCCACCGCAAGAACCGGGTAGTTCCGGTCCTCGCTGAACACCTCCAGCATCGGGTGCCCATCTGGAACCCGGGATGCAATGATGCGGACGTAGAAGGTCACCACGGGATGACAGCGTATACGCTTGAGGGCCTCCCGGTCACTCATCTCCCTGAGAGTGGCTATCCCCAAAGGGGCGTATTCCCGCGTGACAGGAGCCACCGCATTGCGTAGTCTCACAGACCAATGGCAGTCGGTGACGGTGCTCCGGTACTCCCAGCGGCGCTTCGCAAGCGGCTTGTGGCGATCGGCTCCGGCAAGGGCGGAGTTGGCAAGACAACAACCGCGGCAAACCTGGCGGTGTTCTATGCGCGCATGGGCCAACGCGTGCTCATTGTGGATGCGGACCCCCTGTCAGACCTCGCGGTGCTCTTTGACCTGCGGGACGCCGCCGGGCGTCCGAGACCCGGAGCAGAGAGCAGCAACACCATCGGAAGCTTCGTAATAGTCACCGTTGCCTCCAACGTTGATCTGCTTGAGCCGGTCAGCGGCAAGCGGGACGCGCCCAAAGCCGTGGGTGAGCTCATTGATCTGCTGACGCGATGGTCCCACAGCGTGGCGGAGCGCTACGATGTGGTAATCCTGGACCTGGCGGCGGGCGTGGACAACCGGAGCATGGTCCGCCTTGCCCGTGCCGCTCGCATGCTCATCCTGGTCGCAGCCCCGGAGCCCACCTCGCACGTTGCTGCCGGGGCCTTCCTCCGGCAGCTGCACGACGGGAGTCCCGCTGATGTCCCGCAGGTTCGGCTCTGGCTCAACCGCTACGCACCCTTTGCAACGCCGCGCTTTGACCCGGAGCGACTGATCCGCAACTACAATCGCAACGTCTCAGACGAGGAACAGCTCTCTTACCAGCTGGAACCTGCGATCCTGGCCCGGGTTCCCTGGGATCCGGCTTTGGACCTGCTTTCCGCCGAGCTCCCACGCCCGGTGCTGCAGGCCCTCTCCAGCCTGGAGGAGTCCCTGCGCGTACTGCTGGCCGACTATTCCGGTCATCGCCTGGAGGTTCAGGGTGTTTCCGAGCGAGCGCTGCATATCCTCCGCGGCTTTGCCTCCCGGCAGGCAAGGTCTGTGTTCCGTGAAGACTCAGCGATGCAGGACGCACTCGCCGAGTATCTGGATGGTGTTGGCGCCCGGAGAAGCAACGAGAAGCACCAGTTGGCCGGATCACGCCTGGCGGAGGCGGCACTGCCGGATCTCCGGACCTGGAACGAGGATCGCCTGCGGCGCTTTCTGATCCAGGAACTCACCTGGCTGGAAGACATGCGGACCCGGATTGCCAATGGGCGGATGCGGGAAGCCGACTACGGTGCCCTGGACTCCCGGCTGCAGAAGCTCCTGCAGACCCTGGAACGCCTTGCGACTGCAAAACCTGCGCTGAAGAACGCCCTGCGGGTTCCGCCCCTTGCCATGGCGGTCTATCGGGTCCTGCGAATGGATGCTGGCCAGTCGGTACTCCTCCGCCTTATTCCCCTGCACGAAAGCTCGGCCCGCAACCGAAGGCTGCAACTCCACCTGCTGATCAGCGGAGATTCCGACTACAAGAAGCGCTACGTCACCATTGTTCGGGAACTTTTTGCGCTGGTGATGCAGGAGCTGCAGAACCTTGCAAAAAGCTGTGGTCTGCACGAGACCGTGGTCAGAAGCGGCGGCGGCACCCTGGAACAGCGGGTCTACCTTCTGTTGTTCGGACACATCGTCCACAGCATGGTATACGGCGGCCTCGGCCTGATCACCGGCTTCAGCTTTCGGCCCGCGGCCGGCGCATTCGAGGCGGGTGCCCGGGACCTGGCGCGGGATCTTGGCCTTTCACTGGCAAAAGCATAGTCGTTTTAACTGATAGCGACTATGATTTACCAATGCACAGGAAAACCGCGACAGAGCTGCTCTCTGCGCTGGAGCAGGCTGGTAAGCGGCGTACGCACCAACGCTATGTAGTCTGCGAGGCATTGGAGAAGATGCCGGGCCATCCCTCCGCGCTCGCCATCTACGAGCACGTTGCCGAGCAGATTCCCATGATCAGCCCGGCAACCGTGTACAACACCATCGACACGCTGCGGGAACTGGGCCTCATTCATCGCATTGAGATTGAAGACGATCGGAGTTCGCACTACGACCTGGATGACCGGCCGCACGTCAACGTGGTCTGCCGCTCGTGTGGATCCGTGATTGACTTCCACAACGCTTCGGTCATTGCGCTGCGTGACGAGATCGGGGCGCAGCTTGGTGTGCGCTTTGATGAAGGTGAGAGCTTTGTCATTTACGCAGGCTGTGCCGGCTGTCATGACGAGGACGACTGACTAGCTCAGGCTCGCCTATGACCTCGTGAGGGACCGCCTGAGGATCAGGTGAGGCAGCAGCAGGTAGTGGAGGCCAAGGGCAAGGAGCAGATATCCAAGCGATATCCAGGTCACCAGTCCCAGGCGTTCCTGCAGCGGGCTTGCAGTAGGTGCACGTTGCTCCGGAACCTCTACAAACCAAGACTCCAACTCGGATAATCGAACAATCTCACCCAGGCCGGCAGACGATATCTCGGTGAAGAATGCCGGGTTGATCCCGTAGTCACGGAACTCCGGGGAAACGGACACCGTGAAGGGGGCGGTCACCAGCCCATCCGGCCCGGAAATCGTTGCCAGCCAGGTTCCCGATACCGGGGTGTCTACGCTCAGCTCGTAGCGCCCGGGAGCGGTCTGGCGAAAGACTACCTCCAAGCGCTCCAGTGCCGGATCAACCAGGACTCCCTGCAGGCGCCCGAGGTTCACGGTGTCACCGCCGTTGTCAAAGAGATCAACCACAATATCGGTCCGCCCGTCCTGCTCATGGGCCCGGAAAAAGGTGTTCCCGCTTCCCGCCGGGCGCCCGGCCCATCGCAGAGCCTGGGCAAGGAATGCGCCAAGCCGGTCCCACGCAAGCCATGACGTTGACCACAGGCCCTGGAGGTCCGAGGTGAACGCAACGCTCCGTCCCAGCCCGTAGCTCCACGCGGAGAGCAGCGGATTTCCACCAATTCCCCGCAGTACCAGAGAGGCCTCCTCCTTGGGGTAGGTCAGGACAAAGCCGTCTAGGCCGGGCAGCTCGGACTCCCGGAAGCCACTGAGAATGGGGTGGTCTGTCTCCACCGCGGGGAGGAAGGGGCTCTCAATAACCAGGTCCTGGCTCACAATCGCAGTCTCTGCGGTGAAGATCTGGGGAATCCGCTCGGAAGAATCTGTGACGTAGGCTCGGCCATCACCCCACCGGGCGACGTTGGCAAGCAGGTTCCGGTCCGAGTTATCACCGATTGCCACGGTACTAACCGTCACGCCGGAGCCCCGCAACTCGTCCACCGCAGCACGGAAGTCCTCTTCCACGGTGAGTCCGTCGGTCAGGACAATGATGTGCTTCACCGCAGCATCAACGCCTGCAAGTACCACGCCTGCCTCGACAAGCGCGGGACCCAAGATGGTTCCCCCGCCTGGTGCAAGATCCAGAAGCTCGGCCTCAATGCCGTCCCGGTCTCCGGCCTCCGTGGGGGGGACCACCAGCTCCGGGTTGGCGTCAAACGCAATGAGGGCGACGCGGTACAGCGGGTTCATGATCTCAATGGAGGCAAGAACCGCTTCCTTCACCTGGTCCAGCTTGCTCACCCCGGAGGCATCCCGGTTTGCCATGGACCCGCTTTTGTCAATGACAAAGAGCATGGCAAGGCTGGGAATGCGCAGGCGGGAGGTTACGTCCATGTCCACCGGAAGGGCTCGCTCAACCGGTGAGCCGTACCATCCGCCGGCGCCAAAGGCGTTTGGCCCGCCGAGCATCACCAGTCCGCCACCAACGTCCCGGACGTAACGTTCAAGTTCTTCCGCTGCCTGCAGTGACAGCTCACCGGAAGGAACATCGGCAAGCACCACAGACTCGTAGGCCAGGAACTCCTGCAGGCTGCGTGGAGCATCGGCGGGCGCAACCCGCTCAACCTCAATCTGCTGCGCGCCCAGCGCCCGCAGCCATGGCATCTCCCCCTCGCCAATCACCAGTACCCGCGCGGGGTCACCCACCTGCACGGCGAGTTCTGCCGAGTTGTTTCCCGGGCGGGGATCATTCTGGCTGGTCACGATCGCGCGGTAGCGCACCAACCCCCCGGACTGCCCCGGAAGCGAGTACTCAAGCGTGTGCAGACCCGCTTCCAGCCGCCGCGTTTCCGAGCGGACCGGCTTGCCATCCCGAAAGATGTCTATGCGCACCGAGCCAGCTTCCGCGTTCCGTACGGTAAGGCGAAGCCCGTGCGGCGCATCTGCCTCCACCAGGAGGGGACCGGACAGGCCCAGCACCGCGGTGTCCGGCCCGGTCTGCGGAAGAGGAGTCGGGACAAGCGCTGTCCGAAAGCCCCGCCGGTTCAGCTCCAGGAGCTCCGCTATGGTCTGTTGCGGGTCCGTCTGGCCATCCGTCACCAGCGCAACTGAACCGCTAGCGTTTCCTGGAAGGCCGAGTGCAAGCTCCCGGAGCGCACGGGCGGCGCGGGTCTCCCGGCGGTCCACGCTCCGGAGGATCGTTTCCGCATCCAGCGCTCCATCCTGGTTCACGGTGTTTGCACCAAAAGCAAGAAAGCGCCGCTCATCCGCATCCGCGGAGTTCAACGCGGCCGCTGCAAGCTGCGCAGATTGAGCCAACCCGGGCGACTCCACGCTGGCAGAGGCATCAAAGACCACCGCATTACTGATGCTCCCCTGACCGCCGCGGAAACTGGGACCGGACAGCGCCAACACGAACAAACCAAGGAGCGCAAACTGCAGCCCGACGGAGACCCTTCCAAGCCGTCTGGCAGCAGGCGCCAAGCGGCGCAGGATCTGGCGAGCTGGCAGGGTCAGGAGGGGTAGAAGCAGAAGCAGAAGCAGTGCGCGGGGTTCCAGGAAGCTCATGCGGACCGAATCCTCACCAGCACCTCCACGCCACCAAGCATGAGGACCAGGAGCAGCAGGATGCCGCGCAGATCAAACACGTCTGCCGGACCCGAGCCCGCAAGCAGGGAACGGGGCTCGGCGGACCCGGCATCTGCCGGCATAGCAGTCTCAGTGGTCCCTGTGCGCGGATCAGCACCTGCTGCGCCGGGGACAACCGATGCTACTCGTGGACGTAGGTTGGACTCCCTGCGGCTCAGCAGCGCCGGATACAGCGTTAGGTTCAGCTCCCCGGACTGCAGCGTGACCGGAATCAGGGAGTCCGATGGCACCCGGAAGCGTACAACCGACTGACCCGCCTCCCAGGCCTGCAGAACCTCACCATCACGGCTCACCGAGCTCTCGGAGGCCGGGTCAACGGCCAGCTCCACCACCTCACCAGGGCGGACCAGTCGATCTGCGAACCCGGCGGTCAAGCCAAGGTCTGTCAGCATTCGGCTCAACAGGAGGGGAAACACCGGATCCAGCGCTGTTGCTTCTGCAAAGTAGTTCAGCGCAAAGCCTGCAAACCGCAAACCGGGCGCCGACCCCAGGTAGACCAGGGTCCCGTCCGGGCTTTCCACCAGGGACTCCACGCCCGGTCCGGGCTGGAGCACCGGCGCTGCGGCGCTGGCAAAGGCCCGGGGAGACTGACGGGAAAGCTCCGGACCTACGTCTCCCCAGCGTACCGGCCCTCCGGGCGCCACTCCGGCAAACTCCACGGGGATGCCCTGGGGCGGGATTCCCAGCAGCAGGTAACGGCCCGGGGGCAGCGCTTGGGTCACGCCGGAGACCAGGGTGAGGTCCGCGGTGGCCGCCTGGGAGAGACTGAGGTCCGGGGTGATCTCGCTGGCTCCAGCGGACCGCGCAATGGCACGGAGCGCTGCGGGAACCGGCCCGGTTGCAGCAAGTGCCCACCCGGAGCGCAGCGCCGGTGGAATCACGGCGCTGTCATCTGCCTCCAGCAGGTCCGTTCCGGCCAGCCTCACGCGGCTGGCAGACGCGTCCGCTGCGTCCAGAACGACACTGACTTCACCCTGGGCGGGAATCTGCAGGGTGCGCACGCCAACAACGCCGTCCGGACGCCGAACCTGCAGATCGCGTTCCACCGGAACATCCGCATCGTTGACCACGCTTACCAGCAGCTCGGAGAGTCCCGGCCGAAGCGGATTGTCCCGCCGGGACAGGGCCACAATTCCCTGGTTGGATCGGTCCCTTGTTCGGACTGTTGGGCCTGGGTTCGTCCGGGCTGGTTCCGGCACAAGCTCCACGCGGAATCCCGGATCCTGCACAAGGACCTCGGGCAAGTCCGTGGCACCGTCTGTGAAAAAGACCAGCGCGGCATCAGCCGTGTCCGCTCGCGCAGCGGAAAGCAGCGCCGGATCCAGGGCGGCGCTGGTGTGCTGCAGCCCGCGGAGCTCGGCGCGGAGCTCTGCTGCAGACTGGCCGCCATCCCCGATCTGCCGGATCTGGGTGTCTACGGCAAAAACCCGAAGCGCAGCACCCCGTGCGTCTACAATGAGCTGATCCGAACGTTCCCGGGCGGCCTCAATCGGGGTAGTGCCGCCATCGGGAGAGACCCCCATGCTCGCGCTGGTATCCACCAGGATCCACAACTCGCTGCCCGCGCTTCCATCCCTGAGGAAAACCGGTTCCGCGATGATGAGGCTGAGGATCACCGCCAGGAGGAGCTGCAGCAGCAAACTCCAGGACAATGGGAGACGGCGAGACAGAGAGCGGGACTCCGGCCGGTCGGGCATGTCCCACAGCAGAAGGGCGGGCACGCCGTGCTCCCGCCGGGTTGAGCGGAAGAGGTGGATGAGCAGGAGAACGGGTATGCTCAGGAGACCAAGGAGGCCGAGCGGGTTGAGGAGACTCACCGGAGGAAGCTGCCCTCCATCTGGTAGGCGAGCAGCAGCTCCACGATGTCTGCGTCCGTGGACACGTCCAGCACATCGGAGCCGCTTCTTGCGGCAAAGTCGGCAAGCTGCTGCCGGTGCGATGCCCGGAGCTCAGCGTATCGCTCCAGTTCGGATGCACCGATATTGAGATCCCGGAGCTCACCGCTCTCACTGTCCCGCAGGCGCACCGAGCCCCGGATCACGGGCTCGCGCTCCTCGCTTGCCTCCACGCGAACTGCCAGCACGTCAAAGCCACGCCCGCGTAAGGCTTCCAGGCCCGGCACACCGGCGCCGGGTTCCAGGAAGTCGGAAATTACCACCGCGAGACCGCCAACGGGCGCGCTGCGAACCCAGGCCTCACAGGACTCACAAAGCCTGCAGGGTCCGCCAAAGGTGCTTTGGTCCAGGCGATCAAAGAGCGCGGGAATCTGGCGGAGTCCGCTCCACGCTGCACCGCCTTCAGCAAGCCCATCATGCAGCTCAACCAGGCGGAGGCGGTCTCCCCCTGCAAGCGCAAGGTAGCCAAAGGCCGCGGCAATCCGCAGCGCGGTCTCCCGCTTGCCGGTAAGCTCGATCATGGATGCGCTCTTGTCCAGCAGCAAGTGGACCTGGATGCGGTCTTCACTGGTGAACTGCTTCAGCATGATGCGATCCAGGCGGGCGTAGACGTTCCAGTCCACGTAGCGCAGATCGTCACCCGGGGTGTAGGCGCGGTAGTCAGCAAACTCCATGCTGGAACCACTCCGTCTGGAGCGAATCTCTCCCTTGCCGGAGCGCACCCGCGCCCGGCGAGCTACCAGCTGGAGGCGCTCCAAAGCAGCAAGAAAGCCCGGATCAAGCGCGGCGCGCGTGCTCAACGACATCCCCAACAACCTCGTCCGGTTCCACTGCCTTTGCGTCCGCCTGGAAGTTCAGGATGAGCCGATGTCTCAGCGCTGCAGGAGCCGCTCGCAGCAGGTCCGCCCGCGATACGTGCGCCCGGTTGTCCATCACCGCATACACCTTTCCCGCCAGGATGAGCGCCTGTGCACCGCGCGGACTTGCCCCGTAGCGGACGTAGTCCCGCACTCCCTGGGGTGACTCCGGATTGCCGGGATGGGTAGCGCGGACCAGCTCAATGGCGGTCTGCTGAACCTCCGGCGCAACCACCACAGCCCGGACCAGCTGCTGGAGAGCCGGCAGCTCGGCAGCCTGAAACACCGCCTTCACGCTTGGCTCGGTAACCCCGGTTGTCCGGTCCAGGATGCTGGAGAGCTCCTCCCGGGAAGGGAGATCAAGCACGAGCTTGAACAGGAACCTATCCAGCTGCGCCTCAGGGAGGGGGTAGGTTCCCTCCATCTCAATGGGGTTCTGTGTTGCCAGGACCACAAAGGGCCGCGGCAGAGCGTGGCGGGTTCCCCCGGCGCTCACCCGCTGCTCCTGCATGGCTTCCAGAAGCGCGGACTGGGTCTTGGGTGTTGCCCGGTTGATCTCATCCGCAAGGATCACGTTGGCAAAGATCGGCCCGCGGCGGAATTCCAGCTGCCGGGAGCCGTCGGCAGCCATCTGCAGGACCTCGGTTCCCACGATGTCGGCGGGCATGAGGTCCGGCGTGAACTGCACGCGCTGCTCTGCCAGGCCGGTCACCGCGCTGAAGGTCTTGATGAGGGAGGTCTTTCCTACGCCGGGGACGCCCTCCAGCAGCGCGTGGCCTTCGCAAAGCAGGCAGACAAAGAGGTCATCAATGACCGCCCGGTGTCCCACAATCACCTGTGCAACGGTCCGCCGTGCCTCATCCAGCTTGTCCGCAAGCCGTCTGATATCGCTGCTGCCAATCTGTGCTGTACTCACTCCGTGTTCTCCGTTTCCAGGTCTGCAATCAGACCCAGGAAGTAGTTGCGAACCAGGCTCCGTTCGTCCGGCGAAAGGTCCGGACGCGCCACGGCTGCCTCTGCCTGGCGTCTGAACTCCGCAATCAGGGTGACCCCGGATGCGGCGGGATCGTTTGCAGCATCGGGCAAGCCGCGCCGGAGCAGGTCCAGCCCCTCATCTCCAGCCGGAACCTGGGGCAGCTCCTCCAGAACCGTGTTCCCGCTCCGCCGGAATGGTTCTTCCAGTTGCTGGTCCGGCCCGTCCTCGGTTCCGCCGCTCGCCTGCGCCTGTGGTGTTCGTGATCCACCGCCTTCCGCGGACTCCCCGTCCTCCCCCGGTCCACCCGCCGGAGGCGCTTCAGCCTCACCTGCTTCCTGCCCAGCCTCTTCGGCAAGCTCCTCCGTACCCGCCGTGGTCGGCGGCCGGCGCAGCTCGTCGGCAAGGTCAGAGAGTGCGTCAGCAAGCTGCCGATTCTGCTCGGTTGGATCGCCCGCACTCTCTGCGGTCTCTTCTGTTGATTCACGACGCTCCGGCTGGTTGGTAAAGGCGTTTGGTGCAGCCTGCGTGCTTGCGTCAGCGTCCCGGTCCGGAAGGCGATCATCGCCGGGAACCACCGAGCCCAGAGGACCGCTGTCCGATTGCGCCTCCGAGTCCCCCAGTCGCAGCTGGTCTCCGCTCTGGTTCCCCTGGGGATCAACACTCTCTCCCGAAGGGTTGAGTTGATCCCGCTGGAGATCCCCGAGCACCTCCTCTACGCGATCAGCCAACGCTTCCCGCTGCTCCTGGTCCGGTTCCCTGCCCTGGCCAAGGTCGGACAGCAGATCCTCCAGCTCGCCTGGCAGATCGGCTCCGGCACTGTCGGGATCAGACTCGCCCAGGAGGGGCAGCACTCGCTCGGCGGCGGCCTGTAGGCTGGACGCCGGAAGTGAATCTGCAGGCGGCTCGGCGGGGCCCAGGAGCAGGTCCAGGACCGGCGCAAGGAGCACCACCGCGAGGATTACCCCAAGCCAGGGCGCACGGGCGGCGAGGCCGGGCCGGAAAAGCTTGGTGGACCAGTCGCCTGAGTAGTCTCTGAGGGCTCGCTGGTAAAGCAGGCTTGGTGCGGGAAGGCTTCTATGCTCGGCAGCGCCCCACGCGATTGTTGTCAGAGCGTCAGATGCTCCAAGCTCCTGATCCGCGAGCCCGGCAAGCCGCCGCGGGGCGACCGGCAGGAGCCGCGCAACGGCAAAGGCAATGAGCGCAGCAAGGCCCATGGCAAGGATCGCGGCAACGCCCAGGCCACTGGGACCAAAGACCCGGGGAGAAACGATCAGCACGAGCACCGTCATCACTACACCGAGGACTGCGGCTGCGCGGATTGCTGCGGTGTAGGCTCGCTGGGTTCGGTAGGTGCGGGAGAGCAGGCTGAACAGACGCCCGATGCCGTCGCTCAGCTCGCGCGGAAGCTGTGTGCTCATATGGCTGTGATGCCCGGGCGCTCAGTCGCGCTTTCGGGCCTGCAGTTCCTCCATCACCTGCTCCTGGAAGCGGTGGTAGCGCCGGATCTGTTCGGCGCGCACGGCAATAGCGCCAAGCGGGATTGCGAGCCAGCCAAGCAGCAGGAGTCCGGATACTGCCCCGCGGGCAGCGGGATTGTCGAGGGCGGCAATCACGTGGACTTCCGGGTACACGAGCAGCGGGGCAACCAGTATGGCAGATGCCATGAGCAACCCAAGCGCGATGGAGGCAACGGGGTTATCCGGAAGCAGGTCCAGCGCCGCGGAAGCGGCGAGCATGGCGTGGGAGAGGCCCAGAACCAGAAGCCCCGCTGCCAGGGCAAGAGCGGGGAGGCCCATCCCGGAGGGTCCGGCGGCAAGTGCCAGCACCGGCAAGGCGAGGAGAACCGCCGTGCCTGAGAATGCCAGGGCCTCCACCACGCGGATGAGCACCACTCCAGCAGGACTGATTCCCAGGCGTGTGACGGAGGCGTAGATCCCGGGACGACTCCCCTCCCCAATTCCGGTCCTCCCGACCACCAGGGACATTGCCGCCCCGGCCACGATCAGCATGCCCCCGGCAATGACAAAGGTCCGCGGGGAAAGCCGGGTCTCCACGTAGAAGCTCAGGCCCTCAATTGGCCATGCGCCGACCGCAGCGGCGGAAACCAGGACCGCCAGGATCAGCTGCCTCCTGACAAACCTGGGCGTGAATGCATCCCGTCTGATGAGGCGAAGAACAGACTTGAGGTGCTCGCTCACCGTGCAGTCTCCTGCTCCGATTGTGGCAGCTGGTGCACCACCAAGCGGTATCGGATCTGCTCGGAGGCAGTGTCATCCGCGCTTGCCCTTACCGCTCCCGGATCCCGGAGTCCCACCACAAGCGGCCGGGGCCGACCAGCCGCAATCACCTCTGCAACACTCCGGATGGCATCCGGCCAGTCCGGGGTTGGCAGGTCTCCACCCAGGAGTGCCTGCTGTCCGGGGGCTAGCGCCGGAATACCCGCCGGGGCCGCCCCCTCCCGCAGGTAAAGCCCCCCAAGCAGGCTTGTGCCGGACCGGTTATGCAGGCGGACTTCCCCTCCTTGCGTCACCGTCGACAGAGACGGAGATACCAGCCGGGATCCGGCGCGGTTCTCCGGCAGCCACACCTGGGGTTCCAGCACCATCCGCACAGAACCCGCACCGAGCTGGGCTTCCACCTCCCGGAACAGCGGAGCCGGAATGGTGTCCGCGGGCAGGCTGATGCGTGCGGTCTCCGGGCCCCGCACCACCATCAGGTAGTCAACGGTCTCCAGCGCCGGCCGGCCGCTGTCATCGCTGTACTCCACCTCGGCCAGAATGCTCGCCATGGCCGCGGGATAGGCCTCCGATTGCAGCACCACAAAGCCAAGGATGGCAACGGTTAGAGACAAAACCGCAAAGACCGGCCGCGCCCGGCGGACCAGCAGGAGCGCACCGGCGAGGACCAGCCAGGCGAGCGCATAGGCAAGGGGAAGGACGATGGGCGGGTAGGGCGAATCCACGGCGCGCAACGGGGTGACAAGCTCCGTAGACGTCACGGCAGAGCGATTCACCCGAACCGGAAGACGCGCGGCCTCCGGGCTGTCTGCCGGGAGCTCTGCAAAGATCTCCTGGGCAAGCTCCAGGTCCGTCCGAACAGCGGAGGCAGGCACCTCCACGCGGACAACCCGGCCCGCGCCGTGTACTTCCTCCTGTCCAGGAAACCGGGAGTCCAGCTCCGCCGCGGCAAGCGGATAGGCACGGATATCTGCAAACACGTACAGAGTCCCGCCAAGCCGCACCCAGTCAGAGATTGCCTGCCACTGTGCACCGGAAAGCAGCCCGGCATCCCGATCACCCAGGATGATTGCCTGGACCCCGCTGTAGCCGAGCCAACGTTCGGGCAGGAGCTCGGTTGGCGGATAGGTCACCAGTCGGGACGCGGTGTTGAACTCGCCAGTACGCTCGGTGAGCAGATCCAGGCTGGAGCGGCTGTCGAGGGCTACAATCACCGGCCCAATCCGCGCCCGCTGCCCAAAGGACGTTTGGGCGGTGGCAAGCGTCAGCGTGGCGGCAGCATCGGCGAGTGGATCGCGGAGGATGGCCCGAAACTCCTGCCCCGGCCCTGAAACCGGCATGGTGACCTGGCGCCGGGCGCGATCATTCCCTGCGATGGCAAGGGGCATTACCAGCCGGTAGCTGTGCAGCTGGTCGGCAAATCGCTGGCCCTGCTCTGTCTCCACAACCAACTCAAGCTCCCGGTCCCGGCCGCGGTTGTCCACGGTCACAAGGACCGGTGTCCAGCGTCCTACGGTGGCGTGGGCCTGGAAGCCGGCCTGGATCTGGACCTGGAGACCACTGTCTCCGCCGGCGGACTGGGCCGGGAGCGCTGCAGCGGAGACCAGAAGTGCCAGCGCAACAGGGAGTATCCGTGTGGGTCTCCGCATGCGTGAAGCCCTCAGTGCGCGGCTCGCTGCCACACCGTGCTGGGAAGGACGTGGAGTCCGGGCGCGTGGCCCGTGCCCTCTGAGACAAGAAAGCCCATGGCTTCCGTGAGGATGGCCAGGGTCCGGTCAAAGGCGTTCACGCTGTCTCCCTGACCCGCGCTGAGGTTGGCCATGGCGCCATTGGCAAACAGGTAGCAGGTCCTGCCGTCCCGGCTCCAGGCGCTCACGTGGGGGAGACAGTCCTCCCGCGTCCAGCCGGAAAAGGCAGCCGGATCAATCTCCTCTGTCCGGTGACCGACGTTGAGCAGGAACGCGCCATCCGGAAGTGCTTCCAGGTGCTCTGCCAGGACCACACGCGCAGCCCCGGTAGCCGTCACCAGTACATCGGTCTGCGGTGCAAGCTCCTCCAGGCTCCCCACCCGCCATCCGGCGTAGGTTGCCTCCAGTGCACGCCCGGGATCCCGCTCCACCACGGAAACGGTTCCACCAAAGGCGCGGGCCGCATCACAGACGCCCCGCCCAACCGAGCCATAGCCAATGACGGTCACGCGCTTCTCGTGCAGGGTCAGGTGCGTGCGCTCAAAGAACGCCGTCCAGGTGGTGAGCCCAACCATGAAGCGGTTGTGCAGCCCTTCCTTCACCGGCAAATCGTCCCAGTTGAACACGGGATAGGGCAGCTCCAGATTCTGCAGGCGGGTGATTCCACTGCCGGTAGCCTCCAGACCACCGAGGGGCAAAACGCCATCCACAGACGTCCCGCCATCCGTGGAGGACCCGCCAGCAACACCCTCACTGAGAAGTGTGTGGGAGAAGTCCGCTCCCATCTCGCAAAGGTGGCTTGGGGCCCAATCAAGGCCGGCACGGACATGGGCGGTGTAGTCTGCGGCCGACATGTTGCGGTAGGGCTTTCCCTCGGCACCGCGCTCCCGGAGATAGGCAACAACATCGTCATGCACGGTTGCGGGGTTGCAGGTTGCCAGATACACAGCAGCGCCACGCTCCAGAAGCCCCTCCACGAATGGGAGCATCTTGGGATCCAGGTGAACGCTGCACGCAATCCGGCAAGCGGTCAGGTCAGGTAGGCGTTGCACCGCCGCGCGAGTGGCCGGCATATGACGAACAATCCAGCGACGGTCCTGCTCCAGAGGCATGGGGTGACGCTATTTCCATCCACTGACCGCGGTCAAGCCGGAAGACAGCTCGGCCCAGAATCCGGCGGCGGTTGGCGGCGCCTCTATCCTCAGCCGCTGCTTCCGTACCGGGTGCTCAAACTCCAGGGCCCGGGCGTGCAAGCCAATGCTTCGGTCCGGCAGCCCACGCCGTGCCCCGTACTTCACATCCCCATGACAGTGAATGCCGCGTGCGGAAAGCTGCGCCCGGATCTGGTGGTGCCGCCCCGTCTCAATCTCCGCCTCAAGCAGGTACAGCGTTCGCCCGGCGGCACGGACCCGCACGCGCATCCTCGCCTGCTTTGCCTTTGGCGTGTCAGCCGGGACCACCCTGGAGCGGTTCTGACGCGCGTCCCGCAGGAGCCAGTCCTCCAGGATGATCCAGCCGCCCTCCGCGCCGGACTCAGCAACACCGTCCGGGACGCTATCCGCGGCCACCCAGTAGACCTTGTGGACCGCCCGCTCCCGCAGAAGCGAGTTCATCCGGGACAGAGCCTTGGAAGTCCGCGCAAACAACACACAGCCGCTTGTGGGCCGGTCCAGCCGGTGAACCAGGCCCATGAAGGCTTCCCCGGGCTTGCCGTCCCGGACGCGGACAAGTTCGCGGAGGTCCTCCAGAAGGCAGGTGTCCCCGGTGCGGTCACCCTGCACCAGCTCCCCGGGCCGCTTATTCACCGCAATGAGGTGGTTGTCCTCCCACAGAATTCGGGAGGCCATGGAATCGGCAGACTTCCCCGGCCCGGTTCCTGCCATCTCAGGTGGAGCGGATGCTCTTGACTTCCCGGGGGGTCAGCCGAACACCGCCAGCCTTGGCCGACTTCACCAGAAAGTTCTCAATCCGGATGTCTTCCTCGCTGATTTGCTGTCTGGCCTTTGGCTTGTATGTCACGTGCAGCGCCTTCTTTTTCGCTGTGGTGAACACAAAGACCCGGGAGCCGTCAGGTATCAGGTCATAACTCCGCCCAAGAATGAAGCCTTCAATCCGGAAGCGCTTGATGTAGGTGGTCTCCGTCTGCGGCGGCCGGTACACAATGGTCATCACCGTTTTCTCCAGCTCTTCCCGGTCCGCCAGGCGACAGTCTATGAGACCCTTGTCAACAAAGAGCTTCTCCGGAACATCAATGACCTGCCAGGTCCCGGACTTCCGCACCAGAAAGACGCGGTCATACGGAGAGACCGGAAACAGGTTCTTCCCGGATGCCAGCGAATGGCCAAGATAGCCAGTGTCCGAGTCGTACCGCAGGGCGAGGTTGCGAAGCGCGGCTTCCCGGATGTCCACCCTGTCAAAACTGGCAATGCGCGTACGCCGCTCCCGCCCGTAGTCCGGCCCGGCGCCATCCTCTCCGCCCGATCCGCGGGAAACCACGCGAGCGCGGAGGTCTTCCAGATACCGGTCCGTGTAACCGCGGATGTCGGCGAGTTCGGCGCGCACCTCTTTCAGGCGCGTCTCCAGCTTGCGCAGCTCCTCGCGTGCTTTCTCCATGTCATAGCGGCTGATCCGCCGGATGGGGATCTGTAGCAGGCGCTCAATGTCTTCATCCGTGATAGCCCGCCGAATCTCCTTGCGGAAGGGTTCAAAGCCCGCGAGGACCGCCGCCTGCACATCGCTCACGCTTCCCTGCTCTTCTATCTGCCGGTAAATGCGTTCCTCAATGAAGATGCGCTCCAGGGTCCTCGCGTGAATGCGGTCCAGCAGGTGGCCTTTTTCAAGTTCAAGCTCTCCCTGGAGGATGGTGATCAGCCGCCCTGCGTGGTAGGCGATGATCTCGCTGACCGGCATGATCTGCGGCCTGCCATCCCGGATCACCAGGGGATTCACCGTGATGCTCGTCTCGCACTCGGTGAAGGCGTACAGCGCGTCTTCCAGATCACGCGCGTACACACCGCGCGCCGGCTTGATCTCAATCTCCACCTTCTCACCGGTGTAGTCGCTGATGGACTGGATCTTGATCTTGTTCTTGCGCGCCGCGGCTTCCACCGAGGCAATCACAGACTCCGTGGTCGTGCCAAAGGGGATCTCCCGGATCACAATTCGCTTGGGATCCTTCAGGTCCAGCTTCGCCCGAATACGCACCTTGCCCGTTCCGTCCTCGTATTCGCCTGCGTCCAGCACGCCACCACCGGGAAAGTCCGGAAGCAGGTTGAAGCTCTCCCCGGCAAGTGATGCGCGCATGACATCTATAATCTCAACCAGGTTGTGCGGGAGGATCCGGGTGCTCATCCCAACCGCGATTCCCTCCGCCCCCAGGGCCAGGACCACGGGCAGTTTTGCCGGGAAGGTGACCGGTTCCTGCCGCCTGCCGTCATAGCTCGGCTCAAACTCGGTGAGTTCGGGGTTGTAGAGAATCTCCCTGGCGAAGGGAAGAATCCGACATTCGATGTAGCGCGCGGCGGACGCTGCGTCCCCGGTCAGCGCATTCCCAAAGTTGCCCTGCGTATCAATGAACAGGCCCTTCTGCGCAAGGACAACCAGCGCGGAGTAGATGGAAGCGTCTCCGTGCGGGTGGTACTGCATGCAGTGTCCCACCACGTTGGCCACCTTGTGAAACTTGCCGTCATCCATCTCCAGGAGGCTGTGAAGGATACGGCGCTGCACGGGCTTGAGCCCGTCATCCAGGTGGGGGATTGCGCGATCCTTGATGACATAGCTTGCGTACTCAAGGAAGTTCTCGTTGAACAGGCGGGTGACGGTAGCCATTGCTCAGACCAGGTTTTCCATGATGTAGGTCCGCCGCTCCGGGGTGTTCTTGCCCATGTAGAAGCTGAGGGCCTCACCAATCTCGTGGACGTTCTTGAGGGTGACGGGAACCAGGCGGATATCGGGGCCAATGAACTGCCCGAACTCCCGGGGAGAGATCTCTCCGAGTCCCTTGAAGCGCGTGACCTCCGGATTACGGATCTCAGCCATTGCGGTGTCGCGCTCCCGCGGGCTGTAGCAGTAGCGCGTTTCCTTGGTGTTGCGGACCCGGAACAGGGGCGTCTCCAGGATGAACACGCGCTTCTGCTGCACCAGCTCTTCAAAGTAGTTCAGGAAGAAGGTCAGAAGCAGGTTGCGGATGTGAAAGCCGTCGTGATCAGCGTCTGTTGCCAGGACAATTCGCGCGTATCGTAGCTCCTCAACATCGTTCTCGATGCCAAGCGCCATCATCATGTTGTACAGCTCTTCATTCCGGTAGAGATCCGCGCGCTTGCGGCCAAAGACGTTCTGGGGCTTGCCGCGCAGGGAAAAGATGGCCTGGGTCATCACATCCCGGCTGGAAACCATGGAGCCGGTTGCGCTCTGCCCTTCAGTGATGAAGATGGTGGAGTCATCTCCCTTGGGATCTCCAAGGTGATACTTGCAGTCCTTGAGGTTGGGAACCTTCAGCGCCACTTTCCGAGCTGCTTCCCGGGCTTCCTTTCGCACCGCGTTCAGTTCCTTGCGGAGCCGCTCGTTTGCCTGGATCTTGGACAGAAGCTCCCGGGCCACCTTGCTGTTGCGGTGCAGCAGATCCACCACCGCGGATCTGGTCTCGTTCACAATCCAGCTGCGGATCTCCGTGTTGCCAAGCTTGTTCTTGGTCTGGCTCTCAAAGACCGGGTTCTGCAGGCGCACCGCCACGGCGCCAACCAGCCCGTCCCGAACGTCCACCCCGGTGAAGCTGCCCCGCGCAAACTCGTTGATGCCCTTGAGCATGCCTTCCCGGAATGCAGACAGATGAGTCCCGCCCGCGCTGGTGTTCTGCCCGTTGACGTAGCTGTGATACGTCTCGCCGT
>CAZPXH010000009.1:8466-96863 GCA_964591085.1 uncultured Spirochaetaceae bacterium | reverse complement strand
GGTCGTGATCGTGGTCGTGGTCCTCGCCCTCATGGTCGTGATCGTGGTCGTGGTCCTCGCCCTCATGGTCGTGATCGTGGTCGTGGTCGCCGAACTCTCGTGGCTCAATGCCGGCGGAGATCGGGATGATTGGAGCACCCGTTGCGCCTTCAATATCGGAGAGGAGGTTCTCTTCCAGGTTGAAGCCGTTCACAAAAACCAGGTCGGCCTCTGCAACGGTTCGCAGTGCCTGCGGGGTTGCAGCGTAGCTGTGGGGGTTCTGACCGTTGGGGATTAGCACCGTCAGCTCTGCCCGGTCTCCAAGGACCTGTGCAAGCACATCGCCCATGATGCTGGTGGTGGCAACCACCCGCAGGCTCCTGCCGGCAAGGTCAACCGCACCGATTGCGGGAAGCACCAGCTCACCGCCGTGGTCGTCATCGCGGCTGTGCTCCTCATCGTGGACCTCGTCCATGGGGGCTGGGTCTTCGGCGGCTCCGCCGGCAAAGACCAACCCGGCGCAGAGCACCGCCATCAAAACGAGCAGCAGGGATCTGCTCAATCGCATATCGTCTCTCCTTTGGCGCCTGCGCGCCTGCTGTTGTTTGTGCCGCGACTGCGCCTGAATCAGGCGCTCACCTCGTGATCGCAGACAAGCACGGTCTCATGGCAGTCCGAACACTCGGCCATATGGTGGTGCTCGGCTATCTCATCCCAGTGCTTCTGCTGGCTTACCGACAGGATCCCACTCCCCTGACACAGGGGGCAGGTGTTGCCGAGAGCGGCCAGGATTGCGTTCCGGATGAACGCGGAACGGTTGGATACCTGGTTCAGCTCTCGGGCGAGCTCCGGGTCTACCTTGAAGGTGATGACTTCCGCCGCGGGCTTCATGGCCTCTAAGTATTACCGGGTATTACTCTTGCCGTCAACTGCTTTCAGCCAAAGCTGGGCTTGAGAAGCGGGAGTGGATCCCCGTCCTGGATCTGCTGAAGCTGACGCTCTACCTCGGTGATTTCCTGCGGAAGCCCGAACAGAAAGCCCTGAAAGCGAACGTCGGAGGCGGCGGGAAAATCGGCGAGCTGCTCCTCGGTTTCCACACCTTCAACCACTGCTGTCCGGCCGAGTCTGGTGATGAGCGTCACCAGCCCGGGAAGGAATCCGTGTCCACCGCTTTTCTGGCCGGAGAGGCTGTCATCCGCTACCAGGCTCCGATCAAACTTCACGATGCTTGCCGGAAGCAGACGGAGCTGCGCCAGCGAGGATTGCCCGGCGCCGAAGTCATCAATGGCAATGCTGATCCCCCCGGCCTGCAACGCTTCCAGGTGCTGCCGAGCCAGGCCCAGGTTCTCCATGAGTCCGGATTCGGTGATCTCCAGCGTCAGGAAGCGTGGTTCCACCTGCGTTGCGCGGAGGGTCCGGAGAACATCGCTTGCAAAGGTGTCACTGCGCAGCTGCAGGGCGGAGACGTTCACCGAAATCCCCAGGTTTCGGTCAACCGGATGCAGGCGGTTTTCCAGGTCCGAACAGGCACGGTGCAGTACGTGGAGGCCCAGTTCTCCGATTAGGCCGGACTCCTCTGCAATTGGGATGAAGGCCTCCGGTGGGATCTCCGGGCGCTCAGGATGCTGCCAGCGAGCCAGGGCCTCATAGCCCACCGGACGGGCGCCCCGGTCCACAATCGGCTGGTACGCCAGGGTGATCTCGCCAGCGGATATCGCCCGGCGGAGGTCTGCCTCCAGCTCGGCTCGTCTGACAGCAATTTCGGAGAGCTCAGCCTCAAAGAAGCGAACCCGATCGCCCGCACGCTTTGCGGCATACATCGCAAGGTCAGCCTTGCGCAGGAGCTCTTCCTGGTCCGTGCCATCGCGCGGTAGCAGGGCAATCCCGATGGACGTGGAAGCCCGCACCGTCCGGCTTCCGAGGGAAATGGTCTGGTCAACCGTGTCGGCGATCTTGTCCGCAATTCGGTGTGCGTCGTGCGCTGCATGGAGATTGGGCGCGAGCACCACAAACTCGTCCCCGCCGAGGCGAAAGCAGATGTCCGAGCTGCGGACCGCGCGTTCCAGCCTGGACGCAATCTGTACCAGCACCCGGTCGCCAAAGGTGTGCCCGAGCGTATCGTTGATGCTCTTGAAGCGGTCCAGATCAAGGTAAAGCAAGGCAATGGTTCCACTCTCCGGATGCCGTTCTGCCTGCGCCGCCAGAATCTCCAGCGCCTCGCCCAGAGATCGCCGATTCCGCAGGCCCGTAAGCGCGTCTCGGTAGGCAAGAAAAGCGTTGCGGGCGCGCTCGTCCTCGTGTGCCTGCCGGTTCACCCGGATCCAGTCCTGCAGTCCAATGAGCACCAGAACCATGCCGCCGACAAAACCCAGGTTCTCCACCGGGGTGGTCATCTCGCCGATCCCAAACTCGTCCAGGACATCGGCTCCCGCAGCAATACCAACCAGGATGATGCCGCTGAACAGGACAATCCGATCCCGGGTGGACTCAACGTCCCGCATCAGGAGGAGCCAGAGAAGGGCGAACCCGACCACGGCCAGCTCGCTGAGCGCGTCCACAATCTGAAAGGGTTCCGGGAGCAGTGGGGTAAGAAGGCGGCCGAGGGAGATCACAACGATAACCGCGGCAACGGCAGCGGAGAATGAGGTCAGCAGAAAACGGCGGTCTTTCTTGAGGAACCCGGACATCGGCGGCAGCGCGCAGCATAAATGGAAGGCGATTGAGGTACAACAGTGCAACGGCCCGATTGGAGAGATTCTGCAGGAGCAAGCGTTGCACCTGTTGGCTAGGGGGATTAGGGTGAAGGATTGGAGGTGCTGCAAATGAACTCACAGATCCTGAAATCAAGCCTGCTCATCGTAGGCATGCTACTGCTCGCGGGCGTGGCGTTCGGGCAATCGGTTGCGATGGGGTCCATCGTGCTGGAGGAGGTCCGCGACGAGTACCTGCAGGACGGCGAGCAGCACCAGTTCATCCTGATGGTCTACCCGGCCGGCGAGGTGACCATTGACCTGGAACGCGTTGGTGACTTTGGGATTGACGCATACCTCACGCTCCGCGATGAGCGGGGCACCACAATTGAGACCGATGATGACGGTGGCGAAGGGCTGAACTCACGAATCACGCGATTCCTGGACGCCGGCCGCTACTCCCTGGAAGCCCGAGATCTGGGAAACAACTCGGCGGGGAGCTACCGCCTCAGCGTTCGCAGTGGGAGCAACAGCGGCAACAGAGGCGGCGTCAGCCGGGGGAGCATCGCTCCTGGTCAGAGTCAGTCAGTGTTCATTTCCGAAGGCGGAACCGCCGAGCTGACGCTCGATCTACCGCGGAGCACCTTTCTCCAGATTGATCTGGAACGGGGGACCCAGGGAGGCATTGACACCTATCTCACCATTTACGATCCGACCGGAAACGTCTTTGCGAGCAACGATGACGGCGGAGACGGCTTCAACTCCCGCCTGAGCCAGGAGTTCCCCCCGGGCAGATACCTGATTGAGGCACGGGACTTTGGCAACAACGACGCCGGAGAGATCATTGTTTCCGTGCAGGTTGTTCGTGGCTCATCGGGGGCACCCTCCATCGGGCTCAATGAGTCCCGGGTAGTACAGGTCCCGGTGGGCGGGTCAGCTGTCCTGGAGTTTCAGACCTCTACGTTTGTGTACCTGGAGGTGAGTGCCACAGCGCAAACAAACGATGTGGACCCGATTCTTGTCATCCATGACGCCGCCGGCAACCAGTTGGAGCGGAATGATGATGGGGGCTCGGGATTGAACTCGCTGATTTCCACCCAGCTGAATCCCGGTGTCTACACCTTTGAAGTACGGGACTTTGGGAGCAACGACAATGGGCCGGTGGAGGTGGGTGTTTTCGAAAGGACCCAATAGGCTAGCGGCCAGTGAACGCAAGCCAACGGACGCTAGCCGCTAACCGTTGACTCCGGCCATACTCGAGGTCGTGCACACCATTTCCCTTCGTGGCCCGCGGGGCCGCCTCTTGCTTGCCGGGATAACCGCTCTGGTCCTGAGCTCCTGCCTGGATGTGGTTCAGACCATTGAGCTCGGCGGCCAAAGCATGGACACAACTATTCGCCTCACCATTTCCAAAGGAACCTTTGAGGCTGTTGCCGCTGCGGGCGGGGAAGAGCCCGACTTCTCTGACGTTCCGGACTTTGCCGGTGAAGACTCACCGGTGGACTTTGATGTCCCGGGAATCACGGTAACAACGCGTGCAATCAACTCCCCCACCGAGATCGGTGTTGAGTGGAGCGCGAGTTATCCGCCGCGCGCACTGGATGGGGCGGAAATCGACGGCCGCTACTTCCTGCCGGGCCGGAGCGCCGACGGGATTGAACTCTACCTGCCGCCGAGCGAGGAACCACCGGAAGACCAACTCACCGCCGCGTTCCTCGGCGGCGCGAAGTATAGACTTCTGCTCACCGGAGGCAGGCCTATTTCAGAGGTCAGCGTGGACGGGAACACCGAGCTGGACACCACAACGCTGATCGGAAACGTGACCTACATTGAGCTTCCACTCACCGTGTGGCTGACTGCTACCGAACCGGTGCGAATCCAGATTCTGTTCTAGCCGGCATCCGTTCAGGCGAAATTCCTCAGGTAGCGGGTTCGGCAGACTGTCATGAGACAGAAGCACTTCCTCGGTCCCCTCATGCTGGGCGCGGGTACAATCGGCGTCATTGTCAGCGCTCCGGGGCAGACGGCCGGCGTCTCCGCGTTCACCGACTTCCTGATTGCGGACCTTGGTATCGGTCGGAGCGCGCTGAGCCTCGCGTACCTCGTGGGCACCCTCGGCAGCGCCGCGCTTCTGTCGGTAGCAGGGCGCCTCTACGACCGCTTCGGGGCCAGGGTCACTGCAACTGCGTCTGCGCTGCTGCTTTCCAGTGTGCTGCTCATGCTGGCAGCGTCTCCGGGTGTTCTGTCCGCGCTCGGTGCTGTTTCGTCGGGGCTGACAAGGCCCGTGGCTGCCGGCGTCATAATCACGTTCCTGTTCTTCCTGCTTCGTTTCAGTGGCCAGGGAATGCTCACACTCGCCAGCCGCAACATGGTCATGGAGTGGTACCAGCGCCGCCGCGGCCGCGCGAACGCGGTTATGGGTATCTCCGTTGCCTTTGCGTTCTCTCTCACGCCAGGTGCCTTTACCCTGCTGATTCGGTCCGTCGGTGGGTGGCAGCAGGCATGGCGACTCTCCGCACTGGTGCTGGCCGTCTTTGGCGGTTTTGCGGCCCTGGTCTACCGGTGGAAACCGGAAGTCATGGGTCAGCTCCCCGACGGGGATCAACCAGGGGATGCCGCGCAGTCGCCGGAATCAGGAGCGGATCAACGGGGATTCACCCTGGCCGAGGCTCGGCGGACCTGGGCTTTCTGGGGAGTAGCGCTTTCTCTCCTCCTGGCCGGACTCCTGGTAACCGGCTACACGTTTCATGTGGTGGACGTGTTTGCGCAGGCGGGAAGGAGCCGAGTTTCCGCGGTGCGGATCTTTCTGCCAGTATCCGTTGTTGCGGTAGTGATACAGGCCCTGGGCAACTGGGCGAGTGACCGGATCAGCCTCAAGTACATTGCCATGGCGCTCTGCGCGGGGATCATCCTGATTTCTGTCGGCATTATCCTGCTGGAGCACAACCTGGCGCTTGTGCTGCTTGTGGGCGGCCAGGGACTGGTGGAAGGCTGCGTTGCCGTGCTGTCGGTGGTGACTTGGCCGCGCTACTTCGGCCGAGCTCACCTCGGCGCAATCTCCGGCTTTGCCGCGGCTCTGGCGGTCTTTGGAACCTCACTGGGACCGGGCCTGCTTTCCCTGAGCCTGGACGCCACTGGGAGTTACGGGACCGCAGCGGGGCTCACCGCAGCCCTCGCCATGGTTCTCCTGGTAGGGAGCTTCCGGATTCGGGTACCGGAACTCGGGTAAGCGGGGTATCGCCGCCGGGAGTCCACGTGCTCGGAGTGAATCAGAGACCAAACAGTCTCACGGCGAGGCCGGTGAGCCCCCCGGCACCGCTACAGTCTCCCCTGCCGGGAATTGGTGCCCAAGTCGTTGCAGAGTACCCGACGCCTGCAAAAGTGCATCTCCCGGACCGGCTGGATACAGCAGAGGAACGCCCGGGATAGGGACGGTCACCGAGCAGCCACAGACGGCTTCCCGGTACCAGGTGAGGGGCCACCCGTGCTCCCAATCTGCGGGAGGATCCGGAATCCGCGGTACGCTTGCGTCCAGCTCCAGGTTCCACGCGTGCTGCAGCGCGGAATTGGTGAACGGGACGCGATCCGTGGCGGTGTAGTAGCTCTCCGCAAAGTCTGCGCCAAGGCCCAAACGTCGCTGGCCCCAGCGTAACTGCAGGACGGAGCGCGCAAGAAAGGGGTCCAGAAAGCTTGCCTGGATCACGGTTCGGTCATCCCCCGAGGCCCGAACGCCATCAATGATGCCCTGCACTACAAAAGCTCCGGAGCTGTGGCCCACGAGGTGCAGCACTCGAGGCGGACCGGCGGCGATTTCTCTCCCAATGGCCCGACCTATGGCGCTTCCGTTGCGTGGTGCAGACAGGCGGCGTTCGGCGGTCTCTTCCCAGTCCACTCGGACAACCTGCCAGTCTTCAATCGGAAGCAGGAGCAGGGCCTGTTCCAGTTCCAGGGGCCAGCCGTCCGGCGAGGCACCCGATCCGTGCGCCACAATAAAGATGCCGGGAGCGTCTGCCCGAAGCGCGGGGAATGGGCTATCCGGGGAGCGGAGCGCTTGTGTGCTACAGGCGGAAAGGATCACGGCTAAAGCAAGAGCCAGGCCATAGCGCATGGGTAATAGTGTAGCGGATCCGGGGCTAGCCGACAGGGGCATCGGGTTCTATTGTGGCGGAGTGAACACTCGAATAATCCCCCGAAGACGCTTTGCCATCCTGTTTGCCATGGTGGCGATTGGCGGGCCGCTATCCGGTATTGTTATTGACTTGCTTACCAATCTGGTGGACCCCGCAGTGCTACCACGGTATTTCACACCGCTGTTTGCCGTTACCACGCTTGGCAGCTCTGTGCTGGGCATTGTGCTCATCGTTCTCATGCTCCGCTCCATACGAAAGCGGGGTCCGGAGGGCTGGGGACTGCGGGCTTGGACGCCGGTCATTCTCACCTGGGGGGTTGCGCACAATATTATGGCGGCCTGGGTTGAGCGAGCGGCATCGGGAATTCTTGCTGACGCGGAAGCAATGCTCCTGGTCCTGGCCTATTCCTTTGCCGTGGGGCTCTACTTTTCGCTCCTGCTGGTGTTTGGAACCATTGCGGACCTGGAGGATGGTGCCAGACTGCACGCGGAAGATGAGGAGACCTGCCGCGCCCTGGGGATGCGCACCAAGTTCCTGATGTCCATCAGCCTGACCGTAGTGGCCTTCCTCTTCGGCTCGGGCGCGGTGGCCTTGTACGGCGCAAAGGCCGGACTCAGCGTCTCGGCGGCATACTTCCGCTTCAGCCTCATCGGTATCCCCTTCCTTGTGCTTACGTTCTTGATGGTCAGCTTTCTCCGACAGATATTCGCTGATCCCGTCGTGGCCGCCGCCCCGAGAGTGGATTCCTTGTCAGATCGGGATCTCACGCAGACGCTTGAGGCGCGCGGTGCGGATGAACTCGCTGCCCTCCTGCGGAGGATCAATCGCTTTGCCGCACGGGTGGCTGACGCCATTGCTGCGGCGCGGGATGGCGCGGAGCAGACGGAGGCCTTCGGGGCCACCATGGACGAGCAGACGGATGCGCAGCGCAAGCTCTCTGAGCGCCACGCTGACGAGATTCGCGGGATCTTGGAGCTGATGACCACCCTGAACACACGGGTAGAGGAAACGGCGAGCGCCTCAGAGCAGATCAACCGCACGCTGGAGGCATTGTCCGGCCGCATAGAGCAGCAGCAGCGTGCTGTCAATGAGACGGCGGCCGCAGCAGAGGAGATGGCCGCGTCCATGCGGAGCATGGATGAGACTACGGCTCAGCGGAACGAGGCGGCGCGGAGCCTGAGCGCCAGGACGAAGGAGAGCGCCGACACCCTGAGTTCCGCAGGGGAGAGTCTCCGGGAGGTCTCCGGCCGTGTAGACAAGCTCCGGGACCTGAACACCATGATTTCCTCCGTCGCCGCGAAGACCAACCTGCTTGCCATGAACGCAGCAATTGAGGCGGCTCACGCAGGTGGAGCCGGCCAGGGATTTGCGGTGGTTGCCGGAGAGATTCGCAACCTCGCTGAAACTGCGGGAGACAGTGCAAAGGGGACTTCCGCCTTCCTCAAGGACATAATCTCCCATATCCAAAAGACAGAAGAGTCAATGGCTACCGTTGAATCCTCCTTTGCCAGCATTCGCAGCGAAGAGCAGCAGGTAATGGCAGCCTTTGCCGAACTCAGCAACGCGGCCCGGGAGAACCGGACCGCCGCCGAACAGGTCGGAAGCAACATGAACGCGCTGCAGGCAAGCAACACCGAGGTCACCGGAGCGACCGCCGAAATCAGCAGCGGCGTGGAATCGATCAACCGCAGCATGCAGGAGATCCGGGAGTCTTCCAGAAACAGCAGCGTTGTCCTCCAGGCCCTGAACGCGGGTACGGTGGACCTCAGGGAAAGCGCTGCCGAGGTGGAGCGCGCCAGCAGGGGCCTTCGGGAATCCGCAGGTGAGCTCCGGGGCCTTCTGTCCAGCTTCCGTTTGCCCGAGCAGACCGTGGGGGTAGCCACCATGGGGTAGCGTGCGTAGTTTGAGAATAGCAGGAGACAACACATGGAATACAGAAGACTCGGGTCAGCGGGACTGAAGGTCTCGGCGCTCTCATTTGGGAGCTGGGTTACCTTCAGCAAGCAACTGGACGTGGATGCCGCCGCTGCGGCAATGAAGACGAGCCTTGATCACGGCGTGAACTTCTTTGACAACGCGGAGGCCTATGAGTCCGGGCAGTCGGAAGTGGTGATGGGAAAGGCCATCCGGAAACTCGGTCTTTCCCGGAAGGATTACGTGGTCTCAACCAAGATCTTCTGGGGAGGAAGCGGTCCGAACGATCGCGGACTGTCCAGAAAGCACGTGATTGAAGGGACTCGCGGCGCACTGGAGCGGATGGAACTTGAGTACGTGGACCTGGTCTTCTGTCACCGCCCGGATACCGAGACCCCGATTGAAGAGACGGTGCGCGCCATGAGCCACGTTATTGACCGGGGTTGGGCCCTCTACTGGGGCACCAGTGAGTGGAGCGCGGAACAGATCCGCCAGGCCTGGGAGATTGCGTACCGGCTGGGCCTGCACCCACCGCAGATGGAGCAGCCGGAGTACAACCTCTTCCACCGGGAGCGCGTGGAGGTGGAGTACGCGCCGCTCTATCGGGACTGCGGACTGGGGACAACCATCTGGAGTCCGCTCGCCTCCGGGGTGCTGAGCGGGAAGTACGGTGAGGGCATCAAGGATGGCCGCCTTGCACTTCCGGGCTATGAGTGGCTGAAGAAGCGCTACGAAACCGAGGATGGCAGATATCGGATTGAGACCGTGGAGAAGCTTCGGCCGCTTGCCGGAGACCTTGGCGCGACCCTCGCTCAGCTCGCTCTTGCGTGGACTCTGAAAAACCCCAACGTCTCAACGGCAATCACCGGGGCCTCCCGGCCTGAACAGGTGGAAGAGAACATGAAGTCCCTGGACATTCTGCCCAAGCTCACCCCGGACGTGATGGACCGGATTGATGAGATCTTTGGCACCCGTCCGGAAGCGCCACGGAACTGGCGGGGCTGAGCGTCCGCTCAGTCACGCCTGAACAATCGCCTCGCCAGCCGCCCGGCCGGCGTGGAGATTGTCGAGCCCCGGGCGCCGGTCTCCAGAATGAGGCCGGTGTTCCCGGTTCCAAAGTAGACGGTGAACGCCTGCAGCGGCTCAGGCGCTGACGGCCGGATGAGGACGGAAACTCCGCCGGACAACGGGAGTTGGAGGATGCTTGTGATGACGGACCCCAGCTCCAGTCCAACTACCATGTCGGGCTCCAGCTGAAGCCCGGCGCTACCAAAGCCACCCCTTGCCTCCACAAACGCACCGGCACTGAAGGCGGTGATTCCGGTGCTCGGCGCAACCGGGATATCGACCAACCAGGCCGGCAGGATCCAGTCCAGGCTCAGGCCGAACTGCCCCGGGCTCAGGAGTGCCGGTCCCAGGGGAACAGCAGACCCGAACCCGCGGAAGCCACTGCCTGCAACAAGCAGGCCCCCAAAGCCGTAGTCGGCCGAGGCGGCAAGGCGAACGGTGTGGCGCCCTGCTCCGGGAGCAAGGTCCAGTCGCGCGGCACCATCCACTACTCCCGGACCCAGCCCTCCGCCCGCCAGCAAATCAGAAAGCGAAACTGTGAGGGAGGCGCTTCGGTCCAAGTGCCCTGAGGCGGCAACCCGGGGAGCGGGTGAGGTCCTGACCCCGCCAATGCCCAGTGACGGCAGAAGGGACCATGGTCCCGGTCCAACGGTGCCGACCTCGGCAAATGTGAACCCGGTGTCTGATCTGCGCTCCCGGGCAAGACTAAGCCCGAGGTTTGCGCCGATTACCCGGCTTTGTCGGTGGTCTGCCCGCCGGAGCAGGTCCACGCCCACTCGCGTGCTGTGTTCGCTGATCCAGGCGAAACCGCCCTGCACCGGCACGTAGTCCCCCACGCTTGCAAGCGAGAACGACCAACCCGGCGGAAGGAAGTCCAGCGACAGACTCAAGGCGGGCTGCGCGATGCCGGGATAGTAGACTCCGGATGCCTGCCAACTCGTCAGTCCAAACTCGTCTGCACCCAGTACAAACACGCCGGCACCAAGGGACTGCAGCGGATGAAGCCCGGAAGCGAGTGCTGCCGCAGAGCTTCCCCCATCCGGAAGCCAGAGCCTGGGCCGGGGAAGGGGCCGGTAGGGTCGCGCGTCTTTCGGAACGGGGCCGCTGCTGGACGCTCCGGGGTCTGCAGTGGCGGGTTCTGGGGGAGACGCGGGCCAGGCTTCCTGGTTGCTTGGGTCCGTGCTGAGAACCAGTGACCTCGGCACGGCGGACGTTACGGCCGGCACGCGCCGCTGCACCCGGAGCTCGGTGCCAAGCTCGCTCATTGTCTGAACCAGCGTGACCCCATCCACATCGGTCCGTGAGACCGCGGCAACGGGATCCCAGGCAACAAGACTCGCCGTGCGGGTGCCAGGATCCAGTTCCCAGACTGAAAGCGGGGTGTTGAGCGCTGATCCAGCGGGCCCCGCTGCCGCCACGAACCGGACTTCCCCTGCAGGACCAAGGTG
The DNA here is from genome assembly GCA_964591085.1 of uncultured Spirochaetaceae bacterium. Classification (GTDB taxonomy): domain Bacteria; phylum Spirochaetota; class Spirochaetia; order DSM-27196; family CAZPXH01; genus CAZPXH01. The sequence goes on along the minus strand of CAZPXH010000009.1, from coordinate 85,634 downwards.
TGGCCGCGCGAGACCGGATAGCACCGTTCCGTCCGGGAGGCTTCCTCCCGCGACTAACACCTCTCCCGCAGATGGTGTTGACGGAGCCGCCGCCGAACCGATGCCAACGGTAAAGCGACGGATCGTCTGCACACCATCCTGGTTGGTGGTCACAAGAACGGATTGCCCGTCCTGCGTGAAGACGGGATCAAAGAAGGTCATTCCGGGAGACATCCCGATGATCTCCGGCTCAGGGCCGCCATCGGCTGGCACCTGGATCAGGGCCTGTTGATTTCCCGGCCGGCGCATCACGGCAACCACTGTCTGCCCATTCGGGCTGATGGCTGGAGACCAGACATCGTCTGCAATCAGCGTGCGCACGTCTCCCGTCCGGTCGTCCCACAACACAATTGCGGCGCGCTCACCGGAATCCAGGCCTGCACCGCTTCCTTCAAGCGTGGCAGCACCCGCGACAATCCGTGTGCCATCCGCGCTCACGGACCATGCCTCAGCGTGCGTCAGCACCAAGGACCAGACGGGCTCCGCTTCGCCCGTAGCCGGATCCAGACGGACAATTCCGGGTGCACGGTCCACGCTTCTTCGGTAAACGTAGATACCGTTGCCGGTGCTGCGCGGCCGAGACCAGGTGCCGCTGCGGGTGGGCGTCAGGCGTTGGGCGCGCTCCACCACCGGGTCCAGCCCGAAGCGCAGAGTGTCTGCGGCAAGCATATCGCTGTACGCCTCCCGGACCGGGTCGCCCAGCGCCGCACGGAGCGGGAACCAGACACCGCCGAGTGGAAAGCGGGCAAACCGGAAATGGAAGTCGGAGAGCACCTGTGCGCCATACTCCCGTAGCAGGTAATCGAAGAAGACCGCCCCACCGAGGTAGTAGCGTCCCCGTGGAGGGAGGTGGCTGTCATACCCAAGCTGGAAGAGCCCGGGAACAGCGTCGGCATAGAGCTGCGCCCGGTACTGAGCCAGAAACCATGGATCCTGCAAGCGCCCTCCGTCGGTCAGATCACTTTCGTTGTTGACGGCGTTGCCCTCCACCGTCCAGACCGCCGCGAGGAGGTGGTGAAAGGGACCAAGCGCGGGTCCGAACACCCGGCCGGCAAGGTAGGCCAGTCCTGCCGGAGTGTTGTACTGGAAGTAGTGTGTGAGTTCATGGACAAGCAGCATCTCAAGCCAACTTGATCCGTCCGAGCCCACTAACTGCACCCAGGGCTCCACGGTGAACAAGCCAATGTGCTGCGGGGGAGCCAGGGAGTAGTAGCCGTTTGCAAAGTCCGTCTCGTCATAGACGATCACCGTGGCTTGGGGCACATCGTAGCCAAAGCGGTCCCGAACCCGCAGGTAGATTCCGTCAGACATCGGCAGCAACTGCTCAACCGCGGCGGAACCGTCGCCGGGGCGGTAGATGAACCGAAAGTGCTTGGTTTCCAGCTCAAGCCATCCGCGCTGCGCGGCGGCCGCACCCGTGACTATCACAAGGAGAATAAGAAGTACCGCGCCGCGAGCGAGCGTGCCGGATCCACCGCGGGCACCGCTGGAAGGAACGTGACCAGCAGACCCGGAGTTGGCTTGTGAAGTCGGCATTGGGTCAAAGCATAGCCCGTGGACTGTCAGCATAGCTATGTTGATGCTGTATGGGTTCCCCAAACACGTCACGGATCATCGTCTGGGTCCGGCACGCGCTCCGGCTGGATGACAACCAACTGCTCCGGCTCGCATCCGAGACCGGCGCTCCGGTCCGGGTCATCTGGATTCTTCCACCTCGCTTCGCCCGTACCAGTTCGTTCGGGCTGCCAAGGATCGGTCCTCACCGGATTCGCGCGCTTTCCCACGCGCTTAGCGGGTTTGCGGACGGTTTGTCTCAGTTGGGTGCTTCACTGGAGCTGCTTGCCGGCAACCCTGCGGTTCTGATCCCGAGTCTCATTTCCGAGCTGGACCCCACACTCGCGGGTGGAAGGCTCATCACGGAAGCTCTGCCCTTCCCGGAGGAGGCAGAAGAGTTCAAGGCGGTGATGTCGGCACTCCCACAGCGGTGGGAGACGGTCACGGTGGAGCAGTCCCCACTGATAGAGCCGGAATCCCTGGGTTTTGATCCAGCGAAGGTTCGGGGCAGTTTTACCAGCTTCAGGAAACGGGCAGAGAAGCACCTGAATCTGCGGGTTCCAATCCCAGCTCCCGCGCGCCTGCAGGGAGCGACGCCAACGCACCACGGGAGGGCGGCCGGCAGTCCCGAAACCCAGGATGCGGATGCCATCGCAACCTGGATGCAGCAGGAACTGGAAGACCTCGCTACTGCGGCCGGAGAGAACGTGCAGCAACTCCTCCCCTACTTCCGCCCGGCAGCGGCAGATCCCCGGAGTGCCATGCCGGACGCCTGGGACGAGACCGCTGCCAGAGAGCGGCTGGAGAATTACGTCCACCGACGGCGTCTTGTGCGCCGCTACAAGCGGACGCGGAACGGCCTGCTTGGCGCCGACTATTCCTCAAAGTTCAGTGCATTCCTCGCGCTGGGCTCGCTTTCGCCACGCAGAATCATGGCCGAGGTCCGGGCTCATGAGGGGGAGCACGGCTCAAACGAGAGTACGTACTGGCTCTTCTTTGAGCTGCTTTGGAGGGACTACTTCTACTACCTCATGCGAAACCACGGAGCTGCGCTGTTCCACAGTCGCGGACTGAAGGCTGTCGCGCCGCCGTGGCAGGTCCAGCCAAAGGTGATTCGGGACTGGATATGCGGACGCACCGGCGAAGCCTTCATTGACGCCAACATGCACGAGCTTCTGGCAAGCGGCTACATGAGCAATCGTGGAAGACAGAACGTCGCAAGCTACCTCGCCCGGGACCTCGGACAGCATTGGAGAGTTGGTGCCGAGTGGTTTGAGGCGATGCTGGTGGACTATGACCCCGCGAGCAACTACGGCAATTGGACCTACAACGCCGGGGTTGGCACCGATCCACGGGAGGACCGCTACTTCAATCCACAGAGTCAGGCAGAGAAGTACGACAGCGGGAAGCAGTACCGGCTCGCCTGGGCAGACCAGGGACAAGTCCCGGTTGATCCAACAGCGCTTCGGGTAACGCTTCCCGCAGATGCCTGAGATGGACTGGGGCAGGAACAATCTTGATAAGGCGGGCTCCCGCTACCTCCAGCAGCACGCGCGCAACCCGGTGTGGTGGCAGCAGTGGAGCAGCGCAGCGCTGGATCACGCCGAACGGACAAAACAACCAATTCTGGTCAGCGTTGGCTACTCCACCTGCCACTGGTGCCACGTGATGGCGCGGGAAGCCTTCAGCGATGCAGAGGTTGCGGAGCTCCTGAACCGCCACTTCGTATGTATCAAGGTGGACCGGGAGGAGCGCCCTGACATAGACAAGGTGCTCATGGATTTCCTGGTGGCCACCACCGGAAGCGGGGGATGGCCGCTGAACGCCTTTCTCAGCCCTGCCGCGGAACCGGTCTTTGCAATGACTTACGCGGGGCTGGAGCAGCGTGGTCCCGTTCCCCCGTTCCCGGAGATACTCCGCCGGATTCTTGCGCACCTGCAGGAGAGCGGGCAGACCTACGGGCCGCTCAACGGGATCGCTGCTGCCTCGGATGACGGATCTTCAGATCCGGCTGCGTCGGCCCATGCGCCAGCCGGGGCGGAGACTGGAAGCCGGGGACTCGGTGATGCGGAGCGAGCCATCCTAGACCGCTATGATCGCGCGCTTCAGTCGGCTGTAGATGACCGCTTCGGTGGCTTCGGCCGCGGCGCGAAGTTTCCTCCACACTCGGCGCTCATTGCTGCGCTGCACCGGAAGCCATCGTCACTTGCCTCGGCACCCTCTGTGGAAGCTCCCGCGGCGTCAGTACCCGCTGCGAAGGCAACCCCGGAGTGGGTGGAACCAACCCTTGCCGAGATGTGCTACGGCGGGCTCCGGGACTACGCCGCTGGGGGCTTTTTCCGCTACACGGTGGACCGCGAATGGCGGGTCCCCCACTTTGAGAAAATGCTCTATGACCAGGCGGGCCTGCTGTGGGCGCTTTCCCTTGCGGGAGTGCAGTCACGGGACCGCGGCACTCGTGCAGCCTGGCTGGGGATTGCCACCGAGGTCCGCGAGTTCCTGCACGCTGGTCTTCGTGCTCCGGGAGCGGTGCTGTTCTCTTCCGGGCTCAATGCGGAAACAGCCGGCCAGGAGGGCGGATCCTACCTGGTTGATTCCGGCACCAAGCTCCCGGAACCGTTTGCCGCTGAGTCCCTCCCCAGGGTGGAGGGCCGACTTCATCTGGTGCCCCGTTTCCCTGAAGGCACGCCAGTGGAGCAACGGGAAGCGATACTTAGGGCGGCGCGCGCGCAACTCCGTAAGGTCAGGGTAGCGCTTCCCCAACCCGAGCGGGACGACAAGCTCATCACGGAATGGAATGCACTGGCCGTCTGCGGGCTCCTGAGCTATGCCCGCGCAGCCACAGACCCTGAGGCAGCGGCGGATGCGCTGTCCGTCCTTGAGGTCCTGTGCTCCCAGTCCTGGACGGAACGCGGGATCAGCCGGCTTGCCGGCCAGCCCGATTCGGGCAACTTCCTCTCAGATGCGGCGGCACTGGGCCTGGCAATATCGCTTGCCACCGAACTGAACCCAATCTGGCTCCCTCGGCTTCTAGCAATTGGTGAAGTGGTGAACGGGTTCCGCTCCGGTGGCAAACTGCTATCTGCGCGCTCAGTTGACTTTGTGGAGGTCCCTGCGTCCGGCTTTGATTCGCCAAGCCCCTCGGAGCGGTCCTTGGTGGCAGTGCTGGAAACACGCCTTGCCTGGCAGACCGGCACCCTGCCACCGGGGGCGCCAGTTCCGCGAGCCCTTGCCAATGATTTTGCCCTGATCGCGTGGCTGCACGGAACCGGCATTGCGGCGAGCGTGGGACTCCCGAAGGACGTCCCACTGGAAGGGCGGCTCGCAATTCACCCCGCCGTTCTGATAACGCAGGCGCCAGCACCGCAGAGCTGCCGGGACGGAGTGTGCACGCCGGGAATCAGCCCGGACCTTCGGCATCCAGAAGCAACCTGAGCGCCCGGACGTGGGCAGCCGCGTCAGCGGGATCCTTGGGCGGGAGATGCTTAACCGGCAGACGGTAGAGCCGTCCGGCGTCCGGGCTGACAATGTCGGGGTTTGGGCCCATCACCACGATGAGGCGGATCCGCGGTGCGAGGTCCAGAATCTCGTTGGGAATGCGGAGGCCAAAGACCACAAGCACATACGCCTGCCCCAGCTGGGAGACCGCCTGCGGCGCGTTTCCGGCGGGAACTACGGACACCTTATACCGCGATATCAACGGGTTCCAGGCGGACTCAGGCCAGTCCAGCGGCGCATCGGCTACGAGCAGCATGGAATCACTATTGTAACGTTTGTCGCGTTGCTCCGCGGGAGGTAGAATCATTGTCGGTGACTGAACGCGCTCTTGGCCGCAATGAGCCCCTGAGCCTGAACAACAGCGGGGAGCTCTCGCTGTTTTTCGTGGGGTCGGGGTCCGCCTTTGCAAGCACCCTGTACCAGAACAACATCATCGTCATCAAGGGCCAGGATCACTTGATGGTGGATGCCGGGACCAAGGCCAGCATGGCTCTGCGGAGTTACGGGCTGCCGATCACGGCCATAGAAAACTTCTTCATCACGCACAGCCATGCTGATCACATCGGCGGTCTGGAAGAGGTGATGCTGATGGGCCGCTACGTGAAACGGCAGCGACCGCGGATCATCATCACGCCGAAGTACGAGAAACTGCTGTGGAACGAGTCACTCAAGGGTGGCGGGGCCTACAACGAGTCTCACGGAGGCAAGCCGCTGGGCTTCACCGACTTGTGGGAGGTAGTGCGCCCAAACCCGGTTCGCCGTGCGCCGCGGGAACTGCACGAGATTCAGTTTGGAAGCATTAACGTGAAGTTCTTCCGTACCAATCACTTCCCGGAGCAGGCGGCCTCCTGGAGCAGGGCCGCATGGTCCACCGGACTCGTCCTGGACAACAGCGTGTTTTTCACCGGAGACACCAAGTTTGACCCGGAGCTGGTGGAATGGGTCTGCAGCACCTGGGACATCAAGACCGTGTTTCACGATGCGCAGCTTTTCACCGGAGGAATCCATGCGAGCGTGGACGAGCTGGAGAGCCTTCCGCAGTCGTGCCGATCACGCATGTTCCTGATGCACTACGGAGACGGCTGGAACCAGCGGGAAGATGAGATCCGCAAGCGGGGCTTCCTCGGCTTTGCCCGCCAGGGACATTTCTACACCCTCAGCGGAGAATCAGACTCCGGAATGGCCCCGTCGTCTGATTCCTGAACTGCCGCCTGATCTGGCCTTGCGATCACACAGCTGAATCCTGCGTCCGCCAGATCCGCACCTCAGTGGGCTGAACCCTTGCGCTGAGCGGGAAGTCCGCAGGATCAAGCCAGAAGTCATCGCCGTCAACCTGCATCGGTATCCTCCCGGGATAGGAGAGCTCCACTGTTTTGCTGGAGCGAAAGATCGTCCCGGGATCCTGCGGATGGGTCCCATTGTACAGCATCTTCTTGGTCCGCAATTTCCGGCGAAGGTTACCCGTGGAGATGGCGCACACATTCTCCGGCCCCGGGAGGACCGGGAGATGGCCGCCGTAAACCCGAGACCCGCTGACGCCAACCACCGTTATCGCGTAGCGGCCGCTGACATCGGACGCCGGATCATCCGGAAACTTGAGCTGCATCTCACTGATGCCGTAGCGCTGCTCGTAGAACAACACAGCGATATCCGCGAGGAGGCGATAACTCCGCCCCGGCAGTTTGCCGCGGAGCCGGTTGCTCACCGCTGCAACGTAGGCGTCCAATCCGAGGCTGACGATGTTGCCACAGACCCACTGTCTGCCTGACGCGGAGCTGATCTGCAGCACATCCACCGCGGCAGACTCAGACCCTGCAGTGACCGCCTGATCCGGCAGCTCGGCACCGAGAGTCCGGGCAAGTTCTTCCGCCGTGCCGACGTCAGCACCATCGTTTCCGGTGCCGGCGCTGATCCGCAGCAGCTGTACTCCGGCAGCGGCCTCCCCCGCTGCGTAGAGCAGAGAGAGCAGGTGGCGGTGGGTTCCGTCACCTCCGCAGGAGAGCAGGACCCCGGATCCAACCCTCGCGACGTCCGAAAGGAAGTCTGCAAACGCAGTGTCTGCCTCCGTCTCGTAGGGACTCCCGACCACCCGCAGGGTGCCGGTGGACATGATTGCTGGTAGCGCAGCTGGGGCCCCGCTTGCGGGCTCTCTGCCGGCCATAGCAAGCCCGCGGCCAATCAGATCCGCCAGGGTCTGCTGCCCGTGTTCCTCTGACAGATGGCCGGCGGTGAGATTGATCACCGCCAGTACCGGCAGGTCGGGCCCGGCATCACTGGCACCGCGGATCGTCTGCTCCAGCCAGAGCACGGCAGCGGTGAGTGCCGGTATACATTGGGTCAGGCCGCTCATGGCAGCACCTCCGGAAGGGTGTAGATATCCTGGACCCGGTGAACCAGAAGCCCACCTCCCCCAGCGTCCAGGACCGCTTTGAGGTCAACGTCGTGCCGGTCCCCGATGGAAAGCACCTCTTTCGCGGCCACACCGGTCTGCGAGAGGACCTTGCGAAAGCCCGAGGGGTCCGGCTTGGGTGCCCCGGCATCGTCCAGACCAACCAGCACGGAGAAGCGGTCGGCAACCCCAAGCGCTTCCAGCGTAGCAAAGCCCACGCTGGCGGGGTTGTTGGTCAGAGCCGCGATCTCGTAGCCACGGTTCAGGAGCGTGGATAGCGCATCCCGCAGGTTTGCGTCAGTTGCAAGGAAGTCACGTGGTACAAAGTCATGGCTTCGCCATTCCACGGTCAGCGAAAGCGGGATTCCGAGACTCAGCCCCACCTCCGAGAGTGCAGGTTTGCGCGGGTGCATTGAGCGGCGAACCTCAGCAATCCGCTGGTCCGTTTCCGGGACAGTCTGGCCAAGGTGATTGGCCATGCGGGAGACAATCCGCCGAATCTGGAAGTCCTGGTACTCGGGGCTGTCATACAGGGTGCCGTCAATGTCAAAGAGCAGCAGCCGGACACGCTCCGGCAGGTGTACTATCCGCACGCGGGCGAATAGTAGGGCCTGCGCGCGGGGGACTACAAGCTGACTGTTGATTTCCATTTTCATCTGACATGGGTGCTTGCGCGGGAAGCCGGATTTCCGGAAGACGAGTGCAGCATCATCGCCGGCGCATCCGCCATGACGGACAGCCTCACAACTTCATTTCGGATTGCGGGAGACGGGGTAGCGCTGACGGTGGAGCCAACCCAATCCTGGACCTTCTGGCGTGAGGACGAGGACATGCACACCTGGAAACCCTTCCACTTCATGCCAGGAGATCCCGCAAGGGCCGCGCCCCGCCGGGACTCTGCGCGCAATCCAGCTGTGTGCACCGCCAACTCTCCGCGCGCAAAGGAGGTGCTGGTCTCCGCGCTGAAGACCCGGAATCCCTACCGGATCGGGATTGGCCTGCACATGTTTGCGGATACCTGGGCGCACCAGAACTTTGTTGGAGCGCGGGATCGCCAGAATCGCCGTGGGGGACCCATCCCGCCGGTAGGCCACGCGCAGTTTGGAACCGAACCGGACGACTTTGCTGCTGAATGGGTGGACAGTCGGCTGGAGCCGCCGCACGACCGGGTCAACAACCGCCAGCGTTTCCTGGAGGCAGCACGCCTGATCTACAAGTACCTCGCAACGTTCCGACGCCGTCCCTTTGAGGACTGGCCCCTGGTGGAGACGGGAATTCTGGTGGCCCTGGATCTGGATGGATCGGGCGCGGAGGACCGGGAGAATCGGATTGCGGGGTTGACGGTTGCCTACGATGTCCCGGGCTGGAGCTACAACGAGTGGCTTACGGATGCCGTGATGGCGGATGAGGCAATGAGAGCCAGACTCTCAGATCAAGGCGCCGGAACGCGGCTATGGGCAACGGAAGCACTCCAGCAGAGCGTTGGGCGTCCACCCCTGGTCCTGCAGCCCGCCCCGGACTTTAGCCAAAGCTACCTTGCCGCGTTCCTGGATGCCGCCAGCGAGCACCGCAACGTAGCGCTGCGGGCTATACGGAATCCGGCGTAGTCCGGTTGAGTAGCATGGACGTGTAGGTCCGGCTCTCCACTTCCTGGAGGCTGATACCTGCTTCCAGGAACAAGTCCTGGAGATGCGCCCGGGCTGCCTCCGTATCGCCTTCCTCGTCTCGCACAATCTCCAGCTCCAGAAAGGTGCCCAGGCCTTCCACCTCGGAAAGCTCGGCATTCACGCCGTCCAGGGAGTGCTGCGTACCCCGTTTCACCTTGCGCAGAAACACGCGACAACCAATGCGGTCAAGGAGCTCCCGAAAGCAGTCCGGATCATCAACCGTGAACTCGCGCTCTCGGTTGACTTCCAGTCCGTCCACAATTTCCTTGTCCTTGAAGGTGCACACCGCGGCATCGTCATCCAGCCGGAGCCGGAACTCCTGTGTCCGGCCCTCCGCGTCCGCCGCCGGAGCACGGCGGTACTCGTCGTCCTTGGTGTAGTCGCGCACCCGTTGGGCACGCTCGGACAGAAAGGCCTCTACGGATCCGCGATTCCGGACCCACGCCTTCATCTCAATCTCGAATGCCACGTGGTTACTTGGCCTTTCCCTGCGCTGCCACCGCTGCGGCAGCCTTGGCAGCCGCCTCGACATCCCCGAGGTAGTAGTTCTTGATCGGCGAGATGTCAGCGTCCAGCTCGTAGACCAGCGGAATCCCCGTGGGGATGTTGAGGTCCGGAATGTCCTCGTCAGAGATGTTGTCCAGGTACTTCACCAGGGCACGGAGGCTGTTGCCGTGCGCGGCGATGATGATCCGCTTCCCGAGCTTTACCGCGGGAGCGATTTCCTCATGCCACAGCGGGAGGAAGCGGTCCACCGTATCTTTCAGGCACTCGGTGAGCGGCAGTTCATCCGGCTTCAGGCCGGCGTAGCGGCGATCGTGCCCGGGCCATCGCTCGTCATCCCGCGTGAGCTCCGGAGGTGGAACGTCGTAGCTCCGCCGCCATACGTGCACCTGTTCGTCTCCGTGCTTCTCCGCGGTCTCAGCTTTGTTCAGACCCTGCAGCGCACCGTAATGCCGTTCATTGAGGCGCCAATCCTTGATGATCGGGAGCCACAGGAGATCCATTTCTTCCAGCACAAACTGCAGAGTGCGGATCGCGCGCTTGAGAACGGAGGTGTAGGCAAGGTCAAACGTGAAGCCCTCCTTTGCCAGGAGCTGGCCTCCAGCCTTTGCCTCCGCTACGCCCTTCTCCGAGAGATCCACGTCTGTCCAGCCGGTGAATCGGTTTTCCCGGTTCCAGTCGCTCTCTCCGTGTCTGATCAGCACAAGTCGATACATGTCTACGCGTTGTAATGGCGCCTCACCCGCCTGTCAACGAAGCCACAAGCTCCTGCGCGGCATCCAACGCCAGTGTCATACAGCGGTGCCTTCCGGGAGGCACGGAGCGCAGCAGGAGAAGTATCTCCGGATCACCTGCGCTGGCATCATCCATGGCCCGGTCAGCAAGGGAAGAAAGCGCCGCAGCGGCGGCTTGCGGTTCCGCAGTGCCGATGATCCGCACGGTCACGGCGGAGGCGGCCCGGCAGATGATGCAGCCCTCGCTCTCCTGCCAGACCTGGAGTCCGTCAGTGACCAGAACCGCGCGATCCCCGCAGCTGTGGTTGCTTGCGCTGGCCCGATGGGGATTTGCAGGTGTTGTCGGGAGCTTCCCGGCGGCAATCGGCACGGGATCCGAAGGTCCCCGGGAGGACGCCAGTACCCTGAGGGCGCGGATGCGTTCCCGCTCGGCGTGGTCCAGCGCTGCACCCCTCAGCCGAATAGCGCCTGCACCTGGGCAAGGCCGTCAATCAGGCGGTCCACGTCCTGTGTGGTGTTGTACAGATAGAAGCTCGCGCGGGTTGTTCCGTTCACCTGGAAGACGTCCATCAGCGGCATGGCGCAGTGGAACCCGGTTCTCACGGCAATCCCAAGCTGGTCAAGCACGGACCCGATGTCGTGAGGATGCAGGCCTTCCACGGTGAATGAGAAGATTCCGCCCCGGCACCCGGTGTCTGTGGGTCCAAAGCTGTGCAGGCCACGGATCTCCCCGGCGCGCTGCAGCGTGTAGTCCAGGAGCTGCCGTTCGTGGGCGGCAATCTTGTCCAAACCAATTTCTGACAGATAGTCGAGTGCTGCACCAAATCCGATGACGCCAGAGATGTTTGGGGTTCCGGCCTCAAAGCGGGTTGGTGGCGGCTGGAAGGTGATTCCACTCCGATGAACCTCGTCAATCATGTCCCCGCCGTAGAGGAAGGGCTCCATTTCGGAGAGCAGCGCGGTCTTGCCGTACAACACGCCGACACCGGTGGGGCCGAGCATTTTGTGTGCGCTGAAGAAGAGGAAGTCACAGTCCAGCTCGGCGACGTTGAGAGAGTGGTGGGAGGCGTACTGTGCGGCATCCACCACAAAGACCGCGCCGACCGAACGCGCTGCAATCCTGATCTCGGTGAGAGGAGAGATTGCGCCGGTGACATTGCTCATTGCGGTAACGGCCACCATTGCGGTGTTGTCATCCAAGACTTCTCTCACCCGGTCAGGCGGAATGCTTCCGTCCTCCGGGTTCACCGGCAGGTAGCGAACTTCCACCCCACGTCGCGCCGCCATGACCTTCCACGGCACAAAGTTGGCGTGGTGTTCCACATCGCTGATCACGATGTTCTGGCCGGCCTCCAGCGTGCTCATCCAGCTGTAGGCGATGAGGTTTGCGCTCTCGGTAGCTCCATGGGTAAGGACCACCGTGCCATCAGCAGGGCAGCCGATGAAGGCGGCTACCTTTTGCCGGGTGAGATCGTAGAGCTCGCTGGCTTCCTCGCTGAAGCGATAGATCCCGCGGTGAATGTTCACGGACAGGTCCCGGTAGTAGCCGGTGATTGAGTCAATTACCTGATTTGGCTTGAGGCTGGTGGCGCCGTTGTCCAAATAGACAAACGAGCGCCCACCGATGGTTCTCTGCAGCATCGGGAAGTCCGCCCGGACAGTGTGAAGGTCATACCCCGTAGATCCGGGGGAAGCTGTACCGATGCCTGACACCAATCAATCTCCAATTTCTGCGTAGAAGCCGTCATCCGGGAGCGCTCCGCCAATTGCCTGGGGAGCAGCGTCCAACAAAACCTGCAGGACGGCCTCCACGGCTGGGCGAGCCTCGGAAGCGGGCACAAAGGTCTGGCCCAGACGCGGCATGGACTGCTCCACCACCGCTGCTGCCAACCCAAGTCCAAGCTGCTCTGATCTTCGCCCCGCTTCTGCCGGATCGGCAAGCGCCGCCGCAACGGAATCGCCGTAGGCAGATACCAGGCGGCTGACCCGCTCCGGATCCGAGCCAAGCAGATCATCCCGGACAACCAGAACTCCCTGTACCAGGCCTTCGCTTACTCCGAAGGCGGACACAAAGGCATCCTCCACGGACGCCACAACACGAGCCTCCGGCAGGGCACCCAGGACCTGGCTGACAAAGGGCTCGGGGAGCAGCGCGGTCCGGAAGGATCCCGCTATCATCTGGGATGCAAGCTCAATCTGGTTGGACCGGAAGTCAAAGGTCAGGGCAGCCCAATCGTCGGTTTCCTGCTGGAGAGCCTCTACTACAAACTGCGGGGTGGCGCCCCGACCCGCGGCCGGGATGGGCTCTGCATTCGCGAGGTCAGCGATGCCGCCAACCCCAGACTCCGCGGTGACGAGGTACAGCACACCGCGCACTGTGACCGCTGCAAGCCGATACGGCGCGCCGGAAGTGTAGAGCCTTGCGGCAAGGTTAACCGGAAGGGCGGCAAACTCGGTTTCCCCGTTGACCACCCGCGCAACCATCGCATCCGGCGCACTCACAAACTCAACGGAGACCGGGCCTGCGGGCAACCCATCAGCGGCAGCTTCGGCAAGGTGCAGCGCACCAACACCGGTTGGCCCACGGAGGACGCTCACGGTCCAGGTTTCTGCATCCTCGGTGGTGCCGGTTGCGCCGAGGATAGCCGCACCACCGACAAGTATGATCACAACGAGAATGTGCCGAAACACCACTAGCCGCTTATTGCTTACCATCTTAGTCAGGAATCATACCAGCATGGGTCGCAAAAGGCAAAGATCTGGGACACATCGGCGGCTTGCGCTGCCACTGTTCCGGTATAGACTGGGGTGACATCATCGCTCGGATCCGGGAGAATCATTCTCAATGCCTAATCTTTCTACCAGTTTTCTCGGTCTCAGTCTGCCCTCTCCGGTTGTTCTCGGTAGCTCCAGCCTTTCGCGTTCCGTTGACGGGGTGAAACGTGCGGAAGACGCAGGGGCCGGAGCCGTGGTTCTCAAGAGCCTCTTTGAGGAGCAGATCAGCGCTGAGGTCGGCGCAAAAGCCGCGGAGACCAATCTGGGTGTTCACCCGGAGGCCGAAGAGTACGTCAGCGGAATGGGAATGCGGCTTGGTCCCGAGGACTACCTCTCACTCATTCGCTCGACGCGGGAAGCCGTCTCCATCCCGGTCATTGCCAGCGTGAACTGCGTCTCCCCCAAGTGGTGGGGCACCTACGCCAAACAGCTGGAAGATGCCGGAGCTCAAGCGATAGAAGTGAACATCGGACTCCTGCCCCGAGGGGTGGACGAGGCCGGTGATTCCATAGACACCCGCACGGTGAAGATTGTGAGCCGGGTTCGGAGTCAGGTGAACGTACCGCTTGCCGTGAAGATCGGGCCCTACTACAGCTCACTTGCCAACGTCACGCGGGAAATCCGAAAGGCCGGTGCCCAGGGACTGGTACTGTTCAACCGCTTCTACCAGCTGGACATTGATACTGAGAACCTGCAGCTGAAGCCGGGAGTGCAGTTCAGCGCACCGGAGGAGATCTACCCCACTCTGCGCTGGCTCTCCCTGCTGTACGGCCGAATCGGGTGTGACCTCGCCGCCACTACCGGAATTCACAACGGTGAAGCCGCCATCAAGGCGCTGCTCGCCGGCGCGGGCGTCGTGCAGATGTGCACGGGGGTCTACAGGGGTGGTTACGAGGCGCTCACCGAGACGCGTGACAGCATTGCGGCTTGGATGGACCGGCACAGCGTGCAAACCATCGCGGAGATGAGCGGGCAGCTCAGCCAGGACAAGGCAGACAAGCCCGAACTCTATGAACGCCTGCAGTACATCCGCGCGCTGACCGGCCTGAGTTGATCAGCCCGGCCGAAGGCTAGCATGGGCTCGGCGCGGGCTTTCCTGCGGCCACCAGGATGGCACGCGTGGCGCGGCCGATCACTGAGCCGTGGCGGGCCGCGCGGGACCGCTTCGGCCGCTGATGATTAATAGTAGCTCATCCTGAAAGCGGCCGAGCACTCCGGAACGAGGGACTGACTGTGTGGCGCGCACTGTCCGCTCGGCGATCACCTCACCGTCCAGCACCAGGCTCTGCGTCCCGAGGACCACGCCACGGCTGACCGGCGCAAGAAGATTCGTTGGAACGTCCGAACGGTAGTGCAGGTCCTGTTCGCGGCCCGTGGGAATCACAACGTCGGACCAGGGGGCCGCATTGACCGAAAGCTCGTCCTCCTGGGCAAGCCAGAGGCGGGGAAGAGGGATTGGCGGACCGGTAGGCTGGAGGAGCCGGGTTCCGGAGAGCGCGGTCCGGGCAAGACCGGCTGCAATCTCCGCGCGGACCCTGCTTCCGGTGAGGCTGTCCGGCGCCTGAATCCCAAGCACCGCTCCAATGATTCTGCGGTCATTGCTGCTGACGCTGAACGCCAGGTTGTAGCCCGAGGCATCGGTGTAGCCGGTCTTGATTCCGTCCGCTCCGTCCAGCAGGGACAACAGCAGGTTCCGGCTGTCCTGCGCAATTGGCTGCTGGATCCGGAACCGGGAGGGATCCGGCGCAAGGTTCTGCGGCCGCGGAAACACAAACCCCGGTGCGCGGTAGATGGGATCAAGGAGCGGCCCGTAGAACTCCCGGTGAAAGCGCAGGAAGCGTGCGAGGTCGGACGCCGTAGTACGGTTCTCCGCGGACAGACCGCTGACATCACTGAAGCTGGTTGCGGCAAGGCCAAGATCAGCAGCAAGCCGGTTCATTGCTGCAACCATTCCTTGCTCGCTCCCGTGGCTCAGCTGGGCGAGGGCAAGCGCAGCGTCATTACCTGAAGAAACAAGCAAACCAAGCAGGAGCTCATCCAGGCGAACCTGCTGACCCGGTTCCAGGAACATGAGGGAGCTTCCTGGTGGAGCGGCGTACCAGGCCGCGTCAGCGGATATGGGAACCAGGCTCGCTGGACCAATGCCTCGATCCAGCAGCACATCCAGCGCCGCGTGAACGGCAAACACTTTGGTGATAGAGGCCGGTGGATGGGGAGTGTCCGCATTGTGGGCAAAGAGGACCGTGCCGGTTTCCTCATCTATGACAATGACAGCACGGGCGCCTCCGGCATCCCAGGGCAGGGATGCAAAACGAGCGGGGTCCGCGTGCGCCGGAACCAGGACCGTGGCCAGAAGAAGGCTCGCGCGCAGCCAGCGGGAAAGACGCGTCCGCCGGGAGCGGTGAATCCGGATACCCATAGGGTGGCCGCAGTGTAGCAGACCAAACGATGCGGGGCCACGAACGCTCCGTTCGTGGACGCCGCGGGCCACTGTCGGTAGTCTCTGCATCCTGATGAGTGCTTCTCCCGCACAGCCGCCACAGGCTCCCGGTAGCGGCAGGCGTACCCTGAGCGCCCGATCGGCTGCTGCAGCCGCCTTTGTGGCCCTGATCTCCGCAGGCGCCTGGCTCTCCATTCCAATGCCGCTGAGCCCGGTTCCGGTGGTTCTGCAGAACCTGTTTGTCATTCTGGCCGGCCTGGCGCTTGGCCCGGCGACCGGCAGCCTGTCAGTGCTTGCGTACCTTGGATTGGGCGCGGCGGGCCTGCCATTGTTCAGCGGCGCAGCGGGCGGAATCGGGCACCTGCTCGGACCCACCGGCGGCTACCTGCTTGGTTTCCTGCCGGCAGCGTTGGTGGCCGGCCTCATCGGATATCCAAGGAGCCAGGACGCCCGGCCCCAGCTTGCGCGCCTGCTCCTTGCGTCTTTGCTCGGGATGCTGCTGGTCTATCCCACTGGTCTTGCCTGGCTGGCAATAAGAACGGAACTCGGGGGACAGGCCCTCCTGGCTGCGGGCCTGCTGCCCTTCCTTCCCGGGGACCTGGCAAAGGCCACGCTCGCTGCGCTCATCGCGCGGACCCTGCATCCCCTGCCATCTGTGCTCAGGAGGCAAGACCCGGATGGCTGATGCCGTGCGGATCAGCGGGCTCCGCTACACAACGGAGGATGGCCTTGAGCTGCTCTCCATTGACGTATGTGCCATTCGGTCCGGCAGCTTCACGGTGCTTGGTGGCCCCAACGGCGCGGGGAAGTCACTCCTGGCACGACACCTCGCCGGCCTCAATGAATCCGCGGATTCGGCGCTCTGGCTTGCCGGGCCCGTGGCACTGGTGATGCAGGAACCCGAACATCAGATCCTTGGCGCAACGGTGGCGGACGACCTGGGCCTGGGTCTGCGAATGGCAGGTGCAGGACAGGAGGAGGTTGCCGCCCGGGTTCGGGACGCGGCCGAGTCCGCCGGCCTCCGGGACCGGCTGGATAGCCCACCGGAGGAGTTGTCAGGCGGAGAGCGGCGCCGTTTAGCCATAGCGACGGCGCTGCTGGCCCGACGCCCCATCCTGGTCTGTGACGAACCCTGGAGCTTCCTGGACTATCGGGCGGGCATGGACGTGCTGAAGATGCTGCTTTCTGCCAAGCGGGCAGGAACCACGGTGATCGTTATGACACACGACCTGCAGTGGATTCTCCACACCGCGGACCGACTGCTTCTGCTGGAGCGCGGACAGATCAGCGCTGACCTCGCGTTGCCGCCGACAGAAGAGCACTGGCCGGGAGAGGACGCTGCCCATCCGGGTTCCGGCTCATCGACAGGCGCGGTCCTCCCTCCGCTGACAGCACTGCAGGCTCTCGGTCGTCACATTGCCGCCGAATCGGCGAACACCGCGTGAAGCCCCTGGATCCCCGCCTCGGAGTTCTATGGCTCAGCCTGACCTGCATTGCCGTGTGGGCCGCCGATCCGCAGTCCCTCTCAGCGCTGGCCGTAGCGCTTCTCATCGCCATTCTTGTTCACTGGGAATCGCCGTCCCGGATGCTTGCATCCATGAAGGCAGTCCTCGTGATCGCGGGGACCGCGGTGCTCTTCAACGCCTTCACCTGGATTGAGGGCCTGGGGCTGGTAGCGGACCGGGCAGGATTGCTGCGGGGTCTTGGTCTGGCAGCGCGATTCCTGATCAGTGTGCTTGCGGCGAGATTCCTGGTGATCCTGCAGGGAGAGACCGGGATTGCGCGCGGCATTTCCTGGTGGCTCAGGCCCTTCGGCCAGCGAGCGGAAGAGCGGAGCCTGGGTTTTGTGCTGCTGGTGCTCCGCGGGACCCGTGATCTCCGCCGCGCCAACCGCCTCCGCCGGGACGCTATGCTGGCCCGCGCAGGAGCTCGGCCCGATCTGGGGGTTCGCGCCTGGTCCTGGCAGGGCCTCCTCCGGCGACATCTTGTCCGCACGGTGCACAGCGCGGATTCGCTTCAGCTCCGCGGGCTGCTTGCAGAGGGGCAGCCGCGCTGGCCCGCCCTGGGCCTGCGGGATCTGCTAGTACTGCTTCTGTGGAGCGGCGTCCTGACCATCTGCCTCCTGTTCCCGCGCTGGCTCTAGACCGGCCGGATCGCTCTCGCGTTGTAAGAAATTCCTGAGCAAAACACAAATAAATGACGCCGGGATGTTAATCCGCACTTCTCTCACAATACCCTTGGCAGGTACCGATACACCATGTATAGTGTCACAGCAGCGGTAGTACCGCTGTGCGGCACCATATACGGAGGTTTGGATGCGCTGTCCCCGCTGCGGCGAAGACAACGACAAGGTCATCGAGTCCCGCTCCCTTGCCCAGGGCACCAGTGTCAGACGCCGGCGGGAGTGCAACAACTGCGGATACCGCTTCACCTCCTACGAACGGCTGGAAGAGCGCACTGTGATGGTCATCAAGAGCAATGGGCGGCGCGAGCCATACAGCCGGGAAAAGGTGGAGCGGGGACTTCGGCGGGCCCTGGAGAAGCGAGCGGTTGCAGAAGAGGCCATCGAGCAGCTCCTCAATGAAATAGAAGACGAAGCAGCCTTTCACGCGAGGACATCACACGAGATCTCGTCCCGTCGGATCGGGGACCTGGTGTTGTCCCGTCTCTATGACACCGATCGCGTGGCCTACGTTCGATTTGCCTCGGTCTACAGGAACTTCAACGACATCATGGAATTCGTTCAGACAATTCAGGATCTGGAAGCACGGGAGGGTGCGGAACAATGATTATGCAGCAGGTACTCACACGGGACGGCAGGCTGGAATCCTGGGATCCGGCACGGATCAGAAAGGCGATGGCCAAGGCCTTCCGCGCCTGTGGACAGGACGCAGAGGCACCGGAGATCGGCCTTGACTCGCTGGTAGCGCAGGTGGAAAAGCTCCTGCTGGGAGCGAATCCCGGTGGTTGCGCGGAGATTGAGGACATCCAGGATCTGGTGGAAACCACCCTGATGCAGCGGGGTCACTATGACGTCGCCCGTGCCTTCATCCTCTACCGCGCCCGCAGGCATGCGGTCCGCGATACTCGAGCGCTGATGCTGGACATAGATGCCACCATGGATGGCTATCTGGACCGCAGCGACTGGCGGGTGAATGAGAACGCCAACGTGAACTTCTCCCTCGGTGGCCTGATCCTGCACAACAGCGGAACCATCACGGCCAACTACTGGCTGCAGAACGTGTACACCCAGGCGGTTGCGGATGCCCACCGGAACGCGGATATGCATATCCACGATCTGTCCATGTTCAGCGGGTACTGCGCGGGCTGGAGCCTGCGGCAGCTCATTCAGGAGGGCCTCGGTGGCGTACCAGACAAGATCACCAGCAAGCCCGCCCAGCACCTCTCCACGCTGGTTCACCAGATGGTGAATTTCCTGGGGATCATGCAGAACGAGTGGGCCGGTGCCCAGGCCTTCAGCAGCTTTGACACCTATCTCGCGCCCTTTGTGAAGATTGACGGGCTGACGGACCGGGATATCAGGCAGGCGCTGCAGAGTTTTGTGTTTGGCGTGAACACTCCCAGCCGCTGGGGCAGCCAGGCACCATTCACCAACATCACCCTGGATTGGAACGTGCCCCGGGACCTCGCCGACCGGCCGGCGCTGGTGGGCGGCGAAGAGCAAGACTTCACCTACGGCGACTGCCAGCCGGAGATGGATCGGATCAACAGGCTCTTCATTGAGCTCATGCTTGCAGGCGATGCAAACGGACGCGGCTTTCAATACCCCATCCCCACCTACAACATCACCGCTGACTTTGACTGGGACAGCCCAAATGCCCGCCTGCTGTTTGAGATGACCGGGCGCTATGGAACCCCCTATTTCCAGAATTTCATCAACAGCGATCTGGATCCCGGCGATGTCCGCTCCATGTGCTGCCGACTCCAGCTGGACAAGCGGGAACTGCGCAAGCGCGGTGGCGGGCTCTTCGGATCGGACGAGTTTACCGGGAGCATCGGTGTTGTAACCGTGAACCTGCCGCGCCTGGGCTACCTCTCCGGAGATGAAGATGAATTCTTCGCCCGCCTGGGCCGGGTTATGGACCTGGCGGCAGAGAGCCTGACGGTGAAGCGAAAGGTGGTCACCCGCCTGATGGAGAACGGCCTGTTCCCCTACACGCGCCGCTACCTCAGCCACCTCAACAATCACTTCTCAACCATCGGGCTTGTGGGCATGCACGAGGCGCTGCTCAACCTCCGGAGCGAGGGAATTGATACGCAGACTGGAAGAGCACTTGCAATCCGGATCCTGGACTTCATGCGGGACCGCCTTGCCACCTACCAGGAGGAGACGGGGGACCTGTTCAACCTCGAAGCCTCACCCGCGGAGAGCACCAGTTACCGCCTGGCGCGCCACGACCGGGAACGCTATCCGGACATCATCACCTCGGGGGCAGAGGAGCCCTACTACACCAACTCAAGCCAGCTCCCGGTTGATGCAACGAGGAACCCCTTTGAAGCGCTGGACCACCAGGACGGCCTGCAGACGCGCTACACCGGCGGAACGGTGTTTCACACCTTCCTGGGGGAAGCGATCACGGACCCCGCGACCACCGCAGCGCTGGTGCGCAGCATTGCGGAGAACTACCACCTTCCCTACTTCACCATCACTCCCACCTTCAGCATCTGCCGGGAGCACGGATACCTCTCCGGTGAACACAAGGAGTGCCCGAAGTGTGGGAACCCAACGGAGATCTACACCCGCATTGTTGGCTACTACCGTTCTCTGGTGAACTGGAACCGGGGGAAGGCCCAGGAGTACACCGAGCGGGAAACCTTTGTGCCCGGCGACGGAACCCGCGAAACCCGGCAGGAGCAGGAGAGGCCCGCGGACCCGGTGAATGCCACCCGCCGAATCTACTTCCACCAGCGCCAGTGCGCCGGATGCGGAACCATGAGCGCGGAGCTGGAGCGCTTGGGGATTCCGGTAGAGCGGGTATCTATTGAAGAAGAGACCGGGTTTGCTCTGGCTGAGAAGCACCAAATCACCAGAACGCCCACCATTCTGGAGCTTGATCGGGAGGGCACGGAGCTTCGGCGGATTTCTGATCCACGGGAACTCCCGGCAATGGTGGGCTAGGCAGTGAGCCTCTCGCACCTCGGGCTGCAGCTGCCATCCCTGGTGGATTTCCCCGGGATGGTGGCCGCAACCGTGTTCACCAGCGGCTGCAACCTTCGCTGTCCCTACTGCCACAATCCCGCACTGGTTGTTGGCCCGAGGCCCAGCGATTTCCTGCCCCGGGACCAGGTCCTGGAGCGGATCGTGGCTCGCAGCGGAATGCTTGGCGGGGTGGTTGTAAGTGGGGGTGAGCCCTGTATCCATCCGGAACTGCCGGAGCTTCTGGAAGACCTTGCCGGGACCGGGCTTGCGCTGAAGCTGGACACCAACGGACTGCTGCCGGATGCGCTCGCAAGGGTCCTTGCGAAGGTCCGGGTAACGCTTGTTGCGATAGACCTGAAGACGAACAGCACCGGTTACCGGAATTCACTGGGCCACAGAGGAACGCGTCCGGCCCTGGACCTGATTGCGGAATCCATTGCGGTTGTGCGGGACAGTCCCGGCACACGACTGCAACTGCGGACCACGGATGTGCCGGAGCTCCTGGACGAAAGCATCCTGGGTCAGCTCCAGGCGATGGTCCCGGCAGACGCCACCTGGACCCGCCAGCCGTATCGACCGGACAGCACCCTGAAAGACTGGTTAGCGGCGAAGGGACTTGAACCCCTGACCGAGCGGATATGAGCCGCTTGCTCTACCACCTGAGCTACGCCGCCGTGAGAATCGAAGCGAGAGCGTACACAGCAGCGCTTGCCGCTGTCAAACCAGGTTGAACGGCCTTGCGTCTTCCATCAGCACCGAGGCCCAGGGGTTGTTATCCAGGTACTCGCGCTTGATGTCCGGCTGATCAATTCCGCTTGCCCGTTGCCGGAGGATCCGAAGCGCCTTTCCCAACACCGTGGCAGGGTCCTCCGCGCCGGCACGGCGTTGCCGGGGAAGAACCTGCCAGTACAGGTGAAGGTAGCGGAACGCTGTGGGGTCGGTTCGGCTGAGGTCAATTTCTCGTGTCAGGTGGTAGAGCTCACGCAGTCCGTCAGAGTCGGCAAGGCGCGCCCGCGCTATTCCGTGGTAGGCCATGGCCAACAGGCGTGGGGGCAAGGTATCGGTCTGAAGCCCCGCTGCAACCCCTTCCAGACAACTATAGCCGCTTCGCCATTCAACCGGGTCCAGCTGCGGCCGTTCTGTGCTTCCCCGCTCCACCAGGCCGCCGCTGTACTCAACAACCCGCGGCCAATCCTGGAGAGCAATGGCGCGCTCTGCCTGCATCAGAGCCGCGTCCGGACCAAGGAGCTGCCCCGCCTCCGCAAGACCGCCCGCTATGCGCGATGCGCCCGCAAGGTCGCCTGATGTCAGCATGATTCGCGCTCGCCAGATGCGGCTGATTCGCATCAGGGAGCTCATTCCATACAGCCGCGCAATCCCGGCGCAGCGGTCCATGCTCCGGGCTGCAGCCTCAAGCCGACCCAATTCGAGTTCCGCCCGCCCGGCGGCAAAGACTGCCCATGCTTCCCCGTGCCGGAAACACAGGTCGGCGGACCGCTGCTCCAGCTTTCGGGCGTGCTCCAGCGAGCGACCGATGTTTCCCGACAGGAAGCTGCTGATGACGAGGTAGCGCTGGCACCGGCTCCAGAGCTCGGGCTGGCCGGGTCCGATGGCCGACCGGGCCAGCCGGATGTACTCAAGGGCTTCCGCCAGGCGGTCTGCGGCCAGCAGGTGGCTTGCCGTGTCAAGCTGCGCATGAGCAAGACCGCGCTCGTCGTGGATGGCCTGGCACGCAAGCATAGCCTTGCGGGTGTGAGACTCCGCCTCGGCAAAGGCGCGGTCAGCAAAGAGCACTTCTGCCTGGCCCCGGTGCCACCAGGCGCGGCTCGCCGGATCCTCACCGGCCGGGTGCCGGTCCGTGCCCTGCTGCTCCGGCATGCTTCCGTGCAGGCCGCTTGCTACCACCCGCAGCCAACCGCCCGCCTCAGCTGCGTGGACGGGATCGGCAAACCAGGTCTTCAGGGTGACCGAAAGCTCTTCCCGACCCTGAAGGAACATGCCTCGCCGCACATCCTCTTCCAGGTGTCGGCGAGCATCCCGACCGGCGCCCAGTTGCTCCAGAAGCCACAGGAGCGTGCGCCGCGTCAGGCCGTTGCGCTGTTCAACCATTCCGGTGAGCACGTCAACCACCGCGGCGTCCGTTTCCGCCGCAAGGGCTCCCATCGCGTCCCGGACCTGTTGTGCGCAGTCCACGGCCGGAATGGCCGAGTTGTCGTCCCGGACCAGAGCAAGCGCCGCCAATTTGGCGAGCTGCCTGCTGAGGCTGCCGGCATCCAGACCAAGCTGGCCGAGAACCTCCGCAAGCTCATCCAACCCCAGGAGCCCGCGCGTGACAAACGCCAGGTGAAGGAGGACAAGCGCGGTGCGGTCAAGCTGCCCGATAATGACCGGGATCGGGTCCGATATCTCGCTTCCGTCCCCGGGAACAAAGGAGTCTGTTGCGGACTGAACTACCAGGTGGTGGAAAATCCGCACCGGACTGTGTCCGTACCGATCAAGAAGCCGCTGTGGATTGACGTGTACCAGCGATCGTCTCCGGACAAACTCCACCGCGGCGTCTCGGATGTCCTGGGTACCAGGATCTGTCACTCGCATGACCCGCGCCGGAATCCGGCGAAATGCTCCCGGGATGACCTCGCTCGCAGTGGTACCAACAGCCACAATCGCTCCCCGCTCCAGGTGCGCTCCAAGCACTGATGCGAGCACGGACGCAGTCTCTGCAGGGAAGGTGTCAACGTCTTCCAGCACCAGGACCGGGGTCAGCAGCTGAGCGCGTGTTGCGCGCTGGTATGCCAGCAGAAAGAGGTCCAACCCAAGGCGGAGGTCAACGCTAGCGTGGCTTGGCTCAACCATTCCACCAGCAATACCCAGGGCCTGTCGAAGGACCGGTTCCACGTCGGCCCACGCAGCCGCTTCGCTGCCGGAAAGGTGCCCCGCCACGCGCTCGTACCAGCCGGCGAGCTGCAGCCGACGGAAGGGATACCATCGGTCATCCATGCCCCGCAGACCCAGCATGGAGAGCCACACCAAGTGCTCCCCATCTCCGTTGAGCCTCCGCAGCATTGCCTCCACCGCGTAGCGCGTCCCAAGGTCCGCGTGGCCGTGAATGAGGGACAGATATCCCGGGCTTGCGCCGTTGATCCCGTCCGCAATCAGGTCAAGAAGGCTCTCTTCCAGCTCGGGGCGGGAGAGAAAGTCGCGCGCATGAACGTGGTCCAGGGTTCCGCTGCCCGAAAGACCGAGCACCTCGTGCCAGCTGCCATCCTTCCGTGTCCGAAACGCGCTTGCCGCCACTGCCGCCAGGGACGGCCCAATCCACAATCCGTCTCGGGTTGTTGCCGGGCCGGAAGCCCACAACAGCTGGGCTACACCCTCCGCGTCTGCCTGGCGCACGCTGTCGGCAATGATTGCATAGCCCAGAAGCTCCCCGGCCTCGGCGTCCAGAATGCCGCGCATGCTCCACAGCGTCCGGCAGAGAACCAACATGTCACCGGGACGGCTGGTCTCAAGCACAAACACCAGCTCAGGTCCATGTTCCTGCAGGATTCCCGCAGCAGCTGTCCGTGCTGTGCTGCAAAGCGATCGTTCAATTCGGGTAACGCGCTCCGGATCAATCCGGGTCAGCTGGCGGTAGGACGCAAGCTGGACGACAACAAGATGCACTGCTGGTCTCCCCTGTTATTTTCGTCGGGGAATGCGGTGCAGCTGAGTCAGTTGTCCAGACGGATCCCGTCAAAGGCGTGGTCCTCTATCCCGGTGAACTCTTCACCGTAGAGGGCTTTCAACAGGATCTCCTCATCTTCCTGGGACAGCTGCAGAAACTGAATTCCCAGGTAGATCCTGCCGGAGTCCTGGAACTTCCGCTGGACCCGCGCGGTCATGGGTATCTCCCGTTCACCCGTGCTGATCTTGAGATCCATGTCCGAGTATAGATGAACCTGCGGTCCGCTGGAGGAGTAGGCAAACTGCATCCCGGACCCACTGATATCGATGATTTCAGCATCCCGCTGTGCGGGCCGACTATCCGCCTCAAAGTAGCCGTTGGAGTTCAGAGAGTTCGCGAGAATCCGGGTGAAATCAACAATGTATCGAATGGCCTCATGGGAGAACCCGCCCACAAGGTGGGGATCCCGGAACGCATAGACGTAGCCCACCACATACTGCCGGAACACCACCGGAGCGTAGATCTCTTGGGCGATTCCATTGGCACTCTGCTCCGCTGAATGCTGCTGCAGCTCAAGCACGATGTCAGTGCTGCTCAGCCCGTCCTCGCCGGCAAAGCGTTCCACGTCATCCGCGTCCAGCAGGTGGCGTCGGATCGCCGGATCGTGTTCAGCCTGCTCAAATGAATCGGCGAATGGCAACAGGAGGCTTCTGCCGCTTGCGGTTATCAGGCGTTCCGGAAGGATGGCCGGCTTGCGCTCGCGAAACATCACGATCTTGTTCTCGCTTGCATAGCGCGCAACGGTCTGCCGGAACCCGGCGAGGAGATCTGCGATTCGCCGGGCGTCAAAGCCGGGGGAAGGAACGGGCTCCGGATCCGGCTCCCAGGCAAGCGTCTTGGGATAGGAAAGGACCACCTCCTCACCCTCTGCGGAGAAGGTGACCGAGAAGTCCGCGGGCGGCGTGACGCGTTCAAACCCACGGGTAAGGTCACGGTAGATGCACTGAGGCCTGCTGAGCACGAGCTGTGACTGCGAGGATGACTTGATCACCGCGCTGAAGGTCATCCGCTTGTCCCGAAGGCTGAAAAACGCGGTAGCTCGTGTCCCGCGCTCAGGTGGGGTCTCCGCGTCCCAGGAAAGGGTCAGGGTGTCGTCATTGAAGTCGGTCAAAAGCGCCCGATACCGGCGACGGCTGATGTGCAGGCGCAGGGTCTCTCCCGCCTCCTGCAGCGACTGCAGGACAAACTCCACCTCAATCCGCTTCATTTCATGCGCCATAACGTCTCCCTATGGAGTTTGAAAGTACCAGTTGTAGCCGCGCGGCTCCAACGCGGAAGGCTCGCGGATCTCTGCCAGCTCGGAGAGATCAATAAGCAGGTCTTCCACCAGAAGAGCGCCCTCTACCCGCCGGAGCACAATCTCTCCCTGCGCTTCTGATGGCAGATCTGTTCGTAGTACAAGGGCCGCGCGGCTCCGTCCGCCATCATTCCGGCGGAACTCACCGACGCGCGCCTGCAGCTCTCCGGAAAGCGGGGGCCCGGCTCCAAGCACACCCTGCAGATAGCTGCGGCTCTCCGGCGTGACCAGTGCGGAGATGTCTGTATCCGGCCTTCCGCCAAGCACCGCCGAAACAGCGCGGACAAATCGCTGGGCTAGCTCTGCTTCCACGCTGTCCGCGGGTGCAAGAAGCCCAATGCTGTGATCGGCGGCTGGCAACACATCAGCGAGTCGGAAGCCAAGAGGGGGAAGGTCCGGGCCGGACAATCCGCTGCCTGCCGTGGATCCTTCACCGGCAGCGCTGTCTGGGACATCGTTGCTCTCCCGCGCAAGGGCAAACACCCGGGCACCGGACTCGGTGTCTCTGGCGTCTTGCGCAGCTGCCTCTGCCTCGGCTGCCGCCACCTGCGCGGGGTTCGTGCCCGGAGACCCACCAGCCGCATCGTCCTCGCCGCCTCCCCGGCCGCACCCAGCGAGGAACAGCATCGACAGGGCAAGCAGCAGGGCGGTAGGCTTTGGCCATCCATGGAGCGCTTTCTTGACGATACCCGCGCCTACCCTATTCGGGACCCGCTGTGGGGCAACATCTACCTTCCGGACGTCTTCCGCAGGCTGATTGAAACCCCGGCCTTCGTTCAGCTCCATCGAGTTCGCCAGCTCGGTCCCTCCTACCTGGTGTATCCTGGCGCCACGCATACCCGTGCGAGTCACAGCCTTGGAGTATTCTACGTTGCTCGCAGGATGATTGATACCATCCGGCATCTTCCGGATGGGCCGAGACTGAGCACCGATGGTATCGGAGCCTTTCTTGCCGCAGCCCTCCTGCACGACTGTGGCCACTTCCCCTACACCCACAGCCTGAAGGAGCTCCCGCTTACGGAGCACGAAACCCTTGGTGCCCAGCTCATTCTGGAGGATCCCCTGGCATCCGTTCTTCGTCATGATGCGGGCGTGGATCCTCGCCGGGTAGCGGATATCGTGGATCCGGATCGGGACGGGCGCGATCCGGAGATCAGCTTCTACCGGGGACTGCTCTCCGGCGCACTGGATCCGGACAAGCTGGACTACCTCACCAGGGACGCGTACTTCTGCGGGGTGCCCTACGGTGTGCAGGACCTGGATTACGTGCTGACCCGCCTGCGCGCGGACGGGTACGGGCCAATTGGCATCCGTGAGAGCGGAGTATCGGCCATTGAGCACCTGCTGTTTGCCAAGTACCTGATGTACCGGGCAGTGTACTGGCATCCAACGGTCCGCATCGCCACCGGAATGATCAAATCGGGACTCCACCGAGGCCTTGCAGCCGGAGCCTTCCAGACCAGCGATCTGTATGGCCTGGACGATGAGAGCTTCTATCGACGGTTTGGAGAGGGGAAACAGCCCGGAGCATCGCTGGTTGCCGCGGTGTTTGCCCGGCGATTTCACAAAGTGGTGGCCGAGATTCCGGCTGAAGCAATAGATGGTCCATGGCGCATTGCGGACTTGGATTCCCGGGCCAGACTGGCAGAACTCATCAGCGTGGAGGCAGGAATTCCGGTGGAACACGGCGCGATCATTGACGTCCCGGAAGCAATCTCCTTTGAAGTGGACATTCCTGTCTGGACAACAGGCGGACCCCGAGGCTTCCGGGACGCCGGTAGCGTGTTCACGCCGGACGTGGTCAGGGACTTCACGCGCCGGATCCGCGTTGTCCGCCTTGTGCTTCCCCGGGAAGCCAGCCCGCAACAGGTCAGCAAAGCGCGGGAGTTGTTTCTCTACGAGTTGAAGGTATCGGTGGATCAGGGCTATGCTCTGGAGAAGCCGCGATGAAGCACTCACGCCTGATGCGGGAGCGCGTCCGACGGACGCGAATTCTGTTCCGGGAACTGGGCTACCAGGTACAGGACGCCGAGTTCGAGGAAGAAACCTACAGCGCAACCTTTGAGAGCGAAGATGGGTTTGGGGCAGGTCTGTTCATTGAGCCCGAGAGCCGCTTTCTGGAACTCCTGTACACCTTCTCCCTTTCCCCGCGCCTTGCCGACTTCCTTCGGGTCCGCATTGAAGAGCTGATGCGCGTCTGCTACGAGTACGGCTGCTACTTCAGCCTGCAGCCCTGCAGCGAGGAAATCGCCGTTACCGTGTATTCCAAGATCTACTACGCCGGTCTCAACTACTTTGCCCTCAAGGAAACCGTGCGGGACCTGCGCAGCGCCATTGACGCGGTGCAGGAGCTGTTGACGGTGACCGCTGGCAGCGAATCGGGCGTGACCCGCGGAGACTCATGAACCGGGAGGACCTCGGTGGCAATCCATAACGTCCTGGAAGACCTGGTCGTCAGCGTTGTAGATGAGCTCTGTGACGAACGGGAGGCAGCCGGAAGCCAGGACGATTGCCTGGCTACCGAATGCCGGGAAGACGTCATCTGCTACGTCCTCAACCGTGTTCAGCAGCGCTACGTCTCCAGCAGTCGCGGACTTGCCCGCGCACGGGACGAGATTCGTGCCGATCCGCAGCTGGCGATTGATGTGCTTTCCCTCGCTCACGAAGGCCTGTCCAGGGTGACCACAGTGAGGCGCAGCTACTACAACGCAGAAGGAATGAACGTTCAGCGGGAGGGCGCGTTCTTCACCTTTCCGGTCATTGAGGGACGGGTCCTGAACGGCGTGAGCTTTGAACCACTCACCGACCTTGAGGTGTCACTCCTTCGGGACGGCTCCCTGGTGGAAATGATGGACGCTCGCTGGTCCAACCCCTACTCAACCGTATCCGCCGCTCCGGGGGGCTTCCTCTTCTGGCCCCTGCCGATCCCGGCCTCCGAAGCCGGGGAGCATGCGGAGTTTGACTTCACCATTGCCACAGACGACCGGCGCTTTGAGCCCTACCGACACGTGTTCACGGTGACCAGCCGCTCCGCACTGCTTCACGAGGTTCGGATGGACAGCGATATGCAGCTTCCGGACCTCTTCCTGGTGCCGGCCTAACCGTAGACCTCGGTATGGATTGAGTTGTCGTGGATGCGCGCGGCGCTCACCGTTTCCACAAAGTCCAGGACACGGCGCATGATTTCTTCGCCGTGCTCCCGGGAGTTGGATACCACCGCAAAGCCCAGCCGCGTCCAGCTCCGATTGTCCTGGAGATCCACCTCCGCCGCGCTGACCCGGTAGCGCCGGATCACCCGATCCTTCAGCGACTTAACGATGGTCCGCTTGTCCTTCAGCGAGGCCGTTTCGGGGAGCTCCAGCACGCACTGAAGCATTGAGACAACCATGTTCTGTTCACCGGTCTTGTCAGTCTTCGGACGATGAATCGCCGAGCAGTCCCTTCACGTCATCAAGCTTGAGGTCCAGCACGCCACTGTCCTCCTCGGTGCCGGTCCGGTCCTTCAGGGGTAGATACACCTCGTTGTACAGTCCGGCAAGCCGATAGACCTCGTCATCGGCGTATTCCCGAGGCACGAGCACTTCCAGGTTGTAGCCCTTCTCCTGCATACCCCGGCGCATGATTGTGATGGGATCGCTGACTGTCAGCGCAAAGTGACCACTGTAGTAGAAGAGGTAGACCCCCACGATGAGCACGATGATCAGGAAATGCAGGAGATTCGCCCTCGCGCCATCCTGTGCTACTGGACGGAGATCAAAGAACACACCCACATCCCCCTGCTCCAGGTAGCTGTAGTCTCCCGGACCAAAGAAGCGCTCGTAGTACGCGGGTTCATAGCGATTGTAGACAAGCTCATCCCCGCGGCGCACTTGCAACACGTCCTGCTCAATGCGCATCAGGTCCTGCAGTTCCTGCCGGTTCGCTGGGTCTGCCAGACCGCGGGACTCGATGAGATCAACAATCGGGAGCGCGCGCTCCTGTCGGTCAACGTCCAGGGCGGGAAGCTCAAGGAAGGTCTCAGCAAAGGCAAAGCCAAGCAGGCTGAATACAAAGACAACCACGGCGAGGGTGGTGATGGTGGCAACGTGGCGCTGCGCCATAGTGGAGTCCGTGTTCTTGATGCGCCGGAAGATCTTCAGCAGCCGCAGGAGCCGCAGAATCCGCGATATTCGGATGGACTTTGCCACCTTCAGCACGC
The DNA here is from genome assembly GCA_964591085.1 of uncultured Spirochaetaceae bacterium. GTDB lineage: Bacteria > Spirochaetota > Spirochaetia > DSM-27196 > CAZPXH01 > CAZPXH01. The sequence goes on along the minus strand of CAZPXH010000009.1, from coordinate 55,654 downwards.
TGAGGATTCCGCCAAAGCCAAGGATCGGAACCCCGCCGGCAAGAAGCGCAAAGGCGGCCGGGCCCGAGTTCAGCAGCAGCAAGGGAATGGAGGCCAGAAAATCGATCCAGCCGCGTTCACGCAGGACGTACTGTGCGGCGCGCCGGCGGCTGAGCGCGGCAAAGAACCGAATCAGGAACTCGGCGGTGAAGAATAGGTCAAAGCCAAAGCCGGCAAACACCAGGATCCGGCGAACGTCCCACGGCCAGGCAAGGAGGATGGCGAGGTCCTCCAGAAAGGTCTGGACAAGGACAAGGATGATGGCGAATACCACGAGGTTCTCAAGGCCTTCACGAACGCGGCTGTTCATTGTCCTCTCCTACCAGCCGTTCTCGGCTGCGATCCGGTAGAACTCGTCTAGCATCTTGATGTCAAAGCCGTAGAACTTGTAGTTCCGCCGGGCGATGCTGAGCCAGCTCTTGTCCGGGCTGTCGGCGCCGCGGTCCACCTTCACGTAGGGATGATAGTTGCGGGATCGTGCAGCAAAGACCGCGGCAAAGCGCGACGTCGCTTCCGTGTCCCGGTCTTCCATGAAGCTGACATTGGCGTTGAGCGCACTGCGTACCACGGGTTCCGGGAGCAGCTTCAGCTTCTGGGACACCGGGCCAAACACCTGCTTGGCGTAGGACGCCTGAACCGTGCCGGTGCTGCTGTTGGGACCGGCACTGCCCTGGGCCATCAGGCAAATGGCGGGCTTGAGCAGGAGGCTCATGATTACCAGCTCCCTGACCTCCTCCTTGCTCATCTTCAGCCCCTGAACTCGGGTGAACTCCCGGTGGATGTAGCTCTTCCGCCGGTACACCTCTTCTATGTACTTGTCCACAATCCGAAAATGAACGGTCGCGTAGGGTCCGGTGAACGCGCGGCGCGCATCCGGCTTGCTGATCGTCTCCTTCAGGACCTGGAGGACCTGCTCCTTCACCTTCTCGTACGGAACGTTCTGCTGCCGTAGAAACGGAACGAAGGAAAAGGTCATGCGATCAACGGCCTGGTCAACGGCCGGCACAAGCTGCCGGTCCACAATTCGGTAGAGGGCGTCAACCATCATGGAGAACACGTCACTCCAGCTCTTGCCTGCAAAGTAGGCCGGGCTGGTCAGCGTGGGAGCCAGCTGTGGCGCGTTTGCGTGCAGAAACTGGATGATCTGCTCTTCCTTCTGCAGCGGGGTGAAGTGCTGCATCGCCGGGTTGGCGAGGAGCCGGGCGAGAAACGCTTCCGCCTTTTGGTCTTCGGCCGCCATGACCTCTCCATTTTCGGCGCTTCTGCATTGGTGCACAAGTAGCACTGGGCTACCATCACACCGATGAAGCGACCGGGATCGGGAAAACCCGCATTCCTCTGCCTTCTGCTGCTGCTTTCCGGTGCGCGGGAAAGCGCCGCGCAGGCGGTTGCTGGCCCGCTTCTGAGTCTGGATGATCTCCGCGCCGGCGGTAGTACCCTGCTGAATACGGAGCTTGGATCAGCCGATCTGAGCGTCCAGGCTCTGGGAAGCTGGACATCGTCCTTTGGACTTGCCGGGGGCCTGATCCTGGAGGGAAGCGGGAGCGAGCGTGGGGTTTCATTCGCCTCCTCCGCCGCCGGACTGAGCCCGGAGCTCCTGGTCAACCGCGTTGACCTCGTACTCTCCGTTCTGTTGCTACAACACTTCTTTCTGGAAGCCAGTCTCCTGAAGGACTCGGGCTTCCGCGAGTACTCCGCTGGATATCGCAGTGACTCCGGTCTCCTCCGCCTGGCGGAGTTTGGCCTGCGTGAGCGGAGCATTCCCACCTTTGCGGGTGTTGGCGGAGGCGGAGGAGCGCTTCATCCCGGCGCACAGGTACAGCTTGAATCCGAACGGGTCCGTGCCGCTTTCAGCGCACAGCTCCAGCCAACCGAGCAGCAGAGCGCTACCTGGATTGACAGCAGACGCGTGACGGAGCTGGTGCTGCCGGCCAGCAATCTCACTGACCGGCAGGATTTCCTCCTCCCGGACGCTCCGGTTACCGGGATCAGGGTCTTTGCCGCCCAGAGCGAGCGAGCGCCCTCGGGACCGGGCGAAACCAATCTCCTCGGGGCAAGTGACGGGCGGGACTACCGCGAACTCTCCCGGGGCACGGACTTCTCCGTGGATGAAGCCAGCGGGTTCCTGGTGCTGAACCAGCCGGCTGAGAGCCGAATCCTTGTGAGCTACCGCAACCCGGATGCAAGCGGTCCGGGAGAGTCCGGCACCCCGGTTCCCGGAGGGATCCCCGATGTGAGCAACGGCGACTACCGCCCGGGCTCCCTGCAGCCGTTTGTCCGCGGGAGCGCGCTTGCATCCGCAGTGGCGCGGCTGGCAAGCGATGATCCTGCCGCTACCGGAGAGCTGCTGTTTGCAGAGATTTCCGGTGAGCCCGCGGTCCTCATCTATGATCCGGCACTCCGGCTGCCCTTTGCTGCCTACCGGCGGACAGATGCTCAGGTCCCGGCTTCCCCCGGAGAGACGCTCACCGCGGAGGTGCTGGTGCGCGCCACAGAGGATGGAGTCGGCGCACCCGTGGCCAGCGGCGGGCTCCCCGTCCGGCGCAGCAACGGCACCATAGTCCTTGGATCCGCAGACCCGGGCAGGGGTCCGGGAGACCGCCTGCCCCTTCCCAGCGGGAGCGTTCCCGTGGGCGCAACGGACGGCCTGCGTGCGCTCCTGTCGGCTACGGAAATCCGGGTTGTGCAGCAGCTTCCAGCCGGACCCATCGTGCTAGGACCCGGCGTAAGGTCCGGCTCGGTCCGGGTCACTCGCAACGGGAATCCGGAGTCACGCTTCACCGTGGATCCGGCAACAGGGGAACTCATTCCGGGCTGGAGCCCCGCACCAGGAGAACGGATTGAAGTCAACTGGGAGGAAGCGTCTGATGCCGGCAGTGCTTCCACGTTGCGGCTCAGCGCGGGAACGGCCATTCTCCTTCCGGGTGATTCGGGGTCGGTGGAGCTGGGGCTTGCGGCGGATCTCCCCATCTCCGGCACTGCCTACCAGCCGGTCTCCGGCGCAACACCGCGGGTCCTGCGCGCCGCCGGAAGCCTGCAGAGCGGCGGAAACCGGAATGGCTGGGACTGGGAGGCTGGAGCCCGCGTTGCAGGGAGCCTGGCCGGGTCCAGCGGCAGCTTTGTGCAGCTCTTGGGCCTGGACACAACCAGCCTGGACACAACCATCAGCTATGCCAGCCTGGGGCCCGGCTCTGCGCCTGTCTCTGGGCTCACCGGCTTTCCCACACCAACCGCCGATACTCGGGCAATCCCGCTTGCCGGCGCCCTGAGCAACCTGGGTCTTCCTCCACAGCCCCTGGATTCGGTCCCGAGGGCAAGCTCCCAGACCCCTTCCGCCGGGGAGGCCACCGGTCCGGGGATTGCGCGGGCAACCGCAGGACAGAGCTCCCGGCTTGCGGTGGTCCTGGACGCGGACCTCGCTGCGGGAGCCACCTGGTCAACGGCGCAGTGGAGCCTTGGAGGTGCGGACTTCTCGTCTGCATCTGCGCTGGAGCTGGACATCCTGGTGCAGGGCATCGATGCGGCCGCCCGGAGCGATCTTGGCATCGCCGTGGACATCGGTCTGCTTTCAGAAGACCGCGATTCGGACGGGCTACTGGACCGGGAAGAATCGGATAACGAGGGTGGCTGGGAGTGGGACTTCTCCGGTACCCGCTACCTTCACCCAGCAGGCGGTGCGCACAACGGCATCCGGGACAGCGAGGACAACAATGGCAACGGCGCGCTGGACCGGGAGCAGCGCGGTTCTTTCGTCCGCCTGGAATTCCCGATTCCCGCTGACGAGTCGTGGGAGACGGCACAGCTGGAGTTGGATCAGGCAGCGCGGGAGCTACTGTTGCGAGCCCAGAGCATCCGGTTGCTCGTTCAGACCCGGAGCGAAGCGCCCGGGCTCCGGGTAGCCGTTACACCGCCACGCGCACGCCTTGGCCTCCCGGCAGGTCAGTCCACCGATTCCCGGCTCCGGCTCTCCTCTGTCCCGGGCACCGGCCCTCCCTCTACCCTGCCCGGCCCGGCGGGCACTCCGGAAGCCCTTGCGGCTGCCAGCGCAGGTGGCGCGCTCCGCGTATCCTGGTCCGGCGCCGAACCTCCGGACTCCGCCACGGTGAGTCTGCCCCTCCCCGGCGGGGCTCCACTCGGCCGCATACTCGGGCTCTACCTCCAGCCGGGCCCGGGGCTGGCTTCCCCCAGCGATGCCCTTGTCCTGCGGATCAGCGATGCTTCCGGCAATCAGCTGCATACGGAAGTTCCGCAGGAGATCCGTGCGGAGGAGGAATGGGTTGACGTGACCCTCTCCATGGATGACGGCGCTGTGACCTACACCGGGCCGGACGGATCGGTGGTAGAAGCGGCACTCCTCTTTGTGGCAGCGGGAGCAAGCGATCCCGGTGTCCCGCCGGCACCGGCTCGGACAATTGGTATGCCGGCAAACCTGCAACTAGCGGTGACGAGCGCCGCGGACGGGAGCTTCCTCATTGACGAGGTCTATGCCGCCGCAGCGGAGACCCTGGCCCTCGGAAACGCCTCTGCGGAGCTCCGGCTCTCACACCGGGGCAGTATTGCGCGCCGGGGGAACACAGATCTGCTGTGGGATGCCGAACTCTCGCTGTCCGCGGATGCTGTTTCGGGGAGTGATGCTCAGGGCAGTGTACTGGCGGCAGGCGTCGTGGGGCTTCCCGGTACCCGACTGGGCCTGGACATTGGACTGCAAAACGGAGCAGGGCTTCAGCGGGCAGGAGCCAGCCTCCGACTGGCCCCCCAAAGCTCGGGGACCCGGGCCAACAGAGCGGAGATGGATGGTGGAATCCGGAACAGCTGGGCTGTTGATGGAGGCATAGTGGCGGCAGCAGACGCCTCCCTCAGCCTGGGTGAAGTGGCAGTCGCGGCAAGTGCACAGACCTCCGCGGGACCTGATTCGGGGAACCGAGTCCTGAACCTGGAAGCCCGGGCCGGGCCGGTCCAGGCCGAAGTTGGCGTGCGCTCCACGGGGGATGAGGGTATCGCACCGGAGAGCCCGGGAGCGGACCTGTGGATCCTGCTGTCCCGGCTTGAGGGGAATACACTGGCCGGCCTGTCGTCAAGAAGCACTGAGGCGGATGCTGAACTCCGCCTGGGGGACGAGGGGCCAAGATTCCGGCTGGTCCCGGCCCTCACGGTCTTTCGTGTCGAAATGGAACGGCGGGACTACACGGCCTCCCTGGACGCTTCGTTCTCCCTGCCGCTGGGTTCGGGCCGGATCTTTCTCTCAGCCGGCAGACTTTTCTCCGGGATTGACGGCACCCCGGACCCAACGCAGCAGTCCACGGGCTCGGACCTCAGGGCAGCTGGCGCCTGGATGGGTGCATGGACAGCTGAGCGGGAGTCACAGCTGTTTCCCGGGATCCTGGCACTGCGGCCGCAGCCACCGGGGTTCGGGCCGGAAGCAGTCCTTCGGGATGAGCTGGTCCTGCAGTTCACCAGGCCACTGGGACGCGAACTCCCGGAGCTACTCATTCCGCAGGTATCCGAGGTGGGGTTGAGGCAAAGCATCGGACGGGATCTGGACGCCTTCGTGCAGGACTCGGAGATCTCCGCGGGCGTGCAGGGAGCAACGGTGCTCCTGCGGGCCCGCGCTGCCAACCGGGAGCTCTGGGGAGGCTTTGCCATCCTGCAGCTCAGGAGTGGGCTCAGCGCGGGCCTTTCCGGACCCGGCCCACTTGCCTCTGCGCTGACTGAACCGGGGGTGACGGAGCTCTCGGGCCGGATCCTGGCGGAGGCGGAAGGAGATGATGGGGGGGTCGCAACAATTGACCTGGACGGTTCTCTCCGGGCGGGAGACTCTCCGGGGTTCAGCGGAACCTTTCGGGCAAAGCGGCTCTTCCGTGATTCGGCACGGCTGGAGATCGGCCTGCCCGGCAGCCTCGGGGCGCTATCCCTGCGGGAACGCCATATCTCGCTTGTGGCAGAGATTCAGTCTCGCCCTCGGGACGAAGCGCGGGACGCTCGGGCGCAGCTGGACTGGGAACAGCGGGTGACGGATGGGCTTCTGTCCAGCGTCGGATGGACCCTCAGCGTGGCTGTGCAGGAGGCTCGCCTGGGCGGATCGGATCCCGGAAGCCTGGAATTCGGGCTTTCCGGCAGGGTTTTTGCCCGCATCTCCTTCTGACAGCGGCCCGCCCGTTTGGTAAGGGCGCTTCCGGCGGTATATACTCCAAGCAAAATACCGTTCTGGAGGTGCAGATGAACCTGCGTCGACTACTCGGCGTCTTCCTGACCGTACTGCTGGCGATGAACCTGAGCGCACAGGAATCCGGGGATGCCGGAGGTGCGCAGTTCGGCCTTGATCTGGGGATCGGAGTGCAATCCTTTGAGGATCCTGCAACCGGTGAGATCGAGGTATTCCAGTCGCTGCGGGTTACCCCCGAGCTTGTTGTCCCCATTGGTGAGAACGAGCTGGGCCTGGGACTGGACGTCACCATCAACTACACGTTCACCGGCGGTGAAAACGGGGACGAGTTTGCCATCCGACGCGCGGACTGGTCGCCGGAAGCTGCAGAACTTGGGTTCCTGGAGCTCTACCTGCCCAAGATTCGTTTCATTCGATGGAACGACAAGGGTGACTCCCTCTACGCCCGCTTCGGGGAGCTGGATCGCTCAACCCTGGGCAATGGTTTCCTTGTTGGAGGCTACCGAAACACGGTGTTCCTTCCTGAACAGCGCGTGGCGGGTCTTGAACTGGACGTTGACGGGCTGCTGTTCAACTTCCCGTTTGTGGGGATTGAGACCTTTGTTGCCAACATGGCGGTCTGGGACCTGATCGGCTTCCGGATCTTTGGTCGGCCGCTGCTGACTCTGAACGTCCCCATCATTCCGGCGCTGGAAGTGGGATTCACGGTTGCAGCAGACAGCAACCCCTACTACTACGCAGATCCCGATGTGGTGACTATTCCGGCGGATCCGGACAGTGCTTCAATGTTCGGGTTTGACGTCTTCCTGCCTATTCTCACGTCCGGCGTTGCCACACTGGCAAGCTTTGGTGATCTGGCTTTCCAGAGCGGCAGCACCGGGGCGATGCTTGGTGTGGGTGGCCGGCTTCTTGGCTTCCTGAACTACGGTGCGCAGATGCGCTTCCTGGGAACCAACTTCATCCCCAGCTACTTTGATTCAAGCTATGACGCCTTCCGCGTCAGCCGCTACACCGTGCTCTCCAGTGATGAAGAAGAGTTCCCGGGCTACGTTGGCTGGTTTGCTTCAACAGGCTTTGGAATCCCCAACTTTTTTGACGGCGGGGAAGGCGATCTGGTGAATTTCACCGCTTCCATTTCCGGGCCCTTCGGCATTGATTATGAGACCGTAGATCCCCTGGACGAGCGGCTTCCCGTTCTGACGGGGACCTTAACAGTCGCCGAGTTGTACGGCTTCAGCGCTGATGCGTCCTACATCAAGCGATATCTTACCAGCATCAGCGAAGTTTTTGATCCGACCAACGCCCTTGTGCAGGCCCGGATCAACTATCGCACAGGAGCAGCGGTCATATCGCTGGTCTACGATCTTGAATGGGATCCAATCGAAGGCACTTTTGACGTGACCTCCGGGTTGGAGAGCGCCATTTCGCTGTTCTGATGCAGCAGCGTACAAGGAGCATGACTATGAGTCGAAAGATCCTGAGCCTGTTGATCCTGGCACTCGCGGTCACCGGGCTTGTCTTTGGTCAGTCACAACCGCCGAACGCCCAGTTCACCGGCGGTACCGTCGCCTTCACAACCGGCGGCGCCGTCTTTGTGGATGATGCCGGATTTGACACACCGCTGGAGAACGGTTCTCCGCTGGACACCTCGGGAACCATCTCGGTCCCGGCGGGAACCTTCCTGGAAGTGGTTCTGACCACCGAGGCCGGTGCCACGATCAGCATGAGAATGTCCGGACCCACCGAGTTTGCGTTCTCCCTTGGCCCGATTGAAAACCCGGACGCCAACCTTTCGGTTAGTGGCGGCCGCGCCCGCGCGGTGGCTCGTGGACTTACGGGCAGTGGCCAGCAGGTGCGGGTCCGCACCGGAAACACCGTTGGTGGTGTCCGTGGTACGGACTTCAGCCTTGGCGGTGACGGTGAAGGCGAGATCTTCACCCTTCCGGAACAAGACGGCTCCAGCAGCCTGTTTGTGGAAACGCCGGACGGCGAGCTGGAGGTCCCGGCCGGATTCGGCTTTGCACCTGATGAAGGTGTTGTCGGCTGGGGTGCGGAACGGATCTCCGGAGCGCTGAACGGCCTCCTGAGTTTCCAGGCACCGGACCTGCAGAATCTGAGCCGTGACCTGAACAACCTGCTTGAGCAGGTGCAGCAGGTGCAACAGCAGGCGCAGCAGGCCATCCAGGATGCCAACGAGGCAGCTGCCCAGGCAGAGCCCGAGCCGGAACCGGAACCGGAACCGGTTGAGCCGGCACAGCCCGAATTTGAAGACCAGACACCGGAATGGGTCCTGAATACCCTGGATGCCTTGGGCTTTGAGCTGGGATCAGTGACCATTGATGGTGTGACTTACGGCAAGGTGGTCGGACAGCCGGCCTTTGCTCTGGGCCGCTGGAACTTTGGTCTGTATCTCCCGGTCATCTATCAGAGCAACCTCTTTGATCCGCAGGACTGGTATAGGCCCGCAGGTAATGACGAGTGGTCCTTTGGTACCGACCAGGAGGACACCCAGGCGGCCGCACTGGATGCGATCGCAGACACGGCGCTCAAGTTCCGCTTTATTGAGTTCAATGACCGGGATGCGTTCCTCCGTGGCGCGGACGACGCAAGCCTGTTCTTCAAGCTTGGAAACCTGAACAACCTGAGCCTTGGCTACGGCATTGTGATGCAGGACTTTGCCAACGACACCGATTTCCCGGCCATTCGCCGCGTTGGAATCAACGTTGGCCTGCAGGGCGAGCGACTGGGCTTTGAGGCACTGACGAACTCGTTTGGCAACCCCGAGGTGATCGGACTCCGGGTCTTCCTGGGCCGGGGCGTGTCCATTGGAGCCGGTGCGGCGGTGGACCTCTCCCCCGCCAGTGCTCTGCCGTCAACGGAAGCAGCATTCGCCGATTACATCGCTGCGGATCCTGTGTTTGTGAACCCTGCCGCGGACGTCAGCCTCAGCATTCTGCGGAACGCTGATGCCCTGAACGCAACCCTCTTTGGCCAGGCCGGCACCTTTGTACCGGTCCTCCGGAACGCCTTTGGTGACGTTCCTGCCGGTCCCTTTGTCGGGGCAGAGGGCCTCTCGGGAGACTTCACCGACATCATCGCCAGTTACGGCGTGACCTCCGGTGTACTTGGGAACATTGGACCGATCGACTACCGCCTGGAGTACCGGGATTTTGTTGGTGAGTTCATTCCGTCCTTCTATGGTCCGGGATACGAGCGGTTGCGCGGGGATCGTGTGATTGACGCCCTGGACTACGCCCTTGCGGCGACCAACGACACCATCGGAACCGATCCCATTCGGACAACCGGTGTCTACGGTGAGATCGGTGGAACCTTCTTTGACCTGGTGACCCTTACGGGTGGCTACTTCTGGCCCTGGCAGGTGCTGGAGGACGGTACGGTGCAGATCACCGAAGATGACCTGATTGATCTCTCGATGACGGTGAGCATTCCTCGGGGAACCTTTGACTTCCTCTCCAACGGTGACCTCACGGGTAGCATCAGCTACACGCGAACCGGGTTTGCTCCCACGATCATCGGCGCGCCGCTGTTCCCCGAGTATGACCAGGGGATTGAGGGGATAAGCCTGCTTGACGCCAACACTACGCTTTCGGGTGAGATCATCTATCCCGTTGCTCCGATTATGAACATTGCAGTGGTTGTCACTACCACGGTGCTCCGCAATGAGGACGGATCGTTGCAGTACGATCCGGTAACTGGCAATCCGCGCTACGCGCCATCCATCACTGTGGAAACCCGCATCAGCGGGGGAGGTGGTGCACCGGCCGAGGAGGAATAAGCCCTGGGCCGGATTCGCAAGCTCCCACCGGGCGTAGCCCAGCGGATCGCGGCCGGCGAGGTCATTGACCGACCGGCCGCGGTAGCGCGGGAGTTGATTGACAACGCAGTTGATGCGGGGGCCACCTCAATTGAGGTGGCCTTTTTGCATGGTGGCCTCGGTTTGCTTTCCGTTACGGACAACGGGACGGGCATGCCACCGGAAGACCTGGAGCTTTGCTGGCATACCCACGCCACAAGCAAGATCCACACGGAACACGATCTGGACACGGTGGGCACCATGGGGTTCCGCGGGGAGGCCCTGGCGAGCATTGCAGCCGTGGCCCGGCTGGAGATTGAGACTGCATTCTGCGGTGAGGGATCACGACTGGTGGTTGAAGCAGGCGAACAGCAGGTTCTGCAAGCACATCCCCGGGGCAGCGGCACCATGGTCCGCGTGAGCAGGCTCTTTCACCAGCTTCCCGGCAGGCGCAACTTCCTCCGGTCTGAGCGTGCGGAGGCGGCGGCAGTCCGCCGGGAGGTGCAGAACCGGGCCCTGGGCTTTCCGGAAGTGGCATTCACCCTCCTCACATTGCCGACGGACGCGCCACCGGATGGCGGCAGCCCACGCTCGGGACTTGCGGCAAGCACCGGGAGCGCCGACCCGCGGGCACGGACCTCGCTCACCCTCCCGGCAGTCGGCAGCATCGCAGAGCGCTTTTCCGCGGTGATGGGGCCAGCAGTCCAGGCTCGGCTGCTGCAAGAGATCACCGGCGACTACGGAGCATTTCGGATTCGCTTGGCCCTGGGTGAGCCAGGACTGTTTCGCGGTGACCGCGGTGGAATCCGGATCTGCGTGAATCACAGACCGGTGACCGATTTCCGTTTTGTTCAGGCAATCGAGTACGGCTACACGGGCCTCATGCCAAACGGCAGGCACCCGATTGCGCTGGTGATGCTGGATGCGGATCCCGGCCTGGTTGACCCCAACGTCCATCCGGCCAAGCGGGAAGTGAAGCTCCGCCGGGCCAGTGACATGCACCACGCGGTGGTGGAACTGGTGCAACGCTGGGCATCGGACCACTTGGGCGCTTCCGCTACGGTACAGCCCGCGATCACGGCCAAGCAGCCGGGGTGGTGGGCCGCCGAATCCTCGGGGCTGGCGCCAGCGACGGGGCCAAAGCCAGCGCTTGCGCCAGCGGGGAGGGCAGAGCTGCCTGGGGGGCCGGAGCGCGAGCCGCACCGCGAGCAGGTCCGCGATACGGCATCGAACGATGGGCAAGTCACGGCCACCACTCCCACGGCCCGGCCCGCACCTGGCGCCCGTCTGCTGTACCGGGGGCCGCTGTTCAACGAATTCCTGTTGGCTCAGGATGATTCCGCGCTGTACGTGGTGGATTTCCACGCCGCGCACGAGAGACAGCTCTACCGGGCCTTCCTGGCCACCGGCACCAGCCAGCACCTGCTCATTCCCTTGCCGTTCCTGGTGGATCCGGCGGTCGATCTCCGCCTTGCTGAGCGCCAGGGAGAACTTGGCCGGGCGGGCATAGGCGTACGCAGGCGCGCTCCGGGCGAGTGGGAGCTCATCGGTGTGCCGCTGCTCTTCTCCGGCAACGCCCAGACACTGCTTGCGGAGCTGGAACAGCTCCCCGGCGGGACCCTGCCGCTGGCCCAGGCATTGTTCGCAAACCGGGCCTGCCGAGCGGCTCTCAAGGCGGGAGACCTGCCTGATCCGGATGCGGCTCAGGCAATTCTGGACTCGCTTGGCGATGATCCTGATCCGCGCTGCCCGCACGGAAGGCCCGTGTTCCGCCGCTTCAGCCGCTCAGAGCTGAGAGCCGCTGTCTCAAGGGACTAACACGCGGTCGGCTCGCTGAGACCGCTATGCTCAGGGAACTCGAGGCGGTGAGCTTCCGCGGAGCTCCGGTTAGAGACCGGCGAGAAGCTGCTGAACTTCGCTGATCTCTGCGTAAGAGGGATTTCCGGAAACAAGATCTTCCAGGTAACCCCGCGCTTCATCCGGACGGTCCCGGGCGATAAGCACCTCACCAAGGCGATGGTAGGCAGGCCAGTACCGGTCATCCAGATTCAACACCGTCTGAAGCTCCCGCTCTGCCTGCGCCAGGGACTCGGTGGCAATAAGGCTGAGGGCCAGGTTGTACCGGGTAAGTACGTTGTTCGGCCTCGCGTCAATGGCGAGCCCGTAGTGGCGAATAGAATCGTCGTAGAGTTCACGCAAGCGATACACGTTGCCGAGGTTGTTGTTGACCTCGGCTGACCCGGGCGCAATCTGATAGGCGGTCAGGAAAGTTTCCAGGGCAGCATCCAGCTGACCGGCCTCCTGCTGCACAATCCCCAGGTTGATCCGCGGCGCAAGGTAGCTTGGATCCAGCCGGATTGCTTCCTGATAGTACCGGGTCGCAGTCCCCGCTTCGCCCAGACCGTCAATGACCAGGGCAAGGGTGTAGTTGTACACCGCGTTGGTTGGCTCAATCCGCAAAGCCTCTGCAGCGTAGGGTAGCGCGGTCTCCAGTTGACCCAGCTCGTAGTTGGCGTTTGCCAGGTTGTAGTTGTTCGTTGCGCTGCTCGCACCCAGCGCCACGGCCTGCTCAAAGGCCACAAGTGCCTCCTGGCGCTGTCCCTGCTCCAGCAGTGCAAGCCCGAGCGCGCGATGATTGCGGTCCTCATCCGGATCGTGGGTGATGGCCTGCTGAAACGCTTCTACCGCGCCGACAAGATTGCCGGTCTTGCGGAGAATATCGCCTACCTTGAAGTGTGCGGTTGCGTAGTCACCTCGGACCGCTACAGCGGTCTGGAAGGCCTGAAGAGCGGCGCTGTTGGAGCCCAGGCGTTCATGCGTCAGCCCAAGGTTAAAGAAAGCGTCCTCGTTGGTGTTGTCCAGGAAGACGCTGGTCTCGTAAGACTGGCGGGCATCGGCGTAGCGCCGTGCGTCAAACTGGGCGTTTCCCAGCTCAAAGTAGACGCGGGCATTGTCCGGCGCGCGGTCCGCGGCGTTTCGGTACTCCCGGATTGCGGCGTCCAGGTTCTGGGTTTCATGAAAGACCTGGCCAAGCGCGTAGTAGGGCTCCCACAGGCTGGGATCCGCACTGATCGCGCGCTGCGCATAGGTCCGTGCCAGCTCCCGATTGGAGGCAACGCTCACGTCTTCCTCCACGTAGCTCCGCGCAAAGCTTGCAAACGCCCGGGGTTCCTCGTCATCAATCTCCAGGACCTGGTTCAGGAATCCCCGAGCCTGCAGGAACTCCTCACGCTCCAGGGACTGGTTGGCCCGGGTGAGGAGCTGGCTGATCTCCCGCTGCCGCTGCTGTTCCTCCTGGCTGAGCGCCGCCAGGCGGGCCTCTTCCTGGGCAGCGCGAGCGGCCGCTTCCTGTTCCTGCCGCCGCTGCTGTTCCAGCCGCTGATCTTCCAGTCGGGAAGCAAGCTCTGCCTCGGCCTGGCGGGCGGCGGATTCTGCGGCTCGCGCCGCTGCCTCTGCCTGGCGAACCGAATCCGCTCCCGGGTTCTCCTGGTTCTGTTCCAGCCGTGCGAGTTCTTCCTCCCGCCGCGCCGAATCAAAGGCGGCCTTTGCGTCCAGGATCTCCTGCTTCAGTTCGCGGGCGTCCTGGTCGCCGGAATCTTCCAGCAAGATCCCATCAACGATGTCCAGGGCTCGGTCAAACTGGTTATTTTCCAGGTAGTCCCGCGCAAGGATCACCGCGTTGTCCCGTGCAGAGTTTCCACCGCCGGCGCGGCTGAGCAGGAACGCTCCGCCGCCAGCAAGCAGCACGGCAAGCGCAATGCCGCCAATAATGATCAGTCGCCTTTTATCGGCAAAGAAACGGGCCATGTGTGTTCCCCTCCCCCGGGTTTTCGCGCTTCCGGCCAGCCGGCGGGCGCCTGGTGATAACAGAGCCGAGGCTAGTCGGCACGGCCAATCACCTCGTCTTCATCCTGCGCACCGGCACTCCCCGCGCCGATGTTGTTGGCCTCGTCCGAGGCAGCGGTACTCAGAGAGTTCAGCACGTTGGACAGCAGGGCCTCCCGTCGCGCGGCAGCCTCAGCCTCCCGCTGTCGCTCCAGTTCGGCCAGTCGCTCAGCATCGCGGGCTTCGGCTTCCGCCCGGGCGCGCGCGGCCTCCTCGGCTGCTGCCACATCGCCACGGAGCAAGGATATCAGCTCGCGGATGGTTGGTGCCTGCGGTGAGCCCGGTTCGAGCGAAAGATACACGCTGTAGTCATCTGCAGCTGCAAGCAGCTCACCGGCCTCCAGGTTGGCGTTGGCGCGGTTGAGATAGGCGGCAGCGTAGTCCGGCCGCAGGGTGATGGCCTGACTGTAGGCGCTTGCGGCCTCTGCTTGGCGCCCCTGGGTCTGCAGGATCACACCCAGGTTGAACGCAGGCTCGGCAGACCGTGCGCCGACTGCAGTGACTCCTGCCTGCAGAACCCGTTCCGCCTCTGCACCCCGACCGAGTGCCGTGTAACCCACCGCGAGATACGCGTAGGTCTCCGCCCGGGATGGATCGGTGTTCCGGGCCGCTTCCAGAAGCGGCAGGGCTTCTTCCAGGTCATTGGCCAGGAAGGCCTGCTGACCCCGCTCAAACAGGGACTGAGCGCTCAGGCCCAGGCTGCCGAGGAGCAGCAGGGCCGCAGCAATCGCCGGAATCAGCGCAAATTGACGCAGGGACCCTGAGTGTTTAGCCTTCCAAAAGTTTTCCATGCTCGTTGCAGTCATCATCCTTGGTGCGGTTGTCCTCGTTGCGGCCTTTTTTGTGCTCCGCGCTATTGTTGCGCCCCGGCGCCTTGCCAGCATCAACGACATGATCCGCTCCGGCAAGCTGCCGCAGGCCATCCGGGCGGCAAAGTCCATCCTTGCAAAGGACAGTCGCAACATCGCTGCGCGATACGCGCTCGCGAGGGCATACCTGAAGGATAACAAGCCCGAGCTCAGCCTTCACGAGATGCGTACCATTAATGAAATCGGCGTATTTGATGGTGCGATTGACGAAAGCGTGTTCCGCAAGGAGATGGCGGAGCTTTTCTTGCAGTTCAAGCAGCCGGAAGAGGCCCTGAAGGAACTGCTGCTACTGCAGAAGCTGAACCCGGGCAATGCGGAGACGCACTACCTGATCGGGAACCTGATGGCTGACCGCAACAAAGGTGCGCAGGCCCTGAGCCACTTTCGCAAGGCAATTGAGATCAATCCTCGCCACGCAAATGCCCGATTCCGCCTCGGCATGCTGTGCTACCGTGCCAAGCAAACTGACGAGGCGCGGGAGCAGCTGCAAATGGCGCTTCGGATCAGTCCGGACCTGCACGCCGCCAACTACTATCTGGGCAAGTTGCAGAAGGACAGCGGCGAGTTTCCTGCTGCTGCTGCGAGCTTTGACAAGGCAACGCGGGATCCCGAGTACAAGGTGAAGGCGCTGATAGACAAGGGCCTTGCAGAGGTGAAGTACGGGGCCACCGACAAGGCGGAGACTGACCTTGAGCGCGCCGTGTCCCTCACCAGCGATCCCAACTCCAAGGAAACGCTGTACGCCAAGTATGCGCTCGCTGCTCTGTACGAGCGCGGGCGAAAGATTGAGCCGGCGACTGACCTGTGGGAGCAGATCTACAGTGTCCAAGCCAACTTTCGGGACGTTGCGGAGAAGCTGAGTCAATACCAGGAGCTGCGGCAGGACGACAGGATCAAGGATTACCTAACCACTGGGACGGACGAGTTTCTCGGCATGTGCCAGGCAATTGCCCAGGCAATGGGGCTTTCCATCCGGGACGCGGAGGTCAACCGTGACACCGGCAGGATCATCGCCCAGGAACCCCAGTCCAAATGGCGAAACGTTCGGCAGATGCCTCGTCTTCTGATCTTTCTGCGCGCCACTGACCCGATTGAGGAGTCTGTGGTGAGGAAGATCCACGAGGAAATGCGGCAGCAGAACATCGGGCGGGGCGTGGTGGTCACCAGCTCCACCTTCAGCCGCCGGGCCGTTGAGTTTGCGCAGACCCGGCCCATTGATCTGGTTGCCAGGGAGACACTCCAGGAGCTCCTCGCCAAGGCTGACGCATAGACGCGGATGCGCATTCTCTGCGTTGCAGACCACGTTGACCCGCTGGTGTACAGCTCCAGCGTGAAGGAACGCTTTGGGGATGTGGACCTCGTCATTGCCGCGGGCGATCTTCCGATGGACTATCTGGGCTTTCTCTCCGGCAGCCTCAACCGGCCGGTGGTATTTGTGTTTGGAAACCACAACACCGAGGAGCTGGACTTCTTCCGGCGTGGACGGCGAAGAACCCTAATCGTGGATGCCGAGCAGCTCGGGCGAATCCCGACGACATGGGGCAGCACCTACGTAGGCGATCGGCTGGAACGGGTGTGCGGACTGCGGATCCTGGGCTTCGGCGGGAGTCACCGATACAACCGTGGCGAGAACCAGTGGACCCAGGCCCAGATGTGGTGGAAGGTGCTGAGACACGTGCCCCGGCTGCTCTTGCTCCGGCTGTTGGGCAGGCATCCCGTGGACATTCTGCTGACACACTCCCCGCCATTCGGGATCGGGGATCGTCCGGATGCGCCGCACACGGGGTTCACGGCCTTCCTCTGGTTCCTGAGAGTCTTCCAGCCGCGCTATATGATCCACGGACACGTGCATCTGTATGACTTGAACGCGCAACGCAGCCGGACCTACGCTGACACCAGGATCGTGAACGCGTACGATCACGTGGTCCTGGAACTGCCGGAACCGGAGGGGGCACGTGTCAGACCTGAGTGACATCACCGCGCGAGAGGACTTCAACAAGGCGCGGTCCCAGGCCCGAATGCGGCAATTCCTGGGTGCAGTGCGTCCGCAGCACTCGGAGATGCTGTCCTTCCAGGAAGTCAAGGACGTTGTCAGGCCGCGGAGCGAGTCCTACCGGGGCCTCCGCACCGTTCCGATTCGGCTGATTGTGGGCAGTGAGGGCCGCTACAACGACTTCACCCGCGAGTTCCTCCCCCGCCGAGAGCATCTGCGCAGCCGGTGGACCCGAGTAGACAAAGCACACCTGACAAACATCACTCTCCCGCCAATCAAGCTCTACGAGATTGGTGGCGTGTACTTTGTCCGAGATGGCAATCACCGGGTCTCGGTAGCAAGGCTGCAAGGCGTGCAGGACATTGACGCCGAGGTGGTGTCCCTGGAGAGCGAACTCACGCTGGACACCGAACTCACCCGGGACAGTCTGCTGCAGCAGGTTCTCAATTATGAGAAGGATCGCTTCTACCGGGAGACCCGATTGCCCGAGATTCTCGGTGATGCCCAGATTGAGTTCAGCGCTCCGGGCCGCTACGACGAGATCCTGCGACACGTTGAAGGACATCGCTTCTTTCTGGGGAAGGAAGAGGAGCGGGACATATCAGACGCCGAGAGCCTGCGGAGCTGGTATGAGAATGTGTACCTGCCGATCGCCCAGGCAATCCGGGACAACGGCATGCTGCAGCACTTCCCCGGGCGCACTGAGAGCGATCTCTACGTCTGGCTTGTCCGGCACTGGCATTACCTGAAGCAGCGCTATGGTGAGGAGTACAGCATTGGCGCCGCCGCCGATGACTTTGCGCTGCAATTCGGCTACACGGTGCGCGACAGACTCCGGGCATTTTGGCGATGGATTACCGGTCGCGCGGCTCTTAATCGGCGGGAAGCCTTAGGGGACCCCACTGAACGACCAGGTCACGATCGGGGTCCGGAAACAGAAGACTGATCTCCGCTCCGGAAAGACTCTCGGAAGCAACAGCATTCACTGTGCGTCCGCCGTCACTGTGCAGCAGCAGCTGAGAAGAAGGCAGGTTGTCCGTGCGGAGTTCAGCGGGCCTCAGGTCAATCAGGGCATCGGGCAGGGCCACGGGCTCCCGTAAGCGGCGGAGAGTGACCTCCTGCTCCGCGCTCCTGCCCCCGGCATCGATAACCAGGATTCTGTAGCGTCCTGCAGGTGCCGGTCCTGCCTCCGGAAGGGCGAGGGGAGGAAGCACAATGCCAGGTCCACCGGGGAGCTCGGTCTCCCTCCAGGTGCCGGGTTCCAGAGACCAATGCAGGCGCGCTCCATCGTTGATTACGTAGACCTCCACCAGGTCACCGAGGCCATCAGGATCGTCAACGCCGAGCGCGGCCAGAATTGAGAATGTGATGGCGCCGTTTTCCGGGCTCACCAGGGCAAGATGGCTGATTTGTGCGGAGTACAGGGCCGGGGGTTCTCCGGCACAGGAAAGAAGAAGGGAGACGGCAGCCAGCATCACCAGGATCCGCGCGGCCGCCGGGATCCCCGAATCAGTAGCTGCGAGCCTGAGCGGACTTGCGGGCCTTTTTGGCGAGCTTTCGCTCCAGGGCCTTCTTCTTGCGATTCTTGATGGTGGAAGGCTTCTCGTAATACTCGCGCTTCTTCCACTCGCGGATAATTCCTTCTTTTTCCACCATGCGTTTGAAGCGCTTGATGGCCTTCTCCAGGTTTTCCTGGTCGTCAACCTTGATGTGAGCGATGCCACTACCCTCTCATTCAGTAATTCGGATCGCCAATATGGTAGGTGCCGAGGCGGCTGTCAAGGCTCCCGGTCCAAGCCGAAGTCCACTTTGACCGGTGAGCAGCAGCGGATGCACCGGCACGCCGGAAACGCGCACCTCCCAGTGCAGGTGCGGACCCGTGGCCAGGCCGCTTGCCCCAAGGCCGCCGATGACCTGCCCTCGGGAGAGCAGCTGACCGGAGCGTACCGCAATACTGTCCAGGTGCATCATCACGCTGAAGATCCCGGGGAGGTGCTCAATCACCACCGTAAGACCGGTGACCTGGCGGAAGCCGGTGTAGACAACCCTGCCGGCGCCGGGCGAGAGAATGGGGCTCCCCGGAGGCCCACCGAGGTCTACACCGTTGTGCACAGTCTGGGAGCGTCGGCCGTCACTGTACAGGTAAGTTCGGCCTACCCCGAAATCGCCGGTGATCCGCACGTTTGTTATGGGCATGCGGAACGGGAGGCTCGCGTGGACAGCCCGGGGATTGGCAGAGTTGAGGATGCCCTGGAGCTCCACTGCCTCCTGATAGCGGCGCTCAGCATCATCTTCCCTCACTCCTACCAGCCGGGAGGAAAGCCGAATCGTCTGATGCGCAAACTCGCGGGGGTCCACCTTAAGCTCGCGGGTGATTCGGCGGAAGCCGGTGCCGGGGATGTGGATTGCCAGCTCCAGCAGAATCCGGTCTCCCACATACCCCCGGGGAACCGCGAGGAGGACCGCGGACCAGCCAGAGCCGGACGTGCGCGGCGCAGTCGCCGGCGAGCCGGAAAAGAATCTAGCTCGGCTGACCGGGTCCCCGGTTGCGGGCCGGAGCCACGCCTCTCCGGATACGCCACCGTCAAGGATGCTGATGGCCACCGCCTCGGCCGGACGGACGGAGCCGGGTATGAGCACGCGCAGGGCAACGGCCTGGACCGGCATAAGGGCAAGGAGCAGGGGAAGCCAAAATACCAGCGGGAGTACTTCCTTGCCTCTGCGGGATCCATCCGGTGGGGCGGTGAGCAGCCGGGGACCGCGATACTCAGGCCGACTGGAGGTCATGGATGATGAGACGGGTGCGTTCCTGGTTGTTGTAGCGGTCCCGGGTCACCTCGAACGCGGCATCTACCCGAGCGCCAACCTTCAGCACATCGCCAGCGAGAGAAGCTGCGTTCCAGTACACCGCGGGCCACTTGTGGCGACCTCCGGCAAGCAGCAGCCGGACGTGCTTTGCCCGGGGTTTGCCCATGAAATCCACCTGCTCAATCCGAAGCCCACGGGCAAGGAAGCGCAGGGGAGGATGCTCCATTCCGTAGGGTCCAAAGCGGTCAACGACCTGCAGAAGGTCCGGCGTCAGGTGATCCAGCGGAAGCTCTGCGTCAATCCGCAAGTCTTCCCGCTCCTCCTCCCCGGTGTCCAGGGACAGGGCAGCCTCATAGAGGGCGTCGGCAAGGTCCGGAAGCGAGTCAAGTGGAAGGCTGAAACCGCCAGCGGACTCGTGACCGCCAAAGGTAGTCAGCAAATCGCTGAAGCGCGCGAGGAAATCAGTGACGTGGAGTTGCTCGCCGGATCGCACGGAACCAACCGCAACGTCCCCCAGCTCAGCAATGACAATAGCGGGGATGCCAAAGCGTCGCATGAGCCTTCCTGCGATGATTCCGGTGATGCCCCGGAGGATCCGCTTGCTCTGCACAACTATGAGCTTCCCACCGGTGCGCTCCCTTGCAGCCTCTGCCTTCGGCAACAGATCGTCCCAAGCCTGCTCGCCGGCCTGCTTGCGTTCCCGGTTCAACTGGTCAACCTCAGCGGCGAGCTCGCGGGCCTCGTCCGGGTCCTCGCTGAGCAGCAGTCGGACCGCTATATCCGGCCTCCCCATACGTCCGGTGGCGTTGATCATGGGGGTAAGGGACCAGCCGACGTCCCGCGCACTCAGTCGGTTCCCGTACAGGTTCTGGCGGGCGAGGAGCGCGGCAAGACCAGGTCTACTGGTTTGACTGCACACGCGCAGCCCGCGGTCCACCATGACCCGGTTCTCGTTGGTGAGCGGCATCATGTCAGCAATGCTTCCCAGCGCAACCAGATCCAGGTTCCGCTCAAAACCCGCCCATGCATCTGCAAGCTGCTCGTTGGCAAAGGCCGAGAGGAGGGTCTCAAGCACGTCTATCTCGCCTGGCGGCTCGGAGGCGAAGCGGGCGAGTCGGGACCCGGTCCGCATCCGCAGGAGGGACCGACCCTGGAGCGCCGGGAAGACCTTCCAGACTTCCGGCGCAAGATCAAGCATCCCGAACTCCACGCCCCCGCCGAACGCTTCCGAGAGCATCCGCGTCTGGGCCTGGGCGTCATAGACCAGGATCTGCTGCCCTTCCAGAAAGCGGACCACCGGCGAGCGGTCCAGGGGCACCACACCCGTCACTACAGTCTCGCGGATCCGATCCACCGGCACCAGATTGTGCAGGCGCACCGCCTCCACAATCACTGAGTCATTGCCGGGGCGGGCATTGAGCAGGCACACCGGCTGGCCGTAGAAACTGCTTCCAGCGATTGAGAGTGCCAGGGCAAACTTTGCCGCGATGGTCACGCCGCAGATTCCGGTAAAGGGGTACGCGGAGTCTGAGAGTTTGGGATCTACAATTGCCACCGCTTCCGGGAGCACTTCCGGCGGGTTGTGGTGGTCCAGAACAACCACATCCACGCCAAGTTCGGCGGCCCGGGCAACCTCATTCCGGTTTGAGATTCCGCAGTCCACGGTGATGATAAGCGTGCCGTCGGCCGCTGCGTGCTCTTCCACGGCCTCCATGGTCAGTCCGTAGCTGTCATCCCCCATCGGTACCTTCCAGCTCACCGGACCACCACGGCTCCGAAGGCTGTCCACCAGGATGCTCGTTGCCGTGATCCCATCCGCGTCCCGGTCTCCAAAGACCAGAATCTTCTCCCCTTCCGCGATTGCGGCAAGGGTACGCTCCACGGCATCCTCCATGCCGGGCAAGCGAAAGGGATTCCAGGTCAGCCGAATGTCACGATCCAGCAGGAATCGCACCTCTGAGGGCTCCGTGAGGCCGCGCCGGACAAGAATCGAAGCGGTAATCAGGTCTATGTCGTAGCGTTCGGCGAGCTGCCGGACCAGCCCCGGGTCAGCTTCCGGCTTGTGCCATTGGGTTGTGCGCTCAGGCAAGGCCACCGAGCTCCTGAATGACCATGGATTCCGGGGGTTCCGGAGCAGCAGGACCAAAGCTCAGCGACTTCCCGAGCCGCTCGGTTCCCTGCTCCAGGCGTTGGGCGTCAGCCGCAAAGCACTCTGCTACAAGCTCGCCGGTCTTCACGGGGTCACCGACTTTGCGGTGGAACCGGATTCCGGCGTAGGGATCCACCGAATCCTCTGCGGTATTGCGCCCGACGCCGAGATACACAGACGCAAGGCCAACCCCAAAGCAGTCGGTCCCGGTGAGATAGCCGTCCTGCGGCGCACGGAACTCCGCTCGTTCGGTTACCGGCACATTGTCCAGGAGGCGCTCCAGCGCATCCCAGTCCCCGCCTTGCGCCTCCACGTTGCGGCGGAAGGCAGAGAGCGCGGTGCCATTGCGGAGTACCTCCTGGGCCTGCTCGCTTGCCTCCGCATGACTTGAAGCAAGCCCGGCGCAGCGGAGCATCCACGCAGCAAGTGCCAGGGTGACTTCCATGAGATCTGCGTGGTGCGCAGCGCCGGAACCGGGGTCTCGGAGAAGCTCTACGGCTTCCTGCACCTCAAGCAGATTGCCAACCCTTCTGCCAAGTGGCTGGTCCATTCGGGTCATCACCGCAATCACACGCCGACCAAGTGCCTCGCCGGTTTGGACCAACGATTCTGCGAGAGCCTGCGCGTCCGCCTGCGTCTTCATGAACGCACCGCTTCCACACTTCACGTCAAAGACCAGTGCGTCGGCGCCTTCGGCAAACTTCTTGCTGAGAATGCTCCCGGTGATCAGGGGTACGGACTCCACCGTTGAGGTCACGTCCCGGAGCGCATACATCCGCCGGTCAGCGGGGACAATGCGCTCGGTCTGCCCGGTCATCGCGTAGCCCTGCTCGTCCACTATCCGCACGAACTCCTCCGGGTCCAGGCTACTGCGATACCCGGGAATGCTGTCCAGCTTATCCAGGGTGCCACCGGTGTGACCAAGGGCCCGGCCGCTCATCATCGGAACTCGAACTCCCGCGGCGGCAGCAAGCGGCGCAAGGATGAGAGATACCTTGTCTCCGACCCCACCGGTGGAGTGCTTGTCCACGCGGGGCCGGGATGCAGGCGCAAATGGAATGACATCGCCGCTATCAATCATGGCGCGGGTGAGCGCGGCGGTTTCCTCCGGGGTCATTCCGCGGAAGAAGACCGCCATCAGAAACGCCGCCATCTGATAGTCCGGGATTTCTTTGGCAACGTAGTCGCGGACAAAGCTTGCGATGGTATCGGGCGCAAGCTTCTGGCCGTCCCGCTTTGCCGCGATGATGTCAGCACTGCGCATGATTGAACGCCTTCACGATACCACACTTCAGCTTCAGCCGTGCAGGGCCGTGTGCTACCCTTGCGCAGTGGACAAACAGGACTGGCAGCTCTTCCTGGATCTGGACGGGGTGCTTGCGGACTTTGACCGTGGGGTGGAAGACCTGCTCGGGCGCGCGCCCCATTCATTGGAGCCACGACGAATGTGGCCCGCACTCGCACGCAGCCCCGGTTTCTACGAGCATCTCCAGTGGATGCCGGATGGCCGGCTGCTGTGGGAGGCCTGCGCGCCTGCACACCCGGTGATCCTCACAGGCCTTCCCCTGGGCAAGTGGGCGGAACCCCAGAAGCGAGCCTGGTGCGCGCGGGAACTGGGCGAGGACGTTCCTGTCATAGCGGGCCCAAGCAAGAAGAAACACGAGCTTGCTGCCCAGTGGCTTGCAGACCGCGGGCGCGGCTCTGCCGTAATGATTCTGGTAGACGACAGGGAGAAGCAGCAGGAGGCCTGGGAACAGGCCGGCGGCCTGTTTGTCCTGCACCGAGGCGCCCGGACAAGCCTGGGTGCGCTGGAATCAATTTCCGGATTCGGTGAAACCCTCGGACGCTGAAGAACCCCCAGTATCCCTTGCGCTGCCGCCGGAAGCCCCGGGACTCCGGGAAACACCGGGAAACCCCGGGGGACGCGGCACAGAAACCAGGGCACATGGAGAGCCAGTTGAACGCCGGTCCGGCTCAGGCTCCGCTTTCAGCGGTCCTCGCCGTCCCGGGACCGGAACCGTAGATGTCGTTGAGGTAATCTGCGGCCCGCAGCTGCAGGTCTGTTTCACGTGACAGGAGAAGCAGGAGCATCCGATGCGCTGCGAGGGAAGCAGATTCCGGCAGCACAGGATTCTGTTTCTGCTGCCTGATTGCATCCCAGACCAGTTCTGCAGCGTGGGCCGCATGTCCGGAGGCAATGCCGGGATGGGCCTCCGCAAGGACCGGGTAGCTCATTCCCAGCAGCTGCAGAAAGCGCAGCAGGAAGCGTACCGAAAGCGCCAGTGAGGTCGTGGCATCAGCGGGGTCCAGCGCATCCAATCCGGCGGATAGCAGGCGGTACAGTGGCGCTGGCTCCCCGCCGGCGTCAAAGCTCCTCATGGTCAGTTCCGCCCAGAGCGTAGCAACTGCATGCCGCTGCAGGGACTCGCGGATACCGGCGTGCAGGAAAATCGGTAGGAACTCCTGCAACCGGGTGCTCCCAGCGCTGGGGTTGGTGTAGAGCCGTGCATCCCCGCTGACGAAAACCTCCACGTTGCCCCGCAGACGGCGGGATCGCGCAGCCGCTCCGTGGCCGATGGCCCAGAGCACACCCCGTTCCTCGGTCAGCAGGCAGATGCTGCGATGCCCCTCGCCAAAGCGTCGTCCATGGAGCACCACCGCGCGGGTCCGCCACTCACGATCTGCCGGCATTGCTGCGGGTTCCACCCACGGTGTCCGCCTTGACCTGGCTCTGGGGCGCCCATACCTTGTGCATTACCCAGACATGTCCCACCAGGCCATCATACCGGCAGACAAGGTTCTGCCGCAGAAGCTGTTCGTCATTCCAATCCAGGGCAAGCCGGTGTTTCCTGGAATTTTCTCCCCGCTGATGATCCGCGAAGAGTCGGATCAGAAGGTAGTAGACCTTGCGCTGGAGTCCAACGGTCTGGTTGGAATGGTGCTGACCACCGATGAGGACAACGAGTCGCCCTCCGCGGCTGATCTCCATAAGGTGGGAACGGTCTGCAAGATAGCGCGCAAGATCAACCTGCCGGACGGCGGCTACAACATTTTTGTGTCCACGATGCAGCGCTTTGTCATTCGGAAGGTGCTGCGCGACCGGGACCCCCTGGTGGTGGCTGTGGATTACCCCGCGGAAGTGCTGGAGGACAGTGACGAGATCAAGGCCCTGACCCGCGCGCTCATCTCTGAAACCAAGCAGGTCAGCGAGAACAACCCCCTGTTCAGCGAAGAGATGCGGCTGAACATGGTCAACATCGATCAGCCCGGCAGGATCGCTGATTTCATCGCTTCAATTCTGAACATCGGGCGGGAGGACCAGCAGGGCGTCCTCGCGGAGTTTGACATTCAAAAGCGGATGGAAGCGGTCCTGTTGTTCATTCGCAAGGAGCAGGAGCTTCTGCGGATCCAGAAGCGGATCCAGGCCCAGATCAACGAAAAGATAGAGAAGAGCCAGCGGGAGTTCTTCCTCAAGGAGCAACTGAAGGCCATCCGCGGCGAGCTTGGCGAACCAACTGACGCCAAGACCAGCGAGCACCAACGCTTCACGCAACAGATTGAGCAACTCTCAGAGCATTTTGATCCAGAGACACAGACGGCCGTGGAGCGCGAACTTGAGAAGTTCGGGCTCATGGAGCCATCCAATCCCGAGTTCAACATCACCCGCAATTACCTGGAGACGGTTGTGAGCCTGCCCTGGGCACCCGCGGAACCGGAGAGCATTGACCTTGGGCACGCACGGAAGATCCTCGATCGGGATCATCACGGCCTTGAGGACGTCAAGGAGCGGATCCTGGAGTTCCTGGCGGTGCGCAAGCTCCGGCCCAACTCGCGGGGCTCCATCGTTTGCCTGGTGGGCCCTCCCGGTGTCGGCAAGACCAGCGTTGGCAGGTCTATTGCGGATGCGCTGGGGAAGCGCTTCTATCGCTTCAGTGTGGGCGGGATGCGGGACGAGGCCGAGATCAAGGGCCACCGACGGACCTACATCGGGGCAATGCCGGGCAAGATCATCCAGGGCCTGAAGTACGTGCAGACCCGAGATCCGGTCTTCATGATAGATGAAATAGATAAGCTGGCGGTGTCCTATCAGGGCGATCCGTCCGCAGCGCTACTCGAGGTCCTGGATCCGGAGCAGAACACCACGTTCCGGGACAACTACCTGGACCTTCCCTTCAACATCTCGGACGTGCTGTTCATTGCAACGGCAAACACCCTGGACAGCATCCCGGGACCGCTCCTGGACCGGATGGAGGTGATTCGCCTGTCCGGCTACATAGATGAAGACAAAATCGCCATCGCAAAGTCCTACCTGGTGCCGCGTTCCCTCTCGCGTGCGGGCCTGAACAAGCGGGACGTTCGCTACGGGAAGACCGCGCTTCTGCACATCGCGAATGGCTACGCGCGAGAAGCCGGAATGCGTAATTTTGAGAAGTCCCTGGACAAGATCCACCGGAAGGTTGCGCGACAGGTGGTGGATGAAGCAGTGGACCTTCCGGTGCAGCTGAAGACCAACGAGGACGTGGAGTCCTACCTTGGACGGCCGGTTTTTCGCGGAGATGAAGTGAAGACCGTTTCCCGGCCGGGAATGGCGATTGGACTTGCCTGGACCAACATGGGAGGAGATACGCTGGTAGTGGAAGCTGTGTCTACCCGCGGACAGGGAGACCTGAAGCTCACCGGAAAGCTCGGCGACGTAATGCAGGAGTCCGCTCGGATCGCCTACACCTTTGCGCGGCACCTTGCGCCCAGCCTGGGGGTGGCGGACGACTGGTTTGACCGCAACAGCGTCCACCTGCACATCCCGGCTGGAGCAACGCCGAAAGACGGGCCGAGTGCCGGGATCACCATGGCTTCCACACTTCTGTCCCTTGCCATGGGGAAACAGATCCGCAACCGCCTCGCCATGACCGGGGAACTCTCACTTGCCGGGTCAGTCCTGCCGATCGGTGGGCTGAAGGAGAAATCGATTGCTGCACGGCGAGCGAAGATCCGGGACATCATCATCCCCAAAGACAACGAGGCGGATCTGGACGACATACCGCAGCACGTCCGAAACGGCATCAGGTTCCATCCGGTCTCTACGATGGAAGAGGTCGTCGGCCTCCTGTTCTGATAAGCTGCGTTCGGTGAAACCCGTTAGCACCACATCTGCGGCAATCCCGGGGCTGGTGGTGATGTTCGCCCTGGCCCTGACCCCGTCCTGTCGTCCGGTGGACTCCGGCGCGGAGACCGTGCGCGCAAGCGCTCCGGAGAGCACAGGCGCGGCGGCACCTGAGGCGCCGCTGCCGCTCCACCCGTCCTTTCGCTTCACCGAGGATGACCAGGACCTCCTGAGTAGCAGCGTTCCGGCAGAAACTGCCGCACGGATCCGCAACCAGTCCGCAGCCTTTCTGGACCTGGCGCGGCAGCTCCTTGCTCAGCCGGAGTGGACGCTGATCCTGGTGGACAAGGAGCACCCGCTGGGGCCCGACCACGATCCACCCGAACTTGCTCCGATAGTAGATATCGCGCCCAGGGTCTCTGTTCGGGTCCGAAACATGCTCCTGCTGCCGAGCGTCTCCGACGAGCTCCAGCGCCTCTCAGATGCAGCCCAAGCAGACGGGCACCAGCTTCAGGTTTCCTCCGCCTACCGGTCCTACCAGCGTCAGGCGGAACTCTTTGCCTACTGGTCGGAGACCTACAGCGTGGAAGAGGCAGAATTCTTCAGCGCCCGAGCGGGTACCAGCCAGCACCAGCTGGGGAGTACGGTGGACTTTGCCCCGGTTGACCGAAGCTTTGGCGGTACTCCCGCCTACCAGTGGCTTGTGGCCAATGCCGGCGACTTCGGGTTTTCTTTGAGCTACCCGGAAGGCTACACCCATGTCACGGGCTACAACTACGAGCCCTGGCACTGGCGCTACATCGGGAGAGCGGGCGCAGAAATGGAGGCCCGCTTCTTTGGAGGAATCCAGCAGCACTTCCTGGAGTACTGGGACACAATGGCACCCACGTTCGCGGCATCCGTGGCGGTCAGCTCGGGCGACTCGGCATCGTCGGGAAGCGCACGCTGATGGCCGTCCAGGGCCTGACGGACGTTCGCCGCTGGCTTGCCACAGGCGACCTCCTTCACCCGAGGGAGCAGGATCCCTCGTCCATTGACCTTTCCCACGCAATATCAAGCCTCTGCGGTGCGGAAACGCCAACACTCACCGGTGGCTCAGCCAGAATACGTGACGAGCTGGACGGAGCCGAGCACCTGGTGGTGATCCTCGCGGACGGACTTGGTGCCAACCACCTTCCTGACCTACGAGCGGACGGACCGCTTGCGCGTGCCAGGCGGCTGGACCTCCGCGCCGTCTACCCTTCCACCACCGCCGCCGCGCTCACATCGCTTGCAAGCGGCAGATGGCCTGGAGAGCACGGAATCACGGGATTCTGGACCTACTACCGTGAGCTCAGCCGAACCCTCTCACCCCTCTGGTTTGTGGAGCGCGGCACACGGATTCCAGGCCAGAAGCTGGGACTGGAAATCTCACAACTCACCGGGGGCACAAGCCGGTTTGGGAGCTTCCTGAGGGAGGTCCATTCGATTCTGCCCCGGGGGATGGAAGGAAGCGCGTACAGCCGGTGGTTTCGGGGAGATACGCCTGCCAGCACCTTCCGCAAGCCGGACCAGGTGCGGCGATTGTTGCCCCGCCGGGTCCGCAAGGCCCGCGCAGCGTCCCTTGTTTACGTGTATCTCCCCCACATTGACTCGCTCAGCCACAAGCACGGCTGGCAAAGCACAGAAGTGCGAAGGGCTGTGGGGGACCTGGACCTGCTTGCGGGAGAACTGCGGCGGAAGCTTCCGTCTGACGTGAGGATTGTCATTACCGCGGACCACGGTCACCTCACGATCCCGGATGGCAGGAACTTTGTCCTGACGGATAAGGACCCGCTGCTTGAGTACCTCAGAGTGCCACCAAGCGGTGAGTCCGTGGGCCCGGTGTTCCACGTGGTTCCCGGCCGGGAACAGGACTTCCTCAACGGATTTGCAAAGCGGCCCTACGCAGACGCCTTTGCGGTCCTGTCAAATCCGGAGTTGGAGGCCCTGGGACTAGCGGGGCCCGGCAGCCTGAGCCCGCGCGCCCGAGCCAATTTTGGTGACTTCATTGCCCTTGCTCGGGAAGCTGTTGCACTGGAGTACGTGCCGGCCGGCTCGGAGCCAAAGCTGTTCCGGGGAATGCACGGCGGCCTCAGACCTGACGAAGTCCAGGTCCCGCTCTTCATCCTGTAGAAGCACAGTCTGACGCGCCGGCGCAGCTCACGGTAGGCTCTCCGAGATGCAAGACACGCTGCAGGAGCGCGCCGCCGCGCTTGGTTTCCACATCCCACAACTGCTGCTCCCGGATCAATCAATTCTTGATTCGTGGCCCGTTATTGCGTGCGACCAGCACACTGCAGAGCCGGACTACTGGGAAGCGGTTCGCCGCCGCGTGGGGAACCGCCCCTCTGCCCTGGACCTGGTGCTTCCAGAGGCCTGGATCGGCACCGAGCGGGAGGAAGCCCACCTCCGAAAGATTCCCACAAAGGCTGAGGCTATCCTCTCATCCGGCCAACTCCGGACGCAGAAGCCGGGTTTCGCCCTGGTGTCTCGGGGCACCCCTGCCGGGCTGAGGCGCGGTCTGCTGGTGAGCGTGGATTTGGAGCGCTACAGCTACGATCCCCGCTCCGGCGCAGACATTGTGGCAACAGAGGAAACCATTTCCTCCCGGCTGCCGCTGCGGATCCGGGTTCGTGAGCACTCACCGCTGGAGCTGTCCCACGTACTGGCGCTTGTAGACGACAGGGCTGCGCCGCTCAGGTCTCTTCGCTATTCCGGTACGCCCGGCCTGAAAACCCAGCTCCCGGAAGGAGGAGGAAACCTGGAAGTCCGGGTTCTTGACTCCGAGGCAGAGCTGGAGAGGGCGCTGAGCGCGCTCTCCCGGATCGCCGAGGATGCCAGGGGTGCCGGGCGGCCACTTGTACTCATCGGAGACGGGAACCACAGCCTCGCAGCTGCCCGGGAGCACTGGAGGGCTATCAGGGAGACCGCGGCGCCAAATGATCCGAGACGCTACGCGATGCTTGAGCTTGTTTCGGTGCACGACCCGGCGCTCCCTTTTGAGCCAATTCACCGGTGGATTCGGGATCCCGAACCGGAAGAGGTGCTCGCTGCTCTGAAGCTGCGCGGGTCGGGGTCCGGCTCATCCGGGGATAACGGAACGTTGATTGGCTTGGTCTCCGGAGCCCAGACCCCGGAAGAAGCGGACCTGCTTGCTCCCGGAACTGCCGTAGATCTGGCACGGGCCATAGAAGTGCTAGCCCGGGAACGTCCGGAGATGCGGGTGGATTACCTGCACGGGGCAGATGCGTTGCGGGAGGTGGTTCTCAGGCGAGGCGGCTTCGGCCTGCGCTTTCCGCAGATCCAGCGCGATTCGCTGTTCGGGACCATCGCGGATCAAGGAGTGTTGCCTCGTAAGATGTTCTCGCTCGGGGAGTCTGATGAGAAACGGTACTATGTGGAAGGGCGCCTGCTGCGTTGTGTCGGTTGAACGCTGCTGCGCGTACGGTGCTGATCCCTGCGGCAAGGAGCGCTCCGGCAAGCCAGACAGTTCTAATCAACGGCCGGAGGTCCGGGTGGGTGGGAAGATCTGCCCGGGATAGCGCCATTCCGGGATCCGGCAGGTGATCGGTACTCTGAATGCCAGGCAGCATGATTCGGACGTCACCGGGGCTGCCGTAGCCGAACCTTGCCGCTTCAAGCACAAGAGACTCCGGATCCGTTCGGAGCCTGCGCATGAGGGCGGAGAGCTCGGCGGCGCGGACCTGAAGGTCAGTGATCTGCTCTCCAAGCACGTGTTCTGCGCGGGCAAGCTGCCGAGTTGCAATGATGCCGCGCGGACCCGCGAGGAAGTTGAGACCCAGGCCCAGGATGAGGCCCGTAAGGATCGCCGAGGCAGCAACGCGAGACCACACTACTCTGTAATGAACGGAGACCGGATGACCAGGCTTGACTTCCGGTCGACCCCGACTGGCGATCCGCTTGACCGGCGGCGCGTTGACACCGAATTTTGCAGGTCGTAGAGTCTCGTCATCCGACGTTTCAGGGGTATCCGTAACTCGCCGATACACAGGCAGAGAAGCAGGAGCAGTTGATGGCGAAACAACCGGACCAGGACGCGGACCTCGGCGCCGCCGGGAACACCAGCGAACTGGACGAGTACGGTGTCTTTGTGAAGTCGGGGCCGAGAGAAGTTGACGCTCCGTCAGCGGACGACGTGTCTCTCAGTGATCTTGATGCTGCTGAGGACGCGCTGGAAGCAGACAGCAGCACTGGTGGACTCCCAGATCTGGACGACCTCTCGTTCACCGACGACCTCGGCATTGATGACGTCTCCCTGGAGCTCCCGCCGGGAGCGGCACCGTCGGGTGAGACCGATTTTGATCTGGGAGACGCCGAGGACCTGGATCTGGACCTGAACACCGAGGAGTTTGACCTCGGCGACAGTGATTCCGGTGGAGATGAGGTCGGTCTGGATCAACTCCCGATGGACGAGCTGGACCTGGAAGATGAACTCGCCGACGCCGGGGACGCGGGCTTTGTGGCTGACGTCACCCCGAAGGCCATGGACAACGACCTTCCCGACACCGAAGGCGATATCGGCTTTGCTGGAGCACAGGGCTCGTCGGCAGCAGACGCGGAGCCGGACCTGGACGAGATCAGTCTGGACGAGCTGAATTCCAGCGTCACACCGGCAGGCGCAGCGATCGATTCTGACGACGAGCTTGGTTTTGACGATGTAGCTGCGGTCACGGACGACTTCAGCGCCGATTCCGCTGGATTTGACTCCGATGGAGGCATTGGTACAGCCGGGGACGACCCCTTTGCCGGCGACAGCGACTTTGGTGGAGTTAAGGAATCCGGGGCCGGGGCTGACGACTCGCAGATTCGTGCACAGCTGGAAGATGAACTCCGTTCCATTCATCAGGAACTCGCCGCGCTCCGGCGTGAGCTTGCCGAGCTTCGCTCAGGCGGAATCTCGGTTGCTGGCAGCCCGGGTGGAGCATCCAGCGCAGCTGCCGCGGAACCGAGCCCGAGTGAACCCGGTCCCGGATTCTTTGAGCAGGAGGACTCGGAGGAAGACGAGGCGATAGCGCTGACCGCAGGGGAGCTGGACAATATCCTGAACAACGCCGAATTCACCGAAACGGCTGGCGAAGGCGAAGAGATGGACGCAGACATCCTGGAAGCGAGCGGGATGGCAACGGATGTACCGGACGATGTATTCAGTGGTGCCTTTGATTCCGGTGCTGATGACGATTCCCTGACCTTTGCGGACTCTGATGACAGCGAGTTTGCGGTCTCTGACATAGATCTGGAGCCCATGGACGACATGGGCACCGACG
This sequence comes from uncultured Spirochaetaceae bacterium, assembly GCA_964591085.1. GTDB lineage: Bacteria > Spirochaetota > Spirochaetia > DSM-27196 > CAZPXH01 > CAZPXH01. Next base: position 23,527 of record CAZPXH010000009.1, on the reverse strand, counting down.
TGAGTTCTCCAGCGGGAACGGCGAGCGAGGACGCGATCCTGGATGACGAGGACAGCCTGGACTTCTCCGACGATGACTTTCAGCTTCCTGACGGATCGCCAGACAGCGTGACCGAAATGGCCAACTTGGACATTGACAGCGAGCTGGAAGACATCGGCGAGCTGGCCGATGAGCCGGGCCTGAGCTCCACCCTGGACATCCCGCCCACTCCGGACGTTGACTTTGACGATGAGGAGATTGCCCGGGTTGCCCGGGAGGACTTGGTCGCCATCTCGGGAGAAGGCCCCGGCGGAGCGTCCGCCGTCGCTGACGTTGATGCTGAAGTTGCTGAACTGGACGAGTTGGAAGACGATTTCAGTGGTTCTGAAGACGAAGTACAGGAGCTCACTGGCACTCAGACGCCCGCGGATTCTGACCTGGACGAGGCGGAGCTGAAAGACGTTCTAAAGATTATGGACCAACTTCTGGCCGACCTCCCGGAAGACAAGGTTCGAGAGTTCTCCTACAGCGAACACTACGAGGTCTACAAGAAGCTGTTCGACCAGCTCGGTATCTGACGGGCGGGCCGATCATGGGGCTCATAGCCAGAGCTACTGCCCTACGGGAGCCGAGTCTAATTCGGCGTGCTACCCACCTCCGCTCACTCGCAAGTGAGCAGGCGCGCATGCCCCGCCGTGCGCCCGAGCGGCGCCCGGCATCCTCTCCGCCTCACTCCGCCGAATCCTTGATCAGCAACATCCACGAGGCTCTGGAAACGGTGGGGCGCGGGATGCTTGCTCCAGGCAGGCTGTTTGACGCTTTGGACAGTGCTTTGGGCTTCCGCAGGGCCGCCCTCCTCTTGCCGGAACACAACGGAGAGGACCTGGAGATCTGGACGCAGACCGGCATTGATCCTGCCGTCGCCCGCTCCCTCAGGCTGTCCGAACAGGAACTTGGCAGGCTGAACGGTGAGGCGGGCCTGCTGGTGGGGACGCTCCCGCAAGACAGCGCCATCGCGTCTGCAGCGGATGCCGGCCAGCGGGTCGCTCTTCTGCGAATCCCCCGGACCGGCACGGTCTCCTGCGCGCTGCTGATCCTGGATGCGGAAGTTCTGAGTCTGCCCGAGCCGGAACTCAGACTGGTTCTGGTTTCTCTCCAGCACCCGGTAGCCACCATCATCCGCGAGACCCGCCGCGAACTGGATCTGGCCCCGCGCAGCGCCCTGAAAATGGAGCTGGGCCGGGATGACGACCGTATCGTGGAGTTTCTGCCCGGGGAATCCGATTCCCTCAGTGCGCTCCCGCTGCGCATCAGACTTGCTTCCAGTGTTCCATCGACCATTGATGCGCTCCGGGTCTTTGACGATGTTGCCCACCTTCTGAGCGCAATGGTTGCGGGGCTTGGCTTCATCGTCACAGCTCCACCGGAACAGCTTCTCATGCTGGTTCCTGAGAGCTCCGATCCCGAGCTGGTTCGCGAACAGGTCGCGGCCATGCTGGAGACCTGGTTTGCCGAGTTGCTGGTCTTCACCGTTGGAGTAGCAGTACGGCCGGAGCCCGGAGAAGACGGATTTGTTTTCGCCACCCGTGCACTCGGAGGCTGAGCCGGAGATCATTCCGTCCCGGAGCGGAGCTGTGAGCGCGAAATGGAATGGCCGCTGGCTGTATTCCCGGGTAGATCCACAGACCGAGGCAGAGCGGACAGCGGACCGTCTTATAGCGGAACAGGAACTGCAACCGGGCATTCACCAGCTGGTCCTGCTGGATGCCGGAGTCGGCCATCTCGCACAGGTCCTGCACAAGCGTAGCTTTCCCGTTCTGCTCGTCGCTGCATCTGAGGTCCTGGCCGCGCACGCAGTCCACCCGGTGACGTGGTCTCCCGGCATGGGTGAACTCCAGGCTCTGCTTGACCCCGCAATTTCGGACCGCAAGTTCCTGCGGACCCGCGTGATACTGGCGCCTATGCCCCAGGACTTTACAGCCGGATCTGATGCTGCGGCTGGACTGTGGCACTGGTACCACGGAAGGCAGCGCAGCATCCTGACCGGCGCTGCGTTCGGCAGACAATGGCTGAGGAACGCGGTGTTGCAGAGTCTCCGAGGCTGGGCGCAGCGGGACAAAATCGTGGGATCAGGCCCGCTTCTCCTGGTGTTTCCCGGCCCTTCCCTGGAGGACATGCTGGCGACGCCAGCCCGCAGAGACATCCTAATGCGATCGTACGGGCGAATGCTTGCAGCGACATCGGCATTGGCTCCCCTGGCTGCAGAGGGGATTTCTCCTGCATTCGCGGTTGCCACCGACGGGGGATTCTATGCCTCCCTCCACTACCGGCCGCTGGTTCGCAAGGGCCGTTCCCCCGGGAAGCGAGTACAGCTGCTGGCTTCCACCTCCGCCCGTATTCCGCACCAGGTTCCCCCGGACAGCTTGAGTCTCTTCCGCCAGGGCGAACTGCCGGACCGCTTTGCGCCGCGCCCTTCCCCGGAGATCCCGCCGGGAGGAACCGTCGCCACAAGCGCTATCCGTTCGTCACTGGCACTTGGGTTTTCGCCCGTGGTGCTCTGCGGGCTGGACCTGGCGGTGTTGGACGGGAGGGAACACGCACGGCCGCATGCCTTTGACCGTTACCGCAAACTCGGGACCCGGACAGCTCCAGCCGAGCACCGAGAGTTCAGCCGCCTGGTGGACAGGGAAATCCCCGCCGGCCCGGGATTGCGGTCAGGACCTGAGATGCAGTCATACCAGGACTTCCTGTCCCGTTGGCTGGCACAGGCTGAGCTGCCGGTCTACCGGCTGGGTCCTTGTGGAATCACAGGAGTTCCTGAAGCACCCGCAGAGGTGATTGGGAGTCTTCAGAGCCCGCTTTCCGAACGGCCGGCGGAAGAGTCTGACGGCCCGGAAGCCCAGGGAGCCCCGGACACCTCGGGCACGCTGGCCGAGTGGACACAGCAGGCTCCCGGTGGGAACGCCGCCAGACAGACGGCGCATCAGCGAACCCTTGGGGTGCTGTACGGGGTCCTGCGAGACGCTGCGGCCGGAAGGCTCCGGGAGTCGGAGGAAGACTTCCTGGCGGCAGCGGCGGACTTCCCCGCCTGGCGGGACGCGGGTACGGACTCCATGCGGATTCGGGACCTGGCCACCATCCTGCCATGGACCTTCCTTAAGCGCCTGGGGGTGGACCCGCACAGGGAGAAAAGCGTCGATGCTACCAAGGGAGGCTGGGCGTGACCGCAATGGAGCACATGCGCCATCACCTCCAGGCCCAGTTGGGAGAGGAGGCGGACTCCGCAGGCGTCACCTACCCACCTGGGGGACAGAGCGTCGCCCACTACCGACGAGATGGTCGAGACTACCCGGCACTGAGCCTCCGAAATCCGGAGCGTCACGCCGAGCGACTGCTTGAGTCCGTGGCGTCCCCGGTGGTCCTCATCTCCGGATTCAGTGGCGGTGTGCTGGAGCGCATTGCCTTGCAACGCTCCGCCGTTCCTGTCATCAGCGTTGAACCGGATCCGGCCCGCGCGCTCGCCGCAATGCGGACACCGGACTGCGAGCAACTGCTGGCAGAAGAGCGATTTGTGGCTGCCTGGGGACGGGACTGGGAGCAGCGGATCGTGGCGAACTACCTCCCAGCCGTTCATGGAAACCTGGAGCTGGTCGAGATCCCGGCAAGCGCAGACGCGGAGCGGAGGGAAATGATCGCCACCGGCATAGCCGGCATTCGGTACCGGCTTGCGGCGGACCTTGCAACGCAGGGCGCGTTTGGCTTGCTGTGGCTCCGAAACTCGGTCTGTAATCTGCTGGCGCTTTGCCGAACCCACACTCACCAGCACCCGGGAACGCGCCTGAAAGAAGCCCTGCACAGCTCCCTCCTTGATGACGGCCGGAGCGCCCGCGCGCTTGTTGGACAGAGCGCCTTCATCTGCGGGGCGGGCCCCGGACTGGACAGATTTCTATCCCGCGCTCAGCGGCAGCGTCCGGCCGGTCTGGTGCTGGCTGCGGATACGGCACTCCCGGCGCTCCGCAGCGCCGGTGTGGAACCGGATCTTGTGGCAAGCATTGATCCGCAGGCAATCGCGGCCACGCACTTTCGGCGAGGGCTGCCGGAAAGCACGGTCCTTGCGCTTGAACTGACCGCAAGGCCCCTTCCACCACCACTTCAGCACCAATCCATTCTCTTTTCCGGGCCAAGCCCCTTTTCCCGCTACCTGGGCGAAGGAATTGCACGGACGGTGAAGCTCTCGGCCGGGACGGTCGGTGAGCTTCTGGCCGCCATTGCGGTGCAGCTCAAATTGCAGGTCACCGAGACTCCCGGAATGGACTTTGGCTATCCCGGTCGCATTCCCTACGCAGCGCAGACCAGTGTTTTGCTGCACAGCCGGGACTACGCTCGGCGGCTGCACCCGGCCGAGACTTCCGCAGCGGGAATCTTGTTCCGGCATCCGCTCCAGGGGGCTCCTGGTTCACCCGGCACCGAACAGCTGAGCGCGTATCGACAAGCCTTTGCGGAGGCGCTCACGACGGGAGGCCGGGAGACAGCCGGAACCCGCGGCGCTGATAGGCAGGCGGGCCCCGGACCCGGATCAAGCCCCAAGGCCCTGATTCAGGGCCGCCTGGAAGCGCACCGGGACCAGGTGCGGGTCATGCAGTTCTCTGACGTGGTAATGCGCCGCAGTCTGTCTGCGCTCATGCTCGTGCCGGGGATGGTGGCTCGCCAGCGGCGGGAGAACTCGCTCGAGTCCGGGCCGGAAGCAGCGTTCGCTGCCGAGCGGCTACGGCAGCTGGAGATCTGCGGCTTAGCCCTCTCCTTGTCGGCTGGGGCCTGGAGCGTATAATGGCCGGCATGACGCTTGGGCGCTGGTACACTGCAGCCACCCTGCTATTCCTCGTGGTTCTTGGGGTGATGTTCGTCATCTGGCTTGATGAATCACGGGACCGCGCGATAGCGGAAACGGAAGCATCGTTCGGCGAGCTGCTCACCCTCGCCCGCGCAACCGCCATTGAGGTGCCGGGAACCGCACAAGCTCGATTTGACGGGGTGGCCTACGAGCAGCTCCTGCGCGGCGGGGCCCTGGACTTCCCGCGGCTCCGCCTCCTGGTGGTGAGTTCCTCCGGCGGGAGCGTGGGGTATCTCTGGTCAAGAAACACCGCAGCGCTGGGCGCTCTGGCGAACGTGACCCTCACGGGTGCAAGACCGCGGATTGAAGGACCCGAGCTTGAGTTTGAGCCCGATCCGGTGCGTGAGCACCTGCGAACCGAAGAGATTCGCTTCCCCGGAAACGAGCTTCCGCCCGTCCAGGTTTCGGCCGTCTACACCGTGCTCGCTCGCCCGGATATCTTCGTTCCGTTGCGGAACAGCCTGATCGCAGTCCTTGGCTTTGCAGTGCTTGCAGTCCTGGGAGCGGTGATCGCGAGCTTTATTGAGCCTGCCTCAGGGATTGCCGACAGTGAGACTCAGGCGCCGACGTCTGAGACCACAGCCAGGATTCCTCCGGCAAATGGGCCCTCGGCTCCGCAAGCAGCAGAGTCGCCGTCACCCGAACCCACCCTGGCATCTCCATCGGGCAGAACCTGGACCGCCACCTCTGCACCACCACTGTTCAACCCGGAGACCGGCCTCGGATTCCGCGAACACCTTTTGCCGCGTTTGGGGATGGAACTCACGCGCGCAACCGAAAACGAACAGAACCTGATGCTTGCGCTGATCCGCTTTCCGGGCACGGACCGGGATTCGGGTGCTCACCGTGCGGCGGCTGGCCGGGTCCGGGAACACTTCCCCTACCAGGACCTGGCATTTGAGGACGCGCCGGACAGCTTCTGCGTGATCCTCCCGGGAAGCGCACCCAATGATGCCATCCCGTGGCTTGGGTCGCTGAAGGTGAAGCTGGATACCAATCTCAGCATGGGAGCCATCACCAGAATTGGCGTGTCGTTTCAGAACGGACGAATCGGTGACGCGGAACGCCTACTCCGGGAAGCGCGGGCCGCGCTGGGGCGTACGGACCCCCAGGAGAGTCCCATTGTCGCCTTCAGCCCTGATCCGCAGAAGTACCGTACCTATCTGAATCGCGGGAGCAGAGGAGAGGCCGGCTGATCCGGGCCGAGGTGGAGCCAACCAACTGGTTCCTCGTCAAGGAGAAGTGAGGCAATCTCATCCAGGATCCCGAGGAAGACCGTGTCCATTGCGAGCAGCAGAGCACCGTTATCCGAGCTGCGTTCCAACAAGAGCTGTCCCTGAACGTCAAGCCGCAGCAGAAGTTCAACCGGTGTTCCGTGCGTAGGCAGAAGTCTGAGATTGGCAAGCTCCGGGCCTTGCGGGTTCGGGGCAAACGGAAGCGGCTGTCCGAGGTCTGCCAGAAGATCCCGTACCCGCTCCTCCAGTCCGGGAATCTCGCGGTCCCCTGTGTCGCTAACCCACCCGCCAATACCGGACCGGATCGCGCCCGCCGAGGCTCCGTCCAGCCTCAGGACCAGGCCGGCAAGATCGCGGCTGCTCTGCAGCGGCGCCGCCACGGCGGAGTCCAGCCACCAGGAGGCGTCTGAGAGCTCGGAAACCCGCAGGCCGGGAGGCAGGCGGAATGTCCCAAAGGCTCCACGCCGGACGAAGCTGCTGTCGGTGAGGCTGAGCCTGAGGGTGCCAGCGTTGAACTCAAGGGTGGCCGGGCTTACTTGGTCCGGCACGGCAGGAGCGGGGACCCGCCGGGCAGCCGCAAGGGCATCCATCACCCGGGAGGCAAGATCCTGGCGCAGTGGAGCTGAACCGCGTGGTGTTTCCATGATCCAGCGGGCAGACTCATCCTTTCGCATAGTGAAATCCTGGCCCACGGTCCTGATGTGGATCTCCGTGATGCGCCGCGGAGCCCGCTCTGAGAGGAGGTTCCTGTTCCGAATAACCTGCAGCCCACAAACCACCAGAACCGTAGACCACAGCAGCACCACTGTCAGCCACCATGCGCGAACGGCGGAATCCGGTGGTCTCCGGTGTGGCAGTCCGCTCATGCGGAAGGACCGACTTGCCCAGGCAGGCCGGAACTCAGACGACTGCGGAGAGTCTGGAGCTCCCGTGCGGTCCAGCGGCGGCGGACGTGAATCAGCAAGATGCCGGGAAGTATGGCCACCACCGCGGAAATGAGTACCACAACAAGCCGTGAGCCCACTGGCACCAGGCCCGCCGAGCTGCCGCTGGAGGCATCCCGGAATCGCAGGCCAATGAGCGGCTCCAGCCCGAGGGCGTAGTCCACCAGGCTGGCCAGGAGCGCGAAATTGCTGTCCGCACCGCTCAGCCTGGGGAGCGGACCAATCCAGTCCGAGTCCGCGGCCACGATCAGCGGAGCGTCTGTCAGGCTGAGAATGAGTGCCCCGTCTCCTGGCGGGAGGGGCTCGGCCTGCACTTCCTGACCCGGCGCAAGTTCGCCGGGAAGCGCGATCAGCCCGGACCCTTCGGGGGTAGCCAGAAGCACCCGCGAGTTTGCCTCACCCCGCAGCATCCCGGTCCAGTACAGGTCAACGGTCCCCACCGCCGGTGCAAGCTCCTCCGCAAAGTCCGCCACGTCGGGGCGAACCCAGAAGGGGTAGCGCGGTCGCCGCGAAATCTCGGTTATCTGCGGATCGTTGGCCAGGGGAATCGGGGCACCGTCAGGATCGGCAATAACTCCCGCTACCATGGAGACTCCGCGGGCAGCGAGCCACGCAGACAGGCGGGGCATGGAAACTGGCTCAGCGGCAAAGCCGCCTTCTTCCAGGCGGACTGTATCCACAAGCAGGATTACCGGCGTCCCGCGTTCTACAAGCGCCTGCAGCAGAGCAAGTTCTTCTCTGCGGGGATCACGGAGTGCGATAAGGAGTGCCAGGTCAATTTCGGGAATCACTTCGCCCGCCGGGAGCGCACCCAATGCGGCACGCCCCGCCAGAACCGCAAGGCCGTCATCAAAACGACCGGTCTCCCGGGTGTCAGACATGATTCGCGCGCCGATTCGATGATTCGGCCTGCTTGCCTCCCAGGCAAAGCGGGCCACCTCGTACTCCAGGGCCGAGGGGCCAGTCAACAGCGGAACCAGCCGCTCACGATCCGTGGAAACCAGTCGGAGCCCCGCGTACTGGCTGGCGTCCGGCACAATGGCGGCAGGACCGAACCAGTCACCCGGAAGCGGAGTCAGGCCGATGCGCTCTGCCTCGGCCGCTGTCTGCTCGCGAGCAGTGTTCCGGATCTGCACAGACACGCCGGTCTCCCGGGAAATCCGAATGAGGCGATCCTGAAGCCCTGACAGGATTGACGAGCGGCGCGCTGCCTGCTCGTTACGGAAGAACTCCACCGTCAGCTCCGGTGCCGCCAGAATGAGTTGGGTGGAGAGCTCGGAGAGCGAGTTTCGTCGGTCCTCTGTGAAGTCCAGCTGCGCCGGTGCAAGGGCCGAAAGGACCAGAAGACCAATCGACACCAGGACGGCAGGCAGCATCCATGGAAGGCCGGTCCTGCTCATACCCTCCTCCCGAGGACCGCCTCGCGGACAGCAAGCAGCATGAACAGCAGGGTCAGGCCAAGGCCTGCGGGAAGCGCGGCGAGCGGTAGCAATCCTGCCGCCGCCGCGCCCGCTTGCGGGACGGGGAGCGCGAGGCCGAGCGACCGCGCCCAGCCGGGAAGCCAGGGCAGGCCGGACAATAGCCAGCCCGCGAAAAATACGGCGAGGACGCCGAGGGAGGTTCTGAGAATGCTACGCGCTGGCGCTTCCCTCCGTGCTGAGACCCAGGTGCCGAGCGCGGCACCCTGCAGGGAGCACAGACCAATGCCGAAGAAAAGGGCCGGGAGCTCTTGCGGTGTCTGAACGGCCCGGGGCATCACCAGCAGGAGCGGAACAAGCGCCGCAAGGCCCCCAGCGAGACCCGTGAGCAGAGCTCCCGCCGCCAGCCGGAGCAGTCGTTGCCAGTCCGGGACGGGGAGAAGTTCTGTCAGCGCCGGCGTTTCCGGGCTACCGGTGCCCGCACCCGAAAGCCCTGCCGAAACCGCTGCGGTTGCGTACACCAGGAGAAGCATCACCAGGGAGCCAGAGGCAATGCTGGCCGCGGTTTCCACCGAGGCCCGCGGATCAAGCGCCAGAACTGCGGCTGTGAGGCCCGCAACGAGCGCGGGGAGGTAGACACTACGATTCATCGCCAGCCCCACGCCGGGACGTTTGGCCTGATTGACGCGAGCGCTCGGGTCCTTCCAGCGGCGGTCCGGCAAGGACCACCTCGCGATTGGTCAGGGACTCAGCGCTCCTCCGATCATGGCTGGATATGATGATTGTGCGGTCCCGGGAGAGGCTCCGAACGAAGGAAATGGCCGTGTCCCGATGTTCCGCGTCAATGCCCACAAACGGCTCATCCAGTACCAGAACGGGGCAGACTCGGCTACCGAGGAGCACCAGGGACAGCCTCCGCTCACTGCCGCGGGATAGTTCACTGGGGCGGGCGTCCGGGGAGAGACCCTCCAGAAGTGCCTCGGCAAAGCCGCGCGCACCAGATTCCAGGCTCTCCGGGAGCCGTACAGCGGCAAGGAGGGACCCTACCGTGCCCGCGGCGGGCCAGTGGAGGCGGTCCGGGACATAGGCCACGCGCCTGCGAAGCTCCACTCCGTCTCCATGGAGCCTCACCCCATCCACAATCACCCTCCCCTGTTGCGGAATCCTCACGCCTGCAATCACCCGACAGATACTGGACTTGCCGCTTCCGTTCGGCCCGCTGAGATACACGTGTTGTCCACGGTCCACGCTCAGAGTGAAGTCACGCACCGCAAGCCACGGGTGAGGCTCGCCAGGATAGGTGACCGAAAGCCCGTCAATGAGGATCATCGGGAAAGGGAATGCTGATGTGCTGCCTGTCACGGGTGGCAAAGGTCTCCGGGAACACCGCCTGGGCTTCCGCCTCCAGGTCCCGAACCTGCCGATCCGTGTAGCGCGGGCTGAAGTGAATGAGCCCGAGGCGGCGGACTCCGCCGGCCTTGGTTGCCAGCCGCGCAGCCTCAACGCCGGTCATGTGCCGCTTCTCCCGCGCGGCATCCAGGAGGCCATGCTCAAACATTCCCTCGCAAATCATCAGGTCCGCACCGCGAGCGTTTGTGGTGATCTCCTCAACCGGGCGGGTGTCGGTGACGTAGCAGAACTTCCGTCCGCGTCGAGCAGGACCCAGAACCTCGTGGGGCTCTACATGACGCCCGCCTTCCAGGGTCACGCTTTCACCGGACTGCAGCAAAGCGTACATCGGGCCCCGCGGCACACCGAGGGCCTCCGCACGCTCCGGGTGAAACACTCCAGGTCGCTCGTCCTCCTGCAGACAGTACCCAACGCAGACGCGTGTGTGCCGCAGGGGAAAACTCCGGACGTGGAAGCCTGGGCCCTCAAACACCACCTGGGTGTTCTTGGGCTCGCTGATCTCGTGAACCACGATCTCATAGTTGATGTGCATCTCCAGGATTCGCCGGCTTTCTTCCACGTACTCACGGGTTCGCGGCGGCCCGATGACGTACAGCGGCTCCTCCCGGTCAACCTGGGAGGAAAGCATGAGGATTCCCGGCAATCCGGTGATGTGGTCAGCGTGGGTGTGAGAAATGAATATCGCCGAGATCTTCTTCCAGCGGAGATTAAGCCGCCGCAATGAGACCTGGGTCCCTTCGCCACAGTCAAAGAGAAACAGGTCCCCTTCCCTGCGGAGGAGTACGGATGTCAGCCCGCGGTGTGGAAGCGGCATGGAGCCGCCGCTGCCGAGGACAAAGGCTTCCATGGTCACCGGCTCGTCAGCTCAAACCTCGGTGGGGTGACTGCCCCAGGGATCGGTGCTGCAGTCAGCATCGTAATCGATCCCCGGAATACCGAACCCGTGGAGCTCCAGAAATGACTTCCGGTACAGGTCCATCCGGGCAAGCTTGCCAAGCGAGTCCGCGGTCAGGGCATCCCAACGCCGGGAGACCTCTTCCTGTACATCGCTGCGCATCTCCCAGTCATCAAGGCGTATCCGCCCCTGCTCGTCTACGGGCACCTCCCCACCGGCATACAGCCGGTCGGTGAGCAGTCGGTACATCTGCTCGATGGAACCTTCCTCCAGGCCCTTCTCTGTCATGACCGCCATGAGAATTCCCAGATAGACCGGCACAGACGGGATCATCGCGGCTGCGCGGGAGACTATCGCCTTGTTCACAGAGGTGAAGGCGCGGCCCTTGACCGCCTCGGCCAGGCGCTGGTCAAGCTGATGCGCGGTGGCCTCCAGGTGTTCCTTGGCCTTGCCGATGGTCCCGTCCCGGTAGACCGGTTGGGTCTGACTCGGCCCGATGTAGGTATAGGCAACGGTCTGGGCGCCGTCAGCAAGCACTCCGGCATCAAGGAGAGCAGCAACCCAGAGATCCCAGTCTTCCCCGCCCATGACCTTGACCGTGCGCTGGGCCTCCTCTTCTGTTGCCGGCTCCAGAACCGCCTCACCGAGCTCGTCGGTCATCACATCGATGGATCTGGTCCGGTACGCGGAACCAATGGGCTTGAGGACAGAGCGAAACTCCTCGCCGGTGTCCGGATCCACGCGCACCCCGCTGGCGACGCTGTAGATGAACAGGTCCACCGGGCCAAAGCCGTCCCGGAGCGTCTCAACCACCTGGCGGCGCATATCGTGGCTGAACGCATCGCCAAAGATGCTCTGGCTCGGGATTCCCGCGGCCTGCGCTTCGCGATCAAAGATCACCGTGTTGTACCAGCCTACGCTGCCGGTTCGCTTCTGTGTCGGCGGCTTGTCGAACGAGACCCCGAGCGTCCGGGTACCCGCGCCAAACGCGAGGGAGATTCGCGTGGCGAGTCCGTACCCGGTGCTGGAGCCAATTATCAGCGCGGTCTTCGGGCCGCTGAAGGGCCCGCGATCCCTGACATACTGGATCTGGCGTCGGACATCGGCTTCCAGCCCAAGTGGGTGGGCGCTCATCCCGATGTTGTTCCGGAACATTGGTTTGATTTGCATGGTGTGGCTCGGTGCCGCGAAGGCTACCCCGGCACGCTTGCGCGGGGCAAGGAAGGCAATCAGGGAGTCCTTGACCGGAGGCTGCGGGCCTTCGCACAGTAGCGCGCATGTCCATTCGCCCTCGCTACTGGTCCGACGTGGATGCGGACGAACAGGCGCGCATCCTCACGCGGAGTGAAGCCGGGATAGCCGAGCGGATTCCCGCCGTTGAGGTCATCATCTCGCGGGTCCGCGAGCACGGGGACCGCGCCATTCACGAGCTCAACGCTGAGCTGGACGGGGTGGATACCAGCGGCCTCCCCCTGATTGCCGGTCGGCAGGAGATTGCTGAGGCCGCAGCCGCCTGCCAAAGCTCGCTTGCTGAAGCGCTGAAAACGGCAATAGAGAACGTTGAACGCTTTCATCGCCAGCAGGTCCACGACCCTCCGCCGATTGTTGCCGTAGAGCGGGGAATCCGCGCCCAGGAACGGGTGTTTCCCCTGTCTTCCGCTGGGCTCTACGTGCCCCGGGGGCGGGGCAGTTTCCCGAGCATGCTCTACATGCTTGGTGTGCCCGCACGCCTCGCCGGGGTCCCCCGCCTTGTGGTTGCAAGCCCTCCAGGCCCTGGGGGAGCGCTTGATCCGGCAATTGCCTGGGTCTGCCGGGAGCTCGGCATCAGCGAGATTCTCAGGACCGGCGGTGCGCAGGCGATTGCCGCTCTGGCCCTGGGCACGGAGAGCTGCAAGCCCGTGGTGAAGGTCACCGGCCCCGGGAGCGCCTGGGTTGCCGCAGCCCGTCGGGTGCTTGCGGGGACAATCGACACCGGATTGCCGGCGGGCCCCACGGAGTCGGTAGTAATCGCAGACAGGGCCGCAGACCCCTGGATCGTGGCGCTGGATGCGCTGATAGAGGCAGAACACGGCGAAGACTCCTGCACCCTGGTGCTGTGCGAGACCCGCGCCATTGCGGAGGGCTGCAGCGAATTCCTGGATAGCTTTGTGGAGGAACTGCCGGAGCCACGCCGGAGCTTTGCGCGGACCGTCCTGGAGACCAACGGTGGCATCTTCATATGTCGGGATCTGCAGGAATGCGCGGAGGTCGCAAACCGCTTTGCTCCGGAACACCTGCAGCTGCAGGTGGAGCAGCCCTGGGAGCTTGCGGCACAGATCCCGGATGCGGCCGAAATCCTCATCGGTCCCGCAACACCGTTCAGTCTGGCCAACTACATCGCCGGTCCCAACGCCGTCCTGCCCACAGGCGGGCGCGCGCGGAGCGCTTCTCCGGTAAGCGTCCGCGATTTTCAGCGGAGCAGCACGGTGATTGAGGCTGAGGAGGAGGCCCTTCGGCGGCTTGCTCCGCACATCGTGACCTTGGCCGACTATGAGGGCTTTCCCGCTCACGCGCTGGCCATCCGCCGCAGAGGCCTGGTTTCCGAGTGACCAGGATTCAGACCGCCCCGCCGGCGAGCGTCGACGAGGGCTACGCCTTCTTTGAGTCTCTGCTTAACAGCGAGCGCCGCCCGGACATTCGCACCTATCGGCTGGAGCGCATGGAGCTGCTGGTATCCCGCCTGGGGAACCCCCAGGACCGGTTCCGCTGTGTTCACGTAGCGGGAACCAAGGGCAAGGGCAGTACTTCCGCCTACGCCGCGGAGCTGCTGGCCGAGTTTCGCGGGACCTGCGGGCTGTACTGTTCACCGCACGTGAACTCCTACCGGGAGCGAATCCGGCTCATCGGCCTCCCGGATGGGGAAGGTTCGGTCCTGAAGGCCATGCGGCGGATCCACCGGGAGATTCTTGCCATGGAGACCGATGGTGATGCCATACCCACCACCTTTGAAGCGCTGACTGCCTGTGCCTTCCTTGCCTTCGTTGAGGCGGGCCTGGAGTGGGCCGTGTTGGAGGTGGGTCTGGGCGGACGTCTGGATGCTACCAACGTGGTGACGCCCGAGGTTGGCCTGATTACCGCCATCGGGATGGACCACATGGACTTCCTCGGTCCTACCATCGGGCACATCGCCGCTGAGAAGGCCGGCATCTCCAAGCCTGGCGTGCCCCTGGTGGTGATGCCCAATACCGAGCTGGTTGAGCGCGTCATAGCAGAAACGGCCACCAGCAAGGGAGCTGTACTTCACCAGCTCAGCGATGCCCAGACACCGCCGCTCTCGGTGGATGCCGACGGAACCCGGGTGCACCTGCCGGGGGCACCACCGGTGAAGCTGCGGATGAACGGGACAGTCCAGGGGAGAAACGTCGCGGTTGTGCTGGCCGCGCTTGCGCTGACGGACCTTGAGGCAGATATGGCAGCATCGCCGGTCCGAACCGCAGCGGCGCTTTCCCGGGCATGGCAGCCGGGCCGCTTTGAGCTGCTGAGCATCCGCGGGCGGACCCTGGTTCTGGACGGCGCGCACACAGCAGAGAGCGTGGCTACCACCCGGGAAACGCTTGTTGCAATGGGAATTCGCCCGGCATGTGCCGTCTTTGGAACCTCAACCGGGCGGGACCCGGTCCCCCTGGTCCGCGCGCTCGGCCCCGTGGAACGCCTCATCCTTACCCGAGCCGGCGACTTCCGGCCGCAGCCACCGGAGGCGATGCTGGATCTTCCCGGAATGCCGGGACCCGCTTTTGTCCTTGTTCGCTCCGACCCGCGGGACGCACTCACAGAGGCACTTGGCTCTGTTCCCCCGGGATCGGCGGTGCTGGTGTTCGGTAGTCTCCACCTTGTTGGCGCCGTGCGTCGCTCCCTGGGAATTGGAGACGATGACCTGGCCGCCGACCGGCTGGAACGACCCCTGGGCGAGCGTCAATGGCCCTGAACCATCGGGAGATTGACCTTCTGCTGAAGGAGGCCGCGCTCCCAGGTCTGTTCGTCCGCAGAATCAGGCAGAGCGACTACAGCACGCTCCTGCTGGAGCTCAGCGGTGCCGGCGCAAAGGGCCGAACACTGGTCCTGGCGATGGCACAGACCAACCCCCTGTTCTTCCTGACCTCGGCGCCTCCGTCGCCGATGAAGCCGAGCCCGCGCTTTGCAGAGCTGCTCCGGGCCCGGATTCGTGGGGGACGGATCCGGGAAGCGTCCCAGCCCGGTGGCGACCGGATTGTCCACGTGCGGATTGATCGCGGCGGGGACGCAGTGAACCT
>CAZPXH010000009.1:0-8366 GCA_964591085.1 uncultured Spirochaetaceae bacterium | reverse complement strand
GCCCGGCGGGCTCGTGAGCACGCCACCGATCACCTGCAGGTTCTCCAGCAGAAGCTTTCATCGCTGGAGGCTGAGCTTGATTCGTTTGAGTCCGGTGGCGGGCTGTCGGCGGAGCTGGAAGCGGAGCTCAGGCGGCCACCAAGACTTCAGAACTCTGACAGCGGACCGGGGCTCCGCTTCCACAGCCACAGCTACGAGTTACTGGTGGGCCGAACGGCCCGGGAGAATGACGCTCTGCTGCGCCACCTAGTGCGCGGTAATGACTGGTGGTTTCACGTCCGGGATCGGCCCGGCGGGTACGTGTTCATTCGCCATCAGCCCGGCCATCCTCCCCCGCTTGAGGTAATGCGGGATGCGGCCCTCCTGGCGGTGCACTACAGCCGGGCGCGGGGCGAGCGGTCGGCCAACTGCTTCTACACGCAAGTGAAGTATCTTCGCCGAGCAAAGCACGGAGTCACCGGGACCGTGATTCCCACCCATGACCGAAACTTCACGGTGGCGGCCGACGCTGCCCGGCTGGAGCAGCTGTTGGCTACGTTGACCACCGGGTAGGCGCGTGGAATAGTCGCCGAAGGGATGCAGATCAGCCCCAAAAGCCCCGGACTTGTCACCGTTGAGCACCAGGAACAGCGTTTCCTTGGCTTGCAGACCAGTCTGCCGGTTCGCGGAATCCCACCTGCAACCCTGGAGGCGGTTTCGCGCCCGGGGATTGAAGTGGAAGGAGCCGTGATTCGCGATTGGCCGGTTGTCGGGCGAGTCGGGAACAAGGGGACCCTGGTGTTCTACGGGCCTGACCGCAGCGTTGTTCCCCTGCTGCAGACGCTGGGTAGCGAGTCAGGGACCCGGAACCTCGGACTTCTGCGTGCAGCCCTGAATCTCTACCGGGAACGCGGTCTGAATCCGGAGGAGCTGGGCCTGGAACTGGTGCTTGTAACGGACAGCGGCGGCCTGCTGTTTTTCCGGGACGAGCTGGTGCATACCCTGCTGCCCCGCGCCCGTGGGGAGCTTGCTCCTGAGGCCAGCTACAGCCTTCCCGAGCTGCGCGGGGAGCCCCGGCTCGCTGCGGTGATCACGGCCTTCCTGTACCGCCACCATTGTGGAGCCTGGCCGGTTGAGCGGGGGGACGCTGCTGAGCGGCGGGACCGTATGCGGCGCGGGATGGTTGATGATCCGGTACTGCACGCGCCGGCTGTCGGTGAAAGCCTGGCACGGGAACTCCAGCAGTTGTGCTCGCGGGCTTTTCGGGGCCGCCTGTCCCTGGAAGATGCCCTGTCCGCACTGCAGTGGCTTGGTTCGGCGGACCACACCAAGGGGCAGGCCAGGGGCGAAGGCCGGGTCGCGGATGCGAGCCCGGGTGCCGGCGCCGGGGCCATAGACGCGGGCGCACAGGGCGCCGTTGCCCCACCGGGTGGTGGGCAAGAAGCGAGGAAGCGGGCCGCGCAAATGCGCGACATGTGGTACCGGCTCCGGCGCTTCCTGGGGAACCGTTGGCGCGCGCTGATCGCCGGTGGATTGCTGGCTGCCCTGGTGCTCAGCATTCCCCTCGGCATGATTCGCGGAGCGCTCGCTCCCCCCAGTACCGCAGGATTGGGTGCGCCGGAGCTGGTACGGGAGTTCTACACGTCGCTTGGGGAGCTGGACCGTGAGACCATGGCGGACGCAACCTGGCGAAATGCCGGAGCATCTTTGATTGACCTGGCAACCAATCTCTTTGTCATCGGGCGGGTTCGCGCGTCAGTGGAGTTCCGCGAGCCCTTTATGGATGCAGCAACCTGGCTTGCACTCCCCGAGGGCGAGCGAGAGCGGGGTACCGTTCCGGTTGGCGTGCTGGATCTATCACTGGCGGAATCCGGCGCCGGAGAGGAGTTCCGGGAGTACCGCGTGAACTACGTGCTCTACGTTCCGGGAGAGGGTGCCGGACCCGATGGCCTGCCCTTCTCCGAGTCCGCGGAGGTGACAGAGACGGTTCGAGTGGAGCGCAGGCGCGGGAATTGGTACATTACGGAGATCCGCGGGCTGAATACTGAACAGAACTGATGGAGCAGGGCGTCAACACCGGCGGGGCAATCCCGGTCAATCTTCGTGATCCTCGCGTAGACGCCCTGATACGGGCACGGGAGGAGAAGGAGCGGGAGTTCTCCGTCCACTTTGACCAGGGCGAGGACATGTTCCTTGTGCTTTCGGACACCTATGACATGCCTCGGCTTCCGCTCAACCATGACTTTCGTTCTCCGCGACCACCAGACGGATACCGGGAGATCCTGGCCCAGGTGATCGATCGCCTCAGCGAGCTTGCTCCGCAGGTTTTTTCCGGAACCACGTACTACTACGATCCGGCCAACCTGTTCCGGCCGGCTTTCTTTCAGTTGTACTCGTATCGGCGGCAGACCTTTGCCTACCTCGTTCGGGTGGATCTGCAGTTCCGTACCCGCAAGCACGAGGCGCTGGAGCAGCGGGACAACGCCACCTCGCCCCGCTACCGGAGCCGAAACCTCTTCCTGGAGGCCGACATGGTACCGGTTCACCCGGTCGGCGGTGACGGCAATGAGGTGAAGAGGCTGCAGGTGGAGCAGATCGTCAGTACCACATTCGTCGGAGAGCGGGGCTGGGGACGGCAACGTGAGGGAATATGGATTGACCGGGACCTTGCGCAGTTCTTCAGCCGACTCTTCACGTCTTCCGGGAAACGGATCCATCCCTGGTATCCGTTTTCCTGCAAGTACAAGTCCATCAGCCAGACGGTCATTGACATGGAACGATCACACCGCCGGAGCAATCTGACGCTTCTGCAGCACGCCCGGGCGTTTGTCCGTCCCCACATGAAGCGGATTGAGAAAGCTCTGCGGGAGTCCGGCTTCAGCACGGATCTGGAAGCGTTCAAGGCCCTGAAGGCGGAGGTTCCGTCCTGGTGGAAAGACCAGTTCAACGGCGTCCATGTCCAGCGATTCCTCAACGATCAGGGGGACGTGGAGTTCCGGATTGAGAACGACTGAGCACACGGTCCCAAAACTCGCCGATCTCCCGGATCGGGCAACGGTCATGGGTCTTGGTCTTCACGGGGGCGGGCTTGCGACGGTTCGCTACCTTGCAGAGCGCGGGGTACGAGTCACGGTCACTGACCTGCGGGATGAGACCGTACTCCGGCCCAGCCTGGATGCGATGGCAGACCTCCCGGACGTCAGGGTCGTGCTCGGCCGCCATGAAGAACCGGACTTCCGCAATGCGGACTGGGTAGTCAAGAATCCGGCGGTTCCCCGAAACAACCGCTACCTTGCACTGGCCACGCGCGTGGAGACCGACATTTCCATCTTCCGGGCCTCCTTCGACGGCAGGCTGGTTGCGGTAACCGGAACCAAAGGCAAATCCGGGACGGCATCCGCAATCCACTTTGGGCTGCGTCATGCCGGGGTTCCGGCGCACCTCGGGGGTAACATCACGGTGTCTCCACTCAGCTTCCAGCCACAGCAGGGCCATACCGTTGTGTTGGAGTTGTCCAGTTTTCAGCTCGGAGACCTTGCCCTCACCGGGTGGTTCGCTGCTGGCGGCCGGCTGCGCCCGGACCTGGCGGTGATCACCTCCTTCATGACCGACCATCAGGACTACTACGGAGACATGGATGCTTATGCCAGGGACAAGGCGGCCGTAGGGACCGGTGCAGTTTCCAACGCAACACTGGTCCTGGGTGCACCGTCAGCGTGGGAAGCGATGTTCCGCCGCCAGTGGCCGGGCAAGCTTGCGGACGGCTGGGGCTCCCGGCCGGACCTGGACAGCGGAGTCACCTGGGACTCGGATGAAGGTCCGATTCGGTACCGAAACGAAAGTGAGTCCGGGATCCTGTTTCCCGGTACCCCCGGCGAGCGGGGCCCGAGAGGAAGAAACCGCGCGCTTTCTGCGTTCTGCCTGCAGCTGCTGGGAGTTGAAGCGGCGACGGCGGCGTCCGCCGCCATTGCATACCCGGGAATCCCCCATCGAATGGAGTTCATCGGCACGGACCCCGAGTCCCGGCGCTTTTTTAACGACAGCGCAGCCACCGTTCCAGAGGCGGTCATAGCCGGGGTGGAGTCACTTGCACGCCCCCCCGTTCTGATTTGCGGGGGAACGGACAAGGACCTCTCCTACGCCCGATTTGCAGAGATATCCGGAAAGATCTCCGGTCTGATCCTGCTTGAGGGGAGCGCTACGGAACAGATCAGGAGCGCGATCCTGGCGGGCCTGGAGCAGCATCCCGGCGGTCAGGCTCAGGCGCTTCCAATCGGTGGGCCCTTCCGGTCCCTGGAGGCCTGCCTCAACGCGGCGCTGGAGGTGGCTGGACCGGAGATCCCGGTGCTGCTCTCGCCGGGCTGCGCATCCTTTGAGCTGTTCCGCAATGAGTTTGACCGCGGCGACCAGTTTCGTGCGCTTGTGCAGCGCCATCTTGCCCGCAGTGGCGGGGCGGGCGTAGGCTGACACATGATCCCCCAGGAATTTGTCCGCCGCATGCCAAAGACAGACCTGCACGTCCACCTGGACGGGAGCCTGCGCCTTGCAACCTTGATTGAGCTTGCGAAAGACCGCGGTATCAACCTGCCCTCAATGACCGAGGAGGGACTCAACGCGAAGGTCTTCAAGCCGAGCTACGCAAACCTGGACGAGTACCTCACCGGCTTCCAGTGGACCGTGGCCGTTCTGCAGGATCCACGTGCGCTTGACCGGGCGGCCTACGAGCTTGCGATGGACAACTGGGACGAAGGCGTCCGCTACCTTGAGGTTCGCTTTGCACCCCAACTGCATATGGGCGGCGGTATGAGCTTCGCAGACGTGCTTTCCGCGGTGGATGGCGGGCTGCGGCGAGCGAAGACCGAGATCAACGAAGACGTTGACACTTCCGAACCCGGCTTTGAGTACGGGATCATCTGCAGCGCTATGCGCTACTTCACGGATGGGTTCAGCGCGTGGTACCGGCAGCTTGCAGAGATGCACCCCTGGAGTGAGCGGACGGAGCTTATTCAGATGGCATCCGCAGAACTCGCGAGAGCCGCGGTGCGGCTGCGGCAGAGCGGCGACGTGCAAATCGTTGGAATTGACCTCGCCGGAAGCGAGTACGGCAACCCGGCGGCGCTGCACCAGGAGGCCTTTGACATTGCTCACCGGGCCTTCCTCCCGAAGACAGTGCACGCCGGCGAGGCCTACGGACCGGACTCCATTTTTCAGGCCCTGGGCAAGCTGCACGCAGACCGGATCGGGCACGGGTTGCACCTGTTTGATGCTGAGATGGTGGACCGCCCCTCGGTCCAGGACCCTGCGGCTTATATCGATGCGCTTGTCAACTTCATCGCCGACCGTCGGATCACCATTGAGGTTTGCCTGACCAGCAACCTGCAGACCTCCCCCGCAATCCAGAACATCCGGGATCACAGCATGCGCCGTATGCTTGACCGGAACCTCTCGCTGACAATCTGCACTGACAATCGCCTTGTCTCGCACACCACTGTCACAGACGAGTTCAACCTGGCGCTGGAAGCCTTTGACATCACGCCGCGGCAGCTGAAGAACATCGTGGTATACGGCTTCAAGCGGAGCTTCTTCTACCAGCCCTACGGAGACAAACGGCGCTACGTGCGCTCGGTGATTGACTACTACGAGCGGCTCGAACGCGAGTTCGGACTGAGCGAGGCGTAGATCCGTACCACGCTACCCGCGGGCAGCTTCTCCAGACCCTCGGCAAGCAGCCGGAGTCCTTCCATGATTTCGCTTCCCCGGTCCGCACCAAAGCGATAGCTGAAGAACGCGCGGTTGCGCAGGAACACATAGGCTCGAACGCAGCGGAGATCCCACGCGAGTCGCTGGGCGTCCAGCTCCGGGCGGCTGCCATCAATGCGGTCCAGCTCGGGGAGCTTACGGCGGAGGTTTCGCGTGAACACGCAAATGAGGGTGGGGTTTGCGAGAAACCAGGCCACTCGGCTAGTTCCGGGAACCGACAGGTCACCATCCTGTCCCTCCACACGGAGGCTCGGCTCGGCGGCATCAGCTTCCTCCACCTCTGTTCTCCCCGCAAGCCGATCTACTCGAGCCATGAGTTCCCTCGCAAACGCGTTGAGCTCGTCCCTCCCCGCGCGCGCAGGCGGTGGGAACAGGGGTGGTCCGCACGCCGCACAGACCGTTGGCCTGCGAATTCGGGCAAGTGCGGGCAGGGCCGCGGCACTTCCGCTGAAGCCAACGGGGACAACGGGAACCTGCGCGCGGGCTGCAAGCCACGCAACGCCGCGGTGGGCTTCCTTTCGCGCAGCACTCCAGATCCCGCCCTCGGGGAACATGCCGACGCCGTCACCGTGGGACAGGTAGCCGAGCAGCTCGTTGACCGCCTTGCGGTCCATGAGTCCGCGCCGGTAGGGGACAAAGCCGTAGAGCCGTGCCATCCAGCGGTAGGTCGGGTCCAGCGGGATGTCTCCGGCACCAACGATGTGCAGGGCCCTCCTGGAAACCGCAACCATCAGTGCAAGCTCAAATATCGCTTCGTGGTTGCCTGCGATGATGAAGCCCCCACGGAGCGGAACGTGCTGCCCGCCGGAAAGCCGGAGACGGGTGAAGAGCCATAGCAGCATAATCAAGAGTGCGCGGAGGAGTCGCCGAAAGGCGGCGAGCAGGCGGGCGCTTGTCTGACGAATCACCTGTCCTTCATCATACACGAATGAATACACATCACGAGGGGTCGTCCGAGGTGCGCCAGGTACGCTGGTACAACCTGGTAGCCTACGGTGCAGGCGACATGTATGGCGGTGGCTCCTTTGTGGTGATCTCCCTGCTGTTCCTGTTTTTCCTCACCGATGTGGCCGGTCTCAGGCCGGCGTTGGCTGCCGCGGTAGTAAGCGCGGGGCGCATCTTTGACGCGGTCACCGACCCGCTGATGGGCTACATTTCAGATAGCACCAGGAGTCGCCTCGGCCGACGCCGCGTGTACTTTCTGGTAGGCATCGTGCCCGTTGCCGTGAGCTTTGCCGCCTTGTGGTACCCGGCGGCCTTTGATACGCAGTTGGGCCTCTTCTTCTACTACGCCGGCGCCTACGTTCTCTTTTCCGCGGTGTACACCCTGGTGATGGTCCCCTACTCCGCACTGCCCGCAGAGATGACTACAGACTTCCGCATCCGCGGACGGCTCAGTGGGGCGCGCCTGATTGGCGGACAGGCATCCACGCTGGCGGCGGCGGTTGTTCCCAATCTGCTCATAGACCTCGGCGGTAGCGGAAGCGGGGACGGCTACTTCACCATGGGAATCATCTTTGGGGTGATCTACGCGCTCCCATGGATTCTGGTCTTTGCCGGGACCTGGGAACTGCGATCGGAGGGCTCAAGCCCTGGTGGCTCGGTCCGGGCGTACATCCGGAGAGTGGGTAATATGTTCGGAAGCCGGACTTTTCGCGCTCATATGCTGGTCTATATATTCTGCTATTCCGCTATTGACCTCCTGATCACGGTTTTCACCTTCTTTGTGACCTACAGCGTGGGGAGGCCTGATGCCTACTTCCTCGCGCTTGGTGCCTTGCTGGTAAGCCAGCTCATCTTCATTCCTGTCCACACCTGGATCGGCAACCGCATCGGCAAGGCTGCAAGCGTGCGGATAGGGCTTGCGGCGTGGGCACTTGCAATCACGCTTGTGGCGCTGGTGGTGGACTCGCAGACGCCCACCCCCCTGATCATGCTGCTTGCTGCTCTTGTGGGAACCGGGACGAGCGCCGCGGTTCTGGTTCCGTGGTCCATGCTCCCGACTACTACCGATGTCGGAGAGATGATGAGCGGTGCACGCCAGCCCGGAGCCCATGCCGGAGCTATGACTTTCTTCCGCAAGGGTGCCAACGGGCTCATTGTTGCTCCGCTGATCGGGCTGGTCCTGGAACTCGCGGGCCTGGAGGGTGGGACGGGCGCTGTCGGGCCTGGCGTCGGAGAAGCGATTCGATCCCTGTTTGTGTTCGGCCAGCTTGGCTTCATCGGGTTGGCCTTTGCAGCAAGCTTCCTCTTCCGTGTTGATCCGCCGAAGTTCGCGCGCCTGCGGGCCATCCTTGAGCGGCTGAGGCAGGCAAACCCCAATCTTACGCCCGAGGAAGAGGCGCTGATCACGGAAGTCACTGGTCACAAGGCAGCAGACGTGCTCGCCCGCTGGACTCCGGCACCGCAGCCAGGGCCGGGCGCTCAGACCTGAAGGCGGGACGCTATGGTCTGGTCAAACAGTCTGCTCGCAATCTGCCCCTCCGGGCTGTCCCGCTGACGCTCTGAGGCCGGAAGAACAAAGAGGTACTGGCTGACCATCGCAGCCGCACCAAAGGGAACCGCACTGTCACCCAAATGGCTGAGTTCCACGCGAAAACCGACCTGTTCATCGTAGGCCCACTGCC
>CAZPXH010000008.1:0-112058 GCA_964591085.1 uncultured Spirochaetaceae bacterium | reverse complement strand
GGTCCTGGCGCGCCCACGCGCGGATCAGCCGGGAGGCATCCGCCGCAGCCCCCGCAGACCTCCGGGCTGTGGCCCATTGCGGCAAGCGCTGCCGCTCGCTGGCAGCCGCAGCCCGGGGCAAGGAGCGGGGATGCCCAGGCCGGTTGGACAACACCCGGCCGCGCAGAGGCAAAGCTGATTGCCGAGGTCTGGGACCCGTCCCGTCCTGCCCGGCCCGTTTCCTGAAGCCAGGCCTCCACGGTTTCCGGAAGACCCGCATGCAGCACGCAACGGATGTCCCGCTTGTCCACACCCATTCCGTAGGCACAGGTCGCACAGAGCACTGCCGCGGTCTGGGAGAAGAACCAGTCTTCCCCTGCACGTCGAGCCTCCGCCGGGAGCCCTGCGTGGTAGGAACGGACCGGAACCGAAAGGCGCGTTCGCAGGTACTGCGCCAGGAGCTCGGTTGCGCCACGGGTGCGGCAGAACACAATTGCGGGGAGGCGCACCTGGAGCTGCGTTGGCAGCGGAAACACACCCGCGAGCGCCGCGGCAATATCTGCCGCCGGATGAAAGGACGGATAGATCGCGGGAATGATGTTGGGCCGGTCCGGATTTGCGTTGACCAGGTGGAATCCACGGCTGCCAAAGAGCACTGCTGCAACCCGGTGCTGAATCCGCTCACTCGCGGTGGCCGTGAAGGCCGTGGTCACGCGGGGCCTGAGCTCAGCGATGCAGTCCCCCAGGCCGAGGTAGGCTGGACGAAAGCTGTCTCCCCACTCGCTGACACAGTGCGCTTCATCCACCACCAGGTGACTGACCGGCAAGGCGGCCAGAGCGCGCAGCACCCCGGGGCTCGCGAGAGTCTCCGGGTTGCACAGGACCAGCCGGCCGGACGGATCCCCGGTGATCTCGGCAAGTGCCCGGCGCCGCTCATCCCGGCTCTGATCCCCCGTCAGCACCGAGCTTGGCACGCCGGCCTCCGCTGCCCGCCGCTGCTGGTCCCGGATCAGGCTCTTCAGCGGGTAGATCACCAGGGTGAGGCCGGGGAGGTCAGGCGCCGGACCCTGAAAGCAGAGAGACTTCCCTGCGCCCGTTGGCAGGATCACAATCTGCCGGGCCCGGTCAGTCTCCCGTGCCCCCTCGTCCTGCCCGGTGCCGGCCGCTTCCCCCATCCCTGAAGCCACAGCTGCAAACGCGCTGGCTAGCCCGGCCAGGACCAGCCGCTGCCAGGGATACGGCCTGAGGTCTCCAAGGGACGGGAAGGTCTTTCCGACAACATCGGGTAGCGGCGGTCCGCCGGGTTCAGGCCACGTTCCGGAGCTGCACTCCATGCAGCCTGATAGTCCGGAAGCCGGCCCAGCGCTTCATGGGCGCGTCGGCTTTCTCCCTGGGTGCTCTCTATCAAGCCCCCCGGGCGCTCTCAGGCCCCGGGGCTGTCCTGCGACGCGCTGGCGTATTGTATCGCGCCCGGGCCCCGACTGCCGCTGCATTGATGCGTGCTCCGGGGGTTCACGAGGCTGTCCCTCCGCTGCCAATCCGGTACCGTAGAGACTTATGGACTTTGATGCTGTGCTTGCCTGGGCTTCACAGGAGGCTACTCTTGCGGATAGCTCTGTCCACGGACGGGAGCACTGGGTCCGGGTAGCCGAGAATGCCGCGCTGCTGGCCCGGCGTACTCCCGGCGCAGACGAGACGGTAGCGCGCCTGTTCGGGCTGCTCCACGATCACCGGCGTATCAGCGATGGCCGGGATCCGAAGCACGGACCGCGTGGGGCCGCCTCCATTCTCCGGATTCGGGAGACGCTGCTCACTGACCTGACGGATGGCCAGTTTGCCCTGCTGCAGGCGGCCATTCGCGGGCACAACGGCACACCCCGGAGTGAGGATCCCACCATCGGGGTTTGCTTTGACGCGGATCGGCTGGAGCTTTCCCGGGTCCTGATTGAGCCAGACCCGCGCTTTTTCTCCACGGACGCCGGCATTCAGGAGCTAGCCCGCCGGCACAGGCCCGCCTGAAGTTGGGGCTTCTGCCCGGTTTGGAGGTTCAAATCGCGCTTGTGCCGGGGCGGCGCCACCTGAAAGCGGGTTTGTGCGCCGCCTATCGTCGGGAAACCTGTGCAAAAGCTGTGGACGACAGGGTATATGGTGTTAACCAACAGAAAGTGCCTTCCGATACACCATATGTAGCGTAAAACCCTTGCCCTTGATGGGCCGGACTGCTACCATCGCGCACTCGGGAGGAAGCAATGAACCTGCTGCAGGTAAAGAAGCGCAACGGCGATCTGGTGGACTATGACCGCGGCCGCATCAGCGTCGCAGTACAGAAAGCATTTGAAGCCGCCGGACAGAGCACAGCGGAGGCCGACTTTGACGGTTTGATCGATGCCATTGAACGGGAGCTGTTTTCCCGGTACCGGGAGGCCTCTGCGGGCATAGAAGAGATTCAGGACGTGGTGGAGAAGCATCTGGTCCGAAACGATCTCTATTCTGTTGCCAAGAAGTACATCCTCTATCGGGAGGAGCGCGCTCGGAGGCGGCAGGAGCGCCAGCAGCAGACGGTTCGCAACGCTTCTGTGGGCAAGCTCAGCGTAGTCAAGCGGGATGGCTCCACGGTTCCCTTTGATATTGAAAAGGTGAAGGCTACGCTCCACCGCGCGGCAGCCGGGCTCGGAACCGATGTCTTGCTTGAGGACGTCCTCCGGGAGACCCTGAAGAACATCTACTCCGGAATCAGTACCGCTGACCTGGAGAAGGCCATGGTCCTCGCGGCTGTTGCCTACATTGAGCGGGATCCTGCCTACGACACTCTCGCAACCCGTATCTACCTGCAGCGACTCTACCGGGAGATCATCGGTGAGTCCGTCACCGAAGAGACCCTGGACGAACACTACCGTAGAGCCTTCATAGCGGGAATCCGCGCAGGGATAGCCGCGGAAGCCTTCACCCCGGAACTGCTGAACCTGGATCTGGACCGTCTTTCCGAGGCACTGGATCCCGTCCGGGACCGGAACCTGCGCTACCTCGGTATACAGACACTCTCCGAGCGATACTTCGTGCATCTGGAAGGCCGGCTGCTTGAGACCCCACAGGCCTTCTGGATGCGCGCGGCGATGGGCCTGGCAATCCGGGAGGATGATCCCACAACGCGCGCCATCGAGTTCTACGAGATCTACTCAACCCTGCGCTTTGTCAGCTCAACGCCAACACTGTTCCACAGCGGGCTTACCCATCCGCAGCTCTCCAGCTGCTACCTGTCCACGGTGAAGGATGATCTGACTCACATCTTCAAGGTCATCGGGGACAACGCGCAGTTATCCAAGTGGAGCGGCGGCATCGGCAATGACTGGACCAGCATCCGGGGAACCGGCAGCCAGATTCACTCCACGCGTGTTGAGAGCCAGGGCGTCATCCCTTTTCTGAAGATCGCCAACGACACCACCGTTGCCATCAACCGCTCGGGCAAGCGCAGGGGTGCAACCTGTGCCTACCTGGAGACCTGGCACCTGGACATCGAGGACTTCCTGGATCTGCGGCGCAATACCGGCGACGACCGCCGCCGCACCCACGACATGAACACCGCCAACTGGATCCCGGATCTCTTCATGAAGCGAGTGGAGCAGGACAGCTACTGGACCCTCTTCAGCCCGGATGAGGTTCCTGATCTCCACGAGATCTACGGCAGCGAGTTTGAGAAGGCATACGTAGCTTATGAGAAGAAGGCTGCAGCCGGCGAGATGCGGCGGTTCAAGCGAGTAGAGGCAACCAAGCTCTGGCGGAAGATGCTGACCCGGCTGTTTGAGACCGGCCACCCCTGGATCACCTTCAAGGACCCCAGCAACATCCGCAGTCCGCAAGACCACGCCGGCGTTGTGCACAACAGCAATCTGTGTACTGAGATCACGCTCAACAACTCAACCGACGAAACTGCAGTCTGCAACCTCGGTAGCATCAATCTGGAGCGCCACGTCACCCGTGATGGCGGCCTTGACCGGGAGCAGGTGGCTGCCACCGTTGATACGGCGATGCGAATGCTGGACAACGTGGTGGACATCAACTTTTACCCAACCGTAGAAGCCGAGCGCTCCAACCTCCGGCACCGGCCGGTGGGTCTGGGCCTCATGGGCTTCCAGGACGCGCTCTTCAAGCTGGGCCTGCCCTTTGACAGCGACGGGGCCGCAGAGCTTGCGGACGAGATCCAGGAACTGATCAGCTATCACGCCATTCTCGGAAGCAGCAAGCTCGCCAGGGAGCGTGGCGCATACGAGAGCTTCCGCGGGAGCAAGTGGGATCGGGGGATCTTCCCCATCGATACCGTTGCAATGCTGGAGCAGGAGCGCGGGCAGGCGGTTGAGGTGAACCGGGAGAGCCGCATGGACTGGGCCCCGGTTCGTGAGCACGTGAGACAGTATGGCATGCGCAACTCAAACACCATGGCTATTGCCCCCACGGCTACCATCAGCAACATCGCCGCGGCATTCCCCTGCATTGAGCCGATCTACAAGAACATCTACGTCAAGGCCAACATGAGCGGTGAGTTCACCATCATCAACCGCTATCTGGTGGCAGATCTCAAGCGCATGGGCCTCTGGAGTCAGACCATGCTGGACAAGCTGAAGTACTACGACGGCAACGTCGGGCAGATTCATGAGATCCCGGCTGAGCTCCGGGCACTGTACAAGGAAGCCTTTGATATCGATCCGGTAGCAGCCCTCCGCCTCACCGCAGTGCGGTCCAAGTGGATTGACCAGAGCCAGAGCCACAACGTGTTCATGAAGGGGGTCTCCGGGAAGAAGCTGGATGAAATCTACCGCGCCGCCTGGCGCATGGGCCTGAAGACCACCTACTACCTGCGGACCCTCGGTGCCAGCCAGATTGAGAAGAGCACCCTGGACGCAAAGCAGTACGGCTACACGCAGAAGCGCGAGTACACCGAGTTGGACGGCGGCGCACCCGCCACACCGGCTCCCGCCGAAGCTCACGCCAGGGCCGCGGCACCTGCTGCTCCGGTACCGTCAGAGGCGCACGCCGCCACAGCCGAACTCGCGGCAACCGGTACCGATGGACAGCATGCTGCGCCTGTGCAGCCCGCACTTCAGCAGGTGCCCGCACTGGCCGCCTCACCGTCGACTGCGCCGGCCCGGGTGCCGGTCAGCCAGCCCGAGCGGGTTCCCGCATCAGAGGCGGCTCCTCAGCTGAAGCGTGGTGCCCTGGCAGATCTCATCGCGCGCACCGGGGGCTTGTCTCCGGCAAGCGGGCCAGTCGACACGCCGGACGCGCCGGCAGCAGTGGAGCCCGCTGAACGAGCCACGCAGGAGGGGCGCGTCGGGACGCAAGCGAGCGCCGCAAGCCGCTCTCGGGCCACTCCGGCGCAGGTGGAGGTACGAAGCGTGGGCTCCGGAGAAGCCGATTTTCTGAACCCGCAGGCCGGGGCCGGCTCGGAGGTCACCAACGTGTGCTCCCTGCTCGATCCGGACTGCGAGGCCTGCCAGTAGGACCGCGCCAGAATCAACACAGCATCAGATCCCGTGAGGAGGAATCAATATGGGAATCATCAACAACAGCAAGACCGACCCTAACAAGATCCTGCCGATGACCTACCAGTGGGCGCGGCAACACTATAAGGACGGAATTGCAAACACCTGGCAGCCGGAAGAGATTCCGATGCAGGACGACATAGAGCAGTGGAAGAACCGGGATGCGCTGACGGACGTAGAGCGTCGGCTCATACTGTGGAATCTCGGTTTCTTCAGCACCGCCGAAAGCCTGACGGCCAACAACATTGTTCTGGCCGTCTACAACCACGTCACCAATCCGGAATGTCGGCAGTACATGCTGCGTCAGGCATTTGAGGAGGCGGTCCACACCGATACCTTCATCTATTGCTGTGACAGCCTGGGGCTGGACCCGGATGAGATCTATGGCATGTACGACATCATCCCTTCCATCAAGGAGAAGGACGATTTTGTTATCAAACTGACCGAGGCGGTCTTTGACCCCAACTTCACCACTGAGGGCACCGCCAACATCCAGCGATTTGTCCATGACCTGGTGGGCTACTACATCATTATGGAAGGAATCTTCTTCTATGCCGGGTTCGCTATGATGCTGGCGCTCAAGCGGCAGGGGAAGATGGTGGGTATCGGCGAACAGTTTGAGTACATCATGCGGGATGAGAGCCTGCACCTCGCCTTTGGCGCTGATCTGATCAACACCATCGTGGCGGAGAACCCGGAAGTCTGGACTGACGATTTCCGCAACCGTCTCCGGGAGCGCATCCTTCAATCCGTTGAGCTTGAAAAGATTTACGCCCGGGACGCCTGTCCCGAGGGAATTCTGGGGATCAATGCCGAGCAGTTCATTGAGTACGTGGAGTACATCGCGGACCGTCGGCTGGAGCGGATCAACCTGCCCAAGCACTTTGAGGCGGACAATCCCTTCCCCTGGATGAGCCAGGCTACCGATCTGTCCAAGGAGAAGAACTTCTTTGAGACCCGCGTGACCGAGTACCAGAGCGGAGGTTCACTGGACTGGGACTGAGCCTTCAAGGGTGCTTGGGCGCATGAAGGGTACCTGAGTGGTTGTAGGGACCCTGACTTCAGACCAGCGGATCCCCTGTTAGTGGAGCCCCGGTTACCGGCGATGGTTTCCGGGGCTCAGTTGTCTTCGGTGTCCTTTGTCTGCGTTAAGTTCTCCAGAGAGTCACGGTCCAGACAGGAATCCACGCAGACCGTGTTCCTCCCCAGAGACTTGGCCTGATAGAGGGATCGGTCCGCAACCTGGAGCATCTGCTCCAGCTCGGGCTCTTCCTTACACAGGGACACTCCGAGGCTCACGGTGACGGGGGCGCCGTCCGGACGGCGGACGCTGTGCTCCACCGCGGCCCGCATCCGTTCGGCAATACGGCGGGCGGCCCGCTCGTCCAGGCCGGTCAGCAGAACGGCAAACTCTTCTCCGCCCCAGCGCGCAATCAGGTCCTGAGGGCGCAGAACGCTGTGCGCGGCAGACGCAATGGCCTTCAGAACCAGGTCTCCCTGAGAGTGCCCAAAGCGGTCGTTTACCGTCTTGAAGTGGTCAACATCCATCATGATCACCGCGCAGCGGCCAGGCCGCCGATTCTCCCGCAGGCGGAGTTCCGCCTGTTCGTGGAATGTCCTTCGATTGGCCAGAGAAGTGAGGCTGTCCACCGTTGCCAGGCGCCGCTGCTCCTCAAACTGCTGAGCGTTCCGCAGCGCTACCGCAACCTGGTCGGCAAAGATCACCAGCGTTTGGGCATCACCTCGGCCGAAGTAGTCCCGCCGGAGATCATGACAGATGATCACGGCATCGTGCCCGGCGTCCCCTACAACCAACGCGGATAGGAGGGATCCGCTTTCCCACCCGATGGCCCGTAGCGAATGGTGGGTCTCCTCCGCCAGGTCATCCGCGGACACCGGGCTGTGTTCCCGCAGCTGTCGGTAGAGCCGCTGCAGCGCGGGTTTCCGGGGCGCTCCGCGAGGATTGCCCTCCGGCCAATAGTCGGGTCTGTTACCCGCCACCTCCAGTGCCCGTCCACGCATCCGGACCAGCAGTACGTGCTTTGCCGAAACAACGGTCCTGAGCTGCTGCAGAATCACCTCTGCAGCGTCCTGCCAGGCAAGGTGGGTCCGCATGATGGTACCTGCCTGCCGAATGGCTGACTCCAGCATCAACTGCTGCCTGAGGGCTTCCCGCTCTGCCCGGGCTTCTTCCAGGTTGAGCATGGGAGAGGTGATGTCTGCGTCCATGCCAACAAAGCGCCTGAGTTCGCCGTCTCGTGTACGGGTCACCGCGCGGCCGGCGTGGCTGATCCAATGGTACTCCCCTGAGCTATCACGGATGCGGAAGACATATCGAACCATGTCTACTTCGCCGGAGCGCAGGCCGCTCCAGATCCGACGAATCCGGTCCTGATCCTCGGGATGAATCAGGTCCAGCCAGTCATCTCCGTCGTGCTCGTCGGTGCCCCAGCCAAGACTGTCCCACAAGCTGTTGCTGAAGACTCTCCCGGAGCCATAGGCTGTCTCGAATATTCCTAGGCCAGCGAGGTAGGGGATCAACCATTCGGCAAAGACGGACTCCGGCAAACCCGGGCACGGACGTCCGCCAATGGTGTAGAACAGATCTATAGAAGAGTTGTTACTGTTGTCCATTGTTTCTGTACTGAGACACAGTATAGCTCAAGACACGGAGGATTCAACGCCTTGAACCTTGATGCGATTGCAGCGAGATTGGAAGGATTGGAGGAAGCCATCCTCCACCGTCTGCTGGACCGTGCACAGTTCGCCCACAACGCAGCCGCCTATCGCCCCAGGAGCAGTGGTATTGCTGATGCTGGCGAGCGTTCCCTCCTCCAGCTCAGGCTCCGTTACCAGGAGGAAATGGATGCGATGTTTGGGCGCTTCGGTGTCCCGGAGGAACAGCCCTGGCACCGTGACCTGCCAGAGCCGCGGAGGGAAGCGCAGTTGTCCGGCGGGAGCTCCGGGTTCTCCGCCGGGCAGCTTGCCGTGAACCTGAGCACAGAGATCCTGGACGGTTACCTCGGCTTTCTTCCACGGATCTGCGCGGACACGGATGACGGCCACCACGGTTCTTCGGTGGAGCTGGATGTTGCCGCGTTCCAGGCCATCGCGCGCCGGGTCCACTACGGCGCGCTCTACGTTGCTCGGGTGAAGTACCAGGCAGACCCGGAAGCCTACGATGCGCTCATCGCCGTGCGGGACCGGGATGCACTGATGGCCCGCTTGAGCAGGCCGGAAGTGGAGGAGCGCATACGCCGTCGAGTTTCGGCAAAGGCAGAAGCGCTGCAGGCTACCGTGAATCCGCTGGTACGGCGGCGCATTCCGGCAGAACCCCTTGTTGCTCTGTTCACGGAACTGGTCATCCCGCTCACAAAGTCCGGAGAAGTTGCCGTTCTCCTCGCGGACAAGGCTTGACCAATCGCGCCGGAGCCGGCTAAACAAACGCATCCTGCAACGGAGGTGTGGAATGGAGCGATATCGAATCTCGGCTATCCCGTCCGGCGCCAACGTTGCGGGGATCTTCCTGACCGGGCATTAAGAGCGCGGTCCTCCCCCCACAGCTAAAGCGTCTCTGATTCGGTCCCGTCCGGGACTTCCTGTTGCCGTGCCCCTTGTGCAGGTACGGGTGGTTGTTTCTGCCACCATTGGTTCGGGAGACCTTTTATGCGCAGTTCGCGCAGTGCATTCCGCCGTCTGCTTGCGGCGGGTAGCGGCCGCTACGCAGCCGCCATGGCAGCCACAGCGCTTGCCACATTGTTTGCCTACCTGAGTCCCCTTGTTCTGCGCGGTGCCGTTGACTCGCTCAGCGGTGAGCTCGGCAACCTGCCGGAATTCCTGCGTGGACAGACTGGGCCTGATTTCCTGCGCGTAGCGTTCGCCATTGTGGCGGTAGCGCTCGGGCGGGGTGTGTTCACCTACCTCTCCGGCCGGATGGCCGCGCAGAGCGCAGAAGCCGTTGCGCGTGATACCCGCGAACGGATGTATCAGCGGATCTCGTCGCTGTCCTTTGCCTCTCTCAACGGCCTTGCGACCGGCGATGTGATGCAGCGTGCCACCTCTGACGTGGAAACAGTCCGCCGCTTTCTGGCCGTGCAGCTCCTTGAGGTAGGAAGAGGAAGCTTTCTGATTGCCTTTGCGGTTCCTTTCATGCTCGCACTGGACACCAGGCTTGCCCTGATCTGTCTGCCGCTGGTCCCCATCCTGGTCACAAGCTCCTACGTCTTCCAGCGGAAGGTGGAGAAGCAGTTCAAGGCCGCGGATGAAGCAGAAGGCCGCTTCTCCACGGTGTTGCAGGAGAACCTGAGCGGAATCCGGGTGGTGCGGGCCTTCGCCAGGCAGGATTGGGAGCGGAAGCGTTACGGTGAGCGCAATGCCGAGTATCGTGATCTCATCACCCGGCTGATCCGCACCTTTGCCGCGTACTGGTCCAGCACTGACCTGCTGTCCATGCTCCAGGTTCTGGCCGTGCTCGCGTACGGAACGCTTCGCGCGGCAAACGGGACGCTGACGGTGGGCACGCTGCTCGCCTTCCTGTCCTACCAGTACCTGATTCTGTTTCCTATCCGAATTCTGGGCCGAATCCTCGCGGATCTTGCCAAGGCTCGGGTAGCCGCGGATCGAATCGCCGAGATCCTGGACATGGAGGCAGAAGATCTCACTCCGGACGGACTGCGGCCGGTCATCCGGGGAGACATCCGGTTTGAGTCCGTGAGTTTCTCCTACGGGGACGGTCCTCCAGTGCTGCAGGACCTGAGCTTCCACATCCCCGCCGGCCAGACTGTTGCCATACTCGGCCCTACGGGCTCGGGGAAGACCAGCATGGTCCAGCTCATCCTCAGGCTCTATGAGCCGGACTCTGGGTGCATCAGCATTGACGGTGTTGATACGCGGGAGCTGGCAAAGCGGAATTTGCGGTCTCAGATCGGCTACGTAATGCAGGAGCCCTTCCTCTTTGCCCGGAGCATCCGGCACAACATCCGGCTGGCCTCTGCCACCGGAGCGGATGCCGACACCTACGAGGCCGCGCGTGCGGCCGCGCTGCACGAGAATATCCTCGGCTTTGAGCGGGGATATGACACCCTGGTCGGAGAGCGCGGCGTCACGCTGTCCGGTGGCCAGAAGCAGCGCCTGGCGATTGCTCGGGCACTGATCACAGAGAGCCCCATCCTCATCCTGGATGACAGCCTCAGCGCAGTGGACAACGCAACCGATCGCCGAATTCAGGAAGAGCTGCGCCGGCGCGCCGGATCGGCAACCACCATAATCATTTCGCACCGGATCACCTCCCTGATGGATGCGGACCGAATCGTGGTTCTGGAGCAGGGGCGAATCAGCGACGGTGGCACGCACGAGGAACTCGTGCGTCGGCCGGGTCTCTACAAGCGTGTGTGGGACGCGCAGCAGTCGGGCCAGGCCGAACCAGCGGGGAGGACCCGGTGAACTATTTCAGTGAAGAAACCCATCGCGGGGGTATCAGCCTCAGTCTCTGGCGCGGCCTGGTGCACTTTGCGCTGGCATACCGCTGGCACGTGATTGCACTGGTTGTTGTGATGGCAATGGTAGGAATCGTAGACGCCGCATTCCCCGCGCTGACCCAGGTTGCCATTGATCGATTTGTGGTCCCCGGGCAGACCGGTGGGCTGGAGCGCTTCATCCTGGGTTACCTCGGGATTGTGGTTCTGCAGTCAGTAAACGTGTTTCTGCTCATTGCCCTTGCGGGCAGTATTGAGATGGGACTGGTTCACGATATCCGCCGGGATGCCTTTGACCACCTGCAGAAACTCGGCTTTGCCTGGTTTGATCGTACGCCCGTGGGATGGATCATGGCGCGTCTTACCAGTGACGCTCAGCGCCTCGGCGAGGTAGTTGCCTGGGGCATTGTGGACATTGTGTGGGGCGCCGTGACGATGGTTGCGGTGGTGGCCTTCATGCTGGTCATGGACTGGCGGCTGGCCCTGATAACCCTCAGCGTGGTTCCGCCCCTTGCCTTGGCCAGCCGCTGGTTCCAGCGCCGGATCCTGCGCACACAGCGGCTGGTTCGTAGGACCAACTCACGGATATCCGGGGCCTACAACGAGGGCATCACTGGCGCGCGTGCCTCCAAGACCCTGGTCCGGGAGGATGCAAACCTGGCCGAGTTCCAGGTGCTCACCCGTCGGATGGAGCGCTCCAGCGTACGCGCAGCAACCTACAGCGCCATCTACCTTCCAGTGGTGCTGTCCATTGCGAGCATAGGGACAGCACTCGCGCTGGGCCGCGGGGGCGCTGGGGTCATTGCCGGGACGGTCACGGTGGGAACACTTGCGGCATTTCTCACCTGGACCGTGCAGTTCTTTGAGCCAGTGCAGGAGCTCGCGCGGGTTCTGGCAGAGTTTCAGTCAGCGCAGGCATCTGCGGAGCGCATTGTTTCTCTCCTCGGGACTGCGGTGGAGATTCGGGACGATCCCGATCGGGTCTTGCCTGGGGTCGTTCCAGTGCGCGGGGACCTCGAATTTCAGAATGTGAGCTTTGCCTACCGGGAGGGACAGCCGGTCCTGAGCAACTTCTCCCTGCACGTGCCCGCGGGTCAGACCATTGCGCTTGTGGGCGAGACCGGAAGCGGGAAGTCCACCATCGTGAACCTTACCTGCCGCTTCTACGAACCAACTGAGGGAAGCATTCTGGTTGACGGGCTGGATTACCGGAGCTACCGGCTGGAGGACTGGCAGGGCCGCCTGGGCTATGTGTTGCAGGCGCCCCACCTGTTCAGCGGTTCCATCCGGGAGAACATCCGCTACGGTCGCCTGGATGCCACTGATGCAGAGGTTGAAGAGGCCGCGCGCCTGGTACGCGCGGACAGTTTCATCCAGACTCTGCCGGATGGCTATGACACCTCGGTAGGGGAGGGCGGAAGCCTGCTGTCTACCGGACAAAAGCAGCTTGTGAGCTTTGCACGGGCGGTCCTCGCTGATCCCATGGTCTTTGTCCTGGATGAGGCGACATCTTCTATAGATACGGAGACCGAGCTGCTGATACAGGCAGCGCTGGACCGCCTTCTGTCCGGACGTACCAGTATTGTTGTTGCGCACCGGCTCTCAACCATCTGCCGCGCGGACCGGATTCTGGTCATCAGCCAGGGGCAGATTCTGGAAGACGGAACCCACCGTGAGCTGCTGACCGCCGGAGGCCAATACGCGGAGCTCTATCGCAACCAATTCAGCGAGGAAGTCATGGAGATGGCGGACTGAATCCGGCCTCGGCACGGGTGCCGGTTTGCCGGTGCTCGTGCTACAATCTGTCCGAAAGGGACCGCCGTGGCCGACCATCCGGATGTGAGCAGCAAGTCCAGCGACCCCGACGATTTACGCGAGCAGATCGAGGATTTCTACCTCCCGCGGGAGCTGGTGCAGGCAATCTATCGCTTTGGCCGGATTCCGGAGGAAACAACGGAGTCCGTTATGGGCGTCGGCTTTCTGGACATAGTTCAGTACAGCTACATCTCAGACTTCCTGACGCCGCGGGAAAACCAGGCCGTTCTCAACGGCCTGTACACCGTGTTCAACCTGGTGCTGAAGAACCACGGCGGCTACCTCAACAAGATTGAGGGGGACAGCATGATGTTCCACTTCGGTGGAATGCTGGACCCCAGAATTGCGGATATGAGCATCCCGCAGCAGGAACGCTACGTGGCGCAGGAGTTGTTCTACACCTGTGTGGAACTCCAGCGTTTTGCCGCGTGGTTCAACGATTTCAATGAGAAGTTCCTTGCAAACGACGCGGGCCCGGACGAGCAGTCCGCGATGCAGGAAGCTTTTGCAATCATTCGGACGCTCCGGACCACCTTTGGTGGCTCCAAGATGAACACCAAGCTTCAGTTCAGGATCCGGGTGGGAGCCAGCATCGGGACGGTGAACGTCGGCAACTTCGGACCCCCGGGGCGCAAGCAGTGGGACGTGATCGGAGTGCCAATCATAGAAGCCAAGCGAATGGAAACTTCGGCACCGGTAGACGGTCTTCGGATCACCCATGACCTGTACCAGAAACTGAAGGATACCGGCGTGGTCCGGGACTACGTGAGGGTCTTCAAGCGATCGGCCACCATGCTCAATGGACGATACCGGGATGCGTCAGAGCCGCTGATCTTTGCGGAGAAGGAAGTCATCGTCAAGGGAAAGCGCTCCCGCGAGTTCAACACCTACAGCGTACAGGTAGACTTCCGGCTTCCGGAGCGGGTTCAGGAGCGCATCCGCACCCATTTTGGCCAGCGGGACGCAGAAAGTGCTGATGTCATTATAGATATGGTGAAGTACTACCGCGGCAACCAGCCGGTGACGGACGCAATTGAGGAGGTGTTCTCCGAACTTGCGGTCAATCTGCGCAAACACCGCCTTCTGGAGCTCATCTACCCAAACACCTTCCAGGCCTTCCGGACGCAGTACTCGGAGGAGCACGTGGAAGACAAGGTTGCCGCGCAGTTCAGCCTCTTAAAGATCTTCACTCTCCTCGGCGAGTACCAGGACCTGGTTCGCGGCTTCAGCGATCAGGAAGGCATGGATACCAACATGATCACCTATCAGGAGCGTCTGGAAGCCGCTCGCAAGCACTTTGAGCGGGGCTTTGAAGAGCACAAGAAAACGATGGTGCAGCGCGGATACTTCTTCAACGTGGTCTACCCCCTGGTGTTTGAGTCCATTCGTGCAAGCATCATTGAGGCCCAGCGGGAGGCTCCGGCCAGGCGGGACGAACTCCGGGAGGTCACCGACCCTGACCTGGAAGACCTCGGGGAACTGGAAGAGCTGGATGCAATTCCGCTGGAAGAGCTGGACGAAGCAGAAGAGCTGGAAGACGCGGAAGCCGTGGCGGTTGTGGAAGACGTGGAAGCGATGGGAGCACCGATAGCTGAGATGGGCAGCGGCGCACAAGCCGAGGACCCGGAAGAGCTTGAGGAGCTTGAAGTGCTGGAGGTTCTACCCCCGGAGGACTAATGCTGCGGGTTGACCCGGCTCAGCGCTGGGCTCCTGCCAGGATTCTCCGCGCAGCGTGCATTGCGCCAAGCAGGTTTCCCGCCATCGGGCCGAGTTCCAGCTCTGCTGCCGGCCCGCAAGCGTAGATTCCGCGCCCCCACTGCAGGTCCGGGGATAAAAGCGGATACCCTCTATCCGAGCAGGGCAAGCCCAGGCGTGAGCTGACCACTCCAATCAGCTCGGGTCCCGGCCCGGGCACACGGAAGCCGGTTGCAGCTACCACGAAATCTGCCCGCAGCTCCCGACCGTCCTGCAGAATTACCCCCGGTTCCTCAGAGAGAGAAACGACGCGCCCGGGAATATGCTGCAGCAGTCCCTGATCCAGGGCTTGCTGATAGGCTTCTGCCAGGTCAGGCGGTACCTGGCCCGGACGACGGCCGGCGTCTATCTGGGGGTGGCGCTGGGACGCCGGGAGTGCCCGTACTCCGTCCATGCAGGCCGGTCCCATGTAGCAGGCCTCCGCATCAAATTGGCCGACCTTCAAGGGCGCCGGATGAACCAGGGTAACCCGGCCTGAAGCACCGGAGTCCTTGCGCCGTTCTGCCCGGGAACAGGCAAACTGCAGGGCAGAAATGCCCCCGCCTACAACCAGCAGATCTGCCTGCGTATCCGGCTCAACAAAGGCGGGCTGGTACGAGTGCTGCACGCGCTGAATCCCAGCGGCCCGCGGCCATCCCGGCAGCAGGCGCAACCGATCCCCTGTACCCAGCGCAAGCACCACGTTCAAACTCTCGATGTCACCGTTACTGCTCTCCACCAGGTAGCCGCGATCCCTACGGAGTATCCCCGTGACCTCGGCCTGAAGGTGCAGCGATTCAAGCTCATGCCATTCCAGCAGGTGCTGTGCATGCGCATTGAACAGAGACAGACTCGGCCTGCGGTAGCGGCCGACGAGATCACCGGGACCAAAGCGGGGATGGGCAGCAGCAAAGCGCCTGAGCTCGTGGAAGTCAGCCCCGAGGCTGTGGGAACTCCCGGAGCGAAGGTGAGACATTCCGATCCGGGTGGTCAGCGTGTTCCAGCGCTCCAGGAGCTCCTGGTGGGGATCCAGGATTCGCATGCGATCTGGACTCACTGACCCCAGGCGCAACAGCTGCAGGGAGATGTGCACGCCAACGGGGCCCCCGCCTACAATGATCCAGTCCAGCACCCCTTAAAGGTGGCCCGCCGGCTTGTCCGGGGGCAAGCGTGTGGCTACTTTCGCAGAATGACTGTGCAACGCCTTGCCGGATTCGGCGCTGTTCTTGTCTTGGCTGCCTGCCAGACAACCTCGCCCCTGGACGAAGTTCGGGAGATTCAGCCTTCCGCAGAACTTGAACCACAGGAAGTAGTGGAGGTTCAGCTGGAAGCGTTTCGGCTGGACAACGGTGGTGGGCTGGGAATTGCCCACGCCTTTCAGTTTGCATCCCCGGACAACCGTGCTGTAACCGGACCGCTTGAGCGCTTCATCGGCCTGATGCAGAGTCCTGCCTACCGCCCAATGCTACAGCCCGCAAGCACGGAGGTTCGCGAAAGTGTTCTGCTTGAGGAAAACACTGCCGCTGTTCCCGTGGTCATTGACGACCAGGAGAATCAGCGATTCTTTTACGTGTTCTACCTCCGGCGGCAGGTTTCCGGCGATTTTGAGGGCTACTGGATGACAGAAGCCGTGCGCATTGAGGGTCTGCAAGGCGGAGAACCTAGCGGTGCCATCTGAGCCTGGGCGTTACTTCTTGATGGCGTCTTTGAAGCTGTTCCAGGCAGAGTCCGGATCGGCGGGTTTTTGCGGTTCGGGGGGACGTCTCCGATTGCTTCCTATGCTGGATCTGGTGCCCGGCGCATTTCCTTGTCGTGTTCCGGCGCTACCAGCGCCCCCGGGCCCCACGGTGCCAGCCCGGTTTGCTGCTCCACCAGTGCCCGCCCCGGACGCTTCAGCTGCTCCCGTAACGGGGGTGGCCGCGGCCTTGCCCGCTCTTCCGGAACCCGCACCCCGCGGAGAGCTTGCGCGCATGGAAGCAAAGCGGGACGCGTAAGCATCGTAGCGGCCAAGCATTCGCATCAGGATCTGCTTGATAACCGGCTGACGGTCAAAGGCCACGGCAAACAGCTGCGAGAGGTCAACCCGGAACAGCTCCACGGTGTCCCGGAACTCAATCCTGCCGTCCTGGAACCACGGTGACAGCACGCGGACCATGTCCTCCTTGGACAGAACGCTTCCGTCTCCGCGTTTCGTAGCGGCTCTCCGCAGGATTCCATCCGCCACCGTCTGCGGCCTCTTGAGGAGCTCCATCAGCAACGCGTCCAGAACCTCCGCTCGATTGCGAATGTCGGACGCCAGGGCATCACGGGTGTAGAAGGCCGGCTGCCCCATTTTCCCGGAAAGCCGCAGCTCCTGACCCATGAGGTGTAGATAGTCGTCCAGAATCTGCTGACGCACGAGCTTCAGGTGACTTTCAAACACCTCAGCTATTCGCAGGACATGCAGGTAGTGTCCGCCAAGGGAAACGAGATCGGGCCGTCCTTTCTCCGGCTTGATTACCCTCTCGGTGAACCAGGTCCGGAACTCAGCAAAGCGGTCGCCATACTTGTTCTTGAGAGGCTCAAACAGGGCCTCAAACTGCTCGCCGGCAAGCACTCCGCCCTCTGCGTTCTTTGTTGCCTCCACCACACCCGCAAGGTCCACCTTTCGTTCCTCTTCCGCTTCCTGTCTGACGGCATCCTGCTTGCGCCTCACATCCAGGATCTGGCGGAGCGCCGTCGCAGCCTGGAAGAACTCCAAGCTGGCGTGAGCACCTGCACTAGCGGTGATGGGATCCTGCTGCTCGGTGATCAGGCGCGCGATCCGGTACCACACCGAGCCGTCCTTGGAGCTGATCGCCTTCCTGAATTCGGAGAAGCGATGGCCGGTGTGCTCCGCGCTTGCGGAGGCAAGGTCTGCCTGCTGCAGGTGGTAGCGCAGTTTTGCCACCAGGATTGCCGGCAGCTTGCCCATGCCTTCCTCGCTCGCCAGCACAACGTCACTCCCGGGAACCGCAATGCGGATGATGGGTTGGCCCGCAGGCGCATCAATGTCCCTTACAAGCGACCGCGGTGGGGCGAGCTGCTCCTCTTCAAGCAGTGATAACAGGGGCAGAGACGCTCCAATAGACTCTCCGAGCGCAGCAAGCTGTTCGTCCAGAAGCGCGATGTAGAAGGCCGGGCCGCCGGGATCGCTGAGCACAAAGTACTCCGGCACGCGCTGGCGGGCTTCCACGCGGGAGCGGACCACACCAATCCGGTGCTTGCGGAGTTTGTCCATCAGGCTGAACAGGTCCTGCCGGGCGGTCGGGATTTTGGATTCCAGGCGGGTAAGGATGGGCCGGAAGTTGACCTTTGGTTCCCAGGCATCTGCCAGCCGATGGAAGGCAGAGCGCTCGTCTGGCGAGAAGCTTCCAAGCTGGGAGAGGAATGCTTCCCGGTCAGCCGGGTCCATGGTGGCGAACTCGGGGCGCCCGGTCATGGCCAGACAGTAGTGCCCGCCGCCCTGCGCGTCAACGCGAACAGAATCCTAACCAAAGGGGCACAGGCTGTTCGCGTGACCGCGGGCGACAGGCTCAGCCAGCGGCTGCTCACCGAGCTTCGCGAGCGGTCTGCCCGTGCGCAGATCCACGACGCCTCGCGGATAGTGATCTTTAGTGATCTTCACATGGGCGTGGGCAATCGCAGTGATGACTACCTTCCCAATGGAAAGCTCCTCGAGGCGGTGCTGGAGCGCTACTATCTGCCGCGGGGATTCTCTCTGGTGCTCAACGGTGACGTGGAGGAACTGCAGCGCAATCGGCTGGAGCGGGTGCGGGAGCAGTGGGAGAGCACCTACGCGGTCTTTTCCCGCTTCCGGGACCAGCCGGATCTGCAGCGGGAGAACGGGGTTCCGGGGCTGGTTCGCATTTTTGGCAACCATGACATGGCCCTGGCGGGTCAGGCGCTTGACGGCGTTCCCGCAATAGAGAGCCTTCGACTGGAGCATCCGGAAGGTGAGCTCTTCATATTTCACGGCCATCAGGCTTCCCGAAAGTACAGCCAGTACAACCGCCTGATGGAGCTTGGGCTCCGGGCATTTGTGAAGCCACTGGGAATCCGGAATTACTCCGTTGCCCACGACAGCGCGCGTCGCTTTGCGATTGAGCGGCGGGCCTACCGCTTTGCCCTGCAGACCCGGATTGCTGCGGCAATCGGCCACACGCACCGTCCCCTGTTTGAGTCCATGAGCAAGATGGACTCTCTGCGCTTTGAGATTGAGCGCCTTTGCCGCAAATACCCCAAAGCAAAGCCGGAAAAGCAGCCTCGCATTGAACAACAGCTGGAGGGCCTTACGCGGGACCTGGAGGCGCTGCGGAGTTCCGGCACCGACTTTCATGACCGACGCAGCCTCTACAACGACCTCCTTGTTGTCCCCTGCCTGTTCAACAGCGGAACTGTGCTCGGTAAGCGCGGGATGACCTGTCTGGAAATCTCGGAAGGGGAACTTGCCCTGGTGCACTGGTTTGATTCCGCGCGCGGCAGCAAGTACCTCCTCTATGAGAGCTACAAGACCCGGCAGCTGGCAGGAACGGACATCCACCGCGTGCGGATCAAGGCTGACCCGCTCTCTTATATCTTTGCGCGCATCCGTCTGTTATCGTCGCGGAGTGATCCTCTGCATTGACATTGGGAATACCAACATAGCAGCCGGCGTCCGGACCGATGAGGGCTGGCGCTGCCACTTCCGCATCAGCACGGACGCCGAGCGTACCGCCGACGAATACGTTGTGCAGTTTGCAGGCCTTCTCTCCCATCACGGCGCACAGCCTTCCGATATCTCCGGCGTTGCAGTGAGCTCCGTGGTTCCGCGCCTCAACGAGGTGTTCCGCGGAGCCTGCACTGCTCTCTTCGGTTCCGAGCCCTTTTTTGTCAGCAGTGACGCGGATCACGGGCTGAGCTTTGCCACCGACAACCCGCACGAACTTGGCGCAGACCTCCTGGCCAACGCCGTTGCCGGCTACCGCCGGGCCAATGGCGCGGTGGTTGTGGTGGATTTTGGGACCGCGCTGTCCTTTGTAGCGGTAAGCGGGGCAGGGGAGATCCAGGGTGCAAGCATTGCTCCGGGCCTGCAGAGCGCGGTACGTGCGCTCTTCCTCAACACCGCACAGCTTCCCAGCGTGGATCTCCGCAGGCCCCCTGCGGCCATCGGCACCGATACGCCGAGTGCCATCAACTCCGGG
Organism: uncultured Spirochaetaceae bacterium; assembly: GCA_964591085.1. GTDB lineage: Bacteria > Spirochaetota > Spirochaetia > DSM-27196 > CAZPXH01 > CAZPXH01. Next base: position 92,318 of record CAZPXH010000008.1, on the reverse strand, counting down.
ATTGTCATCGGATACATCGGGCTTGTGGAGCGCCTGATCCACGACATCCTGGCAGAGCTCGGTGGCGGGATTGCGGTGGCAACCGGCGGCCTCGCGGGCATCATCATGCCGCATACGGACGTCTTCAGCGCCCACGAGCCCTGGTTGACGCTGGACGGCATTGCCAGAATTTACCAGCGCAGCAATGCCCGCTAATCGATAATCACGATCTCCACCCGCCGGTTGGCGGCGCGGCCCTCCGCGGTGCTGTTGTCAGCAATAGGCTGGGTGCTGCCTCTTCCCTCGTAGAACAGGCGGTCCGGGGCTATACCGCGCTGCGCAAGCGCCTGCACTATCGTACGCGCACGCAGAATTGAGAGGTCCAGCTCATCGTCCTCGCGGCCGGTGGCCGCTGTGTGGCCGACAACCAGGAAGCGCCGATCCGGCACGGACTGAAGGGCGCGAGCAATCGCGTCCAGCCGGCCCCGCTCTCCGGGCAGGAGCACCGCCTGGTCAGCCACAAACTGCAGCGCGTTCAGCCGCAGCTGAAGACCCTCCTCCACCCTGCTGACTTCCACGCCTTCAATGTCAGCGTTGTCCAGATCCTCGGTGATTCCCCGCTGGATCACCGGAGCATTAAGGGGCTCGGAGATCCGGAAGAAGCTGAGCCGGAACCCCTCGCTGTCAATGACTTCGCCATCCGTGAACCGGATCTGCTCCACAATGCTCGTATTGATCCGCAGTGTCCTGCGCCCGTCCTCGCTGAGAAGGATCTCGGACTCGTGTCTTCCGCGCATCTCCTGGATCTGGTTGTCCGGGCTGCGGTAGATGGCGGAGCTGGGATAGCGGATGGCGTAGTCTGCAATGATGCGGTGGGCAAGCTCGTCTCCGTACTGCTGTCGGCCGTCATAGCGGTAGCGCACCAGGATCGGGAGGATCAGATAGCTTCCGTCCCGCCGCGCGTCTATGGTGTAGGTACCGAACTGCTCCCACTCATCGCCGGGGCCTACCGGCTCGCTGGGGGCATAGGGGAAGTTCCGGTAGAGGGGGTAGGGGTCATCGATATCCACGACCATCTGCCCCTGGCGGTCTGCCAGGAAATCCGCGGGGATGGACCGGCTCACCTGCCGACCGGAGGGGGCACCGCCGCGGATGGTTTGCTCAATCTCCCAGTAGGTGCCGCGATATCGGACCGAGTCCCCTTGCGGAGTGCCGCGCAGGTTTCCGGTGAGCTCGGTGCTGGTCAGGCCCCGATAGCGTCCATTCCGGGAGATCCGCAGGTTGGACCGGTGGGTGACCTCGTACCTGAGGCCCGGATCCAGGCGGAGCAGAACCTCTGCAGAATCATCTTGCTGGCCGCGCAGAGGTGCTACACTGGTACACAGGAGACTGAGCAGCAGGAGACAGAGACGGCGATTGCCGGACATCAACTGCAGCATAGTCCAGGAACAGCGGGAGGCACAGAGCGTGGCAGGCAGGAACGGCAAGGACAGCAGGAACACTCGGACTGTCATCTTCAGCGTGGTTGGGATTGCGGTGGTCCTGGGTATCATGGGTCTTGCGGCGGCAAACGGCTTTGAGCGGATCTCTGCCGCCATCAATTCCCTGCGCTTTCCGGTGCAGTCCGGGACGGAAGAGAGCATCAGCCTCAACGGAAACTTCACCGAGGTGAACGTGGACGGGACCTGGCGGGTAGAGATCCGGCAGAACCCGGCCTTGCAGCAGAATCGCGTGGTGCTCACCTTTGACGCAGGCATGGCGGACGCTGTTCGCTATGACATGGATGGGGACAGCCTGGAACTCAGCTTGGGCCGGATCAGGCTCAGTGGCGGGACCTGGGTACCCTCAGCGGAGATCATCGTGGCTGATCTGCGCGAGCTGGAACTGGACGGAACCTCCCGAGCTCAGCTTCTGGACCTGGAGCTCTCCGAACTCCGGCTCTATCTGGATGGAGCAACCCGGCTCAGCGCAAGCGGTGGCTCCATTGGATCCCTGGACCTGGAAGTGGATGGCGTTGCTCAGGCTGACCTCAGTACCATGTCTGTTGGAAGCGCAACTGTTGAGATTGACGGCGCGTCCCGGGTGGAGTTGCAGATGGACGGTGGCAACCTGGAAGGTGATCTTGATGGAACGGCGCGGCTCACCGTCAGCGGTGAGGTCGGGCAACGGGATCTTTCCGTTGATGGGGTTGCCCGGGTGAACTACCGGGACTGAAGCAGATTCCCTGAAGCCCGCGAACCAGCCGCGCAACACGATCAGGGAGGTAGCATGGACACGGAAACAGAAATCAAGAAAAAGGTGAGCAGCCTCATAGCGTCCGAGAACTACATCGGCGCCTGGCTCCTGCTTAAGGAAGCCCGCATCCCCTCTGCACTCAAGGCGGAGTTGACCGGTACTGTCGTCTCCTCTGTTTCTGCGGAGCTCAATCGCGCCCAGCGTCCAAGCCGGGATCGCCAGGTCTACCTTCGCAGCATCCTCTCCTGGATATTCCGCGACGTTCCCGGGCTTGGTGTTGCCTACCGGGAGCAGGTTCGGACCAGCTTTGGTCCTTCCGGGCTTGAGTCCCTTGCAAACGGCCTTCGGAGCATTGCCGATGTAGCATCCGGCCGGCGCAGCCTGAGTGAAGGTGCCGGCGAGGCAGCGGAGGACGTACGCAATCGCCTGGAGGAGACCGGCGAACGGATCCGTCAGGGTGAGGCCGGCAAGGTCTTTGAAGATGTGGTGCAGGCGGCCGGAGATGGGCTTGCTGCCGGCCTGGATATGCTGGGGCGGGCGTTCTCGGAAGCCGCTCGGGAGCAGGGCGTACCCGAAGGTCCTGGGTCTGCCAGCACTGGCACCACTTCGGCCGACACTTCCGAGGACTCCGGGAACGGCAGGAAGCAAGCCAAAAGCACGAAAGAGGAGACCGGCCGGAGGATTCCGGTTGACGGCGGCCACAGCCGGCCTGACGAGGCTGAAGATGCCGAGGTGGTGGAAGATCCCGAGACTTGATTGCCCGAGTCCTGTAACCACAAGGGCGTCGTGTTGTCTTACAGGCAAAAGGGGATCGCGTTCCTCCTTCGAGTAGTTCGTGTTGTGCGACCTGGCAGGTTTTCGACCTCCTTTGCCTGCCAGGTCCTTTTTTTGCCCCGACGCTTCCCTGAAGCCCTGCTAAAGCCCCGGGTCAGACGCTCCTACGGATGCGGCGAGAAGCCCGCGGAGTCGGCTTGCAACGTGCTCAAACGCGGGGTCGTCGGGCATGCGGGGGCGGGACAGATCCACCGTGAGCACCGCAAAGGCGTGGGCTGGCGGTCCTCCACCAAGCACGATGATTCGGTCTGCAAGCCGTAGCGCCTCCTCTATGTCGTGGGTAACAAATACCACCGGAATGCCTTCCGCAGACCAGAGGCGCAGGACCTCGTCCTGAAGGCCACGGCGGACCAGGTAGTCCAGGCTGCTGAACGGCTCGTCCATGAGCAGCAGGCCGGGCTTAACAGCGAGGGCACGAGCTATTCCCACCCGCTGTCGTTGGCCGCCGGAGAGTTCGCGCGGCCAGCGGGATCCGACGTGCCCGAGCCCCACCCGGTGCAGCATGGCCTCCGCTCGCTTGCGGCGTTCGCCTCGGTCCAGGGCTTCGCCCGCCTCCAACCCCAGCTCCACATTGGCGGCAACGCGGCGCCAGGGAAACAAACGGTCTTCCTGAAAGACAAAGCCCATTCGGGGCGGAGTGTCCGAGGTTTTCGGGTAGCGGACGGTGCCGGAGGAGGGCGACTGCAGTCCCGCAATTGCGCGCAAGAGCGTGGACTTGCCCACACCGGATGCTCCAAACAGCACCACCAGCTCCCTCCCGGAGAGGCTGAAGCTGAAGTCCGCCAGCACCGGCACGGTCTGACCGGGATAGCTGATAGTTACCTTGTCTAGCTGGACGACGGGAGCCAAGAGAGCAGTCTCCGTTGAATGAGGCCGAAGATGGCGTCGGTCAGGCCGTACAGCATGGCGATGGTGAGCATGTAGACCACCACGATCTCGGTGGCGAGGAGCCCGCTGGCCTCCATCATTCGCTGACCGATGCCGGCGATTCCAAACAGCTCTGCCGCTACAACCGTCATCCACCCCATCCCGAGCCCGGTTCTCAGTCCGGTAACAATCCCTGGCAGGGATGCCGGGAGAACCACGCGCCGGAGGCGTGAGCCAAAGCTCCGATGGCCAAAGGCTCTGGCTACTTCCAGAAAATCCGGATCCACGCGGCGAATAGCATCTCCGGCGGCGAAGTAGTTGATCCAGAATACCCCGATCCCAATGATGAATGATGCTGCGGTTCCGCTGATCCCGAACCACACGATAGCAAACGGAATCCACGCAAGGGGCGGAATCGGCCGGAGCAGACGAGCAAGCCATGCATGGAGATCACGGAACAACGGGCTCAGCGCGCCCGCGGCTCCTACGGCTACACCCAGCAGTGATCCCGCCAGAAGCCCGCGACTGTAGTGGGACAGGCTTCCGCGGATCATCCGCAGCCAGACTCCGCGGCGAATCTCCGCCGCAAATGCACCCGGAATGCTGGACGGTGCGGGAACCAGGGCGCTCGTCAGAAGGCCGGAGCGCACCGCCACTTCCCACAGCAGGAAGAACAGCAGGAGGCCGCCGGCGCCCAAAAGAAGCCGACGGCCCTGTCCTGCGGATGCGCGTGTGCGCGGTTCGGCCATTTCTGGAGAATGCCGCTCAGTTGCTGCTGTTGCCAAGTGCCTCGTAGAAGCTGGTGTTAAACAGCGAGTCCAGCGGCACCGGCGAGGCCAGCGAGCCCTGGTTCAGCTGGAAGTCATGCATGCGCTGGGTTGAGTCCACAATCCTCCGTGGATCTGCTGCGTAGTTGGTGGACGGTCCTTCAATGGCGCGCTGCAGGGTTTCTTCCGGGATCAGCCCATCACCGATGTAGCTGGCCACAATCGCTGCGGCTTCCGCCGGGTTCTCCTGCAGATACCGGGTAGCACGCTCATGAAGCTCAACCAGGACCTGCACAATTTCCGGCTGCTGTTCAATCAATTCCTGGCGCACCGCGAGCACCGCCCCGGGCTGATCGGGGAACATGCTGTCCGCGCGTACAAGCACCTGTGCCTCCGGATCCCGCTCCTGCACAATGGTCAGGATCGGTTCCAGGATGGAAGCCCCGTCAACAGCTCCGGAAAGCAGCGCCTGCTGCACCTGGTCCGAACCCATGGGAATAATCTCCAGTCCTTGGGTGCCAATTCCCAGGGTCACTTCCAGCCAGTAGCGGAGAACCGTGTCCGGTACGGATCCCGCCGGGAAGGTTGCAACTCGGGCCGGTCGTCCGAACTCCGCCTGGAAGTCTGTGAACAGAGCTTCCGGCTCCGCGGGGTCAAACACAGAAGCAAGCTCTGCACCGGCAATGACGGCAATCTGTTCCACAATGCTTGAGGCCACCACTCGGATGTCCTGACCTCGGGAGCGTGTAACCATGGCCGGGCCAATGCCGAAGTTCATGACATCCAGGTTGCCGGCTGCCGTTGCCTGTACCATCGCAGGACCGCTGGAGAAGCGCTGCATCTCCAGGCGGATTCCCTCCGCTTCTGCCCAGCCGAGGCCGTCAATGATCATTGCCTGCGCCACCGGGAGGATGGGCATGTAACCCACTTCCAGGGTCACCATCTCCCCGGCTCCCATTCCTTCTCCCCCGGTGCCGCTATTCGCTTCCGGGGCGCCTCCGGCGAACCCGGCCGTGGCAACCACCACCGCAAGCACCACGGACAGTGTGGCCGTGCGCCTAGTCAGTTTGCTTTGGCTTGCGCTTGTGCTGTGCATCTTCTTCCTCCTCTGATTGTGGGCCGCAGGCGCCCATCCAGGCATGCGTAGGCCCCGCCGTTTGCGGAAAGATGACCAAGCAACGTGGAATAGTCAACAAACGGGCCGAGTTGTGGCTGCCAAGCGGTGGCGCTGACTCAGCCGTCTGAGAAGACACCCGTGGAGAGGTATCTGTCTCCCCGGTCACAGATGATGACCACCACAACCGCATCATTGCGGCCGGCTTCCTGCAGCTCGGTCGCAACGGTGACCGCAACGTGGACGTTGCCGCCACTGGAGATTCCGGCAAAGATCCCTTCCTCGCGGGCAAGCCTGCGCGTCATGCTTACCGCCTCGGCGCGGCTGACCATGCGAAAGTCATCCACGCGCTCGGGCTCGTAGATCTTTGGCAGATACGCCTCCGGCCAGGCACGGATTCCCGGGATTCCCCCTTCGCTGTCCGGGCGGACGCCAACAATGCTGAGGTCCGGCTTCACTTCCTTCAGGTATCTCGATGTTCCCATGATGGTTCCGGTGGTCCCCGTGCTCGCGACAAAGTGGGTCACGCGGCCGTCCGTATCGTCCCAGATCTCCGGCCCGGTTGTGGTGTAGTGAGCCAGCGGATTGTCCGGGTTCCCGAACTGATCCAGGATCACACCCTCCCCCCGCGCTTCCATTGCCCGGGCAGTCTCAATTGCGCCTTCCATGCTTTCACCCTGTGGCGTGAGCACGAGTTCGGCACCGTAGGCGCGCATGATGTCCCGGCGCTCCAGGCTCATGTGCTCCGGCATGACCAGTACCATCCGGTATCCTCGCACGGCCGCTACCATCGCCAGCGCGATTCCCGTGTTTCCGCTTGTTGCTTCAATCAGGGTGTCTCCCGGCTTGATCCGGCCGCGCTTCTCCGCCTCAACAATCATTGACAGCGCCGGCCGGTCCTTCACCGAACCCGCCGGATTGTCCCCCTCAAGCTTGCAGAGAACCGGAACCGGGCCCTGGTGAACCTTCTGCAACCGCACAAGCGGGGTGCGCCCAATCGTTTCATCTATTGTGAATACCCGCATGCATCGCAAGGTAGGCGTGAAGCGCGTCCTTGACCAGTCCCGTGCGCTGTGGTGGTATCCCTCCACATGACCGTCAACCTGACCCGGCTCAACGGTAAGGTTCAGTTCCAAGCTGACAACGGCGAAGGTAACACCCTCCTGATTGATGGCGCTCCCCGGGTCGGCGGCGAAGGCCTCGGCTTCCGACCGATGCAGGTAGCGCTCGCCGCGCTCGCAAGCTGTTCGGTGATGGACCTCGTCCACATCCTTAAACGGCAGCGGGAAGACCTCCGGGACATCCGCGTCACCGCCGAAGGCGACCGGGAAGAGGGTGCGGTACCCAGTCCGTTCACGGCCGTTCGGTTGCACTACCACGTCTACGGAGCACTGGATGAGTCCAAGGTCCGCCGGGCAGTGCAGCTTGCGGTGGAGAAGTACTGTTCAGTTGTTGAGATGATGAAGGAGTCCGTGGACATCTCCTGGGACTACAGCATCCATCCCGCGGAACCTGCGTCCTGATGGCCGCACCGGAGTCTGGCGCCGCATGACAGCAGTACTGGAAGCACTGCGGGACCTGACAGCAGAGTCACCGCTGCTTCTGACCGGAATCCTTCTTCTTGCCGGCTATGCCCTGGGGCGGCTGGCAGAAAGAACCGGGCTTCCCGCCATAACCGGCTTTGTGATTGCCGGGCTCCTGCTTGGCAAGAGCGCACTGGGCCTTGTCAGCGATGAGGCCAGTGAAGGTCTCTCTATTATCACAACAATTGCCCTCGGGCTGATCGCACTGACCATCGGTGGTGAGTTCTACTGGGTCAAGCTGAAGCGATCCGGAGCGGCCATCGCAATCATCACGCTGGTGCAGATTGTCACCAGCTTTGGCCTTGCAGCAGGGGGCCTGGTTGTGGCGGGAATGGCGGTTCCGGTTGCGCTGATCCTTGGCGCAATCGCCACCGCAACGGAGCCCGCAGCAACAATCGCAATTGTGCAGAGCCTCCGGGCGCGCGGCCCCTTTGTGGACCACCTCTACGGGATTGTTGCCCTGGATGACGCAGGGGCGGTCATTTCCTTTGGGGTTGTGTTTGCGGTCGTGTCGGGTCTCCTCGGGGTTGGCGGTGAGGCCAGCCGGGGTGCCGGCGCCGCAATCGTTGCAGCAGTGGGAGAGGTGGGCTTCTCAGTCCTGTTGGGCGCCGTAACCGGCTTTCTCATTCACCTGATTGTCCGCAGGCTCCGCAGCACGGGAGAGATCGTACTGATCACCCTGGGTTCGCTGTTCATCGCGACGGCACTCTGCGAGGTTCTGCATCTGTCCGAGCTGCTTGCCAACATGGCAGCCGGCGCGGTGATCATCAACCTGAGCCCGCGAAACCATCGGATCTTTGAAGCACTGAGGCCCCTGACTCCCCCGATCTACGCGCTCTTCTTTGTCATTGCCGGCACCCAACTGCAGATAGCAGCACTCCTTGGCGGCGAGGCCCTGCTGTTTGGCAGCGTGTACCTCGTTGGCCGCGCAATCGGCAAGTACAGTGGAATCTTCCTTGGCGCCAGCATGGTTCACTCTGAGCGCCGGATCCGGGACTGGCTGGGCCTCTGCATGTTCCCGCAGGCCGGGGTAGCTATCGGGCTGGTTCTGGTGATTGAGGCTTCGCCGATTGCGTCAGCCCTCGGTCCGCAGGGACCGCAGATCGTTGATACCATGATCAACGTGATCCTGTTCTCCGTATTCGTGAACGCTCTGATCGGACCTCCGCTGTCAAAGCTGGCGGTGATACGCGGCACAGGGGTGAATCGCTGATGGATCTCTACGATATCCTGGAGCGCGAGACGGTAGCGCTGGATCTGAAGCTTGCGGATAAGGATGCCGCTCTCCGCCACATTGCGGAGCTTGCCTCGGCTGGCCGCGCTCCGCTGAACGCCCAACAGGTCTATGAGGCACTGGCAACCCGGGAGGCACAGGGCTCAACCGGATTTGGCAATGAAGTTGCCGTTCCGCACGCACGCATTCCCGGACTGGACCATTTCATTGTGGGCCTGCTCGTGGTTCCCCGTGGCGTTGAGTTTGCCGCGCTGGACAAGAAGAAGGTTAAGCTCGTGTTCTTTATTCTTGGTCCCGCAGAGGCCGTGAACGAACACCTGAAGATCCTGGCCTTTCTGTCCCGAGCGCTTGGTCACACAAACCTCAAGCAGGAGTTGCTTGCCGCGCGGAGCCGGGAAGCTGCGGTGGGAGCAATCCTTCGGAACACCGGGTCCGCCCGGACCGAGGAGCCGTCAGAGGTTCGCAAGCAGAAGCTTGTGCTGATCAACCTCTATGACGAGGACGATATCTACGGTGTTCTGGAGGTGCTGATTGAGAACGGCATTGAAGGCGCAACGGTCTTTGAGAGCTCCGGCATGGGGCGCTACATCAGCAACGTGCCCCTCTTTGCGGACTTCATCGGCTTCCTGCGGGAGAACAAGCATTCCAGCAAGACAGTAATGGCAGTTGTGCCGGAAGACCTGATTGAGCCGCTGCTGTCCGGAATTGAGGATGTGACAGGAAACATGGATACCACGCAGGGAGCCATGTTCCTGGTGATGGATGTCAGCTTTGTGAAGGGGAGCATGGGAATTGTCTGAGGCTCCGGCTCCTGCAGAGCTCCGGCGCCGCTGGGAAGTTACCGGCTATGATACCGACAGTAGCGGCCTCGCGAGTTTCGCGGCGCTGCTCTCCCGACTGCAGGAGGCGGCCGGCGACCACGCCGAGCACCTGGGCCTGGGCTTTGCAGACCTTGCTCGTGCGGGCCAACTCTGGGTGCTCTTCCAGTTCTACGGGCAAGTTCTCCGGTATCCCGCACGCGGAGAAGAACTTGAAATCCACACCTGGCCCAGCGGCAGGCAGAAACTGCTTGCCGTCCGCGACTTTGCCATTCGGGACTCCCGAGGAGACACTGTTGTGCGCGCTGGCAGTGCGTGGATGGTAATTGATTCAGAGAGCCGCAAGCCGGTAAGGCCGGACCGCGTTGTGGGGCTCGTGGACATTCCGCTTCGCGACGAGCAGCTTGCTGTGCCGGATCGGCTTCGGGATCACGCGGACTTGAGCCCCTGCTACACACGAACCGTCCGCTACACGGACCTTGATGTGAACCGTCACGTCAACAATGTGCAGTACCTCCGCTGGTTTCTCGACGCTATCCCATTGGCGTGGCATGACTCGGGGCACGTGGATCGATTCCACCTGACCTTCGCGCAGGAGGGGCGTTACGGAGACCGGGTGAGTGTCCTGGCGGATCCCCCACTTGGTGGCGAATCCCCGGTTTCCGCCGATCCCGAGGGGGCCTTGCCCAACGGGCTGATGCCAAAGGAGGCAACGCAGATTATGCTTGCCGCGGTGACTGATGAGGCGGTGCTTGCCCGGGCCGAGCTGAACTGGCGTCCGGGAGCTCGCCCCCAGTAGTTGGCTGCAAGTGGCAGGCTCGCCCTCACCCCGAGCCCCGGGGTCGCAAATCCAAGGGAATAGCAGCGGTCAGGCGGGTAGGCGAGCATGGATGTTCAGGAGCAGTGGAATGGTCGCCGGAACTCCGGTCCGGGTCTACGGCGTCTGCCAGGACGTTGATGTGGAGCACCGCCACCGCCAGGACCTGCAGCAGATGGTGGACGCGCTGACATCCAGAAACCGGCTTGTTGAAGACCTGAACCGAATGCTTGGGCGCAATCTCAACGGGCCGGCGGGCGCACTTCGGACCCTGGTGTCCGGCATCAGGGGACCCGGGGTCCTCAGCCCCGAGGTGCTTGTGGTACTTCAGAGCAGTACGGCGTCACTGCTGGATACCCTCAGGCGGATGACCAATCTGGTGAAGTCCACAACACTCGTTGAGCGCCCGACCGAGCCTGGCTCCCTGGAAGAAGCGTATCTCGTTGCCACCGTGACCTTAGCGCCCCTCGTGAAGGACGCCGGGGCCACCGTTGAGTACGATTCCAGCGCATGCCCCGCTCTCTGCTGTCCGAGGCTCTAACTGGAGAGCCTCTTCTACAACCTCGTTAGTTACGCGTTGAAGTACCGGAACTTCAAACGGTCCCTCCGCGTGACATTGAGCAGCCACGTAGTGGACGACACCGCGGCCGGGCGGAGAGCTGGCTGCAGGGTGATTCCAGCATGGTGCGGAGAAGCCCGACATGCGAATCCTTGCAGACACTTACACGGTTTCTATGACCGCTCCGGCAAACGTGAATCCCCCGCCAAAGGCCGTGAGCCCAATTCGCTGCCCTGCCGGCCGCTTCCCCAGGATTTCGCTGAGCGCCAATGGGATGGTGCAGGAGCTGGTATTCCCCAGGTGGCGGATGTTGCTGTACAGGAGGTCCGCGGGCGCGCGAAGACGCTGTCGCACTGCATTGATGATCCGCTGGTTGGCCTGGTGAGGCACCACCAGGGAGAGGTCATCCGTTCCGATTCCCATTGACTCGCATGCCTCCCGAAGCACACGGATCATGTTCTTCACCGCCGCCACAAAGACGGACGGTCCCTCCATGTGGATGTAGCCGGTCTCCGGGACCTTCAACAGGTCTCCGCTTTCTCCGTGTGCCCGTAGGACGGGCCGCCAGATCCGCGCCAGGCCGAGGCCACCATGCGCGGGTCCACCTCCGTGCTCGGACTTGCCGGTCCCGCCGCCCGCCGTGACGAGCGTAGCAGTCGCTGCGTCTCCAAAGATTGGAGCCGTTCCAGGGTCTGTCAAGTCTACTCGGGGGGAGAGCTCCTCCGTGGTGACCAGCAGTACCCTCGCCGTCGGATCCTGGGCAAGGAAGTCATGAGCTATCTGCATTCCGTAGAGGTAGCCGGAGCAGGCGGCGTTCACGTCGTAGGCCGCGCCAAAGGGGCCGTCCAGCTCTGATACCGCCTCCGGGCTTGCATCCCCGCCAATCTCGCGCCGGAGCAGTTCATACTGGATAAGGGTTGCCATGGACGGCGTGTGATCAACTGGAGTCTCGGTGGTCACGAGGAGGAGATCGATCTCTCGAACCGAGATTCCGTGCTCCGCGAGCTGGGCCTCCGCGGCGTCTGCGCCAAGGACAACCGCGTTCTCTCCGGGTCCAATCCAATGTCTGGACTCAATCCCGGTCCGCTTCACAATGTCCTCGGGGGTCCAGCCGGACCCCATGGCGGCAATCTCTTCATTGGTGACAACTCGGGACCCGAGGCGGGTGCTGATTCCGGCGATGACCGGTGCCGCATCCAGAGCCGGCGTAACGAGCGTTCGAGTACCCCGATCCGGCCCCGCCGAGCTGGCGGCGCCTCCTCCTGCGCCGTCGCGGATGACCACGGACTCAATTCCGGCAATGAGCGGGGTTCCCGGGTTCTCCCGGGTCACGGGCTTCAGGTGTTCCCTGCCACTCGCAGCACTCTGCTCAAGCTTCACTTCCAGGATTGGCGTACCAACTTTCACGGTGTCACCTTCTCCCGCAAGGGTGCGCACGACCGTCCCGCTCACCGGTGACTTCAGGTCAACCGCGGCTTTGTCCGCCTCCAGATCAGCAATCAGGTCTCCTTTGCGGATCTCGCTTCCGGCTTCAACGTGCCAGGTGATCACAGAGATGCTCTCGTCCGACGGGCTGGAGCCGATTGCCTCTACCTGGTACACACCCGCTGCGCCCGCCTCATCTTTCTTCCATCGGACCTCGCCGCCCAGCATGTCCACCGCCGTCTCCAGGATTCGCTGGTAGCTCGGCAGGATCTGGAGCTGGTTGGCGTAGTTGCAGGGAACGTAGGTGTCCGGGCGTGTCACCCTGCGGACCTGCACCGCCCCGGCGATGGCTTCAGTGACCGTTGCAACGACCTCTGCACCAAAGCCCGCGCTGTGGTTGTCCTCGTGGCTAACCAGCATGCGGCCTGTCTTCTTCACGCTTGCAATGACGGCGGAGCTGTCCCACGGAACAAGTGAACGCAGGTCAATCAGGTCTACTGAGACCCCGGCCGCCTCAAGCGCATCAGCCGCCTTCACGCACAGACCAACGGTGTTGCCCCAGGCAACCATGGTCAGCGCGTTTCCATCCCGGACAAAGCGTGCCCGGCCAAGCGGCACCAGCTGCCGCGCAACGTCCGGGCTGGTGACCCCGCTGCGGTCGTTGAGGCAGTTCTTGGGGTAGAAGAAGATGGTGGGGCGCCCGCTCTCAAACGCTGTATTGAGCAGGCCCGCGGCGTCGCCCGCGCTGCTCGGCATGACAACGTCAACGCCCGGAGTGTGGGCAGCAATGGCCTCCAGGCTGGATGCGTGGAATGGCCCGAGACCGGGGCGGTAGCCACCGCAGGTCACCATCACAATGACCGGCGCCTGCCATCCACCGTCTGTCCGCCAGTACATGCTCCCGAGTTCGGCAAAGATCTGGTTGTAGGCGATGGGCAGGAAATCGGCGAACTGGAGGAAGGCCACGGGACGCTGACCGGCGATTGCCCGGCCCACGCTGAGGCCCACTATGCTTGCTTCCGCAAGCGGAGCGTTCTGCACCCGTCTGCCATAGCGCTCGGTGAGCCCTCGGGTAATGCCGAACACGTCCCCCTTGGGGTCCTCAATGTCTTCACCAAACAGGACAACCCGGTCGTCAGCCTCCATCCGTGCCCGAAGGGTTTCCCGGATAGCCTCCAGCATGGTGAGGGGCGCCTCCTCAGCTGAGTCGGGGTCTGGATCACCTCGATACTCGCTTGCAGGGTCGGAAAGGCGCCCCGGCAGCGGTGCCTTTGCGTCCGTCACGGGCTCCGGCTCCGGCGCAAGCTGGGCTTCCTCGGCCAGGGCTTCCATGCGCGCGCGGATCTCTTCTTCCTCGGCCGCGAGCTCTGCTTCCGCGTAACCGGCTTCAAGTAACAGGTCCCGCAGGCGCGCTACCGGATCTCCGGACTCGCGCGCTGCCGCGATATCTGCCTCGGTGCGGTACATGCGCTGGTCGTCCGCGTTCGTGTGGTTGTCCAGTCGGTCAACCTGGAAGACGATGATCTCCGGCTTCCGGGTCTGTCGCATCCGTTCAATGACTTCCCGGTGCGAGCGATAGCTCCCAAGCGGGTCCCTGCCGTCAACGTAGGTGATTGGGATTCCGGTGAAGCTCTCTGCCTGACCATCCGGCAGCGAGTAGAACGTCTTTCCCTTGGTTGTTGTGGAGATGGCGTAGGCGTTGTCCTGAATCACAAAGAGCACGGGGAGACCTGCGCGGACCGCCTGGGCCATACCTTCGTACACCTCGCCCTGCTGGGTCATGCCGTCTCCCAGGCCGCACAGCACAATCGGTGATCCCGTCAGATCCCGTACTGCCTCGGCAACACCGGATGCCTGCAGCGGGCTGTTTCCCACCGGGCCGACAATGCTCAGAATGTTGGCAGCAGGCGCGCTCAGGTGGGCGTTCATCTGCCGCCCCCGGGAGTGCGCCCCATCTTTGTTGAAGAGCGCGAGGAAAAACTGCTCTGCCTGCATCCCCCTCGCGAGTGCGAGCGCTTTGTCCCGGTAATGGACGTGCAGCCAGTCCTGCTCACCAAGGAAGGGGTTTGCTGCGGCTGCGGCCTCGTGTCCCCAGCCACTAACGTGGAAGAAGGCTTCACCCCGTCCGGTATAGCTCTGCTCAATCAGATCTATGGTGCGGGCTGTGTACATGGCGGTGTACAGGTCCCGGAGGTCCCCAAGTTCTTCGCGCGTTGCGCGGTCCTGAAGCTGTTCGGCCATGAGCTGAACTTTTACACGGCCGCTGCGGAGGCTGCAAGCTTGAAGGCAGCTTCTCCTGCGGCTATGCTTTACCCAAAATGCCAGAGTACCAGGACGCGTTTGGCGTATTGACGCCAATTCAGACCCGACAGGGACAACTCTCCTACTACAGTTTTGCAAAGCTCGCAGAGCAAGGATTTGAGTCCATTCTCCGCTGGCCCATCTCTGCGCGCGTGCTGTTCGAGTGCGTGCTGCGAAACGTAAACGAACAAGAGGTCACCTCTGACCACGTCCGCGCGTTCGGCCAGTACAACGTCGCAGATCCCGGAGAGATAGAGATCCCCTTTACGCCCGCGCGGGTCCTGCTGCAGGACTTCACCGGAGTCCCTGCCATTGTTGACCTCGCGGCGATGCGGTCCGCCATGGCACGCATGGGTGGCGACCCCGCACGGATCAACCCGCAGCTCCCCGTGGACCTTGTCATAGACCATTCAGTCCAGGTAGATCACTTCGCCACTCCGGACGCCCTGAAGGAAAACGCCAGGATTGAATTCCAGCGGAACCGGGAGCGCTACGAATTTCTGCGCTGGGGCCAGGGCGCCCTGCAGAACTTCCGCGTTGTGCCGCCGGCCAGCGGAATCTGCCATCAGGTGAACCTGGAGTATCTCGGCCAGGTCATCCAGGTCAGGGAGCAATCCGCCGGAAAGATCGCCTACTTTGATTCCCTGGTTGGTACGGATAGCCACACACCCATGATCAACGGATTGGGCGTTTTAGGTTGGGGTGTCGGCGGGATAGAGGCTGAGGCCGCCATGCTGGGCCGGCCAATTTATATGCTGGCTCCACCCGTCGTGGGCGTGAAGCTCACCGGACGGCTGAATCCCGGAGTAACTGCAACGGACCTTGTTCTGGCAATCACGGAAATGCTCCGTAAGCACGGGGTTGTCGGGAAGTTCGTGGAGTTCTACGGGACCGGGTTGGCGTCCATGACCGTCCCGGACCGAGCCACCATTTCCAACATGGCTCCGGAGTACGGCGCGACGGTTGGCTACTTCCCCATTGATGATCAAACGCTCTCCTATCTCTACGCAACCGGCAGGAGCGAGGAACTCATAGACACCGTTGAAAAGGTTGCACGCGCACAGGGAGTGTTCCGGACACACTCCATGCCTGACCCGGAGTTCCAGGTAGCGTTGGAGCTGGATCTTGCATCCGTTGTCCCAAGCATCGCCGGCCCCAAGCGGCCCCAGGACCGCATTGACCTGCACCGTGTTCCGGCGGTGTGGGAGGAAGTCCTGCAGAAGCCCTACGACCAGCGCGGCTACGGGCTGGACGCTGCCCAGCGGGAAGCGCGCGCGCTTGCAAAGAGTGCCGAAGGCGCAGAGATCAGCCTGAGCACCGGTGACGTGGTCATTGCGGCAATCACGAGCTGTACCAACACCAGCAACCCGGCGGTCCTGATGGCAGCTGGCCTTTTGGCCCGGAACGCGGTGGAGAAGGGGCTCTCTGCCAGACCGGGAATCAAGACGAGCTTTGCCCCGGGGTCCATGGTGGTCACCGACTACCTTCAGAAAGCGGGCCTGATGCCTTACCTGGAGAAGCTCGGCTTCTACCTGGTCGGCTATGGCTGCACCACCTGCATCGGAAACTCGGGTCCACTCCCGCAGCCCATTGCACAGGCCATTGAGGAGAAGGACCTGGTAGTTGCCGGCGTACTTTCTGGGAACCGCAACTTTGAGGGCAGAATCAACCCCCACACCAAGGCCAACTTCCTGATGAGCCCGCCCCTGGTGGTTGCCTACGCAATTGCCGGCAATGTCGCCGTGAACCTGGCGGAAGACCCAATTGGCACCGGTTCGGACGGTACTCCCGTGTACCTGAAGGATATCTGGCCAACTGAAGAAGACATCAGCCAATTTGTGCAGAAGGCGCTGGACCGGGATGCGTTCCTGCAGAGCTACTCCGGAATTGAGGAGAGCAACCCAGACTGGAACGCCATAGACCTTTCCTCTGATCCCATCTACCAGTGGAACGAGTCCAGCACATACATCCAGGAGCCACCGTTTTTTGTGGACATGAAGCCGGAAGTTGAGCCCATCCGGACAATCCAGGACGCGCAGGTGCTGGTGAAGGTGGGAGACAGCATCACCACTGACCACATCAGCCCCGCCGGTGCCATAGATCCGGATGCCCCCGCGGGGCGGTACCTGGTAGAGAAGGGAGTGGAGCGCCGGGACTTCAATAGCTATGGCTCCCGCCGAGGCAATGACCGAGTGATGACTCGCGGGACCTTCGCCAACATCCGCCTGCGCAACCAGATTGCGCCGGGGACCGAAGGCAGCTTCACCACACACCTTCCCACCGGAGAGGTGACCAGCATCTTTGATGCGGCGGCACGCTACAAGTCGGACGGAATCCCCACCATTGTTCTGGGCGGCAAGGATTACGGAATGGGATCAAGCCGGGACTGGGCCGCAAAGGGTACTCAGCTGCTTGGGGTGAAGGCCGTGATTGCGGAGAGCTTTGAGCGGATCCACCGCAGCAATCTTGTTGGAATGGGTGTGCTCCCCCTCCAGTTTTCCGACGGAGAGAGCGCAGAGACCCTTGGGCTGAGCGGTCGGGAACGCTACACCATTGAGCTGGACGACAATCTGCAGCCGCGTCAGCAGGTGAAGGTCATCGCCACCGGGCCGGACGGCGGGCAGACGCAGTTCCACGTGGTCTGCCGAATAGACAGCCCGGTTGAGGTGGACTACTACCGAAACGGTGGAATCCTCCACTCGGTTCTGCGGCGCTTTGCCCTGGAGAGCGCGAGCTGAGAGCACTCGTCCCCGCTGCCGCCGAGGCAACGGAGTACGCCCGGGATGAGAAGAGCCGGCGGACCTGATTCACGGCGTCACTGTTGGCTCAGTCTCCGTCCTTCTGAAACACGTACACAAAGGCCGTTCTGACATAGGCGATCCCCCGCCCGAGCACACGCAGGTGTGCGCGGAGACCTGCGCGACCAGTGGGTACCCGCCCGCCGATCTCGGCTGGATGTAGCCCGCGAGGATCCCGCACGTTCGGATATGTGCCACGCAGGCATCCCCGATGAATCCGCCCTACGTGGAAATGGGGAGTTCCACACTGTGGAGTGCCAGGTCCGGTCCTTCGGCGTAGTCCCGGTGCAGGAAGCGGAACCCGGCCTCCTGCTGGCAGCTCTTCCGATCAACGATAATGGGCGCTACCGATCCGTCTCTGAGAAAGCGCGCCGCTTTGCGGCCCGAGTCCACTTGGGAAAGCTCCCGAAGGAGCAATGACGGAGTCACGTGGACAAAGCATCCAGGATAGAGCGCCGACTCCGGACCGAACTCGGACTTCAGGAGCTGAAGGAGGCCAAGCCGCTCGTCAGAACGACTGACGTGGTACTTGTGGTAGAGGTCCATGGCAAGCGGAAGAACCCTGCCGGGATACCGGTGCGCAGGTCAACGTTAAGCCGTTGGCTCCCGCGGCGCCCGAGACTACAATCCGGGACTAATTCAGACTACCTGGAGGGCCTCGCCGTGGCTGAGATTGGGTCCATAGTCTTCCTGGCCTTCATTGTCCTTGTTCCCCTTGCCATGGTCCTGCTCCTCATCTTTCGGGGAGTCAGCCGACTTGGGGTCAACTCGGTGTGGCGTCGGCCCGATCCGGCGGGAGTCTTCCGCTTTGTCTCGGAGTCGGACTCGGAGTTTGCGGAGCTGGAGGACTTGCTAGACCGCGGTCCCCTTGCACACATGACTGGCTTCCAGCACCAGGTGACCCACGCCCGAGCCGGGACCGTCGCTGGTGCGCGGATCTGGGTCTGTTTTGTGAAGTCTGTCGGAAAGGGTGTGCCCGGTCAGAAGCAGACACGTGCCCGATTCATCACCATGGTTCACGGCCCCCAGTTTGGCGAGGAGCTTGTGCTCCAGCGTCCGGCCGGTGGCCGCCTTGGTATAGCGTTGGTGGAACGGCTCGGTGGCTTTCAGCAACCGACCGAGCCTGGGCTCGCAGCCTACCGAACCAATGCCCCGGGCCTGGTAACAGAACGGGGACTTGCACGCCACGCGCCGGTATTGGACCGGCTGCTGCGGCCCGGCGACACCCTGGTGCTCGCCGGGAACATCGCAAGCCACGTCCGCCCCGCTGGCAACGAGTTCCACCGTCGCGCCATCTCACGATACCTCAGCGAGGCGTCTGACCGCGCAACGGCAATGGCGGCCCTGGCCGGGAGCTGAGGCGGTCCCCAGGACCGCCTCGGGCACCCCTGGCCCGTCCAAGCCACCGGCCCCTCCAGGCCAATGGCCCCGGGGGACACCCGGTTTCAGCCGTTGGCCCCCAGAAACGCCATGAAAGCTGCGTCAAACTCTTGCGGCTTGTCCACGTAGGGACTGTGTCCGCTCTCCGGGATGACAACCCTGCTTACCGTACCGCCGCCGGATTCGTAGCGGGCCAGCACGTCCTCTGTCTGGTCCAGCATCGGCTGCGGTGGACACTCCTCTGCTCCGGGCCAACCGGGGACCGCACCGAGTGCGCCGAGCGCCTGGATATCGAACATCGCGTTGTTGGAAACGATGAGGTCGTCCTCTCCCCGAATCCACAGGATCGGTGGCTTGGGGCTGATATCCGCAATGCCGGATGCATCAAAATACTTGCGGCTGAAGGCGTTCAGGATTCCGCGTGTGCCGGGTCCCACTGTTGGCCAGTGTTCCGACGGTGCGGCATCTCCGGGGTAGTGGTCTTCACCAATGCGGATGGCGCACATGGACTGGATGAGCACGTCCTCGTCCTCGGGCACAAAGGGAGGCTTCACGTAGAACTGCCGGAACACGTTCCTGGGCGCAAACTGCGCTTCCGTTCCCATCTCACCCTCGCCAAGGAGGCGGACAAACTCCGGATTCACCGAGCCGGCTCCAGCCGGAGCACCGTCTGCATAGCAGGGTGTTCCCTTTACATCCTTGCTGCCGGAGTAGCCGTAGGGTGACATCGGATCCACAAGCGTGAGGGAAAGCAGGCGCTCCGGGTGGGCAATAGCGTACTTCATCACCACACCACCTCCCATGCTGTGGCCGACCAGGTGGAAGCGCTCCAGCCCGACTGTCTCCACCAGTGAGTGCACATCTTCAACCATGTCTCCCAGGCCAAGCGTAGCATCCACAGGCTTGGGCTCGGTTTCCCCGTAGCCGCGCAGGTCGCAGGCGAGGCCCCGGTACTGCTGTGGAAGCCGGAGCATCAGCGCTTCCCAGAAGGTAGCCGAGGACACGTTACCATGGACAAACAAAACCGGTGTGCCGTCCTCGGGCCCGCTTGATAGCAGGTTGATGGCCAGGCGATGCGTCTGGACCTTTGTTTTGGTGATTCCCGGTCTCACAGGGATTTCAGGGCTCATGGTTACCTCCGCTACTGAGAGTAGACCCAGCCATCTCAGTCCGCAACGAAAGCGGCCACTCTGGTAAGCGCCGCCGGCATTTGTGGAAGTGCAACACCGGAACCGCGTGTGGTAGCGTGAATCCTGTCTTAGAACAGAAGGAGAAGAACCCAATGTCAGATTCAGTCTCCAGCGCTGGTGCCGCAAAAATGGACAATACCAGCTACCCACGGCTTCGGCGCTTCAACGCCATCATGGGTGTCCTGCACCTGATCCAGGGTGTGCTCATGTGGGCAATCAGCAATGACTCCACCCGTCCGATCTACACAAGCTTCCTCAGCTTTGACCTGGAGAGCTTCAGCCTGGTGCCGGATCCACAGGTGTGGGTGGAGCTCCGCTTTGGCCCGGCAGTGGCGGTGTTTCTGCTGCTCTCAGCGGTAGCGCACTTCTACCTGGCAACAGTCGGCTACAAGCGATACGTGGCAAACCTGCAGCAGGAACGGAACCCGATCCGTTTCTACGAGTACGCGCTGTCCTCCAGCGTGATGATCGTTGTGATCGCGCTTCTGGTTGGAATCTACGAGCTTGGCGCGCTCATTGCCTTGTTCGGGGTGAACGCTGCGATGAACCTCTTTGGAATCTCCATGGAGAACGAAAATCGCGTCCGACCCGATGGGACCCGCGGCACGGTGAACTGGGCCAGCTACATCTACGGCTGTGTCGCCGGAATTGTCCCCTGGATTGTGATTGCCTGGTACTTCCTGGCATCCGTTACCAGCGGAGACGAGGGTCCTCCCGGTTTTGTGTATGCCATCGTTCCCACGCTCTTTGTGTTCTTCAACATCTTCGCGGTGAACATGATCCTGCAGTACCGCAAAGTTGGGCCGTGGAAGAACTACCTGTTTGGCGAGCGCTTCTACATCGTCCTGAGCCTGACCGCAAAGACCGTGCTTGCCTGGATCATCTTCAGCGGGACCCTGGCACCGGTCTAAGCGGTTCCGCACACCAGGGCACGGCTGCAAAGGGAATTCTGCGTTTGCGTTGACACCTGCCTCCTGGTGACCTACACTGCCATTGTACCAGTTAAATGGTACAATGGTGGTTCAACAGGAGGCAGGTATGCTGCAGGTACAGGGACTCAGTCATTCCTACAAGCAGGATGGCACCTATGCCGTCCGGGATGTCAGCTTTACTATTCACCGGGGAGAGGTTTTCGGCTTTCTCGGACCTTCGGGCGCGGGCAAGTCCACAACCCAGGCTATCGTAACCGGCCTGCTGGACGTTCAGGACGGGGAGATCACGGTTGATGGAAAGAAGCGGTCCGGCCGTCCGGACAAGGACTTCTTCAACCGGATCGGCGTTGGGTTTGAGATTCCCAACGTCTACACCAAGCTCACCGGACTGGACAACCTGCGTTTCCATTCGCGCCTCTATGACCGCCAAACCCTTGACCCCATGGAGCTGCTCACCGCCGTGGGCCTGGAAGATGCTGCAAGGAAGCCCGCGGGAACCTATTCCAAGGGAATGAAGCAGCGCCTCGGATTTGCGCGGTCCATGATCAATGATCCCGAGATCTGGTTCCTGGACGAGCCCACAATGGGCCTGGACCCGAACACCGCGAACAGCATCAAGGGAATCATCCGCAGGAAGCAGGCCGAGGGAGCAACCATCTTCCTGACCACCCACAACATGTTTGTGGCCGATGAGCTGTGTGATTGTGTCGCGTTCATCGTGGACGGGAAGATTGCCGTGGTGGACTCGCCCAGGAACCTCAAGCTGGCCTACGGGAAGTCCAAGGTGACGGTTGAGTACCGCGACGGCGGACAACTGAAGGAACGCGAGTTTGCCATGGTCAATGGCGGCAAGGCTGAACTGCAGAAGTTCATTGGTGAGCACGACATTGCCACCATCCATTCCGGGGAGCCCACGCTTGAGGAGATCTTCATCCAGGTCACCGGCAAGGGCCTGGAGTAGGGGGCTGCGTGGGCAAGCTAGTCAGTCTGCTGCAACGGGACCTGATCCTCGGGATCAAGGACGTGTTTGTTCTCATGGAGATCGGTTTTGCGGTGCTGGTCACCGCAGTCCTGGTCTTTCTGGTACCGGACGACATCACTTCAGATGGGGTGGCCTTCATCCATGACCAGAGCGGGCTGTTGGACAGCTTCCTGGTGGAGCAGGTCGGTGAAGAGGAACTGCTGGAGCGTGGGGAATTCCTCGTGGACAGCAGGGCCGAGCTGATTGCCGGACTGCAGGACAACCGCTCCGCGGTGGGAGTTGCCATTGGTCCGCGTGGCGCCGACGGCCGCTTTCCGGTTGAGGTGCTGACCCAGCCCTATACAACGGAGGCTGTGGTCAACTACCTGGAGACCGATCTGCGGGACCTGATCCGGGTGCTCAGCCCGCAGGACCGCTATGCGCAGGAGGTCTTCTCTGCGGTGCGCATTGAAGCCCTGGCGGAGGGTCGCAGGGACGAGATTCCGTTCAATCAGCTTCTGGTGCCATCCGTCATTGTCATGGTGGTCGCTATCATCGGGGTCTTTGCCATGCTCGGCCTCATCGGTCAGGAGCGGGCGGACAAGACCATTCGGGCGACGCGGGCCTCACCAACTGGACTGGGAACCGTCCTGGCATCCAAGCATCTTCTGATGCTCCTGGTCGGTACCGTGACCTTCAGCATAATCTACCTCCTCACCATTGGACTTGGCGGCTTTCTACCGGCCCTGCTTATCACCTGGGTGACGATTGTGATTGGCTCCTCGCTTGGTACTTTGCTCGGGAGCTTCTTTGAGGACGCCATGGCTGCCGTGGGCTTGATCTTTGTGCTGATGATCGTACTCGGCTTGCCGGCCGTGTCTCTGTTCAATCCGGCGTTTGCTCCGGACTGGATCCGAGTCATCCCGACCTATCACACCTTCTTCGCCCTGGACGCCGCGATGTTCCCGGCAGACAACGCCAACCTCATCTGGAACGGCTTGATTGTCCTTGCCGGGTTCGCGGTTGTCCTGGTTCCGGGCAGCGGCTTGCTTTTCGTCTACCGAATAAGAAAGGAGTCCTGACCGTGAAACAGTTCTTCAGTGTTGTATCAACGAGTATCTCCCTGACCTTCCGGAACTTCATGGGGACCTACGTAATCCTGGCTCCCGCGCTTGTTCTTGTGGTGCTCCGGCTCTTTTTGCCTTCGGTTGAGAGTACAAGCGGTACAGTTGCAATTGTTGATACCGGGCCCCAGGCCGTTGAGGCCCGGGTGATCACCGAGCTGGAACGTTTTGCTGACGTTGAGCGCTTTCCCACGGTGGAGGCCATGGAGGATCGGCTGCGCGCCTCTGGCTCCGCCGAGGGCCTGTACCGGGACCCCCAGAGCGGTCAGTACGTCTCCTTGATGGAGCGAAACGTGGAAGACAACACGCTGTTCAGCGCCGGTGCCCGCGCGGTCCGCCAGGCAATCGCCGGAACTGCACCGGGCGAGGAGTCTGATGTCATTGACTTTTCCGCCTACGTGCCACCGGAGCTTGCGGACCGGAGCGTGAATTCGCCGTTGGCCACGGCGGGCGGTGCTATCTTCTACAGCTTCTTTGCAATGATCGCCGGGTTCCTGATCGGGATCTCCATTGTCCAGGACAAGGAGCAGGGCACGATAGACGCGGTACGGGTCTCTCCCGTCACCAATCTGGAGTACTACCTCGGCAAGTCCGTGTTCCCGATTCTGATGATGTTCCTCTACGTCCCCGTGGGCATCGCGGTTCTGAGACTGGTTGGGGTGAATATCGCGCAGACCTTCGCGCTTGTTGCCGCAAGCGTGGCACTTGCTCTGCTGTTCGGCTTGCTCGTCGGCGCCATCGCCCGCAATCAGACCGAGGCACTGGGTATCGTGAAGGGAATCGGCACGCTCTTCATGCTCGCGCTCGCGGGCGGTCTGCTGCTGCCCGACCGCTGGGAATGGGTAGTCTACTGGGTCCCGGTCTACTGGATCATGGACGCAGCCCAGGGAATCTTCCAGCTCACCGCAACCTGGGCGGATGTGATGTGGAGGTCCGGCGTGCTGATTGGCATCTGTCTGCTGGTCTTTGTCGGCCTCCGGCCGAGACTCGCCCGCGGCCTATCCTGACCGCGGGAGGCTCATGCCGGTGGAAAGAGCCACAGCGACAGGCTGACGAACAGCGGGATTGTCAGTAGGGATGCCGCATAGCTGAACACCGTCATTGAGCCGGTGTAGTGCACGGACTCCGGCTTGCCCACTGCCCGGGTCAGTACCAGTGTCTGGGTGGCCGGGGGCATCGCAGCCTGCATGATCACAAGCAGCCGGATGCTCCATCCCAGGGGTCCAGAGAGGCCGGGGAGCGGGAGCGCCATCAACCCGAGGGCGAGCGCCGGGAATACCAGCATCCTGCCCACGGCATACCACCGGTGATCCGAGTCCAACGACAGAGGCTCCCGGATTCCCGCGAGCGACGCTCCGAGCGCAACCAGGGCACCGTCCAGGCCCAGCTGGCCTATCCGTGTTGCCGTCTGCAAAGCCCGGGCAGGGACCCAATCCTGTACGCCCAGAAGCGCAAGGAGGAAGCCCAGCGCAATTGCCACAATCGGTGGGTTGAGCGGAACGCGCAGATTACGCCAGGAGAAGCTGCCCGCGCGGATTGTTGGCGCGACAACCGCCCAGAATGACGCGTTGAAGGCGGTCACGTACAGAAACATCCCCAGGATGATTGGCTCCGGTGCAATCCGCTCCAGAATTGGAAGCGGGATGAACCCGGCGTTGTGGATCGCCGAAAGGATCACAAAATCACCCGGTCGGCTGATACGCTGCCCGGCAATCCGCGTCAGACCTGCGCCGAATGCTCCTGCCACCAACAGTGTCACGGGCGACAAAAGGAACATGAAGACCATGAATCCCGGCGACAGTGCCTGCGCAGACTCCCAGCCTGCCGGGATACGCACCACCAGATAGAACGGAAACAGCACGTACAGGACAGCAAAAACGAAGGGTCGGAGCGCGTGCTTCTGCATCCACGGATGCCGAAAAAACACAAAGCCCGCGCCCGCCAGTGCCGCGAGTCTGAGGATGGTGCCAAGAAGTGCCTGAAACATGCCTGCCCAGGCACCGTATTCGGTGAGGCGCACCACTGCAAGGACGTGCCTTCTTGAGATGCCCTGCGGGAATAATGCCGGAATGGCCAGAATGAAACCGTGGACAAATCAGATCGTTGCAGCAGGTGCTGGCCGTCGCGGACTGCTCCCTACCGCGCTCGTTCCGATTCTGTGGGCCCGTGGCGACCCGCTGGGTGACGCAACTATGCGGGAGGCCGGGCTTTACGTTGGTCATGCAACCGCGCCAACTTCAACTCGGGCAGTCAACCCTGAATCCCGGCCCCCCAGCGGTGCTGCCTACGACGAGGCTGATCCGCTTGCCACAACCTGGACGGTTCGTGGACGTGCTGATGGGCAGCGCTTCCGCATCGAGGTGAGCGCGGAGGATGTTACCCGGTTCCACAGACTGCGCCTGTAACGCACAACGCGATCAGATTACCGGGTCGATGGCTGGCACCGATGAGCCGGGTCTCAGCGCTGCCGGTACAGCTCACGCCGGATGTCAGGCGTGAGCTGCATGAACCCGAAATCGCTGAAGTACTGATAGCCCGGGTTCCCCTGGAAGTAGACCACGTTGTCCTGCACAACGTAGATGCCAATGACATCCGCTATCAGCTGCTCCAGGGGAAGCTGACTGTCGGCGGCGCGCTGGTCCAGCAGAGCAACCGTGCCGGTCTCGTTGTTCTGGATCTCTGCAATGATGGCGTCGCTGAGGGTGAGGGAGGCGGCGTCGTAGACCGCACCGAGGAAAGCAGGGTTCACCGTCAGATTTCCCTGGACCAGGCCGGCCTCCGGGTTGATGAGGATGCCGAGCATGTAGCTCCCGTTGATGCGTCCGCCACCCACCGCTCCAGAAGCATCCAGGACAACGTAGCTGAGCTGGTTTGCAACCACGGCGGTCTCGCGCGCCTCCTGCGGTAGCCCTGCAAGGCGCGCCTCGGTGGCGGGGGCCGTGACCAGGACAAGGTCCATGTCTCCCGTCTGCGCCGGAGCAAAGGCTTCAGGAAGCATGCGCAGCGCACCGTCGTCAGGAGTGCGCGTGCCTTCAGACAGTCCGGGTTCAGCCGCTGGTTCTGGCGTATCCTCTGTTGCGCAGCTTGCGAGCGCAGTGATCAGGGACAGCAGGATCATGGCCGACCGGAGGCCCGACCGAGTTTGTGGCTGAGAATGCCGTTGAACGGGCACAATCATTCCCCACCGTAGCTCCGGCACAACTCGGTTGTACAGGCTCTTGTCCGCGGAGCGGGGATTCAGAGGTGACCGGATTGGCGGTCGCAGTACAGACTCTACTCCGTGGCAGATAACCTGAACTCGGGTCCGCACCAGGACGAGCGGGAGCCGCCTGACTCCGGAGTCCGGCAGTCAAATGGTCCGGGCGCGGCGCTGGGCTTTCCGCGGGCGGACCGCTTTGCCGCCGGTTCCGCACTATTGTTTGCCGCAGCCGGGCTGCTGGCCGCACTCGTGGACCTGGAACTGTCGGTGGCGGTGGTGAACCCTGAGTCCGTCTGGGGCAACTTCCTTGCAGACTGGGGTGAGCTGCCGGGTTATCTGGTGGCCATTGCCGGCGTGATGGTTCTGCTCCGCCACAACACGTCACGGGTCCGGGAGGTCCCGGTCCTGTCCATCGCTACCATCCTGGGTCTCCTGCTCCTTGCGGTCTACGGTCTGGGCCGGATAGTGGACTACGTCCTGCCGGACGCTGGTACCACAATGCTGCTTGCGAGCGGATTTGTGCTCGGGATTCTACTGTTCGCTGCGTCTTTCCTGTTGAGTCCGCACGCGGTCCAGGGGCTGCTTCCCGTGTCCCGAAACACGGTGCTCCTTGCGCTGCTCCACCCCGTGCTCATCGTGCAGCTTGGCAAGCTCTTCTGGGGGCGTGTCCGCTTTCGGCATCTGGCCCCGGGCTTTGCTGATTTCACCCCGTGGTATCTGCCTCAGGGTATCACCGGAAACGAGTCCTTTCCCTCCGGACACGCGGCTATGGGGTGGATGCTTCTACCAATCGCCTTTCACCTCACCCGGCGCTTTCTGGCAGCAAGGAATGGAGCACAGATCACCGCACCTGCTCCGAACACGCTTGCTTTGGTCTGGGTCCTGGTGGTGGTCTTCGGCGTGGCGGTGGCAGCCTCACGGGTGGTGGTGGGTGCCCACTACCTCTCGGACGTTGCCTTCAGCACCGGGGTTGCCTGGGCCCTCGCCGCTCTACTGGCTTCCCGCGAAGGCCCACCAGCCGAGGTGTGACGCGCCGACTACAGTAAGCCCGGCCAGGTCATCCCCCCCTAAGCGCCAAACATCGCGCCAGCTCTGAAGCCGATGGAGATGCCGTCCCAGAAGGTGCTGGCGTACCCCATGAACGCGGCATCGGGGTTGACGGTGATTGCTCTGCCGGGAAGTCCGATGGCCTCGGCGAGGCCAAGCGTGAGTCCAGTGGCGGCCCCCTACAAGCGAGATTGGCCTCGCAATCAACAGCGAGCTTGCGGTCATGATTCCCGGAACTACCATGCGTTTCTCAAGCGTCTCGCAGACTGTGTGGATTGTCGCGAGATGGAACACATCCATGCTCAGGCCAACCGCAAGGCCGGTCCAGGTCATCAGGCAGACAAAACGCTGCGCACTTTCGGACGCTGTGTGCCCGACGCTGTCTGCGCGTGGCAGTCTGGGCCGGCAGGCTCTGGCAAACGCCCAGAAGGTACCGAGGCAAGGCAAGGAACCGGGTTGATCCCATGGGTCATCTCCCGGTCCCGATCCCGAATCGAATCAGGATTTCTTCTGCAATTGCATCCCGTCCAGGCCCGCGGAGCGAGCTTTTCCCTGTGGAATCCTCCGGATTCAGACCTGCGGTTTGAGGCTGGGCGGAAGTGGCGCGTTGATTGCGTCTGCCGGCGCGAGGGGCCGGGCGTAGAGAAAGCCTTGAACCTCGTCACAGCCCTCGGCCTTGAGGAATGCGGCCTGCTCCGCCAGCTCCACGCCTTCACCAACCACGCGTGCGCCGATGTTGTGCGCCAGCCCAATTATCGCCTTCACTATTGCCTCGTCCGGAGCTGATCGGCCGATCTGCTGGACAAAGGACTTATCGATCTTGACTTCATCTATGGGCAGGCGGCTGAGGTATGCAAGAGACGAGTAGCCGGTGCCGAAGTCGTCAATACTGATCCTGATCCCCGCGCTGCGGATGGCGGTGAGAAGCGCGCGAGCGTCGGCCACATCCGACATCAGGGCGCTTTCCGTGATCTCCAGCGTGAGGAGGCTTGGTTCGGTGTCACACCGGGACAACACGTCAATGATGTAGGGCGTCAGCCCTGCTTCGGAAAGCTGCACGGGAGAGACGTTCACGCTAAGGTTCCGGGCGTACTGCTGTGCAAGCGTACAGGTCTCCTTGAGCACCCACTTCCCAATGGGACTGATCACGCCGGACTCTTCTGCGATTGGAATGAACTCGTTCGGTGCCGAGACTGCTTCTCTGCCGGCGGTCCAACGGAGCAGGCTCTCAAATCCGGATCGCTTGCCCTCCTGCAGGTCAAACTTTGGCTGCAGGACCAGGTGCAGTTCCGAACGGTCTATTGCGGTCCGGAGCCTCCGCTCCAGGCTGTCCCTGCGGGCAAGCAGGACGTCCAGCTCTCGGGAGAAGAACTGGTATCTGTCTCGCCCGGCGGACTTGGCCTGGTGCATTGCGCTGTCAGCGCAGCGGAGCAACCCCGCCGAGTCATTCGCGTCTGTTGGGCACAGTGCCGCGCCACTGCTGACCGTGATCTCCAGCGACAGGTCTTCCAGAACGATGGGTTTGTCAAAGTTGTCGTGGAGCCGGTCCAGGACCATTCCCACGGTGCTTGTATTGCCAGCCTTGGGCAGAAGTACGGCAAAGGTGTCCCCGGCAAAGCGGGCTACCGTATCCAGGTTCCGTACCGCGTCCTGTATTCTTGCGCCGGCTTCCCGCAGGATCAGGTCAGCCCTCCGGTGGCCGTAGCGATCGTTGATGGTCTTGAAGTTGTCTACATCCACAACCAGCACTGCCAGGCTTTCCTCATTGACCAGGCCCCTGCTTACTGCCTTTTCCAGCTGCTCCTCCAGGAAGTGCCGGTTGGCAAGGCCGGTCATGGGATCGTGGGTGGCCAGGTACTGGAGCTGATCCTCAATCCGCTTGCGTTCCTCGTTCTCCCGCTGCAGCGCTGTATTCAGCCTGGTAAGGTCCTCGGTTCGCTGCTCCACCAGCTGCTCCAGCCACTCGTTGAGCCGGGACTTGAGGGTGGCGTCCTCCAGCAGGGAGTTGCGGCCAAGGAAATCTGACCGGGAGCGATGCTCCAGGTTGTACGCGCTGACCGCACCGGCAAGATTGCTGACGGCAAGGGCGGCAAGGGTTACCATACCGTCTACGCTGGTCAGCTCCCCGGCCGTCCCTGCCACTACCGCGTATGCGGGCAGGGAGAGCAGGCAGATTCCGGTTGTGAGCACAAAGCCCGCGCGGCTGAAGATGTACCCGAACAGCAGGATGAGAAGCACCGCTGCCACGTGGGCGAAGTATCTGTCCGGCGGCGCGATAACGGCGAGGATCAGGGCAACAGCTATCGCAACGGCGAGCGGCACAGCGATGAGCGCATTTCTAGCACGCGGTCCCAGACGGACAAAGGTCAGCGCAAAGGCAACGGCGGCGATGGGCGGAAAGATGCTGAAGCGGAGCAGCGTGACCCGCTGCCAGACTTCCGGAGCCACTCCGGCGTCCACCACGGCAAACAGGCTCCAAATCAGCAGCCCCGATACCAGCGCAATCCGGGTGACCCGCCGTTCACGCGGCCACATTTCCTCCCGGTAAGAGTATTCGAGGGGTGCGGGGAAGCGAAGCGTGATTGGGTGAAGCGAAATGGTTCCGCCACTTTCGCCAAGAGCGCTCACACCTCATGCTCGGCTTTGCCGAGCACGCTGGTCAAGGACGCAGGCCCACCTTAGAACCTCAGTAGCGCCGACAGTGCAAGAATGGTGCGAGCGTTCCGGAGGGTAGCGGGTGAGCCGAGCGCGCGATCAATGATGGCCAGACGGAGGCGGGAGCGGCGGACCCCAAGCTGGAAGTGAAACCACATCGCCTCACCCTGCTCTACCGCCTGCTCGCCGGCGACCCCCTCTTGCGTGAGGACCTCAGCGGCGTCCTGGCGGACCTGTTCCCGCTCAAGGGCAAGAATCACGTGGCGCGGGGCGTCCCCGGACTGCTCGGGAAAGGGATTAGCCTCCACAATGCGTTCCCAGTCAACGGCATTGCCGGAGCCTTCGGCCGGACCTATTCCGGGCGTGTGGAGCGTTCGTAGCTGAAGCCGCCCTGCTTTTCCTGGGCCCAGGACAGGAACTCCACCTCCAAGAGGATGTTGTCAGTCTCCAGGTACAGTACCAGATCCAGTCCAACCACCTCCCTTGGCCGGCGAACGGCGGCGCGGAAGGGGCGGAACGCCAGCTCCTCCGGATTGTCCAGGGTGCCGACGGCCCAGAGTGTATCCCGAGGACTGACGCTGCTGTTAGCGGAAGTCTCTACAACGGCGTTGTAGATCTGTCCACCTTCGTTCCCGCGGGTGATCCAGACGTTGTCCGTGATGCGATCCTGGTTGGCGGCCACTCCCGGGTTTGACCCGGACTCCCTGGTGAATGTAATCCGCGGGCCGTCCCAGATC
Organism: uncultured Spirochaetaceae bacterium; assembly: GCA_964591085.1. Lineage (GTDB taxonomy): Bacteria > Spirochaetota > Spirochaetia > DSM-27196 > CAZPXH01 > CAZPXH01. The sequence goes on along the minus strand of CAZPXH010000008.1, from coordinate 61,762 downwards.
TCCGCATCTGCCAGAACGTCGGGATCCACCTCTGTTCCACCTTCAGCGAGGAGTGAGCAGGTGGGAAGTAGAACTACCAGAATGGTTACCAGCGGGCTCCAGACCCGCCTGTTGGATACATGTGACATCGCAGCAAGAGATACCCATTCGCGAACACGCAGACAAGCACGGAAGAGCACATGTCTGCATCCATCACGGCGCCGTCTGCGCCATTGGCTTGAGATGCGTCCTCAGCCGGCGCGGGGCGCCGGTCCGGCCGAGCTGCCCAGCGCGGAAAGCACCTGAATGGCGTCCAGTACCTCAGCAAGGGACGGGTTCACCAGAAGGTGTCGGCCGACGCGCACCACCGGGACGTCCAGGTTTCCAGCCTCTACCGGCAGGTTTATCTCCGCTGAGCAGACGCATTCATTGCGGATCACAACGCGATCTCGTACGTGGCGGGACAGGTACTGATCAAGGCTTGCCATCTCCCGAACAATCGCATCTGTGCATCCGGTCTGCGAGTACACAACTATGCTCAAGGTCTTCATCGTATGCCTCCCGGGTAGCCGCGCCAGCCGATCCGATATTCGCATATCGATAAAAAAATAGCTAGCCCTGTCGCGGAAATCGGTGTTGTTTCAGGGTAGGAGATCTTCTTCCCGGATTCCTTCTCCGGCAGGAACATCTGACCTCAGGACCCGGCCGACAAGACTCTGCTCGTGACGCGGGTGAAGACCTGGACGGAGCACCCGCTCAGTCCGGAGGACAGCATAATCTGCGGCGGAAAGGCGGTGACCCGTCTGCAGGTTGGCCAGCGCGTGAATGCTCCGGTTGGTCCTGCCGTAGTTGGCTGCCTCCGAGGGCGCAAGGCGCTTGATCCCGTCTCCCAGGACTGTCTCACAACGCTCGTCACCGAACTCGGAGAAGCAGAGGGCAAGCCGCTGGGCGGGGGTGTGGCGGGCCAGGTCCCGAACGCTCCGGCACATCAACGCAAAAGCGGACGGCTCCAATGCAACCGGATCGTCCAGTCCCGGTCCGCTTCTGTCCAGCGTGATGTGCTTTTCAATACATGCCGCTCCGACGGCCGTGGCGAGACTCGGGATGAGGACAGGATCCATGCTGTGGTCTGAAACGCCAACAGGTACTCCAAAGCTGTAGCGCAGCCGCGGGATCACCCGGAGGTTGTAGTCCTGTGGCGGGGCAGGGTAGGCGGTCACACAATGGAGCAGCCACGTTCCCTCCGGCCCGAGTAAGCCCATCGCTTCCGCGATGTCTTCTTTCGTGGATACCCCGGCTGACACAATGACGCGGCGGAACCTGCTGCGGCAGCTTCTGAGCAGCGGCAGATGGTTCAGCTCCGGGCTTGCTATTTTGACTTCATTGCTGAGTTCGGCGAGGCGCGCCGCGCTCTGGTCGCCAAACACCGAGCACAGAAACCCTACGCCCGCGGCCTCACAGGCTGCCTTGGCATCTGCGTAGAAGTCTGCGCTGCGCTCCAGCGCCCGAAAGCGCGAATACAGCGGCACCTGACCGCCGGGAAGGGCAACAAGCCCCGTTGCCGGATGCACGATCTCGTCCGCAATGATCCACTGGAACTTGCAGGTGCCGGCCCCGGCTTCCGCTGCCGCGCGTATCAGCTCGTCCCGCAGGACCGGATCGCCGCCGTGTGCGCTCCCGATCTCGGCAATGATTCGGACTGCGTCAGCCAATTGCCGGGATGCTGGTGAAGCCGGTGTAGGGCTGTAGCGCTTCCGGTATGCTGACGCTTCCGTCCGGCTGGACGTGGTTCTCCAGCACCGCGATCATGCCACGGCTGGTGGCGATTGCGGTTCCATTGAGGGTGTGGACAAAGGCTGGTTTGCCGTCCGACCCGCGGAAGCGACTGTCCAGGCGGCGAGCCTGGTAGTCTGTGCAGTTGCTGGTGCTGGTGACCTCGCCATAGTCGCCGCGGCCGGGCATCCAGGCCTCAATGTCGTACTTGCGGTAGGCCGGGCCCCCCAGGTCTCCCGTTGCGGTGTCCACCACCCGGTAGGGCACTTCCAGCAGCCGGAAGATCTCTTCTTCTACCGCAAGCATCTGCAAATGCAGCGTGTCCGAATCTTCGGGGAGGCAGAAGGCGAACATCTCTACCTTGGTGAACTGGTGGACGCGGTACAGACCCTTTGAGTACCTGCCGGAAGCTCCCGACTCCCTCCGGAAACAGTGAGACAGCCCGCCGATCTTCATTGGCAGGGAACCTACATCCATGATCCTGCCGGCCTGAGTTCCGCCCAGGGTAATCTCCGCGGTGCCGATCAGACAGAGGTCTGACTCTTCAATGGTGTAGACGTTGCTTTCCGGTCCGCGTGGATTGAACCCGATGTTCTGAAGCACGCTCTCGCGCGCAAGATCAGGCGTTGCACACAGGGTGAAGCCGTTCCGACTGATCACGTCCAGCGCAAGGCGTACCAGTGCAAGGTCCAGAAGAACCGCCTGGTTCCGCAGGAAGTAAAACTTGGTGCCCGTGACCTCGGCCGCAGTCTCAAAGTCAATGAGATCCAGTCGCTGCATGATGCTGACGTGGTCCTCGGTCAGCCCGCGGTTTGGCTTTCCCCAGGCGGAGATCTCCCGGTTCTCGGCATCGGTCTCCCCGATCGGGGCATCCGGGTGGGTGAGGTTGGGGATCTTCAGCAGCTCGGACTGCATCTGCTCGCTGAGGTCCGACAGCTTGCGTTCCAGGGCCGGGATCTGCTCCTTCAGCTGCCGCCCGGCTGATATCAGCTGCTGGCGCTCCTCATCCGGCATTTGGCCCTTCATTGCGCGGGCGTTGTCATTTCGCTGCGCTCTCAGTCCGTCCAGCTCCTGCTGGGTGACGGCACGTTGTTCCATGAGGTGCACAACTCTGGCGGGGTCTGCCTCAACACCCCGGGTGCGGGTGTTGGCTACTACCAGGTCCAGGTTGTCTCGGATAAAGCGGGCGTCTAGCATGTGGCGCGAATGCTATCTGATGCCGAATCCACGCACCAGTAGGCTTGTCTCGCGGGAGCGAAAACTGTACTGTCCAGTACATGTCAATGCAGAGGCGCCTTGGCTTTGCGGATGTATTCAGCATTGCCACGGGCGGAATGATCAGTTCCGGAATCTTTGTGCTTCCGGCCCTCGCCTACCAGCAGGCGGGGTCCGGGGTGTTCCTGGCGTATCTCCTTGCCGGAGGGATTGCTGCATTGGGATGCCTGGCCACCATTGAGCTTGCCACTGCAATGCCCCGCGCTGGGGGAGACTACTTCTACGTTACCAGGACCCTCGGTCCCTTGGCGGGAACAATCAGCGGAATGCTGAGCTGGTTCAGTCTGTCCCTCAAGGGAGCCTTTGCCGTCTACGGCCTTTCTGCACTTCTGTCACCTGTAACCGGCCTTCCGCTTCCTGTCGTTGGAATCGTCCTGACCGCGGTCTTCCTCCTGCTCAACTTCCTGGGCGTTGAGGCCGCCGGCCGCGTGGAAGTGGTGCTGGTGGTAGGCCTCCTGGTGATCATGGTGGGCTTCGTGGTGCTTGGTATTCCGGAAGTTGATCCGGGCCGTTTCACCGGCCGGCTCCTGCGGAGCCTGGAGAATCCGGAACTAAGCCCTCTGGTGGTACTGATCAGCACCACCGGATTTGTGTTTGTCTCCTTTGGAGGCCTGGTAAAGGCTGCAACGGTTGCGGAGGAGGTCCGGAACCCCCGCCGCAACATTCCCGCGGGCATCCTTGCTTCCGTGATCCTGGTCACTCTCTTATACGGCCTGATGCTGTACGTGTCAGTCGGGGTGAAGCCGCCCGGAGTCCTCAGCCAGTCGGTGAGCCCCATGGCGGACGCTGCGTCTGTGTTTGCCGGGCAGGCCGGCTACGTCGCGCTTTCTGCTGCTGCAATCATGGCTTTTGTGACCACGGCCAACGCCGGACTCATTGCCGCCAGCCGCTACCCCCTTGCAATGGCGCGGGACAGTCTAGTGCCCGGCTTCCTCGGCAGGCTCACGGCGCGCAGGGGGACGCCGGTTTGGAGCCTGGTTCTCACCGCAGTCCTGGTAGCGGCGTCCCTCTTTTCTGACCTGGAACTCCTGGTAAAGGCGGCGAGCGCGGTAATCATCGGGACGAATCTGTTGACCAACGCCTCCGTACTTATCATCCGGAGAAGCAGACTGCAGAACTATCGGCCCACCTTCCGGGCGCCGCTGTACCCGGTTCCCCAGATCCTGAGCATCGTGGTGTTCTCCGTGCTCATTGTTGACATGGGTAGGGAAGCACTGCTGGTGGTCGGAGCGCTCATTCTCCTGGCGATTGTGCTCTATCTGTTCCGGCGAAGCGCCGCGGCTGGCCGGGACTATGCGCTCTTGCACCTGGTGGAGCGGATCACCAACAGGCAAGTTGCCGGCAGCGATCTGGAAGGGGAGCTTCGTGACATCCTCCACGACGTCAACGACGTGCAGCTGGACTCCTTTGACCTGGTGGTACAGCAGGCAGACGTGATTGACGTCCGGGAAGCGCTCCTGCGTAGCGAGGCCTTTGAGCGCATTGCCGTTCCGCTGTCACAGCGGACCGGGCTGTCAGCGGAAGAGTGCGTTCGTCTGTTGGAGGAGCGGGAAGAGTTGGCGAGCACCGCCATATCACCCTTCATTGCGGTGCCGCACATCGTGTTGGATCAGGAGAGCTTTGGTCTGATTATGCTTCGATGTCGGGACGGTGTTGCCTTTGGACCGGGTGCGGAATCCGTGCACGCGTTCTTTGTCCTGTACGGCGCAATGAGCGACCGCACCCGTCACCTCCAGGCGCTTGCAGCCATCGCCCAGGTTGTTAACGAGGCGGGCTTTGAGGAGGCCTGGATGCACGCGCGGTCCGTGGAGAACTTGCGGGACCTTGTGCTGCTCTCCAACCGGAGGAGACTCAGTCCCGTGCGGAATCCAGGTGCGTGAGGACAGGCTCATAGTCCAGCAAATTCAGCAATCGTGAATCGCAGACGGTGTGGACCGGCGTTCCCCTGAGATTAGTCACTGCCGTGTTGAAGCTGAGAGTATGCTCCGCCGGCACCGTTTGGCAAGGACTGAATGCTGAGGACCGCGGGGATTGTCCGTATGTTTCTCAGGACCTGGCGGAATTCCTCGCTCTTTTCCAGTGTCATGGTGAAGTGCCCTTCCAGACGTTCGTCTCCCTGCTCGTCCAGGCGGCCCTCAATCAGGTGGCCCCGGTTCTTGCGGATTGCGCTCTCTATTTCACTGAAGAGGTCTGGAATCCGGCGCGCAACAACGCGGAAGCTTCTGGTCTGGCGTGGGGATACCGTCTCCCACTCAACGGGGATGGACCGCTCACTGAAGTCCGGAATGTTTCGCACGTTCCGGCAATCCCGCCGGTGGACGATAATTCCGCGGCCGCGGGACACAAACCCAACGATGTCATCCCCAATGCTCGGCTGGCAGCAGTTGGCAAAGCGGATCATAACGTTGCGCTCGTTGCCGATTCGGATTCCCACCCTGCTGCGGTCCAGGTAGGTTCCGGTCTTCGGCAGGTCCTCGCCCTGGTGCTTCCCTGGCTCTCCGGGTGCGGCAGTGCGGGACTGTGCCTGGCGATTCGGCTCGGCCTGTTGTTGGGCCGGGGGCCGAGCCACGATGTGCCGATCAATGACCAGACCGTCATCATTGTGGTTCAGCCAATGCCGGATCTTCTGGCGTGCTCGGGTAGTCCGGACAATGCGCAACCAGCTGAGGTGCGGGCGGCCCTTGGGTGAGGTCATGATTTCCACAACTTGCGTGTTCTTCAGCTCGTGGCGCAGCGGGATGATGTGCCCGTCCGCCTTGGCCCCCACGGCGTGGTGTCCCACCTCCGTGTGAATGTGATACGCAAAATCCAGGGGAGTTGCGCCCCGCGGCAGCTCTACTGCGTCTCCCCTTGGGGTGAAGAGGTAGATGGAGTCTTTCAGCAGCTCCCGCTGGATCTCGTCCAGGAATTCGTTTGATGTGATCCGCGCCTGCCCGAGATTCCGCACCCGGCTGATGATCGCCAGGTCCCCTACCGTTCCGTTGCTGTTCTCGTTCTTGTACAGCCAGTGGGCGGCAACGCCATTCTCTGCGGTCCGATGCATCCCGTGCGTGCGGATCTGGATCTCGGTCAGGCGACCGCCGAAACACATGACCGTTGTGTGCAGGCTCTGGTATCGATTGCTCTTGGGCATCGCAATGTAGTCCTTGAAGCGGCCTTCAATGGGCTTCCACAGGCGATGAACGATTCCCAGGAGCGTGTAGCATTCGGTCTCAGTCTCGCAGAGGATGCGCAGACCGAGCATGTCGTAGATCTCTTCAATAGGCTTCGCGCGTTCTTTCATCTTCTGGTAGATGGAGAAGAAGTGTTTTGCGCGGGTCTGGACCTGCACCGTAATTTCCTGATCCGCCGCGGCCTGTTCAACCGCGGTCTGGGCCTGAAGGAGGTAGTCGTCCCGTTCCTGTCGGCGCTGGGCCACGTAGGACTGAATCTGCCGGTAGGCGTCTTCGTTGAGGTTCTTGAGGGCAAGGTCCTCAAGCTCATCCTTCAGCCAGCTGATTCCCAGTCGGCCCGCAAGGGGTGCGTAGATATCAAGGCATTCCTGGGCAATGTCTCTGCGGCGTTCCGGGTTCTTGTGGCCGAGTGTCCGCATGTTGTGCAGCTTGTCCGCCAGCTTGATCAGGATGACGCGGATATCCTTAACCATGGCAAAGAGCATCTTGCGAATGGTCTCCGCCTTGGCCACGCTCTTGTTCTTACTCTTGACGATGTTAATCTTGGTTACGCCGTTGACCAGGACGTCCACCGTCTTCCCGTATCTCTCCCGGAGATCCTCCCGGGTGAGGATGGTGTCCTCCAGAGTGTCGTGGAGGAGCCCCGCTATGATCGCATCCGTGCCCAAGCCCATGGTAGCGACGATCCCCGCAACTTCCAGCGGGTGTGTGATGTAGGGGTCTCCGGATTCCCGCAGCTGCCCGCGGTGGAGGCGCTCCGCCTCCTCGGCAGCAAGGGATATTCGCTCCCGGTCTTCGGCCTGAAAGCCGTTGAGGAGTTTCTGATAGGTTGCCGTCTCCGGCTCCGTCATGGGCATAAGGTATCGGTAAGCAGGTATCGCTATCCAGTCGTGCGAATTGCATGGACAACACGAGCTGTCCCAGCCAGGTCCCGGTGTGTGCCATCTATCCCCAACCCGGCCTCACGCAGGAATCCCGAAACCGCCTCCGCCTGCCCCTCGCCAAGCTCCAGGAACAGATTCCCTCCCGTTACCAGACTATCCCGTGCCTGCTCAGCAATCACTCGGTACGCGTTCAGGCCGTCGGGGCCGCCGTCCAGGGAGGACTCCGGTTCCAGCCAACCGGAGTCTCTGCGCGCCTTCCACTCGGAGCTGGTGAGATACGGAGGGTTGGCGGTCACTATTTCAAACCTGTGCACTGTCCCGAATGCGGCCGCCGATGCCGGAATGAGGCCGTCACTCTGCTCCACGGCCCAGTCAAGCTCGGGCTGATTAGCGCCGGCGAGTAACGCGGCCGCGTTCCAGGCGGCACAGGCACGGGCCTCCGGCTCCCGGTCAGAGAGCAGGAGCTTCACCCGGAGCCCACGCTCCCGGGCGGCTGTAGCAAGGCTGATTCCAACCGCGCCACTTCCGGTAAACGCATCATGGATGGACACGGTCCCGGACACCGGAAGGGCTGTAATGGCCGCTTCCACCAGCGTTTCGGTGTCCGGTCTCGGTACCAGAACACCGGGGTCCACCCGAAAGCTGTGGCCAAAGAACTCCCTGATACCGGTGATCCACGCCACGGGTTCCCCGGCGGCTCGCCGCCGCAGAAGGACACGAAAGCGCTCTGCCACCGGTTCAGGCACGGGTTCGCTCCCGCCGGCATAGATCCGGTCCACTGGAATGCCGGCGGCGTGCGCCAGAATCAGCGCTGCGTCCAGGAAGGGGCTTTCGCTTGTGCCCCCAAGGAGGCTGCGGCCCTCCGCCAGCAGGCCGCGATATTCAGGCATTTCAGCTGGCGCGGAGCGCCTCTTCGGTTGCCGAGACACGCAGGGCCTCAACTACATCGTTCAGCTCCCCGGCCATCACGTAGTCCAGGCGGTAGAGCGTCAGGTTGATCCGATGATCGGTTAGGCGGTTCTGCGGAAAGTTGTAGGTACGGATCCGCTCGGAGCGATCCCCGCTCCCAATCTGGCCTTTCCGCTGCGCGTCCCGCTCTTCCCGCCGCTTCTGCTCCTCCAGCTCAAACAGCCGGGCCTTGAGTACGCGCAGCGCCTTTGCCTTGTTCTTCAGCTGGCTCTTCTCATCCTGACAGGTCACAACCAGTCCGGTTGGGATATGCGTCACACGGACCGCGGAGTCAGTAGTGTTCACGCTTTGCCCGCCGGGACCGCTGCTACGGTACACATCAATCCGTAGATCGTTCTGCTGAATCTCCACATCTGCTTCCTCTGCCTCGGGCAGCACCGCAACTGTCACCGCGGAGGTGTGAATCCTGCCGCTGCTTTCAGTCTCCGGTACACGCTGCACTCTATGTGTTCCGCTCTCATAGCGCATCCAGCCGTAGGCATCCCGGCCTGCTATGGAGAACACCACCTCACGGAATCCCCCGACCTCGGTCTCGTTTACCTGCAGGGTCTCGGTTTTCCATCCGCAGGTCTCCGCATAGCGGGTGTACATCCGGTAGAGGTCTCCAACAAACAGGGAAGCCTCGTCTCCGCCGGTACCCGCACGGATCTCTACAATGATGTTCTTGGAATCCAGGGGATCCCTAGGCACCAGCAGGACACGGAGCTTGCGTTCCAGTTCCGGCAGGCGCTCCCGCAGGGCATCAGCTTCCTCTTCTGCCATGGCCCGTAGTTCGGAGTCGGATTCGTTGTGGAGCATTGTCTCGGCGTCCTGCAGGGATGCAGCCGCCTCTTGCCAACCGGATCCTGCGGCCACAATCTCTGAGAGTTGCGCGTGCTCCTGCATGACGGAGATGTAGCGCTGTTGATCCTTCGGCAGGTCCGGATCGGCAACCAGCCGTTCCAGCTCGGCGTGTCGCTCGCGAATCTGGGTCAATCGCTTCTGAATCATCGCTGCGTCAGACATCAGAGTTGGTCCTGGTAAACGCTACGCGTCTGCTGGACTGTCCGGAGCGGCCTCCGGGCTGGACTTACTGGTTCCACCGCCACCGAGGAACCCAAAGAGGCTGCCCGTTACTCCGCCGATGATGTGGGCGAACTGACTGATGCTGTCCTCACGGAACATGGAGATTACCTCCCGCGCAAGGAACAACAACACCACCAGGATGAAGGTCAGGGGAATCCGGCCCTGCCGGAAGTTTGCGAACGATGAAAGCAGGATCATCATGAAGACAACGCCGCTTGCCCCAAGAAGGCCCGTTGGGAGCAGCAGCACGTTGAGGACGCCGGTCACCAGGGCAGTGGTGAAGATCATCAGGATAAGGCGCCCAGAACCGTACTTCTCTTCCAGGATAGGTCCGAGCAGGAGAATGAAGGCAAAGTTGGACAGCAGGTGATCCCAGCTGCTGTGCCCGAAGATGTGCGTGACCAGCCGGAGGTAGTCCACAAAGGAACCGGCGTCCATGCTGGCCCCAACAGAGAAGAACCCGACTGTAAGGCTTCCGCCAAACAGCTGATCGGCCACCAGGATCAGGGCTGATGCCAGCGCAAAGCTAAGCGTGACGGGGGCGTTGTAGGATAGTTTCATTCCTGCCCTGCTACGGTAGGTCTGGGTCCGGGCGCTGTCAATCTCTCAGCTCCATGCTGACCGGGCAGTGGTCCGAGCCCGTAATTCCCGGGTGGATACGGCTGGACGCTACCCGATCCGTCAGTCCGGGATCCACGCAGTGATAATCAAGCCGCCAACCGATGTTCTTCTGCCGTGCCTGCGCTCGAAAGCTCCACCACGTGTAGTTGTCCGGGCCAGGTTCAAACATTCGGAAGGTGTCAACGTATCCGGCGCGCGTGAAGCGATCCATCCACGCGCGTTCCTCCGGGAGATAGCCCGGGCTTCCTTCGTTGTCTTTGGGGCGGGCAAGGTCAATGGGCTTGTGGGCAATGTTGTAGTCCCCGCAGACCACCACGTGGCGGCCAGAGGCCACAAGCTCGTCACAGCGGCGCATCAGGTCTTCACAGAACGCTATCTTGTAGTCCAGGCGCGCACCTTCCGCCTGGCTGTTGGGGAAGTAGCAGTTCAGCAGGGTCCAGCCGTCAAAGTGCGCCTGGAGAACCCGCCCCTCGTCATCGTAGGCGGGGTCCCCGAACTCTCCAACCTCCTGTGGCTCAATCCGGCTGTAGATGGCAACGCCGCTGTAGCCCTTCTTCAGCGCACTTGCAAACCAGCTGCGGTAGCCCGGGGGTGAAAGGAGTTCTTCATCCAGCTGATCCGGGGAGGCTTTGGTTTCCTGCAGACCAAAGACGTCAGCGTCCATCTCCTGGATCACGTCCAGGAGGCCCTTCCTGGCGGCCGCTCGAATTCCGTTTACGTTCCAGGAAACCATGTTGATCATGTTCCGGCTAAGGATAGGGCAGGGCGAGCGGCCGGGCAACGGGGCTCCCCACCGCGATGCTGCCGGAGTCAGTTCTCGCCGCCCAGCTTCTGCTGGATCACCGCTACCTGTTCCTCAGTCTCCTCCCAGGAGATCTGGGCAAGATCCAGCTTCCGGTGAAGCTCGGAAAGGTCGCGGGCCACTGCGGCAGCCATCTCGCCGTCCTGGTAGACTGCCGAGTCCGCCAGGCGCTGTTCCAGCAGCTCGACCTCAATCTCCAGCTCGGAGATTTCCTCAAGGAGCGCTGAGGATCGGCGCTCCAACCTTCGCAGCTCCCCCTGCAGGTCCTTGCGCTCCTGGCGGCTCAGTGCCTGGTGGCTCCGGGCGGTGTCCGCGTTGCCGGTGCCGTCGGCAGCATGCGGGCGGGCGCCGGCGCCCTCGCCGCCTGCTTCGGTTGTGATCTCCGGAACCGCGCTCGACCCGGTGGAGCCAGGGGAACCGGGCGAGCCCGTAGCTTCCTGCTCCCTGCGGTACTCGTAGTAGGAGAGGTCCCCGTGGATCAGTCTTTGGCGATAGCTTGTGCCATCTTTCCCGAGCTCCCAGCTCATCTCAAGGATCCGTGTGGCAAGCCTGCGGACGAAATCCTCATCATGGCTCACAAACACAATTGTGCCACCGTACTGCTGCAGCGCACCCAGCAGAACATCCTGGCTGTCCAGATCCAGGTGGTTTGCCGGCTCATCCAGGACCAGCAGGTTGGCGGGCTGGAGGATTGCTGAGGCCAGGGCTACCCGCGCCCGCTCACCACCGCTGAGGACTCGGCAAGGCTTGTGCACATCGTCACCGTGAAACAGAAAGGCACCCAGAAAGGTGCGGAGTTCCGTCTCCGTGCGGCCTGGTGCTGCAGTGGCCAGGTGCTCCAGGATGCTTTCGCGCGGGGGCAGGTGCTCTGCAGCGTCCTGCGCGTAGACCGCTCGCCGCACGTTTGCACCGAATGCCACCTGGCCGGAGCTTGGCTGATCCGTTCCCGCAATGATTCGCAGGAGCGTGGACTTCCCGCTTCCGTTCCGACCGATTACCGCAAGCCGCTCTCCTCGCGGGAGTTCCAGGTCCAGGTTCCGGATCACCTCACGCGATCCGTAGGACCGGCACAGTGCCTCCGTGCGCATGACCTCACCGGCGTTGAAGGGAAGCTCAGGCAATCGCAGAGCTACTCTCCGCAGATGGGAGGGAAGCTCTATCCGCTCCATGGACTCAAGCTCGCGTACTCGATCCTGCACCTGCCTGGCCTTGGCCGACTTTGCACGGAAGCGGCGAATGAAATCTTCCAATTGGCTGATGCGTTCCTGCTGTGCCTGCCACGCCTTACGGAGCTCCACTTCCTCGGCGGACAGCTGTTGTTCCAGGCGTGAGAGTGTCCCCGGAAACAGCCTGATTTCTCCTCCGAGCAGCCGAGCAGTGTGGGTGCTGACTCGTTCCATGAATGCCCTGTCGTGGGCCACAAAAACACTGGCTCCAGGACGGGTTGCCAGGCGCCGCTCCAGCCACTGACGGGCATCTATGTCCAGATAGTTGGTTGGCTCATCCAGGAGGAGCAGATCGGCCGCGGAGAGCAGCACCCGGGCCAGCGCAATCCGCATCTGCCAGCCGCCGCTGAACTCGCTGCAATCCCGTTCCTGATCAGCCGGACTGAACCCAAGCCCGTCCAGAACGCGGCCAATGTCAGCGTCCGCCCGTGCAAAGTCGCCGGCTTCCATGCGGGACAGCAGGCTGGCGTAGTCCTCCTCCCGCTGGGGATCCTCCGGGTTCTCGGCGAGCGCGGCGGCAAGCTCCGCAAGCCGGGCCTCCGCCCACTCGGCGGTCTGCACCACAGACCGGCATTCATCCCGCAGTGTTCGCCCGGCGTGGACCAGCCCGTGCTGCGCAAGCCATCCCAGCCGGGTGCCCCGCTGAAGGGTGATGCGACCTTTCTCGGGCTCCAGTTGCCCGGCTATCATTCGCAGGAGCGTGGTTTTGCCGCTTCCGTTGGCTCCGACCAGCGCAAGCCGCTGCCCAGCAGTGACGGTGAGAGAGATGTCCCGTGCTACAACCTGTCCCCCGAAGCTGAGGGAGACCGCGTCAATCCCGAGCAGTGAAGAACACCACCACCGGTGAGAGACCCAGGCGCGTCACCGTCCGATCCGTGATTGTCTCCGGAGTTGCCCAGGTCAGTCGGAGACCTCCGTCTTCCACGGTGTAGAGGAAATTGACCGGCTGCTGACTCCCGTTGAAGCGGAAGGTCACAACGCCGTCAGACTGGCCCCGCAGCTGCGTGCCGACGAAGTGGCTGAACTCTATTCTGCCGGTGTCTCCAGCCGCCGCCGGGATCACCGCCGGCACCAGGCGTGCTGTGCCGGTCCACAGGAACCGCCCGTCCTCGTTGATCTCCAGCGTGCCGTAGGCGTTGCTTTCCAGGACGGGAGCAATACCGGTGATCCTGGCAAGCTCACGCTCACGGCGGTTCTGCTCGGACTCAATCAGGGCTTCCATGTCCTCGGTGAGGATGGTGAATGCCAGACTGATCTGTTCTCCACCCTGGGAAAAGATGATGCTCGCTTCGACCTCTCGGGTCAGGGTAACCTGCAGCGTAGTCCCGCTGAACACCAGATCTCCGCCGCGGGAGACCATGATGTCGGTGTAGCGGAAGTCTGCGCTTGCCCGTGGCGTCCGGAGCCGGATGACCTGGTTCTCCGGATCCGGGAACAGACCGACGTCCGTGCGGAACACCTCGAGGTCAATTCGGCGGGTGTCAATCAGTTCCTGGAAGAAGACGGGTCTCCACACATTTCCCATGAACTGTCGGATGTTCAGTGCGCCACTGCCCGCCTGCATGACCGGGATCCTGGTGTCCAGTCCGCTCACATCAAGCCGGTATCCAAACACAAAGCCACGGGTGCCGCCTTCGGTCATTACCTCGTACCAGTAGTCCACCAGGCCGGCAACCTCGGTCGGATCGTCCTGCCGGCCCAGGATCTTCACTTCCTCACCGTTTCCAAGCCGGTACACGCGATCCGCCTCCCGGACGGGCTCAACGCGAACCGGAAGGGCCTGCTGCAGGGATACCGCGCGGGCCGCGCGGAACTCGCCGTAGGCTTCCGCTGCTGCCTCCGCCTCGGATGCCTCGGCAAACCGCTCCACCCGCCACCGGTCAATTTCAGTTTGCCCGACGCCGGCGGCCTCTACCGTGTAACGATCGGCGATCTCGGATTCGCTGAGGAGGCGCACCACTGCACCGGAAGGCAGGTCGGCTTCGTTTGCGCTCCACACAACCAATCCAAAGCCGATACCTCCTGGACCACAGGAAGACAGAGCAAGGACGGAGACCACAATGAGCAGGACAGCGTTGCGGCGCACGGTAGTCGGAGATTGCCTTGCGTCAGCGCCTTCGTCAACGAAGTGTCTGGCGGAGGAGCATTGGATGTACCACCACGGCAATCCGTCCTTCCGCCAGCATCTGCAAATTGGATGAACGGGACCGCAGTCTGGCAGCATCCGTCGCTGAGATGACGGGGTCTACCGGAGACTCGCCGAATGCCTGCCGCGCCAGAACCCGTAGGGGCTCAAGCCCGATGGTTCCAGTGATGGGCCGTTCGTCGGTGTCTGCAAGGTAGACCGGCCCCGGGGCGTCTGTCGGGAGGCCCGACAGTACCGCAACCGGCTCACCGGTCTCGGAGTAGATGGTGAAGGTAAGGGCCGGCTGCAGTTGCGTGGCCGTTGCCGCGGGCTCGGCGTAGCGGGGGAGGGGATCCGCGGCGTAGACCAGCAGGCCGGAGAAGTCGGCGCTCGGAACCCATGCCCACTCCCGTTCAACCCGCTCGCCGGGTTGGAGGCGCGCTGATACCAGCGATCGGACTGGATCCAGCTGTACCCTGTACTCAAGCGCCACGCTCGCCAGATCACGCGTCGGGCGAACAGTCAGTGCCTGCTGCTGCGCGGCCAGCCTGCTGAGTTGCTGCTGCAGAACCGGGTCCGCCAGCACCATATCGCTGACGCGCTGCCGGCTGTCTGCCGGAAGCAGGAGGATACCCTCCAGAACCAGCCGGTCCGCTGCGCGCCGGATACGCTGTTCAGCCCGGGCAAGTCCGTCCGGCCTGTCCAGTTCCCGGTTGGTGAGTTGTCCGCGGATGGTGATCTCAATCACGTCCGCTTCCCAGTCAACCAGCACCTCGCTCTGGATTCCGTCCTCTTCAGTCCGCTGGGGGCGTAGCTGCCCCGGCAACAGAACCAGCACGAGAAGAATCAGAGCCGCTCGCCGAAGTACAGGCCTGCCCATTCCCACCCCAGATGGTAGCGCGGATCTGCCGGATACCATACCCGGCGGAAATAGAAGTACCAGACAGGCACCCGTGGTTCCCAGCCTCTCGTGCGGAGGAAGGCTTCCCTGTCGTTTGTCTCCAGTTCCGAGATGGAAATCTGAGTGTTTCTCAACAGGAAGGCCGGGAAGTCAAAGTTCTGCCGGGCGTTGAAGTCAAACTCCTCCTGCTCCCAGCTCGCGTTGAAGAAACCCACTCCGGCCTGCCAGCGGGAGAGGATGTTCCAGCTTCGCGCGCGGATACCCTGCTGAATGGTTGCAACCAGCAGGTCCAGGTCCTGGCTGACCCAGGCCTTGCCGGATCGATGGAAGGCGAGCGCCTCGCTGGCAATCCGCCGGGCGTCCGGGACACCGGGTATCCTCGTCTCCGGTGCTGCGAGGAAGCGCACCACCGCGCCGTAGTGCGCGTCCCA
The DNA here is from genome assembly GCA_964591085.1 of uncultured Spirochaetaceae bacterium. Taxonomy (GTDB): domain Bacteria; phylum Spirochaetota; class Spirochaetia; order DSM-27196; family CAZPXH01; genus CAZPXH01. Next base: position 46,538 of record CAZPXH010000008.1, on the reverse strand, counting down.
TTCACCGATTGCCGCGTATGCCTCCGACAGCTGCCACTCCCGAAGCCCGCGGTCAACCCGGTCGGGGTACTCTGCCAGGAGCTCTTCCAGCCACTGCACCGTTCGATAGGGATCTGTTTCCACCTCTGCGAGCTGCTGCAGCAGCGCGAAGCGCAGGGGTGTGTCCCCCACGGTCACATCCATTCCGGATGCCTGAGCGCGGTACAACAGAACCATAGCGTCTGAAGTGCGGTCCTGCTCAAGGTGGATTTCCGCGGCCAGTAGCAGGTAGTACGGAGCCAGCGCCGAGTCCAGGGGATCGGAAGCGGCTTCCAGCAGCCGCTCCACCTGGGCGCCGGGCCCCAGGCGCTCACCGAGCTCGGCGGCCATGGTCTCAATGAGGACGCTCCGCCGCCCGGGGTCCTGCTCCTCTGCCAGCAGCGCCTCCAGCGAGTTGGCCGGAGAGCCCGTACTGCACGCTGCGAATAGCAGGACCCCTCCAAGGACAACGGAAACTGTGACAATTCCGGAATGAACCCAGAAGCGATGGAGCTGAGCGGCCACGGCGGGAGTATAGAGACCGCTACCAGCCGTCCGCAATCCGGTGCATGTCACGCCGGACTGGAAGCGGGGAAGCCGCATGTGCCAGCATCCGCCCATGGCAGCTGGTTTCCCGGACGGACCGGCGAGCGCGGAGCAGGTGGTTCGCTTTGCCTGGGATCGCTTCCACCATCCCCGCTACATTGACCCAGATCCTCTGCGCCTCGTGCTCCACGCTCCGCCCGATCACCGCGAACTGGTGGCACTGATCTCCTCCGCGCTCGCGCTTGGGCGTGTGGATGGAATCCTCAGGGCCGGCTCCGAAATCTGTGGCAAGCTGGCCGCCATCGGTTGGGGCGCTGATCTTGGTTTGCGTGACCTTGAGGATCTCTTCCACGGCTTTGTGTACCGGTTCTTCACCGCGTCCGACATAGCGGGGCTGGTGCTGGGCTATCACCGGAGCCGCGGTGACAATCCGGACCTGTCGTTTCACTTTCGCGGCAGGGATCTGCTTTCCGGACTCGCAAGCATGACGGATGCCATCATCGGTGCGGCGGAAACTCCAATGGGAATTCTCATTGCAGATCCCTCCGGCAGCAGTGCCCTCAAGCGCCTGAACCTCTTCCTTCGATGGATGGTGAGACGGGACTCCATTGACCCCGGAGGTTGGGACAGACCTGCTGCAGCAGAACTGCTGTTCCCGCTGGACACCCATGTTCTCCGGCTCTGTCAGTCCTTGGGCATTACTCGGAGGCGAACGTCCGGGCTGGCCACGGTGCGGGAAGTCACTGCCTGGTTTTCCTGCCTGGATCCCGCGGATCCCGTGCGATTCGATTTCTCCCTTTCCCGGATGGGTATTCATCCGGAAGGACGCAGACTCTGGGACTCACTGGCCGACTCGCCGTTCCCCACGCTATACTGACGGCAATGCAGCGATATGTGTGCAACGTTTGCGGGTACATTTATGACCCCGAAGAAGGCGATCCCGACAACAACATCGAGCCGGGAACCGCGTTCGATGCGATTCCCGAGGATTGGGTTTGTCCCATGTGTGGCGCCGAGAAGGATGAGTTCGAAGTCGACGAGTAGTCCGGAATCCTAGGTTCCGGCGCCGCTTCCAGGTATCCCATTCAGCTCAGGGCTCGGTTGGCTGACCTGGGACAGATGGCGTCGGAAATGGTCCTCCAGCACGAGAGCCGCCATGGCTTCTGTCACCGGAACAATCCGCGGGCAGATACAGGCATCGTGGCGGCCCTCGGTCACTATCATCCGTTCCGCGCCATCAATGCCCACCGTTTGCTGTGGCGTTGCAATGGATGAGGTTGGTTTCACGGCCACCCGGAACACCAGTTCGTTCCCCGTGGAGATCCCCCCAATGATCCCGCCGGCGTTGTTGCTCCGGAAGCCGGAGGCATCCATCTGGTCGTTGTGTTCGCTCCCGCTCATTCTTGCGGCAGCAAATCCGGCACCAAACTCAATGCCCTTCACCGAGCCAATTGATAGCATTGCCCGCGCGAGCTCTGCGTCCAGCTTGTCAAACACGGGCTCTCCGAGGCCAGCGGGGAGGCCGTTGACTCTCACCTCAACAACCCCTCCCATGCTGTCATCGCGTTCCTTGAGCTCCGTGGCCCGGGCTTCCATCCGGACAGCCGCCTCCGGATCACATGCGCGGAGACTGTTTTTCTCAATGACAGCCGGGTCAAAGCGCTCGCAGCGGATTCCGCCAGCCTCCAGGGTGTAGCCAAGAATGGAAACACCGCGCATCTGCAGGATCTTCCTTGCCACCGCGCCAGCAGCAACCCGCCCGGCGGTCTCCCGTCCGCTTGCCCTTCCACTACCACGCCAATCCCTGATTCCGTACTTGCGCAAGTAGGTGTAGTCCGCGTGGCCTGGGCGGAAGAGATCCTTGATCTCGGTGTACGCGCCGGGATCCGCATCCTTGTTGAACAGGATCATCAGGATGGGAGTACCAGTGGTTCTTCCTTCAAACAGCCCCGAGAGTATCTGGACGATGTCGGGTTCCTTGCGGGGCGTTGTGAGGAAGCTCTGCCCGGGTTTCCGCCGGTCCAGTTCCTTCTGGATGTCCACTTCAGTGATCGGGATCCCGGGCGTGACGCCATCCAGCACGACTCCCACCGCGCCGCCGTGAGATTCGCCGAAGGTGGTCAGGCGAAACAGATATCCAAACGTACTACCAGCCATAGCCAGACGCCCTTAACTCATTCAGGATTCTCCCGGCAATCTCCAACGAGGACAGTCCGTCCGTCGCCACCATCAAATCACTGGCGCCACGGTATGCTTCTGCCCGGCGCTGAAACACGGAGGCGAGCTCAGCCCGCGGATCCGCACCAGTGATGAATGCCGGAACGCCCCGGGCGAGGACCCGGGACAGCGCGGTTTCCACGCTTACGGCAAGGTACACAAGCAAGGCCCTTGCTCCAAGAAGCTGCAGGGACTGCGGCCGATCGGCGAGGCCGCCCCCCGTTGCAATCACTTGCGGGGGCAAGGAGAGAGCCTGCTCAATTGCCTGCCGCTCCAGCGCTGCAAAGCGGTCCTCCCCAAGGTTTTTGTAGATCTCCCGAACACTCGGGGACTCCGCACCGCCGCTGCGGCCGGAGGCTATCTTTCGCAGCAGGTTGTCCGTGTCTGAAAGGGTTACGCCCAGCTCGCGCGCAAGAATCTCGCCGGCACTGCTCTTCCCCGAGTGCTTGATTCCCAGAAGCGCAATGTGGCGGGATCCCGTCAATCTGGCCGCGCCAGGTCCCCGCGAAAGTAGTCATCAAAGGCCACGTCAATCACAAAGCGGCGGCGTACTACCAGCAGGCTGCCACTGACATCAACGTTCATCTCGGTCATCTGGAATGCTTCATCCGGATTCCCGAAGACCTGCACAATCTGGAAATTGGTGATCACCGCAAGGGGAGGTTCCACGTCCTTCTCGATTCTCACCGGTACACCGGTCTCCCGGTTGAGCCAGGTGGTTCCCGTGGCTCGGGCACGGGGATTGGGTTGATGGTCAAAGCGATACGCGATCGTGCGCTGACCCTCCACCACCTGTGGGCCGATGCGCTCCAGGGTCAGCCGCTGCTGCTCTGCTGGATCAAAAATGCTGGTGAAGGCGGCGGCAAAACGGTCATTGCCGTCTTCCTCCTCAGCACCAGCCGCCTCGTTACCGCCGGGTCCAAAGCCACCGAACGGGGATGGACCCTCTCCGGATCGACGTGCTCCGGTGATGTCCTCGCCGTCGCGGATAGCCTGGATGATCTCGGCCTCCACCTCTCCGTCATCGTTCACCCGTGTCCGCGATACCGTGGTCTCCAAGTGCCTGAGATTGTTCCGGCCATCAAACTCTTCTGTAGTGGTTATAACCAGTCCGGGAATCCAGATGTCTCCGTCGCCAAACCGCTCCACGGCCCGGTTCCATAGTTCGTCTGCGAGCAGGGTGTGGGGCAGGGTCGCAAGAACAAGGAAGGCCGCGACCTGGGCTACCGCACGCCGCCGAACAACCCGCCGAGCCTTTGTCCGGCGGGCGAGCTGCGAACGTGACGAGTAACTATCCGTAGAGGGCGCGTCGGATAGCGTCCGGCTCCAGGCGAAAAGACGCTCCGTGCCCCTGCAGAAAGTGATACTTGCGCAGGAGATGGAGCGAGAGGCTCGTGTAGATGATTCGGACGCCGGTTGGCACCGGCTGACCGGCTGGTCCGTCTTCAAGTCGTTCCACCTCCGCGTTAACTTTGCGGAATATACCGTCTTCAAATGGACTTGCAAGGAATCCCCGGGCTTCGTCGGTGCGAACCACCCACTTTCCTTCCACCGTAACCGGTTCCCCCAAGCCCTTGCGGCCTTCTTCCAGGAGCCGCTCCAGGGTATCGGCAACCGTATCAAAATCCAGTTCCAGTGCCCGCATCCGCTCCTCGTCAGCCTCAATAATGTCAACAAGCGGACGGGAGTCGTTTCCGAGGAAGCCGTCACTGGTGATCACACCCGGCTTCATGTTTTCCTGCGCCTTCTGATACTGGGGGGGCATCTTCATGACGGCTTCCTCTCTTCCTGTTGCGGATCATGCGAATTTGTCAAAGAAAATCCGCTCCGAATCCATGTTATTTTGACCCATTACTGCCATGCAAGCATCCAGCATTCCGGGGCTGCCGCAGAGGTAGCCTTCTTTCTCGCCCTGTGGAACGACTTCCTTGATGTAGCGGTCCAGAACCTCGGTGATCAGGCCCGTTTCTCCCTCCCAGTTGTCATCCGGGGCGGGCTCGCTGAGGGCAGCCACAAAGTGGAACTTCTCATACCTCGCGTCCAGTTCGTTCAGCCAGTCAACGTAGAACAGGTCCCGAACCGCGCGAGCGCCAAAAAAGTACCAGACTTCCCGTGTCTCGATTGACCCATCCTCCACCATGGCATTGAAGATGCTCTTGAACGGCGCCATTCCGGAACCGCCGGCAACGCAGATCATCTGTGCATTCGTATGGCGGACGTGAAAGTCGCCCATCGGCATGAGCACGTTGATCTTCTGGCCTTCCTTCATGTGTTGGTGCACATAGGTGGTCACGATTCCGCCGGGAACCAGCCGGACAAGGAACTCAACGTGCTTTGCGTCAGAAGGATTGGAACTGAAGGAGTACGCGCGCTGGGTCTTCTCCTTCACCTTGTCATACGGTGGTACCTCCAGCTGTCCGTACTGCCCGGGGAGATAGGGAATCCGCTCCATATCGTCGGGCAGCCGCACCAGAACCTCCTTGATGTCGTGGGTCACACTTGTGATCTTCTCCACTGAACCCGTAACGCGGCGGATGTTGAACAGCTCTTCCGGTATCTGGATTTGAACGTCGGACTTGACCTTTATCTGGCAGGCCAGTCGTACGTTTCGGTCCATCTCATCCTTGTCCAGGTAGGGCAGCTCCGTGGGCAAATGCGGCCCGAGGTCGCTGTTCACCTCCACCTTACAGGCTCCGCAGCTCCCACGGCCACCGCAGGCAGAGGGAAGGAAGATTTCCTGCTCGCTCAGGGTGGTGAGCATGTTTGCTCCGCCCTTCACCTCCAGGTCCTTCTTTCCGGAGTTGATGGTGATGGTGACTTCACCGTAGTTGTTCACCACGCGGTCGGTCACCGAGATAAGTGCCCCGAGAACGGCGCTGATGGCGCCGATGGAGGCGCCGGCCGTTACAACGGTTGTCAGAAATCCTGCTGTCAGGAATCCCATTGCTTTCTAACTCCTACTGTACGCTGATCATGCCGGAGAAGCCGATGAAGGCCATGGCCATGAAGCCGATGGTGATCATCGTGATTCCGGGACCCTGCATTCCTGCGGGGACCGGAGCCTTCTCCGTCTTCTTTCGAATGGCCGCAAGCGCAACAATTGCCAGCCACCAGCCAATTCCGCTGCCGAAGCCGTAGACCACGCTCTGCACAAAGCTGTAGTCGCGGATCTCAAGGAACAGTGACACACCCAGGATTGCGCAGTTAACCGTGATGAGCGGCAGAAAGATCCCCAGCGACATGTAGAGCGCAGGGGAAACTCGGTCTATAACCATCTCCAGAATCTGCACCACAGCGGCGATCACGATGATGAACACGATGTAGCGCAGGTACTCCAGGCCAAGGGGCACCAGTATGAGGCTGTACACCGCCCAGTTGAACGCGCTTGTGATGGTCAGCACGACAATGACGGCCAGGCCCAGTCCGTTGGAGCTCTTCAGGTCCTTGGAGATGGAAATGAACGAGCACATCCCCAGAAAGTTCGCCAAGAGAATGTTGCTCGTGAAGATGGATGCAAAGAACAGGGGGATAGGATTGATTGCGGGTGCCATTTACTTGCCTCCTGCGGGGACCGGAGCGGCGGCTGCCTGCTCCTGCCGAATCATAACTGTCTTGACTCCCCAGAGCAGCAGACCAACAAGGAAGAATGCACTCGGGGCCAACACCATGATGGTCCAGGGTACAAATGCGTCGGGGAGAATCTGCACTCCAAAGAGGCTGCCGAAGCCAAGAAGCTCGCGGACAAACGCGATAATCATCAGCACGCTCATGTAGCCGAGTCCGCTGGTGAACCCATCCCAGAAGCTCGCGATGGGCGGATTGCTCTGAGCGTAGGCCTCCGCACGCCCCATGATAATGCAGTTGGTGATGATAAGGCCCACGTAAGGTCCCAGCGCCCGGCTGATGTCGGGAAGGTAGGCACGCAGCAGGATGTCTACAATGATAGTGTAGAACGCAATCACCAGGGTCTGGACGATCATCCGCACCTTGCGCGGGATGAGCTTTTTGATCATGGACACCGTCAGGCTGGAAAACGCGGTCACGAACGTCACGCCAATGGTCATGATGAGGGTGTTGGTGAGCAGGTTGGTCACTGCAAGCGTGGAACAGATACCCAGGATCTGGATGAGTATCGGGTTGTTGCTCCAGACGTTGTCTCTGAGGTTATCTCTGGCGTTGCTCATGCCTGCCCTCCCGTCAGATTCTGAAGGATCTTCAGTTCGTCGGTGACAATCTGCTCTATGGCGTCGCTGGTACGGGTTGCTCCGGTAACGGCGTCAAACATTCCGTTACTGTGATCCGGATCTCCGTCGCCGGGATTCGGTGTTCTGCTAATGGTCAGGTTTGCCGGAATTTGTTCACCCCGGAACTGCTCCTTGAACCAGTTCTCTGCGATCCGTCCACCCAGTCCGGGGGTTTCATTGTGGCTGACAATTTCAAGCCCGACGATCTGGCTGAAGTCTGCGCGGATGGCGATGACGCCCTGAATCTCTCCCCACAGGCCGCTGCCGCTGAACTCCTTCCCAACCACCGGGCCTTGAGAACTTTCGTAACGGTAGATGACGGTTCCATCGGCAGCCTCGGTCCGATGCAACTGATTCTCGTAGACTTCAAGAGCGGTCTCCGGGACGTGGTCAATGCCGAAGGCACCGAGAACTGCCGCTGCCTCACGGGCTTCTTGCACACGCTGAACCTGTTCGGCAGTGCCCTCATTGGCGAGCGCGAGGATGAACACAAACATGAATGTCACGAGGAAGCTGAAGACAACGGTGTAGATGAGTCCCTGTCGGTTCATGCTACGGCCTCCTTGCTGCTGACCTTGCCTGCCGCATCAGCGTTTGGCTTTGCCGGGGCTGCCGGCCTGGCCTTCTTCTTCTTTTTCCTGGGCGAAGGTGCAATCTCGTCCAGCAGGCTTGCGAAGGTGTTGCCAATCAGGATGGCAAAGCTGGTGCCCTCGGGGAAGCCGCTGAAGGTCCTGATCAGCATGCTCACCGAGCCAATGAGCAGACCGTACATCCACTGGGCGGCGGGCTTGTTCGGGGCAGAAACCGGATCAGTGGTATAAAAAACCACCACAAACAGGAAGCTTCCGCTCATGAGATAGGTCAAAACGTTCGCGGTGTGTCCCAGAATACCGGAATCCGCGGGATTAAACCCGTCAATCAGGCCGAACGCGTAGAAGCCGGCGGTGGTGAGAGTTCCGGCGATGAAGCTGGATACGATCATTCGCCAGTTTGCAGTCTTGGTCCAGATCATATAGATCGCAGCTGCCACGATCAGAACGATTGCGCTTTCGCCGATGGACCCGACCCGCATGCCGGTAAACAGGTTCAAAAGGGAGTTGGACCCGGTTCCCGTTGCACCGCCAAGGATCTCAAGTGGGGTGGCGGTGGAAACACCGTCAACTCCATTGATTCCCCGTGTACCGAACCAGCCGGGAACCATCCAGGTGCTCTGAACGAGAAGCGGAAAAGAGATGTAGACAAAAAGACGGCCGGTGATCGCTGGGTTGAAGATGTTCCGGCCAAAGCCGCCATAGACGCCCTTCCCGATGGCCGCTGCGAACACGATGCCGGTCGCAACTACCCACAATGGTGTTACAGGGGGCAATGCCAGCGCATACAGCACAGAGGTTACCAGCATCGCCTCGCTAACCTTCTTCTTGCGGGAACGCTCGAAGAGCCACTCCGTGAGAGTCCCGAGGACAACACTCACTGCCAGGATGGCAACCGGCCGCCAGCCGTATAACCAGATGGAGTAGAGGAAAATCGGAGCGAGTGCGTACAGCACCCGCCGCATGATTGCCTGCTTCAGGAAGATCTTTTGCATGGACCTCATTCACCTCCCGCCGGATGTACCCGACTACTAAACCTTAGCAAAACACTCGGGAAATAGCAACTTCCTTATCAATATCCCGCTATCTATTGTGCGTGTGCCGTAGGTGTACCAACACTTGAAGCTTGATGCAAACCCGCAATGCGGGGAAGCTCTGCCTCCCGGCAATGCTCGCACTTCTCGGCCCCGGATCCGTATTTCACCACCTCGCCCTGGAGTCAGTCCTGCTTCACCACGCTCCGCCGGGAAGCTCGCTGTTCCTGTTGTACCAGTGCAGGCCGGCGGTGGTTATCGGCAAGCACCAGATCCCCTGGGAACAGGCTCGTCTGCTGCCACTCGCCAATCACGGTATTCCACTGGCCAGGCGGGTCACCGGTGGTGGCACCGTCTGGCATGACGAGGGCAATCTCAACTGGAGCTTCCTGGAGCCCGCAGATCTCCGCTCCCGCCGCGAGCGCCTGGATACGATCATCACTTCTCTCCGGAGTGTCGGACTGCCGGTGGAGGCGGGAGAGCGCGGGGACATCTGGCTGGACGGCAAAAAAGTATCCGGGACGGCGCTGGCGTATCGGAGGGGAATGGTGCTCCATCACGGGACCCTGCTGGTGAGCGCGCGGCTCCGCGGGATCCATGATTTCCTCGGGCCGCCGCCCGGAGCCATTGCCGGGCGTGGGGTGGCGTCTGTGCCCAGTCCGGTGATGAACCTTGCCGATGTCATTCCGGGGCTGAGGCCGGAGGATCTGTTCCATCCACTGCTGGCGGCGGCCCGCTCCACTTCCCGGGCAAGAACTCAAGAGAATCCCGCACCGGAAACGGATGCCATAGGCCTTCTCAGGCAGGCGATTCCCCAGCTGGGCGCTGATGAAGCCGGGAAGCTTCTGGACGATGAGGCCGAGCGCCTGTCCGGTTGGGACTGGGCCTATGGCAGAACCCCCGATTTTCGTTACCGCTGTTATGGCCAGGACCTGGAGCTGGAAGTGCGCGGCGGCCGCCTGGCGGGACTATTCGGGGCCAACGGGGAGATTCTGGAGATTCCGCCGCCACTGCAAGGCCTTGCACTGCACCCGGGGGAACTGGACAGAGTCCGGCTGTCACCGCAGAGTAGCGGAGCACTGGCCTGCATCAGGCAGTTGTTTGGTTGAAGCCCGCTCAAGGAGTACCCTATGACTCAAACGGAATTGCTTTCGGTTCTCGAGCGCATGCTTGAGACAAATCCCTACGCGGTTCTGTCCACTGCCGGCCCGGATGGGCAGCCTCGTGCACGGTGGATGGCGCCCGGCCTTGTCAGGGGCCGCCCGGGATTCCTGTACTGCTTCACCGGGGCAGCGTTCCACAAGGTTGATGAGCTTTCCCGGAACGACCGCGTTGAGTGGCTGCTCGGCAGCCCCGACCACTCCGAAATCCTGAACGTTGAGGGGCGAATGGTTGTCCTGGACAACCCGGCGCTGAAAGCAGAGGTTCAGGAAGCAATAGGCGCCAAGTTGGCGACCTTCTGGAAGCTGGAAGACGATCCAAGCGCCGTCGTGGTCCTTGAAACCGTCATCACACGGTTCCGATACTCCCGGCCCTCGGACGGAGAAATTGAAGAGGTGGCAATAGATGGCTAAGGCAAAGACTGATAGCGGAAACGCATCCGCTCCGCCGGACCTGAGCAAGTACGATCCGGAGTTTCTCAAGAGCAGCCTTCGCCGGATGATTCTTATCCGACGCTTTGAAGAGAGCGCCGGTCAGCAGTACGGCCTGCGCAAGATCGGTGGCTTTTTCCACCCCTACAATGGTCAGGAAGCGGTAGCCGTTGGGACCATCTCAACCCTGGATCTCGGCCGGGACTCGGTTCTGACGAGCTACCGGGACCACGGCCACGCGCTTCTTTGCGGCGTCTCCACTCGCGCCGTCATGGCCGAGCTGTTCGGCAAGATCACCGGTGTTTCCCGCGGCAAGGGCGGCTCCATGCACATGTTCAATGCCGACCAGAACTTCTACGGAGGAAACGGAATTGTCGGTGCTCAGATCCCCATGGCCGCGGGAGTTGCCTTTGCAAGCGCGTACCGGAAGGACGTCATGGAGCAGGGAGAGGTTGGCGTCACCCTGTGCTCGTTCGGGGACGGGGCCATCCACCAGGGCGCATTCCACGAGACCGCCAACCTCGCAGCAATCTGGAACGTGCCGGTTGTGTTCATCGTTGAGAACAACCAGTTCGGCATGGGTACCGCAGTCAAGCGCATCAGCGCGGTAGAAGACTTTGACGTGAAGGCAAAGGCCTACAACATGGAAGGGCGGATTGTTGATGGCATGAACTTCTTTGCAGTGTACGAGAGTTTCCAGGAGATCACCCGAGTTTCCCGGGAAGAGCGAAAGCCTATTCTGGTGGACGTGAAAACCTACCGGTATCGCGGTCACTCCATCTCCGATCCGGCGAAGTACCGGACCAAAGAGGAGCTTGAGAAGTATAAGGGTCTGGATCCCATCATCACCATGAAGAAGATCCTGATTGATGGCGGTCTCATCACCGATGACGACTACCAGGCCATGGACGACTCGGTGAAGCAGGAAGTGAAGGATGCCGTCTCATTTGCGGACGAGAGTCCGGAACCGGGGCTGGAAACCATGTACGAGGATGTCCTTGTTGAGAACGTAGCGCCCGGGTCCTACGCCGGCGCAGTGGCGGAGTAGGGGAATGGCAGAAGTAACAGTACGGGATGCGATCAATCGCGCAATGGACGAGGAGATGGCCCGGGACTCCTCGGTTTTTCTTCTCGGAGAAGAGGTTGGCGAGTACAACGGCGCCTACAAGGTAAGCCGCGGCCTCCTGGACAAGTACGGTCCACGGCGGGTCATTGATACTCCCATCGCCGAGCTCGGCTTCACCGGTCTTGCGGTGGGGGCCGCGGTTGCGGGGCTTCGTCCGATTGTGGAGTGGATGACGTTCAACTTCTCACTTCTGGCCCTGGATCAGGTGATCAACAACGCCGCCAAGTTCCGCCACATGAGTGGAGGCCAGTTCCGTTGCCCGATCGTATTCCGGGGACCGAACGGTCCGGCGGAGTATCTCTCCAGTCAACACAGCCAGGCCCTGGCCACCTACTTCGCTCACGTGCCCGGTCTCAAGGTTGTAGCGCCCTCTACCGCCCGTGACGCCATGGGTTTGCTCAAGTCCGCGGTGCGCGATGACAACCCCGTGGTGGTGATGGAAAGCGAGCTCATGTACAACTTGACGGAGGAAGTACCCGAAGAGGAGGTGCTCGTCCCCATCGGCAAGGCGGACATCAAGCGGCCCGGGACCGAGGTTTCCCTGATTTCCTACGGCAAACCCGTTCGAATGGTCCTGGGGGCTGCCGCAGAGCTGGAGAAGCAGGGAATTGATGCTGAGGTTGTTGACCTCCGGAGCATCCGCCCCCTGGACGAGCAGATGATCTACGCGAGCGTCCGGAAGACCCACCGGGCAGTTGTAGTTGATGAGAGCTGGCCCATCGCGAGCGTGGGCAGCCACGTTGCCTGGCTGCTCAGCCGCTTCTGTTTTGATGATCTGGACGCACCGGTTGAGCTGATCTGCTCGGAGGACGTGCCGATGCCCTACAACCACAGCCTTGAACTGGAAGTGCAGCCGACCGTAGACAAGATCGTCCGGGCGGCCAAGGCCGTTCTGTACGCGTAGGCAGGGAGGGAAGCAATGGCCGAACGAGTCGTGATGATAGCGCTGTCCCCTACAATGGAAGATGGGACAATCCTGAACTGGAGCAAGAAGCCCGGAGACAGTGTTTCCACTGGAGACGTGATATGCGAGGTGGAGACCGACAAGGCCTCCATGGACTACGAGTCCGCCCAGGAAGGAACGCTGCTGAGGATCCTGGTGAAGGAAGGGGATCGCGCAACGGTCGGACAGACCATTGCCATCCTTGGCGAGTCGGGAGAGGACACCGCTTCCCTGGAACAAGAGATTGCGGCGGAGGCCGGAGGCGCTGCGTCTGGCGCGGATGCGAATTTGGAAGCAAATGATGCCCAACCGGAAAAGTCCGCGGCGGAGCAGAACGCCTCCGAAGGCAATAAATCCGGGGACACGGCGCTTCCAGCGCGGGAGTCCGGCTCCGGCGATCAGAAACCAGAGTCTGAGGAGCGGACCGAGTACACGGTCCCCGCGCCACAGGGACAAGCCGCACCTGCCGCGACGGCAGCGACCGAACCGTCTGTTGGAGCCTCGGGCGACGGCTGGGTGAAGTCATCACCCCTCGCGCGCAAGCTTGCCAACGAACGCAGCATAGACATCGCCCGCGTGCCGGGGAGTGGCCCAGGCGGCCGGGTAGTTCGCCGGGACGTGGATAACTACCGGGGAGCGCCGTCTGCTGCTCGCCTGCAGACCGGAGCAGGCGCAGGCGGCGGAGGTGTATCCGCCACACGTGTGGCTCCAGGGGAAGACCAGGTCATCCCGGTTTCCGGAATCCGGGGCGTCATTGCACGACGGATGGTGACGAGCAAATTTGGCGCACCACACTACTACGTGAAGCTGGATTTGGAGATGGGCCCGTTCATGGCAGCCCGGAAAGCGCTGAATGCAGAGCTCCCGCAGAAGCTGAGCGTCAACGCCATGTTGATGAAGTTTGTGGCGGAGGCCCTCAAGCGCCACCCGGTTGTCAACAGCTCCTGGCAGGAAGACCACATTCTCCAGTACGGCAGCCAGGACATCGGGCTTGCGGTAGACGCCGGGCGGGGACTCATCACCCCCATAGTGCGCAATTGCGGTGGCCGCGGAATGGCCGACATTGACGCGGAGCTGCAGGAACTCATTGAGCTCGCGCGAACCGGCGGCCTGAAGCCTGAGCAGTACCAGGGCGCAACCTTCACCATTAGCAGCCTCGGCAGCTTTGGGGTAGACGAGTTCACCGCCATCATCAACGCACCGGGGTCAGCAATTCTGGCGGTTGGCCGCATTCGTCCAACGCCGGTCTTTGACGATGCCGGCAACGTTCGCCGGGCGGACCTCATGACCCTTACTCTTAGCTCTGACCACCGCGTGATTGACGGTGCAGAGGCTGCCCGCTTCATGCAGACGCTGAAGCGGATGATGGAAGAACCGATTCGAACCCTTGTTTAAGGAGAAAATAGATAATGGCTGAACAGAAATATGACCTCCTCGTGATTGGTTCCGGTCCCGGCGGCTATGTCGCCGGAATCCGGGCAACCCAGCTGGGAATGAAGGTTGGGGTGATTGAGAAGGAGAAGCCGGGTGGGGTTTGCCTCAATGTCGGCTGTATCCCCTCCAAGGCCCTCATCCACCAGGCTGAGATCTATGGAGCGGCCAAGGGACTCGCTGATATGGGCGTAAGCGTGGATCCTTCCGGCCTGGACTACAGCAAGGTGTTCCGCAAATCCCGGACCGCGGCCGATCGGCTGTCGAAGGGAGTCACCTTCCTGTTGAAGAAGAACAAGATTGACTACATAGAGGGCACAGCCAAGCTGAGCGGTCGCAACACTGTCAGCGTTGAGTCGTCGGATGGCACCACCGAGTACTCCGCAAAGAACATCCTGATTGCCACCGGAAGCCGGCCCAGAGAGATACCGGGCTTTGAGTTTGACGAGGACCTCGTGCTGTCTTCCACCGGGCTACTGATGCTGGAAAAGCTTCCGAAGAAGCTTGTTGTACTTGGTGCGGGCGCAATCGGCATGGAGTTCGCCCACGTAATGAACAGCTTTGGCGTGGAAGTCACCATCGTGGAGATGCTTGATCGGGTACTCCCCATTGAGGATCCGGATGCCGTTGCAGTACTCGCCTCCGATTTCAGGAAGCGCGGAATCCGCATGCTCACCTCAACTCGCGCGCAGTCCCTGGAAAGGGGCAAGAAAGGCGTGAAGGTCAGCGTGAGCGGTCCCGAGGGCGGCGAGGTCCTGGAAGCTGACAAGCTCCTGGTGGCGGTTGGGCGTCAGCCCAATAGCGAGAACCTCGGGCTGGAGGAGCTGGGAATCCGCAGCACCAGGGGCTTCATTGAGACGGGCGATTACTACCAGACCGCTATCGCTGGGATCTACGCAATCGGCGACGTTATTCAGACGCCGTTGCTTGCCCACCTTGCCAGCAAGGAAGGTGAGATTGCGGTGGAGCATATGGCTGGTCACACCGGACCCAGGCGAGTTCATCCGGACGAGGTACCCAGCGCCGTCTACACCGAGCCGGGCATCGGCAGCTTTGGTCCCAGCGAGCCCGAGGCGAAGGAGCGCGGTCTGAACTTCAAGGCCTACCAGTTCCCCTATCGCGGAGCGGGAAAGTCGGTTGCAATTGAGCAGCCGGAAGGAATAGTCAAGCTCATCATTGATGCGGATACGCACGAAATCCTTGGTGGACATGTCGCGGGAAGCGCCGCAACGGAGCTGATTCACGAGCTGCTGCTCGCCAAAAAGAGCGAACTGCTCCCGGAGGACGTGGCAACCATGGTCCACGCGCACCCGACTCTGAGCGAGGCCGTCATGGAGGCGGCCCGCGCAGCGGAAGGCTGGGCCATCCACGCCTGAGCAGGGTCCCCGGGAGGTCGCGTCCAGCGATCTCTCGGCGTCTGAGCAGCTTGCGGCCTACACGCTAAGGGGGCGGCTCTTCCGCGTGGTGGTACACGCGCTTGCGCAGCCGGCAAACCGGCTCAGCCTCCTGGCGACCGACATGGAAGAGGAACTGCCCGTCTCCGGTGATTCCCGCTTCCAGATGATAAGGGAGGCGGCTCAGGACTGGGGCCGCCTGGCACGGAGCTATAATCCCAGTGACGTTATCTCTTCCCCGGATTCGGAGCTCTCCCGTGTCTGCGAGCTGGCAGGGCTGCTCCGGGGCTGGGAGGTTGCACTTGAAGTGGCGGACTCCGGTGCGGCGGGTGGCTCCAGTGCTGAGATTCGTGTTTCTCGGCGCCTGTCCCTGGCGATGCTGAACTATGCGGCTGCAGTTCCTGTAACGGCGCAATCGGCAGCAATTTCGTTTAAACGGCCTTTCAACAAGGCCACGGCTATACTACAATTCGAGGTATTGAGCCCCGTGGCTGATGAGCAGACACCGGACCGCCTTGCGCGACGGGTCATTGGTGAGCTGCTTCCGGGCTGGGATCCCGCAGACGGCCCTGGGCTCAGACTGCGGTGCCGTGAGATCAGCGGAATCTGGGGGTACGAACAGTGACTGCAATAGAAACGAGACTTGAACAGACAAGCATTCTGTACGTTGAGGACGATCCGGGCGCCCGGGAGACGCTTGCCTCCATCCTGCGGAGGCGGTTCCGGGAGGTCCACACCGCCTCCGGCCGGGAGGAGGCGCTTTCCGCGTTCAGTCACTTTGAGCCGGACGTGATTCTGCTGGATCTGGTTCTTGGGGCTGCAAGCGGGCTGGACCTTGCCTGGGAGATGAAGCAGGCGAGCCCGAGCTGCCGGATTCTCGTTCTGACCGGGCGCGCGGACAAATCCAACCTCAAGGAATCAATTCGTCTTGGTGTTGACGACTTCATTGAGAAGCCGGTTGACGCGGACCAGCTGCTCTCCTCCGTAGAGCGGGTGGCACGCGAGGCCCGAAGTGAGCGGGACCTGGCAATGGAGCGCGAGCTTCTGCAGGAGTACCGACAGGCCATGGACCTCAGCTGCGGTGTGCTGAAGATGACCCCGGCCGGCAGCATCACCTACGCCAACTCCCGGGCAGCACTGCTGTTGGGTGTGAAGACCCAGCAACTGCTTGGTGAGCGGGTGGGAACCGTGCTGCGCGAATACGGGGGCGTGGACGTTCCCGGTAGCATCTTCCGGACCGTTGTCGGCGGTGCGAGCTGGCGCGGCACCATTGCGGTGACCGGAGCTGATGGCAAAAGAACACTGGCATGCTCGGTCATGCCGGTGCTGGACTCCGGGGACAACGTGATGGAGCTGATAGCCATCTGTTTTGACATCAGCAGGCTTGTCGCCAACTAGCTCAGGCCCCCATACTCCACCCGGACATGTCCGATGACTGAATCGCGTGCAACTGTGAGCCTCCTGACGGTACTGGTGTTCATCGCGGTACTCGGCGTCTTCCGTCTGACCGCCACGTTCATGGTACCGCTGGTGGTAGCCATTCTTCTGTCCTTTATCCTCAACCCCCTTGTCCAATGGATGAACCGCCACCGTGTTCCCGCCGTCCTCACGCTGCTGGCGGTGTTTGTGGTGCTGGTGATCTTTGGCCTTCTCATTGGCCTTGTGCTGTACTCAAGCATCCTGTCCCTGGTGCGACAGTGGCCCAACTACCAGGAGCGTTTCACCCAGTTGCTGGCGGATGCGGCGCAGTTCCTGCAGCTTCCGCAAGACGTGCTCATCCAGCTCAACGCCCTGGAGCGGATCAGCAACTCCGTGGTCAGCGTAAGCGGAAATTTTTTTGGCTTCCTCGGACGCTTTGTCCTGGTTGTCATCTTTCTCATGTTCATCCTGGCCGAACGAAGATTTTTTCGGGAGCGGCTGCTTGCTGCGTTTCCCAACGCTCGGAATGACCGCCTCAGCGAGCTTTTTGCAGACATCAACCGGCAGGTGGCCCGCTACCTCTCCGTGAAGTTCCTGATGAGTCTGTTGACCGCGGTCTCCGTGGGGCTTCTGTTTTACCTCATCGGCGTGGACTTTGCCTTCATCTGGGCCGTTCTCACCTTCCTTTTCAACTGGATCCCGAGCCTCGGGAGCATCACCATAAGCGCGCTTTCCAGCGTGTTCGTTCTCATTCAGTTTGCGCCGCAGTGGAACCTTGTTATCTACGGTGCGGCGGCGATGATTGTTCCACAGCTGGTGATAGGAAACGGGCTGGACCCCAAGGCCATCGGGGACAGCCTCAATCTCAGTCCGGTGGTGGTGGTTTTCTCACTGCTGCTATGGGGCTGGCTCTGGGGGATCGCGGGCCTGTTCCTGGCCGTGCCCCTGACGGTGGCAATGAAGATCCTCTTTGAGAACGTTCCCGGGCTTGAGTTCATTGCCAAGCTCATGGGGGGCCGCGCGGACCGGACAGTTGCCACGCCCAACACCAACGGGGCAGGCTGACGGGTCAATGAACCGCAAGCGCATTCTCACCGGCGACCGGCCTACGGGCCGCCTTCACCTGGGGCACTACGTTGGCTCCATCCGGAACCGTGTTCGTCTGCAGGACGAGTATGAGTGTCACTTCCTGATTGCCGATCTGCACACGCTGACCACCAAATCCCGCCGGGAGGATATTGAGCGGATTCCGGAGCACACCCGGGAGATGGTCACCGACTATCTTGCCTGTGGTATAGACCCGCAGCGAAGCGTGATCTACCTGCAGAGCGCCGTGGCTGAGGTCTACGAGCTGAACCTGATCTTTGAGATGCTGGTTACGGTGCCACGGCTGGAGCGCGTCCCATCCCTGAAGGACATGGCCCGCGATGCACAGCTCCGGGAGATGCCGTTCGGTCTCCTGGGATACCCGGTGCTTCAGTCAGCCGACATCCTCATGCCGCGAGCCCACCTGGTGCCGGTTGGGCGGGACAATGAGGCCCACATCGAGCTTACCCGGGAGATTGCACGGCGCTTCAATCACCTCTACGGCGAGGTGTTCCCGATTCCGGAGTCCCTTATCGGAGATACCCCGCTGCTTGTTGGCACGGACGGGCAGGCCAAGATGTCCAAGAGCCTGGGCAACGCAATTGACCTGGCAGACGACGCGGATACGGTCCGGAAGAAGATCCGGTCCATGTACACGGATCCAAACCGCGTCCGGGCTGACATCCCCGGCACGGTGGAAGGCAATCCCGTGTTTGTCTACCACGATGCGTTCAACCCCAACACGCTGGAGGTGGATGACCTGAAGACCCGGTACCGCGAAGGGCGGGTTGGAGACGTGGAGGTCAAGGATCGCCTGGCTGAGGCGGTGAATGCCTTTCTGGATCCCATTCGGGACCGGAGGGCCGAGGTCTCTTCTCGGTCCGGCTACGTGGACGAGATCATCGTGGACGGAACGGAGCGTATGCGGGATGTTGCACGGGAGACACTGCGGGAGGTACGCAAGGCAATGGGACTTTCGGCCACCTGGAACCGGATCAGCCGAAAGGCAGAGCAGGCGCGCAAGAAGCGGCGGAGTGAAGACGAGCCCCCCACCTCCGCAGGGCAGGCGCAGCCCGAACAGACGCCGGCTGGCTAGTGACTCACGCTCCCTCCATCGCCGAGTTCCGGGCACTGGTCTGGGAGGCCTACCGTGGCCTCGGCCGCTCGCTTCCCTGGCGGGACACAACGGATCCATACCTGGTTTGGCTCAGCGAAATGATGTTGCAGCAGACCCAGGTCAGCAGGGTGATCTCCTACTGGAATCGATTTCGTGCCCGTTGGCCTGGCTTCTGTGACCTTGCCGCCGCCCCGCTCCGGGAGGTCCTGTCCGAGTGGTCTGGCCTGGGCTACAACCGTAGAGCTCGATACCTTCTGGACTGCTCGGATGCAGTGTGTACCCGGCACGGCGGCCGGCTGCCTTCGGACCGGGGTGAGTTACGCAGCTTGCCGGGCATTGGCGAGTACACAAGCGGCGCCATCATGGCCTTTGCCTTCAATCACCCGGTGGTCTTTCTGGACACCAACATTCGCCGGGTCTTCCTGACCTACTTCTTCCCCGGTGAAGAGTCCGTACCGGACTCCGCCATCGTCCCGATAATCGCGGAGGCCCTGGACCAGTCCCGTCCCCGAGAGTGGTATTGGGCGCTGATGGACCTCGGTGCAAGCCTGCGAGAGGGGACCAACGCCAACCGCCGGAGCAGGCATTACAGCCGTCAGTCAGAATTTTCGGGCAGCGTCCGACAGGCGCGAGGAGCCATCCTGCATCTCCTGGCCCGGAGCCCGGGAATGAGCAGGTTTGAGTTGGAAACATCGCTTCCGGATATGAGAGACCGGCTGGACACAGCACTATCTGCGCTTTCCGCTGAAGGCTTCCTGGTAGCCGAACAGGAAGTCTACCGGATTCCCTGAGCTACGGCGTTATCGCTCCGCGATCCAGCTCGTCTACCGCCGCAATGACCTCCGCCCGGAACCAGCGGAGGAGCTGATGCATCCGCAGCTCTCCTTCCTCCGGGCTCTCGTCTGGGCGCCGGGCGACTTCCGCCATCAGCCGAAACACCGGCTCCGTCCGGCTCGGGCGCATCCACAGACCGGCAACCCGCCGATCATCTTCCCCGACTGCCACGATCCGCAGGCCTGCTCCGGAGTTTTCCGGGTCATGAGTGACCATTGGCAGCTCCCGTGTCCCGCTGAGGCAGGACCACCACAGTTTCAGCACCCGCTCCCGCTCCTGCCGTGGCCCCTCGGTAATGCCCGGCCAGGAGGAGGAGTCCGAGCACCGATTCACCACGGATTGCGCAAGTCCGTCCGGAAGCAGTTTGAGGCGCAGGAGGGCAGCATCGTCGTAGGCGCTGCTGCCAGACCAGCCGGGCATGCCAGCGAGCGTCGCCATGATTCCGGTTCCATCGCCGCCATCCGCGGACAGCAGGAGCGCCAGCAGAGCCAGAGGATCCCGCACACCCAGCGGGCTGATGATGGAACCACCGTTTGAGCCTTCTCCCCGGACCGGTACGCGATATCCCTCCGCCTCCAGCTCATCGGCCCGCGCCACCACGTTTGCCTCCCCGGTTTCACAGCGGAACAGGGGAACCCCGCGTGTCTCGCAGATCTCATCCACTCTCAGGGAGGTAGCGCCATTCGCCACCACGGCAAGCCGGGGTTCCGCCGGGCCCGAATCGGCAGATGCATTACGAGCCAGCGGGCGGTCCAGCTCCCGGTCCAGACCCACGGCAACGGCAAGTGCAAATGTCTCCTGCGCGCCGAGGGCTCGCGCGGGCCCGTCTGCACTCGATAGCAGCAGGGTTCCCCGATCCCCATCGCAGTCGGGGACGTAGGCAAGCCGGAGCCCCGCCTTTGCACGCCGTGTTGCGGCGCCAGCCTGGTCAAGCGCGAGTCGCGCTGGCTCCAGATTGGGTCCTTCCGGAACCATCCCGTGGGCAAAGGTGCCGGGAACCGAGTTGAGGAATGAGCATTCGGATGTCAGCAGTGGAAGGATGGCGGTGTCTGCCTGAATTCGGGCGCTACCGTTGAGCTCTCCCAGGACCGGAACCTCGGACCGTTCCCTGCTGCCGCCGATGGCCAGAATGTCTTCCCGGTACGCCGATATGGCCTCAGAGGCGTTTTGCTCCAGTTCCGTCGAACGAGGAGCGTCAAGCGACAGGTGAGCTTCCGCCTCAAGGCCCGTCAAGGACGCCTCGCTCTCCAGCAGTTCCCACAGTTCCTCCCGCAGCTCTGTGCTTTGCCGCAGGCCGAGTACCCGCCCGTCTGCAAGCCCAAACTTCAGCCCGTTCCAGCCCGGGGGGTTGTGGCTGGCCGTGATCATGATGAAGCCGGTTGCATGTGCCGTTCGGCTCCAGGACAGCAATGGGGGAGTGCCGATCTCACCCGCATCCCGGACCCTCGCTCCCGCCGCCCCGGCTCCGCGAGCTGCGGCGGACCGAAGAGTAGCGCACGTGGGTCGTGTATCCGAGGCAAGGAGAACATTGAGCCCGTCACTCTGGTCGCCCCTGTCCAGCCAGCGGCAGAAGCAATACCCGGCCAAAGTGAAAAACGCCACTGCCTCCGCTGAGGCCTCCGCGAGGGAGTGCTCGCCGCCGTCAGCGGCGCAGACAGCCCGCCAGCCGGATGAAGACAGAATGGCATCTTGCGCGAAGCGCCGAGCAAGGGAAATCAGCGTTTGTTCACCCTGTCCGTCTGGTATTCCGGCAGTCACCCTAGAAGTGGAGGCTGAAGTCCACAACCAATGGACTAAGCTGCCCGCCATCAAGCTGGCTCGGTGACCAGAGGTACTCCGTACCAAAGACCAGGGTTGCCAGATCCAGGAGGTTCAGCGAGATTCCGGCGCCACTCGCAAGCAGGGTGCCGCTTGAGTTCCCCGAGGTTTCCAGGCTCCGGTCGTAGTAGCCGACGTCCGTGAACACCAGTACGCCCGGTACAACGAGGGAACCGAGGATGGAGGAGGCGGGGCGGAGCAGGCCGGCGGTGAGTCGGAGTTCAACACTGCCTGCCAGCTTGCGTGCTGCGTCAAAGCGTCCGTCTTCAACTCCGCGCACCGTGCCACCAAGGCCGGCGCGGGGACTGCTTCCGCCAAAGCTGGAAAGCACTTCCAGGGGGATGCTCCGGATCTCCGGACCGCTCCCCAGCCCAATGGCTTCATCCGCAATTCCGTAGACTCCCAGCGTCAGCAACCACGGGATCGGTGCAGGCTCATTCGCCTCCGCAAGCGGGACAAGGGCCTGTGCGACCGCGTTCAGGCGGATGAAATTGGAAGAGCCGTAGACCTCGTTGGCAAGCCAGGACGGGCCCCACTCTGCGCTTGCTTCCACCCGGTAGCCCGGAGACTGCGCAACACGGGGCTCGGTGCTGTTGGCAAGGGAGACGCCAGAGAGCAGGCTGTTCCGCAGTCCACCGGAGGCGTCTGTAAGCGCAGGACCGCCGTCTGCCGTTCCTGCGGCAAAGACTGTCTGGGTGCCCGGCGCATCCTCATCCGGGACGTGCCAGTCCGCGCGGCCGCGCAGGTCCACAATGAGTTGCAGCGGCACAGCTGAAAAAAGGTACTGCCGCAATCCAACGCCGCCGTCCACGTACCACCTCCGGTAATCCGCAAGCGCTTCCGTGTATCCCGCGGGCTCAAGGAAGCTCAGGCCGCTGTCCCGGTAGTAGCTGGCACTGCTGTTGCCCGCCGAAACCCGGTAGAACAGGCCCAGGGGGGATGCTGGGAGCAGCTGGAGACCGGTGTCCAGAACTCCCTCAACGGAGAGACTGTACAGGCCCGGTGAGATGGATGGCCCGGAGCTTATGTCCCTGCTGTTCTGGGCGGGGAGCGTCAGAACGGCGAGAAGTGCGAGCAATACTGCAAGGAAGCATCTTGGTCTGGTGGTCATGATCCCTATGGTGTGCTGCGGCTTGGCCGCGGTCAAGCGCGGCTTGGCCGATGGGACCTCTTGGGTATAAGTTTACATTCCAGTGAAAAAGGTACTTCTCGTAGATGAGTCGGCGCTGTTTCGGGACTACCTCGGGCCCAAGCTGGAACGGGTGGGTCTCTCCGCAGTCAATGCCACCACCGCAGTTGAAGCGGTCAGCAAGATGCGGACCGAGCTCCCGGATCTCATTGTTATGGATACGGAGCTCAACCGTGGAACTGCCCAGGAGATTCTGCAGGAGCGCAACGCAAACCCCAACACGCGGAACGTCCCGGTGATCGTTACGGCCTCCGCCCTCAATCGGGAGACCCTCGCGGAGCTTGCGGGGCTCAACGTTCAGAAGATTCTTACCAAGCCGGTGCGGATAGACGAATTGCTGGACGCTGTGAGCGCACACACCGGAGTGAAGATTGAGCTGGACCGGAGCCCGGGTATCATTGAGGTCCATGTCAATGAAGGGGTTCTGTTCATTGAGGTTGCGGCCGGACTCAATCAGGACAAGATTGAGTTGCTCCGCTACCGCATTGCGGAGCTGCTTGCGCTCTACAAGATTAGCGCTCCGCGGGTGCTTCTCATCATGACAAGCATCGATCTTGCTGCCGGCGATTCCATCACTCTAGCCGCTCTGTTCCAGAGCATCCTGGAATCCACGGACGTCAAGCAGCAACTCTTCAAGGTCCTCACTGCCTCGCAGGTTGTCAGGGACTTTCTCTCCGGGCGTGACGACTTGAAGGAGATTGAGATCACCACGGACCTGGAGTCCACGCTTGGAGGTCTGCTGGGAAGGAAGGCTGGAACCTTCCGCACGGAGGGAGAAGGCGTTCAGGAAGAGTTCCTGCGCGGGGACGAGGTCCGGGACACGGATGTGAATGCTATCAGCCTTCGTTTCTCCACCGAGCGCGCGCCGGGACACGCCCCCGGGACAGAAGAGGGACTCCTTCGGATTGCGGTTGTGGATGATGACGAACTCATCCGCGGCCTGGTGGCGGCAACCTTCGGCGGCGAGGGTGTTTCCGTGGACCAGTACGCCGATGGGCGCCATTACCTGGAGACTCCGGACGCCGGCAAGTACGGACTGGTGTTTCTGGATCTGATGATGCCCGGCCTGGATGGTTTTCGGGTGCTGCAGACCATGAACGAGCGCAAGATCACCGTTCCGGTCATTGTCCTCTCGGCTATTTCCAAGCGGGACGCGGTGATTACTGCAATGCGGCTGGGAGTGAAGAGCTACCTGATCAAGCCATTGCAGCCGGATGAGATTCGGCGCAAGGCTACCGAGGTACTGCAGCGCCCGCTCTAGCGCTCGCTTCAGCACATCCTCAGTTCCCCGTGACTACCCCGTGACCACCCGGTGACCACCCCGTGGCATCCCCATGCGGCTTGCGAATAGACTCCCCGCAACCGATAAGCAGATAAGGACCCGGCGTGAACAGTCTTGAACGCATCTTCTCCACGGTACGCGACTCCCAGGGTTTCCGCCTGTTCATGGTCCTGGTTCTGTTCTTCCTGGTTGCAGCGATTGTGGCCTGGGTGGCGGAGAGCCCGGTCAATGATCAATTTGCGAGCATCTGGGACGCAATCTGGTGGGTTATCGTTACCTTCAGCACGGTAGGCTACGGGGACAAGGTCACGGCAACCGTCGCCGGGCGAATTGTAGCAATCCTGGTCATTTTTGCGGGGATCGGCGCGGTCAGTTTGCTCTCCGGTGCACTGGCCTCCGTGCTTGTGGAGCAGAGCAACCGGACACGGAGAGGACTTGTGGAGTACAGAAGGCTGAAAGATCACCTGGTGGTTTGCGGCTGGAAGGGCGACATGCGGGAGATCCTGGAGGACATCCAGCAGGTCGCCCCGGAATTCACCGCGGCGCGCATCGTGGTGGTGTCAAACGTTGACCCGGAGAAGATTCAGGAGCTGCAGGAACTGCCCCACCTCAAGGCCCTGAAATTTGTTCGCGGTGACTACTTCAGCGAGGCGGCGCTCCGCCGTGCCGGAGCAGATCAGGCGCAGAAGGTGCTGATCCTCGCCGATGCACTGGAAAGCAGCGCACCGAGCGAGGTGGACTCCAAGACAGTGATGACCTGCCTCACGGCCAAGTCCATTTCCCGGGATGTGTATGTCACCGCAGAGCTCCTGGACCGCAAGTACGAGAACTACCTGAAGACAGCGATGTGCGATGAGATCCTGTTCTCACGGGATTTCGCACGGCGGATGATTGCAAACTCAAGCGCAACCAACGGAATGAGCCACATCATCTACGAGCTTCTGACCCGCCAGCACTCCCAGTCCCGGCTGGTCACGCGAGTGATCCCGTCCGAGTACCAAGGTCAGACCTGGAGCAACTTCCGCGAGCAAAATCCCGACACGGATGATCGCCTGATCCTGGGAATCCTGGAAAACACAGGCAGCGCAAACCGGATGAAGATTGAGTCGCTCCGCGAAGCGCAGAAGACATCCGACGTATCCAAGCTGGTTGCCAATCTGCAGGCGGTCAAGGGCCTGGAGACCAATCGGCCGCTTTTGCTGCCGCCGGCCGAACACGTCATCCAGAAGTACGATCTACTGATCGTCCTGGAGCGCGCCGGTGCGGAGGTGGTCCGTGGATAGCGCCATTGTAGACAAGCTCCGCAGCATTTCCCTCTTTGAAGAGCTGAGGAATGATGACAGCGCGATGGAACGCCTGGTGAAGATCTGTACCATTCGCGAGTACAGCCGGGACCGCGCGGTGATCAAGGAAAACGAGCTGGGAGACGAGATGTTCATTGTCTACCGCGGGGCCGTGGAGATCCGAAAGCGGACCCGAGCGGGGGATGACTACACCGTGGTCCGCCTGAGCGCAGAGAACAACGTCTTTTTTGGAGAGCTTGCACTGGTTGACGATGACCGGCGTTCGGCGTCCGTCTTTACCACCATGGACAGCGAGTTCATTGTGATCACCAAGAAGGACTTCACCCGGCTCGGCGACCAGCACCCCGAGGTTGGCCTGCCCATCACGCGTGCAATCGCTCGAATCCTCGCTGGACGGCTGCGCAAGACCACCGGGGACATGCTCACCATCTTTGACGCGCTGGTTACCGAGATCGCCTGATTGCCTCCACCAGGCGGTCCATTGCCTCGCTAACGTCCTTCTGAGCGGCGAATGCACTGATCCGTACGTGTCCTTCTCCCTGTGAGCCAAAGCCGACACCAGGCGTGAGCACCAGCCCCGCGTGGTTGAGGGCAAAGTCAAAGAAGTCCCAGGAGTTGCCCCCGGTCTCAACCCAGACGTAGGGGGCATGCTCGCCCCCTGTTACCCGGTAGCCGAGCTCCTCCATAGTGCTGCGGATCTGCCTGGCGTTGTCCATGACCGCAGCTACCTGGGCCTGTGTCTGCGCGAGGCCCACTCCTGTCAGAGCCGCGGTCCCCGCCCGCTGCACGGGATAGCTGACACCATTGAACATGGTGGCCTGTCGCCGTGCCCAGAGCCGTCCCAGCTCCAGCGGTGTTCCATCCGGTCCCTGAATACGGCACTCGGATGGGATCACCGTCCAGGCAAGTCGGACACCGGTGAAGCCGGCGGTCTTGGAGAGGCTGCGCATCTCAACGGCAACCTCACGCGCGCCAGGGATCTCAAAGATTGATCTGGGGACATCGGACTCGGGCCGGATGAAAGACTCGTAAGCCGCGTCAAAGAGCAAAATGGCACCCGTGTTCCGTGCCCAGTCCACCCAGGACCCCAGATACGATTTGTCCGCCACCGATCCGGTGGGATTGTTGGGGAAGCACAGATACACAAGGTCAACGGCCTCCGCCGGTGGTTCCGGCCGGAAGCCGTTTTCCCGGTCTCCCGGAAGAAAGACAAGGGCATCATCCGGTACGCCGGCGATGATGGAGGCATCCCGATAGGCCGGGTACACCGGGTCCGGAATTGCCACCCTCGGCTGATGAAACAGGTCCAGGATGTTTCCTCCGTCGCACTTGCTTCCGTCAGAGACGTGGACTTCTTCCGCGGAGATGGACAGACCCCGGGCAGCGTAGGGTCCTGACGCAATTGCCTCGCGGAGGAATGCGTAGCCCTGCTCTGGCCCGTATCCGTGGAAGCCCTCCGGTTTTGCCATTTCCGATGCGGCGCGCGCAAAGGCTTCGGCTACTGCCGGGGCAAGGGGTCCCGGTACATCCCCAATTCCAAGGCGAATAAGCGTCCGGTCCGGGTTGTCCGCCTGCCACGCCTGAACACGGGCAGCGATTTCTGAGAAGAGGTACGACGGCTTGAGCCGTGCGAAATTCGGGTTGGCAACTGGCATCTGCGCCCGTAGTATACGGCGCCATGCCTGCTAGCGAAAAACTTCCCGGTGTCAGCATGGAGCGCTCTAAGGAGATCCTCGCCGGGAACGCTGCTCCGCTGGACCGGCTGCAGCAGCTGTGCGAGTACCTTGCTGCCTCCGTGGATCACTACGACTGGTTTGGGTTCTACCTCGCAGTTGCGGAACGGAAGGAGCTGGTCCTTGGCCCTTACACCGGGCAGCCAACAGACCACGTCCGCATTCCATTCGGAACCGGTGTCTGCGGCCGTGCCGCAATCGACGCCCGCACCCTGGTCATTGATGACGTCCGCGCCGAATCCAACTATCTCAGCTGCAGCATTCACGTTCGGTCAGAGATTGTCGTGCCGGTGATGCGCGGTGGCCAGGTCATTGCCGAGATTGACATTGACAGCCACACGCCGGCTGCCTTTGGTCCGGAAGACCGGGAGTTTCTGGAGGAGCTTGCAGGCTACTGCGCTCCCCTTGTCCCGGAGCTTCCCGGGCAGATACTGGAGCAGGATTGAACAAGCAGATAGCATTGCCACAGGAGGTACACACCGTGAGTTTCTTCCGCCTTGCAGGGCGCACCGTACTGGTCGTCCTTGTGTTGCTGGTTGGTTCCCCGCTGTTCGCCCAGGACCAGGCGCTCCTGGACCGGCTGGACGACCTGCACGACGACGGCGAGCACGAGCAGGTTCTCTCGCTTGCAGAGGATGCGCTTGGCAGTGCCAGCAGTGGTCGGGCACGGGCCGAGTTGTATTGGCGAATGGCGCGCGCAAGCCTGAATACCGGGGATGATGCGGAAGAAGCCGGTGCCCCGGAGTCCGAGCTCCTTGCGACCTTTGAGCGCGGAGAGGGCCTTGGCCGGCAGGCGATTGCGGCAGATCCCTCCAACCACCTGGGCTACTACTGGACCAGCTCCAACATCGGGCGCTGGGGGCAGATTCGTGGAGTGCTCAACTCGCTGTTCCGCGCTGGTGAAATGCGGGATCTGCTGACGGAAGCACTGAATCGCGATCCCAACCACGCGGACTCCTACTACGTACTCGGCCAGCTCTACGCGGCGGTCCCCGGCGGGATCATCTCCTTTGGCAATGATGAGTACGCCGTATCGCTGTCCCGCCGATCGCTGTCACTGTTTCAGCAGGACGTTGCTACCGGAGATGATGATCCCGGCTTCCACCACCACATCAAACTTGCAGAACACCTCATTCAGCGCGGCTGGGACGCACGTCGCAGGCAGCGATTCATCCCACCGATGCGGCAGCGCTATAACGATGCAGATACTGCCCTTGAGCGGGGCTTCTTCTACGAGGGCACTGTCAATCTGCGCAATGAAGACGACGTGACTGAAGCGCGTCAGCTACTCAACCAGGCCATAAACGGGATCAACAATCTCCCGGAGATCGGAGATGGAGATCGCCGCGACCTGGAGGAGGCTCGGGAACTCCTGGCTTCCATCAACTGAGTTCCGGGACCGTTCTCAGGGATCGCGGGCCCGCCCGCGATCCCGCTGGTCTCCATGATCCGGCCCCTGCGCTTTCGGGCGCAGGAGCCTGCCCGGCCCGATGATTCCGGTTCCGAACCTGTCACGGAGCGCGTTGACCGCCTGGTCTACCCGGTGTTCCGCCACGCCGGAGTCAAACAGCTCCAGCTGCCCGCTTTCTTCGCCCACAAGCACCGACACACCAAGCAGGCGGATTGGGGTTCCCCGTTCCCATTTGCGGTCCAGGATGCCCACAGCAACCGACGTCAGCTCATGGAGGCTCTGCAGTGGGTGATCCAGGCTTATTCTGGCAGTCCGAAGGCGAAAGTCGGTGTAGCGGAGCTTGAGCACCACGGTTCGCGTGGAACCCTTTTCCTGGTGAAGCCGGTAGTAGACCTCGTCGGCATGGCGGAGAATCGCTGTGACCAGGGCGTCCCGCTCACGAACGTCCCGGGCAAAGGTTTCCTCCGAGCTGATGGAATGGCTCCCGCCCTCGCGCTCAAAGAAGCCGGGATCACCGCCGCGGGCAACTGTCTGGAGAAACGCGGCCGCGGCTTCACCAGTTATCGCCCTCAGCCTGTGGGAGTCCGTGTCTCGGAGCTGAGCAATGCTGTGAATCCCGTTGGCCTGCAGGAGCTGTTGCCCGGTCTTGCCCAGGCCCCAGATGTGCTTCAGTTCCCTGCTCAGAATGAAGTCTGCCTCGGTTCCCGGGCCAAGAACCATCAGTCCGTCAGGCTTGGCTGCGGCAGAGGCGAGTTTGGCAAAGTAGCGATTAGGGGCAAGCCCAATAGTGCAGCGAAGCCCGGAGATTTCCTTTACCGCCGCCTTGAGCTTCCGGGCGAGTACCCCGGACTCTCCCAGGATCCTCCTTGTTCCGCGCAGATCCAGGAAGGCCTCGTCCACCGAGAGCTGCTCCACCGCCGGAACCATGGCTCCGAGCCGGTTCATGATTGCGCGGCTTACTTCCCGGTATCGTCCCATTCGCACCGGGAGAAAGATCCCAGCCGGGCAAAGCCGTTCAGCCTGGAAGCTGGGCATTGCGGAATGCACGCCAAACTCACGCGCTTCATAGGAGCAGGCGGACACTACCCCTCTGCTGCCTCGCGGGCCGCCCACAATCACCGGCTTGCCCGCGTACTCCGGGTGGTCGTGCTGCTCCACAGACGCATAGAAGGCATCCATGTCCAGGTGTGCCCACTCGCTCATCGCAGCTCAGGGCAGAGGCACCTGCAGCGCAAAGACGGTGGTCTGCAGGACGCGAAGGTTGCTGGTGCGATAGGAGATCGGGCCAGATACGTGCAGGAATCGCGCGGTCCCTCCGGCCGGGCCCGCGAGAACTAAACCTTCACCGCCTCCCATTCCCGCCGGGAAATCCACCTGACCGCCCCCAGGACGGCGGACTACCGGATTTGCGGCCGAAAGCAGCAGCGACGAGTCCGGGAGCAGGAGGCGTAACGGACTCTCGCCCAGCCCTGCGCCGGCGCCGGGCGTTAGCTGAACCCGCCTGCGCTGTGGCCCGGCATCGGTGGCCAGGAGGCTCAGCTCCGGCCCCGACGGATAGCGCTGGAGACGCCATGACGACTCCGACACTGCCCCGCTTTCCGGGAGGGGCGGAAAGAGCGCTCTCAGGTCCGAAAGGTCTGCCGGCCGTGGTGCATCAACCCAGATTCGCGCACTGCTATCATCCCCCAGGCGCCTGACAACAACGGTCACCGTCACCTCTCGTACCGGATTCGCCACTGCGGGCAGGACCAGAAACGCTGCCGCTATCGGAGAGAGCGCCAGGGTCACAAGCGAGCGAACCAGACGCCTGCGCCTGTGGACGTGCCGGGTGAAGGGGAGGATGAGCCGGAGTCGCCCCAGGCTCAGCAGCACAGGCAAGGCAAGTACGCCCAGGAGGGCTGCACCAATGAGCGGACCGGTCAGTAGCTCTGCCAGGGCGGCCGGCCCGGCAAGCGTGAGTGCCACCAGACCAAATGCCCCAACAGCAATAGCTGAGAGGATGACCAGAAACAGCTTTAGCCAGGGTGGTCGGACCAGTGTTGTCCCAACAATGCAGAACAAGGACGCAATCATCAAGAGGGCAAGGGCCGGATCAACAAAGACTGCCGTGGCGGTGCTGAGCACGGAGATTGCGATAGCCCCTGCGGAGTAAGCACTGCTGTTGGTTCGTCGGAGCCGGGCGCGGGGCAGAACCGCAAGGACTCCCCCAATAGCGAGTGCTACAGCGACGCGGCCGAGGAACGCGCCAATGTTGGCTTCCAGGTAACCTCCCGGCCAGCGGAAGAGCCGGAACAGCCCCGCAACCAGGAGCCCGGCCACGGCGAAGGCTGCCCAGGCCGCAACCAGAGACCGAAGGACTACTCCACGGTTCTGCCGGAGGCTCCGCCTGTAGCGTCGTGAAGCTGATCTCAGGATTGCGGCGCCCGAGGTCAGGATCAGACCCGCCGCCCACAACAGAGTTGCCACCGCCGTTTCTCCCAAGACCAGCGTCCTCCCGGGTACCCGGACCAGAAGGTAGTTCTGTTCCGGGAGTGTCGCGCGTGTGGAGTAGCTAACTGATGGGATTTCTTCCACAAGGCTCGCAAGCCCGCCAGCATCCATCATGGCGCTGGGGCCCCCGGGATTGAGTGCGAACGCGGATACTCCCTCCTCCAGATAGGGCCGGAGGCCGATGTCGCTGCCAATGCCGAGCCGGGAGAACAAAAGGTCTCTCCGGACATCGGCATCCAGCTGTTCTGCAATGCCCAGGACTGCCTCTGCTACCGGCCGTGGGCTGACGGCGGCCTGCGCGCCAAGCCGAAACTCGGGATCGCCCCGTCCGGGAAGAACTATCACTGCCAGGGCGGGATCAACGCTGTCCAGAATCTGGCCGGGATCGGGCTGACCGGGAAGGAAAGGCATCCCCAGGCTTTCCAGTTCGGTAGCCGCGCCCGAGGCGATTGGCGGAGCAGGAGCCGGGGCATTGGCGAGTTGGGATGCCACGAATACACTTGCCCCGCGTGCCTGTAGTTCTCGGGCGAATTCCCGGGCCCATTGGCGTCCTGTATCATCCGCCTGGACGTCATCGACCAGCACGGCAGGCTGGGCGGGTAGCGCTGCAGCGCAGAACAGGAGCGTGAGGAAACCGAGCAGCAGACGCACGGTGAGCGGAGGATAGGATCGCCTCCACGCGGCGTCAACCGGCGTGAAGTGCCAACGGGAGGATCGAGTGGATCTGTTGACTGAGATTGCTACGGCACGGAGCGTTCGCTGCTTTCGTGACCAGCCCATACCCAGGGACGTGCTGAACTCGGTGCTGGATGCCGGCCGCCGTGCGCCATCCGCCAAGAATCGCCAGGCCTGGCGCTTTGTTGCCATCACGGATGCTGAGACCCGCGCGGCAGTCGGCTCGGCTGCGTACAACCAGGAATGGGTTTCCGGCGCGCCCGCGCAGATTGCAGTCTGTACCACCAACATTGACTATCGCATGCCCAACGGGGTTGAGAGCTGGCCAATTGATCTGGGAATTGCCACAGGATGGATGGTTCTGCAGGCGCGGCACGCCGGGCTCGGTAGCTGCATCATCACCACCTTTGTGGAAGCCGAGCTTCGTTCCCTGCTATCGGTTCCGTACTCAATGAAGATTGCAACGCTGATTGCGCTGGGATACGCCGCGGATAGTGAATCCGGAGACGACAGATTGCCCATGGACCGGGTTGTGGGCTGGAATCACTGGTAGCCCACGCTCAGCGGGTGTAGCGGATCTGTTCCCGCTCGCGGTGTCGCTCAAGAGCAAGATCCGCAAGGCGATTCAGCAGCTCGGGATAGGGAATTCCAGCTTCCCCGCACAGCCGGGGATACATGCTGATTGATGTGAAACCCGGGATGGTGTTCACCTCGTTGATCAGGATGCGTCCGCTCCCGCTCTCCCGGAAGAAGTCCACACGAGCCATCCCGTCAATGGCGCATGCCCGGCACGCACGGACCGCGTGGCTGCGGATGGTCTCCACCGCTGCGTCTGTGATGGCCGCGGGAACAATCAGTTTCGCGGCATCCTCGTCCGTGTATTTGGCGTCATAGCTGTAGAAGCCGCTGCGCATGCGGATCTCTCCGACGGCACAGGCCTCCAGACGGCCGTTTCCGATCACGCTGATCTCCAGCTCCCTGCCCGCGATTGCGAGCTCAACCAGCACGTCACGGTCCCACAGCAGGGCATCCGCGAGTGCCGGGATGGGATCGTCTGCCGCTTCCACGCGGGCAACGCCGACTGAAGAGCCTCCGCGGTTTGGTTTCACAAAGACCGGGCCGGGATGCCGGGCCCGAAACCGCTGGAGTGCCTGTGCCTGCTCGCTGTTGGCTTCCAGGACGCTGCGATCCAGCTGTATCCAGGGTCCTACCGGCAGCCCATCGGCTTCCCACAAGGTCTTGGCCAGCCCCTTGGCCATGCCAAGCGCGCTCCCCGTAACATCAGCTCCGACATAGGACAGTCCCGCAATCTCAAGTGCTCCCTGAATCGTACCGTCTTCCCCAAAGGTACCGTGCAGGACTGGAAACACCACATCACAGGGAATCTTCCCGGAAGCCGTGTGCAGTCCGTCAGCCGGTACAATCCACACCGCCTCTTGTTCGCCGACCTCCGGGAGGAGGGCCTCCGAGCCAAGGCTGTGCCGATTCAGCCCGGACTGGTGGTAGAAGCGCCCATCCCGACTGATCCCCACGCATTCCACAACAAAGCGCTCCGGCAGGTTGCGCAAGACAGATGCGGCTGATCTGCGGCTTACATCGTGTTCGCCGCTGCGCCCACCGTAGAGAATGACCATGCGGGTCTGGTTCCTGCTCATGGATGCGCCTCCTTCAGTCCTGGTTGTAGCCCAGCTCGGCCAGAGCGTTGCGGGCCTCTTGCTGCTCGTTCCAGGCCCAAGACCCGTCTGGCATTTCTATGCTTGATTCGTGGCCCTTCCCAAGTAGGACAACCAGGTCGCCACCGGAGGCACGGCCAAAGGCTTCACGAATCGCCTGCCGGCGGTCCGGAATGAGCAGAACCTCACGGTCCATTCGGGTGATTCCGGCAGCGATGTCACGCAGGATCTTCATCCGGTCTTCGCCGCGCGGATCCTCGTCCGTGATTACCACGACATCGGCGTAGTCCGCGGCAATGCGGCCCTGCTCCGGCCGTTTGGCAAGGTCTCGCTCGCCGGCAGAGCCGAACACGGCAATCAGTCGGCCGCGGCAGGCGTCCCGAAAGCGGCGAAAGACCTCCGCAAATGATCCGGGGGTATGGGCGTAGTCCACAATCACCCCAAAGGGTTGCCCCTGCCGGATCTGCTCCATCCTGCCCACCAACGGGCGGAGGGATCCGCAGTGTTGTAGCGTTTCCGCCAGTGGCCGACCGGCCGCTGCCGAGGCCAGCAGGGCGGATGTGAGCGCATTCCAGAGATTGAAGCGTCCCGGAACAGGTACCCGGAGCTCGTGCTCCTGACCATCGGCGTGGACACTGCAGAAGACCGCCCCTTGTGTTTCAACGATCCTCTTCATGAGCA
Source organism: uncultured Spirochaetaceae bacterium (assembly GCA_964591085.1). Lineage (GTDB taxonomy): Bacteria > Spirochaetota > Spirochaetia > DSM-27196 > CAZPXH01 > CAZPXH01. Next base: position 12,691 of record CAZPXH010000008.1, on the reverse strand, counting down.
CCACCCGATCACCCGCTTCCGCTTCCGCTTCAGCGCGTTCACCAATGAGGGTGAGCGCTACTCCAAGGGAACGGGCGCGCTCCGCAAAGTGTGCCGCGTTCGGGTCATCCGCGTTCACCACCGCGCTGGGATCAGCGCACACGGCGGCCGGGTCTGCGAGCGCATCAAAGAGGCGCAGCTTGTCACGCCGGTAGTTGGCAAAGGTGCCGTGAAACTCCAGGTGCTCGGGGCTGAGGTTGGTGAAGGCAGCGTGGCATATCCGCAGGTGCGCCAGGCGCGCCGTACGAGGTGACAAACCGTGGGAGGTGCATTCCACCACCGCAAGGTTGCAACCGTTGTCCAGCATTCGGGAAAGCAGGCCGTGCAGGACAGGGGCCTCCGGAGTGCTCTGCCGGATCTTTGCTGCTTGCGGACCCTCTCCGGTGTCCACCAGAGGGGTTGTGACCAGGCCCGGGCGCTTGCCCATGGCACGGCAGAGCTGCCACGCAAACCAGGCGGTACTGCTCTTGCCGTCCGTCCCGGTAATGCCGATAACCGGGAGGTTCTCGGAGGGCTTTCCGTGGAACACATGGCTTGCAGCGCTCATCACCACATGGGGATCCGTGACCTGAACCCAGGGCACCGCCGAAGGATGGCGTGCTGGTGCAGGAGAGATGGAGACTACCGCAACAGCGCCGCGATCAAGCGCATCCTCTGCAAACCGCGCGCCATCCGTGTGCTCTCCAGCGAGTGCAAAGAAGAGGCTTCCGGGCTCTACAAGGCGGGAGTCGTAGGTCAGGCCCCGTACCTCAGGATTCGCTTGGGAGGCTTCCGCGGATGACCGTGGCGGCAGGGAATCCGGACTTTTGCCACGAAGTTTCAAGGCCTCGGATAGCAAGCGTTGGAGTTTCACCGGATCAATCCCGCTGGGCTTGGGTAGATGCTGCGTGGAGCCTGTGCATCAGCAACAACGAAGCCCGCGCCAGGGGCGCGGGCTTCTGCAATTCACGCACCAGTCTGCGTCAGTCGCCGGTGGGTGAGTACAGGTACCGGAAGTACTCCAGGTCCGTACTGAGGGTAGTGGAGAACCTCGGCAGTACTTGCCGATAGGACTCAATTGCCCGCCAGAACGCAAAGAACTCCTGATCCTGCGTGTAGGCCGAAGAGTAGATCTGTGCTGCCTCCGCGTCTGCCTCACCGCGGATGGTTTCCGAGGTTTCAAAGGCTCGGGACAGAATGGAGCGCTGATCATTCTCCAGCTCACCGCGAATCTCCCGCTGCCGGCCTTCGCCCGCGGCACGGTAGAGCTGTGCAATCTGACGCCGGTCAGAGATCATCCGGGCAAACACCTGCTGTGTGAGGTCATCACTGTAGCGTACCTGGCGGATGACGACATCAATTAACTCAATTCCAAGCTCCAGAATGTCGCCCTGCGCAGACTCAAGCATCAGCTCTGACAGCCCCTGCCGGCCAACTTCAACGTTGCCGAGCCGCGCGTTGGATGTGGCAAGGACCTGCTGTTCCAGCAGCGTCTCAACATTGATAGCGTCGGAAGAGATTTCGTCCACCTCGCTCACCACAAAAGCGTCCACGGTCTGTGCGCGCTCAATGATTCCATTGGTGCTCCGTACGGCCTCGGAGAGGCTGTTGGCGGAGATCACGTTTCGGACTGCCGAATCAATGATTCCGTCCAGACGGTTGAACGCCGCGTTCAATGTGTTAAGCCGCTGGTAGAACACCCGCGGATCAGCGATTCGCCAACGCGCCGTGGTGTCCACAAAGATGAACTGGTTTTCCCCGTCACCAGTGGGCACCCGGCTCGGGTCGCCGTCCCAACTCAGGATCTTTGCGCTGTAGCGAACAACATCGTCCACCACCGGAAGCTTGAACTTCAGGCCGGGTTCCGTCGTTACATCTACGATTGCGCCAAAGCGGGTAACGACCGCCTGCTCGCCCTCACTGAGGATGTAGAAGGGGCCAAGAATTACCAGCACCACCAGCAGGATCGCGACAATGACAAGACCTACGATAAGGCGTCTCACTGTACACCTCCCTGTGCGCCGGTGCCCGTGCCCGGAAGGCCGGACTCACCGCCGAGGTTCAGCAGCGGAATCACGTTCTGCAGACTCCGGTCAATCAGGGTCTGACTGTCTCTCTGCGCGAGCGTCTCTTCTATCATCTCCAGGTAGAGCCGTTGCCGGGTTGTCCCTGGATCGCGGCGATACTCGGCAAGTACCGAGTTGAAACGGGCAACGTCACCACGGGCGCGGTTCACGCGCTCGGTGGCGTAACCCCGGGCCTGCTGGATCAGCTGCTCTGCGTCGCCCTGAGCCCTTGGGATTGCGGTGTTGTACTCCTCCCGGGCCTCGTTCACCAATCGGTTGAGGTCCTGGATGGAAGCGTTCACATCTTCAAACGCGTCCTGGACCGGTCCGGCCGGTGGCAGGGTGTTTCGGAAAAACACGCCGGTTACTTCAACTCCAAGGCCATAGCGCTGAAAGATCACATTCATCTGGTCTCGGGAAGCTATCTGCATCGCAAGACGCTCGTCAGAGATGACCTCCTGGATGGACCGGTCACCAACCAGCGCGTTCATTACCGATCGTGCGATGTCCTGGAGGGTTTCCTCCCGGAACTCCACGTTGAACAGCCAGGCGAACGGGTCTACGACGCGATACTGAACCGTCCACTCCACATCCACAATGTTCAGGTCACCCGTAAGCATGAGGGACTCGTTCGGGAAGTCCTGGGAGCTAAAGCTAGTCTGAATGCCGGACGCCTGGGTTCGGAAGCCAAACTCCAAGTTCCGCTGTTCCTCTGTGTTGACGTTAAAGTTCTGCTCAAGCCCGAAGGGCCACTTGGTATTCAGGCCCGGGGGTTCGATTCGGTGGAATCGGCCGAGCCGAAGTACAACGGCGCGCTCGAACTCGTCCACGACAAAAATACTCGTCGCGACGGTTCCGACTACAAGCAGGACGAGAAGGACGAGAATCACCACGCGCGGACGTATTGTGAACGGCTGTCGCCCGGGCGTCACGTCCCGTGGTCCGTTATCTGACATGAAACCTCCTGGTTCTCCTGAACGATACGAGCCACCATAGCCGGCGTCAACTCCGCCGCGGTAGACTGATGGCCAATGAAGCGACGCCTGGTCACCTCAGCTCTACCCTATGTGAACAACCTGCCGCACCTTGGCAACCTGATCCAGGTCCTCTCGGCCGACGTGTTCGCCCGATACTGCCGCCTGGCCGGCTACCAGACACTGTACATCTGCGGTACGGACGAGTACGGAACGGCCACCGAAACACGCGCACTGGAGGAGGGGATCACCCCGCAGGAACTTGTGGACCGCTTCCACGCCATCCATCGGGACATCTACGAGTGGTTCAACATCTCCTTTGACCGCTTCGGCCGTACAAGCACCCCGGAGCACACACGTATCACCCAGGAAATCTTCCTGCGTCTGCACGCAAACGGGCTGCTGCAGGAGCGCGAGATCGAGCAGCTCTACTCCGAGAGCAGCGGGATGTTTCTGGCGGATCGCTTTGTCCGGGGTACCTGCCCCAACTGCGGCTACACCGACGCCCGCGGCGATCAGTGTGAGAACTGTGGGAAGCTGCTTGATCCCGCAGACCTGATTGAGCCGCGGAGCTCAATTGACGGCACTACCCCCGTACCCAGGAAGACCACGCACCTCTACATCGATCTTCCGGCAATCCGGCCCCGTCTGGAGGCGTGGATGAAGGAAGCAAGTGTACGGGGGAAGTGGTCGCGGAACGCCGTTCAGATGACCCAGGCCTGGATCCGAGACGGTCTGCGCGAACGCTCCATCACCCGGGACCTGAAGTGGGGAATCCCGGTTCCACTACCGGGCTACGAGAACAAGGTCATCTACGTCTGGTTTGACGCGCCAATCGGCTACGTGTCCATCACCGCCGGCCTCACGGATGCCTGGGAGGAATGGTGGAAGAGTCCCGCTGACGTTGAGCTGTTTCAGTTCATTGGCAAGGACAACATTCCATTTCACACGGTGATCTTCCCCAGCTCTCTGCTTGGGAGCGGGGAGGAATGGACGATGCTTCACCACATGTCTTCCACTGAGTATTTGAACTACGAGAGCTCCAAGTTCAGCAAGAGCAAGGGCATCGGAGTGTTCGGGGATGACGCCATTGACAGCGGCATCCCCGAGGATGTCTGGCGCTTCTACATCTTCTACAACCGGCCCGAGACATCCGACTACACCTTCACCTGGCCGGACTTCCAGGAACGCGTGAACGGCGAGCTCATCGGCAACTTCGCGAACCTGGTCAACCGAACGCTGACCTTCCTGACCCGCTACTTCGATGGGACCGTGCTTGATCCGCAACATCGCAGCGCCCCGGGAACCCCGGGGACCGTGCCGGCTGACTTCCAGCAACAGCGCGAGCAACGTGCCACCGAGATTCAGCAGCTGCACGAGTGGGCCGGACTCAGGGAAGCCCTGCGCCAGACCCTGGAGCTCTCCCGCCTGGGCAATCAGGTGTTCCAGGCCGCCGAGCCCTGGCGCGTGCGCAAGGACGAACCCCACGTAGCACACTCACTGATCAGCGAACTGACGGACCTGCTCCGGGATCTTTCCATCCTCTTGGAGCCATATATCCCGCACACGGCACAGCGTCTCATGGATTTCCTGCGCCTGCCGGCGGAGCAGCGCAGCTGGGCAAGCGTGGGGAAACGCGGCGGGATTGAGCTGGTCAACCCACCAGAAGTGCTCTTCCAGCCGCTGGACGATGACCTCGTTGCACGGCTGCGCGCGCAGTACTCCGGCAGCCAGGCCGAACGTGCAGAGGCAGCCCAATCAGGGGCAGCGGGCGCCGCGGGGCCGGTCTCCGACTCGGACCCGGCAGAGGCCTTTGCTTCCACTGTGGAACTGCGGGTTGCCCGGATAGAGTCTGTGTCCCCGCACCCGGACGCTGACCGTCTGTTCGTGGAGCAGATGGATGACGGCCGTGGGGAGCCGCGGCAGGTTGTCTCGGGCCTGGTAGGCCACTATTCGGCGGATGAACTCGTGGGCCGGCACGTAATCCTCGTGGACAATCTCAAGCCCGCCAAACTTCGTGGCGTGAAGAGTGAGGGAATGCTCCTCGCGGCATCCCGGGGCGAGGGTGAAGCGGAGGAGCTGGAGGTGCTGTTCGTGGACCACCTTTCTCCCGGAACTGTCCTCCAGGTAGAAGGCCGGGAGGGAATCAGGCCCGCCCGTGGCGAGGGGGAGCGACCCCGGCGTATCAAAGTTGACGACTTCTTCTCAGTCCCGCTGAAGGCGCTTGGTGGCGAAATCCGCGTAGGGGAGAGCCGAATCCTGGGCAACGGCGAGCCCGTGCGCACCACGCGCGTGCTCGACGGCGACGTCGGATAGCTGCCTTGGCTGCAGGCTTGCTGCAGTCCGCGGTCTGGGCCGAGGTGCAGAGCCAGTTTCACTGGTACCCCGTTGAGCTTGACGGCATTCCAGGCGAGGAGCTGGCACAGGGCCTCGCACGGCAGCTGGGACCATTGACGTGGATGCTCTACGTTCCCCACGCGCCGGGCCGTGGGACTGGCCGAGATCTTCTGGATTCACTCCTTCGCTTGGCCGATGCTGCGTTCCGGCTCTTGGACCAGCTCGCCAGCCGTGGAAGGTGGACCAGCGTTGTCCGCTTTGATTTGGACTGGACGCTTCCACCGGAGCAGGGCAATACGGGAATCCGTTCGGGACTTCGCCGTACGCTGAACCCGCTCCTCTCGCCGGGGAGCACCCTGGTCCCACAGAGCATCCAGCCGGATCGCTATCTCAGGCTTGACTTGCACCGTGGCCGGGACGCGGTCCTTCGGCGCCTGGGCGAGCAGGCTCTCTCCGCCATGAAGCCCCTGAGGCAGATGCCGCCACCGGTCCGGAACAGCGGTCCCGCTGCTGTGGCCGAGTTCTTCCGCGCGCTGCCCCGGCACTCGGATCCGGGAACCGTCCCGCTGCGGGAGGAGCGGGAATGGTGGGCGCTCTTCTCGGAGACGCTTCCGCGCTTTGGCGGGGTCTGCAGCACTTACCTGGACCCCGAACACGGGACCCGGCTGCTTGTTGTGGAGTTTGGCGACGCCGTTCACGTTGTAGATGCCATGGTTCCAGCTGATGTTGACCTTCAGGCGCTGGTCCGGGTGATTCTCGGCGCAGCTCTGGACCGAATCCAGGATGGCGGCAAGACAATGGACTTCATGCGGCTGCGCCCCTATCTCGGTGGCCGCCCTCGTTGGCGCCCGGGTCACGATCTGGCGCGAGAACTTGGCCTGCTGGAAGTTCAGGTTCTCGGAACCTACGACTGCATCCTGCACCCGGGACGCTATCGCCTCTGGACCATCGCCGAGCGACGCATGAACCGGAGAATCGCGTGAGGCGACACGTCCTAGTTGGCGTCGGACGGCCGGCTTGCTCGCGCGTTGGCCGGTCTCTCGCCGCTGCCGGTCCTCTGGCAGTGCTTCTGGTTGTTCTCCTTTCAGCCTGCGCTACCACTCCCGAGCCAGACACAGGCCCGGAGGTGACTGGACCAGGGACCGAAGCGTCTGAGCCCGACGGGCGTGGTGACGCCGGCTTGCAATCTGATCCGACTTCAGTCCCCGGCGCGAACTCCACGGATCTGCGCGCAAGCCTTGCCGGCGCCTCGGCTGCGGGGTACTTGTACGCAGACCGTCCGCTTGTCCGCCTGGAGGCGTTGGGGTGGGCAGACACCTATGAGTTGGAGGTGCAGATCCGGGGTGAGACCTTGATGCTCACCGCTAACGAGCCCTGGTTGACGCTGGATCCTTCCATCCTCCCGGAGCCCCAGCCAGCGTTCACCGAGTCACAGGCCGTCCTTGTCAGAGTGAGAGCGGGCAATTCGGCTGTCACGGGTCCGTGGTCGGAGGTCCGTCCGCTGCAGGTCCGCACCTTGTCCTACACGCTTCTTCAGCAGCTCGCACCCGGAGAGACCGCAGACTTTGTGATGGGCCAGGATGATGGTCGTCAGGATGAGCGCCCTCGTCACGCAGTGCGCCTTACTCGACCGTTCTCTGTGGGTGAGACCGAGCTGAACAACAGACAGGCCTTGGTCCTCCTTGAGCTCCTATTGGCCAGCGATGCCGCTGAAATCTCCGGACTCAGCGTCATTGATGCGAGCGGTCGGACCCTGCTTCTCCTGGGAAATCTGGCCCTGGGCTCTCAGTACCACCTGCGGCCCGGAACGGACAGTGACGGGCCACCGCTGTTGCTGGTCTCACAGGCGCGGGGCGCACACCCGCTGGCAGGGGTGACCTGGTACGGTGCTCGTGCCTTGGCTGCTGCAGCGGATGAAGTGCTTGCACCGCTACCGGGTGAGGGCACGGTGCGCCTCCCCACCGAGGCAGAGTGGGTCTGGTCTGCCCGCCCGGCGCCTGGAGGGCAGACGCAAGGCTCCACCGGGCTGTTTCCATGGGGCAGCAGGCTGATCCTGAACAACCAGGCCAATTTCTTCGGCAGCCTGGATCCCTTTGAGACCATTCGCGAGCCGTGGGGTGCGCGCGGAGGTCCCACCACGCCAATCGGGTTTTACCGGGGAGGGAGTCGCGCCGGCTATCCCACGGTCTCCGGCCGCGCGCTTGGGGGCGCGCTGGACCTGATCGGGAACGTATGGGAATGGACCCTTGATGCGTGGAATGAAGAGGGCTTCGGTCCGGTGCTTCAGGCCCAAGCGCTTTCAACGGAAGCGGACCGCGCCCTGGAGCGGGACGTGGAGCCGGACGCGGCTCGGGAGTCAGACGGCGAGCCGGATCAGGCGACGCCGCAAGTGTTCAGCCTCCGAGTGGATCCCGTTGTGGAAAGGGGAACTTCCGGACCGGAGGGCCTGAACAGGGTTGTTCGCGGTACTGCATGGAACAGCCGCAGAGCTGACGTGTATCCGGCGAACCGCGGGAGTTTCCCGCAAGGTCTCGCAAGCCACAGTATTGGCGTTCGTCTGGTCCTGGAGCTTGGTGGCGCGGCGCAGTCAGGAGCGTCCGAACTCTGAGGACTCAGAATCCGGCGGACTCGGTCGCCGCCGTGTGACAGGTACCTGAGCCTATCCCTTGACGGATCCCGCCATCAGACCGCGGACAAAGTAGCGCTGCAATGAGAAGAACACGATCAGCGGCACGATCATGGTCAGGAATGCACCGGAGGTCAGAACATGCCAGTCTTGCCCACGGGAGCCGACCATCTCCGACAGCCTTGTGGTTACCAGGGCCACGCGCCGGTTTGTCCCGAGGAAGACCAGTGCTACCAGCAGGTCATTCCAGACCCAGAGGAACTGGAAGATTGCGAAGCTCGCGATTGCGGGAACCGAGAGCGGGACAACCAGGTAGATGAACTTGGTCATTGGGGTAGTGCCATCCACCTCCGCAGCCTCAATCAGGTCCCGTGGGATGGTGGAGATGTAGCCGTACAGGAGGTAGGTTGCCAGGGGCAGTCCGAAACCCGTGTGGGCCAGCCAGATTCCCGGCCAGGTACCGTTGAGCGCAACGTTGTTGTACAGCCGGAAGAGCGGAAGCAAGGACATCTGCAACGGCACAACCATCAGGCCTACAACCACCACAAAGAAGGCGCGGCGTCCCCAGAAGTCCATCCACGCGATGCCGTAGGCAGCAAATGCGGCGATGGTGATGGGAATCACGGTGGAAGGAATAGTCGTCAGTACGCTATTGAGAAAGGCGTTGCCCATTCCATCGTTGGTCAAGACAAACGTGTAGTTGGAAAGGGTCCAGTCAGACTGGAAAGGCCGGAACAGCGCACTCCACCAGCCGCTCGTGTTGATTGCCACCGCGGGGCGGAAGGAACTCACGAACAGTCCGAGGGTCGGGATGGTCCAGATCAGCACGATGACTGCGACAATGACGTTCCGCATAATGCGGGAGAAACGTTCCCTGCGGGTTTTTGGCTTGAGCATCAGCGCGGGGTTGATTGAACTCATATCTGCTCTCCTCAGCGCGTGTTCAGGTTGCGAATGTTGCGGATCATCACCGGGATGACGGCAAGGAAGAGGATGACCGCAAGGGCCGCACCTCTGCCGTACTGTCCGGCTCGGAACATCTGGTTGTACATCAGGTTAGCAAGCACATCCGTATCAAAGCGCCCGCTGGTCATCACAAAGACCACGTCAAAAACCTTGAGGACCAGGATGACAATGGTGGTGGTGACGGTGAGGATGGTGGAGGCAACGTAGGGGATGATGATCTGGAAAAAGATCCGGACCTCCCCGGCACCGTCAATGCGCGCCGCTTCCAACAGACTCTGTGGCACCCCTTTCACCGCGGACGAAAGGATGACCATCGCAAAGCCGGTCTGCAGCCAGATCATGATGATGATCAGGAACACGTTGTTCCACGGCTCAATGCGGAGCCAACCCACGGGGTCTCCACCAAAGGCCACAACCACAGCGTTGAGCAGTCCGATCTGCTCACCAAAGGAAGCGCGGTAGTAGATGAAGCGCCAGATGACAGATGCGCCAACGAAGGAGATTGCCATCGGCAGGAAGATCAGAGACTTGGCAAGCCGCTCCCAGCGGATCCGGTCCACCAGGACCGCAATGATCAGCCCCATGGAGACAGAAAAAGCCGGAACCAGCACCAGCCAAAGGAGGTTGTTCCGCAATGCAGTGAAGATCTCCCCGTCCCGGAAAATTGCTGAGTAATTCTGCAGGCCGAAGTTGACCGGCGCACCGCTTCCCCTGGTGTAGTCAAAGAAACTGACGTAGGTAGTACGAACTGTGGGGTAAATGATATAGACCCCAAGGACGATCAGTGCGGGCAGGATGAACACGTAGGGCCGGAGTTTGTCCCGAATCCGGATGGGAAACTGATCAACCAGGTTATTGACCGTCAGGTAGAGCGCCCAGACGCCACCGACTCCCACAATCAGAGCCACAACAGCAACCAGAAACTTGGAAGCCGCGGGGTTCCGCATAAACTGGAAGCTCACGGCAAACACCGCAGCAAGAGCAGCCAGAATCACGATTGATCCGACCACCTGCATCGTCCGGGTGTTTCCGCGTTGTGCAAGGTCTGCCATGCAACCTCCTCCTTATGCCAGCAGCTAAAAAAAGGGGCAGGGCCAGACGACCCTGCCCGAATCCTGCGCCCGACTGGCTAGCGGGCGCAAGGCATCAGTTGGGGAAACTCTCGTCAATGCCGGCGAGGATTTCGTCCAGATCCGCGTTCGGATCGTTAACGTAGTCAGTCATGCCGGTCCAGAACGTGCCTGCTCCAACGACACCGGGCATCAGGTCCGATGCATCAAAGCGGAAGGTGGTAGCCGCGAGCAGGATCTCTGCAATAGTGCGGTCTGCTACGTTCGGATACCAGTCCAGTTCGGAGTCGTTGTGGGGGCTGGTGAAACCACCGGCCTCAACCCATGCCCGCGTGGAAAGACCTGTGGAAAGGTAGCGCATCATAGCGCGAACCTCGGGCCGGTCGTTGAAGGCACCAAAGAGATCGCCCGCGCCAAGAACCGGTCGTCCCTGCTCGGCGTCAATCGGGGGAAGGTAGAAGAAGTCAATGTCGGTACCAACCTCCCGGCCTTCCTCAGGAAGGAATCCCTGGATGAAGGAAGCCTGGCGGTGCAGCCATGCGGCAGGCGGATTGACGGTGAGCGGGTTTGCGCCGTCACCAAAGGGCGTCAGAACAATTCCCTCACGGCCACCAAGAACGTAGTCCTCGTTGAACCAGATCTCTTCCATGTAGGAGAGCGCCTCGCGATACTCTGGGCTGTCAAAGCCCAGTTCGCCGGCTACCCATTCATCGTAAACCTCGGGCGGGTGGATGCGGAGCATGATGTCTTCAATCCAGTCCGTTGCCACCCAACCGGTTGCACCGGAGCTCTCAATGGCAATTGACCATGGCGTCCCGCCATCGGCAACGATCTGGTCACTCAGTGCCAGCAGCTCATCCCAGGTCTCGGGAATCTCGTATCCAGCTGCCTCAAACTCCGGCTTCGGATACCAGACGAGGCTCTTGATGTTAGCGCGGTACCAAACGCCCGCCTGAATTCCCTCAAGCTCGGCTAGATCAATCCAGGTCTGGTTGTATTGCTGCTCCAGGTAGTCCCGGCCCAGCCATTCATCCATGTCCTGAATGAAACCACCCCGGGCAAGATCCGCTGCAAGACCCGGCTGCGGGAATGCCGCAACATCGGGGGGATCGCCACCCTCGGTCCGGACGGTGACCAGGGTCTCAAAGTCCCCGCTTCCCTCGTAGACAACGTCAATGCCGGTAGCTTCTTCAAACGGAATCATGGACTCCTCAAAGCGCTGGGCGTCAACGTCCACAAATGCACCAAACACCGTAACGGTAGTTCCACTGAGGTCCTCTCCGTCGGTGTAGGGATTGTTGGTGAACTCCTCGTTGACCGGCCCGTCAGCGGCACCACCGCCGTCTCCACAGCCGACCAGAACGAGCAGAACCACCAGTAGCCCGGCAATGCCGGTAAACCACTTGCTCATGCGTTCCTCCTTTTTACTGCCCCGGAAGGGCTCCGGGGTGTTATGCCCGGGAACAACAGCATCTTGGTTGCCCCGCGCAACTAACCTTACGCTATGCCCGAATCACTGCCCTGTCAAGCGCGGAAATCCGGCTTCCGGATGCCAGTTTTGACTAGGTTGGTTGCGAAGGATACAGTAACCAACGTGCTTCGGGATGGAATAAGTATTCACAACCTCGCCCGGGTTCTGGAGCTGGTCTGGACCGATCACGGGATCAGTCGCAGTGCAATTGCAGACCGGCTTGCGCTGAACAAGGGAACCATCAGCCGGATTGTGGCTGCACTTGAGGATTTGGGCCTGGTAAAGATCGCCTCCATCGGGAACGCAGGGCCCCTGGGCGGACGCAAACCGGTTGGTCTTCGCATCAGTACCAGCTGGGGATGTTTCATGGGTGTGGAGGTCAATACCGAGCGGTACTCGGTTGTTGCGATCGATCTCGCTGGCGCGATTGTGTATCGACACACCGAGACCGTGGACCATTCGGCTCACTCGCTACCCGAGATCCTCACGGTGGTGATCAACGCCCACCTCTGTATTCTGAAGGAGCGGGGCTTACGTGTTCTTGGCGTGGGCGTGGGGCTGCCTGCGCTGGTTGATCCTGCATCCGGAACCGTGTTGCGATCCATGCCGCTGGAGCTTCAGGCGCCCGTCAGGATTGCGCAGGATATCCTCCCGCGGTTGGAGGAAAGCACCACAGTGCTGGTTGAGAATGACGCCAACTGCTGCTGCTTCGGCGAGCTGACACTCCGCCGGGCAGACCGTCCCCGCGATTTCATCTACGTCCTGGGCGAGTACAGACGGCATAAGCTGTCTACTCCGGACTTGCAGATTGGGGCCGTGGGAATGGGCTTTGTGATTGGCGGACGCGTGCACCGCGGAATGGACTTCTCTGCGGGTGAATTCCGCAGCGTGCTCTACCGCACAGGGCAGTACAACCAGTTTTCGGTACCGGACGACGACGCCAGGCGCCTTCTTCGGGATCCGGCGATAAGCCACAGGATCAGTGATGAGCTTGGCAAAAACCTCGGATTTCTGGTCAACAGCCTGGATCTGCAACTGGTCATTGTTGGTGGAGCAATCGCCAGTCTCCGGGATCAGCTTGCCCGCGCGATTGAAAGCGGTGTGCGCAGGCAGTGGGCCTACGATGAACAGGTCGGTTTTCGCGTGGAACTCAGCCATTTGGG
>CAZPXH010000007.1:0-124401 GCA_964591085.1 uncultured Spirochaetaceae bacterium | reverse complement strand
AGGTGGCGGCGCCGGGTACTGCGGGGCCTGCTGTGGCTGCGGCTGAGGTGGCGGCTGTGGCGGCGGAGGCTGCTGCGGGTATTGCGGATACTGCGGCGGCTGAGGCTGTTGAGGCGGATACTGTGGCTGCGGCGCTTGCTGGGGAGGCTGATGCAGCTGTAGAGCAGGGGCCGATGGCCGGGAAGGTGCCGGAGCGGGCGCAGGAAGTGGGCCTGACTCGATGCCACCGCCTCCGGTATCCAGAAGGCTCATCAGGGAAGGAGCCTGTCGCTCGCGCAGTTCTTCCAGACGCTGCTCGGGCGCCTCAAAGGTTTCGGCGGGCTCGATGACGATTTCCTCCGAGTCATCGGGCAGATCACCAAAGTCCAGAATGGGAATGGATTCCAGCTCTTCCTGCTGGGTGGACTCCGGCTGCAGTTGCTGCTGTTCCACCACAATTCCGCGTTGCGTGTACTCGGCGAGCGCCTGAAGACTTCGCTCCCAGTTCTGACTGTTCTCCCCGGCAGAATCGGCAACCGCGGCCTCGTACAGCTCGATACTTCTGTTCAACGCGTCCAGATCGTCCGGATCGGCGCGTTGCCCCTGCAGCGAGATCAGATCGTTGGCGGCCTCAAGTGCGCCATCCCGATCGCCGCGCTTCCGATGGGTCTCGGCCAACATTGCCAGCACACCCGCATCACCGGGATCCTGTTCACGAAGCCCGGTAAGCGTTGCGATCGCATCGTCGTGCCGCCCCTCTGCCTCGGCAATCCGCGCCTCCAGCAGCGCGTAGTCCCGGGGTTGATCCTCTGGACTGATGAACTTCAGAAGGTGAGCAGCAAGCGCGGGTTCCCCCACGTCCAGGAGATGCTCAACAACGGGTCTGAGCGCGCCGGTGGATTGTCGATGATGGCGGAGATAGTGCTTCGCCCGCTCCTGGTACCCGGCGAAGGTCCGGGCTGCAATCTGAGTTCGCATCCCGAGGACCAGAGCTTCGGGATGCTCGGGTACCAGAGACAGGATTCCGGAGGCGACCTGCTCGGCATCTTCCGCGCGGCCGGCTCGGAGGAGCGCTTGCCCGTAGCGAATCTGCAGGTCCTGATCGCCGGGGTTGAGCTTGACCAGCTGTTCCAGCTCTGCGACCGCGTCCCCCGCGGCGCTCCGTTCGCTCAGCAGCCGGGAGAGGTTTGCTGTCGCCTGCTTGTACGAGGGGTCAATTGCCACCGCCCGCTGGAGAACCCGGGCGGCCTCCACATAGTTGCCCTCCTGGGAGTGGCAGGTAGCGAGGTTGTTCAGAGCGCGGGCGTTGTCCGGATCCAGCCGCAGAATCTCTTCAAAGTTCTGGCGCGCATCTGCCGCCTGCCCCTCTTCCAGCATCAGGATCCCAAGGTTGTTCAACGGGTCCACCCAGCCCGGCCGCGCCTGGATTGCGTGCTGGAAGGCTTCCCGCGCCCCGGCGGTGTCCCCGGAGTGGCGTTGTGCGATCCCGAGGTTGAACAGCGCTGTTGGGTGGTTGGGGTCTACCGAGAGCGCACGCCGATAGTGATCGATTGCCTGGGAGTAGGCTCCGCTCTGCTCGTGCAGGGTCCCGAGGTTGATGTGGGCCATGACAAACCCGGGATCCAGGGTCAGCGCCGCCTGGTAGAGCTCGCGCGCCTTGTCATCGTTAGCAAGTTTCTTGTGGGTGTTCGCCAGGTTGTAGATGATATCGGGGCGCTTTGGCGCGAGCTCGGACGCCCGCTCAAACGCGGTGATGGCATCCGTGTATCGCCCATTCTGCCGGAGAATGACGCCAAGGTTGTTCCATGCCTCGTAGTTCTGTTCTTCCAGCTCAATGGCCTTGCGGAACGCTGCCTCGGCCTGCTCCGGATTCCCCTGCCTCCCCGCAATGGAACCTTGCAGGATTCTTGCGACGGGCGCCCAGGGATTCTCGCTTATGATCTGCTCAACGAGCTTGTGCGCGTCGTCCAGATCGCCGACACGAAACGCTCGCTTTGCCCGCTCCAGGAGGTTTTCCAGCCGGGCGACCTGTGCGGGGTCGGTCTTCCGGCTCATTGTCCGACGTCGTTCCGGGGTCGGTTGAGGTCCGGAGAGAGGGCACTGAAGCGGATTCCATCCAGCAGTCCGCGGTAGCCCTCGCCAAACACAAGTCCATCGATGGTGGAGCCGAAGTCTGCTCTGGAAAGGCCGGTAGCCACCGCCTCCACCACGCCATCCACCCGATAGACCAAGGTGCCGCTGTCGGCATCGAACCCGATCTCGTGATGACTCCAGGTCCGCGGAAGCAGCGGTCCCCACGGCAGGAGCTGAATGTCCCGGGTATCGCCGTCTCTGTCCCGAAGCAGTCCTGATGCACTGAACAGGAGCCGCTGCCGGGAGACGGTCAACGACATTCGCTGCAGCTCCCCGCTCATCGGGTGACGACCCTGCCAGTGCAGGATCCTCGTTCCTTCATCAACGGTGGCGGGGTAGAGCCAGAACTCCAGGGAAAACTCACCGGCAAGTCCGCCAAGGAACAGAACTTCGTCTCGAGGGTGAACCTGGACTGCTCCGGCACCTTCCAGCCAGAAGAACGGTGGGTCCGGCGAACCGGGAGTGACCTGGTTGCTCACTCGAACTGTACCAATGAGATTCCCCTCCAGATCGGCAGCGTTCAGATCTGCGGGGGCGTCTATGCGGTAAACGGGGAGGCCGGGCGCATCCGCGGACTGGGCGGCGATGGCCCACAGCGGCAATGCGAGGAACAGAAGAATCGTGCGCGCTGGAGTCGGCCGCATGGTTCCGTATTACCATATATCGGCAGCAATGACGGATCCGACATCCGAAGTTCAGACCTCCCTCGCCGCCACGCTCAAGGCACTCCCGGCCCGTCCGGGCGTGTATCTGATGAAGGATGAGGCGGGCACGGTGATCTACGTCGGCAAGGCGAAGCGCCTGCGCAACCGCGTCCGGTCCTACTTCAGCGGGGAGAAGGATCGAAAAACCAGCATCCTGGTCGCCCGGGTAGTCGATATCGACTGGATCATCACGGAAACCGAGTTCGAGGCGCTCCGGCTGGAGAACACGCTGATCAAGCGCCACTCGCCCCGCTACAACATCAACCTGAAGGACGGAAAGTCCTACCCCGTCATTCGCATCACAAGGGAAGAGTTTCCGCGGGTGTTCAAGACCCGACGCGTGATTCAGGACGGCTCCGAGTACTTCGGTCCCTTCCCGCGGGTCGCCTCGATTGACCGCTACCTGGACCTGGTCTATCGACTCTATCCGCTGCGCCGCTGCCGCGGACCGGTGAAGCGCAGAGAGCATGCCTGCCTGTACTACCACATCGGCCGCTGCGCGGCGGTATGCGCGGGAAAGACCGACCAGACCGAATACAGCCGCAGGATCAGCGCAATCCGTCGGCTGCTCAGCGGAGACACCGCGTCCGTCCTGCAGGAGGTGGAGCAGCAGATGGAGGCCGCGGCGGCAGAGCTCCAGTTTGAACGAGCGGCGGAACTCCGGGATCTCTCATCAGCGGTCCGTGATCTCAGCCACGAGCCCACAGTGGTGGACTACGAGCAGGACAGCCGTGACTACATCGCGTGGGCCAACCACGAACACCTCACCAGCTTCGTCGTGTTCCAGATGCGGGACGGGAAGCTACTGGGGAGTGACGTGTTTCGGGCGCAGGTCTTTGGAACGGCGGACGAGGATCTGGAGCAGTTCATTCTGCAGTATTACAGCACCGCGAGTTGGGAAGCGCATCCGGCGCTCGCCGAGCTGGAGGACCAGGGAGCGGACGAGGATGCGGCCGTAGCCGAGGACATCCCCGGAGCCCCACGGGTGCGAGGTGACCGTTGGAACCCCCAGGACCTTGCACTAAACATCGGGAACGTTCCACCGGCGCGAATTGTGGCGGAGGACTTCGGTGCAACGGATGAGCTCCAGCGCTTCTTCCGGGAGCAGCTGGAAAGCGACGTGATCATTGAGGCACCGGAGTCCTCGCACGACAGGAGTATTCTCGCGCTCGCGCGGGAGAACGCACGGCAGGATCTGGAGCGTCGAATCCGCGAGACCGGCAACTACCCGGCCCTGGAGGAACTCCGGGATGCCCTGCAGCTTCCGTCCGTACCGGTGCGGATTGAAGGCTTTGACATCTCCCAGCTCGGCGGAAAGCACCCCGTGGCGAGTCTGGTGTCATTCCACAACGGGATTCCGGACAAGGCGAATTACCGGCGCTTCAATCTCAAGACCCTCGGTGGGGAGATTGACGACTATGCCGCAATGCGGGAGGCCGTAGCCCGGCGCTACACCCGCGTAGTAAACGAGAAGAAGCAGATCCCGGATCTGGTCATGGTCGATGGTGGCAAGGGCCAGGTGAGCGCCGCAAAGACAGTGCTGAAGGCGCTCGGACTGGATTCGGTGCCAGTTGTGGGCCTTGCCAAGGAAGAGGAGCTGCTCTTCCTCCCGGACCGCGACGAACCGGTATCACTCCCGGAAGGCTCCCCACCACTGCGTGTCCTGCAGTTCGTGAGGGATGAGACGCATCGCTTTGCCACCGGGGCAAACAAGGCGGCCCGATCCCGGACGCTGCGCACGAGCATCCTCGAACAGGTGCCTGGGATCGGGCCGGCGCGCGCGAAGCAGATTCTCACCAGCATGGGGTCCCTGGACGCTATTCGGGACAGCGACCCGCAGAGCCTTGCCGCTCGCGCGCGGATACCGGTGGCGCTCGCGGAGCGCGCTATCCGGCTGATGCGGCGTGAGGAAGCGGAGGATAGGGCGCCGGCAGCGGACGACCCCGACGACGAATAAGGCGATAGACAAGGCGGTCCAGCAGGAGCGGCCCGGCTGAGGCCGGCGCCGACCGGGTGTCCACTTCCGTGTCGGCAAGCGCAACCAGCATCCAGCGGAGGTCTTCAGCCCCAAGCAGCTTGAGCTGACGTTCCAGCCCGCGGATGGCCAGCTTGGACCGTACTCCGGCAGCCTGCGCGGCCTGCTGTACCGAGACGTTTCCGGACGACATGGCCTGGTGGATGGAGCGCAGACGCCGAACCTGCCACAGGAGACCCGTCAGGATTCGCCCGGCATCCCCGTCACCGGCATCGCGCAGGCGTCCGAGGATTCGCATTGCGCGGGAAAGCTGGGCGTCCACGATAGCGTCCCAGAGACGGAAGGTGGTCTCTTCGCGGCTTTCGTCAAGAACGGCAGCGACAGCAGCAGGTGTCAGCGGCTGATCACCGGGAAGGGCCCGGAGCCGCTCCACCGCCTGTCCCAGGGCTTCGGTGTTGTTTTCCACGGTATCCAGGACGTAGCTGATCGCGTCTTCACCGCCACGCAGTCCGGCAGCCCGCATCCGGGTTGCAAGCCAGCGCCGCTTTTCGCTGTCGAAGAGTTCCCAGAATACCGTTCGGTGGGATGCCGGGAGCAGGTTCTGCAGACGCGCGTCCACTCGTGTTTCGTCGCTGGTCATTACCAAAAGCGCATCTGGTGATCCGGTCTTGATCCATGACCCGATGCGCTCGATATCGGGCTTCCGGGTCAGGCGATCCACCGCGCGGAGTTCCACAAAGCGCCGGTTTCCGAACAGATCCGGCGCTGCGATATCAGCGATCAGCGCGTCAATCTTGGCTTCAAAGGCATAGTGGACTGCACGATCAACCGGACCACCGGCTGCAAAGCGCTGGTACAGCTCATCTACGGCGGCACGCTTCTGTCCGATTTCCGGCCCGAGAAACAGCCATGCGGGATGCCCGCCAGCCATCAGTACTTCCGGATCAGCGAGACGAGTTTGCCGACAACTCGGAGGTTGCTGGTGAAGATCGGCGGATAGTCCGGATTCTCGGACTGGAGCCGGACCCGGTTCTGCTCGCGGAAGAAGCGCTTGAGTGTTACCCCGTCTTCCAGGGCCGCAACAACGATTTCCCCGCTGGATGCGGTCTCCTGGTGCCGGATGATGGCCATATCGCCATCCATGATGCCTACGCCGGACATGGAATCGCCACGCACTTCCAGAGCGAAGTGTCGCCCGGGCCCGAGCATGGTCCGGGGCACATCCAGGGTGTCGCTGAAGTTCTCCTCCGCCAGGACCGGAGCCCCGGCGGCAACATGGCCGATGATCGGGATCCGCTCGCTCGCGCTCTCTTCCTCAGGATGCGGGACCGATATGGAACGACTCTGCCGGGTGCCGCAGTGAACAAGACCTTTACGCTCAAGGGCTTTCAGATGATCGTGTGCTGCCTTCGTGGACACAGCGAGGTGGGACGCGATCTCGCGAACGGTTGGTGGATACTGGTGCCGTGCAATGTAGGCTTCCACAAAGCCGAGGACCTGTTTCTGTCGCTCAGTTATCGCCTTCGCCATCACCCATCCGTATCAATGCCGTACCTCCGCGTCTTTGCGTGCAGGTTGCTTGGCGACATACCCAGCAAACCCGCGGCGCGCGTGAGGTTTCCACCGGTCTCTCGGAGAGCGTGCTCAATCATTCGGCGTTCGAGCAGTTCCCGCGCCTCGCTCATGGACATGCCATGGAAGACGGCGTCCAGCCCCTCCCCGTCTGAAACCGACGTTTCGTCCAGATAGTATGACACCAAGTCATCCTGTATCAACGTTTCGTCAGACATTACCGCCAACCGCTCCACCACATTGCGGAGCTCGCGAATGTTTCCCGGCCAGGGGTAGGCGGCAAGCCGCTCGATTGCTGCGTCCGAGAGGGTTCGTACCTCCGCCTGCTCTCGGGTAGCAATGAGCTGCAGAAAGTGTTCGGCCAGGACCGGGATGTCTTCGGTCCGGTCGCGGAGGGGCGGCACGGAGATGGGTATGACGTTGAGGCGGAAGAAGAGATCCTGCCGGAACGCACCTGACTCGATGGCAGCAGAGATGTCCTTGTTGGTGGCAGCAATGATCCTGACGTCCACGCGGACAAGCTCGTCTCCACCAATGCGGTGAAACGAAAGCTCCTGGAGCGCTCGCAGCATCTTGGCCTGCGCGCTCAACGAGAGATCCGCCACCTCGTCCAGAAACAGGGTGCCCCCGTGCGCCAGCTCAAACTTTCCCCGGCGCCTGCTACTTGCGCCGGTGAAGGAGCCCTGCTCGTGCCCGAACAGCTCGCTCTCAATGAGAGTATCGGGGATTGCGGCGCAGTTGACCTCGAGAAAGGGTCGCTCGCTGCGCGAGCCCAGCCGGTGAATCGCTCGGGCCACGAGTTCTTTGCCGGTACCATTTTCGCCGGTAATGAGCACGCGGGCGTCGGACGCGGCAGCCTGCTTCACAATGGTACGGATTTTCTGCATAGGCGCGCTTGCGCCGAGCATCTCGTGCTCGCCACCCAGGCTCTGCCGCAGCCTGCTGTTCTCCAGACGAAGCCTGGCGACCTGCAGAGCGTTCCGGGTTAGGGTGAGCACGCGATCCAGGCTTAGCGGCTTTTCCAGAAAGTCGAATGCGCCGGCCTTCACCGCCCGCACCGCGGTGTCGATGGTTCCATGGCCAGAGATCACGATAACCTCCAGAGTGGGGAACTCCTCCTTCACTGTTTGCAGCACCTCAATGCCGCCCATTCCCGGGAGCCACACATCCAACAGCACCAGATCCACGGGCTCCGAGCGTACCTGGTTCACCGCCTGCAGACCGTCGGCAGCCTCCAGCGTTTGGTACCCCTCGTCCCGGAGAATCTCTCCCAGAACTTCCCGGATTCCGGGCTCGTCATCAACGATCAGTACGGTCGGCATTTGCTGTTCCTCCCACCGGGAGGTCAAAGACAAAGGTCGTGCCCACTCCCGGCTCGCTCTCAAACCAGATTTCACCGCCATGATCAATCACGATCTGCTCTACTATCGCGAGCCCGAGCCCTGTTCCGCCCTTCTTTCCGGTGACGTAGGGATCAAAGACCTGTTCCCCAAGCGCGGGGTCAATCCCGGTCCCGGAGTCCTGCACCGCCATGCGCGCATACTCCTGCGTGCCATGCATCACACGCGCGGCTCGCATCTCAATGCGGCCTTCACCGTTCATGGCGTCAATGCCGTTGGCAATGAGGTTGGAAAGCGCCCGCTCAAGCTGGGCAGGATCCGCGATCAACTCGAGATCGCCGGGGATATCGCCGGTAAGGATTGTGACCGACGCGCTCCGATACCGTGATGCGACGCCCTCCGCAAGCTCAGGGACCAGGATGCTGCGTGGCTCACGCACGGGCATCCGGGTGAAGTCCCGGAACTCTACAATGAGCCGATCCATGGCGTTGACCTGGTCCAGGATGCTCTGCATTGCCGGCTGAATCATTCCGGTCACGGCCTCAGGATCCCCGGCCTTGCGGAGCACGCGCTCGGCGGTGAGCCGAATCGGGGTCAGGGGGTTCTTCACTTCATGCGCAAGGCGACGTGCCACGTCCCGCCATGCGGAAACCTTCTCTGTCTGGCGCAGCTTGGCTCGGGATCGCTCAAGTTCTCGGGTCATGGCGTTGAAGGAAGCCACCAGGTTTCCAAGCTCGTCACCCGGCTGGGCCAGAATGCGGACGGAGTAGTTCCCGATGGACACCTGCCGGGTGGCAGCCTCCAGGCGCTCTATCGGCGTGACCAGCTCGTCAGCCACTACAAAGCTGGTAATCAGCGCCAGCAACACTAACGGAAAGGAGAGCATCCCGTAGAAGAGCAGCAGTCCGCGCAGGAAGCGGGACCGGAACGCGGACAGGCTGGCAAAGGTATCCTGCGCGTCAGTCAGGAGTCGCGCGGAGCGCTCCAGCTCCGCCGGAATCACATCTGCCACGGACACCAGTACATCGCCCACGGGAATGACAACATGGAGGAAGCTGCTCTCTCCCGTAGCAATCCGGGACGGGTTCTCCGGAACGGTCTGGAGAAGGCTCGGAGCGGTCAGGAAGGCGCGTTCGTTGCCGGCCGCAAAGATCAGCTCACCACTGTCCACGTCCAGAACCTGCATGGAGTCTATGCCGGGATCAAGGGCACCAAGCGTGCGCCACACGGTGGCCGGCTGCCCGACCACGCCCTCCAGGATGTCACGATAGATAGCGCTGCTTGTGATGCGGGCAATCCGCTCGTCCGCCTCGGTGTAGGCGTCCAGCGCAACATCCAGTCCGGCGGCTACGGCCTCGCCAGCCTCATCGGTGAACCAGGTGTCCAGCGCGGTGCGGAAGAACGATGCCGTGAGCAGCGCGTGCGGCAGCGCGGTCAGCAGGACCAGCGCAAGAAACACGCTCAGAAGCCGGGCCTTGAAACGCGCGCCCGGGCGGGAACGTAGCAGATCCCGCACAATGCCGGAGGCGTTGTACGCAAGGATCAGGACGGCGACAAGGATGAGCGCGCCGGAAGCCACCAGCACCAGATTCCGGGTGGGGCTTGGTTCCGGCGACTGCACAAGCTGCACCGCAAAGGTCACAACGAGGACGATGAGGACTACATAGAGTATTCCGAGGGTGGCCAGGGAACTGCCGGTGGAAAGCGATCCGCTGCGGATTGCCCGAAGACGGCTCCCGTCGACCCGGGGCTTCACTCCTCTTCGAATCTGGCCTCAAAGAGGCGGGCCAGAGAGTCCAGTGCCGCTTCCTCGTCATCTCCATCGGCGGAGATCCGAATCCGGGTATTGAATGCCGCGCCGAGAGTGATGATTCCCATGATGGACTTGGCGTTGATCTCTTCCGCCTCGGTGTGAAAGAGGATTCGGGACTGGTAGCGGCTTGCGGTCTGCACGATCAGGGCCGCGGGGCGCGCGTGTATCCCTGCCCGATTCTGAACCACTACTTCACGCTCTTGCATGGAGGACTGTCCTTTCCCGGCGACCGCCGCAGCGGAGCGCCTCAGTCGGCTTGCGGCGAAGATACCGATTCCAGACCGGAACCGGAAGCGCTTGGCCCGTGCCGTCCCCGCAGAGAGTAGCTGCGTGTCTCGCGGGACTCCAGCCAGCGCAGAACGGTGCGGTCAAACTCCTGCGCGCTATGATAGCCCATCTTTTTCAGGCGTTCATTCATCGCCGCCGTCTCAATGATGATGGGTATGTTCCGGCCAGGCCGAACCGGAATGGTAACCTGGGGCACGTGGACTCCGAGGATCACGGTGGTCTGCTCGTCGGAGCCCAGGCGGTCGTAGCTCTTCTCGATATCCCAAGTCTCCAGTTCCGCGACGAGCTGAACCTGCTTCCGGTCCCGGATTGCCCCGACGCCGAAGAGGTCGGTGATGTTGATGATGCCCAGCCCGCGAATCTCCATGTGGTGACCGAGCGCAGGATTGGTCGACTGGCCGTTGAGCACATTGCCCTGCGTACAGAGGATCTCCACCGCGTCATCGGCCACCAGACGGTGACCCCGCTCGATGAGTTCCAGCGCGGTCTCTGACTTGCCAATTCCGCTGTCCCCCTGGATCAGCACGCCGATGCCAAAAACTTCCACCAGGACGCCGTGAACCACGGTTCTGGGAGCAAACACCGCGCTCAGAGCGCGGATGAGGCGGCTGGTCAGCTCTGAGGTGGTGATTGGGGTGACCAGGATCGGGCAGTCGTGCTCCTCGGCCAGGCGCTCAAAGTCGGCAGTGGGCGTGAGGTCGTGGGTGAAAACCGCACAGGGGATCGGTTGCTCGAACAGCTGTTCCAGGGTGTCGGTGCGGCCTTCGGTCGCCAGCTTCACCAGGTACGCTCGCTCCCCGCGGCCGAAGATCTGGATTCGTTCAGCCCCGAAGTTGTCGTAGAAGCCACTGATCGCGAGACCCGGACGATTGAGATCCGGAGTCCGGATCTGCCGGGAAAGCCCCGGCGTCCCGCTGTGGACACGCAGTTCAAGCGAGTTGTGATCCTTGAGCTCCAGGTCAAGGAGATTCAGGACCGAGAAGGTCCCTCTAGCCATGGTCCTGAATCTTTTCCGCTTCCTTATGGACCTTGTGGTTGATCTTCTCCACTAGCTGCCCGATGCAGGGCTCCAGGTCGTAGCCGGTGACCTTGATGTGGGCGTCCTTTCCCCAGCGGAAGTGCATATTGGCCTCCGCAAGATACTCGAAGTTGTCCCGGGTCAGCGTGATGTCCAGTGTCGTCAGCTTGTCCTCGGCAAAGCCGAGCTTGCCGATTCGCTGACTCAGGAGATCGCGCGTCTGGTCCTCAAGGTTAAAGTGCACCGTCTTGGTGGTAATTTCCATGTCCGCCTCCTTCAACGGGTATAGGAAGATGAAATGTCCAGTTCCTTTCGATACTTCGTCACCGTTCGCCGGGCAATGGCGATGCCCCGGGATCGCAGCATATCCGATAGCTGCTGATCCGAGGCGCCGGCAGCCTCCGGAGTCTGCAGCAGTTCGCGCAGGATCTCCTTCACCGCCACCTTGGACATCCGGGAGCCCTGTGTTCCGGCACCGGAGATGGAGTTTGTGAAGAAGTACTTGAGCTCAAAGATCCCGAACTCGGTGTCGGCGTACTTCCCGGCCGTAGCGCGGCTGACGGTTGCTTCGTGAACGCCTATCTCCTGCGCCACATCCTTCAGGGTCAGCGGTCGGAGGTACTTGGGGCCTCGGCGGAAGAACTCGCGCTGAAACTCAACGATCGCAATTGCAACCTTGCGCAAGGTGCGCTTCCGGAGCTCCAGGGCCTGGATGAACCAGTTGGCCGATCGGGTGTAGTCCCGCGCAAAGCGGGCATCTTCATCACCGCGGCTTCCGCGGCGCGCGAGCTCGTTGAACAGCGGGTTTACCACGAGCTCCGGGATCTCATCATCACGAATCTGCACGAGGAATCCGTCCTCGCCGGGGCGAATCCAGACTTCCGGGATGATGTAATCCGTTGCACTGGATGAGAACAGGCTGCCGGGATAAGGGTTGAGATGCCGCAGCGCTGCAAGCGCGTGCTCAACGTCCTCCACGCTCGTATGCAGACGGCGGGCGAGATCCTGCACCTTGTTCCGCTCAGCCAGGTCCAGATGCTGGTCAATGATCGGCTCAACCAGCGCGCCATCCTCCATTGCCCGGGCCTGGACCAGCAATGACTCACGGTAGTCGGAGACACAGCAGCCAATCGGGTCCAGCTGCTGCACCAGGGCCGCGGCGGCCGGTATCAGCGGGCGTTCGGCAGCGCGGATTACGCTTTCCGGGGCTTCCCGGTGAAAGCCGCGCGGATCCAGGTTTTCTATCAGGAGTTCCGCTACCGCCCGGAGGCGCTCATCAATCTTCTGCAGACCAAGCTGCCAGAGCAGGTGATCCTGGAGGGACTCACCGCGTACCAGCGCCCCTTCGATGAACTGCTTGTTGGCATCCGCCTTCTCGTCGTCATAGCCGCTGTCGCTGGTATTCTCGAAACGATCGCGTTCTTCGCTGTCAGCCGGTTCCAGCTCGTCCAGGGACACGTCGGATTCGGTGGCGCTTGCCTCCAGCGCGGGGTTGTTCTCCAGCTCGGTTGCCACGCGGAGTCGGAGCTCCTGCAGGGGCAGCGCCATGATCTGGATGCTCTGGTACATCTGGGGGCTGAGCTTGAGTTTCTGCTGCTGAACCAGCTGTGCTCGCGGCGCCTGCATCGGTCTCTGATTTCGATACTGGGTCAGCGCATTGTCGTTGTCAATTCTGTGGGAGGCATCGGACAGCGCCGCTACCGTGTTGCGTCAGTCCAGGCGGAAGCTGGAACCGAGGTAGACCTCGCGGGCCAGTTGATTGTTGGCGATTTCCTGGCGGCTACCGGAAACAACGATGGATCCATCGGTGATTATGTAGGAGCGATCGGTAATTTCCAGCGTATCGCGAACGTTGTGGTCCGTGATCAGAACGCCGATCCCGGAGGCAGCAAGCTGGCGGACGGTCTCCTTGATCTCGTGGACAGCAATCGGATCAATGCCGGCAAAGGGCTCGTCCAACAGCAGGAAACGAGGATTGGCGGCGAGAGCCCGCGCAATCTCGGTTCGGCGACGTTCCCCGCCGGACAAGGTGTAGGCCGGCTGGGATGCCTTGTCCTGCAGACCAAGATCTTCCAGGAGGTGTTGCAGCCGCTCCTCCCGAGCACTCGCGTCCAGATCCTGACGCAGCTCCAGGATGGCCCACACATTGTCGCGAACGCTGAGCTTGCGGAACACCGAGGGCTCCTGCGGGAGATAGCTGATTCCGAGGCGGGCGCGCTTGTACATCGGGAGCGGCGTCACATTCCTGCTGTCCAGCCTAATCTGACCGGCGGTTGGTGTGATGAAGCCCACGATCATGTAGAACATCGTGGTTTTCCCAGCCCCGTTCGGTCCGAGGAGGCCGACAACCTCCCCGTTGCGCATGCTCAGCGACGCGCCGTTGACCACGGTCTTCCGTCCAAAGCGCTTCACCAGGGAATCGGCCGTCAGGGTGACGCCGGCGACAGTCTCCCTGCTCACTGCTCGTCACCTTCCGCTGGACGGTCCTGCGTCGATTCGTCGGGCTCGTCAGAGCCGGTGCTGAGGCTTCCTGCAACTCTTCCCACAAGCTCAATGTCGTTGCTTTCGGTATCCACGCGGATCTCGCGGGCGCGGTACTCATCGCCCTCAAAGACCACAAGGGGCAGACCGGTCAGGTAGAGCTGGTCCTTCCCTCGGTCAAATCGGGCAAACTCGGACCGGGTGGTCCAGTCGCGCCCGAAGATCCGCACCGCTATCTGAAAGATCGCGAGCTCTTCCTCGTTCCGGCTCTCAATGACCTCGGCGCGAACCACCACCTCGTTTTCGCGGTCTTCCATCGCAGCCCCGCCTTCCACCCGCGCGATGTCCCGTTCGCGGTCGTAGAACAGTCGATCCCCGGACAGAAAGAGTCCCCGCTCGCGGTCCTGAATGAACAGGTTGCCTTCAGCAACCAAAAACGTGAAATCCGAACCGAAGAGCGTCACCCGGTCTGCGGAGATCTGGATTCCGTCGGTTTCAATCTCCACGTTTCCGGAGAGAATGGTACGCTCGCGGCCCTCGGCAAAGGCTGTATCTTGCCGATCCCCGCTATAGCGGATGGAAGCAGCCTCCTGCGCAACAAGTGGACTGCAAAGCAGCAGGGACAGAAGCACAATGGGGGCAGCACGTGCCGCGGCGGAATCAGCCATCGGTGGACCCGCTATCTTCTGGGGCACGTGTCTGGTCGGCTTGCTCGGAGTCATTAGTCTCGTCGGCGTCCGTGAACTCGCCCGTGACCGGCCCTGCAAAGACAAAGTTCTGGGTGCGGAGATTCGCGCTGAACCTTACACCGCTTACACGATTGCCGTCTCCGATAGCCACACTTACCTCGGTTTCCGGCGGCGCGGTGAGGGTTTCCGCTTCCGGATCCCAGTCCAGAGCCTCCGCTGTGATGGTCCTGTCATCAGAGAGGCTGCGGAATACAACGCCTCCGGAAAGCGAGAGCGCCTCGGTGGTGGCATTGACCCGGGCCTGACCGGCGGTCCCTTCGCTCCTGGTGCTCCCGTCGGAATCCAGCTCTCGGAACGTGACTCCGTCCAGCTCCTGAGTATCTGTATCTGCAAACCAGCGCGCGGACTCAGCATCTATTACCAACAGAACTCCGCCATCCCGGACAATCTGTTGTCGGACCGTGAAGATTTCGTAGTCAGGAACGCTCTCTGAAAGCTCATCAGACAGGGAGGCAGCGCTGTAGTCAAAGCTGCAGCCGGCAAGGAGCGCGGCAAGGAAGAGCAGGGTCGGGCACGGAGCCCGTGGGGTACAAGAACTCATTTCAGCTACCGGCATGCCTCGACGCCGCGGCAATAAAGGCGCGGAACAGAGCGTGGGGCTGTACCGGGCGCGACTGGAACTCCGGATGGAACTGAACGCCAACTCCAAAGGGATGATCCGGCCACTCCACCGCTTCAACGAGTGCTCCGTCCGGAGTGTGACCCGCCACTATCAATCCCGCCTCCTGCAGAGGTCCACGGTACTCGTTGGAGACCTCGTAGCGGTGGCGATGGCGCTCGTGGATGCTCTCCCTCCCGTAGGCGCGGGCGGTGAGCGTGCCCTTGATCAGCACGGTCTCGCTCCGGCCAAGCCGCATGGTTCCACCGTAGTTCTGCACGTTAATCTGCTCCTCCAGGAGGCTCACCACCGGGTGTGGAGTGGCCGGCGAGAACTCGGTGCTGTCGGCGTCCGCCAGGCCCGCCACAGCGCGGGCAAACTCAATCACCATCACCTGTAGTCCCAAGCACAGGCCAAGGTAGGGGACCCCGTGGCTGCGGGCGAACTCTGCCGCCACGATCATCCCCGGAATTCCGCGGCTCCCGAAGCCGCCGGGAACCAGGATTCCGTTGATTCCGGCAAAACGATCCTTGGGCGATAGCCCATCCTTTTCCATGCGCTCGCTGTCAATCTTGATGAGCTTCACCCGCACATCGTTTGCGATTCCGGCGTGCATGAGGGCCTCATCCACCGACTTGTAGGCGTCCGCGAGCTCAATGTACTTGCCCACCATTGCAATCCGCACCACGCGCTCAGCACCGCGAAAGCGCTCTACTACCTGTTTCCAGTCCTCCAGGCTTGCCTCGCCTGCGCTGAGCCCCAGGCGTTGAATGACAATTTCATCCAGGCGCTGGTCACGATACAGAAGCGGGATCTCGTAGATGGTGTCCTGCACGTCGTGGGCGGAGATCACGGCATCAACATCAACACTGGTGAAAAGCGCAATCTTTCGGCGCAAGTCTCCGGGCACCGGGAAGGGCGCGCGGCAGATCAGCACATCCGGCTGCAAGCCGATTTCGCGCAGTTCCCGCACCGAGTGCTGCGTAGGCTTGGTTTTCAGTTCGTGGCCGGCCACTTCGGGGACGAGTGTGAGGTGCACGTACAGGACGTTTGACGGCCCCAGGTCCTGACGCATCTGGCGGGCGGCTTCCAGAAACGGTACACCCTCAATGTCTCCAACCGTACCGCCAACCTCAATGATGGTGACGTCCACGTCGATGCCGAGCGCGCGGATCCGCTGCTTGATCCGATCCGTGATGTGCGGGATGACCTGTACGGTACGCCCCAGATAGCGGCCTTCCCGCTCGCGCTGGATTACTTCCTGGTAGACCTGGCCGGTGGTAATGGAGTTCGCCCGGCCAAGCCGGGAAGACGTGAAGCGAGAGTAGTTGCCCAGGTCTAGATCCGTCTCCGCGCCGTCATCGGTCACGTAGACCTCACCGTGCTGAAACGGGCTCATGGTCCCGGCGTCCACGTTGATGTAGGGATCGATCTTGACCATCGCCACGGACAGACCATGGCTCTCGAGGAGACTGCCCAGCGACGCGGCGGCGAGTCCCTTGCCAATGCCGGACAGAACGCCCCCGGTTACAAAGACGTATTTCTCCACGCGGGGCGATTATTGGAAGGCCGCTCCACCCTGTCAACGAAGCCTCGTTCAGATCCACGTTATTGGGTACACTGTTGGTAGAGTTGTCCATGGGTGAGTTCCTTACCGAAACCGACTTCGAGCGATTCCGCCAGCTGATCTACAACGAGAGCGGAATTCACTTTTCCGAGTCCAATCGATCTATCCTCGAAAGCCGCCTGCGCGAACGGGTGAAGCGGGCAGAGCTCAACACTGTCTCCGACTACTACAACAAGATCCAGGGAAACGACGGTGAGCTGAAGTCGCTGCTGGATGCAGTGACCACCAATCTCACGCGCTTCTTCCGGAACACCGCCCACTTCCAGACCTTTGAGAACTACGTGATTCCCTACCTGGTGAAGAAGAAGGCCATCGGTGACAAGAAGATCCGGATGTGGAGCGCTGGCTGCTCCACCGGGGAAGAGCCCTACTCCCTTGCAATGGTCCTGCTGGACAAGCTGCCGGCGGGCTACGACTTTGAAATTGCCGGCTCGGACCTCAGCCTGAAATCGCTGATGATCGGGATGGAAGGCTTCTACCCGCAGACAAGGGTCAACGGCGTCCCGGAGCACTACCTGCAGCGCTACTTCCTTCAGAAGGGAGACGGTTACCAGGTGATTCCGGATGTGAAGAACCGCATCAAGTTCTACTACAACAACCTCAAGCACGATCCCGGGCTTGCCAGCCTGGACGTGGTCTTCTGCCGGAATGTTCTCATCTACTTTGACGCGCCGGCTCAGAAGCAGGTGGTGGACCGCTTCTACAACGTCCTGTCGCCGGATTCGTTCCTTTTCATTGGCCACTCGGAATCCCTGTTCGGCATGGAGACGAAATTCGAGTTTCTCAGAACTGACTGGGCCGTGATCTACCGGAAGAACTGAATGGCAACAGAGCCCATACGCGTTTTGGTCGTTGATGATTCTGCCCTGATGCGAAATCTGGTAAGCCGGATTATCAACGACTCGGATGACCTGGTGGTTGTCGGCACCGCGATGAATGGACAGTTTGCCGTGGAGAAGATTCCCAAGCTCAAACCGGAAGTCATTGTTCTGGACTTGGAGATGCCGACAATGACCGGCGTGCAGTTTCTCCAGCACCGGAAGCAGCAGGGCTGGGAGATGCCGGTGATAGTGCTTTCCAGCATTGCACAGCGCGGCGCACAGATCACCATGGAGGCGCTGGGACTGGGAGCGTCTGACTTCATCCCCAAGCCGTCCGGTAGTATCTCGCTGGACATTGAAGCCGTGGCGGAGCAACTGCAGAGTATGGTCCGCGGGTACGGACTGAAGTTCCGCGAGGTGCATCCGGAGAGCGCTACGGCAGTTGCTCCCGATTCACGCAAATCAGCCTCACCGGCAGCGGTATTGCTGCGGGCTCGCCCGGCTGCCCCCCCGACTGCTCCGCCTCCACGCATTGAGCCGCGGCAGAAGCCCGGGCGGATTGAGGTGGTTGCTCTCGGCATTTCCACCGGCGGTCCCAATGCTCTGCGGCAGGTCCTGCCCGAGCTCAAACCATCGCTCGGCGTGCCGTTCCTCATTGTCCAGCACATGCCTGCCGGTTTCACGCGGGAGTTCGCCGAGAGTCTGGACCGAATCTCGGAGATCACCGTTCGGGAAGCGGTGGACGGCGAACGCCTGGAACCCAACGTCGCACTGGTTGCGCCTGGTGATTACCACCTTTCGGTTGTTCGGGAAGCCGGCGTAGCCAAGGCTCGGGTCATGCAGACTGATCCGGTGAATGGCCATCGCCCATCTGCCGGGGTGCTGTTCCGCTCCATTGCAGAGGTCTACGGAAACCACGCGCTGGCAGTGATCATGACCGGGATGGGAAGGGACGGAGCGTTCGAGATTGGCTCAATCCACACGCAGGGCGGGATCACCATCGGACAGGACGAGGCAAGTTCGGTGGTCTATGGGATGCCTCGCGTTGCATACGAGAACGGCTTCATTGCGCGCCAGGTGCCCCTGGAGCGAATCGCCGCGGAGATCTCGGGAGTTGTTGAGGGCCAGCGCAGCTGATGCCCGGCAGCCTTCACGTCATGATGCCGCAGGGCGCGATTCCCTACCGGGAAGCCTTGGCGGTCCAGCACTCCTTGCACACAGCGCGGAAGGGAGGCCGGATTCCGGATACTGTCATCCTGCTGGAGCATCCGCCGGTGATCACGCTCGGGCGCCGCGCACAAGACTCGGACATCCTTGCAACCCGGGAAACCCTGGAAGATGCCGGCGCTGACATCGTCCGGATTGAGCGCGGCGGAGAGGTGACCTACCACGGGCCCGGGCAACTGGTTGGCTACTTCATTGTGGATCTCGCCGAGCATCAGCGACGGGTCCGCCAGTTTGTGTGGCGAATGGAAGAAATCATTGTCCAGGGACTGCAGCGGTGGTTCGGTATCCATGGAAGCCGGGATGAAGAGCACCCCGGGGTGTGGGTCGGCGCGGATAAGGTTGCTGCGGTCGGGATCGCCATCCGGGAGCGCGTGACCTTTCACGGTTTCGCGTGGAATCTCTCGCCCGACCTGGCTCACTTCGGCTGGATCGTACCCTGCGGTATTCGTGACCGTGGCCAAACCTCGGTTGAGGCTCTGACCGGAGCACTTCCGGACATGGAGGCAATCCGAGGGGCGACGGCCGACCTGATATCCGAGCTGTTCGGCTACTCCGAGTGGACGGCCCGAGACTGGCCGTCTGACCCTTCCGCCATCTGAAGCGGGTGCATCCGCGGGCCACTGCGGAGAATTGTGACGACCTCCGGGAGCTCCTGGGGCCGGCCACTCCGATACCGCAACCTGGCCAGCAGGAAGCCGAACCCCAGACCGGCAAACCCCAGGAGCACTGAAGCAAGCTCCGGCAGCACAACGGGTAGCCGGGTGCCAATCATCACGCCTGCGCCAAAGAGCAGCAGCGGAACCACCAGCACGTGAAACCCGGCGAGGATGGACCGCCGGGGATCTGCGTAGACCTCCACCTCGTCAAAGAGCTTGAGTTCGGAGCCGGTGCCGTTCCGCGCAGGAAAGGTGCGGGTGTCCGGTTTGCAGTAGAGAGTGGAGCAGCTGTCACAGGCTTCATTGGAGCAGCGCAGGAGAGCCTTGTCTCCGTCCAGACCCATGACAATTGCGGTTTCACGCATCCTTCGGTGCCTCCACGGGAAGCCGAACGACGTCCGTGATTTCTGCGGTCCTGCGGTCCGTCACGGATATCACAACACCCTGCAGCTCCAGGCCTTCCCAGCTTTCTGCACTGCGGATTGGCCTTCTGCTGGTCAACCGTTCGATCTCCCGCTCCGGGTCCAGTCCGGCAACCGAAAGCACGCTGCCGCAGCGTCCTGCATCCACGATACCACAGCCGCTTCCCCCGGTGGGATAGGCTCGCGCAGAAAGACTCCGCTGCCCGGTCCCGATGACGGCGGTGACCAGATCCGCACCCACAACGCACATCGCCTCTTTTTCCGCCGTGGTAATGGCGTGGAAGTCCAGGACGACCGCAGCGGCGTCTTCCGGCACGCGTTGCACCAGCTCCGGGAGATAGGTGAAGGGGTTGTTCGCCGGGCTCCGAGCGGGTCCGGCCTGTCCCAGCATGCTGATGACGGCAACCGTCCCGGAGTCACTGCGGTAGGTTCGCCAGCCGCGCCCCGGGCTTGCATGCGATAGGTTCGCCGGCCGAAGCACCATCGTGCCATTCCGCAAGGTATCGACCATGTCCTTCTTGAAATAGACCTGGTCACCGGAGGTAATCGCATTGATCCCGAGCTTGTGGAGGTACGCAGCGTGGCTCCGGCCGATCCCAAAACCGCCCGTTGCTCCATCTCCGTTGGCGATGATGAAGTCCGGACGATAGCGCTCGCGCAGCGTTTCCAGGCCGGTCTTGACGGCGTAGACTCCGGGCTTTCCCACAATCTCACCCAAAAACAGAATCATCACAGGTCCGGAAGTATGGAGGTCGGGCGGCCGCCAAACAAGCGGAGAGTACTGACGACAGGCCGCAGTGGCGGTATTTTGTAGCGTGATGGCGCTCGGTACGGGGCCATCGGGTCGCCGCATTCGCGGGGCCATGACAGGAAGCGCCAGCGAATGGCGGTTCCCCCGAGGAGGTTCCTCATGAAGGAACGGCAGTTTGTGGATGTCGGCCGCATCATGGACGATATCTTTGAACAGGCTGAGGACATCCGGGAGGCATTCACGGAAGTCTTCGGTGAAGGTAAGCGCCCCTGGTGGGCGAGCGGGCAGCACGACTTCTACCCCGCGTATTCCTATCCGCCGGCAAACATCTATCTCACGCCGGAACGCGC
This sequence comes from uncultured Spirochaetaceae bacterium, assembly GCA_964591085.1. Classification (GTDB taxonomy): domain Bacteria; phylum Spirochaetota; class Spirochaetia; order DSM-27196; family CAZPXH01; genus CAZPXH01. The sequence continues at coordinate 103,897 of CAZPXH010000007.1, read as the reverse complement.
GCTGGTGTTTGAGTTCGCGATGGCGGGCTTCCGTCAGGACGACATCGAGCTCCAGTTCCGCGGGGACTACATGGTCATTGAGGCCAAGGTCATGGACGAGTACAAGACGGCGGAAGTCCTTCAGACCTTCAAGCGGCGGATCCGCTTCAAGGACATGGAGCAGCAGAAGTACTATGTGCCCAAGGACAAGTTTGAACAGGACAAGAGCTCTGCGGTTCTCCGCAACGGCGTCCTGCGAGTGACCGTCCCGGCCCGTGACGAAAAGTCGGAAGAGCCCGGAATAAAGGTTGAGGTTGAGCTCGGAGAAGAGGAGAGGGAGTAAGCAATGTTTGGATTTCTGTTCACGCTGATCGTTGGAGTGGGAATCGGCTACATCTTCAAGCCACAGCTGGACCAGGTGCTGTTGCCCCTGCTCAAGCGACTCCGAGATGACCGGGAAGACCGCTAGCGCCGGCGACTGACACCCTTCCGGCAACACAAGAGAACTGATCGCAAGACCTTTGGCCCCGGTTGGCCCTGAACCAGCCGGGGCTTTTTTGTCCGGCGCACCCAGCCACCCACTCCTGAGCACGCACCTGCACCGGTGAAGCCCATGCGCGTGCTACGCTCCGGCTCGTGGAGATCGGAGAAATCTTATAACCGCGGGTTCGTGCGGAGTGGCGCGCGTGGAAACTGCAGCAGGCTGGCCTGATGACCCCGGCCGGAATAGCACCAATCGCCGATCAGATTTGCTCAACGGAAGATCCGCTGCTGATTCCGGATTGGATAACGGAGCAACTGCAGGCTGACCCGGAGGTCTGGACCACGTTCCAGGCCTTCCCCTGGCATTACAAGCGGCTGAAGATCGGCTGGATCACGGAAGCAGGCCAGCTCAGACAGGAAGAAATGCAGAAGCGCCTGGACAATCTGATCCTGAACACTCGCAAGGGCCGGACGTACGGAACGGTGCCCTTCGCTGACAGGAATTCTTGACAGCAGCGCGAATGCAGGACTATTGTCTCGCCACCGCACGCCCAAGTGGCGGAATTGGTAGACGCGCTAGATTCAGGTTCTAGTGGGGGCAACCCCGTGGAGGTTCAAGTCCTCTCTTGGGCAAAACAAGGCCAAGCTCCCTTTTGGAGCTTGGCCTTCTGTGTTTTTCCGAGGACTTGAAACGCAGGCACGACGCGACCGGAAGGGAGCGCAATCCGGCAGGACGCCGGATTAGTGCCGGAGGCGGCCTGGAGGTCCGAGCCACGATGGCGAGGACCGGAAGGCAAGTCCTCTCTTGGGCAAAACAAGGCCAAGCTCCCTTTTGGAGCTTGGCCTTCTGTGTTTTTCCGAGGACTTGAAACGCAGGCACGACGCGCTCCTGGTTGGCGTTGCTGGGCAGTCTGCCCGTGCCGGGATAGGCTGAACCGCAATGCCGCGCCCCTTCGCCTTGCTCATCATCGATATGCAGAACGCTCTCCTGGAAGAATTGCCTGACCCCTCCGCAGTGGATGACGGCATCGCGGTGATCAACTTCGCCGCCGGGTTGATGCGGGAGGCGGGAATGCCCGTGATTCACGTGAGAGACGTGTCGGAGGCTGAGTTTCGCACGGCTGAGGAGCTGGAGTTCGCTCCAGGCCTGGAACGGTTGCCATCGGAGCCGGTGATTGAGAAGCAGCTTCCCAACGCCTTCTGGGATACCGAGCTGGACGATCGATTGCGGGAGCTTGGGGTAGAGTTTGTGGTGCTTGCCGGCCAGTCCGTGGATCACTGCGTTTTGTTCACCTACAACGGCGCCCGCGAGCGTGGCTTTGTGCCGGTACTGCTACAGGACGGAGTTGTCGGAGACCATCTGGAGAGCGTTCGACATGCCCTGCGCCTGAGGAACTTCATTTCCTGGCCGGCAATCCGGGAGCTCGCGCGGCAGCACGAATAGCACCTTCACCGAGTCTGGAACGTGTTTGACCCCCACGCGCTGACTGCATAAATATACACGCGACAACACCATCTCCAAGGAGGCCTGCATGAGTCAGGTGAAGTTCCAGTTGCCCGAGGATCGGGTTCCCAAGGCCTGGTACAACATACAGTCTGATCTGCCCGAGCCCGCTGCACCGGCACGGCATCCCGGCACCCACGAGCCGCTCGGTCCCGATGACCTTGCCCCCCTGTTCCCGATGGCGCTCATCATGCAGGAGGTCAGTGCGGAGCGGCAGATTGAGATTCCGGAAGAGGTCCGCAACATCTACCGGCAGTGGAGACCGACACCCCTGTATCGCGCGCGCGGGCTTGAGAAGGCGTTGGATACCCCGGCAAAGATCTACTACAAGTACGAGGGCGTAAGCCCTACCGGATCCCACAAGCCCAATACCGCTGTCCCGCAGGTCTACTACAACAAGCAGGAGGGCATTACCCGACTCACCACGGAGACCGGTGCGGGTCAGTGGGGCAGCTCGCTTGCCATGGCAGGAGCCCTCATGGGCGTCCACGTTGAGGTCTACATGGTGAAGGTGAGTTACGACCTGAAGCCCTACCGCCGGGGCATGATGGAGGCATTCGGCGCGGAGGTAATTCCAAGCCCCAGCGAACGAACGGATGCGGGGAAAGCAATTCTGTCGGAGCATCCGGATTCACCAGGGAGCCTCGGCATTGCTATCTCCGAGGCGGTGGAGGCGGCAGTGAAGGATCCCGGCGCCCACTATGCGCTGGGCAGTGTGCTGAACCACGTAATGCTCCACCAATCGGTGATCGGGCTTGAGGCGATTGAGCAGATGGAGATGGCCGGGGACTACCCGGATGTGATCGTTGGTGCAACGGGAGGCGGAAGCAACTTTGCCGGGATGTCCTTCCCCTTCATCGGCAGGAAGCTCCGGGGCGAGCAGGATGTACGAATCGTTGCGGTAGAGCCCGCCGCCTGCCCGAGCCTCACCAAGGGGACCTTTGCCTACGACTTCGGTGACACGGCTCACCTGGCCCCGCTTGTGAAGATGCACACGCTCGGAAGCACCTTCGTACCACCTTCCATCCATGCCGGTGGCCTCCGCTACCACGGCATGTCTCCGCTCGTCAGCCACCTCCACCACCACAAGGTGATTGAGGCAACAAGCTACAACCAGATAGACACCTTCACCGCGGGGATTCAGTTCGCCAAGGCAGAAGGAATCATTCCCGCGCCTGAAGCCAACCACGCGGTTGTCGGAGCAGTCCGGGAGGCTCTCCGCTGCAAGGAAGAGGGAAGGTCCCGAACTATCCTCTTCAATCTCTGCGGGCACGGACACTTTGACATGCAGAGCTACCTGGACTTCATGGCCGGCAAGCTCAAGGCATACGAGTATCCGCAGGAAGAGATCGCCATGGCGCTTGCCGGACTGCCGGGCGTCAAGGAGTAAGGCCCCGCGGCGCGTATCACAGCCCGCCGCGCGTTGCAGGACCTGTTCACGGTGGTTCGGCGGGAGTGCTGGCCATGCTCCCGCGGAGTGCCGTATACCAGTGATATGGTTGAGATCCTCCAGGCGGATGGGCCGGATGAGCTGACGGAAGCCCAGCGGATCGCGCGCCGATCATTTCCTGCCCTGGTTGCACCGCTCATTTCCCGGCCGAAGTGGGCCTACCTTGCCGTAGTTGATGACAAACCCCTCGCCGGTATCATTCTGAAGTCCGTGCAGGGGCGAGATGGGATCACCATCGGGATCGTTGAATGGATCTTTGTGCTGCCGGAGGCCCGCGGCCAGGGACTCGCGAGCCGGCTCGTTGAACGGGGGCTTGCGGCCTTTGGCGAACGCGGAATTGAGCACATGACGGCCTGGATCCGTGACGACAACACCCCGTCCTGGAACCTCTTTGCCCGCCGCGGATTTCGCCTCACGCCATTCCGCAAGGGAGTGGTACCCCTTGGGTTCCAGGGTTCCCTCCGCTCCCTGGGGGGCGCAATGTTCTCCCGGGGGCTGGATACCTGGATGCGGACGCCACAGACTCCGCTGAGCCAGCCCAGCAAGAGCCAGCAGCACCGTTCCGGAAGCCTCGTCGGCAACCTGCTGTTTGCCCTGGGTATCCCTGCAATTGCCGTGATGGCGGGGGCCCTCCTGCAGGGCCTTGGTGTTTGGTACGCACTCGCAGTAACTGCGCTGGTGTCCGGTGTTATTATCCTGCGATTGCTGGTTGGCCGCATGGCTGCGGGGGACATGCGCGGGGCGGATCATAATCCCGGGGTTGCGCTCCACTCAGTACGGGGTGGATTTCTGGTGACCCTGATTGTGGGGCTCAGCGGAATTCTTCTTCCCGTCCCCCACTACTGGCAGCCGAAGGCCCGAGTCTGGCGAGAGCAGGACTACCGGTCACCGCTGGGACGCAGCAACCTCGGGACGCTGCTCGCAACGGCCGCCGGCAGCTGGGGCCTGCTTCTGCTAACCGCAACCGTGCCTGCCCTGCGAGGCGCAGCAACCCACGCGGCGGTGATCACAGCCGGTATGCTTGCGGTTGATGCCCAGCCGTGGAACACGGCCTGGGCGGGTCCGCGAGTTCTGCGATGGAGCCCGCTAGCGTGGGGCATTGCAGCGCTTGTAGCAGCTGCCAGCATCGTGCTTGTTTCACCGATCGGCCTGCTCTGGCCCTGAGTACCGAGCTGACCCGCTGCAGCAAAATCAGTTGGCGGGGCGCATCCGGTAGAGTGCTCCGTTATCAGAATCCGTAATCAGGTAGATCCACCCCTCGGCGGAGACGCGGACATCGCGGATCCGGCCGATCTCGTCGTCCAGGAGCACCTCTTCGGAAACAACTTCCGTCCCGCGGAGTTCCACCCGCCGCAGGTGCGTCTGGACGAGCGCTCCCACAAACAGGCTGTTAATCCACCCGGGAAACGCGCTGCCCCGATAGAAGGCCATCCCGCTCGGGGCAATAGACGGAACCCAGTAGCTGACTGGCTGCTCAAGCCCCGGAGCCGCGGTCCCCACCCCAATCGGCCCTCCGCCGTAGCGCTCGCCGTAGGTGATGGTGGGCCAGCCGTAGTTGCGCCCCGGCTGAACCCTGTTGATTTCATCGCCGCCCTGGGGACCGTGCTCGTGCAACCAGATTTCTCCGGTGTCCGGATGGATGGCAAGGCCCTGCGGATTCCGGTGCCCGATGCTGTACAGCTCGTCCCGCCAGTCCCTTCGCTGCACGCCGGGGTTATCCGCGGGAATGCTTCCGTCCGGCCGCAGCCGCACAACGGAACCGGCAACATCACCGGGATCCTGGGCACGCGGTGGGGCACCGCGGTCACCGATGGTGAACACGATACTCCCGTCGCCCAGGATGCCGATCCGGGAGCCGAAGTGAACTCCGGAGCCGTTCGCCTGCGGCATTCGGTACAGCTCGCGCACACCCTCCAGTCGGGAGGATCCGACAATTGCAGTCCCAAGCGCGGTGCCAGTTCGCCCGGATCCGCCGTCAAAGGCGTATGTGAAGTAGATTCGCCGTGAGAACCGGTAGTCTGGCGCGGGGACCACGTCCAGGAGGCCGCCCTGACCAAGCGGGAGAATGGGCGGCAGTCCGCTGAGCTCGCGGATCCCGGACTCGTCACGGAACAACATCCGTCCTGCGCGTTCGGTGATCAGCAGGGCGCCATCGGGCAGGAGCGCAAGTCCCCAGGGTCGGCGGAGTCCAGTCTCTATCCGGTCCAGCACAAAGGTGGCGCGCTGGCTCCGATAGGTACCGATCCGTTCCTGGGCCGTTGCCGATGCTGCGCTCACAATCAGGAGCAATCCAATCAGTCCGGTTCGTAATCGTCTCATCGCTGGCGGAACATACTGCCGAGCCCCCGTACCGAGTACCGGCCAATCCGACACGCAGTAGAGCCACAGTGCATCAAAGTGACCCAATCCGGATCGTCCGGCATCACGAGTTCCAGGGCCGTGCCGCCAACTTGTTTCGTCACTGCCATTTACACTCAGAGACAGATGGCACGAATTTCGCATACCACCCGTGGGATACTGACATGGCACAAGTTCCAGTTCAAACACGAATGAGAAACGCGATGTGGACGCTGCAAGTTCAGACAATCGCGCTGATAACCGGGCTCTCTGCCCTGCTTCTGCTCACCGGTTATCTGCTTGCCGGTGGCCTCGGGCTGCTGATTGCCGGGGGTGGACTGCTGGGACTTGCCCTCAGCGGTACCGCGCAGACCGGCGCCCTCCGGATTGACCTGCCCCGCCTCCACGAATGGCAGGCTCCAACCGTCCACGCGATGGCTGCAGAACTCTCACGCCGCGCGGGACTTCCCGCACGCCCGGAAATCTACCTGTCCCGAATGGGCATCCCGAACGCTGCGGCCGTGGGTGTTGCGCGGCCCAACGCGATCATCGTGACCAGCGGACTGCTGCAGAGCATGCCGGATCGTGAAATTGCAGGAGTGCTCGCCCATGAGATCAGCCATCTCCGGAATGAGGACCACCGCTTCTTTGCGGTTGCGGACCGCATCCGATACACGCTGGGCCTGTACAGCCGAATCGCCTTTGGACTAGTGCTGTTACAGCTGCCCCTGATCCTGGTTGGCGTCCAGATCTTCAGCCCGCTCGCGGTCCTCTTTCTCTCCGTGGCGCCGCTGATCGGGCTTGCGGGTGAGTTTGCCATGCGGCGAATCCGGGAGTACGCGGCGGACCTCGGCGCCGCGGAACTCACGGGCGATCCGGAAGGTTTGGCGCGCGCGCTTCAGCGGCTGAGCACGCCGGCTCCGGATCTGTTCAGCGTGCTGTTCGGTCTTCGCCTTCCCTCGCGGGAGGAACCGGAACAGGGCGGTCTGCTGCGCACGCACCCGCCAACCAATGAGCGAATCCGAAGACTCCTGTCCCTGCGTCAATCAAATGGCGAGGGCGGCAGGAGGCTTCCGGCGGCTTCGTCCACGTACCAAAGCAGGTTTCCGGACCGGGGACGGATCTTTCCGGCAGGTAGACTGTCCGCTCCGTTCTGAAATCCGGTTTCGTCAAATAGCTGTGCCAGGGTCTGGGACTTGTCTGCCCCGGTGACCAGGAAGCGAACCCCGGTAGCGGCGTTCAGAACCGGCAGCCCGAGGCTGATCCGCTCCTCTCCAGACTCGGGTTGGACCGCAGCAAGCACCAGCTCCTGTCGGTCCGCGTCGGCTGTCCCCGGGAACAGGCTGGCCGTGTGTCCATCTGACCCCATGCCAAGGATGACCATGTCCAGGACAGGAACTCCCGAGACAGATGGCAGGTTGTTCTGAAGCAGCTCAGCATAGGCAACTGCAGCCTCCGCCGCGCGGCGTGACGTATCCATGGGGAACTGCTGCTCGGCGCGCACAGGGGCGTAGGAAAGGAGCTCCCGGCGGAGCATCCCAAAGTTGCTTCGATCGTGATCCTGAGGCACCAGGCGCTCGTCAACCTGGAAGAGGGAGATACTCCGCCAGGGAATCTGGTTCCCCGGTCCGCTGCGAACATACCGAAAGAAATCCCTGGCGGTGCTTCCACCGGACAGTGCGAGGGAGAAGGCTCGCCCGGCCGCGTGCGCCGCTCGCGCCCGCTCTGCCAGGTCCAGCGCCAGCGCTTCGTAGCAATCACGGGTGCTCAGGATCGTTACCGGTCTTCCTTCAGAGCTCACAGTGTGCTCCTTCCCGATCAAGCTGTGGACACGGATCGCGCCACTCTGCCCCGGATCCCAACAGTGCGGTTGCCGCCCGTGGTCCCCAGCTCCCCGCCGGATAGCCGTGCAGCGGGATGGCGTCATCGTGCCGCCAAGCCTGCAGAACGGGATCCACCACTTCCCAGCTGGCCTCCACAGCATCCGCACGCGCGAACAACGTTGTGTCGCCGAGCATGGCGTCGTAGAGCAGACGCTCGTAGGCGTCGGCCAGGCGGGTTCCCGCGATATCCGCGTAGTGGAAGTCCATCCCCACGGTCTGTACGCCGAATCCTGCGCCGGGAACTTTCATGTCCACGTTGAGCAGAATCCCCTCGTCCGGCTGGATACGGATGATTAGTTCGTTTGGGCGCCCTTGGGCAAAGAGCCGGTGGGGCGTGGGTCGGAATCGGACAACCGCCTCGGTGGCACGCGCCGGCAGGCGCTTTCCCGTCCGGATCACCACCGGGACGCCTCCCCAACGGAAGTTATCAATGTTGAGGCGCAGCGCTGCGTAGGTCTCGGTCCGGCTGTCGGGATCAACACCCCCCTCCTCGCGATAGCCTGGCACGGCGCCCCTGTCGGTGAGGCTCGCCACGTACTGGCCGCGCACTGCGCGGGTGACCACCTCTTCTGCAGGTATCGGCCGGATAGCCTGAAACACCTTGGCCACCTCAGTGCGGATTGCATCGGCGGCAAAGCTCGCGGGGGGCTCCATCATCAGAAATCCGAGGAGCTGCATCATGTGGTTCTGCACCATGTCCCTGAGGGCGCCGGATTGGTCGTAGTAGCCGCCGCGCCGCTCCACACCCAGGGACTCCGCCGCGGTCAATTCCACTCGTTGGATGTAGTGTCGGTTCCACAGCGGCTCAAAGACCCCGTTGGAGAAGCGGGTGACCAGGACGTTTTGCACGGTCTCCTTGCCCAGGTAGTGGTCAATCCGAAGGATCTGCTCTTCGCGATAGCGCTCCCGCAGGTGCGCGTTCAGCGCACGGGCGGAATCAAGGTCACTGCCAAAGGGTTTCTCCACAATCAGGCGGGCCGTCCCATGGTAGTCCCTGCCAAAGCCGTTCCGGGCAAGTCCATCCGCAATCACCTCATACATGTTTGGTGGTACGGCCAGGTAGAAGAGCATGTCCCGCCCGTAGCCCTCCTGCATTCCCGCGCGCAACAGGTCCTCAGCCAGCGGTCGGTAGGCATCCGGATCGCGGGTGCTCATTGAGCGATACTCGTTGTGCCAGAGGAAGTGCTCCACATCCTCAGTTGGTCCCTTGTCCGCAATCCAGGGGCGAAGCCGCTCCCGGTACGTCACCGAGTCCAGTTCCGTGCGGCCGATTCCCAGGATACGGATCGGATCCGGGAGCAGCCGTTTGTGATGGAGCTGGTAGAGCGCGGGAATGAGCTTGCGGGCGGCTAGATCCCCGGAGGCTCCAAAGATGACGAGGGTCAGCGGTTGTGCGTGCATGGGTTACGCCGAGGATAGGTACCCCCGCATCGCGCGTCTACCGCGGCGGAGCGGACTCCGGCTCGTCCGATGTCTGCGGGACCTGCGCCAGCAGATCCAGGATGTCTCGCCGGGCACGCTGGTAGGCAGGTTCACTTTCGCAGCTGGTATCGCGCGGTCGGGGCAGGTCCACCAGAACCTCGCCCACGGGCTGTGCGGGGCGTTCGGAGAGGACCAGGACACGATCGCAGAGGATAACCGCCTCGTGAACGTCGTGAGTTACAAGCAAGGTGGCCCGCCCGCGGCTTTGTACCGCCTGCTGGAGCCAGCCATGGAGGCTCGCGCGGGTGATTGCATCAAGAGCGCCAAAGGGCTCATCCAGAAGCAGGGCGGGGCTGTCCTGAAGGAGGGTGCGGGCAAGGCTCGCACGCTGCCGCATTCCTCCGGAAAGCTGGGCCGGGAAGTAGCTGACAAAGTCTGAGAGCCCGAATGCTCCCAACTCTGCCGTGGCACGGCGGGCTGCTGCTGCTCGGCTCTGTCCCGATATCCGAAGGGGTAGGGCAACGTTGTCCAGCAGCCGGAACCAGGACAGCAGAAGATCCTCCTGCTGCATCAGAGCAAGGCTTCCCGGCTGACCTGTCACGTCCTGGCCGGAGAGAAGTACCTGTCCGCGGTCAGGGTGGAGCAGGCCCGCCGCTATCCGGAGCAGCGTGGTCTTGCCCGCACCGCTTGGCCCAAGCAGGCCAAGCTGCTCGCCGGGGGCCAGGCGCAAGGTGACGTCCTGGACTACCGAGAGTTCCCCAAAACCGTGGCTGATTCCGGCGAGCTCAAGGAGACTCATGTCAGTTCCCGGAAGAAGAAAGGAACTCGTTGGTGAACAGGTTCTCCGTCTCCGGTGCAGCTAGAATCAGCTCCTGCCGCAGCATAAAGGCAGTGAAGTTGCTCCAGATCTGTGCGTCCATCACACCCCATTCCCCAGTCTGGCTGAGGTACACGGAGTTCCCTGCACCTGGATCATCCCCGGCCAGGAACCGCTGACTCTGCACCGCAAGCTCTGCCGAAATCTCCGGTGCAGCCTGCAGCAGGATCTCCGCCGCCGCATCCGGATTCTCGATGGCGTAGCGGTAGCCGCGTTCGGTTGCTGAGAGGAAGGCACGCACCAGATCTGGATCCTCCGTCATCAGGGAGTCTCCTGCAATGATCACCGGAGTGTAGAACTCAAGCGCCGGGTCAATATCCGTCAGCGCTACGAAGTCCAAGGGGAACCCGCGAACCTCCGCCTCAATTCCGGTCCAGCCATAGAAGATCCAGGCAAAGTCCACCAGCCGGGTTACGGCCTGGAAGAAATCGGCAGTGCCAATGTTGGTCACCTCCAGAGCATCCCCGTCTCCGCCTGCGGCGCTGATGAGATGCCGAACAATTGCCTCTTCAATCGGGGAACCGTAAGAACCGTATGAGCGGCTGTCCAGCTCGGAGACCACATCAAAGGGCGCGTCGGCCGGCCAGGCGAATCCAGACGTATTGCGCTGGGCGATAGTAGCAACAGCGCGAACCGGCACCTGCTGGGCAGAAGCTCGCGCAAAGGTCACCTCTTCCTGGTAGGAGATGCCAAACTCGGCAACGCCGGTTGCCACGGGAGCAATGGAACCCGCTTCTCCGGGTAGCTCAATAGTGACATCCAGGCCGGCTTGCTCGTAGTAGCCCTCCGCCACTGCAACGTAGATGCCCGTGTGGTTGGTGTTGGGAACCCAGTCCAGAACCACGGTGACTTCTCGCGAATCGTCCATGGACGGGGCTTCGCTTCCGCCGCCGGCAAACGCCACGGCGGGAAAGCAGATCAGCGCAAGGAGCGCGGTTTTGTGTCGAACGGTCATGATGTACCTCCTCGGCCGGTTCGATGGTGAAGACTTCGCTCACCCAGACCGGCGACGCCGGCAATCAGCAGGGTGAGAATTACAACCAGGATGATGGCCGCGAAGACGCGCTCCAGATCAAAGGCGCGCTGTGCACGGAGCATGTAGACGCCGAGCCCGAGGGACCCGCCGAGCCACTCGCCGATGATTGCCCCCATGACGGCGTAGGTGGCTGATATGCGCAGGCCGCTGAACAGCGCCCCGAGCGCCGCGGGAAGCTGCACAAAACGGAAGAGCTGCACGGAACTTGCGTTCATGGTAAGCAAGAGTGAAATCGGTCCGGCTTCCACTGAATCCAGCCCGGACAGTGTGGTGACGGTCACCGGAAACATGGTGATGAGAATGACCACCACCACACGCGGCGTGAGACCAAACCCAAACCAGACCAGGAACAGCGGCGCAACCGCAATGAGGGGAATTGCCTGACTGGCGACCAGAACCGGATGCAGCAGGGATCGAATCGAGCGAGATCGGTGCATGGCCAGGGCTATCAGCAGGGACAACAACGCTGCGGTTCCCAGACCGATCAGCGTGGCTGCGACGGTCGCGCGCAGGTGCGGGAGGATAGCTGAGATGTCAGAGAACAGCCGGACCACTACGGCAGATGGCGCCGGAAGTATGACCGCTATGATGTCACCGGCGCGGACGGCTAGTTCCCAGACGGAGAAAAAAATCAGGACAAACGCGATGATGGGAAGTCTGTGACGGAGTCGTTCGTCCATGGCTTCTGCGCACTCACTTCCGCCACGGAAGAACCAACCAGCTGCCCGTCCGGCATTATCCGGCGCGGGTCATTGGGGTCGGACATTCAGTCCCTCTCAGCCGACTACGTCAGCTCCCCCGTGGCAATTTCAACGTACTTCCCGCCGTACTCGTCGTCAAGCTCCCCGTCAGACGGGACCATTCGGCACCGGTCCAGCTGCGCCTCTCCGTCCCATCGGTAGGCCATGATCCGGCCCCCTCGGGCAACGCTGTAGTCAAGAATCGCAATCATCGGTGACTGCAAACGCGCGGGACCGGTGAGCCAATAGTGGCCCAGCAGTACCGGCTCTTTGTCCGTGTAGCCCGGGAAACGAGACGCCACCGACTCCGGGACCGGCGCCGGAGAGTTGGTAACCCCAAAGGGGAACAGGAACTCGCCGAGGCTCCGTCCGCGGGCATCAAGCCACCACGCCACCCGGCTGCGGATCCGGCGTTGGCCGTCACTGTCAACAAAGGACTCTCCGGGCGGAAGGTTCATCTCGGGTCCCTTGATGAGCAGATCTACCGCCTCGGCCAGCTCGGAACCACGGGAGAACAGCGCGGCCACCTCAGTGGCCGAAAGGGGGGATGCCAGGCTGGACAGCACCGCCACCGCCCCCGGAATCCAGGCGGCGTGAACCGCACGGATACCTGGCACTTGCCAGGTCAAGGGAAGCTCCCGGAACCACTGGAGGTGGGATGCAAGGTCACCTGGTGCATCGGAAAACTGGGCGAGGGTCGCCTGATGCTGACTGATTCGGCTCATCGTCCGGGGGCGCAAGGCATGCGGGGACCCACGATGGCCGGAGCTCTGGTATACGGTAGCTGCCGCGGCGGCGGCGTTGTGAAAGCCCAGCGCGTTCAGCTCGTGGTTGCCCATCAGGAGCGTTGCGTCTCCGGAGTCCACCATGCGGCGGACCAGTTGGAGCGCCGCGGGAACGTCTGGGCCGCGGTCAATCACATCGCCAACAAATACAGTGTGACGTCTTGCCGGAGGCCGAAAGCGTCCGCGATGCATGGTGTAGCCAAGGCGCTCCAGCAGCTGTTTCAAGTGCCAGACATGCCCGTGGATGTCACCAATGAAATCTATTCCTGTATCTCCCATCGCCAGCCCGAGTATTGTAGGGGAATGCGAATTGTCTTCGCCACGCACACTGCGGAAGAGAATCCGGACCTGCTCGCGGAGCTCGGGGGACGTCACCCGAAACTGGACATTGTCCAGGCCGAGTCATCGGAGCCGGATCCGGAACTGCCTGCGGCCGAGGTGCTGGTGTCCGGGCCGCTGAGCGACAGTCAGCTTGCGGCCGCAGAATCCCTGCAGTGCCACATCATTCCCTTCACCGGGATTGACCGCGTCCAGACAAATGAGTATGGGCGCCGCGGGATTAGCGTCCTGAACAGCCACGGGAACGCGACAACCGTGGCTGAACGCGCGCTTGCGCTGCTTCTGGCACTGAGTGGCAGAGTCATTGAGTTTGACGCACGGCTCCGGACCGGCAACTGGTCCAGAAGAAACAACCCAGGCAGTCCGTTTGAGCTGTGGCGTAGCCTCCGAAACCTCCGGATCGGGCTCCTCGGTACCGGCGCCATCGGGCGCGCTTTTGCCGGCCTTCTGCAACCCTTTGGCTCTCCGATTCGGGGCTGCAATCGCGGCGGCAGCCCCGCGCCCGGAATCCCGGATGTCACCCCGGATGTTGTTGCGCTTGCCGAGTGGTCAGATGCATTGGTGGTCAGCCTGCCGCTGACCGGAGCGACACAAGACCTGGTGGACGCACGCGTGCTGTCCGCTCTTGGCCGGCACGGACTTCTGGTCAACGTGGGGCGGGGAAAGGTGGTTGAGGAGCACGCGCTCTATAGAGCACTCCGGGACCAGACCATTTCCGGAGCCGCCCTGGACGTCTGGTACCAGTATCCACGGCCGTTCTGGACGGACAGCCAGCCGTCCGAACTGCCCTTCACCGAGCTTCCCAACCTGGTGTGTTCTCCCCACGCGGGCTCCCACACCGCGGAAGGCAAGCGTGACCAGCTGGTGGGCGCGCTGGAATCCCTGGAGGCGTGGCTATCCGGTGACGCTTCGGGCCACAGCGTGGACCTGGAAGCCGGATACTGATCAGCTGACCGCCTGTTCCATGAGCGTGCGAGCGCGGTTTCGGCTGTCCTCCGGGAGGAAGCTCGCTGCCAGGGCACGCTGATTCATCAGCTGCAGTTCCTCTGTCGTGGCACCGAGCTCGTCCATCGCGTAGCGATACTCCGTTACCAGATCTATGCCGAACAGCTGGGGATCGTCCGAGTTCAGGCAGACTGGAACGCCTGCCCGGTGCAGCTTCACCAGGGGATGCGCTTCCCGGGACGGAACGGCGCGCGTGAGCCAGTTGGACGTCGGCGACACCTCCAGGAGCGCCCCGGCATCACGGACCTGCTGCATCACGGGCTCGTCTTCCCAGATCCGCACTCCGTGACCGATTCGCTCCGCCTGAAAGAGCTCAAGCGTGGTTGCAACCGCGGCGGCATCAGTGTCTTCGCCGCTGTGAATGGTGATACCAAGCCCCGCCTCCCGGGCCTGCTGCACCAGCGGCACAAAGCCTCTGGCATCAAAACCCGCCTCGTTGTCCGCAAGGTCAAAGCCGCGGATCCGCCACGCCTCTGGATGCTGTGACTGGCTGTAGCGCACCAGATCTGCGGTTGCAGCCGTGTTGGACTCCAGGCTCTGGGACCGCGCAACAATCCCGATCAGTCCCACCTCAACGGGAAAATCTGCAAGCGCGGCGCGTACGCCATCCACAACCCCTTCAATGATCTCATCGTTGCCCAGGTCCTTTCCCACACCAATGAAGGCGGGGGCAAAGCGGAGTTCAATGAGCTGCACTCCATCCCGGACCGCGTCCTCCACGTTCTCGTAGGTGATGCGCTTGAGGGCCTCATAGCTGACGCACACGCTTTGGAGAATGGCAAAACCATCGAGGACCTCGCGGAGGTCCCGGAGCGGACGGGTGATTGTGGCGAGTTTGCGCAGCTCGTCCAGATCCTCGCTGGGGAGACGAATTCCATGATGCCGCGCAATATCCACAATGGTTTCCAGCCGAATACTGCCATCCAGGTGTCGGTGGAGCTCAACTTTGGGCATTCGGCGCAGCTCAGAATCGGTCATTCAAGACGCTCCTGTTCAGAAGGCGGTATTGGGTTCCACGCCGCGTATCTCCACCGCGGCGTCAACCCGGGCAATCAACTGCCCGGAATCGTAGCGGAATCTGGGTTCCGTGATCAGCCCGACGCTGCCGGTGACCACTACCGGCCGATCACGAAAACGCCCGCGCGCCACATTCCGGACCGCCTGCTCCAGCCCGGACACAAGGGCGTCCTGCTGGGTCCGGCGGAGGTCAACACCCCCGTCCGCCTGAACGCGCGGCAGGGATGTCACTGTCCAGTATCGCCGGTAATGGGCTATCTCTTCCGGCATTCGGAAGTCCACCTGCGCTGTCACGCGCCCCCGCTGCCGCTCAATTTCCACCACCCGGAGTCCCGGAAACCCAAAGGGAATCTCACCAACCGGTTCAAGCGAGAAGACCGCCTGACGTTGGCGCATCGGATCATCCACCTGATAGCGGAAGTCCCAGCCAAAGATCATGCCGGACAGCCACAGGCGGGCCCGTTCCAGGAGTTCGGTTGCAATTGCGTCGTCCGACTCCAGGATAGCCGGATCGGGAAGCAGGCTCGGGTCATCGGTGAGCCACACGGTGATGCGGAACCGGGAATCATCGGGTACCGCCTGCGCCTCGGCTGGAGCAACGGAGCTGAGCATGCCCGCCAGCACCAGGAGTGCGGTGGCTACTGGGCGGCGCATAGGCACCGGTACGCCCCGGGGCAGGGGCCCGTCAGACCCTGTCGCGCCCGCTGAACACATTGATGGGATTCACCCCAATCCGGAAGGTGAGCCAGAGAAAGCCCACCAGGAATCCTGCGAGGTGTGTGATGTGCGCGGTGTTTCCCCGCCCACCGGTCAGCTGGCTGAATAGCTCAATAACTGTGAACCCGATCACCAGCAGTGGCGCCGGGACCGGCAGAATGCCAAAGACGTAGATGGTGGCGTCCGGGTAGAAGGTGGCAAAGGCCAGAAGAACGGCGTAAACAGCGCCCGATGCACCTACAAGGAGCACGTTGAATGAACCGGTGATCCAGAATATTCCGAGGGACAAGAGCCCTGCCCCGACACCGGACACAAGGTAGTACACCAGGAACTCGGTGCTTCCCATCCGTCGCTCCAACTGGGTTCCAAAGAACAGAACACCCAACATGTTAAAGGCGATGTGGCCAATGCTTCCGTGGGCAAACATGTAGGTCAGCGGCTGCCACAGAAACAGCTCCCGAACGATGAGCACGGGGTTCAGTGCCAGATAAAGCTGCAGCTGCCGGGTGAGCGAAGTCAGCAGAAAGACCGCGACGTTGGCGATGATGATTCCCAGCGCAGCGTTGAACTGGCGGTACGGATACATCCGCAGCTGTCTGGACACCAGCGAAGAGTACGGAGAGCCCGGACTGACGTCAACGCGGAGATGTGAGAGCCTCAGGGAAATGGCAAAGCGAGAGGATGATCCCTGGAGTAAACGGGCGCGAGCAGAGGGCTACCCGGCGCGCTCGGTGTACAAGCTGCAGGAACTGGACGAACGCAATCGCCTGATCCGCCCGGGCTTGAGCGTGCTGGATCTCGGGGCTGCCCCTGGGAGCTGGACCATGTACGCTACCCGAAAGCTGGGCGACGCGGCTGCAGTTGTTGCGGTGGATCTCCAGGACCTGGACCAGCGCGCCCGCCTGCCCGGTGTAACGTTTCTCCGGGGCGACTTCACGAATGAAGCGGTGATCCAGCGCATTGCAGAGCTCGGGCCATTTGATTTGGTGTTGTCGGATGCTGCCCCGAGCACCAGCGGCAACCGGGTGCTGGACATCGCTCGCTCTGAGGCACTCTGCGATGCCGCAAGAGACATCGCAATGCGAGTTTTAAAACCCCGCGGAGCGCTGGTGGTTAAGCTGTTCCAGGGAAGTGGCGTTGAAGCGTGGGTAGCAGAGCTTTCCCCGCGCTTTGCGTCAGTGAAGCGGGCGCGCCCCAAGGCAGTCCGCAGCGCATCCGCAGAGCACTACGTGCTTGCTATCGGCTGCGCCGGGCCAGGAACCCAATGAAGTCAATGAGCTGCTTGCGCTCATGAGAGGCAGGCAGTTGCTCCAGGAGCGCTATCGCTCCGTCCGAGTATCCGCGCGCCAATCCCAGTGCGGGATCGACCCCGATTGCCCGGGTAATTCGGGTTGCCCGCTTGAGCGCTGTGCCGCCAACAGGGCCGGGAAACCGGCAGAGCTTCCGCAGGCGATCGTAGCCCCGAACCGCGCGCGAACCCCGGTGGGCAATCCGCCGGCGGGTGATGATCTGAACAATTGTAGGGATTCCCTGACGCAGGTCTGACCCCGGAGCCTTCCCCAGGGTTGCCACGCTTCCGGCAACGTCCAGCACGTCATCAATCATTTGAAACGCGAGCCCCGAACGATACCCGACGTGACGGAGAACCGCCGTGATCTCATCGCTAGCATCAACAGACCGGGCACCGGCAACCAGACTGAGGGCCACCAGAGACGCGGTCTTTCCCGCAGTGCGCTTGCGGTAGGTGCGCAGGGACTCTTCCTCCACGGCGAACACTTCGCCCTGGAGGGCTTCCCCCGCCTGGCTCTGGATAAGCGCCGTAATGGCAGTTAGCCCTTCGCTGATGTCGCGGGAATCGGCTGCCGAGCCCGCGAGCTCCAGAGCCCGCATAACCAGGTAGTCGCCAACCAGTACAGCCTGGCGCACGCCGATCATTCGATACAGCGCGGGTCGGCCACGGCGAGTAGTTGCGCCGTCCAGGATGTCATCGTGGACAAGGCTGGCTATGTGAATCAGCTCGATGGCAGCAGCGTATTGGAGGGTTCGCTCCGATACGCCGTGCCTGTCGTCGCTTTGAGCGCCATGGGTAGCCGCCGCCCGGGCAGCAAGGATCACCAAACTCGGGCGAACCAGCTTTCCCGGGCTCATCACCGCTTCAGTGACGGGCTCCCGCAGCCACGTTGGGCTGCTGTCGGCTACGTCGCGCAGCAGGCTGCGGACGTTCAGAAGCTCCGCATCGAGCTGCACGCCAGCAAGTGCGTGCCCGCTCATGTTACGGCCTGGGCTCCTCGGTGTAGAGGAAGGTCCGCTTGGCAAGACGGGTACCGTTCCACCATCGGTGGAGCCAGGGCTGCACGTAGTGGTCCAAGCCAAGACCGCGCCCTGCGCCACCCAGCATCACAATGGATGCACCGATGTACCACAGCAGCTCTGGGTTCCCCCATCCGGATGCAATGAACAGCAGGCCGAAGCCGATGGACACAATTGCAGCAGGGAAGGTGAATAGTCCGCCGATCAGTGCGAGGCCAATCAGAATCTGGAAGATCACGACGCTTGCCTGCAAGAGGAAGGCGAAGGTCGGCGCGGCCGACAGCACTGACTCTGCAAACCAGGTGTAGATGCCAAGGGCTTCAATCAACGGCTCGCCATACTCGGCCGCTACCGCGACCGCCTGCTCGGGATCTGCCCACTCGGTTGCGGCAGCCGTTGCATCACCGAAGGAAACGCCCGGGAGGTAGATGGACGCGGTGTCCACATCGGCCAGCCCGCCGCGGCCCGGGTCCAGCCAGCCATCCTGCACGTGCTTGATGCCCTCGTTGAGCCACTTTGCGCCAAGGAAGATCCGCAGCGGTGAAATAAGGAAGGTGGGAAGCTTGTGCGCAAAGTGCTCACCAACAATGGAGCGACGCTCCTTGATGGTGAAGAACTCACCCTTCATGTACTCCCAAACGGCGTTGAGGCCGGCGAGACCCCAGAGGTAGTGAACGTTGATCAGATGCTTCACACCCATTGCCAGAAAGCCGCTCAGCGAGATTCCCAGGACGTGTGCAGTGCCGTAGCGTCCGCCGATGGAAACCATGTTTCCGTGGTAGTTGGATTTGAAGGCCTTGAGCTCCTTGCCTTCTATGTCTGCAACAATGTTGTGTGCTGCCGTCTCGGCTGTCTGGAGTGCGGTCTCCACGATCTGGGGGACCACCTTCTCACCTTCCACGTACCACAGGACATCGCCAACCATGTACACGTTCTTGTGGTCCACACTCCGCATGTAGTCGTTGACCAGAAGGCGTCCGCGCTGACCAACCACATAGCGGTCTTCGTCATCAAAGTGGCAGCCCTTCATTCCGTGAATGCCCTCTTCGGTGGCAAAGGAGCATTCGTCCCGGGACACCCGGCCCTTTGTGAGCTCAACCTTGGCGGTGAACTCGGAACCCTGGATACCGGCTGTCCAGATGAACGTCTCGGTGAAGAGCTGTGTCTCCCCATTGAGGACGACGTGGTCCGGCTCTGCCTTGGTGATGGGTGTGTTCAGAAGGAGCTCAACACCCTTCTTCACCAGGTACTTCCGTGTCTTTTCCCGCGGGCGTTCGGGGAAGATCGGAAGGACGCTGTCCTTGGCTTCTACAATCTTGATGCTCACCTCGGCAGGATCAATGTGGTACTTCACGCACAGGGTGTCCCGGCGCTCCACAAGCTCACCTGCAAGCTCTACGCCGGTGAAACCGGCGCCACCGATCACAAAGCGGAGCTTTCGCTTGCGGATCTCCGGATCGGGTTCCTTCGCCGCCTCGCGGAACATCTCTTCCACGTGGGTGCGGATCCGGATGGCATCTTCCAGCGACCACAGGCTGAAGCTGTGCTCCTGCACACCGGGGATTCCAAAGAATTCCGGCGCGCCGCCGGTTCCGATGATCAGATAGTCGTACTCGTACTCCGCGATCTTGGAGCGCATGACCTGCTTTTCAAAGTCAATGCCCTGGATCTCGTCGCAGACCACGTTCACACGGGTTCCCGCAAAGATCTTGCGGAAACTGACCTGCACTGCTTCCGGCTCCACGCGGGATCCGGCGATCTCATGCAGCTCGGTCATGAGGGTGTGGTAGGGATTCCGGTCGATGAGGGTGATCTCAAACTCCGGCTTCCTGCGATAGCGGCGATTCAGGATCTTGGCCGCCTCAACGCCGCCATACCCGCCACCGAGAATGGCGATTCGCGTCTTGTTGTTCACGTTACCTCCAACACGGGTCACTGCTTTTCTGCGCGCCCCGGTAAGCGCAATGGATAATTCGGTATCGTAACGGCTCTCACTTTATTTGTCCACCAAAAATGACATTGATGCTCACCGCAGCGCTTTGCCATACTCTATATGCATGTCACGTAGCGTTCGGCGCGTTCTTGCTGTCACCGTACCGGTACTCTTGCTGCTCTCCTGTGACCGGCCCGGCCCGCGCGAAAGCGAAACGCAACAACTGCTCGGTACATTTGTAACGGTCACGGCCTTTGCAAACAACACGGAAACGACAATGGACCGGGTTTTTTCCCGCGTCGAGGACATTCAGTGGCGAATGACCACAGATCCGGATCCCCGGAGCGAGATTCACGCCATCAATAGCGCGGCACCCGGGACGCCCGTGGACTTCTCCGAGGACACCGTCCTCGTTCTACGGGAGGGACTGCGAATAGCTGAACTGTCAGACGGAGCCTTTGACCCTTCGGTGTGGCCGGTAGTGGAACTCTGGGGAATCGGAACGCCGGATGCCGGCGTTCCGGATAAGGATGTCCTCGAGTCCGCAGTCGGCCGCGTATCCTGGGATGCTGTTTCAGTTGACGGAAGGACTGTAGCAATCGGTGAGGGCATGGGGCTGGATCTCGGCGGTATCGCCAAAGGCTACGCCGCAGATGAGGCAAAGCGAATCCTGCGGGAAGCGGGGATCACCAGCGCCATCCTGGACTTCGGCGGCAACATAGTTACCCTCGGTGAACAGCCGGTGAATGGGGTATGGCGAATTGGCGTACAACAGCCGGACAACTCTCGGGGAAGCATCCTCGGGATCGTTGAGGTGGGAGAAGAGTCCATCGTCACCAGCGGACCTTACGAGCGCTTCTTTGTGCAGAACGGCGTGCGTTACCACCACATCATCGATCCGGAGACCGGCTATCCCGCTGGCAACGGACTGGAGAGCGTCACCATCGTTGCAGCGGACTCAATGCTTGCCGATGGCATGTCTACCGCGGTCTTTGTGCAGGGCCTTGAAGTTGGCGTGGACTTTGTGAATTCCCTGCCGGAGGTGGAAGCCATCTTCGTCACCGAGGATGACCAGGTTGTTATTACCCGGGGCCTGGAAGACCGCTTTGAACTCTTCAATCCGGAGCGCTACAGCCTGGAAGTTCGCTGAACCGTCGGTTGCCGCTCGGCTCTGGTTTGGCTACGCCGGCAGCCCCTCGAACGGCGTGAGCTGGCCGCTTTGGCAGCCTGGTCTAACCCTGAATCCGACTGAGCAGGATCAGGACTGCCGGAACCACAAACAACCCCATTGCCACCAACCCGACAATGGCGGAAACACGCAGCCTCCATAAGAGCATCTGCGCCACGAACTGCATGATCCAGATGAGACTGAACAGCAGGAGCAGGGGCGCAACCGGGATTGCTGGCGGAAAGAGGATGAGGCCCATCACCAACGCGGTGAAAAACCAGCCGATGAAGTTGCGGATGGGAATTCCGAGATACGCACCGTCCTGGTCCCATTCCCAGAAACCCCACTTGACCATTTGCGGGTCCAGGTAGAGATCCCAGGCCGTGGTGGCGCCAGCACCGATAGCGGCGATGGCGAGGCGTGCCCACAGCGTCTCCGGTGGACCAACGATTGCCTGTCCTACCGCCCAACTCACCGGAATGATCATCAGCCACGCAACGGGGATGAGCACCGGGACATGCAGCAGCTGGGGCTGCAGCACGTCTGTGTAGTGGTAGCGCCCGAAGAGCCACCCACGGCTGGAGCCAATCCACTCCGCAAACCACCCCAGCAGAACAATTCCCACACCGGTGACCAGAAGCCGCGGCAGACCCCAGACTGGAAGCAATACTGCCACCACAATGCTCGTCTGAAGGTAAACGCTGATCTCCAGACCACGGCGGGTTCCCCGGATCCCATCCCGCCAACCCTGGATCGGCACGGAAATCATGGAGACCAGCCACAGCCCTCCCAGGACCCAGACCGCGGGATTCGCCTGCTCACGCAACAGACTTAGCAGCTCCGGAGCGTTCTCCAGCAGACTCATCCCGACACCTCCGCCGTTTGTGGCAGCGGGAGGCTGCGGCGTCTCTGCCGGAACCGAACACGGAACCAGGCCCGGATGAACGGTAGCCGGGGTGAGCTGGCCATCAGTGCCAGACAGCCAGGAAGCGGCAGCTCCTCATCCAGAAACGCGAGCATTCGCTGGATGGGATTCCGCTGAAACCAGCGAACAAAAATGGGAACGGTCAGCTCCTGGCGATTGGCAAAGATGTCCAGGAGCATGCGGTCGTATGCGGCAAAGCGCCCGGGCGGCGTTGGCACGTCCCACGGATGACCGTGGCGCTCCAAAGATGTGGCAATTGCCTCCGCATCCTTGCGCATTCGGTTGAACGCAAAGCCGGTGCTTGCCTTCACGCGGCCAGCCGGAGTGCCGATGCGCCGAATCCGTCGTCCGGCGCGAACGGGGAAGCTCTGGGAGAACATGGGAATGATTCCGCTCTCCTCCTCCACCACTTCCCAGTCACTGGCGCCGAGGGTGTTGCGCACAAAGTCCTCCACCGCCTCCCGATACTCTGCAGCGGGGAAGAGCTCCGGGGTAAACGCGGTGTACTCCACGAGAGCCGTATGCTGATCGGTGGGAAGCACATAGCAAAAGCGAAAGTCCTGCGCTCGCCGGACCCGAAAGTCAAACCAGTGCGCCTTCTGTGGATCAAAGACCGGTTCACTGCACCGCACCACCAGACCCAGAAAATGCTGCAGAACCGCAACATTGCGCTGGGTATCCGGCTTCAGGCGCCCGTACTCATAGCGGCCGTCAAAGGCCCATTTGGCCCGTATCACTCGGCCAGCCTCAGTGTGCGCAACAACGGCTTCCTCGCCGTCGTCCAGGCGCAGGACACGGTCTCGGACCCAGGTGATTGTGCCGCTCTCGGCTATTCGGCTGCGCGAACGCTCGTAGAAGTCAATTCCGCGGACCATCCGGTAGTCGTACGGAGCGAGTTCCACTTCCCGATCAAAGCTACCGTCCGTGATCCGAAACCGGTTCCATCGGTGGCTGACAACCGTATCTGCTTCGTTGGGGTCCCGGGCCCAGAAACACCAGGTCCGGTCATTGCTGTTCTTTGGGTCGGGGTCTAGAAGCAGCACCTTGAGTGGAAGCTTCCGGGCCAGGATCGCGTTTGCCAGCCAGAGTCCCGCTCCACCGGCGCCTGCAATCACAATGTCGTAGCGTTCCTCGTTGCCGTTACCCTGCTCAGACAATTTTCGGTTCCCTCCTTAGAAGGTCTGAGCGTCAAAGGGAGCGTCATCGCCCGCAACAACCCGGACGAACACGCGGTTGGGAAGACAGGCAACCCACTCACCGGTTCTGCCGATCCAGCCCCCGGCAACGCAGATCTGATCCCGACACGGGCTCTCAGTAACCCGAACGCGTCCGTCTACCACCTCAAAGTGGGTGTGTCCGATCGGGCCTTCAACGGATGCCTGGACCTGTTGGGAGAGCGCGTACACAAACGTGCCTTCCTCTGACTCCACCTGGACCTGGCTGCCCTGGATTCCACCACTTGCGGCCTGCACCGAAACGGCGGTCACCACGCCGATCGCGAGAATGATTGCCAGCACGTCAAGTGGACGAAGCTGTCTCACACTATCCCCTCTTCCGGCGGTCCCGGACGTAGACGGCGAATCCGGGCGAAGACTGGTGGGCCCGCTCATCAATCTCAAAGAGATCGATGGCTCGCACCAGATCGCCGAGCTTCTTGTACCCGTAGGATCGCGGGTCAAATTCTGGCGCGCGGTTCAGGACGTTCGTGCCCACCGCCCCAAGCTCTACCCAGCCGTTCTCATCAGCAGAATCCTCCACCGCGTTTCGCAGAAGGTTCACAAGCCGTGCATCGCGCTTCAGCTCGTTGGAGCTACGCTTGCTCTTGGCGCGGTCTTCCTTTGCGTCCTTGCGGAGGTTCTCCACGTAGATGAAGCGGTCGCACGCCGTCACGAAGGCGCGGGGAGTCTTCTGCTCACCGAAGCCATAGACGATCATTCCGGCCTCGCGCAGCCGCGCGGAGAGCCGGGTGAAGTCACTGTCGCTGGATACTATGCAGAAACCATTGACGGCTTGCGCGTAGAGCAGGTCCATAGCGTCAATGATCATCATGCTGTCCGTGGCGTTCTTGCCGCTGGTGTAGCTGAACTGCTGGATCGGCTGGATGGCGTAGTCCAGGAGCACCTGCTTCCAGCCCTTCAGATGTGGTCCGGTCCAGTCACCGTAGATTCGTTTTACGCTGGCAACGCCGTAGTTGGCCACTTCCTCAAGAAGCCCTTCCACAATGGAGGGCTGCGTGTTGTCCGCGTCAATCAGGACGGCAAGTCGGCGTTGGGTATCGGGTTGGTCCATCTGCGCTCGATACTACGGACCCCGGACCGCGTCGACAAGGCGATCAAGGGCCTTCCCTTCAAGGCCTTGCGCGGCGCCGGCTTCCCGGATCCGGTTTTCGTCGGTTTCGGCGAGCAGCGCTCGGACTGCCGCGAGCTCGGCCTTTGCAAAGCGATGGGAACCGAGGATGTAGTCCTCAAACGCAGCGCAGGCAATTGGTGCTACGGCCTTGGCGATTGTGAACAGCACCTCGCCGTATGCGCGAATCTCATACTGTGCGTGGGGGTCCAGCCGCAGCTTGAGGAAGTGAAACAGGTTGTGGAGGTCAATCTGCCAGTACCACTCGGTGTAGGTGGAAAGCGGAAGTCCTACGCGCGCAAGCTCGCGCGCGATCCCGGACTGAAGCAATTCATCGTAGCGAGCAAAGGCATCACTTGCCGCGCGGACCAGGCGGGTGCGGACCTCTGCAGCATCAGCGGGACTCACGGGCTCGGTTTCCCTCCCCTGCTTGTTGTCCCTGCTCTGCCGCGCGATAACACCTTCCTCCGGGATGTAGTACTCGTGGCTGATGATGCTGTAGCGGCCACTGATCTCATTCAGGCGCGCGGTCCGGTGCCGGACCCACTGCCGGGCAACAAAGATCGGAAGCTTCACGTGGAAGGTCAGAATGACTTGCTCGAATGGCGAAGTGTGTTCGTTGCGCAGGAGGTAGCGGATCAGGCCTTCGTCCTTGCGGAATCCTTTTGTCCCCTCCCCGTAGGAGACCCTGGCGGACTGCACAATTCGCTGATCCCCACCCATGTAGTCCACAAGCCTTACAAAGCCATGATCCAGGACATTGTGCTCTATATCGAGAAGTGCATCTGCCTCAGGGATATCTGCTCGAGCCACGTCCGGAAATGTAGCGCGAAGCCCGCCACCGCGGTAGCCTTTGCGGACCGGAAATGCAGCGAACCAGAATCGCCCCGACATCGATACTCCTGCTCCTTCTGCTCCTTCTGCAGGTCGGCGCCCTTGTCCAGCCCGCAGAGCTGCCCGCCCAGACCATGACACTGGTGGATCTGGACATTCGGGACAGAGAAGAAGGCGGATGGACGGTATTCGCGCGGAATCGCCACCTGGTTCGGGTGTGGATACAGGTACGCTTTGACAGCCTTGTTGGACTGGAACCGTCCCAAGCGCTTCCGTATCGGGATTCTGTTCCGCCGACCGAACGCTGGGTAGAGCTCTTTGACCTCATTCCACAACCAGGTGCGCGCCAGATTGGGTTTGCTGTGGCATGGACTGCCGCTCCGGGGGATCCGCGCACCGCCTTCCACGATGACGACTACGTCTACACGTTCCCGTTTGCCCACGGCACCAAGCACCGTGTCACGCAGGGGCACAACGGAGACTTCACCCATTTCGGGAGCAACCAGTACGCCCTGGATTTTGACCTGGACACCGGCACCCCGATTCACACAGCGCGGGATGGCGTAGTGATTGAAGTGAAGGAAGACTCCAGCCGGGGGGGCCTCGGGGCGGCGTACTCACAGGATGGGAACTACGTCCTCATCGCCCACGATGACGGGAGCTTTGGCAACTACGTGCACCTCAGACTCAACGGTGCCGAGGTGGAGGTTGGCCAACGCGTAGAAGTTGGGCAGCTCATCGGGTACAGCGGCGCAACCGGTCGGGCCTCCGGACCGCATCTGCACTTTGACGTGCGCTTGCCGCAGGAAAGCGGGGAGATGATTTCAATACCCGTCCGATTCAGGCACGTCACCGGAGAAGTGGTCACACCGGAGGAAGGCCGCTACTACTACGCCGTTCATCCTGGCGGGCCGGAGTTTCCGTGGGAGTTTGGTGCTGACATTGTGCTGGAAGACGTTGCGGATCACCGCGAACCGTTCACGGATGGCGACACGGTGGATCTCCGTCTGGAAACCCTTGACGGCACCTACCTGCTGTTCGCCCGGAACGCGCTGGACACCGAGGTCTCAATGGAGATCAGTGTCAACAGCCGCGGGCTGCAGGGCTCCCGGCAGTTTCCGGCCACGGTGGAGGTTCCACCACAGACCGAGATCTTTGTCGCGCTGTTCCGACCGGCCCCGGGAGCGAACAGCTGGAATCTGGGGTACGGCTACCGCTACCGCCGGCCGCAACCGGCGGCGCAATAGATCAGTTGATCCGGCGGAGGTAGTCCTCCACGTAGTTCCCGTCGGAGTCCAATTCTTCAATCTTTCGGATGCGCCAGTTGAACCCATCCTGGAGGAACACAAAGTCCCAGTCCCGGGTTACGGAGAACCCGTTCTCTACTGTAACCGTCGCCTGACGAGCACCATCAAACTCGCTGTTGTTCTCAACCGATGTCCCTACGATGATGGAATAGGGACCGTCAGCTGCGGCAAAGAGTGATGTGCTCCAGAACTCGGTGTCATCCACAACAGGATCCTCAATGTTGGAGTGAAAGAGCGACGCAATCTCGCTGCCGGTGTAGCCCCCGTCCTGATTCAGCGTCTCCTCAAAGTCGTCCATGAGGCCAGAGATAGCCTGGTCCGGGTCTGCTTCCGCCGCAAGGAGCGCCGCAAGGAGCTCTTCACACCCGGCTAGCGCGAGAATGGCGCCAAGTACCGCGGCCAGGCGAAGCGCTCTTCCAAGGCCACTCACGCTTTCCCTGCCAACGCCCGTTTTCATCATGTTCATTATCTATTCCTCCCTCAGTGTTCGGTCAAAAAGGAAGTCGCGTTCCCGGATCTCCGGGGCAACTACCTCAGCATAGTTTCGCACAATCTGGCGGTATTCACCGGCAAACTCCCGCAGTTGTTCTGAATTCCGGATCAATAGGGCCTGCCCGCGCGAGTTCAGCGGGGCGATCACAAAGGTGCGGAGATTGATTGCGCTGTTCACCGTGTAGCGCAATGTGATCAGCCGGTAGGACGCCGCCAACTGCCGGGGCTCTACCTCCTGCTCGAACAGGCGGGCAGCCTCATCCCGCATCCCTTCATCAGCCAACCGACGGGCCTCAATCCGGAGCTCGTCAATTTCCCTTGCAAGCTGATTGTAGCTCTGCCGAAGCTCCCGGATCTCCTGGATCAACTGAGCCATTCGCTGGCGGGCCTCCCGCATAATAGCCACGGGGTTGTCGGAAAACTGTTGGAGACGTCCGCGGTTCCAGTCCTGGAAGTTGATGCTGCCCCTGCGAACCTGGAAGCGTTCGCCCAGGCGTCCGTCGGTGTTCACCTCAACAGCCTGCTCGGGACCCAGTTCCACATCCCCGTTCTGCCCGCTCACAACTACCAGGCCCTGCTCCACCACAAAGAGAGAAGAGCCGTCCTGGCCGGCAAACACCAGAAACTCGGTTCCCCGCACACCGGCGGCGGCAGATGCGGTGGCAAATCTCGGCTCAACAGTCCCACGAATTCGGTCCCCCAGCGCAACTCGTACCGAGCCGACAGTTGTACGCAGGACCGGGACCGGTGGCTGCCCGTTCTCGCTGACCTCATCGATTCGGAAGACCGTGCTGGACTCAACGGAGATGGTTCCCCCGTTGGCAAGGCTCAGCTCCACAAAGTCCCCGACTCCAGTGACTACCGCGTCTTCTGTACCGACGCCCAACCCAAAGTCTATGGGCTCGCTTTGACCGGACGCGCGCTCCAGCTGAGGGGCCCCTTCAAAGTAGGTGACATCGGCAGCCTGTGCGGAGAGTCCGGCCCCGAGCAGGCACAGCAGCCCGGCGATAACTGCTGTCTTTCGCATCACAGCACCCCCAAGGCAATGCCCAGGAGCCGCGGGGAATCTCCCGGGCTCACCAGGAGCCAGACCGGAAACACAAAGCCGCTGAGCTCTGCCAGAATCAGGTTGTCTCTGCTTGCAAAGAAGCGCTGCACGGACAGGTCGTCGCCGGGACCGGAGATGTCCAGCCAGGCCTCCGCCGTAGCTCGTTGCAGTTCTACCGAATCCGGGCTTGCCCAGGAAACCAGCTCATCCACACCGGGCAGTGCGGCGGTCACGTCCTGGGTACGGACGAGAATCTCGCTTCCCCACAAAAATGGCGTCTGCACAATCGGGTCCCACTGGCCGGTGGCAGCCGCCATCTCCAGTCCACCGAGGACCTGGTCCACGGCATCTCGCTGCGCGTTGTCAGCCACGGAGGCTTGCCCCAGGCTTGCACAGCCTGACAGCAGTATCACCAGGGCGATGCTCGGAATTGCTTTGCTCATGTAGTCATCCTTGTAGCGTCAGTGTAGCGCACCGGGGCCTCGGCCTCACCGATACCCCAGGCCACTGCGGAGTTTCTGCAGCACTGGGGCCAGGCGCTCTCCCCGCGGGAGATCGGTGTCATCTACCCGGCTGACCGGCACAATCCCGGTTGAGGTGCTGCTGATCCACAGCGGCACCGCACCACTTGCAAGCAGGTCGCGCGACAGGAGGCCCCGCCTTACCTTGATGTCCAGGGTGGCAAGCGTTCGCTCCAGGTGAAGAAAGGTCACACCTCCAAGAGCGCGATCGGAAACGGTAGTCCAGACCTCTCCGTCCTGCTCCCACAGGACGCTGGTTCGGGTGCCTTCGGTCACAACGCCGTCGTGGGCAACAAGCAGCGCATCGTAGGCACCGGCGGCCTGGGCGCGCTGGTAGGCCATGCGGCTCACCAGGAGGTTGAGTGATTTGGCCGCGGGAAAAGCTCGTTCGCCGTTGGAAAGGATGCAGGGGACGCCGGAATCGGGCGCGGAGGACGGAACATGCGGGGGTTCAACCAGCATGACAAAGTGGTCGTTTCGGTCGCGGTCCGTCCCGTCTCCCCTGCCAATCACCAGAACCCTGACGTTGGCTTCCGGAACGTCGCTGTGGGACAACAGGCCCTCAATCTCCCGACACAGGCCGCCGGGACCCCAGCGAAGGGCCAGGCCGAGGACCTGTGCACTGAGGAACAGGCGTGCCTCGTGGTCCTCACAGAAGTACAGAACTCCGCTGCGGACCCGCAGCGTCTCATAGATGCCGAACCCGGAGGCGAAATCCAGGTCATCCGCAGCAATTCGCGCCTCTGGAGTGTCGCGAAGCTGACCGTTCCAGGAGAAATACTTCCCAAGCATGGCTACAATGCCAAGAGTATGCAGGCAGCGGCACGGTCGTCACTCATAGCGGGAATTGTCGTTCTTGTGCTCAGCCCGCTGAGCTTCGCGCAGCGAGCCTCTGCTCATGTCCCCGAATTCCGCCTCGGCGCAATCCGCGATTTCTCCACCGTCGGGCTAAACCGCTCCGAGCTAGCCGCGGATGTGGAGTATCAGGTCAACGAGCGATACAAGGAACTCTTCCGCCTTTCGGGTGACGGTCGGGACGGAAGCGTGGAGATTGTGCTCTCGTCAGACGCCCGGGGTATCACCGCCGCAGTATCGGTGAACGGTCGCCTGGGCAGCGGAAACTCTGCGGTTGTGGGTGCGGACCCGCAGCGCTTGTCCCAGGCACTTGCTTCCGCCGTGGCCCGCGCAGTTTACCCCACCCTCGGAACGGAGATCCCTGCTGCCTCGCTGTCGACAATTCGCGTGGCTCCCGTGAGCTTCGCAAGCGATCCGGCCCTCCGGATTCCGATCCCCACGTCAACGGGGATAGCGGCAAGTGCGTTCGGTCGGGTCGCCATTGGGGCAAGTGTCTACAGCTATGAGATGGACCCCGCGTTTCGCGTCATTGGCCAGCCGGGACCACTCCTGCAGCAGGCGGGCGCCAATGATGCCGGGCTCGCCGTCCAGTACTCATCCAGCGGAGTCCTCTGGACGCGGGGATCCTCAAGCGGGATTGCCTACCGGATCTCGGACGGATTCGTGCAATCCTTTCGGACGCCCGTTACGTTTCCTTACAGCTTCACCGTGCTGCCCGGGGGAGAGGCCGTCCTTGGGGATGTGAGTCCTTCCGCGGACGGGAGCTACGGCTTCTACGCAACCGGGGAGGCGGGACCGCAGCGGATAGCACTGGACCCCCCGGTGGAGACACCAACTCCGGCGATTGCCACCGGTCCCCTGGGAAACCTCTGGATCTACGACATCCTCTCTCAATCGGTGCGGATCGTCCGTCCGGACACGGGGGAGGACATCGGGAGCATCACGCTTCTTGGCGTACAGACAGGGGATGCGGTGAAGTCCATGGCGCCGCTCCCCGATGGTGGCCTCCTGGCGCTGAAACAGCAGGAGCTGGTCCGGTATGACGCCAGCGGCGTGCCGGTCTGGACGCTCAGCTCCGTTCCCGGGATTGCGGACAGCTTCCTGCAGGTACCCGCCGTAGCCGTGGATCCGACAAACGGCTACGTCTATCTGCTATCCAGCAGCAGCAATGGCTGGATTGTCCAGCTCTTTGACCCCGCGATTGCCGGCCGCGAGCTCAACGAGGAAGAACAGGCATGGGCTGAGATCACAGCGAACATCCAGACCTTTCGCCAACCAACCCAGACCTACGTGGCAGCGGCAGGGTTGGCAGAGGAGCAGAACGCACTTGACTTCGCCTACCACTGGTGGAGCGAGGCAGCCAACCGGGATCCCCGGAATCCGGAAATCCAGGAAGGAAGAGACCGCACCCAGCTCAGTCGGGTCCTCGCCAGCGCGCGCAGGCTGGCCCAGGATGCGCTTTTGCTCCTGCAGGATCTGGGCAGGACTTCGGCGCAGATTGCGTACTCGGATGCCCAGCGCATGTATGAGCTGGCTATTCCCCTTTCCGGCCGGGACCCCGAGATCGCCCGTGAGTTGGAGCGCCTCCGCGCATCCTTTGAGGAACCGGGCCGCGCACCCCAGGCCCATCTGCAAATTGCCGAAGTGACCCTATCCGAGGTGTTTCCCGCGCTGATCCGCAACTACGCGGAGGATGGCTTTGCAGAGGTGACGCTGCAGAACACCTCTTCCCAAGCGGTCACCGGGTTTGCCGTCGGGCTGTCACTCGGCCAGTACAGCGCTGGCGAAAGCACCATCCGGGTAACTGAATCCATCCGCCCGGGAAGCAGCGCAAGCTATCGGGTTCCGGTTGTTCTGCGGACCGAAGTGTTCGGTGTCGCGGAGGACGTACCGGTGCAGGCGGAGGTCTCCGTTGTGTCGGACGCGGGCTGGGAGCTGCGACAGCGAGCTCAGACGCTTCTGAGGAGAGCCACGTCCATCACCTGGGACGACAGCGCCAAACTCAGCTCATTCATTGTTCCCAACGAGGAGACCGTGGCGCGCTTCACTGCCGGACTGCTCGCCGAAGCGGGCAACCCGGCAGATTCCAACCAGCAGGCGGACCGTCAGGGCAGCTCGGGAACCCTTCCTGCCATCATTGAACGGGCAATGCGCCTTGCTGACGGGCTTGGGACCTACGGCATTACCTATCTGGAGGACCCCGACAGCCCCTTCACCGAGGTTTTGGGGCAACCGTCGCTGGTGGACACGGTTCGGTTCCCGCGAACCACGCTGGCTTACCGCATCGGGGACTGCGATGACACCTCCGCGCTTTTGGCCTCCATGTACGAGGCGGCCGGAATTCGGACTGCCGTCGTTACCACTCCGGGCCACGTGATGATTGCCTTTGACACGCGAGAACCAGCGGAGCTGTCCTGGCTGTACGACGGCCCGGACACCGCGGTCTTTGAACACAACGGAACCATCTGGTTGCCGGTGGAAACAACCGTCGTCAGCGACGGTTTCTGGGCGGCGTGGCGCGAAGGTTCCGCCCTGGTAGATGCAAACCACGGACGCGGCCGGGTGGAATTCATCCCGCTGGCCGAAGCAAGGACGCGCTTCCCCGCGGCGGGGATTCCTCCCGCGAGCATTGACGTGGTTCCCCCCGCGCCGGGCCTTGTCAACGGCGCGGTGACGGAGAGCCGGGCCGGGATGCGCGCTGGACTCTATGCGCCACAGCGGCAGGAGCTGGTGCAGCAGGCGGCCAGAGCGGGCGGAAGGCGGGAAGCGATCTTCCGCAACAGGCTTGGAATTCTTTCCGCAGTGTTCGGGGATAGGGCAGGCGCCGAGCGAGCCTTCAACGAGGCCATCAGTGCGGTCCCGGATTACCTGCCGTCCTACACCAACCTGGCGAATCTTGCGCTGTCTGCGGGAGATGCGGAAACCGCACTGGAAACACTGGCTCGCGCGATTGCCGTCCGCCCGGACGCCCCGGTCATCCACGCAATCCGTGCACAGGCCGCGCGACTGGAAGGCAACGAGCGGATTGTGCAGGACAGCCTTGCGATTCTCCGGCGGACCGATCCCGAGCTCTTCGCCAGGGTCAGTGAGGTTGTTGGGGAATCGGGCGGGCGCGCCGGGGCCTTTCAGCCGATCCCCGTCTGGGACTCAGACCAACCATAGGCACTGGTGCGCAGCCGCGTGGCTAGTCCGCGGGTTCAGGCGTCCGTTGGACTGCGGCGGACCGTGAACTCGGGGTTTTCCTCGTAGCGCTGCTGGGCGGAGTCCTGTACCTGGCGCCAAGAGCGGTACTGACTTCCGGGGTCATCGGCAGCGTGCTTGCGCTTGCGGAAGCTCCCGTCGGTGCGCAGCAGGTGTCCTTTGCGCTCATCGTCCAGAGAGAGCTCCATGAACCGAAGGATTCGCCTGCGCATCGCGGGATCTCCCACGGGGAACATCAGCTCCACCCGCCGTTCCAGGTTGCGCGGCATCCAGTCTGCGCTGGAGAGATACAGCTCATCGGTTCCGCCGTTCCGGAAGTAAAAGGCCCGCGCGTGCTCAAGGTAGCGGTCAATCACGCTGACAACCTGAATGTTCTCGCTGAGGCCTTTCACGCCCGGGACAAGCATGCAGATTCCCCGAACGTTGAGCCGGATCCGGACACCGGCCTGGCTGGCGCTGTACAGCGCGCGAATTACATCAACGTCCGCCAGCGCGTTCATCTTGCCAATGATGATCCCGGGTTCCTCGTTCTTTGCGCGGCTTGCCTCCCGCTCGATCATCTGAAGGATCCGGCTCTTGAGTTGGGTTGGCGCCATGACCAGGCGGGTCAGGCGTGGGACGGAGGAGTAGCCGGTAAGCGCGTTGAACACCAGGGACAGGTCGTAACCGAGCCGCTCATCGCTGGTGAGCAGGCCAAAATCGGTGTACAGGCGGGCAGTCGTGTCGTTGTAGTTGCCCGTTCCAAGGTGAAGGTAGCGGCGAATCCCGTTTGGTTCCTTCCGAACGATCAGGAGCGCCTTGGCGTGAATCTTCAGTCTGGCAATCCCGTAGACGACAATGACACCGGCGTGCTCCAGCCGCTGCGCCCACCCGATGTTCCGCGCTTCGTCAAAACGCGCCTTGAGCTCCACCACCGCGGTGACCTGCTTGCCGGCTGATGCGGCTGCCTCCAGCGCGGCTATCACCGGTGAATCTGTGCTGGTCCGGTACAGGGTCATCTTGATTGCCAGCACATCAGGATCTGCGGCAGCCTCCCGCAGCAGGCGTACCACTGGCGCAAACGAGTGGTATGGGTGGTAGAGCAGGTGATCCCGAGCGGCAATCAGGGGGAACATCGACTCCCCATCGTCCGCGTCCAGGCC
Source organism: uncultured Spirochaetaceae bacterium (assembly GCA_964591085.1). Classification (GTDB taxonomy): domain Bacteria; phylum Spirochaetota; class Spirochaetia; order DSM-27196; family CAZPXH01; genus CAZPXH01. The sequence goes on along the minus strand of CAZPXH010000007.1, from coordinate 70,241 downwards.
CGGGGCCGCTTCCCAGGATGCGTAGCGGAGGGAGTCAAAGCCGGGCAGCCCGGAGAGCTTCATCAGGGACTTCAGGTCCAGGGGTCCCGGGTGCTCAAAGAGGCGAGACTCGTCCACTTCCGCCGCCGCGACCAGCCCGTCGCGGAGCGTGGTTTCGCAGGGACTGAGAACCAGACGAACTACATCGCCGTTTTCCCTGGCCATCAGCACCTGCCCCATCGCTTCTACAAAATCATCGTCCCGGTCCTCGTCCACTCCGAGGTCTGCATCGCGCGTGAGCCGGAAGACGGCACGGTCCAGAATCTCCTGCCCTGGGAACAGGTCAGCGCCAAAGCTCGCAATGCAGTCATCGGCCAGCGCAAAGCACTGGGTTCCAACGGCACAGGGAACAGGAATGAAGCGCGAGGTGTTGCCGGGGAGCGGGACCACGGCAATGCGGGGCTGCCCAGCGTCTGGCCCCGCCGACCCGTCTGCTCCAGCCTCGATTTCGGTGGTGAGGACCTCCCCATCCGGCGAAAGCAGGAAGGCAATGGCAAGGCGATTGTTCTCAACCTGTTGCAGGCGCTCGTTGGCCGCTACGCGGACCGGGGTCAGCAGGGGAGCAAGTTCGGTCTGGTAGTAATCGCGGGCGTGCCGGAGCTGCCCGGGGCTGAGCTCGGACACGGAGCGGATGGTGATCCCTGCCTCGGAAAGGCTCGGGAGCAGCTCCTGGTGGAGAAGGTCATAGGTCTCCGCGGACATGCCCCGGTAGCGGTCCATCATTTCCGCAAGCTGCTCGGCGGGAGACATCCCGGTTGGACAGTTGCCCGCCTGCCCCTGGATCACCTGCCGCCGAACCGTGGCAACACGGACCATGAAGAACTCGTCGAAATTGCTCATGACAATAGCCACAAACTTCAGGCGCTCAAGCAATGGGACGCTGGGATCCTGGGCTTCCCCGAGAACCCGACGGTTGAACTCAATCCAGCTGAGTTCCCGGTTGAAGAATCGCTGCTCTGCGCTCATGCAAGCACCACTGTGTACCCGAACACAGCAGTGAACAGGTCCGCCTTGTCCGGGAGTCCGCGCCGCTCCACGGCCAGATCTCCGGAACTCTCGCATCTGAGCAGGCACTCGGTTTCGCTGAGCTCCACCTTCACGGCCTGCACGCGCTGGGAGTGGCTCCGATCCAGTGCGTCCGCCACCCGGAGTATGGCCGAAAGCTTCTGCACCTCAATCTGCTGATCGCGGCGCAGGGCCGCGTAGGAGTTGTGGGACTGGTTTGGGTGGGCCTTGCGGTGGTAGCGAACGAGGTTGCCAATGACCTGGATGTCATCCGCGCTGAAACCGAAGATCTCGGAGTTCGCAACGATGTACTGGCCGTGCTTGTGGTGTCCGCTGACCTGGATGTAGTTCCCGATGTCGTGAACGATCGCGGCCGCCTCCAGAAGCACCCGCTCGCGTCGGCCCAGCCCGTGCTCGGGTTTCAGCTGGTCAAAGAGCTGGAGTGAGAGCGTCGCAACGTGATCGCTGTGCGCAGAATCGTAGTGGAACTTTCGTCCAAGGCTGCGCGCAGAGGCGATTACCTGGCGCTGGAAGGGGCCCTCGGTCAAAGACGTGATTCCCAACGCAAAGCTGGTGAGAACTCCCTCCCGAATGCTCACGTCCGGCACTATGAGCTCCTCAGCGCTGGTTGCATCACTGAAGAGCTTGTAGATGGTGAGGGCCGGCACCAGGCCGTCAGCCTCGCTGTAGGTCATGCCGAAGCGGCTCACAATCTCGTCCGTGCTCATTGCCCGGAGGCTGGCAAACAGCTCACCGAATGCCTCGCGGGTCATGACGCTGTATTGCTCCTTCTTCTTGGAGCCGGCAAGCCGCGCCGCGAGGCGGGCGTCTCCACCAACAGCAATCAGATAGCGAATCCGGTCCAGAGGCAGCTCGGCCTCCATGAGTTCTGTGGCCACCCGGACCGAGTCGCGGAGATAGTCCTCAATGGTGTCGGGTTGTGCGCCAGGCTCAACCTGCTGCTCTATCCGCACGGTCCCAAGGCGCAGGCTGTGGGCGGCAACAATGCTATTGCGCTGCAGGAGCATGAGCTCCGTGGTCCCGCCGCCAACTTCCAGGATTGCTGCGTTGCTGCGAGCGAGAACCGGCTTCATGTCGTCCACTGCAGCCTCTACCGCAAGGAAGGTCAGCTGGTTCTCTTCCACTCCCTCTATGACCCGAATTCGGAACCCGGTGCGGATCCGCAAGCGGTCCAGGAAGAGATCCCGGTTGCGTGCTTCTCGGACCGCGCTGGTGGCTATCGCCTGCACGCGCTCTGCGGGCACGGCCCAACCGTCCAGCAGCTCCCGAAAGCCGTGGAGCACCTCAATTGCGGTCCGGATGGACGCAAGACTAAGCTCACCGGTGAGAAATACTTCCCGACCAAAGGCCACGGCGCGGGATGCGCGGTCCAGGCGACGCCAGCTGTTGTCCTCACCGGGTTCGGCGATGACCATGCGAATGGCGGTTGATCCGATGTCAATGACCGCTACGGGTTCCCGGCTCACGCGTTCTCCCTGGCAAGGGCGGCAGCACCGTGAATGACGCTGTAATCGCCAAGCTCCGCAGCTCGCACCTGCACATCGGGGACCAGGGCGGGCATTCCGTGGCGGATGATTGCGGTCTTTATTGGAGCAATCAGGCGATTTTCCAGCTTCTCCACCAGCCCACCTCCGAGCACGATCAGCTCCGGATCCAGCACGGCAATGAGATTCGCCAGGGCAATTCCGATGATCTCGGCGGCGTGTTCAACGGCCTCGCGGACCGCGGCTTCACCCGCATCCCAGGCATCCCGGATGGTCCCGCTTCTGATTGCTCGGATGTCCGTTCCTGCGGAAGAAAAGACAGTTGGCGCCTTCCCGATGCCTGCGAGAAAGGCCAGCTCGCGTGCAATGGCGCCGCGCGCAGCTAGCGCTTCCAGGGTACCGCGCTGACCGGTCCCGCTGATCCCGCCCCCGGGCTGCACCACCATGTGCCCGACTTCCCCGGCGCTGCCGCGTGCTCCGCGGTAGAGCTTGCCATCCAGGACCAGGGCTCCGCCGATGCCGGTCCCCGGAAACACACCGACAACGTGTTTGAACCCGCGGGCTGCTCCCTGGCGGAACTCACCGTACAACCCGGCGTTCACATCGTTCTCGAGGAGAACGGGAAACGGAAACTCTTTCTGCAGCTTGTCCCTGAGGGGGAAATCACGAAAGGGAAGATTGGGTGTGGCAATGACCACACCGCGCGCAAGATCCGCGGGCCCCGGGACAGCAACCCCGGCAGCCTTGAGCTCCTTGGGTTTGATTCCCGCCTCGTCAATAGCCTTTTCAATGGTCTTGATCATGTCGGAGAACACGGCATCGGAGTCACCGGGGTCCACTTTGGTCTTTTCCCGAGAGACGATCTCTCCGTCAGCTGACACCACGCAGGCCAGCATCTTGGTTCCGCCGAGATCAAAGCCCAGTACCATGTCCGTTTCGTCTGCCATCGTTCCCCCCTGTTGACCCATCCGGCGCGGGCCTGCGTATATGGAAGCATGCTTTCCAGCGGCGGAGAAGGGCCACGATTCGCCAACGGCCTCATCATCGGGCGCTTCATGCCGCCGCACGTAGGGCATGCACACCTCATTGCAAGCGCCCGTCCCCTGTGCAAAACCCTGCTGGTCCTGGTCTGCACCTTGCCGGAGGAGCCAATCCCAGGAGAACTTCGCTATGCCTGGATGCAGGAGATAGCGGCTCCTGCGCGGGTCCTGCACGTAGACCAGCGCATCCCGGGAGCGGAACGTGAGAACCCCGGCGCGCCGCAGATCTGGGCGAAAGCTATCCGGGACATCGTGGGTGTCCCGATCTCCGCGGTGTTCGCAAGCGAATCCTACGGCGCGGAACTCGCGACCAACCTGGATGCCACCTACGTGCCCGTAGACCCGGACCGTGAGGCCATCCCCATTTCCGCAAGCCGGATCCGGGAGCACCCTATTCGGTACTGGCATTACCTGCCGGGCGAGGTCAGGCCCTGGTACGTCCGAAGGATAGCAATTGCTGATGCGCCCGGCGCTTCGGAGCTGGCCCGCACGCTCGGCCGACACCTGGAGACAGTTGCCGTACCCTGGTACCGGCAGGTCTACGCCGCCTATGGTCCGCAAACAACAGCCGAGGGCTCGCCGGGATCCACGGGATCTCAGGGGAACCTGGAACAAGCCATGCAGCGCGCAAGCGAGGATGCGGCCGCGCGCCGCTCCAACGGGACGCTTGTTGTGCACACCAGTCCCGCGGATGCAGCAGATCCACGGTTCGTGCTAGGCATCGTGCCACACAGCACCGCACGAGAGCAGGATGATCCAGATCGGCCCCGGCTGGTGCAAGCGGATTTCCCGACACTCATCAACCAGCTGAGCAATCGGCCGGGCCCGGTGTCTGATGCGGTTCTGGAGGTGATTGAGCAGGAACTGGGAGTGATGGGGCACGGCCTTTCTTGACAGTTGCCTGAGCCGGGGCGTTTATTGATGGTATGACTTGGCTTCCCTTCATTTGGGCCGTCATCGGACTGGTGTTCATTGGCGCCGAGTTCATCCTTCCCGGCCTGGTGATCATCTTCTTTGGCATCGGGGCTTTGATCACTGCTGCAGTGTCCGCCGTGCTTCCGCCAGTTGCCGGGAGCTTCATTTTGCAGGCCATCACCTGGATCGGCAGTTCCGTGCTCACCTTGGCCGTGCTCCGCCGCCGCTTCTCCCGCATTTTCCGTGGCACGGTACTCCAGGAGCCGGACGAGGACCTCGTTGGCCAGCGCGGGCAGGTGACCGAAACAATCGGACCGGAGACCCCGGGCAGGATCCGCCTCCAGGGAACCACCTGGAAAGCAATCAGCTATGACGAAGTGAATTTCCAGCCGGGAGATCCGGTAGATGTCATCAAACAGGAGGGCGCAACCCTCATCGTCACAAAACCCATCATGATTGAGGAGGACCTGTGATCGGACAGATCATCATCACAGTTGCGCTCGCCGCAGCCGTACTGGGCCTGTTCTTCCGCATGCTCCGGATTGTTCCGGAGGAAGAAGCGTGGCTCATTGAGAACTTTGGTAAGTACAAGAGAACCCTCGGCCCTGGCCTCCACCTGGTCGTTCCGGTGGTGCAGCGGGTTGCCTATGAGCAGATGCTGAAAGAAGAGGCCATCGACGTACCCCCGCAGATCTGTATCACCAAGGATAACGTGCAAGTCAGCGTGGACGGAATCCTGTACCTCAAGGTCTTTGATGCCTACAAGGCCAGCTATGGCACCGAGGACTACCGCTTTGCCACCGCCCAGCTCGCGCAAACCACTATGCGCAGCGAAATCGGAAAGATTGAGCTGGACCGGACCTTCAGCGAGCGGGACGCCATCAATGACGCGATCGTTGCAGCGGTTGACGAGGCTTCTGACCCTTGGGGAATCAAGGTCACGCGGTACGAGATCAAGGACATCACCCCAACGGAGACCGTTGTGCAGGCAATGGAGCAGCAGGTTCGTGCCGAGCGGGAGAAGCGGGCGGAGATCATTGCCTCCGACGGTGATCGGGCAAGCCGAATTGCGCTTTCAGAGGGCCAGCGCACGGAAGCGGTCAACCTCAGCCAGGGTGAGCGAACCCGCCGGGTGAACGAGGCGGAAGGCCGCGCAAAGGCAATTGAGCTTGTGTCTGAAGCAACCGCTGAAGGAATCCGGGAGGTGGCGCGCGCCATCAACACCCCGGCAGGACGCTCTGCGGTGAGTTTGCGGATTGCACAGCAGTTCATCGCGCAGCTCGGAGACATCCTGGACCGGGTAGAGATCGATGTACTGCCAACCGACCTGGCGCAGATTCGCTCCCTGATGCGGGTGATCCGTGGAGATGACGAGCAGGCAGACTCTGCCGGTAACACCGGCGCGGGTAGTGTTGCCGGCCAGACTACCAGGAGGGCCAACTGATGTTTGCAGGACTGTCTCTGGGAGCAACCATTCTCCTCGGTGGCTTTGGTGCCATCGTGCTCATCGCGCTTGCGCGGAGCATTCGCATTGTGCCCGCGCGATCCACCCTGGTAATCGAGCGGCTCGGGAAGTACACCGGCAGCCTGGACGCCGGGTTCCACGTGCTGATTCCCTTCATCGACAAGGTCCGTTACAAGCACAGCCTCAAGGAACAGGCAGTGGACGTTCCCACACAGCCATGCTTCACCCTCGACAACATCCGGGTTGAGGTGGACGGCGTGCTGTATTACCGCGTTGAAGACCCCAAGAAGGCGAGCTATGGAATCCGGAACTACCGCTACGCCACCATCCAGATGGCACAGACCACCATGCGCTCCGTCATCGGCCGGCTGGAGCTGGACAAGACCTTTGAGGAACGCGAGCAGATCAACGCCGCAATTCTCGCTGTGCTCAATGACGCCACGGTTCCCTGGGGTGTACAGGTGACCCGCTATGAAATCCAGAACATTCGGGTGCCCAATGACATTCTCCACGCCATGGAGGTGCAGCTTCGCGCGGAACGGGAGCGCCGGGCACTGATTGCCCGGAGCGAGGGCGAGAAGGAATCCAAGGTGAACCAGTCAATCGGTTCCCGGGAAGAAGCAATCAACCACTCCGAAGGTGAGAAGGAGCGCCTGGTTAACGAGGCGGAAGGCCGCGCGGCGGAGATTCGCGCCATCTCCAAGGCTACCGCCATTAGCCTTGAGAGGATTGCCGGGGCCATCAGCGAGCAGGGCGGCGAGGCTGCGCTGGTTCTCCAGATCTCGGAACAGTACATCGCGGAGCTGAACAAGTTGGCCAAAGCCGGCACAAAGCTGGTGCTCCCGATGGACGTGACCAACATCAACTCCGTTCTGGAAACGGTGAACCGGATGGTAAAGGAGAACCGGCAGGCGCTCTAGGCGCAGGACCCACGGGTGCTGATACCGCCGCCAGGGAAATCCCTGGCTGTGCAGCACCGTTGTTTCAGGGGCGGGTCCGGTTCCTGTCCCGGGGGAAAGCGGACGCGAGTTTCACGGATTCCAGACCGCAGATCTTTTGCGTCAGGCGCTCAAGCCCAATGGCAAAGCCCCCGTGGGGCGGGCAACCGTAGCGGAAGATACTGCGGTAGTCCGACAGTGACTCCAGGTCCAGCCCAAAGCGCTGAATGGAATCATCCAGGGCATCCAGCCGGTTGATTCTCTGCCCTCCGGTGGTGATTTCCAGGCCGCCGTAGAGCAGGTCAAAGCTTCTGGTGGACTGGCCCTCCGGCCAGGTGTAGAAGGGGCGCTTGCGCCTCGGAAATCCGGTCACAAACACTGCTGGCACCCCATGCTCTTCTGCGGCCCAGTCGCACAGGACTCGCTCGGCATCCGGATTGATTTCCAGCACCCGCTTGCCTCCGAGTCTGGCCGCGATCTCGCGGGCCTCTGTGTGATCAACGCGAGGTATTGCTTTCAGCCGATCCGGATCTGGCAGCACTGAGCCCGATCTCTCTCCGATGCCCGGATGCCGCTGCCGCACGGCGACGAGCATTGACTGAAGCAACCGAACTTCCAGATCCATGAGATCGGCCTCGCTGGAGATGAACCCCATCTCCACGTCCAGGGACACGTACTCGTTCAGGTGACGCGGGGTATCATGCTTCTCGGCACGGTAGGCTGGCGCAACCTCAAAGACGCGCTCCAGCCCGCTTGCAACCATCGCCTGCTTGTAGAACTGCGGCGACTGCGCCAGAAACACCTCGGTGTCAAAGTAGTCCACGCGAAACAGCCCGGTTCCGCCCTCCGTTCCCGTGCCGATGAGTTTACTGGTCTTGATCTCCGTGAAGTCCTCACCCCGGAGGTGCTCTGCGAACGCGGCGATCAGGGTTGCCTGAACCTCAAAGACTCGGCGTAGCCCCGGGTTACGGAGGCTGAGCAGCCGATTGTCCAGGATGGTGTCCACCCCAAGTTTGTCCGGCGACTGATTGACCGGGATCGGGAGGTCTGTCTCAGCGGGAGCAAGTATCTCCAGGGCGGACAGAGCCACCTCCAGCCCGCCTGGGGCTTTGGGATTCACCTGCACGGTCCCCTGGGCACTCACCACGCACTCGGATGAAAGCCCCTCCGGGAGCTCTCCGGCGACAAGCTGCACCATCCCGCTCCGGTCCCGGAGCAACACAAAATTGACCGCCCCCAGCTCCCGAATCCGATGAACCCAGCCCTGAAGGACCACGGCACCGGCTCCCGCCGTGACATCGGCTGCAAGTGTTCGCATCATTCCGTTCCCCCCATCCGAGTCTGTCCGGGCGCCGCCCGCGGAGCATCCACGCTGGCCATGTCTGCAACGGTGGAAGGAGCTGAATCCGGTCCGGCAATCAGCTGCGCCGCAACTACGCGGGTCCAGGCTGCCGCGGGCGATAGGGGCCCAAGCGACACTGCTCCGTGCCGCAGAAGCTCCGCGCCACCCGGATAGGATGCCATGTCCAGCGGTCCCTCCGCTTGACTGGTACAGTAGATCTGCAGTCCGCGTTCGGCTCCGCGGAGCACGAGGTCCCGAATTCCGAACGGGCTGTCCTGCAGTCCGGCTGTTCCGCTTCCGTAGAGCAAAAGGACTACTGCTGTAACCCCGCTGTCCAGGAGCCGCAGCAACATGTCTGACCGCAACCCCGGGTAGAGCGGGACAAGCGCGGTTCTGGCCATTGCCGTTTCCAGCCCGGCAGCAGCCCCGGGGGCAGGAATCTCCCGGACAAGGGGTCCGACGTTTAGCGGAACATCCGGATTCCAGTGCCGGAAGCGGAGCGGGTACGCCTCTGAAGGATCAAGGCCGTCCAGGTGCACCGCCCAGCCGGGAATCAGCACGCTGGCGTAGGACAGCCAGACCCCGGCAGCGCCGGAAACAACCACGTCTTTTGCACTTGCCAGGGCGGCACTGGCCTCCGCGCTTGCATCCGGCGGTTCCGCGCTGGCGGTCAGAACCACCGGTGCAGAATCGCGGGGAATCATCCACGACAGAAGCGCGGCGGTCCAGGCGATGGTGTCCGCACCGTGGGTGACGAGCAGCCCGCGAGTACCCCCGCCGCGCAGGTGAGACCATGCTGACTCAAGCAGGCGGGACAGGTCTCCCGGGAGCAGCTCCTCGCTGAAGGCATCCGAGAGGGGGACCGGGTGGAAGCGGACATCCGCCGCGGGATTGGCCGACAGCAGCGGCTTCACCACGTCCACCGAGCCGCGGCGCAGTTGGCCACTCCGGTCACGTGTGCCGGAGATCGTGCCCCCGAAGACCAGCAAGTCCACAAACTGCACCGTGAGGCGCTCCTCCAGTGCTTCCTGCCCAAGCCGGGGGTCTGCCCGGCCGTCACTTGCGCGGATCACCTGCCCCAGGAGGTACTTCATTGCGCGGGACTCGCCGCTCCTGACGTCTTGAACCGCATCAGGAAACTCTTTGATTACCGCGTCGGCCAGCTGCCCAATAGCAAAGGGATCGGTGAGCTGCTCCCAGCCCTGTTCCCGTACCAGAGCGCGCGGGTCATGCTCATCCTCAATGCAGGCACCAAGCACCTGCTTTGCAACCCGGCCAGTGATTTTCCGATCAGCGAGCATTACCAGGATTGCCACAAGATCTGCCGGCCGCAGATGAGAGTCCTCAAGGGAAAGCGCGCGGCGCCGGAGCTCCCGCGGCACATCCTCGGTAAGCCAGGTGGCAAGAGACTGGGGATCACCGGCGGCAGCAACACATTGCTCAAAGAAGTCCGCCGTACCCCGATCCTCGGTGATCAGCCGCGCGTGCCGAAAGCCCAGGCCAAGCTCGCTGACCAGGCGTCTCCGGCGTGCCTCCGGGCCCTCCGGAAGCTCGCCGAGCTCGGCCTCCAGCCCGTCCAGCGACACAAGCGGCAGATCCGGCTCCGCAAAGTAGCGATAGTCGGCGAGGCTCTCCTTGCTGCGCATCCGCAGGGTGATGTCACGGTTTTCGTTCCAGAGGCGAGTTTCCCTGGATACAACGTCACCGGCCTCCAGCACCCTTGCCTGCCGCTCAATCTCATAGTCCACGGCAAGACGGACAAAGCGAGCGGAGTTCAGGTTCTTCACCTCCACGCGCTCGCCGGGCACCTTGGGATCGGCCGAGACGGAAACGTTTGCGTCACAGCGCAGGGAGCCCTCTTCCATATGTCCGCTGCTCACGCCCAGGTAGCGGACCACCCGGCGCAACTCCAGCAGCGCGGCCTCCGCATCCCTGCCGGAACCGAGGTCGGGCTCGGTGACAATCTCCACAAGCGGGGTGCCGGCGCGGTTGTAGTCAATCAGAGACACATCTCCGGCGTGGAGCATTCGCCCGGGATCCTCTTCCAGGTGCAGTTCTGTGATCCGCAGAGAGCGGGGTTCTCCGTCCACGGAGAACAGAAGCGTGCCGCCCTGGGCGAGGGGCTGATCGTGTTGGGTGATCTGATAGTTCCGCGGGAGATCGGGGTAGAAGTAGCTCTTCCGCGCAAAGACAAGCCGGGGCGCGAGCGTCGCCCCAAGCGATTTGGCCAGGCGGGCGGCAAGTTCCACCGCAGCGGCATTTGTTGCAGGCAGTGATCCGGGATATCCGAGACAAACCGGGCAAACGTTGGTGTTGGGCTCGTCACCAAAGCTGGTAGGACAGGAACAGAAAAGCTTGCTTGCCGTTGCAAGCTGCACGTGTATCTCCAGGCCTACCATGGGCTGATAGTCAGCCATCGATGTCCTCCCACGGCCACTGATATCCGGGCGGGGGCAGTGGCTTTCGCTCTGTTCCCAGTTCGCCGGCCAGCTGCATGAGCCGGTCTTCAGTCCAGGGAGCGCCGATGAGCTGGACTGCGGTCGGCAGGTCTTCAGCGGTACCAAAGGGAACCGACATCGCCGGCAATCCCGCCAGATTCGCCAGGCAGGTGAACCGATCAGCAAGTCGTTCCTCTGCCGCGCTGAGCCCTTCGCTTCCAAATGGGAACGGAAGAACTGGGTAGACCGGGAGCATCAGCGCATCGTGGTTGGAGAGGATCTCCGTGAGCTCAGCGCGGATCCCGGCGCGTGCCTGCTGGGCACGCCGATAGTAGCGATCCCGGTAGCCGCTTCTCAGGACGTGAGTCCCCACAACCACGCGCCGCCGGACCTCCGGGCCAAAGCCATCGCGGCGTGCCCTGCGGACCAGCTCGTCCTGCTCAAGCTCGGATAGCGGACGAGCCCCATATCGGATCCCGTCATATCGGGCGAGATTTGCGGATGCTTCGGCAGTAGCAATGGTGAAATAAGTTGCGGAGATCAGATCCCGCAGGCGGAGGTCTACCGTCTTGCACTCATAGCCCGCAGCGGAAAAGGCCTCTGCTGCACTGTCCAGCGCGGCGCAAACCGAGGCTGCCGTCCCGGCGTCATGCTGCAGAACCGCAATTCTCCCGTGCACCCGGGCCGGCGCAATTCTCTGCTCAGTTGGCGCGCAGGTCTGATCCATCGGGTCCGGGCCCATCAGAAGCGGCAGAATCGTTCGCAACAGCCCCAGGGACGCGGCGTGAACACCAATCTGATCCAGAGAGGAAGCGTAGGAGACGAGTCCGGATCGGCTGATTGCGCCCCAGGTTGGCTTGATGCCGTAGATCCCGCAGAACGCCGCGGGCTGCCGCACCGACCCGCCGGTGTCGCTCCCCAGCGCCACCGGCACCATTCCTGCCGCAACGGCCACCGCAGATCCGCCAGATGAGCCCCCGGGAACCAGGTGCGGATTCCAGGGATTCCGGCTTGGACCGTATGAGGAGTATCTGGTAGAGCTGCCCATCGCAAACTCATCCAGGTTGGTTGTCCCGACAATCCACCCACCCGCTTCCACAACTCGCCGTACCGCTGTGGCGTCTTCTGGCGGCATGAAGTGCTCCAGCATTCGGGACGCGCAGGTCAGTGGGAATCCCTTCACTGCAGTGTTGTTCTTCACCGCAATCGGAAGACCGGCGAGGGTCCCGGGACGCGGCGGGCGTCGGTCCGGCGCGAGGTCCAGGAAAGCGTGGAGCTCTCGGTCCAGGCTCCCGATGCGGTCTTTGATGGCTGTTGGGCTCTGGGCAGTGGGTTTGGACATGGTGGCCGGGCTCCGTCAGATGACCGCAGGAACCAGAACAAAGCCCTGATCAGTCTCCGGGGCGCGATCCAGTAGATCCCCTGGATGAGGACCGGATGCTCGGGGAAGGTCGGGCCGGAGCGAACGAAGTCCTGCCTGTCGGGTGGCAACGGGTGCAAGCTCTGGCAGATCGGCGCCCGCAAGCACCAAGAAGTGTTCCAGGATGGCTTCAACGTCAGCTGCAAGCTGCGTTCGGTCTTCGGGGGTGAATGCAATTCGCGCGAGATCCAAGGTCCGTTCCAGTTCCTGCTCAATCATGAACCGCTACTGTCCTTGTCGCTGCCGATCAGGTCAAGAAAGTGCGCGGCGAACGGCCGCCAACAGCTGCTGCGCTGAGAATGGCTTGAGGAGCACGGTCCGCGCTCCGAGGGAGGTAGAGAGGCGCTGAAACACATCGGAGTCAACGGTTACCTTCCCGGTGATCAGGACCACCGGAAGCGCGGCCAGTGACTGCCGGAGTTCCAGCGTAGTCTCAATGCCACCCTTTTCCGGCATGATCACGTCCACGATCGCCAGGTCAAAGCGTTCCTCGGAAGCGGCCTGGACCGCTTCCTTGCCCGTGGACAGCTCCACCACCTCGTGCCCCTCTCGGGACAACATGGGGTGCACCACCCGGCGAATCAACTCGTCATCGTCCACCAGAAGTATGCGGGCCACTGTATCCCTCCCAATTTGTTGACTCCGCAGGGTAACGGCCATATTCTGGGCTACGGCCAGGCAGCCGGCATCGCCATCCACCTCACAGGATTACTAGTGGCTAAACAGGAATTTCCGATCGTTCATTTTTACGACCAGGATTTTGTTGACGTATACGACAAAACGTGGGCTTGGCTTGCTGACGCCTGGTTCAGCGGCAGCCCCGCAAACGGCTTCCCCACCCGCGTCATGGGCTACCCGGAGCTGCCCTACATCACCCAGTTCGATTCCTGTCTATCCACCTTCTTTCTGGTGTATAGCAACCGGGTTCACCCCGCTGCAAGCCAGCTTGACCTGTTCTACAGCAAACAGGAACAAGACGGGGCTATTCGATGGGCCTACTCGGTTGAGGACGGCACTCCGGTAGCCAGTACCAGAAACCCTAAAGGCGTACATCCACCGCTGTTCCCCTGGGCCGAGTTCAACCTGTACCACAAGATGGGCAACAAGAAGCGCATCAAGGACGTGATGCCGACGTTGGAGGCCTACTACAACTGGCTGGACGCTACGTTCAAGGACGAGACCGGCCTGTTCGCGGTTCCGCTTGTAGCAACAACAATGGAGAATTCGCCGCGGGACAAGGCCAAGTATTTTGTGGACTTCAACGCCCAGATGGCGATGGCCGCGCTCTACATGGCGGAGCTCGGCGAGATTCTCAACGACAAGGACATCAGCTTCCGTTACAAGCAGCACTACTTTGCGCTGAAGACCCGGATCAACCAGCAGATGTGGAGCGACGAGCTCGGAGTCTACGTGGATCTGGGAAAGAAGGGTGAACAGCTGGACGTGCGGTCCATCGCCACGTACTGGACCCTCCTCGCGGAACTTCCAAACGAGCCGAAAGCGGAGGCGCTGATAGCCCACCTTCGGAACCCGGAGACCTTTGGGCTTGAACATCCCTTCCCGTCGCTTGCGGGCAATGAACCCAAGTTCACCGAGCGCGGTACCGGATACCGGGGCTCGGTAGTGCCGCCAATGACCTTCATGGTGATCAAGGGGCTGGAGAAGTACAACGAGATCGAATTCGCCCGCGAATGCGCCATCCGCCACCTGTACTACGTGGTAGATACCCTGCACCCCGTAGGAAAGGATCGCGGCGCGCTGTGGGAGGCCTACGCTCCGCGGAAGGACGGACCGGCGCAGTGGCCTGGAAAGGAAGGTTTCCCCAGAGAGCGGTACCTGTCCTACATCGCGCTTTCCACCATCACGCTCATGATTGAGAACGTGCTTGGCCTTGTGGTCAGCCTCCCGCGCAAGACCGTTGACTGGGTAGTCCCCACGCTGGAGGTCATGGGGGTGGAAAACCTCAGTCTCAAGCGCAACATGGTCACCATCCTCAGCAACAAAAGTGGCCGCGGGTGGGAGATCCGGCTTGAATCCGAAAAGCTGTACTACTTCACCATCGATATCGTGGGAAAGAAAAAGAAGACACTGCCCATTCCGTCGGGCAAGTGCTCCATGCTGATAGACAAGCTGTAGGCCAGCCCGCTAGAGCGGAAGCTCTCCAACAATCCACCCATCAATGATTCTCCGCGCAATGGTCCCAGGGGGCGGAACCTCCGGGAGTTCATCAGCGGTGAACCACCCGGCATCTCCGATTTCAACGCCGTCAACCGCAACGTCCCCGGATTCAGAGCGCACGGCAAAGCCAGCCATCAGTGTTGAGGGGAATGGCCAGGGTTGGCTGAAGAGGTAGTGCGGCTGAGAGACATGGAGGCCGACTTCCTCGCGAACTTCCCGCACAACACATTGCTCCAGCGTCTCACCGGGCTCTAAAAATCCGGCAACCAGGCTGTAGAAGGGATGTCGGCGGCTGATGTTCCGCGCAAGCAGGATCTGATCCCCGCGCAGGATTGCGGTGATGGTTGCGCTTGCGGCCATCGGATACTCCACGTTCCCGCATACCGGACAGCGCAGGTGACGCTCAACATCACCCGGAGCAAGTTCCGCACCGCAGACCCCACAGAAGCGGTGGCGGCGGAGCCAGAACAGGACCTGCTGCACCCGTGCCACAACCCGCCAAACCGCGTTGTCCTCAAGCACCAGCCGCCGAAGGGAGACCGCCTGCAGCCCTGGCGGTGAGTCTCCTTCCACAAGCATTGCGAGCAAGCGCGCGCTCCCGAGCCTCCCCGCGTCCATCCAGCGGTATCTGTTTTCCGGGCCGGGCCTGGTTGTTGGCGGGAGATCGCCCACCACGGGAAGCTCCCAGTGGTCTTGGGCAGAACGGAGAAAGACCCGTCCGTCCAGCGTCACCTGGCAGACCAGGTCCTGGCTTGCTGCCGGCGCACTGGAAAACGGAGATGGATCCAGATTGCTGTACTCAGGTGCTTGCATCCGGGTCTTCACGGTCCCTTGGCGGCCAAAGCCTGGTTTGGGTTCACCGGTCCTCCCCCAAACCGGCGCCGCTGGATTCAGCCAGAAAGCGTCGATGCAGGATCCGGTCAAGGACCGCTGGCGCAATCCAGGAAAGCAACAACGCAAGGCGCCCGCTGGCACCGAGTGCCGGCCGAATGACTTTTCGCCCGCGCCGCGTCGCTCTGAGAATCTGCCGTGCAACCGACGCAGGATCTGCTCCTGTCTGCTGTGCGGGGTCGTCCCGGCCGTAGCTGTCTCCGGACCCGGTGAGCGCAAGCTGGCCGATTGAGGTTCGCACAAAGCCCGGGTACACCTCGGTCACGGCATGCCCCTCGGTCCGGAGACTCCGGGCAAAGCCGCGGAGCCCGTGCTTGGCTGCTGCGTACGTCGTCCGCAAGGGCGCCGGGACCAGTGAAGCAAGGCTTCCCACCAGCACAACCTGCGGCTTCGAGGGCCCCGTATCGGCGCGGAGGAATTCGGCCACCATGATGAGCGGCGCCTCCAGGTTGACGGCAACCAACTGGCGCACCGCCTGCGGCTCTGTGGATACCGCTGGAGCTCGCTGGGAGATTCCGGCGTTGCAGATGAGCAGTTCGGGCGGCCCGATCTCGCTCAGAATTCGCGTGCAAAGCGCGGGAATCCCGCCCAGGTCAGCAAGGTCCGCCGTAAACGCATGCAGACGGCCGGGTGCCCCAGGAGGCGGTTCCAGCTCGGAGGCACGCCGTGCGATGGCGCAAACGGTGTGGCCATGTTGGAGCAGCTGAAGCGAAAGCTCACGCCCGATACCCGTGCTCGCGCCGGTAACCACCGCAACCGGCGCGCCGTTGTTCCTTGCGGAATCTGCATGCTGTTGGGGCACGCACGAACGATAGCATCGCGGCGTGCTACCCTCCAGTCCGTGACACCTACGCTGCCGGCGGGTGAACTCGCTGCACTCGCTACCGCCTTCTGCTGGACGGTGACCGCGCTCTCATTTGAGAATGCCGGTCGGCGCATTGGATCGCTCCCGCTCAACCTGATTCGCCTTGTGCTGGCACAACTGCTGTTTGTGGGGTTACAGCTGTTCCGTGGAGAGCCGGCTATCCCCATTGGCGCCGGCGCGCGCACCTGGGGCTACCTCATGGCCTCCGGGATGATCGGCTTTGTGCTGGGTGATCTCTTTCTGTTTGAGGCCTTTGTGCGCATTGGTGCGCGCGTGTCCATGCTGGTCTTCACGCTGGTTCCGCCAATGACCGCAATTCTCGGCCTGTTCCTGCTGGGTGAGCGCCTGGACCTGCTGACCATCATCGGGATCGGAATCACCCTCGGTGGAATCGTGATTGTCGTGCTGCGCCGCAAGGATTCAGTCCCCACGGCAGGCCCTCCGCCTGTTCACGGGTTGACTCCGGCACGCCAGCGAGCGTCCGGGATTGCGTTCGCCGTACTGGGAGCGTTCGGGCAGGCTCTGGGCCTGGTGCTCAGCAGGATCGGCGCGGGAACGGACTTTGACCCCTTCTCGGCCTCCCAGATCCGGGGGCTTACCGGTATTGTCGGGTTTATCGTGGTGCTCGCGTTCTTTCGTGGCGGCTTCAGCAAGGTGGCCACGGGCCTGCGGGATCGTCGCGCGCTTCCGTTGATGGGCATCGGCGCCATCTTTGGGCCCTTCCTCGGGGTGTCTCTTGGGCTGCGTGCAACCCAGCTCACAAGCGCGGCTGTTGCTTCCACCATTATGGGACTGGTCCCCATCCTGATCATCGCTCCCGCGGCAATCATCAATCGGGAACGCCTGGCCGCCCGTGACCTTATTGGTGCGGTGGTGGCGGTGGCGGGAACAGCGGTTCTGTTTTCCGGCTAAGCTGCTCCAGAACCTCCTGCATGTCGGCAGGGTCCAGGTAAACCTCCACGCGGCTCCCGTCCCGGAGCATAAGGCCAAGCTGATCCTCGGCAGGCCGGCTGGCGGCAATCACTTCGCCCCAGCTGATCAGCCGCGCATGCTGCCAGGGCCAGCCGCGGTGAACCATTCCTTCGTCGGAGAGCCGAGCCTGCGCCCGGAAAGCCAGCCAGACCAGCGCAGCGGAAAGCAGTACACAGGGAATTGCCAGGGCAAGCGGGACGGCGCGGGCAGGTCCCATCAGGCCCTCGAGTCCGGGCAAGGAAAGCCCCACTGCCAGCAGGACCCGCGCCTGTCTGTCACTTCGGCGCACCCGAAGCCGCTTCACCGGGCGCGGATACGCGCAAACAGCCCGAAGTGGTCTGAGGGGTAGACGCTGAAGGTCGGAACATCGGCAACGCGCGCGGTAACGATGCCGCTGAGCCGATTGCCCCGCGCCATGATGAAGTCAATGCGGCGATCTCCGGGGACTGCGGCGCTGCCCCAAAGACCGCGTTCTTGCTCCGTCTGCACGGTGACCGCACCATTTGCGCTGGGGAGGTAGGTGGGGAGTTCACCTCGCCCGTGAGTCACCGCCAAATCGGCAAACCCGGCGTTGCGGAGGATTGCAGCCTCCGGTGAGCTGGAAAGGAAGTTGAAGGTGCCCGCCAGGATGACAGGAGCATCGGCGCTGCGATCGTTGAGGAAGTCCACGGTCCGCCGGACCATCTCCAGCCGCGCCTGCTCTCCCTCCACGGCTTTGCGCAAATCGCGGACAAAGACATCCGCGTCATCCCGTGTCTCCAGGTAGGAACGGACGCCCGACGTGACCACGGTATCCACCGGAATGGGAGACGCCGGATAGTGAACGGTTGCCAGGGAAACTGGCCCGGACGCAAGGCTGATCCGTGTCAGGAGGATGCCGGGGGAGCGACGGCCATGCGCAGCCACCACCGGGCCGACGGTGGCGGCACCGAGCCGTTCGCGATCCACCAGCTCAAGGCCCAGGTCCTGGCGGGCGAGGATTGCGGTGCCGGAGCGCAGGTTTGCCGGCAGACCCACCGGACCAATCCGCCAACCGGCGTGATCAACATCAAAGACCATGCTGAACCCAAGCCGATCAGCAAGCTCGCGTGCCTGAGCCGGAAGCGGGTTGAGCTCGCTGACTATGACAATGTCTGGGGAAGCAGCGAGGATATCGGAGACAAGAAGCTCAAAGCGAAAACGGCGTGACTCGGCGCTTTCGTAGGGGCTCGCGCGAAAGACTCCGGGCCTAGCCAGGCCGTGCCACGCGTTGACGGAGTACACGCGCAGCTCGGTGAGAACCGCAGGCCCTGCCGCTTCCGGCTCTGCCTCTCCGCCGGGCTGGTACGACCCGCGGGCACAGCCAAGAAGCACAAGTGGAATCAGCACGAATGCGTTTGTTGCCCGTTTCACGGTAGTGCATATCTTGGGTGAAGATTGCAGGCAGCGCAACGCGGAGCCTGGCGGGCGGGAGAGCATGGAGTGAAGGGAATGACAGTGTTTCTGGGAAACCCCGGACAACGCTACGCAGACACACGACACAACGCGGCGCGCCGGCTCTACCCGGTACTAGGGCTGCCCGAGTTACGGGCCTGGAAGCTCCGGGCAGGTGCCCACTGGATAGCCCGGGGCCAGGTAGTGATGGTGGAGCCCGCCTGTGCCATGAATCTCTCCGGGAACCCGGCGCAGCAGCTCCTCCGATTCTTCAAGCTCAGGCCTGAGCAGCTTCTGGTAGTGCATGATGACACCGAACGCCCTCTCGGAAGCGCGGAGATCCGGATTGGTGGTGGACACCGCGGAAACAACGGCCTGCGGGATATTCAGCAGAAACTGGGGACTGCGGAGTTTCATCGGCTGGGACTAGGAATCGGCCGTCCGGCGCACGGTACGCTTTCATCCCACGTGCTCGGCCGCTTTGCACCCTCCGAACTGCCGGAACTGGAGGCGGGGCTGGAGCGTGCCGCCGCCCTGCTGGACGAGTGGGCGCAAGGCCGCTAACGTGCACCTCACACTTCACCGTAATGCTGCCAAGGGGGAATCATGAGCGATGCGACTGCGGTAGCCCAGACCGAAACGGGCAGCATCATTCGGGAGATCGAGCTTCCCGTCGTCCGATCCCAGGCGATAAACCGAATCGCCAAGGGGTCATACTTTGTCTACGGATCTGACAACATCCTTGACCTCAACGATGCGTGGCGAAAGCGCCGCGACATTGAGGCGGTTGCCGTTCTGGACAAGGACCAGAAGATCGTGGGCATTGTGATCCGGGACAAGCTGCTGGCGCTCGTTGGGCGGCCCTACGGACGGGACGTGCTGACAAATCACCCGATCGCCGAGTTCATGGACCAGGCGCACGTGATCCCGGAAGACCGCAACCTGTTCAGCGTTGCGGAAGACATCGATCCCCTGATGAAGCAGCAGGGAATCAGCTACTTCGTTCTGAGCCGGGGAGAAAACGGCTACGGCGGAATCTTCTCCACCCAGGATATGCTGGTTTACCTCTCCGAGATCACCCAGAACGATATCAGCCTCGCTCGCCGTCTGCAGTCCCGTATGGTTCGTGACAAAGAGGTGCAGGTCGGTGACACGTTTGAGATTGCGGGCATGTCCCGGACTGCCAAGGGCGTTGGCGGCGATTTCTACAGCATCAAACGCTACGCGGCGGGCCGCTGGATCTTTGCTCTGTGTGACGTTTCAGGCAAAGGTGTTGCGGCGTCCATCATCACCTCCCTGATCTGGGGAATGATCACGATCTATGACTTCACCAAGGGCCTGACGGGTTTCGTGAAGTCCCTGAACGCCTCAATCCTGCAGAAGTTTGAAGCCGAGAAGTTTGTGACCGGGGTCCTGATGGACTATGACGAGCGCACCGGCGAGGTGGAGCTCTGTGACATGGGCCACGGCTACACCTACCTGGTCAGGGGCGGACGCTTCCTCAAGCTGAAGAACACCCAGAACAATCTCCCAATCGGCGTCATGCAGGACGTGGAACCAACGACCAACCGCTTCAAGCCCCAGCCGGGAGACCTCTACCTGATCACTACGGACGGCCTGCTGGAGCAAAAGAACCAGGATGGCGAGGAATACAGCGAGGCGCACATCGCAAAGCTCATTGCTTCTGATCCCAGCCAGCCGGTTGAACTGATGGTGGAAAAGCTGATGAAGGACTTCCACCGGTTCCGCGGGAGCCAAGCTCTCTCAGACGACGTGACCTTCAATGTTCTGCGCTTTGCCCGTCAGGAAGTGACGCTGGACTGACCCGGCATGGCGCGCGGTTGGTAGCCAAGGCTCCTACGCGTCCGTGTCGCGTCACGCGGACCCGCTATTCAAAGATTCGCTTCACTCCAACCTTGTTGCGCTCGTTGCTGAAGACCACCCCTCCGTTCCAGTACTCAACAGCGGCAAACATGGCGTTTCCGCCATCGTTGTCGTCGCTGTTCTCGGTCCGGTAGGCCAGGTAGTTCATCATCGCGTCAAAGTCGCGCTTCTCGAACAGCTCGTTTTTCTTGTGGAAGAACTCGTTCCACTCGTCTATGGACTGGAAACCAGAGCCCTCGTCCTCCACCACCATGCGGGCCTCCACATCGTTGAACGAGAACCAGATCCGAACGGCCTTGTTGGGATCGTTCTTGTTTCCGTGCTTCACTGCGTTCTTGATGAGCTCGCTGATCTGCTGCTCGAGGATGTTGACTTCCTGAAACTCGGCCGGAGCGCGCTGGGCAATGAGGCTGCTGAGGCGGCGGACATGACGAATATCGATGTGGAATTCCTTGAACCACATCTCGCTGGTGTCCAGCAGCGGGTGCAAGGAATCCACGATGATTCCCTTCTGCTGCTGAATGACCTTCGCCTCCTCGGGAATGGTGCCGTTGATCTTGGCGACCGCGGATTCCACCGTTTTCTCAATGGGCAGGAAATCGTTGAGCTTGGTGAGCTTGATCACTTTTTGCACGGCGCCGTGGACCCGTGCAAAGGCAATCGGGACCCTCCGCTTCTGGCAGGAAGTGTAGACGTACAGCAGGACACCGATTCCAGAGGAATCCAGATAGTTCAGCGTGTCAAGGTCAAACACAAAGCCGCGGGCACCGCCGTCCCACTGCTGCTGCATCAGCTCTTTCAGTTTGTTGGCGTTATACAGGTCCAGGTCTCCGCTGACAACCACAACGCGGATACCGTTCTCCAGTTCCTGGATGCTGGTGTTCATCGGCAGGTCCCCTTGAGTGTTCTGGACTGAGTGTGCGTGCTACCGGGACGTCAGCGTGGTCTTCGCGGCATCCAGGTTGTCCGAAAGCGGAAGGAAACCTAGCAGACCCGTGAGACTGATGACCTTGTGCACCGGACCATGCGCACCGGCAAACTGAACTACACACTGGCGGTTCTTTGCCTGGGTGAACGTGTACAGCAGCGCACCAATCCCACTGGAATCGATGTACTCAAGGCCGGAGAGGTCTACGGCAAGCCGTTTGCTCCCCCCCTCCAGTTGCTGAGTCACCGTGTCTTTCAGTTGATGCGCGTTGTACATATCCATCTCGCCCGCAATGCGGATGACAACAACGCCCGAATCTTCGGTGGTTACGCTCAGTTGCATGGTCGCCCCTCGTAATCCCTTAATGCTGTTACCTCAAGGTTAGCGTTGCGTGAAATTCTGGTGTTCTGTTACCCGGTGTCCATACGGGTCCGGGCACGGAAGGACCGAGCCAGCGTCTGACGGTCAGCGTACTCCAGATCGCCGCCAACGGGCAGGCCGAGCGCAAGCCGGGTGCTGCTCTTGCCAATCTGCTGAAGCTGGCGAGCAATGTAGATTGCTGTGGTATCTCCGTCCACGGTGGGATTGGTTGCCAGGATGACTTCTGTCACGCCGGCAACCTCGGCTCGGCGGATAAGCTCTCCAATGCGGAGGTTCCCTGGCCCAATCCCATCCAGGGGACTGATGGTTCCATCAAGCACGTGGTACAGGCCCCGGTAGTCGCCGGCGGCCTCAATGCTGACCACGTCCTGCGGGTGTTCAACCACACAGATGGTGCTGCGGTCCCGGTCCACTCCGGTGCAAATACCGCAAGGATCGGCCTCGGTGAAGTTACCGCACACGGAGCATCGCCGGACCCGCGTCCGAAGATCCCGCAGCGCGCGCGCAAGCTCGTCAACCGGCGGTGAGTCCCGGACCAGCAGGTGGTAGGTCATCCGCGCCGCGCTCTTTCTCCCGATGCCGGGCAGGCGGGCAAAGAGATCTATCAGCTCGTCAATAGGACCGGACCCGCCGGGCATCAGAATCCCAGGGTTCCGCCAGGGTTGTCGGGCTCCATGTCCATGGGGTCAATGCCCAGGCTGGAAGCGAGGCTGCCCATGGACTCGCGGGCCCGCTCCCGTGCCTTGTGCACGGCATCAGTCATCGCCGCGCGACACAGATCAGCGGTCAGCGACGGATCCTCTGCATCAATCGCCTGAGGATCAATGGTGACGCCAAGCACGTCCATTGCGGCTGTCATCCGCACGCGGACCATCCCGCCTCCGGAAGTGCCTTCAACCTCTTCCTTCCGCAGTCGCTCCTGCGATTGCTGCATTTGCTGCTGCAACTGCTGCACGTTTTTGAGCAAATCCTGTGGATTCATTCGGGATCCTCTCCTTCTTCCGTCTGGCCGCCGAATACCCGGCGGACCCGCTCTACCGACTCATCAACCGGACGGGAGGCCTCTGCCGCCCCGGCGGCCATCCGCCCCTTGACGCCCCGGATACCAGAGATCTGGGTGCGCGCCACGTCCCGGATGGCCTGGGCCTCCTTTGCCACGAGACGCAGAAGGTAATCATTGCTGACGCCAATCAGCAGAATATCATCCTGGATACTCCAGTCATCTGCATTGTCCATGGCGGAGGCCAGGGTCACCGAGCGATCCCGCAGGGTGGAGATGATCCGCTCGCGGAGTTCGTCATCCAGTGGGCCCTGAGCAACCCTGCCCGGCTCTGGAGCCGCTTGCTCGGCGGACCCAGCAGCCTGTTGGTCTACCGTGACCTCCGCCTGTGGAGTCCGCGGCCCGCTTACGTCGGGCACTGCATTGCCTGCGCCGTGCGCTTCCGGGGGCGGCGCAGACGGTGCCGGAGAAACCTCGGACGCCGTTTCCGGCCCGCTGGATGTGCTGGCCGTGGTTCGGGCTGCCTGCTCCAGGCTGCGCAGACGTCGGACCAGTCGCCCGGGGCTCTCCCAGTCTGCCAGGCCGCAGAGGCGGGAAGCCAGCAGTTCTGTGCTCACCGCTGGGTCTACACCCGCTCCGCCGCGGGAGAGCCAACCAAGGCAGAGATCCAGCGCGTGCTCGTGCTGCTCTTCGCTCCAGCTCTGCTGAGAGCCGGGAGACTCCGCCGAGCTGATCAGCGCGTCCCGGAACACCCGCGCAAGCTCATCCACAACCTGTGCGGGTCCCGCGCCGGCCTCCAGCAGCACCCTGAGCGCAGCGAGCGCCTGTGCTCGAGAGCCTTGTTTGATAGCGGAGATGAGCTCCTCCAGGCGATCTGCGGGAGCGTAGCCCAGCGCCTCCCGGATGGGGTCCAGGCGCAGATTTCCGCCGCACAGCGCCGTCACCTGATCAAAAAGCGTGAGCGCATCGCGCATGGACCCGCCGGACTCGGCGGAGATCCACTCAAGCGCATCCATGTCAGCGTGGAGACTCCGAGCCTTCACCAACGTCCGGAGGTGCTCGGTGATGATCTCCCGAGACACCAGACGGAAGCGGAAGTGCTGACAGCGAGAGCGGATGGTTGCGGGAACTTTGTGGAGTTCCGTGGTGGCAAACACAAACACCACGTGTGGCGGCGGCTCCTCAATAGTCTTCAACAGCGCGTTGAACGCACTGTTCGACAGCATGTGAACTTCATCAATTATGTAGACTTTGTACCGCGCGGCAACCGGGGCGAACAGCACTTCGTCCCGGATCTGTCGCACGTCATTGACCGAGGTGTTGGAGGCGCCATCAATCTCAATCACATCAGCGGCCCGGCCGGCGGCGATTTCCCGGGAGAGCTCGCTGTCTTCACAACCGCTCGCGCTCGGACCGTCCGGGCAGTTAATAGCCTTGGCCAGTATTCTTGCTGCGCTGGTCTTCCCAACGCCGCGTGGGCCGGAGAACAGGTAAGCATGCGCGATCTGGCCGGCCCCCACAGCGTTCCGCAGGGTGGAAACGACAAAGTCCTGGCCCAAAAGCTCGTCAAAGGTCTGGGGCCGGTACTGTAAGGCAGATGGTGCGTAGGACAAAAAAACCCCTCCCGCCGCGTCAAGCGATCTGCGGCACCTGAATCATCCGCCTACCGCTGCTCCCTTCCGGGCCTGACGGGGTTCAGCGGCGATCCAGTGCACAGGGCCTGAGCGCCGGCACGGAAGGGGTGAGGCGGAGAGAGTGGGATTCGAACCCACGGTACCCGGGTAGGGTACATACGCGTTCCAGGCGTACACCTTCGACCACTCGGTCATCTCTCCGTGCGCACTCCGATTCGGCGGAGAGAGAGGGATTCGAACCCTCGGTACAGGAAACCTGCACAACGGATTTCGAGTCCGCCCGATTCAACCACTCTCGCATCTCTCCACGAGTCTGTGCCGTGCCCAAGAGGACTCGAACCTCCGACCTTTAGATCCGCAATCTAACGCTCTATCCAGCTGAGCTATGGGCACCAGTTGTACCTGGACCGTTCCTGTCGGAACCAATCGTCCATCGGAGAGGGTGGGATTCGAACCCACGGTACCCGGTTAGGGCACAACTCCTTAGCAGGGAGCCCGATTCGGCCACTCTCGCACCTCTCCCACTCGTCATCGGAGAGAGTGGGATTCGAACCCACGGAGCCTTGCGGCTCAACGGTTTTCAAGACCGCCTCTTTCGACCACTCAGACATCTCTCCAATAAGACGCCGGCAGAGGGTATTGTGGCGGGGCTCCGATGTCAATGAATCTTGCCGGCTTTGTTCCTCCGCCTCCGGACTTCTACCGCGTGGATGCGCTTGCGCTTGCCAGCCGCCTGCTTGGCTGCGTTCTGGTGCAACGCGGCCCGGTGGGCCGGCAAGACGAGGTTGCGCTGCAGATCACAGAGACGGAGGCCTATCTGCCGCGTGATCCTGCGTCACACTCTGCGCGGGGCCGAACGGCACGCAACACTCCCATGTTTGCCACCGGAGGCAGCTGGTACGTGTATCTCAGCTACGGAATTCACCGGCTGGTGAACGTGGTGAGCGGTGCGGCGGAATCCGGACAGGCGGTGCTGATTCGTGCCGGATTGGTGCTCGGCGGTGCCGACTCGGTGTCCCGGCGTCTGGGACGCGTTCCGGCAAACGGTTGCGTGGACGGCCCGGGCCTTGTGGGGCGTGCCCTTGGCATGGACAACCTGGCATGGTCCGGACGGCGCATTCGCGGGGGAGCCGCTGACCGGGAAACACTTGCGGTGCTGTACCGTCCGCCGAGCACCGGGCCGAGGCACGACGGGTATACCCGGTCGGGCCAGCTGGCCGGGAATGGTCCCAGGGTAGGCATCAGCCGCGCCGTGGAGCGCCCCTGGCGCTACTGGTTGGGAGAAGCTCCGCCGTCTGGGAGCAGCAAGCCCAGGAGACGCTCCAAGTCATCCGCAGAGAAGTAGGCGATCTCAATTCTGCCCCTCTGCCGGCTCCCGCGAATCTGCACGCGGGTGCCAAAGCGGGAGAGCATCTGAGTTTCCAGATCTCTAAGCGCAAGGGCTTCCGGACTGTCCGGCAGAGCCAGTTCCGCCGAATCCAGGCTTGCCAGCTCAGGAGCTTCTGCTCCGACGCCTCCTCCCGGGACGGAGCTTGCGCTGCCGTTGCCAGCCGGGGCGCCTTGCGGGAACCGGGATTCGCCATTGTTTCGGTTCAACGTGTCGGGGCCAAGGTCTCCGCGTGCGCGGCGCTCGGCCTCCCGCACCGAGAGGCCCTCTTGCAGGATTGCGCCGAGCAGGGCCGCGCCATCGCCGGACTCTGCCGCCTGCAGGATCGCGCGGGCGTGACCCGGCGTGATGGTTCCTTCTTCCAGCGCGGAAAGCGCAGCCTCTGGCAGCCGAAGAATTCGCAGGGAGTTGGCCACCGCCGGGCGGGACTTCCCGACACGGCGGGAAACGTCCTCCTGCGTCAGCCCAAAGCGCTCTATGAGAGATTCGTAGGCGCGGGCCTCTTCAACCGGGTTGAGGTCCTGGCGCTGAACGTTCTCAATGAGGGCTACCTGCAGACGCTGATCTTCCTCATAGTCCCGCACCAGCGCGGGAACCGCATCGAGGCCGGCAATCCGCGCTGCGCGAAAGCGGCGCTCACCGGCAATGATGCGATAGTGGTCTTCCCGCTGCTCGACAATGAGGGGCTGGATGATCCCGTTTTCTCGGATGGAATCGGCGAGTTCTGCGAGTGCTGCATCGTCGAAGCGGCGCCTTGGCTGCGCCGGATTGGGCTGCAGGTCGCCCAGCGGGATCTGCTGAACGGTGTTCTCTGCAGCAAGCTGCTCGATCCCCTTCCCCTGCAAGAGAGCGTCCAGCCCCCTGCCGAGCCCTTTCTTAGACACGATCGGCAACCTCCTGTGCGAGCTTCTGGTAGCTCATAGCGCCCACGCTGGACGGGTCATGAATGCTGATAGGAACCCCGTGGGACGGAGCCTCCGAGAGGCGCACGTTCCGGGGAATGATGGTGCGGAACACCGTCTTCCCGTAGTGCCCGACCACGCTCCGCACCACATCCTGGGCAAGGCGCGTCCGCGAATCGTACATGGTGAAGAAGATGCCACCAACCCGGAGCTTGGGGTTGCCGTACTGCTGTATCGCTCGGACCGTGTTCATCAGCTGAGCAAGACCCTCCAGCGCAAAGTACTCGCACTGCAAAGGGATCAGGACGCGATCTGCTGCGTACAGCGCGTTCACGGTCAGGATTCCGAGACTCGGCGGACAGTCAATCATGATGAAGTCGTATCGCCCCCGATACGGGGCAATCGCCCGGCGGAGGTACTGCTCTCTGTCCGGAACACTCGCAAGCTCCACGGTTGCTCCACTGAGATCCACGGTGGCGGGAATCAGGGACAATCCGGGTATCACGGTCTCCTGCACCACCTGCAGCGGCGCAACGCTGCCGGAAAGGAGCTCATAGATCCCAGGACTGGCGGTGTCTGCACCAATGCCGCTGGACAGGTTTCCCTGCGGGTCAAAGTCCACCAAAAGGACACGATGTCCGGCCAGAGCCAGGTAGGCACCGATGTTGAGGGCGGAGGTGGTCTTCCCCACGCCCCCTTTCTGATTTGCGTAGACATATATGCCGGCCATGCGCTGCAGGATTATACTCAAAGAAATGTCGGAGTTCGACGGCGCAGGTCCGGCTCAAGTTACGATGCAATGGAAACCGATACTTCGGGTAGAAGTGTAAACTGGCCG
Organism: uncultured Spirochaetaceae bacterium; assembly: GCA_964591085.1. Lineage (GTDB taxonomy): Bacteria > Spirochaetota > Spirochaetia > DSM-27196 > CAZPXH01 > CAZPXH01. The sequence continues at coordinate 42,861 of CAZPXH010000007.1, read as the reverse complement.
CCTTCCTGGAATACGCTTCAATGGATAGCCGCCCGGGAGATGATGTGCAGATGGGGACGCGTTTATGATCAGGCACAGCACACCAAAACCCTCAACTGCGCGCGCATTGCCACGTGAGGCACTCGCACGCATGCCCAAGGTGGAACTGCACCGCCACCTGGAAGGCGCGTTCCACCTGGAGACGCTCTTTTCTCTGAGCAGGAAGAACAACATTGATGTTCCCCGCAAACTTGAGGACTTCAAGCGAGCGGTGCAGTTTCCTAAGGACGCAGAGCCGGATTTTCTGAAGTTCCTGAGCCTGTTCCGCAACGATTGGTACGGTTCAATGGACGACGTGGCGGAGATCACCTATCGATCCGTGTTGCACTTCCGGGAAGAGAACATTTACTACACCGAACTACGCTTTTCTCCCGAGCATTTCGCGCTGCACAACAACTTCGATCGGAATGAGGTCACCCGGACGGTCATTGACGCCGCCGACACTGCGGCGGAAGAGATTGGCATTCAGATCCGCTACCTGATCACCTTCAACCGGATGAAGCAGACCCAGGAGGAGATGGGGATCCTGTACGACCAGATCCGTGGCCTGAACATCCCCGGCATTGTGGGAATTGATCTTGCCGGCGATGAAAAGAACTACCCGCCGGAGCTCTTTGCAAACTTCTTTGACCGCGTGAAGCGGGATGGTATCTACGGGATCACCATCCACGCCGGCGAGGTGTCGGAACCATCCCAGATCTGGGCCGCGATTGATGACCTGCACGCAATGCGGATTGGTCACGGCACCTCCAGCATCCAGGACAAGCAGCTCCAGAAGGCGCTGATTGACCGGAACATCGCGCTGGAGCAGTGCCTGACCTCAAATCACCAAACCGGTTCCTGGGTGGACGTTGCAACGCACCCCATGGGAGAGCTGTTCCGCCGCGGCGTGCCTGTGACCATCTGCAGCGATGATCCCTTCATCCAGGACGCAGACCTCACCGATGACTACCTGCTGGCCCACAAAAACTTCGGGTTCACCACCGACGACTTCCGTCTGGCCAATCTCACCGCGCTTCGCTGCGCGTTCCCCCCGGCCGCAGAGCGCGTAGCGCTGATCCGCGGCTTTGAGGAGCGTTTTGATTCGTTTATCGCGGATCTGAAGGACTGAGCTGCGGCCGCCGGGTCAATTGTTTCACGTGAAACATCGGGCGGTCGGATGAGCCTTTACTGTTCCTCTTCCTCCGGAGCAATTCGGGCAAATCCAACAACCACATCCGGCGTGTCCAGATTCACAACCTTAACGCCCTGCGCGCTGCGGCCATAGACCGGAACGCCGTTGGCGCGGGTCTTTAGCGCGTAACCCTGGGAGGTGATCATCACCAGTTCATCCCGGTCATCAACCGACTCCAGGCCTACCACCTCACCGGTGCGCTCTGATGTCGGGCAGGTAACCTGACCGAGGGTACCGCGACCATGGGGAGCAAGCTCGTCAAAGGACATGCGCTTGCCAAAGCCATTCTGCGTCACGATCAACACCACCCGGGCGGGCCCCGGGGCCGCCGCTCCGGCAAGCTCATCTCCCGAGCGCAGGCGAATTCCGTTCACTCCGCGAGCGGTGCGGCCCATAGGCCGGACCTCTGACTCGGCTATTCGCAGGCCCTGTCCACGACGGGTTACCAGCAGGAGGTCTGATCTGCCCTCCGTAAGCACCGCTTCCACAAGCGAGTCGTCATCGTCCAGGCGGATTGCGGCGATTCCCCGCGTGCGGGCGTTGGCAAAGGCGCTGACCGGCACCCGCTTCACAATCCCCTTGCGGGTTGCCATGAACACAAAGCGTTCGCGCTCAAAGCTGTCCAGCACAACAACAGCGGTGATGTCCTCATCTGCACCCAGGCCGAGCAAGCTCTTGATGTGCTGCCCCCGTGCAATTCGGCTTCCTTCCGGCAGCTCGTGCACCTTCACCCAGTAGGACTTGCCGGCCGAGGTGATGAACATGACCACGTCGTGGGTGCTCGCAACAAAGACGTGCTCCAGGAAGTCGTCATCCCGGAGGTTGGAGGCGGTTGCGCCCTTGCCCCCGCGACCCTGGGCGCGGTAGTTGCGTGTCCCCACGCGCTTGACGTAGCCCCGGGTGCTGACCAGGACCACCATGTCCTCGCGCTGGATCAGATCCTCAACGTCAACCTGCTCGATCTCGTAGGGCACGATCTCGGTCCGCCGCTCGTCGCCAAAGGTCTCGGCGAGCGAGAGCGTCTCTTCCCGCACCAGATCCAGTATCCGCTGATCGCTGGCAAGCAGAGCTTTGAGCTCGGCAATCTCGGACTCAACGGTGGCGAGCTCTTCCCGGAGCTTTTTGGTTTCCAGGCTGGTGAGCCGCTGCAGCCGCATATCCAGGATTGCCTGCGCCTGGCGTTCGCTGAGGTCCAGCAGGGCAACAAGGCCTTCTCGGGCGGCATCAACGGTGGGAGAGCGGCGAATGAGCGCAATCACCTCGTCCAGGGCATCCAACGCGCGCACAAGGCCCAAGAGGATGTGCTGCCGCTCCTCCGCCCGAGCCAGATCATAGCGGGCGCGCCGGATGACTACCTCGCGCCGGTGCCCGACAAACGCAGCAATCTGGTCTCGGAGGGTCACCACCCGCGGCCGCCCGGCGTCCAACGCCAGCGCGTTCACGTTGAAGTTGGCCTGCAGCTGCGTCATGGAGAACAGCCGGTTGAGTACCACCTTCAGGGTCACGCCCTTGCGGAGCTCAATGACGATCCGCATGCCATTGCGGTCCGATTCGTCCCGGAGATCAGCAATGCCGTCTATCCGCTTCTCGTTGGCAAGTTCCGCGATTCGGGTGATGAGCACCGCCTTATTCACCTGGTAGGGCAGCTCGTTGACCACGATCACGTCCCTGCCGCTCTTGTGTTGCTCCACGGTGAAGCGCGCGCGGACCGTCACCTTCCCGCGCCCGGTCTCATACGCTTCCCGGATTCCCCGGGTGCCGTAAATGATTCCGCCGGTCGGGAAGTCCGGGCCGGAGAGGTGTCGCATCAGCTCATCGGTGCTGATGTCCGGGTTGTCGATCCAGGCGGCAATGGCGTTTGCGGTCTCTGTGAGGTTGTGGGGTGGCATATTGGTGGCCATTCCCACAGCAATCCCGCTTGCGCCGTTTACCAGGAGGTAGGGCACCCGCGCGGGCAACACCAGGGGTTCAGTCAGCGACTCATCGTAGTTGGGACCGAAGTCTACGGTATTCTTCCCGATGTCGCGAAGGATCTCTTCCGCAATTCGGCTGAGGCGCGCCTCTGTGTAACGCATTGCCGCCGGCGGATCACCGTCAACCGAACCGAAGTTTCCCTGACCCTGCACCACGGGGTAGCGCATGGAAAACACCTGCGCCAGGCGCACCAGGGCGTCGTATATGCTCTGATCACCGTGTGGGTGGAATCGGCCAAGGACATCACCCACGATGCGGCCGGACTTCTTGAAGGGCCGATCAGAGCGATACCCCATGTCAAACATGGTGTAAAGAATCCGGCGATGCACAGGTTTCAAGCCGTCACGCACGTCGGGTAACGCCCGTGAGACGATGACCGACATCGCATAGGTCAAATACGAGGTGCGTACCTCATCCTCAATGGCAACCGGGATCACCTTGCCTTCAAGCTGCGCCACTAGGTTCTCCTGCGCGAGGGATCAGACGTCCAGGTTTGCGACGGCCAGCGCGTTCTGCTCTATGAACTCACGCCTGGGCTCCACCTGCTCGCCCATGAGGGTGGAAAACACGTCCTCCGCCTCTACAGCGTCTTCCATGCGGATCTGCATAATGTTTCTGGTCTGCGGGTCCATGGTGGTTTCCCAAAGCTGATCGGGATTCATTTCTCCCAGACCCTTGTATCGCTGGATACCGATCTTCTCCGGGTCAAACCCGGTCTCCCGGATTTCCGCAAGCAACGTATCGCGTTCTGCGTCCGTGTAGGCGTACTCAATGCGGCGGCCAGCGGTGATCTTGAACAACGGCGGCATTGCGATGAACACGTGCCCCGCTTCCAGCATCTCCGACATATAGCGATAGAAGAAAGTAAGCAGCAGCGTCCGGATGTGAGATCCGTCAACATCAGCGTCAGCCATGACAATGACCTTGTGGTAGCGGAGCCGGGCGAGGTCAAAGCCCGAGCCGATCCCAGCACCCAGCGTGGCGATGATGGGTTGGAGCTTGTTGTTGCCGAGGACCTTGTCTATCCGGGTCTTCTCTACGTTGAGCATTTTGCCCCAGAGGGGAAGTACCGCCTGAAACTCCCGGTCCCGGCCCTGCTTTGCGCTCCCCCCGGCGGAGTCGCCTTCAACAATGTAGAGCTCCGCCTTTGCCGGGTCCCGTTCCGTGCAGTCGGCGAGCTTTCCGGGTAGCGTTGAGCTTTCCAGGAAACCCTTGCGCCGCGTCAGATCGCGGGCCTTGCGCGCGGCGGCCCTTGCCCGCGCAGCAACCACCGACTTGTCCAGGATGGCCTCTACCACGGACGGATTGGCGTCAAAAAAGTAGCTGAGCTGCTCGTTCACGAATGACTCAACAATTCCGCGGACCTCCGAGTTGCCGAGTTTCCCCTTGGTCTGGCCTTCAAACTGGGGTTCGGCCACCTTCACCGAGATCACCGCGGCAAGGCCCTCCCGGACATCGTCCCCGGTGAGCGAGTCGTCCAGCTTCTTTGCGTGACGCGAGCGCCGCAGCGAGTCATTGAGCACCCGGGTGAGCGCGGCGCGGAAACCCGCAAGGTGTGTTCCACCATCACGAGTGTTGATGTTGTTCACAAAAGAAAAGACCGTCTCGTTGAAGCCCTCGTTGTACTCAAGGGCAACCTCAATCTCCACGCCTTCCCGCTCGCCTGAGAACCAGATGGGAGGCTGGTGAATGGCCGTCTTGGTGCGGTTCAGGTACTGAACAAACTCGCGGAGGCCGCCCTCGTAGCGGAAGTCATGCGCCTTCTCCCCGGGCATCCGTCGGTCAACAATGAGGATCTGGATGCCCTTGTTGAGGAACGCAAGTTCGCGGAGGCGGGACGACAGCACATCAAAAGAAAAGGCGATGGATTCAAAGATCTCGAAATCCGGGAGGAATCTGGTCCGCGTACCTCGCCAGTCCTCCGGAGCGGGCCCGGATCCAACGGGGCCTGCGGCCACGCCGCGCCGGTAGCCCTGGGTGTGGCGCATTCCGTCCCGCTGAACCTCCACCTCACACCATTCGGAGAGCGCGTTGACAACAGAGACGCCAACGCCGTGGAGTCCGCCCGAGACCTTGTAGCTGTCCCGATTGAACTTTCCCCCCGCGTGCAACCGAGTCATAACAAGCTCAAGCGCGCTGACGTTCTCTCCGGTATGCATGTCCACGGGAATTCCCCGCCCATCGTCCTCAACCGTGACAATGTTGCCGGGCTCCAGGATCACTGAGACCCGGCTGGCGTAGCCAGCCATGGCCTCGTCAATGCTGTTGTCAACAACTTCATAGACCAGATGGTGCAAGCCGTCAGGACCGGTAGATCCGATGTACATGCCGGGCCGTTTCCGTACGGCTTCCAGCCCTTTGAGAACCTGTATGCTATCTGCTGAGTATTGTTCGGCCATGGTGGTAGAGCCTTGGAAGTATACGTGCCGGGCATCCCACGGTAAAGCAAGCGCACTGGTCCCTGGCCAGATCGCCTGTGGAAAAACTGGGGAAAACCTGCTCGTTAATCTGTGGGTAAGCCGCATAAGCTGTTGTTCAGCCGGGAGATACGCTCCTTCAGAGAGCCCGGAGGCGACAGAATATCGCTGACTGACCCCTGGTATCGTGATACTATGACTTTCTGTGCCCAGCCCTCAGCACGTTGACAGGGCTGTGGACAGCCTGTGGAAAACTTCAGGATTCCCTGCGGGAGAACGCTCCATGGCCGACACGCGCACCGAAAATTCCTGGGATTACAGCGTATTCTGGACGGAAGCTATCAAGCAGCTCCAGGATGAGCTGTCCCCCCAGGAGATTTCCCTCTGGTTCAATCAGATGGAATACGACCATTCGGATGAGGGACAGATCTTTGTATCCGTGCCGTCATCCTTCTATCGGGATCAGGTTCGCCAGCGCTACCTGAGCCTGATTGAGTCCCGCCTTCATGAGCTTTCGGGCGGGAACCTGGTTGTGGAATTCCTTGTGCGCACGGCGCGGCATCACACAGCGCCTGAGTCAAGAGTGAACGGCAATCATGCAAAGAGCACACCCAATGCAGAACCCCCGGCGGAAGAACTTCCGCGTGAACCGCACCCACAGCTGAACGACACCTACAACTTTGACAGTTTTGTTATCGGCACCAATAACTCGTTTGCCGCAAACGCTGCGATGGCGATCGCGCGGAACCCAGGCATGGCCTACAACCCCTGCCTGATCTATGGTGGCGTCGGGCTTGGGAAGACCCACCTGGTGCAGTCCATAGGGAATGCCATCCACCAGAACTTCCGGGACCGCCGGGTTTCCTACATCAACGTTGAGACCTTTATTAATGAGTTTGTGACCTCAATTCGGGAGAACCGTCAGCACATCTTCAAGAACAAGTACCGCCTGGTGGACGTTCTGCTGATGGACGACATCCAGTTCCTGCAGAAGACCAACGAGTCACAGGAAGAGATGTTCCACACCTTCAATGCTCTCTATGAGTCCAATAAGCAGATGGTGTTTACCTGTGACCGGCCAGTATCGGAGATCAAGATCACGGACCGGCTGCGCAGCCGCTTTGAGCGCGGACTGAACGTGGATCTGCAGCCGCCGAGCTACGAAACTCGCTTTGCCATCCTCAAGCGCAAGGTGGAGAGCAAAGGCCTGCATATCCCGGAGAACGTGGTTGAACTGATTTGTGAGAACGTCACCACAAATGTTCGCGACCTGGAGAAGGCTCTGACCAAGCTTGTGGCCTACGCAGAGCTGGTGAACAAGAACATTTCACTGGAGGTTGCGCAGCAGCAGCTCAGGGACTTCTTTGCCTCGCCGGCGCAAGGAAATGTCACCATTGACTTGATCCTACGCACGGTTGCCGACTACTTCAATATTTCCTCTCACGACATCAAGAGCAAGAAGAAGACTCGCGCCATCACCTTTCCGCGACAGGTGGCGATGTACATCGCCCGGGATATCACCGAATACTCCACTACGGAGATCGGGTTGGAGATGGGTGGCCGGGATCACACTACCGTAATGCACGGCTGCCAGCGGATTGAAGACCGGATGAAGCTGGATCCCTCGCTGGATCCAACGGTCCACTTTCTGATCCGCAGAATCAAGGAACAATCAACAAGATAGCCGCCGGCAAAGACTGTTGGCGGATTGTGGATTGCCGTGGACAAGCCCGTCGTCCATGATACCCGCTGTGGACAGCCGGGAAGCTTTCGGGATAGCCAAGCGGAGTTGTCCCAAAGCTAGAGCCCTGCCGGGAAAGTAAATAGGGCCCTTTTCCACAGTTGCACAGTACCTACTACGACTACTCCTAGTTTTCTTATAGAATAGGTATAGGAGTCAGGGGGACCACGAATGAAGTTCAGCTGCGAGCGGGATCTGCTCATGCGGGAGATTCAGACCGCTCAGGAAATCATCTCCTCGCGCAATGCCCTGAGCATTCTCTCCAACGTCTTGCTGCAGGCGGAAGGCGAGCAGCTGGCTGTTCGGGCTACGGACCTGAAGGTTGGCTTTGAGACCGGTTTGGCAGTGGACGTCAGCGAGCCCGGTGTTGTTACGGTCTACTGCGAAAAGCTGCTTGGCATTCTCCGCGCCCTTCCGGAGGGAGAGGTGGAATTTTCGGTGGAAGACACTTCCAGCTTTGTGATCCGCCCTCGTTTCAAGAAGATTGATTTCCGGCTGAAGAGCATCAGCGCGGACAAGTTCCCCGCCATTTCCCGTCCGGCAGACGAACCCTTCTTTCCTGTGGAACAGAAGACACTGGACCACATGATTTCCCAGACCATTTTTGCTGTCAGCGATGATGAGACCCGTTACTTCATGAATGGAGTTTACCTGGAGAAAGACCAGGAAGACCTGGTCATGGTTGCCACCGACGGGCGAAGGCTTAGCCATGTGAAATCCCGTCCAACCGCACCGATTCCGGATTTTGCCGGCGTGATCATTCCGCCAAAGATCCTGAACCTTGTCCGCAAGCTCCTGTCCGGCGAAGGCTCGGTGCGCATGGCCATTGCCGACAAGCAACTGTTCCTGGACTTTGATCAGCACCAGCTGGCCTCAGCGCTCATTGACGGGGACTTCCCCAACTACCGGCGCGTGATCCCTGACGAGCAGGAACACAAGATTTTGATTTCGCGGGAGGATCTGCTGTCTGCACTGAAGCGGGTTGCACTCCTGGTGGAGAAGTCCAGGCGCGTCTACATCGATCTGGCTCCGGACCAGCTGACATTGCGCTCAGAAGAGGGTGACCTTGGGGTAGCGCGGGAATCCGTCCCGTGCGATTACTCCGGACCGGAGACCGTGATGGCGCTGAACTACCAGTACCTCATGGACCCTCTACGAGTGATTGACACCGAGGTTGTAAGCATTGAGTTCAGTGACCCAACGAAGGCAACCACGCTCCGCTCCGTGCCGGACAGCGACTACTTCCACATCATCATGCCGATGCAGCTTGACTGACACTCCGGGCTCTCAGGGGTGATCAGTTCCATTCGTCTCCTGGATTTCCGCAACTTTGCCGAGCTTCGCCTGGTCCTTCAGGCCAGAAACACCGTCCTGATTGGCGACAACGGGCAAGGCAAAACCAATCTGCTGGAGGGGCTCTACTGTAGTTGCTACGGAGCATCTTTTCGGACACGGAGGGACAGAGACCTGGTGCGCATTGGTCAGCAGCAGCTGATTCTGGACGCCCAGCTGCAGCGGGACTCGCAGGAGCATAGGGTACAGCTCCAGGCAGGACCAGCGGACAAGGTTCTGTTGCTGGACGGACAGAAGCTTGTGGACCGGGACGCACTCATCGGCATCAGCCCGCTGGTGTTGTTCCAGCACGACGACATCTCCATCATCACTGGCAGCCCGGCGGACCGGCGCCGCTTTTTTGACCAGGTGGCGGTCCTCACCAGCGCGGACTACCTCCAGAGGCTGCGGGACCTGCAGCGGCTGGTTCGCAGCCGGAATCAGGCCTTGCGGATGCAGGACCGGGAGCTTGTAGAGAGCTATGAACCCCAGATTGCGGTTGTCGCGGAAACGGTTGTGGCTGTCCGGACCGAGATGCTCCCACGCTTTGCTGAAACACTTGCCCAGAGTTTCCGGCAGATCACCGGGCTTCCGGAGGTTCCGACGCTGGACTACGCCCCCGCGCTGTCCGGAGATCCGCAAGAGGCGCGCACGCAACTGGCGGAAAGCCGCGCGTCTGACCTGGAACAGGGCTTCACTCGACTGGGCCCCCACCGTGACCGCTACCGGATCCGCTGGCAGGGCCGGGACTTCACGGTCACGGCAAGCACCGGACAGGTCAGGTTGGCTTCACTCATTCTGCGGGCAGCGCAGGCACGCTACCTGGCGGAACGGATCGGGAGGGCCCCGGTGCTTCTGCTGGACGACGTTCTACTGGAGCTGGATCCTGAGCGCAGAGCGCGATTTCTGGCGGATCTCCCGCCCGCCAGCCAGGGGGTGTTCACAGTGCTTCCCGGCGAGGACCTTGCCGGCATACCTTCCTCTGAGAGGGAGGATTACCTGGTGACGGCAGGCACCGTTCGGGCCCGCTGAACCGCGATCCGGGGCAGACAGTGAGCGACGATATCAGCGATGCACGAGCCCTGCTCGGGCGCTTCCTGGACGGAATTGCCGACGGAAGTGCTGGCGAATACCTCGGGCTCAACCAGGCGTGGACCACTTTGGTGGGAGAAGACATTGCCGCGCACAGCACGCTTGTTGAGCTTGAGCACGGAACGCTCACAGTCCTGATTGATCACCCGGCCTGGCATCAGATGCTGGATACCAGAATCGGTCGGAGCGAACTGATTCGACGCATCAACGCCCGGTATCCCCAGCTGCAGGTCCGCAGGCTGCAGGTTCGGATCGGAAATCTGACTCAGGCACAGCGGAGCGCTGGTGCGGGACCACGCCCGGCGGCGCAAACGGGGCAGCCAGTGCAGGGCGGGGCCGAAGGACAGAAACGGTCCGCCGCGACCGATGGTGAGCCTCGCCCGCCTGGAAAGCCGCGGACCATAGCAGATCCTGAGCTTGCGGAGCGTCTATCCCGGCTGGAACAGACCATCCGGCAGCGGGACGAGCAGACGGACAAAAAGCAGCGCGACGGGAATTGACCGCGATCTGAACACGCCGCTATACTCCCGCCCTCTGGTACCGAATACCAAACTGTAAGGGGCAGACAATGAAGCGAACCTACCAGCCCAGTCGGACCAAGCGAAATCGGAAGTTCGGTTTCCGGGCCCGGATGAAGACTCGACACGGGCGCGACGTGCTGCGGAGGCGGCGGGCAAAAGGCCGGCACAAACTCAGCGTCGCGGATGAGCAGAAGAAGTACTAACGGACGAACCTGGCACACGCTGCAGGGGCGCACACATCGGAGCGAACTGTTCCGCCGCGGACGGCGCTACCGCAGTAACGGCCTGACTATCGTTTCCCACCCCGAACTCACCTCCCCTGACTCTCACCCCGCGGTGATGGTTGTACCAGCGCGCGGCCACAAGCTCGCTGTGTCCCGGAACCAAAGCCGCCGCCGGGGCCGGGCTCTGGTGGATATCCGGCAGACCCGGATCCGCCGGGATGCCCGCTTTGCCCTGATTCTTGCGCCTGGTCGCCGGAGCTGGGAGGAAGAGCTCGCCCATTTTGACCGCCTGCTTCAGCGGGCGGGCCTGTTTTCGGAGAACAGCTGATCCATGGAACGAAACACCCTTATTGCCGTGGTGCTCTCGGTCATCGTTATCACGGTGGGCTTCACTATCAACACGGTCTTCTTCACTCCTGAGCAAATGCCCTCAACGGAAGCCGCCCCCGGAGCCGCGGGTGACGGCGACACCGCGCAAAGTGGCGCTGGAAGCACGGCGGGCACCGGTCAGGATTCCTCTGCAGCCGATGGCGGCGCCGAGGCGGGAAGTGCAACGGCTGACGGCAGCCGGACCCTGGACATGCTGGATGCGGCCGGGCTGCTGCAGCCGCTCTCAGGGGGAGACAGCACCGGCTCTACCTGGGCAAGCGACATCATGACCGTACGCTTCAACGTCGCCGGCGAGATTGTCTCCTACGAGCTCACCGAGCACCTGGATGACGGGGAGCCGGTTAACATGATCTACGGAAGCACCGAGCAGCTTGCCGGGCTGTCCCTGTTTGTGGGGGCGGGAGCCGGGCAGCGTGTGGATACACCGTTCCGCCGCATCGCCAGCACGGATCCCAACCGCGTTGTGTTTGAGCAGGAGTTTGCGTTCAGCGATCTGCCCGAAGCGCCGTTCACCATTCGGCGCGACTATAGCTTTGACGCGGACGAGTACATGTTTGAGCTCCGCCTCACGATTGCCACGGCTGGAAGTATTGCCGTTCCGCTGGATGAGGCTGGAATTGCCTATCGGCTTGGGTGGGGGCCGCAGATAGGGCCGGAGTTCCAGACCCTGGACGGCAGGACCGAGTACCGGCGCTATCTGTACCATCAGGAAGGCAGGCGCCGGGACGTTGGAACCCGGGACTTTGGTGCCGAAGGTACTGCACAGGTGAGCGGGCGCGTGGCCTGGGGTGGAATTGCCGGCAAGTACTTTGTTGCCCTTGGGATCCCGGATGGTCCCTACACCTTCACCGTGAGTCAGAATCCCGCTGACGGCGCGCCAAGCGGGTCTCAGTTTGCCTTTGTCCGGCCCGCAGTGCGCACCGCAGAGTACGAGGATGTCTACCGCTTCTACGTCGGCCCCAAGGATGAAGAGCAGCTGGACCGCTACGATCGCGCGACCGACAACGCCTTTGGATACGTGGAGCTGGATCTGGGTTCAGCTGTTGACCAGCGACGGCTGCTGGGATGGCTTGAAGACATCCTGAAGTTCGGCCTCGAAGCCTTTTACCGCGTCGTTCCCAACTATGGGGTTGCCATCATCATCCTGACGATCCTGGTGAAGCTGCTGCTTTTCCCGCTGACCAAGCGATCTCACGAGTCAATGGCAAAGATGCAGGAGTTCCAACCCAAGATCCAGGAGCTCCGTGAGAAGTACGGAAACGATCAGCAGAAACTGAATCAGGAGACGACAAAGCTCTACCAGGCAAATGGGATCAACCCCCTGGGTGGCTGTCTCCCTCTGATTCTCCAGATTCCCTTCTTCATCGCCATGTTCGGGCTGTTCAACACGAGCTTTGACCTGCGCGGGGCAACATTTATTCCGGGGTGGATAACGGACCTTTCGGCTCCAGAGTCCATCTGGAACTTCGGCGGTTACCAGATTCCCCTCCTGGGATGGACAGACCTGCGCCTGCTGCCAATCCTGTTTGTTGGCACGCAGCTCCTGAGCACCTTCTTTACGCAGGCGCCGCAGACCCAGGGTTCCGGAAACCAACAGGCCCTCATGATGTACGGACTGCCGATCATCTTTTTCTTCGTGCTGTACGACATGCCCTCCGGACTTCTGGTGTACTGGATAATGCAGAATGTGCTCACCGCGGGGCAGCAGTACGTCATGCGCCGGCGCAGGGCCGCGCACCACTGACAGGAGGACCACCATGGTCAAGGAATACGAAGGTAAGAGCGAGCAGGAGGCTATCCAGCTTGCAATGGAGGATCTGGGCGTAGGCCGCGAGGCGCTGGACGTTGAGGTTTTGCAGGATCAGTCCGGCCTGTTTGGCCTGGGCAAGAAGGTGCAGATCCGGGTTTACGTCAGCGATCGCTTCGGCGAGGCCCCCACCCGCGAGGTGCTCGCCCACCGCGAGCATCCGGAAGCGGCCAGCAACAACGGCACCGCGCAATCCCCACCCACCAGTGGCCCGGCCCTGGATCCGGAGACAGACGCCGAGCATGGCCTTTTGGACTTTCTGACACGCGTCACCGAGAAAATGGGCCATCCCTCTGCGCCCGTGATCGCCTATCGGGACGAGGACAAGCTGGGTATTCGCCTGGACGGACCGCACTCAGCAATGATCATTGGCCGCAAGGGCAAGAACATTGACGCGCTGCAGGTCCTGGCCAACGTGGTGGTCAATCGCCTCGGTGAAGACGGCCTGCGGGTGGTTCTGGACGCGGAGAACTACCGCATGCGCAGGGAAGAGAGCCTCATCCGCCTGGCGGAAAAGGTTGGCGACCAGGTCATGAGGAGCCGGGGATCCCGCCTGCTTGAGCCCATGAATCCCTTTGAGCGCCGCCTCATTCACACCACGCTCAACGATGTGCAGGGAGTGAGCACCCGGAGTGAGGGCGAAGGCTTGTACAAGCAGGTTCGCGTGTTCTGGGCAGGATCCGGCGAATCGTGACTCGAAATCTCCGGTTTCTGTGGGTAACCTGTGGATAATCGCAGGCTTTGTGGACAACTGGTCCGGTTTCTGCACCCCAAAGACAGGATGCCGCCGCCAGGACGCGCCAATCCCAGCGTCAGACGCACAAGAATCTCCACAACGGCTGTAAAAAGAAACAAACCCCGACAGATTTCGCGCTGTTGTTAGCGTAGTGTAAGATAACCGTTAGGAACTGTGAGGGGTGCAACCGACCGATGGGCGGTGGTTGCGCCCGCGATTGTGGACAAACTGTGGACGAGAGGGTCCCATGCCAGAACTCATGTCAAGCCCCCTGAGCCGCTTTCACCGGGAATCCGGCGCAAAACTCATTGATTTTGCCGGCTGGGAGCTTCCGCTCACCTATCTCAGTGGCGCAAGAGCAGAGCACTTGGCCGTGCGGCAGGCCGCGGGGGTCTTTGACGTCTCCCACATGGCCCGCTTCCGAATCAGCGGACCGGGGGCAGACGCGCTCATGGATCTGGCTGCAAGCGCTCCGCTGCTACAACTGGCCGTGGGCATGGGGAGTTACCTGTTGTTCCTGGCGGAAGACGGCGGAATCATTGATGACGCCTACGCGTTCCGCATGGCGGACCACTGGCACCTGGTATCCAACGGTGCTACACGAGCGGAAGTCACGGCTCACCTCAGCGAGCTTTCGCGCCATCCCGCCGTTGCCCAGGCCGGTGGCGCGGAGATAGTTGACCGCACCCGGGAGACCTTCATGCTTGCCGTGCAGGGCCCGCGGGTGCTCCCATTTCTTGAGTCCGAGATTGAGGATTTTTCCGGAACACAGCGGAACGAAATCCGGGACACAATCTGGGAGGGGCACGAGCTGCGGATCAGTCGCACGGGCTACACCGGAGAGGACGGCGTTGAAATAGCCGGAGATGCCGAGTCTGCGCTTGCGGTCCTTTCTCTGCTGCAGGAGCGCTTCAGCGGAACCGGTGCGGCCCTGCCGCCATGCGGGCTTGCCGCGCGGGACAGCCTGCGTTTTGAGGCCGGGTTCCACCTGTACGGGACGGATATGGACCGAAGCACCAGCCCGGTGGAAGTCAGCCTGAAGTGGATCTGTGACCTCAAGAACCCGGATCACCAGTTCCACGGGCGCCCGGTGCTGGAGCGGAGGCTGGAGAAAGACAGCCGACGCCTGGGGCTGCTGGTGCTCCAGGAGTCCGGCGTTCCCCGCCACGGATACCCGGTCCTGTTGGGCGGGAGGCGGGTTGGTGAGGTGACAAGCGGAATGTACTGCCCCACAATCGGGGTATATGCGGCCAATGTTCTGGTGGAACGCGGTGCTGCCCGCCGGGACACCGAGCTTGCGGTGGATATTCGTGGGAAGGCGCGGAGCGGGCAGGTGGTCCGCCGCCCCCTGTACCGCGCCGCCTACCGCGGCTGACCGCCTGCAGCCGTAGGGCTTGCACAGGAAAGAACCAAGGAGCAACACAGCATGACGTTTGATGAATCGGTACGCTACGCAAAGAGCCACGAATGGGCCCGCAAGGACGGGGACCTGGTTGTGGTTGGGATTTCCGACTACGCCCAGGACAGCCTGGGAGATGTGGTCTATGTGGAGCTCCCTGATGCCGGCAAGAGCTTCAAGCAGGGTGAAACCTTTGGCGTGGTGGAGAGCGTGAAGGCCGCGAGTGATGTGTACCTTCCGGTCAGTGGTGAAGTGGCAGAGGTCAATGCCGCCGTGCAGGACAGCCCGGAGACCGTGAACGAGGACGCATTTGGAGCTGGCTGGCTGCTGAAAGTCAAGCCGTCCGATCCCTCGGAGCTGGACAGCCTCATGGACGCTGCCGCCTACAGAGAATTCACCGAAGGTCTGGAAGACTAGCCGCGGTTCCCAACGGAAAGGGGATCCGGCATCTCCGGGTGTTGCTTCCGCAGGGCAAGGCTCAGGAACACCAGCCTCCGCAGCGTACCGCCGCGGCACGCATGTGCACTTCCTGGAGCCGAACAGAGGGCTCCGGCCGCTGCAATTCCGCAGCGGAACAGCGCCTGTGCCTCAGCGCAGCACCCGCGGGAGAGCAGCCAGGTGTAGGCCGGGATCATCGCAGACACCAGAGACTCGGCGAGCTTCCGGCCGGAATCGTGCGCTGTGTCCTGCGGGCGGCTCTCCGTGCTGCGTGCTTCCGGGGCGCTGCGGGCTTTGGCGGAGGTTTGAACCGGTGCGGCGGTGGCAGTTGTGGAAACGGCGGTGCTCATGCCCGGTACTAGTCGGCGTGTGTCCGTAACGCTTCAGCTCCCGGCCGGCCCTCCGTGAAAGGGGCTGCCGACGGCGCCACCACCTGCGACCGGCGACCCCCAGGTCGCAACCGGCGCTCCAGCGGGGGCTGCTAGAGGTTTTGACCCATTGCCGGGTAAGCGGTACTGTTCGGGCGCCATGAGTACTGTTACCGAAAAGCCCGCTGCTTCGGGCTCCCATGATTTGGACACAAGCAACGAGGGGCTCCGCTATCGCATCCGCGATCTGTCCCTCGCCGAGTACGGACGCCACGAGATCCGGCTCGCCGAACCCGAGATGCCCGGCCTGATTGCCCTGCGCGAACGATACGGTAAAAGCAGGCCACTTGCGGATGTTCGCATCAGTGGCTCCCTCCACATGACCATTCAGACCGCCGTTCTCATTGAGACGCTCCGGGACATTGGAGCGCAGGTCCAGTGGGCAAGCTGCAACATCTACAGCACCCAGGATCACGCTGCTTCCGGAGTGGTTGTGGGCCGTGGCGGCACGCCGACCGATCCGCGTGGCGTTTCGGTGTTTGCGTGGAAGGGCGAGACCCTGGAGGAGTACTGGGACGCAACCCTGGACGCGCTGACCTGGCCGGATGAAGAGGGATCTATGGATCCCGACGTAGTCCGCGGGCCGGAGCTCATTGTTGACGACGGCGGTGATGCAACGCTGCTGATCCACAAGGGCTACGAGATGGAGAAAGGCAGCACCTGGGTGGACGAGCCCGCCGACAACGAGGAAGTTCGCGTGGTCAAAGCGCTCCTGCGCCGCACCCGTACCGAACGCCCCGGTTTCTGGACCCGAGTGGTATCCGAATGGAAGGGTGTCAGCGAAGAAACCACCACCGGCGTGATGCGCCTGTATGAGATGGGCCGAGACGGAGCTCTCCTGGTGCCCGCCATCAACGTCAATGACAGCGTGACCAAGAGCAAGTTTGACAACCTCTACGGCTGCCGGGAGAGCCTGGTTGACGGGCTGAAGCGTGCCACTGACGTGATGCTGGCCGGAAAGGTCGCAATGGTTTGTGGCTATGGTGACGTGGGCAAGGGCAGCGTGCAGAGCCTCATTGGCCTTGGATGCCGCGTGCTTGTCAGCGAGGTTGACCCGATCTGTGCCCTGCAGGCGGCCATGGAAGGCTACGAGGTCACCACCGTGGAGGATGCCCTGGACCGCGCCGACATCTACGTCACGGCAACCGGCAACCGGGACATCATCACCATTGACCACATGCGTCGTATGAAGAGCGGCGCGATTGTTGCCAACATCGGGCATTTTGATAACGAGATTCAGGTGGACGCCCTCCACCGGGAGCCGGGAATCCAGCACGCGGAGATCAAGCCACAGGTGGACGAGTACACCTTTGCCGACGGTCACAGCATTGTGCTGCTTTCCCAGGGCCGCCTGGTGAACCTGGGCAACGCCACCGGGCACCCGAGCTTTGTGATGAGCACGAGCTTCACCAACCAGGTGCTGGCGCAGATTCGGCTGTGGGAGAATCGGAAGCAGGCAAAGCCCGGTGTGGAAGTGCTGCCAAAGGATCTGGATGAAGAGGTAGCCCGCCTCCACCTGGCCAAGCTGGGAGTAAAGCTTACCACGTTGAGCGCCGGACAGGCCGAGTACATCGGCGTGAAGGTTGAGGGACCCTACAAGACGGAGACCTATCGCTACTGATGGGCCGCGTAACCCTCTTCACCTCGGAGAGTGTCAGCGAAGGACACCCCGACAAACTGGCAGATCAGGTGAGCGATGCAATCCTGGACGCCTGTCTGACAGATGATCCTGGCTCCCGCGTTGCCTGTGAGTCATTCACCACCACGGGCATGGTTCTGGTGGGGGGTGAGATCACCACCAACACCTACGTGGATGTGCAGTCCATTGCCCGCGGCGTAGCAAAGGCCATTGGCTACACCGACCCGTCTTACGGCCTGGACTTTGAGAGCATGAACGTGCTCTCCGCCATTCACGAGCAGAGCCCCGATATCTCGCAGGGAGTGAGCGGAGACGGCACGTTCAAGGGCGAGCAGGGCGCGGGAGATCAGGGAATGATGTTTGGGTACGCGTGCCGGGAGACCCCGGAGCTCATGCCCGCGCCCATCACGTACGCCCACAAGTTGTTGCTGCACGCTGCAACCTTGCGCAAAGAGGGCGGCATCCCGTGGCTCCGGCCGGACAGTAAGTCCCAGGTGACCGTTCAGTACGAGGACGGCACCCCCAAGCGGATCCACACCGTGGTTGTCTCCCACCAGCATGACGAGGACGTGAGCTACGAGGAACTGAAGAAGCAGATCATTGGCAAGATCATCCGGCCGGTCCTGGAACCCACCGGACTCCTGGATGAGGATACCGTCTTCTTCATCAACCCCACCGGGCGCTTTGTGATTGGTGGCCCTCACGGAGATGCCGGCCTGACCGGGCGGAAGATCATTGTGGATACCTACGGCGGAATGGGCCGCCATGGGGGTGGCGCTTTCAGCGGAAAGGATCCGTCCAAGGTGGACCGGTCTGCGGCCTACATGGGGCGCTACGTTGCCAAGAACGTGGTTGCCGCCGGGCTGGCCGAGCGCTGTGAAATTGCGGTTGCCTACGCCATTGGCGTGCCCTTCCCCGTGAGCGTGGTGGTGGACACCTTTGGGACGGCCACTTTGCCGGAAGAGCAGATTGAAGCCGCCATCCGCGAAGTCTTTGACCTGCGTCCGGCGGGAATTGTGACGACCCTGGATCTGCTGCGGCCGATCTATCGGAAGACCGCAACCTACGGGCATTTTGGCCGGGACATCTTCCCCTGGGAGCAGACTGACAAGGTCTCCGACCTGCAAACCGCCGTAAAGGCCTAGGGAAAAGGACAGCCCCATGCCGGGATCACTTTCTGGACAGCGCATAGCCATGCTTTGTGGGCCGGGGTACGAGGACCTGGAGTACTGGGTTCCGCTGATGCGGATGCAGGAAGAGGGCGCGGAAGTCCTCACCTGCGGAATCCGCGCCGGAGACAGCTACGCAAGCAAGCACGGCTGCCTGGAAGCTACGGTTGACCACGCGGCAGCGGACCTTGACGGTGCGGAGTTTGACGCCGTGCTGGTGCCGGGTGGCTGGGCGCCAGACAAGCTCCGGCGCTATCCCGGGGTCACCGCGCTGGTCCGCAGCGCCTTTGATGCCGGCCGGATTGTCGGAATGATCTGTCACGCAGGCCTCGTGGGGATTTCCGCAGGAATTGTGTCCGGCAGAAAGAGCACTGGTAGCCAGGGAATCAAGGATGACCTGATCAACGCCGGGGCCGAGTTTGTGGATACCCCGGCCCTGCGGGACGGCAACCTGGTCTGGGGCCGGGTGGTAGCGGATATCCCGGATTACTGCCGAGAGCTTGTTGAAAGCCTCGCCACGGCGGGCTAAGCTGTTCAGCGTTTGAACATTCAGCGGGACCCTGTTCCCGCCGGCCCCGGCGAGTCTGTTTCGGCGACCGCTGCGGTATCCCTGTTCCGCAAGACCCAAGGAACCCCACCGGGTTTTCCCTGGCGGAGCCGTGCCCGCAGCCAAGCGCCGCAAGATTCTCCCTCCCTTCTTTCCAGTGACATCCCAAACCTACACCACCGACGAGCGCGAATTTTCCCTCCTGGAGGCGGTCCGCGCCAACCCGGAGGCCGCCCAGCGGGACCTTGCGCGGGACATCGGGATCAGCCTGGGAATGACCAATGCCATTCTCCGGCGCTGCGCCGCACGGGGGTGGCTGAGCGTTCGCAGAATCAACAATCGGAACCTGGCCTACGCCATTACCCCCGCGGGAATGGAACGCCTGTCCCGCCGCGCGGTTGGCTACTTTCGCAGGACTGTTCGGAGCGTGGTCCGCTACCGGGACACCATTGCCGCGTGGGTGCGCGCCGCTCAGCGCCGGGGTGTGACGGAGATCATGCTGGTTGGCCGCAGTGAGCTTGCCTTTATCCTTGAGCACTTCTGCGAGCGGGAAGGAATTGGCTTCACCACCTCAAGTTCCTGTCCTTCGGCGGCTGTCCCGGACCGGGCGATCCTGCTTGCTGAGAACCACCGTGAGCACTGCGACGATGCAGAGTCCCTCCAACACATTCTGGCCGAGGCGATCGGCGTTTCACCGGAGATTTTGTAGATGCAACTGACCCTTCCTTCTGACGGGCGAAGCCTGGACCTCTTCTGCATCGGGAACCCCCTGATTGATCTGGTGCACAGCATCACGGATGCGGATCTGGAAGCCTTGCGGCTGGACCGCGGGATCATGCACCTGGTGGATGCGGAGCGGCGCGCGGGAATCCTTGAGTACCTCGCAGGGAGGGAACCCGCGGTTGTCCCCGGGGGAAGCGGACCCAACACCGCGGTTTCGCTTGCGTCCATGGGGCTGCGGGTTGCGCTTGCCGGCAAGGTAGGCCCGGACGAATACGGAGAGCGCTACGCCACCGAGCTTGCTTCCCGGCTGATCCGGAGCCATCTCCGGACCGGAACGCAGCCCACCGGAACCAGCATCATCCTGGTCACGCCGGACCACGAGCGCACCATGAACACCTTCCTGGGTGCGAACCGCGAGTTTGGCCCGGCGGACCTGGACCTCTCCGTCTTTGCCGCGTCCCGGGTGTTCTACTTCACCGGCTATATGTGGGACACCGAGCCCCAGAAGGCCGCGCTCCGGGATGCCCTGGCCGCCGCCCGGGAAGCCGGAACCACGGTGGTCTTTGATTGCGCGGATCCCTTTGCGGTGAATCGATATCGAGACGAATTCCTTCCCCTGCTCAGCGAGTACGTGGATGTGGTCTTTGCCAACAGGGAAGAAGCCAGATTGCTCCTTGGGACCGAGAGCCCGGAGGACGCCGTTCCCCGATTCCTGGAGCGAGTGAGCCTGTGTGCGGTGAAGGCTGGAAAGCGCGGATCCTTTGTTGGTATCCGGGATGGTGCCACCGCTCACATCCCCACCTTCTCCGCTCGAGTGGTGGATACCACCGGAGCCGGTGACATGTATGCGGCCGGTTTCCTCTACGGGCTGCTCTCCGGCGCGGAGCCGGACCGCTGTGGGGCAATGGCCTCCTACGCTGCCGCGCGGATTGTGGAACAGCAGGGAAGCCAGCTCTCCCCGGAGCGTGCAACCGAGCTGCGGGCGGTACTGGAAGACATCCGTGCGGGTGGTGAGCTGCCGGACGGGCACGGCGCAGACGATCATCCGCCAGCCTGATCCGCACCTCGCGGGCATGACGCGGGCGTGACACAGGCATAACCCGGGCGTGACCCAGACGTGACACAGATATGACAACAAACCAGCTACAGGAACTGCTCCTCCTTGCCTCCCGTGCCGCGGATGCTGCGGATGAAGCCATCATGGCCGTCTATGCCCGGGGTGGCGGCGAAAGCGACAATACGGAGCAGAAGGCTGATGACAGCCCGCTCACGGACGCTGACCGAGCCGCCCATGAGGCGATTCTCCGCGTCCTCAGCGAATCCGGCATTCCCGTGCTGTCCGAGGAAGGCTCGATGGGTATGGACATGGGTGAGCCGGGGGACCGTGCGCTGTGGCTGGTGGATCCCCTGGATGGGACCAGGGAGTTCATTGCCAGAAACGGCGAGTTCACCGTGAACATCGCGCTGGTGGAACACGGGCGCCCGGTTCTGGGAGTGGTGAGCGTTCCGGCGCGGGACGAACGCTTTTCCGGAATTGTGGGCCTCGGCGCCTGGAGAGAGACTCCAGATGGCCGTGAGGAGCTCGGGGGCCTGTCCGATCCCGGTGGCCATGGCGCGGGAACCGATGCCGGACACGCCGATGGCTCCGGCGTCCGCGTGCTTGCAAGCCGGCGCCACCGCGGAGCGGATACCGACAACTTCATTGATGGGCTGCGGAACCGCTTTGGTGCCGTCTCCCTGGTAGAGGCCGGAAGCGCTCGCAAGATCTGCCTGCTTGCCTCCGGGGAAGCACACCTGTACCCCCGGCTTGCGCCAACCATGGAGTGGGACACCGCCGCCGGGCACGCGGTGCTTGCGGCCGTTGGCGGCAGAATGTACGCGCTGGACCCGGAGTCCAGCACGGACCTGGACCTGGTGTTCACGGGAACCCTGTCCGAGTTGACCTACGACCACGCGGAAACCCATCGGAATTCCTGGTTTGTGGGCGTTGCGCCCGGAGCGCTCCGCCTCAGACCACACCCGGAACAGCAGTGAGCGATATCAGATCACAGACACACATTGAGCAGTTGGAAGCGGAGAGCATCCACGTGATCCGGGAGGCTGCGGCCCAACTGGAGCGCCCGGTGCTCCTGTTCAGCGGCGGCAAGGACTCAATCCTCCTGGCCAGTCTCGCAAAGCGAGCCTTTGCCCCGGGCCCCATCCCTTTTCCGCTGATGCACATTGATACCGGCCACAACTTCCCGGAAACCCTGGAGTTTCGGGACCGCTTTGTGGCCGTCCTCGGGGCAAAGCTCATTGTCCGCACCGTGCAGGCCTCTATTGATGCTGGCCGGGTGGAGGAAGAGACAGGGCCGGAAGCCAGCCGCAACTCCCTGCAGACCGTGACCCTGCTGGACGCTATCAACGAGTTCCAGTTTGACGGGGCCTTTGGCGGCGCTCGCCGGGATGAAGAAAAGGCCCGCGCCAAGGAGCGCTTCTTCAGCTTCCGTGACCGCTACGGGCAGTGGGACCCCAGAAACCAGCGCCCGGAGCTCTGGCACCTGTTCAACGCTCAGAAGCGGGTAGGCGAGCACTTCCGCGTGTTCCCGCTGTCCAACTGGACGGAGCTGGACGTGTGGACCTGGATTGCAGTGAAGCAGGTGGACCTGCCGAGCCTGTACTTCAGCCACCGCCGGCGGGTGTTCAACCGCCGGGGGGTGCTTCTGGCGGAGCATCCGGTCAATCAGCTGTTGCCCGGGGAAGAAGTCACGGAGCGGACCGTTCGGTTCCGCACAATTGGGGACATGACCAACACCGGCGCGGTGGAAAGTCTTGCCAACAGCGTGGAAGACATTGTGGCGGAGATTGCCGCCACCCGGACCACCGAGCGCGGTGCCCGCCAGGATGACAAGCGGAGCGAAGCGGCCATGGAAGACCGCAAGAAGCAGGGTTACTTCTAATGGGCGATGTAGTCACTGACGGCCACCAGGTCATAACCGAGTACCTCAAGCGGGATCTCCTGCGTTTCACCACCGCGGGGAGCGTGGATGACGGGAAGAGCACGCTCATCGGACGCCTGCTCTTTGACAGCAAGGCCATCTTCCAGGACCAGATGGAACAGCTGGAGCAGGCTTCCACGCTCCGAGGTGAAGAGCAGGTCAACCTTGCGCTGCTGACGGACGGGCTCCGGGCAGAGCGGGAGCAGGGCATCACCATTGACGTTGCCTATCGCTACTTTGCCACGCCGGGGCGCAAGTTCATCATTGCAGACACTCCGGGGCACGAGCAGTACACCCGGAACATGGTGACCGGAGCCTCCTCCGCTGACCTCGCCATCATCCTGATTGACGCGCGGAACGGGGTGCTCACCCAGAGCAAGCGCCACGGAATCATCGCAAGTCTCCTGGGAATCCCCCACCTGGTGGTGGCGGTGAACAAGATGGACCTGGTGAACTTCCGCCAGGACCGCTTTGCAGAGATTGTGGAGGAGTACACCGAGTTCAGCCGCAAGCTGGACATCCACGACATCGAGTTCATTCCCATCAGCGCGCTTTTGGGGGATAACGTGGTGGACCGTTCGCAGACCATGACCTGGTATCAGGGCCCCACCGTGCTCAGCCACCTGGAGAACGTGGTGATATCCGCGGACCGCAACCTGGTTGACTTCCGGCTACCGGTGCAAACGGTGATCCGGCCAAACCAGGATTTCCGCGGCTTTGCCGGCACCATCGCAAGCGGTGCAATCAACACCGGAGACGAGATCATTGCGCTTCCCACGCGACGGCGGAGCCGCGTCCGTGAGGTGCATCTGCCGGACGGCCCCGCCAAACGCGCGAGCGCCGGACAGGCGGTGGTGGTGACCCTGGAGGACGAGGTGGACATTGCCCGGGGCGATATGATTGTCCGCGCCCACAACGTCCCGGACGTGGAAAGCGAGTTTGAGGCCATCCTGTGCTGGATGGATGACGAGCGGGACCTGGCAGTTGGCGGGCGCTACCTGGTGCAGCATACGTCCCGCACCGCGCAGGCCAGCATCAGCCGCCTGCGCTACCGCATTGATGTGAACACCCTGCACCGGCAGGACGCCGAATCGCTGAGCCTGAACGAGATCGGCCGGGTGACCGTCAGCTGCGGACAGCCCATCTTCCATGACGGCTATGACCGAAACCGGCAGACGGGTGGCTTCATCCTGATTGATCCGGCCTCCCACCGCACGGTGGCGGCGGGAATGATCCGGACCCGGAGTGAGGCGGAGCGGGAGATTGAAGAGGCCCTGGGTCAGGCAGACGGCGCTCCGGTCAGCAGCAACATCACCGAGGAACAGAGCAAGGTCACCCCGGCCGAGCGCAGTGCAAGAAACGGTCACGCACCCCACGTGTTCTGGTTCACCGGCATGTCCGGAAGCGGCAAGAGCACTCTGGCGCTGGAGCTGGAACGGCGGCTGTTTGACTCCGGTGTTCAGGTCATCCGGCTGGACGGGGACAACGTGCGGCACGGGCTGAACCGGGACCTTGGCTTCTCCGAGAATGACCGGCATGAGAACCTGCGCCGCGTGTCAGAGGCGGCAAAGCTCTTCCATGACGCAGGCTTTGTGGTGATCTGCACCTTTGTCAGCCCCTTCCGGCGGGACCGTGATTTCGCGAGGTCCCTGGTGCCGGCCGACCATTTCACCGAGATCTCCGTCAGCGCAACCATAGATACCCTGCGAAAGCGTGATCCCAAGGGACTCTATGAAAAGCAGGCTTCCGGAGAACTTCTTGGGCTTACCGGGATTGACGCCCCCTACGAGGCCCCGGTGAATCCGGAACTGGCAATTGATACCGGTGAGACCAGCGTGGAGGCATCGCTTGCCATCATTGAGAAGCACATAGCCACGCAGGGCTTGCTGGATAAGGGCCGATAGGAGCGGGGCTGCGGGAATGGGCCTGTCCAAGCGATACCTGGACACCAAAGCTGACCCAAGCCCCTTTGATCCGGACCGGCTTGCGGAAGCCCTTGAGGCCGTCCTGCCGGAAGTGAGCTTTGCCTACCTCCACGGCTCTGCAGCTGGTGGGGTGGTTCCGCCTCACAGTGACCTGGACCTTGCGATGTTTGTGGACCCGGCGCTGTCTCCGGACCGTTCAGGCGTTCCGGGTGATCTCAGGCTTTCCCTCTACGCGCGGATTGCGGAGGTAGCGGAATCCGAGGTTCCCGGCGTGCGTTGTGACCTTGGGTTTCTGAATGGAACCGAGCCCGTGTACCGCTTTGAAGTGCTGAAGGGCAGACTGCTGTTCTGCCGGGATCGGGAACTGTGGCTCAGCTTCTACTCCCTTACCTGCCGCGAGTATGAGAGCCAGCTCTTCCATTACGAGCGACAGCGCCGGTACCGACTTGAGGCGACACGGTGAGGTACAACGGTGTCATCCAGCGGAAGTTTGCGCTTTTGGACTCTCACGTGCGGGAACTGGACCGGCAGATGCAGGAGCTGGATTACCCAGCGTTTGAAGCGTCACGGCTCTCCCGGCTTGCAACAGAGCGCGCCCTGCAGGTTTGTGCGGAAATTGTCATAGATGTAACAGAGCGGATCATTGCAATTGAGCGAGCGGGACCTGTGGCAAGCGCCGCAGACGCCGTGAAGCGGCTGCAGGACCTGGGCGTGATCAAGGACGCCGAACCCTATGTTGGAATCGTACGGTTCCGGAACCTCATAGTGCACGAGTACGAGCAGATTGATCCCCAGCTCCTCTATACCCTGGCAACCACCAGGCTCTCCGATTTTCTGGCCTTCAGGGACGAGATTGACAGGGCAGAGTGAGGTGGCGCCCCGGCCGAGCTCTCCGCCTTTGAACGCAACGCGGAAGACATCAGCTGGCGCCTGGAAACCAACAAGGACTACGAGTTTGACACCAACGGAGCGGATGTAATTGTGAGAGAGGTGGGGGGACCTCCCGCGGGCGCTCCGGGGTTCTCGGGAGGACTTACCTGAGCGCGGTTCGCAGTTCCGTTTGGCTGATCGCAGACAAGGTGGCCCGTGTTGCCTATGCGGCGACCATCGGTCTTTGGATAGCGCGCTACCTCGGGCCACAGGACTTCGGGCGATTCAGCTTCGCACAGGCCATCGTGGCACTGATGGCTCCAATTGGTGCAGCCGGCCTGAATCATGTTCTTACCCGGGCCTTCATCGAATCACCCGAAAGATCCTGGGCTACCGCACAGTATGCCTTGCGTGTCCGCCTTGCGGCCGGTCTTGTCGCATCTGTCCTCGCAGTCACGGGCGCAGTGGTACTTCGGCCCGACGACCTGGCGATTGCCGGTTATGTCGGCATCCTTTCTGTCGGGACGGTCGCTCGGACATTCGCGGTATACGAGTTTGTACAGTTCTCGCTTACGCGCGGAGACGTGATCGCCAAGATTCGGGTTGTGTTCCGAGTTGCGCTTGCCGCTTCCCATCTGGTCGGGATCCTCACTGGGCAGGCGGTCGTCTATTTCGTCGTTTGCCTGGCTGCCGAGGTGACGTTGCAGTTCTCCGTTGGTTGGATCTTCACCAAGAGACGTCTATCGATGCGTGGCAACCGGCTCGAACTGAGCGAAAGACGGGCATTGCGGAACCGGGGATTGCTGCTAGTGGCTAGCGGCATAGCGGCCACGGTCAACCTCAGGATTGACCAGGTAATGATTGGCGCGATGTTGGGAGACGCCGACCTGGGACTGTATAGCGCGGCAGTCCGAATATCGGAGATCCTCTACGTCATTCCAGAAGCAGTAGTCATCTCACTCTTTCCGGCAGTGCTCGCTGCCAGGTCTCGGTCTGCCGCTGAGTACCAAATGGCAACACAGCTGACGCTTGATCTGATGTTTTGGTCGGCAATCGTATTGGCCGGACTCGCTTCCATTCTGGCAACGCCCGTTATTCCACTCCTATTGGGGAGCGAGTTTGCTGGCGCGGTTCCTATCCTGCTCATTCATGTCTGGGCAAGCGTATTCGTGTTCACACGCGCGGTGTTCAGCAAGTGGCTGATTGCGGAGGACATCCTTCGGTTCAGTCTAATCACCCAGGTGGCCGGAGGTGTCATCAATGTCATCGTCAACCTGGTGCTGATTCCCAGCCTCGGAGGCGAAGGCGCGGCGATCGCAACCCTGCTTTCCTATGGAACGTCGTCCTTCCTGATTCTCCTGTTGTTCCCTCGGACCCGAGGCTTCGCAAGATTGATGGTCCGATCTCTCACTGGTCCCGCCCGGGCTTCACGAATCCTGCAATTTGTGTTGGTCTCCCCATCGTCATCTAGGCAGGCGGAACCATTGAACACCCAAGATCAATGAAAGCAATAGTGCGACTCATACGCCGACTACCGTTCGGCAACACGCTGATTGGCCGGGTGAAGGATATCCGGGCGGCGCGGATGACGCGAATCCAGCGCCGTCATTCTCGCCGCCGTGGATCCGCCCGTCACTACTACCAATGGCATAGCCCAGCCTTTGTAGATGAGCAGTACGCTGTCCTGCGCGGAATTGCGATGCGGCGTTCGGGCGACTCACTGGCTTCCGGGGCATCGTATGATCTCCGTCGGGCCGTTCACAGACTTGAGAAGGGCTTGATCATGAAGCCCAGGCGAGAAGTCTTTGCCACCAGCTACATTGGAAAGGCAATAGAGGCTCTAGAGATCGTGCGCGACGCGCAGCGAGACCCCGATGAAGTCGTCTGGGCAACCGGTGTTCTTGGCGAGTACTTCTCCGTAGTGCGTCCAGGACTGAACCAAGAAGTCGACGATGCTCGCCGCCGGTTCGAGACACTTGGATTGCGAACTTCGCCAGCGCTAGGTGACGAGGACCTCCCGCGGCCACGTGAGCGAGGGACGACCGTGTCCCCAGTCCAACCGGATGACTTGCTCAAGCTGTTCCGGCAAAGACGGTCGGTTCGGTGGTTTCTTCCCGATGAAGTCCCTCGCGAAATCATCGATGCTGCCATCATTGCAGCCCGAGAAGCCCCCAGTGCGTGCAATCGATTGCCGTATCGCTACGTCATTGTTGATCGGGACCCGCTGCGTGCGCGCGTCGCCTCAATTCCCGGGGGAACCGTCGGATTCGCTCACAACTTCCCCGTGATTGTAGCCGTTGTCGGAGAGCTTCGAGCGTTTGAGTTTGAGCGTGATAGGCACCTCATCTACATAGATAGCTCGCTATCCGCAATGCAGTTCCTGCTCGCCCTCCAGTCCCATGGCGTCTCATCCTGCGTAGTCAACTGGCCGGATTTGCCTGACAAGAACCGAGAGATTCAGCCATTGCTGGGTCTCAAGGACCACGAGCGGGTGGTGATGATGGTAGCGATGGGATACGCAGACCCAACGGGAGCTGTTCCCTCTTCGGTGAAGAAGCCGCTCGCGATCGTCCGGGAGTACCCGGTTGGATAGAACTCGAGCCGCGTTGCTGCTCCCCGCTCGCGCGCCGCGGACAGTGCTCGCCACTGTGATGCTTTGGTTGCTCGTGGCGGCAGAACTCGGGACAGCAATCGGTGGTAGTGAATCACCCAGCCGACCAACTGCGGGCACGCGGCCCGAGCCGGGCATCCTAGTGGTGCGGAGTCTGCCGCCGCAGTTCCAGAGCATATGGTATCAGCTAGGCTCAAGCCTCGGTCCCTACGGGGCCAAATACTCTGGCCCACTCGGCACGTACAGTGCGAAGCACCGCCCGATGGCTGTGTTCGCACAAGGGACAGACACCACATACTTCGTGTTCGGCGGGGATGCGGACGGGGAAGGACGCGTTGAGGTATCTGTTGGTGCCTACAGCCATGGAACCGGAAGCATCACTGGTCCAGTTGTGCTCCTAGAGCGAGCGGACTCCAATGCCCATCGGAACCCAACACTCGAGATCGATGAGCACGGCCATATCTGGGTGTTTGCCTCTGCCCACGGAGATCGCAATGGGCGGTTGTTTCGCTCCACGCAGCCGTACCGGATTGAGCAATTCGAGGACATTGGGGAAGCCGAGTTCACCTATCCTCAGCCTCATATCGTAGGGAGGGAGATTGTGCTTCTCCACACCCGCTATTCCAGAGGGCGTGAGATTTATCGGGCAACTGTGACCGAGCAAGGATTGTCGGAACCCCAATTGGTCCTCGGTTTCGGCGGTCATTACGTGGTGTCCGAGACACACGGGAACCGTATCGGAGTATTCTTCAATGAACACCCTGGCGGCAACGTTGATGCAAGGCGCTCTCTGTACTATCTGGAGTCGGACGATGGCGGGCGAACATGGCAATCCGTGGGCGGCCAACCTGTCACTACGCCAGTTCGGCAAGCGCCAGATTCCGCGATTGTTCTGGATTCGCCGGCTGGTGAGCGCGTATACCTCAAGGACATCGATTTCACCGCTGACGGCCGGCCAGTGGCGCTCTTCCTGACCAGCCAAGACTGGCGACCGGGACCGCAGCCGCCACCCGGTCGAATCCTTTGGATCGCTGAATGGAACGGGGAGGAATGGGTGCGATACTCGGTAGGGTTTCCTGACCACAACTACGATACCGGGAGCCTGACGCGGCTGGCTGACGGGCGATGGGTGTTGGCTCATCCTGCTGACGAGACGGACGACGAGGCATGGGTCACCGGAGGCCAGGTCCACGTAGAATTGTTGGAGTCCTCGTTCAAGCCCGCCCAAGAGGTCGAAGTGGTGACCCAGGATGGGCTCCCCTTCGACGGACCGCTCACATACGTCCGTGATTCTCGCGGATCGGGACCAGACGCGCTGTTCTTTGCGGCAGGGGGGAGTGCTCTGGAGAACCGAGAAAGGACGCTATTCTTGCTCACCTACCGATATGGCGAGATGCAATAGGTGGTCGGTCGACGAGCGTCTTATTGGCCGATCTCTGGATCAACCTGCCTTACTTGATTCTCCTCGTGTTCTTCGGCCGGTCGGGGTTGATGTCTGTTTTGGTCTTGTACACGGCTTATTGCTTTGGCAAGGGCATCGTTCTTCAGGCAATGTCGAACCGGCAACTTACCATGTCGGCTGGGGCGCACCTGATGATATACCTCCGTGTCTTCTTGCGTGTTACAGCCATGGCCGTGGCAGTAGTAGTGATGAATCTGCTCCTCGGGCCTAATACTCCGACGCATTGGCATGCGCTTACGCTTGTCTTCGTCGGGGTATTGTCGATAGCAATCGTGATTCTCTTGACAGACCGGACGATACTGAAGGAGTTTCGGACGATCTTCAACGGCCGGCGATCATCCGCGTGAAAGACGAGAAGGATAGCCTATGGTGATTGAGATACGACGGGCAGGTTTCACCAACAAGGGTGCGGAGTTGATGCTCCGTGCGGCCATAGAGCAGATCAGGGAGCGATTGCCCGCTTCGGATATCGTCATGATTCCGGATTCGTCCGACTCTTACTGCCGCCGCGGATCATTGTGTATCAAACAGAAAGTGTGGTTGCAGAGACTGGGTGTACGTTGGGGGGATCTAGCCGCGATAGTGCCGCATAGAACCCGACGACGATACGGGCTTTTCATGGACTCGGAGATTGATGTCGTGTTTGACGCTGCTGGGTTCGCTTACGGCGACCAGTGGCCTGTGAAAAGCCTTGCGGAAGCCGCGAGATCGTCCGCGCGATGGAAACGCCACGGGACCAAGCTGATTCTTCTTCCACAGGCCCTTGGGCCGTTCTCTGACAACACGCGGCGACGGCTCGCCAGGAAGCTATTTTCCAACGCTCATTTGGTTTTCCCTCGTGAAACGACCTCGTATGAACATGTTGTAGCTCTGGTTGGTGAGCAACCGAATGTGCGGCTCGCGCCGGATTTCACGAACCTGATCGCGGGTACATTGCCAGATTCCTTTGACCAGGAGTCAAACCGACTTTGCGTTGTACCAAATTCTCGAATGTTGGACAAGACCGGAGATAGTGTTTCTCGGCGATACGTAGACTTGATGGCAACCATCGTCGACTATCTCAACGTCCGAGCAGCTAAACCCTTTCTGCTGGTTCATGAAGGTGCTGACGACCTCCAACTTGCCAACCAGATCAACGAGAGGTTGGATCAGCCAGTCAATGTCATTGTTGAGCAAGACGCCTTGTCCATTAAGGGTATTATTGGCCAAAGTGATGCTGCTGTCAGCTCCCGCTTCCACGGCATCGTCGGTGCATTGTCCCAAGGAGTCCCGGCACTCGGGACGAGCTGGAGCCATAAGTATGAGATGCTGTTCAAGGACTACGGCTTTCACGAAGGGATAATCGACACCGCAATGTCCAGGAACGCGCTCCTAACCGGACTTGACAGAATCACGGAAGCTTCCAAACGGGAGAAAATCCGCGACACGATTGCCCGTTACGCATCTGAGTACAAGAACAGGGCGCGGGAAATGTGGGACCAAGTCTTCTCGGCTATCGTTGAGTGAAAAAAGGTCCTGTGGGACTGAGCCTCTCGGGTTCTATCGGAGGGTGGTGCCGCAAAGCTTCTTAGTTCGGTCGTTGCAGAACCAGAAGCTCCCGGCGAACGCGGCCCCGCTCTCGCGACATGGCACGTTTGTGCATCCGCTCAGTATGGGCCAGCCAGCACTGTTCGTGGCGAGATTCTGGTGGATCACCGTTTTCCCATTCTGTCTTTCCCACTAACGTGCGAAGATTCGCCCTTCCGGCATGGGGACTTGGGCCTATTGTCCGTAGGTTGTGACATTTTCAAAGTGAGGTAACGTTGGACCAAGTAATCGAAGTCATTGGCCTTGGCTATGTAGGCGAGCCGCTCTACGGCCTTGCCCGAGCCGGGGGCTACAATGTCGTCGGCGTCGAAATAAGTGACGCCCGCAGGCTTTCTGTCGAGCGGCAACATGGCCTTAGTCAGGGAGCGATAAGACCAGATATCTGCACAGCAGACCTTTTTATAGTATGTGTGCCGACCCCTGTCAACGAGCGCCACGAGCCTGATTTGTCCCCATTAGAATCGGCCGTGCGTGGGATCGCAGGAGTCCTCCAAGACAGCAACGTAGTAATAGTCGAGTCAACCATCTATCCCGGCGTGTGCGAAGACATTATTAAGCCGATTCTAGATACCGCGAACGTTAGTTATCATCTTGGGCACTGTCCTGAGCGCATTAATCCGGGCGACCCGGTATGGAGCGTGCGAAACATCCCGCGCGTAGTGGGCTCCCTTACGCGAGATGGCGCGGAGCGAATCGCCGCTTTCTACAGGTCAATAGTGGATGCAGAGATCACCGTTGTCTCTGGGGTTAAGGAGGCAGAAGCGACCAAGATTCTAGAAAACACGTTTAGAGACGTGAACATCGCGTTCGTCAATGAAATGGCGTTGTCGTTTCAGAAGCTAGGGATCGACGTCACTGAAGTGATTAGGGCGGCCACAACGAAGCCGTTTGGATTTCTTCCCCACTTCCCGGGGGTTGGTGTTGGAGGTCACTGCATAGCTGTTGATCCGTACTATATGATCGAGCGAGGACGTGCGGTCGGCTTCGATCATGAGTTCTTGCGCCTGGCACGTAAGATCAATTCCCGGATGCCCGAAGAGACTCTCAGGCTAGTGCAGGATGGGCTGAATCTTCTCTCGAAGCCTCTCAACGGTGCAGTCGTAGGGGTACTGGGTCTTGCATACAAGCCAGACGTCTCTGATGACAGGGAATCTCCAAGCTATGATCTTGTGCGCTTGTTAAGAGAGAAGGGTGCTGACGTCAGAACCTTCGACCATCTGGTCTCGGACAAGTCTTCGGTCCAGAGATTCGAGGATGCTATTGATGCGGATTGTGTGGTCCTGGCCACTGCCCACTCTGAGTTCCTGCGCCGCCAGTCAGAGTTGGCGGCCGTGCCGCTGGTAGTCGATGGTCGCAACGCTCTCGATCACAGTCTTTTCAAGACCGCGCTTTATCTCGGGGTTGGACGGCCAATCCGCCACCAGGACCTTACGAGTAAATGATCAGCTTCTGTATATTGACGTGGAACAAACCACATCTACTGCGCGATTGCGTTTCTTCGATCGTCAAGGGGATGGCCGAGGTCAATCGGAACGACTACGAGGTTATAGTCGTTGACAACGGACACGGGACGGATCTTGTGTCCACCGATCGCACTCTTCGACAGCATCTCACGATCATCAAGAATTCCAGGAATGAGATGTACGCGCGAGGGACGAATCAGTCGGTTGCGCGCTCAACGGGAGATGTGCTCGTGATTCTGAATGACGATATCCAGTTCCCAGCGGGTTCGATCGCCGCTGCGTTACCACGAGTCGACACACTGTCTGACGAGGTCCTATCCTTCTCTTTGATCTATCCGTCCGGTAGCCTCCAGGCAAGCATTCGGAACCTTCCTACCCCTCTTCGCCTGGTTATGAGTCTGTCCGGACTCGACCGGGCCTTTCGTTCGCGTGAGAGCTGGCTCGCACCCGGATTTGACTACTCGAAGGAGTCGACTGTTGAGCAACCGATGTTCTCTGCGCTGGCGATGCGGCGGCACGTGTGGAACAGAGTCGGCGAACTTAACACATCCCTCCCGCTCCTGTTCAACGATGTTGAGTGGTTTCACCGCGCCAAGCGGCACGGGGTCTGTGTCAGATATGTACCCCAACCTAAGATTATTCATCGGCATGGTGCCAGCGTGAATCAGAAGCCTGTCAGCAAGGTCTTTGCTTCGACCAAGAGTTTCTATCGCTATGTTACAGTGATGCATAGCGGAAAGCCTTGGCTTACGCTCGGATACGTGGTGCCGATCACGGTTTTTTTTGCAGCGCAGATTCTTAATACCGCCGTCATTTTCCTACTGACGCACCGATGACGGTCTATCTATTCCTCTTCGCATTCGTTCTTCTCGCGACGTTAATTGTGCGGAGGGGAGAGGCAACCGAGACGTGGTTCTACATCGCGGTCTTTCTTGCGCTCACCGTGATCGCCGGAGTCCGTGGACCAGGGGTCGATCGTGACTACGATGTGTATTCGAGACTGTACGAGCGTGCTCAGCCTGTTCGGACCTATATCGAGAACCCAACTGCCGCGCCGACTGACATAGGATTCACTTTGGTAATGTCAGTCTTCAGGCATTGGCTCCAAGCCCCTTTCTACTTGTTCACGACGGGTATTGCAGCGTTGTCGGTTGGCCTAAAAATCCGAGCCTTTCGATTGCTATCCGCGAATCCTCCGTTTGCAGTCCTTCTGTACGTAGCCACGTATTTCATGCTGCACGAGATGACACAGATTCGTGCCGGCTTGGCCAGCGGCTTTCTGTTGATGGGGCTTTATTGGTACACTCGCGGCTATCGCCTCCGTCCCGTGCTATTGACGATTTTGGCGTCTACCATTCATGTGAGCTCCCTCATGTTTTTGGTGATCTTCTTTCTGAAACGAGACCGAACTCGTCACCAAATTTACCTGCTGTTGGTTCTTATTGCTGTCGGCCTCGGGATCGCATCGCTTCCTCTTGCCCGCACCGTAGCGTCTCAGGCCTTTGGGCGGTTTATCCCTCGGATCGGTACGTATCTTGAGCAACTGTCGCGAGGTCAGAGGACAGACATCAATCTCTTTGGGCCTCTCGTACTGGTCAGGGCTGCGATCGCGGCGTGGGCGATCCTGACGGTCCAGAGGATTTCTACCAAGAATAGCGCTCGCCACGTAATGACCAAGCTGTATGCGTTATCAATTGCGTTCTTCTTCCTTATGAGCGACTTTCCTGTAGTTGCATACCGCGGAAGAGAAATTCTAGCGATTGCCGAACCAGTCTTGGTCGCTGACCTGGCGTCCGCAGGCCCGGAGGTTCAGCAAAAAACCACTGCTCTAGTTGGTCTCGCGATGCTCGTTTTCATGGCGTATTTGTTTGTAATTGGCCTGATGCGGCCGTATAGACTCGCGATATAAGAGACAGGGGAGAGTTGCACGTGAGCCGAGTTAGTGAGTTCGACTTGACCGCATCGCTGGTGCTTTACAACCATACCGTGGAAGATGTGCGTCCAGTCCTGAACGGGCTAGCGCGTCTCGAATTGACTGTTCACCTCGCGATTATTGACAATTCCTCTACCCGGGTTTTTGATCACACGCAGCTTAGTCTTTACCCTTTCGCTACATCATACAGGCACCTTGGCGAGAACATCGGATTCGGAAGAGCCCACAATCTTGCTTTCTCGGAACTGTCGGGTAGAGCTTCTTATCACTGCCTGCTCAATCCGGATGTGCGAGATT
The DNA here is from genome assembly GCA_964591085.1 of uncultured Spirochaetaceae bacterium. Classification (GTDB taxonomy): domain Bacteria; phylum Spirochaetota; class Spirochaetia; order DSM-27196; family CAZPXH01; genus CAZPXH01. Next base: position 7,945 of record CAZPXH010000007.1, on the reverse strand, counting down.
TCGAGTCTGCGGTTCAAAAGATCGTCTCCTTCATGAAGGCGAACGATTATGTTGGAATCGCTGTGCCACGAGTGTATGGCTTCGATGGGAGACTCCACGAATCGTATCGTTTGTTGCCGGATCCCCTGAGTCTTTTGCTGCGGCGGTTTCTACTGCCCTTGGATCGCAAGCGCGATGTTCCTCGGCGGAGCCTTACAGCACGGTTCGCCGGAAGAACGATGGTGTCTGCTCCCAGCCTGACCGGATGCTTCATGATAGTGAGGACCTCGGTTGCTGCCGATGTTGGCCTTTTTGACCCACGCTTCTTTCTCTATATGGAGGATGTTGACTTGTCGAGGCGCTTCTTCACCGCGTCGGGTGCGGTTTGCCTTCAGACCGCAACGATCGAGCACGGTCGGGCTCGACAGTCGTATTCAAGTTTTCCCCATGTGATGCGCCATATCTACAGCGCCGTCCAGTACTTCAACAAATGGGGGTGGTTCGCTGATGCTGGACGCAGGAAGATTAACGGCACCGCTAGGAATCAGTAAGAGGAGCCTACGTACGAGTCTGAATGGATCGCGTGACCGTCGTTCAGACTTCACGCAGCTCTGAGAAGTCTGGCCGTATCAGATCCCCATGTGCGCGATGCTGTTTTCATGAGCCTATCCGGCATTGAGAACCAGCGCATGATCTTGATCGTTTCTGCGACACTTTCGCTGGAGCCCCAACGTGGCACAAGCAGAGTGCGATGAGCATCCATTGGGCTAGCTAAGTCCAAGTCCCTTTGGACTCACATGTAAGGCATGCGGTTCTGAGCGCATCCCAATACCGCAAGGATGATGGATCAACATCTATGGGCATAAAGGCACAGCGATGGGCAGTATTCACCACACTACTGCCCATATCAGACGATCAGAACCGCAGAGAGAAGATGACGACTGCGGTCATCGATCTCTGTCGTGACGGAGCCGTCAAATACGTCTTCATTCGACCCCTGTACTACGACCTTTTCACGTTTACGAAGCAGTACCCCGATGGCGTAACCAGCGGGATTCACCGCTACGAGAATAGACCAGTTCTCGCGTCCAAATACTACAAGATCCCGTGGCTAAACCTTGGCAACGTGATCAAGCTATGGTGGACGTTGCGGTCAACCAAAGCTGTCGGTGTAACAGCCCATATGTTCGACTCGATAATACTTGTCGCCATTCTCAAGCTCTTCTGGTCCCGACTGAGGTTCAAGGCCGTTCTACACTCCTCAGATGTCGGTTTTCTACAGCATCCCATCAAACGCGTCATCTTACGATATGCCCTGACGCGAGCTGAATCCGTCGGTTTTCGATCACACGGCATTCGGCGACGGGTCGAAGCTCTTTGCCCACTGGACAACGCGTATCCGGAAATCCTGTTTTCTGGCGTTGACATCTCCTGTCAGCCGGCTCCCGTTGTTGCGCAATCCGAGACTCGCCATCAACTCACTCTCGTCTGCGTCGGTAAGCTCACCCGGCGCAAGAACATCGATCTCGTAGTACACGCACTACATCGGATTGGTTCCAGGCTTGGGTCATGGCGACTGATTGTGATCGGCCAAGGCGAGGAGCGCGATACTCTGGAGCGACTTGCCGCCGAACTTGGGCTAACAAAGAGAATCATGTTCCTTGGCTGGCAGCCAAAGGCCACTGTCGTCCAATACTATCGCCACGCCCAGTGTTTGGTGCTTCCTAGCGCACCGGAAACTCTTGGCCTGGTCTACCTTGAGGCCTTGTCGTGCGGCTGCCTCGTGTTGGGAACGAAGGAATGGGGTGTCTGGGGACACGTTCCAGCAGCGTACTCGGAGTTCGTGAATCCCTCGATCAGAGGTGTTGCGAATGGTATCTTGGCGATCGTTCACAAGCGGCAAGCCGTATCGCGCCAAGAGGTCGCCACCTATGCGCGCAAACATTTCGATCCGAAAGACGCGGCAGCGATATACGAGCGCTTCACGCTCACTTCAAGCTCTTCTATCCAGACGAGCGACTAAGATCGCTTCGTGAGTGTCTCTCCAGAATCATTCTGCAAGTTTATGGATAGGCGAGAACCGAGGCGCATCCACTACGATCACGCGTTTCTGAACACTCGGATAACTGCAGAGGCCGACCTATGAATCCACGGAATGTCTTCGTGTCTCCGTTCGACATTGCCGGGAGCGGAGAACGTGGGATACGCAATAAGCTCGTAGCGCAGGTCGAAGCCGTTCGGTCACTATCAGGTCATTGTGATTGGGTGAGTTTGTCCGGAGCTGAACTGCTGATCAATGACAGCCGGGTGTGTCGTGTTGGCACGGGACTCCAAGCTCGTCTTCTGCGTTGGAGCTGCGTTTGGTCAGCTCTTCGAACCCGCGAATTCGACTTCTTGTACATTCGTTACGCCCTATCTGACCCTTGCTTCGTCTGGTTTCTCTACAGAATCCGGCGGCGATACCCACGGGTGACGGTTCTCGTAGAGATCCCGACGTTTCCCTACGACGGTGAATACCGTTTCGGTCTCATCAAGCGCATTCTATTGCTTTTGGATAGGCTGACTCGCCGTCTGTTGCCCAACTTCATCGATCGGATTGTCACGTTTTCCAGTCATCGTAGCATCTGGAGAGTACCAACGGTTAGGATTAGTAATGGCATTGACTTCGCGCGGATACGACCGCTGAGTCGTGCAGTGGGGCGGGCCACGAATGATACGGTTGTACTGTCTTCTGTCTCAAGCGTAAATTTCTGGCACGGCATTGATAGGCTGATCCAGGGCATTGCGAAATACCGGCGGAGTGAGCCGCCAGTGAATGTCGTCTTGAACGTTATAGGTGATGGTGCCGAAATCAAAAAGCTGAAGCGACTGGTCTCCGACCTAAACGTAGGGGGCTCCGTCGTCTTCTCCGGGGCGTTGTTCGACTCCGATCTGGAAAAAGTGATGGCCGCCACTGATATAGCGGTTGGATCTCTTGCTGTTCACCGCAAAGGAATGAGCGAAGTTCGCTCACTGAAGAATCGCGAATACCTTGCTAGGGGACTTCCGGTGGTTTTCTCCGAACACGATCCGGATCTTCCGGAGTCTCTTGACTTCGTCTATCGAGCTCCTCCGGACGAGTCCGATATCAACGTGGGGGCGCTCGTCTCTTGGTATTGTGGCTTGCGCGTCCATTCATCCACGATCGTTGCCTACGCTCAGCAATTTAGCTGGCTGCAACAGATGAAGTTAGTGCTTGATGCTGTCAATAACTGAGTCTATCGGATGCTCTACGCGCAAGAGTGATCTTTCAGGTGGTGGGTACGGCACAAGGACTGCGGTCTCGTTTGCGAGAAGGAACATGCCTTAGAGGCACACCCAAGACGAACTGGTATCACAGCTGGGTTACGACGACGATGTAGACAACACTCGGACACTGGTTGAAGTTCCTTCATGAACTCCGTTGTGGCCTGATAATAACGTTCGCAAAAGCTTGGAGCTCGGTCGTGGCTCTCGTGGAGCAGATTGCCTTCGGTATGGCCACGACTGCTTCTTCTTACCGATTTCGTCTGTTGCATCGGCGAATGCAGCTGAAGCCGTTTGAAAGGAGATCATCAAAGATGAAAGGCATCATCCTCGCCGGCGGAGCCGGCACCCGTCTCTATCCCATCACCCAAGTAGTCTGCAAGCAATTGCTGCCGGTCTACGACAAACCCATGATCCACTATCCCCTCTCAGTCCTCATGCTGGCCGGAATCCAGGAGATACTGATCATCTCAACGCCCGAAGACACCCCACGATTCCGTGATCTTCTGGGCGACGGCAGCCAGATCGGCCTGTCACTCAGCTACGCCGTTCAGGACGCCCCCCGGGGCCTCGCAGACGCCTTTCGTGTGGGCAAAGACTTCATCGGCGACGTCTCCGTCTGCCTCGTCCTTGGCGACAACATCTTCTACGGCCACGGCCTCCCGGAGATGCTCCGCGCCGCAGCCAACCAGAAGACCGGCGCGACCGTCTTTGGCTACTACGTCAACGACCCCGAACGATACGGCGTTGTCGAGTTTGACGAGAACCAGCGAGTCCTCTCGCTCGAAGAAAAACCCACCAAACCCCGCTCCAACTACGCAGTAGTCGGCCTCTACTTCTACGACAACGACGTCGTGAAGATTGCCCACGACCTCAAACCCTCCCCGCGCGGCGAGCTTGAAATCACAGACGTCAACAAGACCTACCTCGAGCGCGGCGACCTCCACGTACAGCTCATGGGGCGGGGATTCGCCTGGCTCGACACCGGGACCCACGCCTCGCTCGTGGACGCGACACTCTTCGTGCGCACCATTGAGGAACGCCAGGGACTCAAGATCTCCTGCATCGAGGAAATCGCCTACCAGATGGGATTTATAGACGACAAGCAGCTCCGTGCGCTTGCAGAGCCTCTCCTAAAGTCAGGATATGGCGAGTACCTGCTCAACGTTCTGGAGCGCGACTGATGCCCTTCGAGTTCAAGCCAACCGAGCTCGACGGCCTTGTCATTGTGGAACCAAAGGCCTTCGGCGACGACCGCGGCTTCTTCCTTGAAACGTACAAGGAGAGCGCCTTTCGCGATGGTGGGATCACGGAGACCTTCATTCAGGACAACCACTCACTCTCCTCAAGGGGAGTCCTCCGAGGACTCCACTACCAGCTCCCGCCGCACGCGCAGGGCAAACTCGTCCGCGTCGTGACCGGGAGCGTCTGGGACGTAGCGGTGGACGTTCGTCGTAGCTCTCCTACCTTCGGACAGTGGGTAGGCGTCGAGCTCTCCGAGACCAATCACACCATGCTCTACATCCCGCCCGGCTTCGCGCACGGATTCGTCGTGCATAGCGAGACCGCACACGTCGTCTACAAGTGCACCGCCGAATACGACAAAGCGTCCGAGCGCGGCATCCGGTGGGATGATCTCACGATCGCGATCGACTGGCCGCTCACCGATGTCACGGTCTCTGAGAAGGACCAGATCCTCCCCGCCTTTGCGGACGCCGAGGTCTTCGCATGACCGTTGACGTCTGGCTCATTGGGTACAAGGGCATGCTTGGTCACGAGGTCGCCGGCCGCCTCAAGCGGAGCGCACTATCCTTCCACGCGACCGACATGGACTGCGACATCACCGATCCCGCGGACCTGCGCGAAACCGCGCACGCCGTGACGCCACGCTGGATCGTCAACTGCTCGGCCTACACCGCCGTGGACAAAGCCGAAGAGGAAGAGGAGCTCGCCTACCGGATCAACGCAGAAGGCGTTCGGAACATCGGCCGCGCTGCGACCGACGTGGGCGCCTCAGTCATCCACGTCTCCACCGACTACGTGTTCGACGGCAGCGCATCGGAACCGTATCAGCCCTACCACCCGACCAATCCCCTTGGTGCTTACGGCCGTACGAAACTCGCCGGAGAGCAGCTTCTTGCGGAAGCGACTCCGTCGCACATCATCGTCCGAACCGCATGGCTCTACGGGCTTCACGGCAAGAACTTTGTCTCCACGATGCTCCGTCTCATGAACGAGCGCGATGAGATAAAGGTCGTCGCGGATCAGCACGGCTCGCCCACCTACGCGCCTGACCTTGCGGACGCGATCGTACGCTTCGTGGAAGCCCAGAGCGACGCGTACGGTATCTACCACTTCACCAATAGTGGCGAGACCACCTGGCATGGATTCGCAAGCGCGATCTACGATAGGGCTCGCACCGCGGATCTGGTTTGCAAGGCTTGTGAAGTCATGCCCATTTCCACGAGCGAGTATCCAACCCCCGCCAAGCGTCCGGCTTACTCCGTGCTCGACACGGAGAAGCTCCGCTCCGAGCTCGGGATCTCGATTCCCAGTTGGCAGGACGGCCTGCAACGCTATCTCAATGAAATCGCAACAGAATCCAAGGAGTCCCGCGCATGACGACCGACCGCTCGCTCAAGAACATCCTCGTAACCGGCGGCGCCGGGTTCATTGGCTCCAACTTCATTCGGTATTTGTTCGCCCAGCGTGACTTCACCGGTCGAGTCGTTAACCTGGACAAGCTCACCTACGCCGGAAACCCGCTCAATCTTTCCGATATCCACGAGGAGCACGGAGACCAGCGGTACATCTTCCGGCACGCCGACATCTGCGACGCCGAGCTCGTCCTGAACCTCTTCCGCGAGTTCGACGTAGACGCCGTCGTTCACTTCGCGGCAGAAAGCCACGTAGACCGCTCCATCCTGGGCCCCAAGGAGTTCATAGACACCAACATCCTGGGCACCTTCAACCTCCTCGAGGCCGCCCGCGCGCACTGGACCGACCACCAAGACGTTCTGTTCCATCACGTGAGCACGGACGAAGTCTACGGCTCGCTCGGTGAGACCGGTGCGTTTCTCGAGACCACTCCGTACGATCCGCGAAGCCCTTACTCCGCCTCGAAGGCCTCATCCGATCACCTCGCACGCGCCTACGCGCATACCTTCAACCTTCCCATTACCATCTCCAACTGCTCGAACAACTACGGGCCGTATCAGTTTCCCGAGAAGCTCCTGCCCGTCATGATCCTCAACATCCGCGACGGTAAGCCGCTACCCGTCTACGGCGACGGCAAGAACATCCGCGACTGGCTCTACGTGGAAGACCACGCATCCGCGATCTGGACCATCATGAACACCGCTCCTGCCGGCGAGACCTACAACGTGGGCGGGGACAACGAGTGGACGAATATTGAGCTCGTCAGAGAGTTGTGCGTACTTGCCTCGGAAGAGCTTGGTCGCGACAAGCAGGAAGCCCTGGATCTCATCACCTTCGTGAAGGACCGCCCCGGCCACGATCGGCGCTACGCCATCGACTGCTCGAAGATCAAGCGTGACCTCGGGTGGACGCAGCGCTACACCTTCGAAGAAGGCCTCCGCTCCACCGTCCGCTGGTACCTGGACAACACCGACTGGGTGGCATCCGTCCAGTCCGGCGACTACAAGGACTGGATCGAAAAGAACTACGCTCGACGGTAGTTGTGTCGCTGATGGATCCGCATACTGTGATCCCTGGCCATTGATTGCGTCTATCCTTTGCCGCACGCTGACACTCTTTCGGCCGAGCGTGCACGCAATATGGCAGGTTTGAATACGGCTACGGGGCGGTCCATACATTGGACGCGAGGTGAACGTATGGAGAGCGAGAAGGTAGTCCTGACGAACAGCTTCGAGGAGGACGTGCTGAATCTCGTGACGTCTCCCAAATTCGGTAGCTACATGAAGAGCGACCTGAATCTGCTGCTCTTTCACTACGCGATGCTAAGGTCAGTTGATGGAGACGAACGTTTTTCCGGCGTGCACGATCAGCTGAAGTACTACCGCTTGAATAGGCAGGACCAATCTCGGCTGGCTAAGCAGCTCAATCTTCCGATCGGCAGGATCAAGAGCTACATCGAACAGAGTGCAAGCCTATACGGCCGGGAACCCTCTGACACCGAGCTACCTGCGTTGCTGCGACCACTGGTCGAAAACGCACGCCCGGCAGATGAGTGGTACAAGAACGGTACAGTCGCAGTCATGGTACACAACAAGGCAGTCAAGGAACTACTCATCACACGATTCGACTCGATCGGTGCCTTCGCCGATTACGGGTTCAATCAGGACCTCATGCGCATTCCGGCGTTCGATCTTCTCGCCCTGATAGGTAAGGATGACAAAGAGACCGTTGCTGCATTCATTGACGCCGTTAGAAACTCGGGAAAGCTTACCGATGATCAGAAATCCGCTATTGACCAGAAGGCAATCAAGGCCGCGACCCGACAGGGCCGACGCGAGGCCGTCTCGAGGATTGCGAAACTGGCGGGACCTATAGCTCAGACAGCCATCGGCGCGGTTCTATAGAATTGGAGTATCGTCCCCATCGCGGCGTTCCGGAGTGATTGCCTGGTACGATGAGACACTAGATCCTGCGTGAGGGATCGTAGGGGCGCCGCGTCGTGGAAGCGACGCGAGCGGTCCGG
>CAZPXH010000006.1:0-174709 GCA_964591085.1 uncultured Spirochaetaceae bacterium | reverse complement strand
GCGAGTGTGCAGTTTTCGTTCGGCATCTATGGGCAGTTTACGGCCGGCGGTGACAGTTTGAGGAGATCCTCCCTGAAAGAGACGTTTACCGTTGTAGCTTTGTCCTTCACTTCACCATTCTACATACAAAGTTTGTATACATCAATGGAACTTGCCGCTGACCGTGAATTCCGGCGAGCTCCAGCTCATGTCCGCATTACCTCGCAACGACGTATCCATCCCTCACCGTTCACACCTCGCGATCGTGCACGAAATCTGCTCGAACCGGTGATTCGCATGTCAAAAATCTGCCAACCGTGCGCTACCGAAGTGTACGCTGGCGAGACAAGCACTGATGTCGCCAACAGCGTCACACTCTCTGGCTACGCGGCACTAATCCAATGGCGCGGAGCATCAACAGGGACCTTCACTGACGATACCGGTGCAGTGGCAACGGTGGTCATCTACAACAATCAGGCAGCTATCGGGACATCTGATGAGTTCGATCTGGCGAGCGAGGTTGACGTCGTGGTCGACTCCTTTGCCGGGACCATCGGAAACACTATCGTCGACATCACGAACGGATTCTTCAAGGTCCGAAGGGGACTGGATAGCTGATGTTATTGCGGTTTCCGATGCCTCTCGGTGCGCCGGCATCGCAAACCTAACGAGTCGCCGAAGGTAACGTTCGCCTGCCACAGGCCGAAGTCCAAATGAACACGTATCTGCCGAAAGACGACGATGAACCAGTAGCGCTTGTTGATATCGCGGAGGAGGACTTCCTCAGTGCGTACCGGGCAGCAGCCGCGGCCATGATGGAAACGTCCGACTGGTAATACGTCAAGGGCATCTACAAGGGAAGCTTGGCCAACGTAGACTTTGGGAAGGCGAGCGTACACAAGGTGACCGGCCCAAAGCACCTCTCGCTTGGAAGAAGCACCTACTACGATCAATTCGTAAGAATACGAGCCGAAGCCACCGGACACCCCGTCTACCAGAGCGACTACATGGTCTGGATCCGCCCTGCAGATCCCTATGCCAGTCTGCTGTACTACATCCAGACCGCCGAACACATCGACTTCAACCTGGAAGGAATCTCGCTTGAGGAGCTGCAGCTGGCGGCGGAGCACGGCAAGCCTGCTGCTGACCGACGCGAACTGGGAACGCAGTACATGACGACATGGGAGATCAACCAGGTACTGTGCGGTCCGCGCCATTCCATCACGGTGTGGCATGTCCCCGCGGGAGCCGAGCCGGCGTTGTATGCAGCTGCCCTCAGACTCGCCGGAGTGGAGCCGAAAATTGCCTGACTGCTCAAATCCGAAGGGGAGAAGATCGTGATTCTGCTTGAACCACGCGGCTATCAGGAGGTCTCAGGAGGTCCCGTCATCTTCCCGGACCGGCAGTGCCGTTAGACGGAATGGTCTACTGAGCCACCACTCGCTACGACCTGGGGATTCAAGAACTCCATGTCAGCCTGGACGAGCTCGTAGGCGCCGCAGTTGAAAGAGCCCGAGAGAACTATGCCCTGTGGCTGCAAAACGGCATTCCATCAACTCCAGTTGAGACCCCACTTCAGGGGCCTCGGCCAGGCGTCCGGAAGTGAATGCCTTCAGCGCTGCAGACCGGGCACGGACTTCTTCATTCCCACGAGCATCCGCCGCATCATTGCGGGTGTCAGGAGCCATCCGCAGCTGGATCCCTGCCAGGTTGTGGTGAAGCGCTCGTAGGCAAGCGGAGTGGCAACGTCCAGCACTTCGGTGTCCGCTGAGATTCCGGGGTAGATGCGCTCAAGGGCCGCAAGAACCTGCTCGCCGACCTGTTCCTGCTCGCTCTGGTAAAGCTTGTGACTATCGATGTGCTGCCAGCATGGACATCCCGGCAAGCACCGGGATCTCCGGCCATCCCAGGAGGTGGGGAATTGCGCGGCGGAGGAGTGGGTTACGGAAGCGGCGTGCAAAGTCCTGGGCAGACAGGTTCATCCATCTCGCCGTTGGGCCGATGTAGGGTGCCATCCGGAGGCCAAGGCGCCCCCAGTCAAGCAGGGACATCGCGGTTCGCGGAACCCGGAACAGGGTAGACATGTCCATCCCGCGGATATTCCTGATGCCACGAGCCAGGGCGCGGATGGGCTGTGCGTCTTCCGGGGCAATAGAAAGCAGATGGTGCTGCTCAATGATGCAGGAGCTCAGACCGTTGAGCTGGGCGTAGCATCCAGCGGCCAGCCCGGCAACCCCGGCCCCGATGATCAGGACGCGTGGTGATGCCACCGTAGGACAAGGGTACAGCACGAACGCAGCGCCCGATAGCTGCAACCGTCCGCTTGCGCGGGACGTCTAAGAAGTCAGAGACACGCACTCAAGGAGGCGATATGAGTCGCATTATCAAGGCCACCGGACTCGCGGTGGCGATTGTAGCCATGGCTTCTTCCTGCGCGCTTCTGGGGCTTCCCGGCCGCCAGGAGGCAGACGCAGCAATGGTTGCCGGCGCGTTGCTGGACTATCTGGCTACGGAAGGCTACAGCCAGGCGCAGGAGCTGGAAGTTGCCGCGGAAACCTATGACCTGGCAGGCACGGCACAGGCACCACAGACCCAGGTGGTGGACGGTCTGCTGCGGGCGGTGACCACCGTGACCCTGACCCGGGAGTACCCCAACGTGACCTACACCATCACCCGGGAAACGGACGATCAGGACACCACTACACCAACGGATGATGTCATCACCGTCACCCGCGAGGCCGACTACGGAAACGGGATGGTGCTGGTGAATGAGATTGTCCGTCCGCCGCGGCCCGGCGTCTCCAGTGATTGGGATTCCTTTGACAACGGAAGCGGTCTGGAAGGCTGGACCGAGGTTCCGCTGGACCAGATCAGCCAGGAAGGAAGCGAGAGCCGACGCATTGGAAGCGTGGAACTGGCCTCCGGTGACATCAGCGCAGTGTGGATGCGTGAGGTGGACACCATCTACGCCTCCCAGATTGTGAAGGAGATGACCCGGGTGTCCCAGCCGGATGTTGTTCGCCGAACTACCATTACCCAGGATTCCGCCGGCGAGAGCTCGCTCACGCGGGAACGCCTTGTGGACGGGGCGGTGGTTGAGTCCTTCACCGTTGAGCCGATTGAGGATCCGGATAGCGGAGAGATCTGGACACAGATCACCCGGAGCGATGGCTCCTACGCGGTTGTCCGGGAGGAAGGAAACCGTCGGGGCGATCCCCGGATTGTCTACTACTACAACGCGGACGGTGTCCTGCTCTTCAGCGTGGAGGAAGTGAACCAGGCCTTCACCGGCGAAATCGTCAGCACTCGCACCTTCTACGACGAGGACGGGGAAATCGTTGATACCCGTGAGGTGCGCTATCAGGTGACCTACATGGAGGGTGATGAGGATGCGGTGGAAATCACTCGCACGGCAGCCGGTCGGACCCGGACCCTCACCATCACCGAGTCCGGGGATGTCTACAACATCGTGATCAGGGGCGATACCTATCGCGTGCGCCTTGCGGACGATGGCAGCGTTGAGTTCCTGGACGGCGCGGGTAACGTCTACATGGTGGCGGAACAGAATCCGGACGGAAGCTGGACCATCACGATTGGTGGAGAATCAACGGTAGTCTGAGCTTCATCCTTCGGAACTCTTCACACAGGCAGCGAGGTGCGGCCGATCCGGCTTGCACCCGCTGCTTTCTGTTGCGGTTCAGTTTGCGCCAAGATCCCCGATGACTGAGTCCCAGATTCCGTCCAGATAGCTGTCACTCCCCGGCGCGGCGATTCCGAGATCTGCAGGAAAGCTGCCCCCGCTTGCAAGCAGAATGCTCCCAGTAACGTAGTCGGAGGATTCGTAGATTACCTCAACAATCAGGCGCAGATGCTCCGGTGGCGGGCCGGCGGGTAGCTCAGGATTGAGAGCAGAACGGAGCACGAGTGTTCCGGTGAACACCAGGGTGGCAGCCGCAGCCATCACCGGGAGCAGGACGCGAGCCTTCCGTCTGAAGCGCCCACGCACCACGGGTTTGCCGTGATACTTGGCGGAGGAAGCGGAATCCGCCGTAGACGGAGCCCCCGAAAGCAGTTGGTCCAAGTCAGGCTTCGGGAGGCCTTCGGTGGCCTTCTGCGCCTCATCCGCCAGTTGCCGCATAGCCTGCAGGTAGCGTGTGTTCTGTGGGGTGCTATCGCTCATAGCCAAGTTCCTCCATGTGCCGGGCAACCTTGCGCCGGGCGCGGGCCAATCTGCTTTTCAGCGTGCCCTGCGGCATCCCTGTCATATCGGAGAGCGCCGCGATTGTCCGATCCTCCGCGTCCTTCAGGTACAACAGCATCCGGTCCTGTTCCGGAATCTGCTGGAGCGCCGCGCGGAGCAGCGCCGTGTCCCCGGCCCGCGCGCCAAGCTCTTCAGGGCCCGGCTCCGCCGATTGGTACTGATCCGCCTCAAGTCCGGTGCTCACCCGAAGCTGTTCTCTCCGCTTGCGCCGCAGCAGGTCAATCACCCGGTTTCTGGCAAGCGCGTAGAAGAACGTTGAGAAACGCGCCTCGCCCCGAAACCTGTTGATTCGCTTGCTCAGGGTGAGGAACACCTCCTGCTCCGCATCCAGAAGCTCGTCCATATCCGGGCCTAGCAGCGAATACAGCATTCTGCGCAGCAGCGGAGAGTAGCGGCGAAACAGCTCGGAGAACGCAGCCTTGTCTCCGGCTGCAGCAACGCGGGCGGCCAGCGATTCATCGGATTCCTGGTCGAGCCGCGGGAGCGCCGACGGGCCGGTCACTGGCCAAGCGTTTCCTGTATCTGTCGGTACAGTTCCCGCAGCGCCAGCAACTGTTCCCGGAGCTCCTCACTCGCGTCGTCTCCCGCCTCCTCAATGGCGCGCTGCAGCAGTCGCTGCTGTTCCGCAAGCGCCTGCCCCACTGCGCCCAGGCGTTCCTGGATGCGAGGAAAGGCGCCGCTGGCTTCCACGCTGCGCGCTCTTGCAGCTTGCACAAGGCGGGTCCACCGATCCGTGCCAATGACGCGGCGTATGGCAAGCTCCCGCTGGATCTCCAGCAGCCTGATCTGAACCTCAATCTCTGCGCTTGTCCGCAGGTTGGCCTCTATGCGGCGGATGCTGGGGTTTTCGTCAATCAGCAGCCGTGCGAGTTCAGCCTGCTCTATGTTCAGGTCTGCCTGCAACGGACGCACGGCAAGGGCGTGTTCCCGCTGCACCCGCATGATGGCAGCGATTTCCCGTTCCTCCAGGTCAAGGCTCCGCAGGAGCTGGGGATCGTAGCCCGCCTGCGCAACAACGCTTGTGGCTGTTATTAGCAACAGGATCGGGACGAATACTCGCTTCATTCTCACACCTCCGAACATAGACGCTCCCGTGTTTTGACGCACCGGCCCGCCACATGGTTGCAGGGGCACGGTGCATGCGGTCACTTCTGCTTTGGCTTCCGCGGAAGCGCGAGCTTCAGAACGTCCGGCGGAGGATCGTGCTCCGCGATCCATTTCTAAGCAACCGCAGGATCCATTCAACGCCAATCGCGCACGTGGTTCCCCGCAGAGCGGCGGACATAGCTCGATGCATCGCGTGCGAGCACCGCAAGCGGCTCCAGAAAGCGCAGTCCCGCGCTGTGTCAGCTCCTTCAGGCGGGGGAGCGCAACATCCGGGTGTGCCAGCGCGTGGCGTGGCCAGTACTGCGCGAGGGGAAGCATCCACCAGCCGTCATTGAAGGTTTGCTCCGTCTCCGTGAGTGGCCGCGGAAGCGACTTCACCATGATCTCCGCCACGGCCTCAGGGCTCTTCGGCAGTACCACGGCCAGCCCGTCCGCAATGGCGTCTATGCGCGATCCGGTCAATTCCGAACTGTCGGGTCACCGATGGAGGCTTTGCTGGTGAGGGTTGGCACGTCACCCTGCAAGACCTGCCTCCGCTGACATTTGGCTACGGCGCGATGTGTCGCATTCGATTTGTGCTGCACGGTAAGGAAGAGGTCCTGCGGCGCTTCTGGTACCACTTGCTGCTCCGGCTTCCAGGGGGCGGAGGATAGCCCGCTTTCCGGCAGTCGAATACTGCAGCCCGAGAAGTGCCGGGTCGCCTCAAGTTGCGGTTCGGGTCAGTCCCAATCCCACCGAGACCGGATCGCAAAAGACCGGCCGTCCGCCGCGGCCGGATCAACAAATCGCGGAGACTAGCAGAGTGCCGCAGCAATCTCCCTAATGCTGTGGTCTCCACAGAGTTCCAGGCTGATTTGCCACATGCGTTCCCGCAATTCTGCATTGGCCACGGCCGGACTGTCCGGTAGGGTGACGAGTGCTCCGCCCCTCTGGGTCACCAGGCTTCCCGATAACGGCAGAAGACGTTCCTGACTCCCACTGAACAGCGGCGCCATCATTGCCCCGGACTCCTCGATGCTGATGAAGCTTCCGAACAGTCTGGCCATGCCGGACATGAAACGCATGGACCTGGGAATATTCAGACAGCTGATTGCTCCATGTCTTTGGGATCTGGTACGCCACAAAGGAAACGTTTGTGCGGGAGGACTGCCGATATCGGCCACTTAGGCTCCGGGCGAACATCCGCTTTTCAACCATCCCGATTCCCACGCCACGCTCGTAGTTCCAGCCCGTCTCCATCTGCAGGTCATTCAAGTGTATCTTTCCGAAATCCGGTGCATTGAAGATCACCCGAGCGCCGGCAGCCGAAGCCTCCAGCAGGCTCAGATGAGGGAGCGCAGGTCTGGTACTCGATCCTTGGTGCAGCATTCCGTGCCATTTCTGAACAATCTACACCGCTTGTTGCGCTAATCTGTACTTCATCCTACCGTTTTGCAGTGTCAGAGCAGCGCACCGAGGTTGAGCTCCACGAGCTCTCCGCGGACGATCATGGCGATCTTGTACTCCCGCGGACTCGCATGGGCGTGTCGGACGGCGCCCGACCATCGCATCGCAGCGATGTCCGCCCGGAGGAGGTGCTGGACACGATCCAGGAGCTTGGTCGGACCCGGGACCTGGACACCCTCCTGGAACAGGTTCTCACCGGCGCGCGTGAACTCATGGGAGCCGACGCCGGGACCCTCTATCTCCGCAGCGGGGACGAGCTGTACTTCAGTTTTGTGCAGAATGACACCCTGTTCCGGGAGACCTCTCCGGAGTCCCGCTACGTCTACGCGTCCCGCAGCCTGACGATTGACCGTTCCTCTCTGGCCGGCTACGTGGCGAGCACCGGGGAGGTGCTCCTGATTGACGACGTGTACGAGCTCCCCGACACGGTGGACTACAGCTTCAATCCCGCGTTTGACCGAGCTTCCAACTACCGGACCCGCAGCATGCTTCTTGCCCCGCTGCAAACAAGGGACGGCGAGCTTGTAGGCGTTCTGCAGCTCATCAACGCGCAGGATGCCGAGGGAAGAACCACCGCGTTCTCCAACAACGACAGGCTCATTGCCGCGCAGTTCGCGCAGGCCGCCGCGGATGCAATTGAACGCGCTCGGATGTCCCGGGAGATGGTGCTGCGGATGGTGGAGCTTGCCGCTATGCGGGATCCTTTTGAGACCGCGCAGCACTCCAAGCGGGTCGGCGCCTTCAGCGTTGAGCTCTACGACGCCTGGGCCCTGCAGTCCGGAGTGGACGAGGCGGAGATAGCGGCAAACCGCGAGATCCTGCGTACGGCCGCCATGCTGCACGACGTGGGCAAGGTGGCGATCACAGACATCATCCTGCGCAAGCGCGGGCCGCTCACGGACGAGGAGATGCGGCGGGTTCGCTTGCACACCATTTTTGGCGCGCGCCTTTTCCGGCGGCTGGACTCACCCTGGGACCGAATGGCCCACGAGGTAGCGCTCAACCATCACGAACGCTGGGACGGAACCGGCTATCCGGGACGGGTCCTGAACATCTTTGATCGCAAGGTGCAAATTGGTCCTCCCAAGCGCGGTGAGGAAATCCCCGTGGTGGCCAGGATTGTAGCTGTGACTGATGTCTTTGATGCTCTGGTATCAAAGCGTGCCTACAAACCGGCCTGGTCGGTTGATGACGCATACGCCTACATCCGCGAAGAGTCCGGCAAGCAGTTCGATCCGGTGCTGGTGGACCTCTTCCTCGGTATGCCCGAGGTAATCACCGCCATCCAGCGCAAGTACTCATACTGAGGACTTCCTCCGAGCCTCGCCGACCCAAACCGGAATGGTCCTTTCCTACAGAACCAGTTCCTTGTCTCCCGTGTTGACGTGCAGGCCGCATTCCCGCTGCTTTCCGCCAAAGCGGGTTTCCTCTTCCAGCATTCCGGGTTCCAGCGGGCGGCTACTGTGGGTGTCTCCGATTGACGGATAGCCCTGGTACCAAAGCGGGTGGTAGGGGAGATCGTGCTCCTTCAGGTAGCGGTGGATCTCCCGGTTGGTCCAGTCAATGATGGGGTAGAGCTTCCAGATTCGGTTCTGCCGCTCCGCTCCCGGCCGCTCCGCCCGGCTTCTGGCCTGCTGTCGGCGGACCCCGGAAATCCATGCGCGGGCGCGAAACCCGCGGAGCGCCCTGCTCATGGGTTCCACCTTGTTCATCCGCCCGTAACGCTGCAGACCTTCGTTGCCCTGCATCCACTGCTTGCCGAACAGTGCTTCCTGCCGTGCTGCGGTCATTGTGGGCTGAAAACAGTGAAGGTTGAGGTTGAGGCGGGCCCGAAGGTCCTCAGCAAAGCGATAGGTTTCCGGAAACAGGTAGCCGGTATCAATGAAGATGACGGGAATATCGGGTACCGCGCGGGTTGCCATGTGAAGGAGCACCGCGGACTGCGCGCCGAAACTGGAGCTCATCACCAGTCGGGAACCGAATTTGTCGGCCGCCCACTGGATTCGTTGCTCCGGGCTCAGTGACTCAAAGGCCGTGACTTCCGATTTCCGGACCCGTCGCGTGTTGCGATCCATGCACCCCCCCTATCCTGACAATGTCAATCAGGTTAGTAGGCTATTCGACCAGTTCTGTTTACCCCGCCGAGGGGTTCCACGTAAAGCCCCGGTCCGAGGCCTCAAGGTCGCCGACTCCCGGGAAGGGCAGGTGGTACCAGACCACGGTCCGGGCCTGCTGTACAAGGTGAGCGCAGTACGCCTTGCGAGTCTGCGCGGACATCTCCGGATTGGTGTCAAAGCGGACCGACCAATCCGGCTGTGGAATCTGCAGGTCCGTATGCAGAGCGTCCACACCGAGCTCCAGAACCGAGGTGTCCGCCTGCAGGACAAGCCCACAGTGCCCGGGGGTATGTCCCGGCAAGACACGAGCCGAGATGCTGATTCCATCGCCGTTGAGCAGGGGAACCTCAGCAAGAGCCTCGTCACCAGCGCTTCCAAACAGGCTGATCCGCTCCGCATAGGGTCCGGTTGCAGCACGGTACATCGCACCTGCGTCTCCTGAGCCTTGGTCTTCCGTCCAGTGCCGGTGCTCAGCCTGGTGAACCAGCAGCTGCGCATCGGGGAAGACTGCGAGCCCGGAGTAATCAATCAACCCGCCGACGTGATCGCCGTGACCGTGGGTGATGACGATGTGGGTCACCGAGGTGGGCTCAACTCCAATCTCTGAAAGCAGGTCCACGATCCCCTGAACGGGCCCGTCGCTGTGCGAGCGGAGCCCGGCATCAACCAGAATTCGGTGGTCTCCAGCCTGAATCAGGACCGGGTTGAAGGACCATGCGATTGGGCTGCGATCACCAAAGGCGTTGCGAATCTCAGCCTCGGAAGCCCGCACCAGCGTCTTTGCCAGCTCATCGGCCCCCCGTGCCACCTCCGCCGCCTGCATAATGTGGACCGTTGCCGTACCCACAGCTACACTTCTGGTCATTCGTACGCCTCCGTTACCGCGCATCGTACATGAGGACGCGCGTCTCATCATTGTGGACAAGCCCGCCGGAATGCTCACCCACGCCAACCGCTACGCCCGCGGGGCACGGGACTGCGTCTCTGTGCTCTCTGGCGGTCACGGACGTCGGGTTCACGCCGTACACCGCCTGGATCGTCTGACCTCCGGGTTGCTTGTCATGGCAAAGGACAGTGACGCCGCGCGCGATCTCGGCACGCAGTTCTCCGGGCGAGAGGTGCAGAAGACTTACCTCGCCCTGGTGAGAGGATGGCCACCCGACGGCTTCTGCCTTGATGAAGACATCCGGGATCACGCAGACGGCATCCCGCGCCCGGCATGGACCACCTTTGCTACTATCTCACGCACTGCGATTGCATTGCCGGACGGCAGGAACCGGGATCTGCGCTTCGCGATGGTGTCAGCCGAGCCCGGCACTGGCAGGCGACAGCAGATCCGCAAGCACCTGCAGTACGCGTCCTACCCGATCATTGGCGACAAACGGCACGGAGACTGGGTCTACAATGCGCTGGCAGCGGCCTGGTTTGGTCCGGATCTCATGTTTCTGCGTTCCACCGGAATCCGCTTCCGGCACCCGGACTCCGGTGAGATGGTGAGCTTTGCCCTGGACCCGGATCCCGCATGGGCTGACGCCCTGGAGTGGTTGAGCCTGGCTGCCCGAACGCCGCTCTAGGCTACCTGCACCTTTCGGTCAAAGCACACGTATCCTGCGATGTTCCGGGCCGCTGGCTTTGGTTCCGGGTACTCCCAGGCACCGTTGGCCAACTCCTCACCTTCGGCGGTGATGTGGTAGTAGCGTGCGTCACCCTTCCAAGAGCAGGTGTACTGCCGTGGGCTGTCTCGGAAGTAATCCCAGTTCACCGAATCGTGTGGGAAGTAGCTGTTTCCCTCCACCGTTTCTATGGCGTTCGACTCAGCGAGAGTGACGCCGTTGAATGTAGCCTTCACGCTTCTGCCTCCTTGGACCACAAGCTACTGCCACCGGCAAGCGGAGGCTACGGACTCTCGCAGACGGCGATGCAGTCAATCTCCACTCTTGCGCCCCTGGGAAGGGCTGCCACCCCAATTGTCGCTCGTGCAGGGCGGTGCTCTCCGAGCCACTCGCCGTAGGCTGCATTGACTGCAGCAAAGTCTCCCATATCCGTGAGGTAGATCCCGCAGCGGAGGATTGCTCCGCTGCTGCTTCCGGCCGCCGCAAGAACTGCGTCCAGATTGGACAGAACCTGCTTCACCTGCTCTCCCGCTGTCTCGCCAACAAGCTCACCGCTGACAGGATGCAGCGGAATCTGCCCGGAGAGGTAGGCGATGCCGTTGTGAATCACTGCCTGTGAGTAGGGCCCGATGGCTGCGGGCGCCGCTTCGCTGGCGATGATCCGGACTTCCGATGCGCCGCTCATGTCTCCTCCGTTCCGGTGGGAACCGATGCGATGAGCTCGCCAACCGGCAGGCCCGCAATCACCGCATCCCGATACTCGCTGCGGATTCTGTCCACACCACCCTGAAGGAAGTGTGACCGGATCCCGTAGCGGATTGACTGTGATGCTTCCAGGTAGGCGGAGAAATCGTCCGCCGCGCGGATGAGCTCGCCATCAATCGGATCAAAGCGGTCCTCGTTCCACGACTCACCGATTTCCGCGCTGCTCACGGTCCGCCGCTCGCCGTCCACCAGGATGCGGCTGGCGAACTCGTCATCGATGTAGAAGTGAATCTGCTGGTGCAGGCGTGGATCAATCAGGGGCATCAGTTCTTCTCCCACAACCTCCTCCTCAACCTGCTTCACTATCTGCGGGAAGCTCGGCGTTGCACGCTTCACCGGAGACACGATGTCCCGGGTCACCGCCTCGGGGAGGTCGTGGAACAAGCCGCAGAAGAAGTTGTTGAATCGTCGCCTTGGACAGGCCCCCACGCTCCGGGAAAAGAACCACGCGAACGCCGCAACGGTCATGGTGTGACCCAGGACGCTGGTAGCGGGCACCCGTGGCGTATGACTCCAGCGCACCTGGAAGCGCAGACGCTCCAGCTGGTTGACCAGTCCGCCCAGGTTCTGTTGCAGCAGCACTTCCCGCACGCCACGGAGGTCCACGTAGGGCGACAGCGCGGTACGGAGGCCGGCCTCAATCCGGTCAAGCTCGGGAGCCGGGGGATTTACCTGCCGGATGAGCTTGACCTCCTGGAAGGTAGACAGCTTGTGAGATGCCACAAGCACGCGATCCTCCGGGCTGTCCTGGTCTTGATGCGCTACCCAGGCGCGAAACTCCGCGATGAACTCCGGATCGTCTGCCAGACTTTCCCACTGCTCAACCGCCCAGGCGTCAAGTTCTGCCAGGTGCTCAGGGTAGCGGCTGCGGATCCGGCGGTGTACCGGGGCCTTGATGTCAGAGAGCGTGATCCTCCGCAGCAGGTCAAAGAGACCGGACCGGATAATCGAATCCCAGTCCAGCTGTGTCCCGGTATCCAGCTCATGGTAGCGCCCCACAAAGAACGCAACGGCCATGCGCATTGCCGCCTTGTCGAGCTCCGTGAGGGCCGTCGGACGCGCCCAGTCGTTCCAGCGCTGGATTGAGAAGCCCTCAAAGATTCGCAAAGCAAAAGCTGATGTGATCAGAAATCGTACTCCTTCCAATCGCCGTCAATCGTGCGTACCTGGTTCGGGAAGGCATCAATCTCCGCAGCATCCGCCGGGTCCAGCTCCAGCAACAGGGAGGCGAAGTTCTGCTCAATGTGCTCCCGGGACGTCGCCTTGGGAACCACCACAATGTTCTTGTCCATCATCCAGCGCAGGCTGACAGCACCAGGGGTGCTTCCGTACTTCTGTGCCATGCGCTGCATACGCTCGTCCGCGGGGACGGCTCCGCGCCCAAGCGGTGAGTAGGCGGTAACAACCACTCCAAGCTCGTCGCAGGTGTCCTTCAGCTCCTTCTGGAAGAGCAGGGGGTGGAACTCCACCTGGTTAGTCACAATCGGAACCCGCGAGAGCCCGGCAACCTCCCGCATGATGTGGGTGTTGTAGTTGCTGATTCCCACGGACCCCGCAAGGCCGCGCTCCACCACTTCCGCGTACGCGGCAAAGCTCTCGGAGAAGGGGACCGCGCGCGTGGGCCAGTGGCTCAGCACCAGATCCACGGAATCCATCCCCAGCTCTTCCAGCGAGCGCTCCACCGTGCTGATGATATCCTCGGGTGCCTGGCTGTCCTTGGGAACCTTTGTGGTGACCCACAGGTCGGAGCGGGCGATGCCCGAATCCCGGATTCCTGCCCCCACTTCTGTGTGATTGCGGTAGGCAACCGCTGTGTCAATGTGGCGATACCCGATCTCAATTGCTGTCGCTACCGCCGTCCGGCAGGCATCGTCCCGCAGCTGAAAGGTTCCGAAGCCCAGGGCCGGAACAAGCTGTCCGCTCGCCAGCACTATCGTGAGGCTCTGCATGTCAACAGTGTCACCCGTTGCCCGGTCTTCGTCTACGTTGGCCGGGCCTGTGCAGTGGCATACAGTAGCGCTAGCCGGTACAGTTAACGGATGCGCTCATGATTGGACCCGGAATCCAACCCCTCCCGCAGATCCTCAGCGCCGGAG
Organism: uncultured Spirochaetaceae bacterium; assembly: GCA_964591085.1. GTDB lineage: Bacteria > Spirochaetota > Spirochaetia > DSM-27196 > CAZPXH01 > CAZPXH01. Next base: position 161,325 of record CAZPXH010000006.1, on the reverse strand, counting down.
CCCTGATGGAACCTATTCGGCTTCCTGCGCTTCTGATTCCGGCAATCTATGTGGGTACTCTGCTGACTGGTCTGGCAATTTTTGTGCTTGCGTGGTCCCGATTCCGGGATCGCCTGTTCCTGGCAATCGCGCTTATTGGGCTAGTCTCTCTTGCCTATGTTTCCCTTGACCTCGCGCGCCTGTACGTCGGGGGGGGTGAGCTGCGGCTGCAGGCCGCGATGCGGCTGGCACTGGCTGCCGAGCTGTCCATCACCGTGATTCTTGTGTTGCTGCCGCTTCTGGTGACCGGGCTGGTTCCGGCGGGGAGCTGGCAGGAGCAGATCAACCGACCGGTTCTTCTGGTCACTGCAGCGGCAACCGCGGGAATATTCGTAAGCGGGCTGATCAGTCCGGACCTCCTGTCTTCCCTGACCCAGCCGGTGGCCGCGGGCTTCCGGCACGCAACGCAGTACGGGCTTGGGCAAGCCGGCCCGCTGCTACCGATCCGGGACCTGCTCATTGCGCTGGTGCTCCTGTACTTCCTGGTTGTCACCGTCATACCGGACAGGCACGAGGAGGAGAGCGAGAGTCACGGGCGCGGAATCTATGTGCTCGCAGCCGTGATAGCCATGGCCTTTGGACTGCAGGGGATCTACCACAATGTCTTTGGCACCTTCCTCGGTCCCTTTGCGGATGTGAACTATCCCCGGGTAGGCACGGGCCTGGTGCTGTTCACCCTGATCTCCATGGGCGGTGCCATCGATCGCTTTGTCCGGCAGGCCGTCGAACTGCGCAACGTCAACCAACTGCTGGAGGAAAACGAGCAGGCCCTGTTGGACGTCGCCTTCCGGGACCAGCTCACAGGCGTGGGAAACCGGAAGGCCTTCATGGACCGCTGCAACGAGGAGCTGGATGCCGCGCGGAGAAACGGCGGGGTCATCGGGCTGTGCTACATAGACCTGGACAACTTCAAGAGCATCAACGATACCTTTGGTCACGCGGTTGGGGATGCGGTCCTGCTGGGTGTGGTTCGGCGGATGTCCCAGTCGCTCCGCAGCTCCGACATCCTGTTCAGGCTTGGCGGTGACGAGTTCACGCTCCTGCTCACCAGCATCACCGACCCCTCGGATGCCGGAATCGTTGCAGACAAGCTAATCCGGTCCTTTCGGGATCCCATCATCGCATCCGGCCGCCGACTGGCCCTGTCAATCACCGTGGGTGTCGCGCTGTTCCCCGCAGACGGCCGTGACGTGACCGAGCTGCTGCAGAAGGCAGACCTTGCGCTCTTCAGCGGGAAGGCTGAGCGGAACACCTATCGTTTCTTCTCTTCCTCCATGAACCGGCAGGCCAACCGCCGGATCCAACTGGTTTCTGCGCTCCGAGACGGAATTGCGACAGGCGTGTTTCGGATGTACTACCAGCCGATTGTCGGTCCGGATGGTGTCCTCCGGGGCTTTGAGTCCCTGATGCGCTGGCCCGGACCTGAAGGGCATTCGCCGGCCGAGTTCATTCCGGCTGCCGAATCCAGCGGGCTGATTGGGGAACTGGGAAGCTGGGCGCTGCGGCAGGTGATGGAAGATCTCCAACTGCTGGACGATAGGGGTTTCACCGGCTTTGTGAGCCTGAACCTGAGTGGTCGACAGCTGGAAGACGATCGCTTTGTTGCCAGACTTGCGCGTGTGGTACACGACAAAGGTATTGCGCCGGATCGAATTTATCTGGAAATGACAGAGACCGCGCTGGTGGAGAGCAGGGATATCGCCAGCACGTCCATTGACGCGCTCCGGCTGGCGGGATTCCGGGTAGCGATTGATGACTTTGGTACCGGCTACTCCAGCCTGGAGAACCTGCGCGACGTAGAGGTGGACACCATCAAGCTGGACAAGAGCTACGTGGCAGGCATCGGCCGGAACCCCGTTGACGAGGCAATTGTCAGCGCTGTCCTTGAACTGGCGCGCGCTATGGATGTGGAGACCATTACGGAAGGCGTGGAAACCCCCGAGCAACGGGCCTTTCTCCTCAACGGCGGGGCCACAATGCTGCAGGGCTATCTCTACGGACCAGCGCGGCCGCCGGAAGAACTGCTCCTGGTCAACGAATCCCGAGCGTGAGGGTTCCCGCCTGGGCCTCAAGATCAAAGCTTGTGCTGTCATTGGTGAAGCGCAGGCGCCAGGTCCCGTTCGGTGACCCTCCATCTTGCCGGTAGTCTCGGAGGTCCTCAACAACAAAGAAGCCGGGATTGACCTTGTCGTCGCTTGCACCAGTTCCCGGACGAATTGCCGATGGTGCAAACCCGTCAGCGCTGAACTCCACAAAGCTGTAGTCATCACTGAAGTCCAGGTTGCCACCGTCGTTCTGCCACAGGTTGACCACGGTTCCGTCCGGCGATTCCAGGCTGATCCGGACATCACCGGCGCGTTCCGCCCGCAGTCCTTCCACCTGCACCGAAACGTCCAAGACAGTTCCGGACCTCCCGGAGTAGGAGAAGAGCATAGAATCTGACTGTCCTGGCGAGAGTTGAACCCCATCTTCCTGGGTAACCGGGACGTAGTCCGGGAAGTCGCAGCTGGAGAGGAGCAGGAACGCCGCAACGACGGTGCAAGCAACGCGGGTCATCGGCCGCGCTCCGGTCGGACGCCGCGGGCTTCAAGCCTGCGGACCCCGTTTTTGACGTAGGATTCGTCACTTTCGCCCTCCAGCGCCAGGAGCAAGGCTAGCGCGCGGCCGTCTTCGCCCAGGCGCTCGTACAGGACTGCCGCGTTGTACCCGGCCGCGATGCTCCCGGTGTCCTGGTAGATGGCCTCAAACAGCCGTGCTGCGGCTGCAAACTCGCGGTCATCCACCAGAGCCAGCGCATTATCAAATTCATCCGCATCCCGCCCGCGGAGGCGGACATCTTCCTGCAGGCGCCTGAACTCCAGGCCGGTCCGGGGTCTCAGCTTCTCCGCAAACTCTCGCGCTATCTCCTGGCTGACGTCGTCAATCATTCGTTCAACGCTGCGGAGGTCACTCCGGACGAGATCCGAGTCACGAGCGGTTTCGGGGATCCTTCCGCTGGCAATGATCCTCCCGTCACGATCAATCAGCTCGTATCGCCAGGCTATGATGACAGTGCGTTCCCACTCGATGATGGACTGGGTGACGCCTGCCCGGTTTGTTCGGGTACGCTGCTGCTGCGCGTCGTCAAATTCAAAGTCGACGATCTCGCTGACGAGGAAGACATCAACCGGCACACCCGGGTCCCGGCGGAGGGTCTCTATCCCCGCGCGCGACACTCCGAACCCCGCAAAGTCATCTGCCCGAAAAACGCGAACCGTACCGGTGGCCGCAAGCTCCGCAATGAGGTTGTTGCGGAGCTGCCTGCTGGCAAAGCGCTCTTCCGGGTGCAGGCTGCCAAAAGCGTCCCCGAGGAAGATGAGGATTCCCAGTTCAAAGAGATCCGCGCCGGCAAATGCGCTGAGCCGGATGGCGGGCGTGACCACGTCCACCACCCCGATTGCATCGGCGTCTCCAAGATCAATCTCCGGTGGATAGGTCACCGGGATTGACACCGTGGTGCCGCAGCTCGCCAGGACCAGGGCCCCCAGGAGCAGCACGGAGACTCGCTTCACGCGTCTGATATCCATACTCCCTTCAATGTACCGCGGGTTACCTGTTTGTCACGTGTCCTGGCCACCGATTGCCGCACTGATCTGGGCTTCCCTCTCCGGTGACATCCCCGGCCCGGTGCCAGCCGCTGCTCCGGGGGCCTCCGGGTCTGCCTCCATCCACGCCTGGACGTCACCCGCTGACTCTTCAAGCGATCGGAAGCGGAGGCCCGCATCCCGGGCTGCCCTGTTGGACACTCGCATGAGGCGGCTGGTGATGTGGGGAGGCCCAAGAAGCGGGTAGTCCTGGCCCAGGACTGCGCCGGCCCCCTCCAGTTCGGCAGCGGATACCCAGACCGGGTCCAGGTCCCCCGCGCCCAGGACCTCTGCAACGCGCTTCACCATGGACTCCTGGGTCAGTGGCTGCTCCGGGCCGGCGATGTTGAATACATCGCCGAGACCGGAGTCCAACGCGCCAATCACAAAAGCAGCGAGATCCCGCGAGTCAATCACCTGCAGGCTGTTGTCCCGGGGCTCGGGCAGGACGATGCTTCCCCCACGGCCGATGCGCCGAACCCACCAGGGAAAGCGCCCGGTATAGTCCCGGGGACCGATCACGTAGGTTGGCCGCACGATCAGCGAATCCATCCCGGCCAGTTCCTGCTCACAGAGAACCTTCAGGCCACCGTAGGTCTCACCGTTGACTTCTTCCGTAAGCGGATCCGGAAGGCTGCGCAGGGGGCTGGACTCCGTGATCTGCCCTGTCAGAAGCTCTCCGGAGCTGTCCTCGGTGGCGTACACCGACACGCTAGAGACCAGGCAGTAGCGGCCCACCCTGCCGTGCAACGCATCCCGGGCAATGCGGACCGCTCGCGGCACATATGCGCTCACGTCAATCACGGCGTCCCAGTGCTCATCTGGCAGACCATTGAGGTCCATTCGATCGATCACGATGTCCTGGGCACCGGGAACAAGCCCGGTCCCCGCGCTCCCGCGGTGGACCATGGATACCTGGTGGCCGGCTCCAACCGCCGCCTCCGCAATGGCGCGGCCGACGAAGCGGGTACCACCGAGCATGAGTATTCGCATTCCGCAAGCTTCCGTGCCTCACTTTGCGCGGTCAAGGCAGCCGTGTGACTATTGGCCGATGCAGCTTGAGCAGTCGTTTGTGGAGGCCTACGCCCGCCTCGCGGTGCGTACCGGCACCAATGTTCAGGAGGGCCAGGAGCTCTATATCACCAGTGACATTGCAGCGGCGGGCTTTGCCGCGGAGTGTGCGGCGGAGGCTTACCGGGCTGGTGCCAGATTTGTGTTTGTACGCTATCGGGACGATGCGCTGACGCGAGCGCGTGTTGAGAATGCCAGGGGTGACCTGGATTACCTCCGGACGTTCGAGATAGACGGGATCATCGATATGGTTCGGGACGGCGCGGCCGTTCTGAGCATTCGTGGAGGTGATCCGCACGGCCTGGCGGGCCTGGATCCGCAGCGGATGGCGATGATCAACCGTACGGTGGCGCAGGCCGGGAGTCCGCTGCGCCGGATGATACAGGGGAACCACAGCAACTGGTCTATCAATTCTCTGCCAACCCCCGAGTGGGCATCCCGTGTCTTCCCCCAGGAGAGTCCCGAGCGGGCGCTCCTCCGCCTTACGGAGCTGGTGCGCCAGGCCTGTCGGCTGGACACTCCTGATCCCGCTGCCGCCTGGGACGCGCACGCCATACGTCTGCAGGCTATTGCATCCGCACTCACAGAGGAGGCCTTTGACTCCTTCCACTATCAAGGCCCTGGAACCGACCTCCGAGTTGGTATGCCCGCGAACCAGAACTGGATTGCCGCCGGCGAGTCCGCGCAGAACGGAGTGCGCTGTCTGCCCAACGTTCCCACTGAAGAAGTCTTCAGCGCACCGGACTGGAGGCGGGCATCCGGCACCCTGCAGTCCTCCCGTGACTTTGCCATCTCCGGCACCAACGTTGGTATCGTCACCATGCGCCTGGAAGACGGAAAGATTGTGGAGGCCAGTGCCACCAGAGACAGCGATACGCTGCAGACCTGGCTGGATCTGGATGACCGGGCGCGATACTTCGGTGAGATTGCCATGGTGAGTCAGGACAGCCCGCTGGCACAGATGGGCGTGGTCTTCCACGATCCCCTGTACGACGAGAACTGCGGTTGCCACTTCGCCTTTGGTTCCGCCTATCCCGCTTCAATCCGGGGTGGCAACGATATGAGCGAGGAGCAGCTCATTGAAGCCGGCCTCAATGTGAGCAAGCAGCACATGGACCTTACCGTTGGAAGCGCAGAACTCAGCATCACTGGAAGCCGAAAGGGTGGCGAGGAGGTGCCGATTCAGAAGAACGGCGTGTGGTCTGACTGGCTGCGCAAGCGGATTGGGGAAGGCTGAGCGTCTCTCACGGCGCCGGCCAGGCCATTCCCGGACCAGCGCATCTCAGCCAAGCGATCTATACAAAGGCGTGGTAGCGAGACAAGGCGGCCTTCACCTCAGTCATTGAGAAGTGCCGGGCAAAGCGGCTGGCCGCCTTGCCATGGACGCTGAGTTCCAGCACGGGAACCGTGAACACGCTGTGCTGCGCCGCAAGGGCGGGATTCGTCAGGGTGTTCACGTAGCGGACCTTCAGTCCGGGGAACTCGGACGGCAGGGCGTCCAGTTGCGGCCTGATAGCATTGCAGACACCGCAGTCCGGTGTGGTGAAGACCGTCAGCGCAAAGGCTTGCGAGCTGATCCAGCCGTCCAGGTCCGCATCCGTCCCCGGCACAGTTTCCGCGTGCATCGCCCACAGAATGCAGCAACGGAGGCGGCACTTGCCAGTCCCTCGGCTCCCTGCGAGCCTTGGAATCCCGGTGAACCACCAGCTCCTTACAGACGCCGTCTCCGAGCTTGTAGATCCGCGCACTGAGCTCTCCTCTGTCCGTGACATGGGCGGAGGGTCCTTTGGTCCCACAGCGCAGCTCACCCTTACAGACGGGCGGGAGCTGTTTGCCAAGTTCTTTCCAGCCGGTGAGGCGGATCGCGCGCGTGCCGAACAGGAAGGCCTGCAGACTCTTTCCCGCGCCGGTGCCCCGCGAGTTCCCACCGTTGTTGGGATATTCCCAAAGCCGGACAACGCGCCCTCCGGCGCGGCCGGCAACCCCGGGCCTTGCGTCCTCCTGATGAGCTACCACCCCCAGAGAAACCGGACGGCGCAGGCGGCGCGGCGCCTTGGCTCCGAGCTGGCCGAGCTTCATCGCTCCCTCCGTGCAGATCGCTCCGGATTCCGGTCTGACAACTACATCGGCGCAACGCCGCAGTCCAACGTCGGCGTTGCGCCTGGTCCCCACGAGTGGCAACGGTTCTTTGCTGAACGCCGGCTGCTTGCCCTGGCGCGTGCGCTCGCAGAGCGGGATTCCCGGCACCGGACCCTCCTGGAATCTGTGGAAGACCTGTGCCTGCGCCTCCCCGACCTGCTTCCGGACCCGGACGCCGGCCGGCCCAGTCTGATCCATGGGGACCTCTGGGGTGGAAACGTGCTGTCCACGGATGACGGTGCAATGCTCATTGACCCCGCGGTGTCATTCGGGCACCGGGAGGCAGACCTGGCCATGACAGAGCTCTTTGGTGGCTTCCCCCCGTTCTTCCTGGATGCCTACCGCGAGGCATGGCCGCTGGAACCCGGCTATCGGGACCGGATTCCCCTCTACAACCTGTATCACCTGCTCAACCATGTCCTCCTCTTTGGCGATTCCTGGCTCTCCGGCGTTCAGGGAACCCTGAGGCGCTTCAGCGGTTGAGCGGGTCGCTGTAGCTGGCTGTCCGCAAGTTTGGTTGGTGGCCATCTACGAACGCCATCGGGCCCTCAGCCGCGCCAGGCTTGCTTGCTGGCGGGGCGGTGCCGGGGTACCGTGAGGCACACGGAGGCACAGCGAGATGCAGATGCGCTATCGGCTGCTCGGGAACACCGGGCTGCGGGTCAGCGAGGTTGCGCTTGGAACCATGACCTTTGGCGAGGACTGGGGCTGGGGCGCGGATCGCGATGAGAGCCAGAAGATTTTTGACGGGTTTGCCGAGGCCGGCGGCACCTTTATAGACACCGCCAACCTGTACACCAACGGAACAAGCGAGCAATACGTCGGCGACTTTGTCTCCGCGGACCGCGAGCATTTCGTTATCGCCACCAAGTACACCCTCACACCTCGCCCGCGCCTGGACGGTCCGCCGCTGGTCCGTCCCAACGAAAGCGGAAACTCACGAAAAAGCATGGTGCAGTCGGTGGAAGCGAGCCTGGATCGCCTGGGTACTGACTACATCGATCTTCTGTACATCCACGCCTGGGATTACCTGACGCCGGTGGAAGAGGTGGTTCGCGCGATGGACGATCTGGTGCGCGCGGGCAAGGTGCTCTACGTAGCCGCCTCCGATACTCCGGCCTACATCGTCAGTGAGGCCATCACGCTTGCCCGGCTCCGGGGTTGGACGGAGTTCAGCGCCATGCAGGCGCCGTACAGCCTGATGAAGCGGGACCTGGAACGGGAGATCATGCCGATGGCTCGCCACCACGGGATCACCGTGGTTCCCTGGGGAATTCTTCACCGGGGCGTCCTCACCGGGAAGTTCAGCGGCAAGAATCGTCCGGCGGACGGCAGTACCAGACTGAAGGCATCCGAACTTGAACTCAGCGAGGTGGAAAAGCGGGTAGTTGCCGAGCTGGTCAGCATTGCAGAAGAACTTGGCCAGACACCGGCCGCGGTTGCCGTCAACTGGACCCGTAGTCGGGACGCACACGCCCAGATGATCCCGCTGCTTGGAGCCCGCACCCTCACGCAGCTGGAGCAGCAGCTGTCCGGGCTCTTCTGGGAGCTTTCGGCGGAGCACGTCCAGCGGCTGGACGCCGTGTCCCAGCCCGACCTGGGTTTCCCGCACGACTTCCTGCCGGCGAATCGCTTTGTGTTCGGGCATACCTTTGATTTGATTGACGATCATCGCGGACAGACGCCGGTTTCCGCACGGCGAACGAGAGACACGGGCTGATGCCAGAACAGCAGTCTGTGGAGCCCCTTTCTGCAGAATGGGACCGGCTATACGCAGAGATGGTGCTGGAAGTTGGGGTGAACCTGCAGGCAGGACAGGACCTCTCTGTGTCCGCACCGCTTGAGGCTGCTCTCTTTGTGCGCGCGGTAGTGGCCGAAGCCTACCGGCGCGGAGCACGATACGTGGATCTGCAGTGGCGTGACGCCTGGTCCGAGCGCGCCCGGCTGGACCATTCGCTCCGCGAAAACCTGGACTACCTGGACGCGTACCAGGTGGACGGCATGACCGGGATCATGGAGCGCGGAGGGGCTCGCCTGGTGATTCAGGGAGACGATCCACGTGCGCTGGAGGGCGTTGACGGTGACGCCAAGGCTCGGGTGGACCGCGCTCTGCGGAACGCAGCCCGGCGCTACTCAGAGCTTGGTATTGGCCACAAGATCAACTGGTGCGGTGTTGCCTGGCCCACCGCTGGCTGGGCCTCCGCTGTCTTCCCCGATGAGGATGTGCAGGGCGCGCAGAAGCTGCTGGCTATGGAGATCGGCAGCATCATGCGCCTGGATCAACCGGATCCGGTTTCCGTCTGGAAAGAGCACGTGAGCTCCCTGGCCCGCCGTGCAGAGTGGATGACCGACAAGCGCTTTGCGCGCCTTCACTACGAAGGGCCCGGAATTGACTGCCGGATTGGCCTTGCTCCCGGTCATATCTGGGAGACCGCGCGCGCAACAGCGGCCAACGGAGTCACCGGGATTGTGAATCTGCCCACCGAGGAGATCTACACGGCGCCGGATTGGCGTGTTGCAGATGGAGTGATCCGCTCCAGCAGGCCCCTGGTCTACCGCGGAATGGATGTTGGCAACCTCCAGCTGGAGATGAAGGACGGCCGGATCATTGATGCATCCGCAGACCGTAACAACGCGGTATTTCAGGGCTGGCTTGACGTTGACCAGCGCGCGCGACACCTGGGCGAGGTGGCGCTGGTGGCCGAGAGCTCGCCACTTGCACAGATCCGGCACAACTTTGGCGTGGTCCTCTACGATGAGAATGCCGGCGCGCACATCGCCTTTGGCCGTGCCTATCCCCGTACCATTGACGGTGGCCCGGAAATGGATGAGACGGCGCTGCTGGAGGCTGGCGCAAACGTGAGCATGACTCACATTGACTTTGTGCTGGGAAGCTCAGAGCTCCGTGTGACCGGGGAGCACGCAGACGGTGGGCGGGTTACCATCATGGAAGCCGGTGAGTTTGCCGGCGAGCTCGCGGAGCTCTGATGAAGCGAATCCCCCGCTCCGCCGGCATCCTGCTGCATCCCACCGCGTTGCCCGGACCTGCCGGAATCGGGACACTCGGAGCCCCGGCCAGTGAGTTCCTGTCCCTGCTGTCCGACGCTGGCCAGCAATGGTGGCAGATGTGTCCGCTTGTACCCACCGGCTACGCGGACTCGCCCTACCAGGGGCTGAGCCAGCGGGCGATGAATCCCAATCTCATTGACCTCAGAGGCTTGGTGGATATCGGATTGCTGCCGTCCGCTGAAGCGCTGGACCAGGCTCTTGCCGGACTTCCAAGCGGACACGTTGATTTTGGCGCGGTATTACCAATCCGTGACCGCTTCCTCCAGGAAGCCTGGACTGGGTTCCAGGCTGGGAAGGGTCCGGCGGAACTGCGGCGGGAGCTTGAGGAATTCCGCACGCAGGAAGAGCAATGGCTGGGAGACTTTGCGGAGTTCATGGCGGCAAAGGACAGCCAGGATCTCCGGCCGTGGACAGAGTGGCAGGAAGACCTGCGCCTCCGGAGTCCAGCGAGCATGCAGCGCCTCCGGAAGGAACAGGCCGAGCGCATTTCCTACTCGGTGTTTCTCCAATTCCTGGTCAGACGCCAATGGGACGCACTCCGGGAGGAGGCGGCTGCGCTTGGCATCGGGATCATCGGGGATCTCCCGATCTTTGTTGCGCTTGACTCCGCTGACTGCTGGGCCCGTCCGGATCTGTTCCAGCTGGACCGCGAGCGCAAGCCCCGTGCGGTTGCCGGCGTCCCGCCGGACTACTTCAGCACAACCGGTCAGCTCTGGGGCAATCCGCTGTACGACTGGGATCGCATGGACTCCGATGACTTTACCTGGTGGGTGGACGTGATCCGCGGGCGTATGGCCACCTGTGATCTGCTGCGGATTGACCACTTCCGTGGCTTTGCGGGCTACTGGTCCATCCCTGCGGATGCAGAAACCGCCGTTGACGGGCAGTGGAAGCCCGCACCCGGGCACCGACTGTTTTCCACGGTGGCTCGGGCCGTTCCTGAAGCCCGGATCATCGCGGAGGACCTGGGTGTGATCACCCCGGACGTGATCGAATTGATCCGGGAGACCGGGGTTCCCGGGATGAAGGTGCTGCAGTTCTCTTTTGACTCCGAAGACAGCGGCAACGATCTGCCGCATTTCTGGCAGAACAACAGCGTGGTCTACACCGGGACTCACGACAATGACACGGTATCCGGCTGGTATGCGGCAGCGAGCCCGGGCGACCAACGGATGGTGCAGCGCTACATGAACACGGACGGCAGCGATGTCCACTGGGACTTCATCCGGACCGCCCACGCATCCGTGTGCGATCTCTCCGTTGTGCCGATGCAGGATCTCCTGGGCCTTGGGTCCGAGGCGCGCTTCAACCTTCCGGGGACCGTTGGTCCCCACAACTGGACCTGGCGAATGCCGGCCTGGCCCGGGGACACGGTGCTGCAAAAGCTGAGGGACATCAGCGACATCTATGACAGGGTTGCCCGCCCCGAATCCGGGCAGGAGCAGAAATGAGCAGAAACTGGCCCTTTACCATCTACTCCGTCTTTGTCCGCAACCACGGCAAGGCCGGAACCTTTGCCGAGGTGACCGCGGACCTTGATCGCATATCCGGGCTGGGCGTGGACGCCGTGTGGCTGATGCCCGTTCATCCGGTGGGAGCGGTAGCGCGCAAGGGAAGCCTGGGATCACCCTACGCGATCTCGGACTACCGCGCCGTGAACCCGGAATTTGGTACCGATGCCGACTTTGATGCGCTGATCGCAGCCGCACACAAGCAGAACGTGCGAGTGATGATTGACGTGGTCTTCAACCACACCTCTCCGGACTCCGTCCTTGCCACTGAGCATCCTGAGTGGTTCTACCGCGGCGAAGACGGCAAGCCGGTGAACCGGGTACCGGACTGGAGCGATGTGGTTGATCTGGACCACAGCCGGCCCGGCCTTGCGGACTACCTGGTGGAAAGCCTGGTTGACTGGGTCCGCCGCGGTGTGGACGGCTTCCGCTGCGATGTGGCGTCCCTGGTGCCGGTGGAGTTCTGGCAGCAGGCCCGCGCGGCCTGCGCCGCGGTCAACCCGGACACGGTCTGGCTTGCGGAGACCGTTCACCCTGAGTTTGTGAATGAACTCCGCCGCCGCGGCTTTCAGTGCCACTCGGACGCCGAGATCCTCAGCGTCTTTGATTTTTCCTACCAGTACGACGTCTGGGAACAGTGGCGGGAACTGGTAGCCCTTGGCGATCACGCCTCCGCCCCGGATGCGCTTCCCGCGTTCACCGAGCGCCTGCGGATGCAGCAGGCAACGTTTGCTGAAGGACAGTACAAGCTCCGCTTTGTGGAAAACCACGATCAGCCTCGCGCTGCGGCGGTGATCCCGGATCCCGTGCGCTTGCGGGCGTGGACTGCGTTCTCCCTGTTTCAGGATGGCGGTGCACTGGTGTACGCGGGTCAGGAGCAGGGTTCAGCCGCACAGCCATCCCTCTTTGACCGGGACCCCGTTCAGTGGGGAGCCGATCCCGCAATGGAGAGCTGGATGGCGGGCCTGATCTCGCTCCGCAAAGATTCAATCCTGCGGGAAGGTTATTTTCATCTCCACGACCCGAGGGGCGGAGTGCTGGTCTGCAGCTGGGAGGCTCGGGATGTCGGGTCTGAGCATCCCACGCGCGTGCTCCTCGGTCTGTTCCCCGTCTCCGGGGCGGGAACCGTGGAGGTGGCGGAGCTCTATCCGGGCTGGGAAGCCGCGGCAGATCCCACGCGGTGGACTCTCCGCGAACCTTATGGTGACGCGTCCGGGTCTCCCGTTTCCGGCGGCACAGTTGCGGTGACGGACCAGGTCCTGATTCTGGACATCAGCTGAATGAGCTCTGTTCAGGCCGCGCCCGATTCCGCAGAGTAGAGCGTCCATGGACCTGCTTTTTCACGGTGGAACTATCCTCACCATGGATCCGCGCCGTCCGACCGTTGAGGCAATCCTCGTGCGGGGGCGGAGGATTCACGCGGTCGGCAGCCTCCGCAGCGTTGAAGCCTCCTCCACGCAATCCGTCGAGCGAATCAACCTTGGCAAGACCTGCATGATCCCCGGCTTCAACGATGACCACGTGCACACCCTGTTCTTTGGAGTCATCCGCAGCCAGCCACGGCTCTACGGCCTGAACCAGGACCAGATCATCGATATGCTTCGCGGGCACGCTGCGTCCGGAGAACACCGGGTGCTTTCTGCCGGCGGTTGGGACTACGAGTGGGTTCCGGATCCGTCCCGGGATGCCCTGGATGCGGCGTTCCCGGACGTTCCAGTGGTGCTTTCACAGTTCGGCGGGCACTCGCTGTGGGTGAACTCCCGGGGTCTTGAGCTTCTGGGAATCACGGAGAAGAGTCCGGATCCCCCGATTGGTGAGCTCATGCGGGATGCAAGCGGTCGGCTCACCGGAATCCTTCGGGAGCTGCCAGCTGAGAAGTCGCTTGGCGTGATCTTTCGTGACGCCTTGCGTTCGGTGCCGCGACAGATGGACTTCATCAGAGAGGCGATCAAGGCCTTCAACCGCACCGGAATCACCAGCGTCCAGGACAACACCTGGTTCGGTTCCAGCGTGCGAGCCTTCCGCAGGCTGCACACCAGCGATGAGCTAGACGTTCGAGTCCAATGCTGGGAAGGGGGTCCCATTCCCGTTACCCGCTGGGCGACCGCGCTTCAGCGCTACAATCCAGACTGGTTTGCCCGAGGCCCGGTGAAGTACTTCCTGGACGGCACCTACTCCAGCCGAACGGCCTACCTCAGTGAGGATTACGCGGCAGACCCCGGGCGCGGTAAGGGCCTTTCGAGAGAAGCGATACATCGGTTCTTGCGGCGGGAAGCCTGGCTCGGCCGCCAGGTTGCCTGCCACTCCATTGGTGATCAGGCCACCCATGAGTACCTGGAGGCGCAGAGCTGGCTGCTGCAGGAGCGGCCGGGAATCCGGCAGCGACGGAACCGAATCGAGCATGCGCAACTGGTCATGCCGGATGACATCCCGCGGATTGCCGGGCTTGGGATGGTGGTGAGCGCGCAGCCCCACGCCATGTACAGCTTGCAGAAGGACGTGAGAATCCTGGGAGAAGCGCGCGCACTGAGGAGCTATCCGTACCGGAGCCTGCTGGATGCGGGAGTGCCGCTGGCATTCGGCAGTGACATTCCCGGGGAGGCCAGCTACGCACCAATGACCGGCATTCACAACGCGGTCAATCATCCCGGGGAGGAAGGAATCACGGTGGAAGAAGCGCTTTCATGCTACACACGGGGAAGTGCGTATGCGGAGTTCCGGGAAGACGAGAAGGGAATGATTGCGCCGGGCATGCTCGCGGATCTCTGTGTGCTCTCGGATGATCCGCGGGGCGTGCCGCAAAGCACGCTGAAAGACGTCACCGTCCAGCTGACGATTGTGGATGGAAGAATTGTCTTTGATCTGGACGAGGAGCTATCTTCCGCTCAGTGAACTCGCGCTCGGCTTCCCTGGGAACTGACCCTATAGCTCGACTTCTCGGACGCCTGGCGCTTCCTGCAATCGCGAGCCTCCTGGTCAATGCCACCTACAACGTTGCTGACTCTATCTTTGTCGGCCGCTTTGTAGGTACGGATGGCCTTGCGGCCGTTGGGTTGAACTTCCCGCTCAACATCTTCCTCATCTCGGTGGGGATTCTTGTTGGTGTTGGTGCCGGCGCCCTCATCTCCCGGCGCCTTGGCGCGGCGGATGCGGAAGGTGCTGATCGGGCCTTTGGCTCCGCGCTGGTACTGCTGATCGGCAGCGGCCTGCTTGTGACCCTCGCCGGTCTGCTCTTTGCAGAGCCCATCCTGCGTGTTCTCGGAGCTTCCGCGGACTTGCTGCCGCTCGCTCGAGCCTACTTCCTGGTTGTGGTGGCCGGCAGCGGGCTGGTGGTTGCCAATCAGGCACTGAACAACCTGGTCTACTCGGAGGGAGCCGGCCACATCGGCTTCACCGCCCTTACCCTGAGCAGCATCACCAACATCCTGCTGGATCTTTGGTTCATCGGCGGTCTGGGCTGGGGCGTTCAGGGTGCCGCGCTGGCAACAGTCATCTCCCAGGGGCTTGCGACGCTGTTTCTCTTGTCCTGGTTTGCCGGCAAGCGGAGCCAGCTGCAACTGCGCCTCTGCTGGTGTCTGCCCGACATGCGGGAGATCCTGCGTGTGGGAATCTCTGCGTCGGTGCGGACGCTCACCGTTGTCCTCCTGGGCGTTGTGGTCAACTTGCAGGCAGGCCGGGTGTCCGGGGATCTTGGTGTGGCAGTGGCCTCAGTCGTGTTCCGGGTGGTGAGCCTGGTTGTATTGCCCGCCTTTGGGGTGAATCAGGCCTTCCTGCCGGTGGCCGCGTTCAACTACGGTGCGCGCAAGTACCAGCGGACAGTCCAGGCCGTCTGGCAGGCACTGCTTCTTGCGCTGGTGATCTGCTACATCGCCACGGCTCTGGTGATCCGGTTTGCCGCGCCTATTGCCGCTGTCTTCAATGACGATCCCGCTTTCCTGGAAATGGCCACCCGCGGGCTCAGGCTCAGCTTTGTCCTGACCCCGCTGATCATCTTCAACCTTGTTGCAGGTGGGTTCTACCAGGCTCTGGGCAAGGCCGGACGCAGCCTCCTCATCGGTATTTCGCGCATGGGCTTCTTCATCGTACCGCTGCTCCTGGTGCTGCCGCCCCGCCTTGGGCTGGATGGCATATGGCTGTCATTTCCGGCGGGCGAACTCGCGGGTGCGGTCTTTGCTGTGCTTCTGACGCTTCCCGCTCTGATCCGCCTGAGGCGGCTTGGGGACGGCCAGAGTGAATCTGCGGCCGTAGCTGCCGTCGGTTAGTGCCCCGGGTCCCAGTAGCGCTCCGGGATCTCCCAGATCGCCAGCTGTGGCTGCCACTGCTCCGGGCCGCCGGCTGCTATCATCGCCTCTACTGGTCCAAGAGGTCCGCCGCCTTCCTGTGCAAAATTCACCAGGTCTCCAGCGAGTGCTTGTTTGAGCGCGGCGTCAAAGCCAAAGCGGGGGTCTGCACTGTAACTGGTTCCCACCAGCAGGACCGGTACGCTTGGATCGTCAAAGAGTCCCAGACTCTGCGCCTCCACCGTGACCTCCGGGGGAGTGTAAGGCTCGGGCCCAAGGCCCAGGCGAGCATGCAGGCCCGGGAAGGGGAGGAAGGACAGGAGATCGCCATCTATCTGCTCAGTGGAGGAGCTCCTGCTGGCGTTGACCTCCGCTCCAAAGTCCGCGGGCAGGCCGCCGGCTTCCAGGCTGCCCCGGATAGCCTGCGCCACGGCGTTGGTACCGCCCGGCGTCCAGTGCGTGTCTCTCCGAAAGAAGCTTCCTGCTTCACTGAGTGCACCATCCACCGCAACTACCAGGGTCCGTTCGAAGGCGTTTGTCCGGAGCAGGTTGGTGAGCTCGCCGAGTCTCTCCTGTCTCCCGCGGCCAATCATTCGCCGGAGCCTGGGAGTCAGGCTTTCCGGCGGACTCACCCGCCACTTGGCCGGCAGGGGAACAATGACCAGGCTGGCGTCCGCCGGGAGCGAGGCCTCCAGGCTGGCCATGGTTTGAAGCAGTTCAGCGCTGCTGAATTGCCAGTCGGCACCGTTGGCAAACTCTTCACTGGAGAACAGCCACCCGCCTGCCCCCACCTCAACCCCCGGTTCTCCCTCACCCAGCAGGAGGTAGCGAAGGAGCCCGCGCGCAGCGGTCAGTGCTTCCCGACCAACGAGGCGAGACCCAAGCTGATCCTCAAACCCGGCGGTCCACTCGCCCCGGAGAAAGCTTGTGTCCCGCGGCACTCCTGGCCGGAGGAGAACGGGCACAGAAGCAATGAAGCCGGCAAGCGTCAGAAGGATGAGGACGATTCCGGAAAGGCTCCGTGGCAAGGGCTTCCGGCGCCGGGATGATCGAGTTCCGGGATCAGGACTCATGGTGCACTCCAAGCATTCATCAGAACTGGAAGTAGAGGAAGGGCGAAAACTCCGCCGCCACCATCCGCCCCGCCGCCAGAATCAGAAGAAGTGGCGCAATCCAGCGCAGGGACTTCAGCCGCGACAGCCGAGGTTCCCAGGGAATCAGCAGCAGGCCCAGTCCCAGGCTCAGCATTGCGGAGCGGCTGAGCTGCCAGTCAAGCGAGGGGCCGATCAATCCGGCGCCGTCCGTGCCAAGAAGGCTTCCGAGCATCTGCCCCGCTGCGGGCAGGGTCTCCGCGCGGAAGAAGACCCAGCCCAGGAGAACAATCGCCAGCGTGACGATGCGGCCGGGAACCCGCCTGCCAAGCGCACGCTCGGCGGCCAGGGCAATCCCGTGAAGGCTGCCCCACAGTACAAAGTTCCAGCTTGCTCCATGCCACAGCCCGCCGAGGATCATTACCGTCATCAGGTTGACGTAGGTCCGGCCCGCGCCCAGCCGGTTTCCGCCCAGCGGAATGTAGAGGTATTCACGGAGCCAACTGGAGAGACTGATGTGCCAGCGGCGCCAGAACTCGGTGATTGACCGGGAGATATAGGGGAAGCGGAAGTTCTCCGGGAAGTGGAAGCCCAGCATTCGGCCAAGGCCAATGGCCATGTCCGAGTAGCCGGTAAAGTCAAAGTAGAGCTGGACGCTGTAGGCAAGCAGACCTGTCCAGGCCCCGAGCAAGCCGGGAGCCGTTGCGCCAAACGCCGCGTCGGCAAGTGGGGCAACCGCATCAGCTATCAGGACCTTGCGGGCAAATCCGATTGCAAAGCGCATTGCGCCGCTGGCAAAGCGGTCCCAACTGTGGGTCCGGCTGCGCAGCTGATCGTCAAGCAGGTGGTAACGCAGAATCGGCCCAGCAATCAGCTGGGGGAACAGGGAGATGAAGGCTCCTACGTCCAGCAGGGAACGAGCAGCCCTGGCATCGCCCCGATAGACGTCAACCAGGTAGCTCACCGCCTGGAACACATAGAAGCTGATACCGATTGGGAGGATGATTCGCGCGAGGGTTACCGGCTGAAGGCCAAGGGCCACACGCAGGTCATTGACGATCTCAACGCCAAAGTTGAAGTACTTGAAAAAGCCGAGGACGAAGAGGTTGAGCACCACCCCCACTGCAAGCGCGATTCGCCCCGCCGGGGCTCCCAGCCCCTGTTCCCGCAGAAGCCCGATTCGCGCCCCCAGGAGCCAGGTCCACACGGTGGAAGCTCCAATGAGCAGCAGAAAGTCCGGGCGCCACCAGCCATAGAACACGTAGCTGCCAACCAGGATCCACAGCGAACGGGCCCGGAAGGGGATGAGGTAGTAGATCCCCAGAAACAGGGGGAGGAACAGAAAGAGGAAGACGGGGCTGGAGAAGACCACCTAGTTCTGGTGAACGGTGGCGCGCTGCACCAGCAGGCCCCGACCTCCGGGCCCGTAGCTGATGATGCTGACAGACTCTCCCCGTGCGAGTCCCGGATTGCCGACGCTGGCTACCCGGGTGTTGCCCGCAAACACCCCGAGCTCCACGGAAACTGGATTAACCACCACAGCGGAGCTTTCGCCAGGCGCGAGTCCCTGAATGATCGGCTGCGCTCCGTCTGCGGTCCGCAGGCTTAGATCGTCGCGCTCACTCAGGTTGTAGAAGGCGATTTGGGCACGCCCGGGATCGGTCAGCCGCTCGTCCGTGAACAGCGAAAGCCCGCCATCCCGGATCACCACAGTGCTGTAGCTGCCTTCGCCCGCAACCAGGGTGACAGTCCCGCGGGGAGACGCTGCGATGTAGACTCCGCTTCCCAGCTGGAAGTAGGGGCTGAGTTCGCCGGGGCCAAGCGGACCGATTCGGAGCGGTCCAATATCCCCAAAATTGCGTTCGGTGCCAGCGTTGAACACGCGGACCTGCGCACTCTCGGTATCCGGCGGACCGTACAGACCGTCTCCTGCCGGGAGCAGGGCCGCGGTGAGCAACAGGAGCACAAGAACTCGCAGGAGCGCTCGCATAGCGCGGGGAGTATCGGTTGTCGGGCACGGACGGCGCAACAGCCGGGGCATGAGGCTTGACTGTAGCGGTGGTGCAGCACAGAGTCAGGTTCAATGTCCCATAGTGTATCTCTGCGAGGAACCCGCACCCGGTACGGTAAGATCTGTCTTCTTGCTTTACTGGTGCTTTCGGCTCCCGTGTTCCTTTCCGCCGCTCCCGGGGATCTGCTGAGCGTTGAGTTTGAGATCCGCCTGGAGCCGGAAGACGTTGACGCCTTCATTGCGGAGCTTTTTGCCGGTTACCGCGCACCCCAGGCGAAGTTTGCCGTTGAGACCTACATCATCACCTATGAGAGCCGCTACGCCGACGGCGAGGAGTCTGTAAACACGGCACAGCTCCTGGTTCCGCAGGTAGCGAGGGCCGCACAAATCCCGGTCTACTGGTTCAACCCAGGTTCCACTGGAATTGTAGATGCCTGCGCCGTGACAATGGAGCACACAACGCCGATCCGTTGGGGCAACTACCGCGGGCACACCCTGGCTATGGCCGGGCAGGGACTGGTGGGCGTTGTGCCGGACTACCCCGGCTTTGGCGACCCCAGTCGCTTGCAGCAGTATTACCACGCGGAGAGTGAAGCCTTTGCGGTGCTTGACGGCCTGCGAGCGTTGCGTTCCGCCCTGAGCCAGCTGGACGGAGGCCCCGAGCCCAGCGGCATCTACCTCGGTGGTTACTCACAGGGCGGACACGCGGCCTTTGCCGCAGCGGACTGGAGAACGCGCTACGCCCCGAGTGTCCGGATTGACGGAATTGTCGGCTTCGGGCCGGCCGCCGATGTCCCCGCCGTCATTGAAGAGTACATGGTTGCCTCCCCGTTGCTGATGCACGTCTACGGGACCATCTACGGCGAGGACATCTTTGATCTGTCCCGGATCTACCAGGCGCAATGGGCGGAGACCATGGTCTACGACATTACCCGGCAGTGTATCCGGGGCTTGCAGCGCTACTACCCCTGGTCTGTTCCCGACCTGTTCTCCCCGGAGTTTGCCCGCGCGCTGCAGCGCGACAGTCTGGCCAAGGACTTCCCTGAGATTCACCGTATTCTTGCCGCGAACAGCACGGGTCTGACCGGTCACGGTGTCCCCGCCATTGTTCTGCAGGGCACCAATGACATTGTGGTTTACCCGCCAACCCAGGACCGTTTTGTCACGGCCTTGCGCGAACGCGGTTCTGATGTTACGTACAGGGTCTTTCAGGGAGCCCGGCACGATACCAGGCAGATCGGCTTCTTTGACGCACTGAACTGGATACAACAACGAGAGAGGGAGCTCAAGTCGTGATAGACGGCCGCAACCGCCGTTCTGTTTTCGGTCTAATGTTTATCCTGCTGCTCTTGCTGTCAGCGAGCGGAGCATGGGCTCAGGCAGCAACCGGAACCATCATCGGAATCACCTCTGAAGGTGTGGTGACCCCGGAAGAGAACCGGGAGTTCCGCAACATTCTGTTTGGAAGCTTCCCTCGGTTCCCGCCGCGCTACACCGTTGAGGTCTACACAGTCTGGTATCTCACCCGGGACTTTGACGGAGCTGTCGTTCCGGTGAAGGCCCAGCTCTTTGTGCCCCAGGTCATAGTTGCAACCGATGCTCCCATCTTTGCATTCGCGTCCGGAACCACCGGGATCCCGGACAGGTGTGCACCCTCCCTGGAGCAGCCACTGATCGATCGGCTCGGGTTCTACCGGACCAACATGGTGGAGTACGCCAGCCAGGGAATTGTCACCATCCTTCCGGACTACGTTGGCTTCAACGATGATTCGCGTCCCCAGCGGTATCACTCGCTGGAGGCAGCAGGTCATCTCATGCTGGATGCAATCCGGGCGGTGCAGAACTTCTTCACACGTCCGAGTATCGCGCGCGGTCGCCTCAGACTGTCCGGGCACGTCTTTGTGGGCGGCTACTCCCAGGGTGGTCACGCGGCGCTTGCCGCAGCCGATTTGCGGGAACGCTACGCGCCTGAGATTCCGCTGGATGGGGTGATTGGCTTTGCCAGTTCCGCGCGCCTTGACAGCCTCCTCCGGGACGATCCGCGATTTGCTCCAGCCCTGTTCTACAGCTTTATGAACATGTACGGGCGTGAGCTGGTCAATCCCGCAGAGATCTTCCGCTCACAGCACGCACTCTCCCTTGAGCAGAACATGCGGGTGATGTGCGTCAATCAGTTCCTGCTGCACTATTCCCGAGAGCCGGAGGATGTGTACGCTCCGGCCTTCCGCAGAGCCTTGTATGGCGGAACGCTGCAGCGGGACTTTCCTGATCTCTGGCGGATCCTGGAGCTGAACACCGCGGGCCTCTCCGGCCACGGCGTACCGGTCCTTTCCCTGCAGGGAGGCGGTGACCGAATTGTCACTGCCAGCTCCCAGACACTCTACGTGGACGAGCTAAGGCAGACAGGAGCGGAAGTGGACTACCGGGTATTTGCCGGGGTGCGTCACAGGGACACCCGCCCCGTTGGCTTCCAGGACTCGGTGGACTGGATGCTTCGGATCATGTTTGCAAACCCCCGGCGGCAATCTGGACCGGTAGCCGGCGGGTAGGTAGGCTTGGGCCGTGAAAGCGCTGGCTCCCCTCGTTGGCGATTCCCCCCGGACCGCTGACCTCCTGCTCGCCGCTCTTGTCTCCCTGTCTGCCGGGTTGCTGCTGACCATCGGGTCGCCGTTCGTCAGCGCACGCTTCAGTCTGGTTCAACAAATACTGGTTTTTTCGCTTGCCGCGGATGTGTTCGGCGGCATCGTGGCAAGTCACACGGAGTCAACCAGCCGTTGGTATGCTGAACGCCCCCGATGGCGTGCCGTCTTTCTTGCCGTGCACGTAGTTCAGCCCCTGCTCATCCTCCTTGTTGGGGGAGCCGGACTCTGGTTCTTCCTGTGGACCTGGCTGAGCGCGGTCATCGGCGCAGGGCTTGTCAGCGAGTTCGGCAGACGGCGAGCCGTCACCTTTGCCGCGGCGTGGGTTGCCCTGAGCGTTGCGTTCTACGCAACCTGGGTGCCGCAGCCGCCGGGCTGGGCCTGGTTCGGGTATGCGTTCCCCGTGAAACTGGTTCTCGGCTTTGGTCTGAATCAGGTCTCCCGCGACTGACCTGCGCTCCCGGCTTCCCGGCTCTGACCGAAGCCGCTCCGGAGCGCCAGGACAACAACCGCTCCAAGCAAGCCAAGCGCGACGAGTCCTGCAAACAGGAAGCTCCGGGTCAAGGCGTTGCCAAACTCGCTGACCTGCGCCAGATTCGGACCGTTCGGGAGGAGCTCCACCCCGGCAGCGGCCAGTGCAGAGGTCAATGCGGCGAGCATGCTTCTGGCGAACCCGAACACGGCCAGGATCATGACCGCACCGGCAATCTGAATTCCCGCAAAGGTCCAGACACCGGCCTTCTTGTTCCGGAGAATCAGATAGGCGGAAGCGAGCAGTCCCACACCAAACGCAAGGAGTACCACGACCGGCAGCGCAGCCGGAATGAACTCAAAGGGATTGAACTGCACGGGAAGCTCGGCGAGGCTCTCCAGGGATCCGAGCGACTCCGGATCAAGACCGCCCGTGGCAAGATCGCCCAGGGTCCTGCCTGGATCCAGCGCGGCAAACTGTGAAGCCAGCCGCGGCAGTGCCAGAGCTCCGGGGATCTGCAGCAGGGATCCGATCCCACCCAGCGAGGAAAGATAGAAGAGGATTGCCGCCGGGATGGGAATGCCTGCGAGGCCGGAAAGCTGTCCGGGATTGTCTGCCGTCAGCTCCTGCATGTCCGGACGATTCAGCCGGAGCGCGATGTACAAGGGAATTCCGCCAAAGACCACCAGCGTCACTGCCGCGCCAATCCCGATTCCGAGCCCCACGGGTACAACTGGAGTGAACGCCGTGGCAAAGCGGGCGGCGGTTCCGCCCACAAACACCAGGCCGAACGCTCCGATCACAGCACCCCCCACTGCCGTCCACGCCTGACCGGCCGCAACTCTCCGTGCCCAGTCGTTGGCGGAATAAAGGCCGACAGACAGATAGATGAACAACGCCGCCAGCCCCACGGCTGGGAGCACGGTGGCAATAGGGGGAAGGGTAGGCAGCCCCGCGGCGGCGGCTTCCGCTGTGGATACTACTGTTCCCAGGCTGCTCAGAACCAGAAGGACGGCAACGATGTCCAGCAGCACCGCTACCACGATGTGAATGACCGGCGTTCGCATGTGTCTACGGTACTGCCCAATCGCGCAGCGCGCCAGCGGCAGGGCCCGGTACCTTGGTGCAGAACTGCCATGTGGAGGACCTTGCAGGCAGTTTTTGTTTTGGTTATATAGTACATTGACTGGAGGCTCCGTTGGCAGCTGCCGCAAGCAACGACTTTCGCATCATCGTTGATCCCGGTACGGGCGTGCCCTTCTACAAACAGATCATCCTTCAGGTGGAGATGGCCATGGCGGACGGCCGGCTGAAGGCAGGAGTACAACTGCCAACCGTGCGAGGACTCGCCGTGGAGCTCAGCGTTAACCCCAACACGGTGGTTCGCGCCTACAACGAACTGGAAATCCGTGGTCTGGTTACCACACAGCAAGGCAGTGGTACCTACATCAGCGATCATCGCGTGGAACTGAGCGAGGTTGAACGAGAGCAGGTCCTCGCCAACCTTGTTACCGGTTTCCTGGGCCAGGCGAGCGCCTACGGCTTCACCGCAGCGGACCTTATTGAGTACCTGCAGGCAAGCATAAACGGAGGACGTGGTGAGTGACAGAGTCCAGCAGTTCAATCAGCGAATTCGAAATCTGAGCGTCCGAGCGCACACCGGAAACTATCGCTACTCCATCCTCTCGGTGCTGGTTCTGTTTACGTTCGCCGCGGTGGGCCTTGCCCTGGAAGTGAGCGCCGGCCTGGAGCCGGAGTCCCTTGATGCGGCGGTCCTGGTTGGGGCGGTACTGACAGCGGCGCTTATCTCCGCCACCATCCCTCGCTGGGCAATCCTTGGTGCCTCACTGCTGGTCCTCTGGGCCGGGTTGGCGTCATTCGCCGAATCCCTGCCCCTGCTTGGCGGCACGCTTGGAGGCCTCGGTTTGCTGCTTGCGCCCTCGGTTCAGGTGGCGCGCAACTGGGAACGTGCCGTTGTGCTCAGACTCGGGCGTTTCCGAAACGCTGCCGGGCCCGGAACCTTCTTTCTCCTGCCATTTCTGGATGCGGTTGAGAGTTTTGTGGATACACGGATAAGGGTCACCGACTTTACCGCTGAACGCTCGCTGACCAGCGATACCGTGCCGGTACGTGTGGATGCCCTTGCGTTCTGGATGGTGTGGGATGCCGGAAAGGCGGTGCTAGAGGTGGAGGACTACCTGCAGGCCGTGACCCTCGGTGCCCAGACGGCACTTCGGGACGCGATCGGCCGGAGCGAGCTTGCGACACTGCTGAGCGAACGGGACCGGATTGGGGATCAGATCCAGCAGGTGCTGGACGATCGTACCAACGACTGGGGCATCACCGTGCTCAACGTTGGGTTCACCGAAATTCTGGTGCCCCCGGAGCTGGAAGACGTGCTGAGCAAGCGCGCTCAGGCGGAGCGCGAGCGGCAGGCGCGGGTGATCCTTGGCTCTGCGGAGCTGGAGGTTGCCGAAACCTTCCGGAAGGCGGCAGAGCAGTATCGGGACAATCCCGAGGCACTGCAGCTGCGCGCCATGAACATGGTCTACGAAAGTACCCGGGTGCACGGTGGCATGGTCCTGATGCCCGCCGACGCTCTGAACTCCATGAACCTGGGCGCAGTGCTTGGTCTGCAGAACACCCAGCGCCTGGATCGAATAGCCGGGGCTGGACCGCAGAGCCACGGCGGCGGCGGGAACCAGTCGGGCGCACCGGACACAGGATCCGGAGATGCCAGCGCTGATCCTGCCGTGGATCCGGAGTCCGGCTCGGCTCCGAATTCCGGCCGGAGGGGAGGCGTGGAATGATTCGGGTTCCCGATGTTGTGAGGACCTACCAGTCCAAATGCGGATAGAGGATCGCCTCAAGCGCAATACCGCCACGGAGTTCCTCCTGGACGAGATTGACCTCAACGCAGACCTGGACCCCCGGCTATTGAGCGTGGAAAGCCTTGTTCTGTGAGTGCTCGCCGAGCGGGAGTGCTCCTGATGCTCTTCCCGTGTTGCGCCGGGCTGCTTGCGAACGCCGCGGATTTGGTGGACTGGTACGCTGCCGCGTCTGTGGACTTGCCCGCGCAGGCTGGCGATGGACCTGGCTCCGGCCCCTGGTTCACAGACCTGCGTGCGACGGCAGGCGTTCCGGATCAGCGCAGCCTGGGCTTTGCATGGACCTTCACCAGTCGGCTTGAGTACCAGCTTCGGGGGCCCTGAAAGCGGCGCTAAAACCGCGGTCTGGGAACGCCGGTTCTTCCCGGTCCGGATCATTGCTCCATCAAGGACCACTTCCAACGGAGGGTCCGTGCCCTGTTCTAGCGCCTGGCCGCACCGTATCCTGTTCGGAGCATGAGCGAGCCAACAGCACGCGAGTCTGGTACCGGACCCCTCGTTGCAGAGGACCGCCGGAGTCCTGAGTTCATCCACAGAGCCAACGAGGAGGCCTGGGAGACGGCCGCACAGGACATGCCGGGCGCCCGGAAGCTCGCAAATGAGCTTGCGCTGACCAGCGCCGAGCTTGGCCTGGTCCAGGAACAGGCTCGGGCCCACCGGACGCTCGGCTATGTTGCGGTGCTGGACGCCATGCCGGAGGCCGCGGTTGCGGAACTGGACACCGCGGAGCGCCTGGCCACGGAGTCCGGAGATACCCACACGCTGGCCACCATCAAAGACGTGCAGAGCTTTGCCCACCACATGCTCTCCAGCTTTGACCGCGCCTTTGACCTTTCGCACGAGAGCCGGGAACTGTTTCAGCAATGCGGGGACCAGCGGGGCGTAGCGTGGAGCTACCACAACGTAGGAATGATCTACCAGGCAACCGGAGATGCCGTTCGTGCGGAAGAGGCCTGGAAGGAGTCACTCCGGCGCTTTTACCAACTGGACTACCCGTTTGGGCGCGCGCGGCTCAATCAGATTCTCGGTGACCTCTACCGTGAGGATTTGAAGCAACCGGAAACAGCACTGGACTACTACCGCCAGTCTTTGGAGTGCGGTGCGATCTCCGGATCAGCCTTTGTAGAGGCAGGACCCCTTCTGGGTATGGGAATCACCGAGCGAGAACTCGGCCGGACCGAGGAAGCTGCCGATTACCTGTGCCGCGCGGAGCAAGCAATCGGTACGGAGGGATTCTACTTCGCCCGGATACGGCTGGAGCAGGCGCGCCTGCAGCGGCAGCTGGGGAATCCGGAGGACGCGCTTGTCCTGCTGACAGAGGCTCTCTCCACCATTCAAGAGGACTCCCAGCTACCGGTAAGCGCCGATATCTATCACCTGCTCTCAAGCATTGCCGAGGACACCGAGCGCTACGGCGAAGCGCTGGAGTACTACCGCCGGTACCACGAGCTGGAGTCCCGCATCATGGACAGCGAGGCAGCCACCAACCTGCGCAACGCGGAGATCCGCATAGCCATTCAAAGGAGTGAGGACGAGGCGCGCATAGTCCGCGAGAAGAATGCCCAGATTCAGGCGGAGAAGGAAAAGACGGACGCGGTGCTCCGCGCCATTCTGCCGCTCCGGGTTGCCGAGGACCTGAAGGATCGGGGCTCCTCGCCGCCGGTGGTGGTGGAGTCTGCAAGCGTTCTGTTCACCGATTTCGTCGGCTTTACCGCCATTGCCCGACAGACCAGCCCGGAAGCGCTGGTAGATGAGCTGGACTACTGGTTTGGAGGCTTTGAAGATATAGTACGCTGCTGGCACGTGGAGAAGCTGAAGACGATAGGGGACGCCTTTATGGCAGTTGGCGGAGTGCCTGATCCCCGGCCAAGGCACGCCGTGGAAACCGTCATGGCCGCGCTGCAGATATCCCGACTTGTGCGCAGGAACGCCAAGCGGGGTTGGGGTGCACGGATTGGCGTGAACTCCGGGCGGCTTGTTGCGGGCGTAATCGGAAAGGACCGCTATGCCTTTGACGTCTGGGGAGATACGGTCAACGTGGCAAGCCGGATGGAGAGCCTGGGTCCCGTGAATGCAGTCCTGGTCTCACCGTCAACAATGGAGCTTGTTGCCGACTGGTTTGACGCGCAGGACATGGGCACCGTTGAGGTCAGGAACCGCGGGGCAATGCGGACCTGGGTGATCACAGGATTGAAAGCAGGCTATCGCGTTGGCGATGACCCCGCCGAGCCGTCTCCCGAATTCCTGGCCAGGTGCCCCCGGCGCGCTACCTGACCCACAGCGTGCAGGGCCAGGAAAGGGGAACCGATCCGAACCGGTAGATTTTCAGACTTTCGCTTGACGACAAGCCCAGCTCGCCTCAGAATTGGAGCAAAACCGGTTTAGTAAACCGGTTTACCCCTGCGATAGAGGCAGGAATCCCCAAAAGGAGGCGGAAGGTGAAGAAGCTTCTGCTTGTACTCGGCGTCCTTGCCGCAGTACTGCTTGTTGCCTGTGGCGACGGTGGTAGCGACACTGCCGACGCTGGTCCGGTTACGTTCCAGCTGTGGACCCAGGAAGGTGAATCAGACGGTGGCTTCGCATTTGTGGAGCAGCTTGCCGCTGATTTCATGGCCGCGAACCCCAACATCACGATCGAGGTTGTCCAGAAGTCTACGGAGGCGCTCCGTGAAGATTTCCAGACCGCCAGCCTCGCTGGTGAGGCCCCGACACTGCTGTGGACCGTCAACGACCATGCTGGTCCGTTCACTGCTGCCGGGATCATCCAGCCGGTTGATGGCCTGTTTGACGACGACGCGTTCGTTCCCTCTGTGGTTCAGGACGGAAGCACCTGGGGTGTGCCCATCACCAGTGGCAACCACCTCATGCTGCTGTACAACCGGGACTTCGTGAGCGAAGCACCGGAAACCACGGATGAGCTGGTTGCTCTTGCCCAGGAACTCACCACCGATGAGGTCTTTGGTCTGGTCTACAACCAGGGCGAGCCCTTCTGGCTGGCACCCTGGATTGGTGGCTTTGGTGGAGCAGTCTTTGAGTCCGACGGCGTCACCCCCAACCTGGATGACGATGCCATGGTTGGTGCTCTTCAGTTCCTTGCTGACCTGAAGTTTGAGTACGGAATTGTTCCGGAAGAAAGCGACTACGGCACAATGGACACCCTGTTCAAGGAAGGCCGCGCCGCAATGATCATCAACGGTGACTGGTCCATTGGTGACTACGTTGCCAATGAGAACCTTGGTGCCGAGCGCCTTGGTATCGCCCCGCTCCCGGTTGTTTCCGAGACGGGCCTTGCCGCCGCTCCCTACACCGCACCCAAGATGTTCATGATTGCCAACGGTGTTGAGCAGGCTCAGGTGAATGCCTCAGCGGCGTTCATTGAGTTCGCCACCAGCTATGAGAACCAGGTTCGCCTGGCAACCGAGCTGTCCCGCATCCCCGGCCTCATTGCCGCTCAGAGCGATGCAGCCGTTGCCGAGGACCCCATCCTGCAGGCGGTTGCTGCCGCCGCCGTCAACGGCGTTCCGCAGCCGAGCCAGCTTGAGATGCGCGCAAACTGGGACGCAATGCGCCCCGAGCTGAACGCCGTCCTTGCCGGTACCGTGGCTCCCACAGAAGCCGCCTCCAACATGCAGGAAGCTGCTGAGGCCGGTATCCGGGCGCTGCAGTAGGCTGAAGTAGTCAGTCACTCAGAGTGACACTTCGGGAGGGCCTCCGGGCCCTCCCGTTTTCCAGGCTGCCGCTCCGAGTCCGGGACACGAGCTGCCCCGAACTCGGAACGGCTGTCAGACGCGGTCGGAGATCCCGGGAAAGGGGGCCTTGATGGAAGGCTTCACACTTGAGCTGGTTGGAAGCAGTCTTGGCCAGGTGGGCGGAACGGTGCTGGCAGTTGTCTTGCTGGTGGTCGTTCTGGAGGGCGGATTCTTCGTTGCCGCACGCGCGCTGAAACAGCGTGGAGTCCGGCTCCCGAACTCCCTGCCCTACATGCTTATTGCGCCCGCGTTCATCGGGCTTGCTCTCCTGGTTTTCTATCCAATTCTCTACAACCTGTTCCTCGCGTTCACGGACATGGGTCTCCGGCGCTTTGGCTTTGACCGAGGAATGACCTGGAGCCTGGGCAATGCGTGGAACAACCTGGTGACCCTGTTCACACAGCCCGTGCTCCAGCGGCAGACCTTCTTCCCCGTTCTCCTGAGAACCTTCCTCTGGACCTTCATTCAGGTGAGCTTCCACGTGAGCTTCGGCCTCTTCCTGGCAATCTTGCTGAACCGGCCAATGAAGATGCGCGGGATCTACCGAACGCTTCTGCTTGTTCCATGGGCCGTGCCCCAGGTCATCGCCGTCCTTGCCTGGCGCGGTGAGTTCAACTTTGAGTTTGGCTTTGTCAACGTTCTCCTTCAGCGCCTGGGCTTTGATGCCGTGCAGTGGTTCAGCCAACCGGTTGCCAACTTCGTGGCGTTCAACATCGTGAATATCTGGCTGGGGATTCCGTTCATGGCCGTGGTGCTCCTCGGAGGGCTCCAGAGTATTGATGGCACCTACTATGAAGCGGCCGAAATTGACGGTGCTTCCAAGTGGATGCAGTTCCGTAACGTCACCCTGCCCCTGATCCAACCGGTCATGACCCCGGCGGTCATTCTGGGTGTGATCTGGACCTTCAACCAGTTCAACGTTCCATTCCTGCTCAACCCCAGCAGGCTGGAAACCAGCGACATTCTGGTCACCGCCCTGTTCCGCGCGGCCTTTGAGTACAACCGCTACGGCTTTGCCAGCATGTTCGCCATCGCAATCTTTGTGATCCTGCTCTTCTTCACCGTGAGTTACATGCGGATCACCAGGTTCAGCCCGTCCAGGTCAATCATCGGCAACGTGCCGAAGGCCGTGGGAGAGTAAGCATGAGCACCACAAACATGGACCAACCCGCACTGAGCACGCAGAGCAAGCCAGGGTCCAGCGGACCCGGCCTCCTCCTCCGCTTCTTTGTGAGCCGTCGGGGAGACAGCCCCGCAAAGCGGCTCCTGATCCACGTAATTCTCATTATCGCGGTTTTTGCCGCGATCTACCCGGTTCTCCGGGTGCTGGGTGTCAGTCTGCGCCCGGGAAACCGCCTCTTCAGTACGGATCTGGCGATTCTTCCGCCGGATGCCAGCGTGCAGAGCTACGGGCAGGTCTTCACCAACACCGGCTTCTTTGTGTGGATCTGGAACAGCCTGATCATCACCTTTGCCACCTCGGCAATCGGGGTGATCATCGCCTCTACCAGCGCCTACGCCTTCAGCCGCTGGAACTTCCCGGGGAAAAACGCAGGAATGGTGGCACTGCTGTCCACGCAGATGATTCCCGGCGCAATGCTGCTAATTCCCATTTACATCCTGGCAATACGGCTGGGTCTGCTGAACAGCTGGCGCGGACTGGTGGTTGCCTACTCCGTGAGTTCGGTTCCCTTCAGCATCTGGATCCTCAAGGGCTACTACGACACCATTCCCTTTGAGCTGGAGCAGGCCGCCATGATTGATGGCGCAAGCCGCCTGGGCGCTTTCTATCGCGTGATCCTGCCGCTTTCCTCTCCGGCTCTGGCCATTGCGTTCCTGTTCAACTTCACCCAGGCTTGGAACGAGTACGTCCTCGCCCGGATCATCCTGCAGCGGCAGGAGCTGTTTACCTGGCCCCTTGGCCTGAACGGAATGATGGTTCAGTTCCAGACGCAGTGGGGTCAGTTCGCCGCGGCTTCAATCATGATTTCCATACCGGTAATGATTCTGTTCCTCGCCTCCAGCCGCTATCTCATCAGCGGGCTGACGCTTGGCGGGGTGAAGGGGTAACTCGATGCAGAAGCAGCGCGCAAACCGCGCCGTTCGTGGCCTGATTGGTCTTGTAGTCCTGGTTGTTCTGGCTCTGGCGTCCTGCGGTCCCGCGGAAGACGTGATCTACCTGAATCTCATGTGGCACCAGCACCAGCCGCAGTACTATCCCGATCCGGACACCGGAATCGTCACGCGCCCCTGGGTAAGGATGCACAGCCAGAAGTCCTACTACGATATGGCGGCCACCGTGGCGCAGTATCCGGAGCTTCGGGCCACCTTCAACCTGACTCCGGTCCTCCTGGAGCAGATTGACGACTACCTCGACGGAGCCAGGGACATCTACTGGACTCTGGCAGAGACTCCGGCCTCCGAGCTCACGGATGACGAAAAGCGCTTCATCCTCACGCGCTTTTTTGACGCCAACTGGACCAACATCGTGGGGAAGTATCCCCGCTACCGGGAACTCCTGACCCTCCGCGGTGAGTCTGCCGATTCCGCCGCCATAACAGCGGCAATGGAGCGCTACACGGAGCAGGACTTCCGTGATCTGCAGGTCTGGTTCAACCTCGCATGGTTTGATCCCAGCTTCCTGGCCGAAGAGCCCCTGGCGTCCCTGGTGGCCCAGGGCCGGGACTACCGGGAAGACCAGAAGTCGGTGATGTTTGATGAGGCCCTGCGGATCATGGGCGAAGTTGTCGCCATCCACCGGGAGCTGCAGGACAGCGGCCAGATTGAGGTGACAACCACTCCCTATGCACACCCAATTCTGCCCCTCATCTACAACTCGGACATCATTGCAGTGAACGATCCGTCCGGCGAGGTGCCTCCCCGCTATAGCTATCCCAACGACGTACAGGTGCACCTTCAACGGGCCGCGGAGCGATACCAGGAAGACTACGGCCGCCCCGTTCGGGGAATGTGGCCCGCGGAAGGTTCGGTATCGCAGGACATTGTGCGATTTGTTGCAGATGCAGGCTTTACCTGGATGGCCAGTGGCGAGCAGACCCTCGCACGGAGCCTGGGGATTGATGGCTTCACCCGCAATGAGGACGACGTGATTGAACAGCCGGACCTGCTGTACCGGCCCTATTACGTGAACGGCCGGGATGGTCAGCAGGTGGCCATTGTGTTCCGGGACCTGCGAATCAGCGACCTTATCGGCTTTGAGTACTCCGGAACCCCGCCCCAGGAGGCCGTGAACGACTTTATCGGCCGAATTGAAGACATCAAGGCCACACTGGACGAGAGCGGCGCCGAAGGTCCCCACCTGGTGAGCGTGATCCTGGACGGTGAGAACGCGTGGGAGAATTACCCCAATGACGGCTTGGCCTTCCTGAACGGCCTTTACCAGGACCTTGCGGAGCACGAGACCATCCGGACCATCACGCCAAGCGAGTACCTGGAGCGCTTCCCCGAGCAGCGCAGCATTGAAGATCTGTGGCCGGGGAGTTGGTTCAGCCCGGACTTTGCCACCTGGATCGGTGAAACGGAAGAACGCGTCGCCTGGGAGTACCTGGAGCGCGTCCGCCGTCATCTGGCGCGGTACGACATCACCGGTCGGGAACAGGCCACCGAGGAACAGCTGGCCAACGCACTGGAGGCCATGTACCTCGCGGAAGGCTCCGACTGGTTCTGGTGGTACGGAGCGGACCAGGACAGCGGCGTTGACGAGTACTTTGATGAGGGTTTTCGCGCCCTGCTCCGGCAGGTGTACGTTGCCCTTGGCGATGAGGTCCCCGACTTCATTGATGTGCCGATCATTCCGGACAGACCGGCTCCCGCGACACGCGGTGCCTCCGGACCGGTGACCCCAACGATTGACGGCGCGGTAGCTCCCGGAGAGTGGGACAACGCCGGCTACGCGGAGTTCCGCGGAGGCGTACAGGCCGCGCTGCAGGGCATCCTGTCCGGCTACTACACCGGCTACAACACGGAAGGCTTTGTGTTCCGTGCGGATGGCAGAAGTGACTGGGCAGACACCGGTGTTGAGGCCGTGGAGGTCTACTTTGCCATTCCGGGACAGGAAAACTCGGTTCCGCGAACGCTTTCCGGCACGGTTCTCGGGTTCCGCGCAGGCTATGCGCTGGTGATTCCCCAGGGCGGTGAAGCCCTCCTGTACACCGCCAACCGCTTTGGCGAGTGGAGCGGCACTCCGTCCGAAGTGCCCGGGGCCTTTGGTCGCCGGATTGCGGAAGGCCGGGTTCCTCTTGAAGCACTCCCGGAAATCCAGCCGGGAGACTCGCTGGACAGCAAGGTGGTAGTCACTGCGCGCGGACGTGATCTGGCCTTCCTGCCGCAGGAAGGACTTTCCCGCGTGGTAATCCCGGATCTCGGCAACACCGAGGTCCTTGGAACCATCGTTGATGCAAGCGGAGACGATCACGGGCCGGGAAGCTACCGATATCCTACGGACTCGGTGTTCCTCCCGGGCTCCTACGATATTGAGCAGCTCACCATTGCCCGGAACGAACGCAACGCAATCTTTGAGTTCCAGCTTGGCTCGGAGATACAGAACCCCTGGGGGAGTGGAATCAACCTCAGTGTGCAGACCCTGGACATCTACATCGATGTAGACCCCGGCGCTGGCACCGGAGCAAGCGAGCTCCTCGATGGGCGAGACGCGAGCCTCACCGAGGGCGCCGGATGGGACCTTGCCGTCTGGATTGAAGGGTGGAACCAGAAGCTCTTTGTACCCAATGAAGAAGGCCGTGCGAGCGAGCTCTCCGGATCTCCGGTTCGGGTTGTTGTTGATGGAAGTGCCGGGACGGTGACCATTCTGGTACCCCGCGAGGTGATGGCGGACAGCCTTGGAATCCCGTTGGAGGAGCTGGATCTCGCCAGCTACGGTTACACGGCCGCGGTGCTCAGCCAGGAAGGCTTCCCCTCACCGGGGGTCTTGCGCGTACGCGATGTACAGGAAGGCGATTCCCAGTGGCGGATCGGCGGCGGTACCGGTGCGGAGGACGATACCCGGATAATGGACCTGGTAGTGCCCGATGACGGTGGTGCGTCCCAGGAAGCGCTCCTGTCGGCCAACGAGGCCCGCAGCATCACCCTCCGCTAGGGTGACAAGCCGGGACGTGCAGGCATGCGGGTCACCATCAACGATATCGCCCGCGCCGCGGGCTATTCCAAGACTGCCGTCTCATTTGCCTTCAACGATCCCGGCAAGATCTCAACCGAGGCACGGGAGCGGATCCTCTCCGTAGCAGACGAACTCGGCTACGTTCCGGATCCGGTTGCCCGGAGCCTGCAGTCCCGGAACAACGGAACCATTGGATTCCTGCTGCCCCAGCCAATTCCCGCCGCCCTCCGCAATCCCTATCTGGTGGAGGTGATTGCGGGAATCGGGGAGGTGCTGAACAGGGAAGGACTTGCCCTGACCCTGCTTGCGCCGCGGAAGGGCAGCCTGCTGGAGACTGCACGGTCAGCCGCGGTTGACGGCCTCATTGCTCTGGGTTTGGATCCGGATACCGAGGTCAGCCACGTGATCCGCAACCGCCGCATTCCCCTTGTCATCATTGATGGCCCGGCCATGCCCGGAATCCCGGTCATCGGCGTCAACGATGAGGAGGCCGCCTACCTTGCCATGCGGCACCTCATTGACCACGGCCACCGCTCCATCGCGGTGCTGTCCATGGTGGATGACGCCGGACCCGGAACTGAGCGCTACTCTGCAACCGGCACCTCCAGGCGGAGCGGTTGGTCCCGGGCGCTCCAGGAGAATGATCTGACCTGGGACCGGGACGTGGTGTTCCTGGAGTGCCCCAACTCCTTTGCCGGTGGCTTTCGCGCTGCCGACAAGCTCGTGGCAGACTACAGTAACGTAACCGCTGCCGCTGCAATGAGCGATATCATTGCGTTGGGCTTTATGGACGGGCTGCGCCGCTCCGGCGTTCGCGTGCCCTGGGACGTGTCGGTAATCGGGTTTGACGATATTCCGGCTTCCCGGATGGTGACCCCCGCGCTTACCACTATCTGGCAGCCAGCGCAGGAAAAGGGAAACCGGGCGGCGGAAGCGGTGATTGCAATGATCGCCGGTCACTCCGTGGAGTCCCAGGTCCGCTTCCGCTGCCGGCTTGTGATGCGGGACACGGTCACAAACGCGCCGGTGCACGTGTGACCGCGTTGACTCTTCTTATCCCAGTATGAACTTGTCCTTGCTGCCCAGGTTGTCAAAGGCAACCATCAGGCGGCTGACCACACCCTTTTCGCCGGCGTAGAGCCAGGCTCGGGGATCAATCTTCTTCTTGTTGGGCTGGTCCGGACCTTCCGGATTCCCGATCTGAGCCATGAGGTAGTCATGGTTGTCATCCATGTACTTGCGCACGGGCTCGGTGAAGGCCCACTGGGTGTCGGTGTCAATGTTCATCTTCACTACACCGTAGCCTACTGCTTCCTTGATCTCTTCTGCGGTTGAGCCGCTTCCACCGTGGAAAACAAAGTTGAGTGGCTGGTTGCCGGTGCCGCGGTCTGCCTGCACCTTGTCCTGGCTGTTCTTCAGTATCACCGGCCGCAGCTTCACATTGCCCGGCTTGTATACACCGTGGGTATTGCCGAATGCGGCGGCAACGGTGAAGCGCCCATGATCCTTCAGGGCGTCGTATGCGTGCAGGACTTCCTCCGGTTGCGTGTAGAGCCGGGAGCTGTCCACATCCGAATTGTCAACGCCGTCTTCTTCACCACCGGTGACACCCAATTCAAACTCAAGTTGCATGTCTATGGCGTTCAGACGCTTGAGGTAGGCAACACAGGTCTGGATGTTCTCTTCCAGGTCCTCTTCCGACAGGTCCAGCATGTGG
This sequence comes from uncultured Spirochaetaceae bacterium, assembly GCA_964591085.1. Taxonomy (GTDB): domain Bacteria; phylum Spirochaetota; class Spirochaetia; order DSM-27196; family CAZPXH01; genus CAZPXH01. The sequence continues at coordinate 125,889 of CAZPXH010000006.1, read as the reverse complement.
GAGCTGTACAGCGGGCGACCGTTGCGTTCGTAGTACTGCTCTCCGTATGCAATCAGCCCGTCAATCCACGGGAGAAGCTTGCGTGCGGCGTGGTCCGTGTGGAGGATCACCGGAACTCCGTACTCCCGGCTGAGGATGTCAACGTGGTGCGCTCCGGCAATGGCGCCCGCAACCGCGGCCTTTTCACCGCTGTTGTCCAGGAACTTGCCCGCATTGAAATGGGCGCCTCCGTTGGAGAACTGCAGGATGATCGGTGCATTCGCTTCCTTTGCCGCCTGCATTCCGGCATTCAGCGTGCTGGAGCTGATCACGTTCATTGCCGGCAGGGCGCACGGAACCTGCTTGCAGTACTCGTAGACTTCCGCAAGGCGGCCACCGGTAACGATGCCCGGTTCAACTCTGAGTTTATCCATGAGCCAAGCGTAGCAATTCGTGGCGAATAGTCAACGCGCGCGCCCGGCAGGAAGCCCAGGTGGTACATTTGCACGACATGCGAAATCTTGTTCGCTCACTGGCGTACCTGAAGGGTAGTGGGCGCCTCATCACCATTTGTCTGCTGCTCCTGCTTGTTGCCACGGCCGCAAACCTGGTGCAGCCGGGGCTGCTGGAGCAGGCGGTAGACCAGAGCCTCACCGCTGATGGCGGCTCCGGCCGTGCGCCGCTCTTTGCGGGAATCATGGCGCTGGTTGCCACCGCGGGCGCTCTTGCGTACTTCGGGAGTGGTTCAGCCGCTATCCGGGCGGGAAATCACATGGCAGAGCAGATCAACGTTGCGCTGATGCGGCGAATTGCGGATTTCAGTTTCCCCGAGCTGGACTCCTATCGTGTGGGGGAGCTGCTCAATCGTGCCGGATCGGATGTAAACACCATTCGGCTCTTTGTCCGGGTTGGTCTGCTGATGCTGCTACAATCCATTGCAACGCTCGCCGGGGCACTGATCGCCGTCTATCGGCTGGACCCATCCCTGGCCAGAATCCTCGGGATTGGCCTCCCGATCAGCCTTGCGGTATTTCTCGTCATCGCCGTGGGCCTCAGACCATTTTATCGCCTGATTCGTGAGAAGCTAGACTGGGTAAACGTCGTCCTGCAGGAGAACCTCGCCGGATATCGGCTGGTTCGGGCCTTCAGCCGGCAGGACCATGAAATAGCTCGCTTTGACGCGGCCAATCGTGACTTTTTGTCGCTGTCAGTCCGGATAGGGGTGTTCAGCTCCGCACTCTTTCCACTGCTTGCCCTCATCGGCCAGCTGATTGTGCTGTTTGTGACATGGCAGGGAGGACTCTCCATCATTGAAGCCCGCATCGCGGGGGTGGAGGCACCGCTCAGCCTGGGCCGGCTCCTTGCCTTCGGCAACTTCGCGCTGCTGGCCATGTGGCCGATCCTGGCTCTGGGAATGACGCTTAACTTCATTGCCATGGCCGTGGCATCCGCAGATCGGGTGATGGAGCTCATGGACACCCAGCCTGCAATCCGCGGTGGAAGCCACCACCCAGTTGGCGCTGCAGGTTCACCTGGACACCTTGAATTCCGGAACGTGACCTTCGGCTTTGCCAAGGGTAGCGATGTCCTCCGGGACATCAGCCTGACCGTAGAACCGGGTGAAACAATCGGCGTCATCGGCCCCACCGCATCCGGCAAGAGCAGCCTGGTTCACTGTATCCCGCGCTACGTTGATCCCCGGGCCGGCACAGTGCTCCTGGACGGGGTTCCAGTGCGCGACTGGGACCTGAACGCGCTCCGGAATGCTGCCGGTGTTGTGCTGCAGGAGGCCGTGCTCGTTGCCGGAAGTATCAGGGACAACCTGCTGCTTGGGCGCCCTGATGCAACAGAGGAATCGATGCTTGCGGCCCTGGAGATTGCAGACGCAAGTGGCTTTGTTGCGGGCCGGGAGGAGGGGCTGGACGCCATAATCGGACAGCGGGGTCTTGGCCTTTCCGGTGGTGAGCGACAACGGATTGCGCTTGCGCGCGCAGTCCTGGCCGATCGGCCGGTGCTGATTCTGGACGATGTGACCTCCGCTCTGGATGCCGTCACCGAGCAACGCGTGCTGGACCGTCTCCTTGAGCGCCGGCGCGGCCGCACCACGCTGGTGATCAGCCACCGTGTAGCAACCATGCGCCGAATGGACCGCGTTCTGGTGCTGGCTGAAGGGCAGGTGGAAGCGATGGGCAGCCCGGAGGAACTGGACAGGATCAGCCCGACCTGGAACGAAATAGCAGCGACGCAGGCCGACAGTCTGGGGGCCCTCCGATGAGCAGGCAGGCTCAGTCAGCACCGCCCAAGGGAAGCCCACGCGGTCCCGGAATGCGGGGTCCTACCACCATAGAGAAGCCGCGGGATGCGCGCCGCGCTCTGCGGAGCCTGTCCCATTTTGTAGTGCGGGAGTGGCCTCTCCTGATCCTGGTGGGTCTGGGAATCGTTGGGAGCTCGGCCGCACGTGCCGTGGCGCCGGGCATGATCGGGTCCGCCATAGACACTTTTGTATCCCGGGGACTTGATGCAGACGGTTACGTGACCGCAATGGTCACTGTGCTCCTGGTCTATGTGGCGGGCTGGATTGCAGACGCCGGGTCCGGGGCACTGGGGGTACTTGCCGGCAACCGCATTGTCTTCAGCATGCGGTCCCGGGTGTTCTCTCACCTGCAGCAGCTGGACACCGCCTGGTTTGGCCGTGACCGCGCCGGTGAGACCATTTCCCGGCTCACCAACGACATCGACGTGGTCTACAACGCGCTCACCGGTGGTGCCACGCAGATTCTCGGGGGGCTGATCAACCTGGTAGCGATTGGCGCGGCAATGCTTGTCACGAGTCCTCCTCTTGCGCTTGCCACCTTTGCGGTGATCCCTCCGGTAATCATCGTCACCCGCCTGATCGGAAGGAGCATCCGCAGTTCATTCCGGGACCGGCAGCGAGCAACCGGCCGCTTCACCGCGCACCTGGAGGAGAGCGTCAGCGCGGCTCGGACCCTGGTTGCCCTGAACCAGGTTGAGTCGCGAGTATCCGAGTTCGCCGACCTCGCGCAAGAGGTCCGGCGCGCGAGCGATACGGCAGACATCCGGGGCTTTGCGCTCAATCCGGTGATGCGGGCCATCAACGGCCTGACGCTTGCAGCAGTGATCCTGGTTGGCGGCCTGCTGATCCGCGCCGGGATCGGCGGTGTCACCGTTGGGGTGGTCAGCGCATTCATGCTGTACACCCGGCGCTTCTTTGAGCCGCTGCGCCAGACTGCCAATGTCTACAACCTCATTCAGTCTGCCCTTGCTGGCGCGGAGCGGCTTGCAGACGTGTTGTCCGTCCAGCCTGGTATGGAAGCAGAAGCCGGAGAGGATCCCGGTGAGCTCCGCGGGGACGTGGAGTTCCGGGACCTTCGCTTTGGTTATGAGGACGGGCAGGCCGTGCTGGACGGCGTGAGCTTGCAGGTATCCGCAGGGGAGATGATTGCGGTAGTCGGGCCGACCGGTGCGGGAAAGACAACCCTGGTTGCCCTGCTCAACCGACTCTACGATCCCAACCGCGGAAGCATTCTGGTTGATGGTCGGGATATTCGGCGCCTGGATCTGCGGAGCTACCGGCAGCAGCTGGGTGTGGTGCTGCAGGAGCCCTTCTTCTTCAGCGGCAGCGTGCGGGAGAACCTGCGCTACGGGCGTCTGGATGCCAGCGACGCGGAGGTGGAGGCCGCAGCGCGCGCCGCTCACGCAGATGCAGTGATTCGCGCCCTCCCCGCTGGATACGACACCGAGCTTACCGAGCGCGGCGCAAACCTCGCACAGGGCGAGCGGCAGCTCCTTGCCATTGGCCGTGCGGTCCTGGCCGATCCCCGCATTCTCATTCTGGATGAGGCCACCTCCGGCGTGGACAGCCTGACCGAGGCTCGCATACAGCGCGGGCTCCACACCCTGCTGTCCGGAAGGACGAGCTTTGTCATCGCCCATCGCCTGTCCACGGTGAGGACTGCGAATCGCGTGGTGGTCATCAACGATCACCGGATTGTGGAAGAGGGGACACACGATTTCCTGCTCGAGCAGGACGGTGTGTACGCACGACTCTACCGAATGCAGCAGGGCAAGGCGGAAACCGTTACCGTCAGCGAGTTCCAGCGCTCCCTGTCCCCCGGAGGCGAAGCAGGCTCCTGAGACCTATTCCGGCCAGAAGCCAAATCGCAGCAATCAGGATGGATGGGGATGCGACGAACACCGAAAGGCTCACGCAGCCGACAAGGCCCGCCACGGACTGAGACCGGGGAAAACGGCGCTGGCTATTCGGGAGCCGGAACGCTGCGAGATTGGTAAGTCCGTAGTACAGAAGCACGGTCACCGCGCTCACCGACCAGGTAAGCCGGACATCGCCCGTCAGCGAAATGGCTGCAATGACACAACCGGTCACGAGCACGGCGCGCTGCGGGGCAGGAGAAGCACCGGCCCTACCCAGCCTGGCAAGCCCCGCCGGCAGGTCACCCCGGCGCCCCATCGCAAGAACCACACGCGACAGTCCCAGGACGAGGTTGAGCAGCACCCCCAGGAGAGCGAGGCCTGCCCCAACGCGCAGTACCGCTGCGCCGGGCATTCGCCCCGCCTGAACCAGGAGATTGGCCAGAGGAGATGCCGACCCGGACAGCGCAAGCTCCAGCCCGGACCCACCACCAAGACGAAGTGCAGCCGCGGCAACTGCAAGGTAGATCACCAGCGTCAAGAACAGGGTCAGCACAACCGCGCGAGGAATGGTTCTTTCCGGCCGCCGCACCTCTTCCCCCAGGGTGGCCACCCTTCCGTATCCGGTGAACGCCACAAAGGTTAGCGCTGCGGCCGACAGCATGGTAGCAACCCCGCCGGGCGCAAGCGGCGCGGCGCCGTTGCCGTGATCAGGGATCATTCCGGCCGCTGCGGCACCGGGTGAAAGCACCCCAAAGGCCATGGCCACAAAGAACAGGAGTGCACCCAGCGAGAGTGCAACCAGGACCGCGTTGACTATCGCGGATCTGCGGAGGCCCAGGAGTACCAGAGCCGTTACGGCGAGCGTGAGTGCCGGTGCGGTTATTGGCGGGAGGCCCAGGTAGGCAGCCAAGCCCAGCGCGGCTGTTGCTGCTGAGGCGCTCTTTGCGCCCAGAAAGAACCACCCTGCGGCGAACCCTGCAATGGGGTGAAGCAGACGATATGCGTATTCGTAGGTGCCCCCGCTGACCGGATGGGCTGCGGCAAGCTGCGCGCTGGACAGGCCATTGAGCATTGCGAGGAGCCCGGCGACAGCAATGGCGGGCATTACCAGCGTCCCCGCGCGGAGGCTTGCATCCGCGAGGCTCACGTAGACCCCGGTCCCGAGGATGGAACCGAGCCCTAGCAGGACCGCAGCCGGGAGCCCAAGGCTCCGGTCCAGATTGCCGGTCTGACTCATTTGCGGCCAATCATAGCACCACGGCCTTGGACCGATCTCGGATGAAGAGTAGTATTGCAGGGATTTACTGATGTTGGGCGCAACGGCAATAGCTTCACTCCTGGCGGCGGTCGCCGTGTGGTCCACCGGCTGGTACGTGCTCGCCCATCAACCGAATAAGCGGAGCAATCGCAGTCTGTTTCTGCTGACAGTGATGCTCTCTGTCTTCTACTTCGTGCAGTTCCAGGTCTACCTGGCCAGCGGCAGTGGAAGACCAGACCTCAGCCTCTGGCCCCTGATTCCGCTGCCGCTGGTCTACTCGGCAACCTTGCAATGGATGCTCTCCTACCATGATGAGGCCCTGGGCAGGGGAGAACGTGAGCGGTGGCAGCTAGTCGCCCTCCACGCTCCGGCTGCACTGCACGCTTTGGTGCGGCTGCTTGCGGTGGCAAACCTTCCGCTTGCCGTTTCCGTGCGTTCTGCCGCCGTTGGGCAGGTCCTTGGCCTGATCATCAGTGCCGGCTACGTCCTTACCGGCGGGGCGGTGCTTGTCCTTGGTCCTGTCCGTCACGGAGAGCGGGAGCAGCAGCTCCAGTCTGCAGTGGTCGCGGTCGGGCCGCTCCTTGCGCTGGGAGCGCTTGCTGGAGAGCACTTTGGGCGAAATCCGGGTCTCCTGTACGGCGCGCCGGGAGCGCTTGTCCCTGCGGGCATCTTTGTTGCGGCCCTCATCTTTGGTGTGGGCCGGTTCCGGCTCTTCCTGGAGCGGCCTGAAGACACCGCGCGCCGGGTGTTCACCGCCCTTGCCGATCCTGTGATCCGCATAGATCGCGACCTCCGGGTTTTTGCGTGCAATCGCCGGTTGGAGGAACTCTCCGGCTACGACGAGCCTGACCTTTCCGGATCGCCGGTAGAGATGCTGCTTCCGGACCTGGATCCCGAGCGCATGCGCCGGAATGCGGAACGCCAGGCGGTGGTTCCCAGCTTTGCCACCAGCCTCCGAACCCGCGCCGGGCACCTCCTTCCCGTTGTGGTCACCGCCCTTCCCCAGCCTGACCGTCAGACCGGGGGATGGGACTTTGTTCTGAAGGACATCTCGCCGCAGCGGGAGGCGCAGGAGGCATACAGACGACTGGTGGAGCAGTCCCTGCAGGGCCTGTTCATTCTCCAGGACGACGCGGTTGCCTACGCAAATCGCGCCTATGCCGCCATGACCGGGTACCACGTCACCGAGCTCTACGCGATGGATCCGGATGAGTACTTCGCCCAGATCCACCCCAAGGACAGGGACACCGTGCGTTCCCGCTTCCGCCGCAAGCTGTCACAGCAGCCTACTCCTGAGCAGTTTGCCTACCGGGTGTATCGCAAGGATGAAAGCCTGCGGTGGTTTGAGGTTCATGTTTCCCGGACCACCTTCCGCCGGCGTCCCGCCCTGCAGGCAATGGTCCTTGATGTAACCGAGCGCAAGGCCGCCGAAGAGCGCCTCGCCTACCTGGCCTATCACGATTCGCTGACCGGTCTGGAGAACCGGAAGGCCTTCTTCCTGCGGCTGGAGGAAGTGGTCAGCCGCGCCGCTCGGCAGGCAAACTACCGCGCCGCACTCCTGGTCATTGATCTGGACTACTTCAAGAATGCTAACGACACCTACGGCCATGAGACCGGGGATGATCTGCTACGGGAGGTGGCGCTGCGAATCCGGCAAAGCCTGAGGTCCAATGATCATGCCTACCGACTGGGCGGGGACGAGTTCTCCGTGATCCTGGAAGACGTGGTGGAGCCGGGTGATGGCGGGATTGTGGCCGAGAAGATCGTGCACACGGTCTCTCTGCCCTTTGACATCAATGACAACCGCGTCCGCCTCGGAGCATCTGTGGGTATCACCATGGTTACTGGCGAGATCAAGGATACGCGCGCGCTGGTGGAGCAGGCGGACAGTGCCATGTACCTCGCCAAGGAAGAGCGCAATGCCTTTGTCTTTTTCTCCGATGAGCTTACCTCTCAGGCGAGGGATCGTATTGCGTTGATCAACGAGATCCGGGAAGAGTTGGAGGCTGGCAGCTTTGAGCTCCGCTTCCAACCGGTGTTTGACCGGGACCGGAACCCGGTATCCGCCGAGGTCCTGCTCCGCTGGCCTCCAAACCATGAGCCACACTACTGGCCCGGGCAGTTTATTCCCGTTGCCGAGAGTTCCCGGCTCATTGTTCCGCTTGGCCGATGGGTGATTCACCAGACCTTTGCCGCAATGCGGCGGATGCGTGACGCGGGAGTCTCAATCCCGGTAGCCATCAACGTTAGCGCACGCCAGTTCCTTGCGCCCGAGTTTGTTGATGAGCTGGTGGAGTCTGCGCGCGTGAGAGACATACCCCTGGAGCAGCTCACCATTGAGGTGACCGAGGGACTCTTTCTGGAGACCGGCGCACTGGTAAGTACCACCATGAAGCGCCTCCGCAAGCTGGGCTGCAAGATTGCGTTGGACGACTTCGGGACGGGCTTTTCCTCTCTCTCTTACCTGAAGGATCTGGACGTTGACATCGTGAAGATTGACCGGAGCTTCATATCCGGGCTCGGCAAGGATGACCGCAGCCTTTCCATTGTCCGCGGAATGATGGACATAATGCGAGGGCTGGGTCAGGAAGTGGTGGCGGAGGGTGTGGAAACCGAAGACCAGCTCAACGCCATCGTGAGCCTTGGAGCTGATCGGCTGCAGGGCTTTCTGTTGTCCCAGCCGCTCACGGAAGACGAGTTCCTGGAGCTCCTCAACGGCAAGGATGCCGTGCTCCGCAGTGGAGTGGCGCGCACTTAACAAATCGGCCCATACTTGGAATCATATGGGACAAACCTGAAAGGGGGTTACCTATGGCCCGCATTGCAATCAACGGCCTCGGCCGAATTGGACGCGCAGCGTTCAAGGTCATCATGGATACCGACGGGCTCGACCTCGTCGCGGTAAACGATCTGCTTCCGGCAAAGAACCTTGCCTACCTGCTGAAGTTCGATACCGTCTACGGACGTTACCACCGCACGGTGGAAGCGAGGGACAACAAGCTTGTTGTTGACGGCCACGAGATTGAGGTCTTCGCGGAGCGAGATCCCGCACAGCTTCCCTGGGGCAAGCACGAAATTGATCTGGTTATCGAGAGCACCGGACTGTTCACTGAGATGGCTAAGGCAAAGGCACACATTGATGCCGGCGCAAAGCAGGTGATCATTTCTGCGCCGACCAAGAGCCCGGAGCTTGCCACCGTTGTTCACGGGGTAGCCCATCCGGACGCAGAGGTTAAGAACATCTTCAGCTGCGCAAGCTGCACCACTAACAGCATTACCCCGGTTGTGGAGATCATGGGTCGGAGGATTGGCATCAAGAAGGCCGTTCTCACCACTATCCACGCCTACACCGCATCCCAGACACTCGTGGACGGTCCCTCCAAGAAGGAGCGCTCCGGCCGCGCAGCGGCTCAGAACATGGTGCCTTCCAGCACCGGAGCCGCGATCGCTACCACCAAGGTGCTGCCGCAGTTTTCCGGTAAGTTTGACGGCACAGCGGTTCGAGTCCCCACGCCGGTTGGAAGCCTGTCGGACATCACCTTTGTGACCGAGCGGCCCACCAGCGTGGAGGAGATCAACAAGATCTTCCAGGAAGAGGCCGCCAAGCCGGAGCTGAAGGAAGTCCTTGCCGCAAACACCGAGGAGATCGTCAGCTCCGATATCATCGGTGACAGCCATGCCAGCATTGTTGACCTGACGCTCACGCAGGTGGTGGACGGTGACCTGGTGAAGGTCTTTGCCTGGTATGACAACGAGTGGGGCTACACCAACCAGATGATCCGGGAAGCCAAGGCAGTCCTGGGCGTTTGACGACGCGTGCTTGATGGACCGCTTCGGCAACTGAAAGATGCGGTGCTCCGGCCGGCCGCTCGGCTGCTTGGACGCTTCATGTCGCCGACAGCGATCACTCTTCTCGCCGCCGCCAGCGGAATAGCCGCGGCGGCGGCGCTGTTTTTGCGGTGGCAGCTTGCTGCCGTTCTCCTGTTTGCACTGAACCGGGTTCTGGATGGACTGGACGGGCTTGTTGCCCGGGAGACCGGGCAGCAGAGTGACGCCGGTGGTTATCTGGACATTGTCCTGGATTTCCTTGTCTACGTTCTCATTCCCTTGTCTCTGACAGCCAACTACGGTATCGGCGCACGATCCTGGTTTTTGCTTTCGCTGCTCTTCGCTGCCTTCTACCTCAATGGTGTCACCTGGATGTATCTGTCCGCGCTGCTTGAGAAGCGGCAGATGGCCGGGGCCGCTCCTACCAGCCTGGTAATGCCGAGGGGCCTGATTGAAGGAACGGAGACCATCCTGCTGTTCGGGCTGATGCTGGTGTTTCCCCGCTGGCTGAACACCCTCCTTGCCGCAATGGCGGGCCTTGTTCTCCTCGGCGCGCTCATCCGCTTTGTGGTGGGGTTCCGCGTCCTGCGTCAGTCACCCCCGCAGCAGGCGGACTCCGAGGGTCCCTAGAGGCGCAGTTCCGTCCAAGCCGGGGTCAAAAATCTTGTCGCGGGCTGGATTTCTGTGCACGATGGCATCATGGCTGCTGTTCCGATCGCACTGGTTGAAGACGATCCGACCAGTCGCTTCATGCTCACCCGCCACCTGGAACGGGCAGGCTATGCCGTGCGCGCCTTTGAGTCCGGAGAACACTTCCTGGATTCGATTCCCGAAGGATTGCCTGCAGTTGTGCTGCTTGATGTGGGCCTACCCGGTATCTCCGGGGACGAGCTGGTCCGTGTCCTGAGAGACGGCAGTAGCGGTACCCGCGAACTACCGGTGATTGGCGTCACGGCAATGGCCTTCCCGGAAGAGCACCGGGACTTTCTCCGAGCGGGCATGAACCGCGTAATCAGCAAGCCTGTTGCAATCCCTGAGCTGTTGGACCTTGTATCGGAATTCGTATCCGTTTGAGACCGCGAGGGCTGTCTTCTTTGCCTGCTGGTGGTAGCTTCTGAATCAGGAGGACAAGATGTCAGAACAGGCAGCATTCCGGTTCGGTTGGCTCCTGGCGAGCCTTTTGGTGTTTGCCGTTGTGCAGGCGGGCCTGAGCGTGGTGATCGGCATTGGCGGGTTTCTCACCTTCGGCATCGGTTGGATCCTCTACCTGATACTCCGGCCCCTGGCCTACTTCATCGGGGGACTGGTGACCGGCGCAATCAGCCCCGGTATCACCATCCGTGAGCCGGCGGTGGCAGCGTTGGTGGCCACCATCGGTGGAGCCTTCCTGGACGCTGGCCGCCAGGGAGTAATCGGACTCATCATTGCATCAGTGGTTGCGTACGCCGCCGCACTCTGGGGAGCGCAGATCGGGGAATCCCGGCATCACGTAGACTGAGGCGTCACCGGAAGCGCGTAGCGGATCAGCATTGGGAGCCCTTTGCTGTCCCGCGCCGCCGGATCACCAAAGGCATTCCCGACACAACCGGCCACAATTGCAAGCACCGCAGCATCCATCCGGTCCGGAAGTGGCAGCACTTCAGACTCCGGTGAATTGAGAAGGAAGCGGAGCACGGTCTCCGGCAGAAGTGTTGCCCGCGCCACCAGTCCTTGTTGCCGCTGCTTGGCAGCTCTTAGCGGACGAAGTGCCAGCCCGGAATCCCCGGGCTCTACGCTTACGGCCGCTGCAAGCGCTGATCCCGCAACCACCTGGTGGCCCGCAAGTGCGGCAAACCCCAGCTCCGGATGCGCCTCTTCCGGGCGGAGGGCGCTGGAGTCCGGATCCTGCAGGAACTCGTCCACCTCCCGGATGCGAGGGATCAGGTTCCAGGCCTGCACACTGATCGCCTTGCCGGTGCTTGCTCTGCTGAGCTCGCGGGCCTCCGCGTAGTTGCTGGCACCCAGCGTGCTCCGGGGGGGCGTGGGAAACACCGAGCTCCGCCGTGGACCGAGTGCCGCCCGTGCCTGCTGGTCGGCCACCCTGGACCCTGCGTCCGGAAGACCGATTGGCATATCAATCAGCACGCGCCGCGCGCCAGCATCGCGGCACCGAGTTGCCGCCTCCCGGATGCTTGGGGCCGCGTGGAGCTCCCCGGAGTCCGGGAGGAACCAACCGTCACCGTCGCCACTACCCCGGAGGATGCAGACCGCCCAATAGCCGGGCGCAGCATCTATGCCGGCTACAACTGTTCTTGACACGGCTTCCATTGCCCCCGATGATCCGGTGCGTGTCAAGAATGCCCGCTGATTCACTTGCGGCTTTGCCACACTCGCCTGGTCCGGTGCGCCTGCCGGAGATTGTTTCGGCACGGAATCCTGAGCTCGCCCGGCGGATTCCCCCCATTGCCTATCGCATGCTCAACCGCCTGCTCCACGTCAGAGAGATCAATGGGCTCCTTGGCCGGCTGGAGGGCGTGGATGGGATGCCGTTTGTGGACGCTGTGCTCTCTGACCTTGACGCCCGGATTGTGGCGCACGGCCTTGAGCACCTGCGAGCGGCGAATCGCCCGACTGTGATATCCAACCACCCGCTCGGGGGCCTTGATGGCCTGGCGATGCTTCAGACTGTGAACTCGGTGCACCCGGGCGCCGTAGTCCCGGCCAATGATTTTCTGACGGCAATTCCGCAGATGAAGAAGCTGATGGTGCCGGTAAACAAGCACGGATCTAACCGGGACCGGAGGGATTCCCTGGTCGGCGTGTTTGCCACCGCGCCGGCGCTTGTGCACTTCCCCGCCGGCCTGTGTTCACGGCTGGAAGGCGGAGTTCTGCGGGATCTACCCTGGCAGAAAAGCTTTGTCACAATGTCCCGCAGGTTCGGGCGGCCGGTGGTGCCAGCCTACATTGAGGCGCGCAACAGCATGCGATTCTACCGCGCGGCGTGGCTCCGCAAGATCAGCGGCATCCGCTTCAACATGGAGATGATTCTCCTCCCCGACGAACTCTACCGCAAACGCGGGAGCACGCTGCACATTCACTTCAGCAGGCCGATCCTTCCCCACGAGCTTTCTGCCATGGGATCAGATCACGAGGTGGCAGAGCTCCTCCGGAAATCAGTCTATCGGATTCCGGAGGCTCCCCCGGCGGTCAGCGCTGCCTGATGCGACTCCACTGGGAGTTCTGGCCCTATCAGGTGTTCTACGGGCCGATCTATCTGCGCGTCCTGGGTGACATGGTCCGAAGCGGACACGTGGCATACATGACCGCGGCGGACCCGGGTTTCGACATCGGGGCCTTCATTGACTACAGCAAGGCAGAGATCCAGGCCCAGCTTCCGCAGGAACTTGTGCCGCGTACTCTCATCCTCGCAACCGAGTCTGAGAGGGATCTACTTGGTCCGCGCGCTCAAGCAGCCTATCCCGTGGCAGACCGCAGCCCGGAAGCCCTGGGCCCCTCTCTTGCCGCTACAGGTCTTGGCTTCCCGCTGATCTTCAAGCCGGACCGGGGCGAGCGTGGGACTGCGGTGGCAAACGTGAAAAATCCCGCGGAGGCTCTGGGCTACCTTCAGCGGGTGCCGGGTCCAATTCTGGTTCAGGAGATTGCCAGGGGTCCAGCGGAGTTTGGTCTGCTCTACACCCGAATGCCAGGCGCCGATGGCGGCACGGTTACTTCTGTGGTGATCAAGGAGCCGCTCTCCGTTACCGGGGACGGCCGGCGCACGCTGGACCAGCTCATGGAAGCAGATGAGCGCTGCCGGCTGCATTTGCCGATGCTCCGCACGGCCTACGCGGAAGAACTCCCGCGGGTATTGCAGGCAGGAGAGCTCCGCGTGCTCACCGACATCGGCAACCATGCCCGTGGGACTACTTTCCGCAGCGGACAGCATCTCCGTGGTCCCGCGCTGGACCGCTTTGTAGAAGACTTTGCGCAAGGAATTCCCGGTTTCCATCTCGGGCGCTTTGACATACGCGCGCCATCCTGGGAGTCAATGCTCGCCGGCGATTTCCGGATAGTGGAGCTCAATGGGTCCGCCAGCGAGCCGGCTCACATCTACGATTCCCGGCGAAGCCTGCTCCGCGCCTGGCGTGATCTGTACCGACACTGGATTTTGCTCGGCCGTATTGCCAGGGCCAACATTCGCGCAGGCTACCGCCCGGTAAGCGGAGCGGAGCTCCTCCGGCGAACGCGGGCCGGCCTTTCCCGCAGGAAGGCAAGCTGAAGAACTCGGTTTTCTTGTTGCGGTCCCTGAGGAGAGTGGCGGAGAAACCCATCGCGGTCCGGCTGCCACGCGCTTGCCTGACTACACGAGTGTTGTAATGTTGACAACCATGGAACCACTGAATACCACCCGACGGGTACTACGCCTGCAGTTTTTGCTCGGCCTGACTCTGCTTGTACTGGGGTGCGCTGAAGTGAATGCTCAGGGAACGGTGAACACGCAGGAAGGAATTGCTATCCACGGATACGATGCCGTTGCCTATCACACCGAAGGGCAAGCCGTTGAAGGACGACAGGAGTTTGCTTTCCGCTGGGATGGAGCGGAATGGCGCTTTGCCAGCGCTGACAACCGAGACCTGTTTGCCGGTGATCCGGAACGCTATGCTCCAGCCTACGGTGGCTACTGCGCCTGGGCTGTGAGCCGCAACAGCGTTGCGGACATTGATCCGAATTCCTTTGTGATCCACGAGGGGCAGCTCTACCTTAACATCAACCAGCGGTTCAACCGACGCTTCAGCCGCAGCCTTTTACAGAACATTGAGCGTGCCCAGGAAAACTGGCCGGGGGTCCGGGCCGGGCTCTAAGGAGCTCCGTTCTCCCGGAGAAGGGTTCAGGCTTCTGCGATTCTCGGGAGAGTCTCCGTTGATCCGAAGCCCTGGAGGTCCTGGGGGGCATCGGGGCCCTCGCGGTAGGTCATGCTCACCGTGCCTCGTGTCACCGCGATCTCGGTGAGGCTCTGCGAACCCGCTTCCGGTCGCCACATCCAGGGCCCGAGCGCGGCGTCCTCCCCGCGAAAGCGGTGGTACCTCCGCAGAAGCTCACGGGTTGGTCTGGCACCGGCCATATGCCGGTAGATCTCACGCCGCTTCTCTGCCATCTCCTTCGTGCGGACCGAGCTGATGGTCTCAGGCGCCATCCCTGCGCGAGTCTGAAGCCGCAGGCCATCCCAGGACCCGTACCACGCAGCCCTACACTCCGGCCCGCGTACCACCAACTGAAAGGGCTGGAGGTGAGATATCGCGGCGAGGTCACGCACCTCCCGTTCCAGCGCCAAGCCGTCAACGCCGGCTGACGGAGACCACCACCGCGCCACTCTGGCGATCAGCTCCGGGATCAGCAGTCCCCGGCTCTTCCCGCGGGGCATCAGCGCAAAGCCCGGAGGATAGTCGTTGAGGAGGCCAAGGATCAGACCCGTTTGGGTCACCGCAATCCAGGTTCCCCCGCCGTCCGGATCCAGCGGTGCGATGTAGCGAGTTACGCCACTCTCGCGGGGCGCCGGGGGCTGGGCAGGACTTCGACGGTGGAGCTCATCCCGGGTAAACAGGAAGAAGCTCCCGTCACCGTCCAGGAGCCAGGTTGCGGTGCACATCCCGCTAGTCGGTCCGTTGTCCTTGCGTGGTCTGGCGTGTGCGGGTGCTGGATGCCACTCCAAAGTCCGGGCTTACCGGCATGTCCATTTGCCGCAGCAGCAGTGAGATCAAGGCGTAGTGATGCACGGTGTGCTCGCACAGATGGCGAAGCTCCCGATTGAGGGAAGAGCGGGAGAACTCGTGACCATCGGCGCCCGGTGCGTCCCCGCTCCACGCTTCAAGCTCCCGGTCCTCCATGATTTCAGCGAGGCCACCGTCAATCTCTGCGATTGCGGAGAGCGCCTCGGTGCGCTCCTTTTCCAGGCTGATACTGCGCGGACGGGCGGTGTAGTCCACCGATCCGTCGGCGGAAAGCAGACATCGATACATTTCCAGCACGTGACGGAGATGCCGTCCGATCCCGCTGTCAAATCGATCCTCCGGACCGCCGTTGCGGGCGTAGGTGTAATCGTCCAGGCGCTCTACGAGCTCGCGGGCCTGCCGCAGCAGGGACCGGTTTTCTTCGATCAGCAAGGCAGTAGCTGACATAGTCACAGACTACTGCGCCTTGGCGGCGGTGGGAAGCACGAAAGGCCGCGTGCTAACCTGTAACCGTGACGGCTCCACAGGTCCGGGATATCCACGCCACCTACAGCACTCGCCTGGCTGGCAGACACGTGCTGCTTGCTCTGACCGGAAGCGTTGGTGTTGCGCGCTCACCGGAACTCGCTCGCCTTCTCATCCGGCACGGCGCACGAGTTACTGTCATCATGTCAGCGGGAGCCCGGACCCTGATGTCACCCCGTCTGATGGAGTGGTGCACCGGGGAACCGGTACTCACCGAACTCAGCGGCCAGAACGAGCACGTGCTGTACGCCGGAAACTCGGAGATGCGCGCTGATCTGCTGCTCATCTCCCCGGCTACCGCAAACACAATCGGGAAGATGGCCGCAGCCATTGATGACGGGATCGTGACAACCTTTGCCACAACGGCAATCGGGGAGGGTCTGCCGGTAGTGGTGGTTCCGGCGATGCATGAACCGATGTACCGCCATCCCGGCGTCTTACGGAACCTGGACGTTGTCAGCGGCTACGGCGTCAGCGTGGTTACTCCGGAACTCGCGGAAGGCAAGGCCAAGGTTGCCGCACCCGAGGCGGTTGTTGAGGCCGTGGCCGCACGCCTGTCTGGCGGCACTGCGCTGCAAGGCAGACGCATTGTTGTCACCGCCGGCCGAACAGTGTCCCACATTGATCCCATCCGGCTTCTCACGAACAGCTCCACGGGGCAAATGGGCGTTGAAATTGCGCGCGCGGCCCGGGACCTGGGGACGGAGGTTGTGCTTGTGGCCGGAATCCTCGCTGTGGCTGTTCCGGCTGGAATTCGCGTGGTGGAAGCCCATCAACCCAGGGAAATGATGGACGCCTTGCGGTCAGAGCTCCAGCACTCCACCGACGCGGTGATAGCCGCCGCAGCAGTCAACGACTGGGAACCTGTGGCAAGGGCCGACCACAAGCTCCCGACCAACGGTAGGGAGCGTCTCACGCTGGAACTCCAGCCCACGCCAAAGATCATAGACTCTGTCCGGAAGCAGGCACCGGACGCCCTGATCGTGGCCTTCCGTGCTCTGGAAGGGATGGATCTGGAGAGCATGATACGGAGTGCTCAGGAACGGATGAAGCGGGCCCAGGCGGATCTCATTTGCCTCAACGATGTGGGGCAGCCGGGCCAGGGTTTTGCCGCCGCCGACAACGAGCTGCACGTGATCGGATCAGATGGCGTTGTCGCTCACATTCCCCGCGGGCCCAAGCCCCGCGTTGCGGATGCGCTCATGGCGTTGATTGCGCAGCGCCTTTCCGGGCGTTCTGCGCAGTGAACTACACGGGGGATCCGCAGGCGCTGATTGCGATGCTCCTCGGCATTGTTGGGGCAAGCGTCATCCACGTCAGTCGTGGAATGATGAAGCTCGGAATCCAGCGCCTTCGAACGCTTCCGATGGGTAAGCGTGGACGAGCCTGGCGCTACTATGCGGCAGCCGTGCTAATCAACCACACCAACAGCCTGTGGGTGATTGCGGCCAGCCGGTTTGCTCCGGCGCCTTACTATTCGGCGGTATACGGATTTGGACTCGTGGCGCTTGCGCTGTTTTCCACCGAAGTCATCGGCGAACCGTTCAGCCGTTCCAACTGGATCGGAACGGGTCTGGTAGTGCTCGGCACCCTTGCTGTTGGCGTTGACCGGCTGATCAATCCGGCGATGGAGATCACCGCCACCACCAACGGGCCGCTCCTGATTTCCATTGCGATTGGCCTGGGAGTTCTGCTCCTTGTGACCCGCCTGCTGAACGGACGGGTGCCACTCGGCCCCAGAGAGGCGCTGTTCGGGCTCCTTGCCGGGGGCCTCTCCAGCTTTGAGCTTGTGCTGAAGGCCGCCGGCCAGCGGGATGGCGTGGTGGGACTGCTGCCGTCCACCGTGCTGGGCTGGCTCGCGTTCCTGCTCAGCTTTCTCTTTGCGCTCGGCGCATTCCTGGTAACCCAGTGGGCCTTTCTTCGGCACTGCAGAGCATCCCGGCTTGCCGTCATCTCCGACACCGCCTTTGTGGTTCTGCCGGTCCTGGTGGTGCTCCTTGCTGGTGGCGCCTACAGCTTTGGGATCCTCACCTGGCTTGGACTGCCGGTGATGGCTCTCGGTTTGTCTCAGCTCCGCGGAGTGGTTGGCCGCATCACCGACCAGCCCGTTCCAGAAGCCATCCGCGAACCAGATCACTCCGGGTCCACGGGAGGAAGTGATTTGCGTCCGGAAGCTCCTGGTAGCTGACCACCCCTTCGGGAATGGCTTGGGCCGCAAAACGACCGTTGGCCACGCGCACAATCGGGTCCTGGGCTCCGTGGATAACCGTGACCGGGACGCTGATTGCCGGCCAGAGAGGGAGCATGGCGGTGAGCTCGGCAACGTGGGTCACCTTCTCTCGATTGGCCGTCCGCATAGAGCGTGGAAGCATCCAGTTGAGGGTTCGCCACTCAAGCGGACGGTTGAAAAAAAAGATCCGCTCGTTCTCCGGATCCACCGCGGCAGCGAGGAGCAGCACCTCCCGCAGGGAATCGCTGTCCGCCATCGCCATCCGTGCCGCTACAGTCCCGCCGTAGGAGTGCCCCACCACAAGCGGTGGACCATTGGCGCCGGCGGCATCCAGCACCGCGAAGGCGGCTTCCATCTGCTCTGAGATAGCTACCACCGCGCCACCTTCGGCCGAGTGTCCGTAGCCCGGCCGATCATAGGCAATAATGAAGAACGCTTCTGTCAGAACCGGATCCGTCAGGTAGTCATCCCACGCAGAAATGCTCCCCGGCGCCCCGTGGATGAATAGAACGGGGCGGGCTTCCGGGCGACCGGAGACCACGTAGCGGATGTCACGTCCCTCCCATTGCACGGTGCCGTAGCGTGGTTCCGCGTGGGACTCAGGTATGGATGCCATTGATCCTCCGGTACTGGTACAGGACAAGACAAACAAAAGTGTAACGATTGGCAAGAGGAGCCTTCGCACGGCCCGTATGATATCCCCCAATCGGCATGCCTGTTGAGCTCCGTCCCACGGATCACGCGCCGATCAGGAATGGGACAGGCTGGTCCCATGTCGGACTACGCAACCATCAGAGCCAGCCGCTCCGGAGATACCATCGCCTGGTCTCGGCGAACCCGGCGGCTGCGTCAATCTGCGCCTCGGCCTCCGCCGGACCAAGTTCAGCCGGTCTGCAGACCCAGGCGCGCTGGGTGAGCTCAATCATCTTCTGGCCGTTTGCCAGGCTTGGGATTCCACGGACCCGGCACCATGCATCCAGCACGCGGCCCGCTGCGCGGAGAAGGCTGCGGGGAAGAGCCAGGGTGGCGAGGGGCCGTCTTCCAGACGCCCGGATCATCGCCAGGGAAAGATCTCCGAGGGTCCAGGGCCGTGGATGCGCGACACAACGCAGGTCCGGGAGCTGGTCCACACTGCAGTCAAGCGCCCAGCGGATGCTCCTGACGCAGTCCCGCACGTGAACCAGGGACAAACAGAGATCCGGGCCGGCAAGCCGGATTCCCAGGCCCAGGCGGGCCAGGGAAAAGAAGCCGAGCAAACCGGTGTCACCCGGGCCGTAGACCACAGCGGGCCGCAGAATGGACCACTCAGGGATCGCGGATTCACGGAGGAGCTCCTCCGCCGCCCGTTTGCTCTCCCCATACCAGGTGACGGGAGTCCCGCCCGCCGGCGTCCCGGCTCCCCCTGCGCCAACCCGCGATCCGCCGCACGACCCGCAGGACGTAGGTCCCCCGGCGGCAATGGAGCTCACCAGCACCATTCGCCGGACTCCTGTTTCCTCTGCGGCGGAGATCAGGTTTGCAGTTCCATCCCGATTGGTGCGGAAGTAGTCCTTGCGGGAAAGGCCGGCGACTGCCCCGGCAAGGTGGACCACGGAGTCCGCGCCTTCACAGAGCTTCCGGAGCGATCCCGGATCACTCAGGCTCCCGATCACGAGCTCCGCGTTGGAACCCGGCAGTCTTTCCTCCGCACGAGCGCGAGACCTCACCAGTGCGCGCCACGGCATTCCTGCCTGGTCCAGATCCCCGGACAGCTGCTGTCCGATGAACCCGGTGCTCCCGGTGACGGCGATCACAGGGCTTTCTGGTAGATCCGGTACGTCTTGTAGTGTTGCCCGCCGAATCGCTCAATGGCGTTCCGCATAGGGTAGTTGTCCTCCAGAATCCAGCTCATCTCCCCGGTGTTGATCCCGATCGCCCGCCCGTGCGTAAAGGTGGCGTAGTACAGCACCACGTCCACGCCGGAGAGGCGGTACTCCTTCAGGACGCCCAGAGTGATCACCCGCATATGCGGGATGGAGCGCATGGTTGCAAGAATCCGAAAGATACCGATGGGAAACAGCCTGCCGTGTGCCTTATGCAGCGCCACGTTCGCATCCGGGACGGACAGGCTGAATCCGGCGAGCTTACCGTCAACGTAGGCAAAAAACACCAGCTCCGGCCGGATGATCTGCTTCAACTCCTTGGCCAGATAGCGGAACTCAGCTTCGGTGGCGGGTACCTCGCCCCAGTTGTCCGCCCAGGCCTCGTTGTACAGCTTTCGGCCGAGCTCTACATCCTCGGCAAAGCGGGACATATCCAGCATTCGATAGGTGATGTTCCGTCGCTTGCTGACAAGGTCATACCCGCGCTGAAGCCGGGGCGGGACCTGCTCCGGATCATCCATCCAGTACGCATACAGATCCTTTGCCTTGCTCAATCCGGCTTGTTCCAGGAGGGTCGGGTAGCTCGGGGGATTGTAGGTCATCATCACTACCGGGGGCTTATCGAACCCATCCACGAGGGTTCCGCATTCCTGGTTCATGGACCAGTTGAAGGGGCCCATCATCACCCGCTTGCCCCGCTCGCGCAGCCATTGCCCGGCCACTTCCATCAATGCGCTAGTGATGCTTGGGTCGTCCTCCGACTCAAAAAAGCCGAAGAAACCCGTTTCGCGGTCCCATCGCTCCTCATAGAGGTGGTCCACGTGTGCGGTTATCCGGCCAACGATCCGCCGGTCCTTCTCCGCCACAAACAGGGCCGTCTCCGAATGCTGGTGGAAGGGGTGCACGTCCGGATCGAGCAGGCTCTGCATGTCGGAGCGGAATGGCGCCACCCATTGCGGGTTTCCACGGTAAAGCCGATAGGGAAGCTCGATGAAGGAGCGCCGCTGTCGTCTGGTCTGCTGCAGCTGCCGTACGGAAATGGCCATAGGGTTGTCTACGGTCGGGTCCCGGGGCTGTCAAGCAGCTGCGCTTCCCGGCATGATTGTATCAATGCGCTATGCACTCCGGCCGGACGGCAGTCCAGCGCGGCTTCTTGTCACCGGCGCCAGCGATGGCATTGGCGCCAGCTTTGTCCAGTTGTGTGGGAGCCACCCGGCCGTTCTCCTCGCTTCTCGCCCGGAGTCCGAGCTGCCGACGCGATTGGCTGAGCAGCACCGCTACTGCCGCCTGGACCTCTCGGACCACGGTGCCCGGGCCGCGTTATCAGACCGTGTTGCAGCACTCATGCCTGGTGGTCCGGACGTCGCCGTCCTGATTGCGGGTACCGCCCGCATCGCCGACTTTGCTTCCGTGACCCCGGAAGAGGACCGGCGGGTACTGGAGGTGAATACCACAAGCGCTCTGGTGACGGCCGCAAGCCTGGTGGGACGCTTTGCGGTGACGCGCATTGTGTTTGTGAGCTCGGTTGTTGCTCGAGCAGCTCGGCCGGGCTACGCCTCCTACGGCATCAGCAAGGCAGCGCTGGAAGGCTTGGTTCGGAGTCTGAGAAGTGAGTGGGAGGGCAGTGTGTCCGTTGGTGTGTTCCGTCCGGGCAACACCAACACGCGGATGGCCGAGAAGGCGGCGGGCGAGTCGGTGTTCAGCGGGGGCAAGGATCCGGCTGCGGTGGCGCGGAGGCTGTACGGCTTTGTGTTTGGGAACCGGACGCAGGCTACGGACGGCGCCTTCAACCGTCTACTTTGGGCCGCAGCTCCTCTTGCCCGGATGGTAACCGGATGAGCCGGAAACAGGTCGGTCCTGTCCTGGTCACGGGAGCGGCATCCGGCATTGGAGCTGCGGTCTGCCGCCAGCTGCTGGACTCAGGAGTGCCGGTTCTCGGTCTGGACAGGGACGCCCAGCCAGAGTGGGCGGGCGGGATGCAGTGGCTCCGCTGTGATCTTTCCTCGCTGGTTGAGCCCGACGGACTTGCGCCCGTCTCTGAGACGATCCGTGCGTTCAGTGGCGGGGACGCTCCTCTGGGCACCATCGTCTTCAGTGCCGGAATCTCTGCGGTGGGTCCGGCCGACAGCCTCCCTGACTCCGCTCACGGCAGCGTCCTTGCAATCAACCTGCTTGCGCCCCTGGTTCTCGCCCGGATGCTGACTGCCACCGGAATGGCAAACGCAGAGACCCGATGGGTTCTGCTCTCCAGCCTCTCACACTTCACCGGCTATCCTGGTGCGGCCGCCTACGCCGCAAGCAAGGACGGAGTTGTCTCACTCGGCAGATGCCTGCGGCGTTTGCCCGGGAGACCGAAGGTATGCATTGTGTATCCCGGTCCAACCAATACCCCGCACGCCGCCCGCTTCAGTCCGGACGGCAGCGAGCGCAGCAACAGCAGGATGTCTCCCGAGCGAGTTGCGCGGGCCCTTCTGCGTGCAAGCCGCCGAGGCCGGCGGATGTGCTGCCCGGGTCCTGGCCCTCTGGTGTTCATGCTGCTTGGGGCCCTTGCACCTCGCGCGGCAACCAGACTAATGCGCAGGCTCATCTACCTGCGCCTTTCCCCGGAGCGGCTCCTTCTGGACGAGGCACAGGAGGGCTGAATCCGGCAGGGACTCTGTGGGGTGGGGCTCAGTTCAGGCTGACGGCCTCCCTCCAGGCGCGACTATCAAAGTCCGCAATAGCCACGGGAACGTCCTCCGCCGGCATCGGGCGGCCAAAGAGGTATCCCTGGAAGCTGTCGCAACCTTCGGCCTGGAGCATCATCAGCTCGGCTTCAGTTTCCACTCCCTCGGCGATGACACGATAACCGAGATCCCGCGCCAGCGAGCAGATCGTTCTCACGATGGCTCTGTCCTGCTGTCGTTGTGTCATTTTCTGCACAAACGATCGGTCAATCTTGAAACAGTTGGTCGGGAAGTTTCTGAGGTAGTTCAGGGAAGAGTAGCCGGTTCCAAAGTCATCAATGGCGATGTCATATCCGGCCTGCACAATCTCACGCATCCGGACTACGGCTTCTTCCGGACGTTCCATGATAGACGTCTCGGTGAGCTCCAGGACAATCCGGTTGAGGGTTGACGGGAAGCGTTTGCCGATGATGCGCAAAGTGTCCAGGAGCTGCGGATCCAGCAACTGCCGCGCTGACAGATTGACGTTTACGCTCTCCAGGTGGACTCCGTCCGCACGCCAGGCCTCTATATCGCGCGCAACGCGGAACAGTACCCAGTTCCCGATTGGGAGGATCAGTCCGGTTTCCTCTGCAACGGGAATGAAGCGGTCGGGCGTCACTACCGTCCCGTCCGGCTGCCGCCAGCGCACCAGCGCCTCCAGCCCCACGGAAAGCACCTTCCCACTTAATGGATCGGGATCAACCCGGATGATGGGCTGATAGCGCATCCGGAACTGGTGTCCGTGACCGTTCTCCGCGTGGTGCTGGAAACTGGACAGGATATCTGCTTGCAGCTGCACCCGCTCTACCGCCGCGTTCCTCATGGACGTGGCAAAGAAGCGGATTGTGGCCCCGCTTTGCCGGGCATCGTTGAGGGCAAGGTCCGCGTTACGCAGGAGTCGCCCCTTCTCACAGTTGTCACGCTGGCAAAGCGCAACGCCTACGTGGCAGCCCACCGCAAGCTGATAGCCGGGAAAGGTGACCGGCATCCGGACACTCCGGACAACACCCTCAAGCACCGCCTGTATCTGCGGATCTGAGCTGACGGACTCAACAACAATGGCAAACTCTTCGTCTCGCAGATGATAGACCGCTGTACCTGGACCAACGCCGGAGCGAATCCGGTTCCCGATCTCATAGAGGACCCACTCCGTCATGCTGGGCCGGAGTGCGCGTTGGAGGATGGAGAAATGCTCATCCAGGCGCAGGAGCGCCAGCCCCAGGGTCCCGCTTGCATTGCCCTGGAGCAGACTGGACAGATGCCGCTCAAGCTCAGGGCGCGCGGGAAGGCCGCTGCGTTCATGAAGGGACAGCCGGAGTTCAGCGGCGCGGGCCCGTTCCTGGGCGCTGTGCAAGCTCCGCGTCAATGTCATGTTCTTGCGCCGAAGCTGTTCCACCTCTGTCTTGAGCCAACGGATCTGCTGCTCTGCCTGTGCCATCTGAAGAAGTCCTTCCTGGTGCGTCAGCGCACGCCGCGACGCTCCGCGAGGTCGTAGTAGAAGCGGATCATGGTCTCCACCCCCCTCCTGAAGTTCGGCAAAAAGAGGCGTTCATTTGGGGCATGAAGGCGATCATCTGGCAATCCAAAGCCCATAAGCACGGTTTGGATGCCCAGATGCCGCTGAAACTCGCCTACAACGGGTATGGAGCCGCCCTCACGCATGAGAATCGGCTCTGCGCCAAAGGCCTCGCGATAGGCATACTGTGCCGAAGCGATCCCCGGCTCGTTGATGTCCGTGATTGTGGCGGGCGCCTTGTGAACAAGGGTGAGCCGCGCGGTGACACTGGACGGGGTTACCGACTCAACGTATGCCTCCAGCAGCCGGAAGATTTCGTCGGGGTCCTGATCCGGCACCAGTCGCATGCTGATCTTGCAGTGGACGCTGGACGGGAGCACCGTCTTTGCCCCTTCTC
Source organism: uncultured Spirochaetaceae bacterium (assembly GCA_964591085.1). Taxonomy (GTDB): domain Bacteria; phylum Spirochaetota; class Spirochaetia; order DSM-27196; family CAZPXH01; genus CAZPXH01. The sequence continues at coordinate 101,705 of CAZPXH010000006.1, read as the reverse complement.
CGGTGTAGCCGCCCCGGATTCCGTTCACATCCAGGGTTGGCCGCGCCCCAATGCGCTCCAGAAGGGTAAAGCCGGGTTCGCCCCAGACTTCCGGCGCTCCGGTTTCTGCCAGCCAGCCGGCCTCCGTCATTGGACGGCGCGAAATAGCCTCTCGCTCTTCAGAAGAAAGGTCCCGAACCCGCTCATAGAATCCTGGGATCTGCACAGCGCCCGCCTCATCCTTGAGGGCGGCAATGATATGCGCGGCAGCGTTTATCGGGTTGTCCACCGCTCCGCCAAAGACGCCGGAGTGAAGGTCCCTGCCCGGTCCGGTGACATCGAGGTAGGCGTACACCATTCCCCGGAGGCCATAGACGATGGCCGGAGTGGCCGCATCAATGATGCTGGTATCGGACACAACCGCCAGATCTGCGGCCAACAGCTCGCGGTTTTCGGGGATGAAGGCCTCAATGGACTCTCCGCCCGTCTCTTCCTCCCCCTCAAGAATGACCTTGATGTTGAGCGGAAAGGCACCGTCGGTCCGCATGATGGACTCAAGCGCCTTCAGCTGCACCATGACCTGGCCCTTGTCATCGCTGGCGCCGCGGGCATAGAGATGTTCGCCCTCAACCGTCGGATCAAAGGGCGGGCGTGTCCATTCCTCCAGCGGCTCTGCCGGCTGGACATCGTAGTGTCCGTAGACGAGGACCGTGGGAGCACCGCTCGCCTGCAGCCACTCCGCGTACACCAGGGGGTGACCCTTGGTATCGATGATTCGTACCTTCTCCAAACCGGCGGTCTCGCATGCTTTCGCTACCCATTCAGCCGCGCGTCGAACCTCTTCCTCGTAGGCGGGATCGGTGCTGATACTCGGGATCCGAAGGAGGTCCCTGAGATCTTCGATGTACTGTGCATTGGATTCTTCGGCCAGCTTGAGGGCCGCTTCCGGTCTTTTTGCCATGGTCCATAATATAGTTCAAGTGTCATGAACTTCGAGTACGCGCTTAGCCTCTATCGGCTGAAAGACGAGGTGCGCACCGGTTGGCTCATTCGCGGAATTGAGCAGCCGGAGAGTGTTGCCGCGCACTCGTGGGGCACGGCGCTGCTCTGCCTTCTTTACGCTCAAGAGGCAGGGGTGGACTCCGCCGCCGCTGTTGCCATGGCGCTTGCGCACGACATCCCGGAAGCCCTTACCGGGGACACCGCAGTTCGCAGCCACACCCTGGGCCAGCGCGGCGCCCTTGACGCCAAGCAACACCGTGAGGCTGAGGCAATGCGAGATCTCGCCGATATTGCGGAGGCAGACAACGTTGCTTCCCAGCATGGTCAGCTATCCGGGCTCTGGAAGGAGTATGAAGCCGGGGAGACCCCCATTGCCCGCTTTGTCCGGGACATGAATCTGATTGATATGTGTATCCAGGCTCTCCTGTACCTGCGTGACGGAAGACACAATCCGGATGTGTTCGACGAGCCTGCTGCGGGCTTTCCCGGGCTTGGCGAGTTTCTGCGGACCACGCGCCGGCGCATCAGTACGCCAGTGGCACGCAGGCTCTTCCCGCTGATATCGGCCGAGCACGACAGACTGGTGCAATCCGGCAACTGAACCCCCGGAAAATACGCACCAAAATGATGCGATAGTCCTTTGCAATCGCTGCTTATTGCGTTAGACTTGTGTTAACAATTCAAGGGAGAAAGCATGTCCGAAGACGGGCTGGAGAAGCACAAGGATCGGAAGCTGCACGTTGACATCCTGCCGGGCAACTGGACGCGGTTGAGGACCTGGGTAGACCGCTACAACGCGGACCCGGATCGGATCACACCGCGGATCAAGGTTCGGCACGTGGTCAATCGGGCACTCAACCGCTACCTCAGCGCGCGAGGGCTGGAATGAGTGCACCGCAGCGGCCGAAGCCGGTGAACGTGGAGATTGCGCCCAGGAACCAACGGCGACTGAACGAGCTGATTGCTCGCCACAACCGGGATCCTCAGCGAACCCGGGCCACGCTGACGTACACCGACGTCATCAATGATGCGCTCCGCGAGTTCTTTGAGACAGAAGGCTGGAACCCTGAAGTGGAAGCCACACCGGAAGGAGGGCAGGAATGAGCAAGTCTGCCACGGTAGAGAAAAAGGCGGCCAAGTCCGCCAAGAAGCAGAAGAAGAACGAAACGGCGCAAACAGGGATCACAGCAGTGGTTGTTGACGTGCTGGATGAGCATGCGGTGCCCGCAGCCGGCTACAACCCGCAAAGCGGAGAGCTGGAACTGATTCTGCCCGCAGGGGCAAGCGGCGAGCGGGGACCCGCTGGTCCGCGGGGTCCGCAGGGGGAGAAAGGTTCTGCAGGCCCTACGGGTCCCCAGGGCCCCCAGGGCAATCCCGGTCCGCGAGGCCCGGCCGGACCTGCCGGCAAGCAGGGGCCTCCGGGGGAGACAGGCCCGATGGGCCCGGCAGGTCCGGAAGGCCAGCGCGGAGCGCAGGGACCGCAAGGCGAGCAGGGTGAACCCGGCGTTGGTCTGGTCTATGACCCCAAGCTGAAGGACGCGGAACGGCACTACCTGCACGTCACCGCTGAAGGCGAACTGGTCTTCATGAAGGCAGGCCACGCCTATCGCGTGCAGCTTGTACCGATGGGGGAGAGCGCCGACGCTGTGTCGGTGAGCAACGGCCAGGCCGGCTAACAGCGCCGATATCTCGTGGCCGAAACCGGCCGGGCCCCTTATGGCTCGGCCGGTCCGGGCCTCTTGCCCCGGACGCGATTCGAACGCGTGACCTAGTGCTTAGGAGGCACTCGCTCTATCCAGCTGAGCTACCGGAGCGCGTGCTGAGGGTAGGTTGGCGCCACTGGCCTGTCAATTCCCGGGTTTGTGGCGGGGCATAACCAATCTGGGTATGTTCCCTGCCTCGTGCCTACGATCGCGCTTATCTATGCCAATCAGCTGTTCCCGAAGCACCCCGCCGTCAGCCGAGCAGACGCCGTTGGACTGATTGAGGATCCGCTTCACTTCCGCCAGTTTGCCTTCCACCACCTGAAACTGGCTTTCCACCGGGCCTCTCTTCAGCGCTTTGCCGATGATCTGGCGAAAGCGGGCATGAGGGTTCGGGTGATCCGCGCACCGGAGATTGAGCATAGCGCGGAAGCCCTGGATATCCTCGGCTCCGAGCTTGGCCTCCAGTCCGGAGATCAGTCCACGATCGTTCAGGTCTGTGATCCTGATGATGACTGGCTCCTGCAGGCACTGACCACAGCCGCGAATACGCGGAACTGGGATCTTCGAGTGCTGGCTTCCCCGGACCGAATGACTGGGAAAGACAACCGGGACTGGTTTGTTCGGGGATCCAAGCCCCCGATGATGGCCAGCTTCTACCGGAAGCAGCGCCTGGCGCACGGCGTGCTGTTGGACGGAGAGCGTCCGGTAGGGGGAAAGTGGAGTTTTGATGCGGAGAACCGGGAGAAGCTCCCACGGAACCACGCCGTGCCAGACCCTCCGGCACCCCATCTTTCAGAGGCAGACAGACGTGGCCTGGCAGCCGCTCGCGAATCCGTGCTCCGTGACTTTCCTGATGCGCCCGGGAGCGGTGCGGAGCTCTGGCTGCCAATCCACCGGGGCGGGGCGCTTGCGTGGTTGGAGGCCTTTGTTTCCCAGCGCTTCGCCGAGTTTGGCCCCTATGAGGATTCACTCGCAGATCAGCATGATCTGCTCTTCCACTCGGCACTCTCTCCGCTGCTGAACGCGGGCCTGCTCCTGCCCAGGGAAGTGCTAGGCGCCGTGATGGACGCCCCGGACATTCCGCTCAACAGCCGGGAGGGCTTTGTCCGGCAGCTCATCGGCTGGCGGGAGTTCATGCGGCTTGTTTACCACCAACACGGCCGGGCACAGCGGAACAGCAACGCTCTGGGATTTACGCGGGAGATGCCCCGGGCCTTCTACACCGGGAACACCGGCCTCCCACCGTTTGACGCGGCAGTTCACAAGGTTCTTCGCCTGGGCTGGCTCCACCACATAGAACGGCTGATGGTGGTGGGCAACCTCATGTTTCTCTGTGGCATCCACCCGGACGCCGTGTATCGCTGGTTCATGGAACTCTTCCTGGATGCCTGGGACTGGGTCATGGTCCCAAATGTCTACGGGATGAGTCAGTACTCAGACGGCGGTCTGATCACCACCAAGCCATATCTCTCCGGCAGCTCCTACCTGCGGAAAATGGGCGCAACATCCGGAGACTGGACAGACACCTGGGACGGTCTGTACTGGCGCTTTGTGTCCGAGCATCGGGAGCTGTTTGCCGCGAATCCCAGGCTCGCCGTGATGACGCTGGCTCTGGACCGGCTGAAGCCAGACCGTCGGGCCCGCATCTTCCGGGCCGCCGATACCTTCCTTGCCCGTCACTGGGGGCACTGATTTCACGGGAGACTGTAATCACCGGGGGCACAGATCTTTGGGGTCCCGTGCGCCCGGGAGGCCCGCCTCAGGCGCTGACTACCACGTTCAGAGAACCGAGATTGATCCGCAAGCGCCCGAGGATTTCCATGAGCGTTGGATATCGTGTTCTTCACCGCAATGAAGTCCGGAAACACATTGGGAATGTCCACCGCGGCCTGCCGGATTCCCGCCTCAATGGCGGCGGTATCCGATCCATGCGGAACCGTGACGCGGAAGTCCAGTCGCCGAATGGGAAAGCGGGTGACGTTTACCAGTACGTCCTTGATCACGGTCTCGTTGGATACCTGAATGTAACGATTGTCAAAGGTACGGATCTTGACCGATAGCAGATCAATGCTCTCCACCAGGCCGGTCACGTCACCACCGGATCGCCGGTCCCGGTGTGAAGCTCAGGCTTCCCCAATCTGTCACGCAGCAATTGTAGCCTGCGCCGCATGCGTTGGGGGAATGTCTTTACACGATTCGTCGGGTTCGCTATCTTTGCCTACGAAATCGTAAGATTCGGGAATACAAGCTACCGGAAAGGAGCAATCGATGGCGGAAATCAGGACGCCGAAAGACGTTCTCAACCTGATGGAGCGGGAGAAGGTGCAGGCGGTGGACCTGCGGTTCATGGACTTCCCTGGCATTGCCCAGCACTTCACCGTCCCGGCTAACCAGATTGATGAGGACTCATTTACCGAGGGAATCGGCTTTGATGGATCCAGTATCCGCGGATGGCAGACCATCAATGAGTCGGACATGCTGGTGAAGCCCGTAGCAGAGTCCGCATTCATTGATCCGTTCAGTCGCTTCAAGACGCTTGTGATGGTCTGCAACATTGCCGACCCCATCACCGGTGAGGACTACACCCGCGATCCGCGCAACATCACGCGGAAGGCAATGAACTACCTGCAGCAGTCCGGCATCGCAGATATCGCGTACTTTGGTCCGGAAGCCGAGTTCTTTGTCTTTGATGACATCCGCTTTGACCAGAACGAGCATGAAGGCTACTACCACGTGGACAGCTCGGAAGGACGCTGGAACACGGGCAAGGATGAGGGCCCCAACCTCGGCTACAAGCCGCGCTACAAGGAGGGTTACTTCCCTGTTCCGCCCACCGACAGCCTGAACGATCTCCGCACAGAGATGGTGCTGCTCCTTGAGCAGATTGGAATACCGGTAGAAGCGCATCACCACGAAGTTGCCACCGGCGGTCAGTGCGAGATCGACATGCGTTTCCAGGATCTGCTGACGATGGCGGACAATATGACCAAGTACAAGTACGTCATCAAGAACGCTGCCCGCGCACACAACAAGACGGTCACCTTCATGCCCAAGCCGATCTGGAATGACAACGGCAGCGGCATGCACGTGCACATGTCTCTCTGGAAGGCCGGGAAGAACCTGTTCTACGGAGACGGCTATGCCGGACTCTCCCAGACAGCGCTCCACGCCATTGGTGGTCTGCTCAAGCACGCGGCGGCGGTGTTGGCCTTCACCAATCCCACCACCAACTCGTACAAGCGGCTGGTTCCCGGCTTTGAAGCTCCGGTGAACCTGGCGTACTCACGCAGAAACCGCAGTGCATCTGTGCGTATCCCGATGTACAGCGCAAGCGAGAAGGCCAAGCGCTTCGAGTTCCGTTGTCCGGATCCGTCCAGCAACCCCTACCTGGCGTTCAGCGCCATGCTTATGGCCGCAATTGACGGAATTCAGAACAAGATTGATCCAGGTGAGCCGCTGGATCGGGACATCTACGATATGCCGGCAGACGAGGCAGCAAAGGTTCCGACCACCCCGGGGAGCCTGGAAGCTGCGCTGTCCGCGCTGAAGGCAGATCACGAGTTCCTTCTGAAGGGCGATGTCTTCACCGAGGACGTGATTGAGACCTGGGTTGACTGGAAGATGGAGAACGAGGTTACTGCGCTCAAGCTCAGGCCGCATCCCTGGGAATTTGCGATGTACTCCGACATCTGAGCGCCGCTCAGGAGAATCATTTTTGCTGGAATAGACGGCCGACCCTCCGGGGTCGGCCGTTTTGAGTCTGTAGCACTGCACAGATTCGGTGCCACTGTGTCAATGTGACCGAGAACGGATGGAAAAGAATACTCCTGTAGCATAATGAACCAGAGAGCCCTCATCGCGCCGTGGTGCGCCCTGCTACCCGTGCCCGGTCCGATGAAACCTACCGATGCCTGGGTCTGTAACTAACTGTCCTGTTTGTATTTAGCGCTTCCAGCCTGATTCGTCCGCCATCAGCCCGTCCTGCTGCACTTGGCACGGAGTGTGCTCAATAGCAAGTGCAGGCGCGGGTGACCGGCCTGAGCGGGGCAGTTGGCCCCGGGAATACTGGTTCTGGCCCCGGAAGTGGGGCAGAGGAGGAATGGGATGAACGCATTGGTTACTCGTCGGAACGGCGGTCCGGTCTCGCTGTGGACCGATATGGATCGGCTGATGGACAGCGTCTTCAACGACATCGGCTGGCAGAGTGCTCCGGGATATCCCCGGGTGGACGTCCGGCAGACCGAGGAAGGCTACGTTCTTGAGGCCGAGCTTCCCGGACTGACCGAGAAGGATGTGACGGTTCGCGTGGAAGAGAACCGCCTGGTCCTGGAGTCCGGCAGGGAAGAAGAGCACGAGGAGAAGCAGAACGGCTACCTGCTGCGCGAGCGCTACAGCCGCAGCTTCCGCCGCAGCTTCCAGCTCCCGAACGACGTGGATCGTGAGGGAATCAGCGCGCAGTTCCGCAACGGCCTGCTCACGCTGACCCTTCCCCGGAGTGAGGAGAGCAAGCCCCGGGTCATCGATATCAAGACCCAGTAAGGCTACTCCCCGGATTCAATCGCTGCCCCCGTCTTCCCCGGGGGCTTTTTTGTGCCAGGCAGAAGAGAGCCTGGCAAAGGCTTCCAGGTTGCGTTCCCGGACGCTCCGTAGCACCTGTCTCCCGTCGTCTGCCCCGGGGTCAATCCCGGCGGCACGCAATGCTCTGCGGCGCTCCGGTCCTTCCGCCGGGAGCGTGTGAACCTGCCGATCAGCATCCAGTTGCAGACTGTGCTCCATTCGCCGCAGCACGGTGTAGTCTGCCGCCAGGCGCGCAGAAATAGCTGGTTCCAGCAGGCCTTCTTCTCCCAGGCGCTGCAGCTCTGCCAGCGTGTTTCCCGGTGCATCGGAGACCCGGGGATCCAGCAGTCCGTGCTGCAGGATCAAGCCCTGGGTAAGAAACTCGATCTCCCGGATTCCACCGGGCCCATTCTTCACGTCAAAGGAATCGGGTAGCGGCTCCGTTTCCCATCCAGGCTGGGCATGCTCCCGTGACTGCTTGCGCATCTGCATCAGGGACTCCAATGCGTCCCATGGTTCTGCCAGGCGGCGTCTTGCAGCGTCCCGCAGCTGCGCCAGAATCGTGCGGCCCAGTTCCCGGTTGCCGGCAAGTGCTCTCGCCCGGAGCAGCGCCTGCAGCTCCCAGCTCCGCGCCGATTCCCGGTAGTAGTCAATCAAGGCCTCCACGGTCAGGGCCGCAGGGCTGGCCGTTCCAAAGGGCCGTAGGCGGATATCAACCCGGTAGCAGAATCCCTCAGGCGTGAAGTCCGAGAGATCAGCAATCACCTCCCGCATGGCTCGCTCGTAGATGGCCGAATCCGAGGCTCCCGCAGACTGATAGACCATCACCAGATCAATGTCTGAACTGTAGTTGAGCTCACGAGCGCCGAGTTTCCCAAAGGCAAGGATGGCGCAGCGTGCGGCAAAGTCTTCCGGATCCGCTCCCGCAAGCTGGCCGAGGCGGTCCATGCGATCCCACAACCGGATCAGCGTGCCTCTGAGGATCGCCTCCGCCAGGTCACTGATCTCCGCGGTGATGGTCCCAAGAGGCACTCGGAGTACCAGGTCCCGTATCCCGATTCGCAGCAACTCCCGGTTGCGGAAGCGGCGGATGACATCCAGCCATCGCGCTCTGTCCCGAGCAATGGCCGCAGACCGTTCTTCTCCATCCGTGCTGCCGGCATGGCCCGCCGCGTGCTCCGAAGTGCCCGCCAGCTCCGCCAGGTTTCGTTCCAGACGCGGAACACCGCGGGCGCGTTGCGCCTGGCTTGGAGCACTCGCCCACGCAAAGTCCTCCGGACTCCGCCGGATGACCTCAGAGAGAAATGCGCTTGCTCCAATGATTCGCAACAGCAGCTCCAGTTCCCGGCGATGGCTGGTCAGACGGTCCAAAAAACCGGCGGCATCCGGAACCCTGCCCAGCAGCTGCTCCAGCCGATTGAGCGCTTCGTCCGGCTCCCCATCCCGTACCAGGACGGGAATTGCCATAAGAAGCAGGCGGCCGGCAAGCTGCTGGTCACCGGCATGGCGAAGGATTCCGGACAGATTGCGCCACGCTCGCTCCGGCTGACCGAATCCGGCTGCTCTGAGGGTGGCCCCAACTTCCTGGTGGTCCACCTGCGCGGCAAACAGCAGATCCGCAATTCCGGGCTCGGTCAGGGGTGGAAGGGCGTCCGGACCAAGATGGCGCTCCACAAAGGCGCGTACCTGTGCCCTGGTCTCCTCCAGGTCAACGCGCAGGGGATGGGGAGCCTGCGAGTCATCCGGCGGCGGATAGCCAATTCTGCCGGCCAGCACCCCGAACGCCGGGTCAGTGTCTTCAGGTACCTCCAGATCGCCCGCGTTTCCCCTGAGCATTCGCAGCCCGTTGATCAGACGGCGGAGGAATCGATATGCCTTCACCATTGCGTCCGACTCTGCCGAATCAATGCGGCCGCTGTCTGACATGGCGGCAAGTGCGCGGTGGATCTCCGGCGTGCGCAGCCGCTCATCCTCGGCGCCGTGGATCACCTGCAACAACTGCACGTTATACTCCAGGTCCACCAGACCGCCTGCGCTGTACTTCGCATTAACCCGGGATCCGCCCGACCGTTGCTCAAGCTGCTTCAGACGCAGGTTCCGGATCGGCACCGGGTCAATGACCCGGGACTCATAGACTATGGCATCGCGGAGCTGTTCCACCTGCGCGCCGAAATCCCGGTCTCCGCAGATTGCCCGCACGCGCACCAGGGCAAGGCGTTCCAGACTGTGGGCTTCGCCGCCGCTTCCGTAGTAGCCAACAAAGTGATCCAGCCGGACGGCCAGGGGCCCCGAATCGCCGTGGGGACGGAGCCGGAGGTCTGTCTCAAAGATTCCCTCTCTCCGGGCACGGATTCTTCCGGTTGCGTCCCGGACCATTCGCTCAAAGAACTCTTGATTGCGGACCGGACGGGCGCCGTCAGTGCCGCCTTCGTCTGCGTAAACGAATAACAGCTCCAGGTCCGACGCGTATCCGAGCGCGCGGCCTCCCAGCTTCCCCAACCCCAGCACACACCACCGCGCGGCAAAGCCCCCGGTTGTCCGGGGCGTGCCGTAGCGCCCCACAAGCTCCTCCCACGCCAGCTGAAATGCGACGTCCAGCACTGCATCTGCCAGTGCCGAGAGGCGGCTACTCAGGAAGAAGAAGTCCGGCACGGTCCCGAGGATGTGATCAATGTCCACCAGAAAGGCCTGCCGATCCTTGAAGGAGTTCAGGCGTTCGGTGGCTGTCTCCCGGTCAGGCGCACCCCCAAGCTCGTCGGCGAGTGCCCAGCCCATTGCCTCCGGTTCCAGGCTCAGCAGAGGGCGGCTCGGAGTATTGGAGAGGGGAAGCAGTTCCCGGTGGTGTTCCCGGATGAAGTCCTCCCACAGAAAATCGCTTGTTCCCAGAAGGCGAGCCATGGACCTCAGGAAGTCCGGGTTGATAAGTGCCGAAAGCCCGGGAAGCCCGGACTCCTCCGCTGCTCCCGCCGCCCTGCCGAGGTCTTCCACCATGCTGTCAAAGCGCTGCAACGCGGTAACCGGGGCCGGCGCGGAGTCCAGAGCGGCGGTGAATTGCTTGGTCACACCCAGGGACAAGCGAACCCTGTCCTCCAGACCCTTGTGGGACAGCGGGTAGCCCCGGTCATCCAGGACGTAGAAGCGGTCCTCAAGGACGCTGCCGTGGGTCTGAATATCGATGGCCCAGATGGACACACCGTGCAGCCCCAGGACCAGACCGGCGCTGAACAGGAACATGGGGGTATCGCTGGCCCGGAGTCCGATCCGGGTACAGGGACGCCCATTGAAGCTGTCGTCTCCAATCTCAATGGACAGGTCCTGCAGCCACAGGTCACCAGCATCCCTGTGCGAGTCGGCGAGCCTGGATGCAACCCGACGGGTCACCCAGTCCCGCGCACGATCAAAGGCGTCCGGCTCTCCGGAGGAGAGCACGCGAACCGCATAATTCAGATCGTCCCGGATGCGCTCCGGCCAGTCATCTGAAGCTTCCCCACAGGAAACGCGCACGCGGTCCACCGCAACCCTCCCCACGGCGGGATCGTCCAGGGTGCGGATGCTTCCATCCATGATGTCCAGGCCGTGGGCAGCGAGTACTCCCGCCACCAGGGTGAAGAGCCCTGGCTGATCGGGTGCGGTGACGCGAATGATGCTTTCGGCGGGACCGCGGTCTATGCCGACTATTGCCGAGCGGTTGGGGGGTACTACGGGAACAGAATCAGCTTCCACTGCTCGCGTCGAGCTCGGCCTGCGCCTGCTCGCCCTGCGCAGCCTTCCAGGCCAGGAGCTCCGGTGCTTTGAGGACCTTGTACTTCTTCACAAAGCCCGCCGGCCGGTAGGTCATCTTCGCCTGCCGCAGGCCCCCATCTCCCAGATCCTGCTCCCGGTTGATGAGCTTGTACTCATTCCGGATCAGGGAAGCAAAGGCCTGGTTTACAAACTGGTACACACCCCGCAAGCGGCTGTTGGCCTTCTCCACATGAATGACAAAGCTCTCGCCCTGCGCGAGTGCTTCTCCCATGGTGTAGGCCACCGGTTCACCGTCCACGTAGACAATTGAGCCGCGGAGTTCCAGGGCTTCCATCAGCTCCAGGGCTTCCCTCGCCTCGGGGTAGTCTCCCTCGTCCTCACCGTTCCGTTCGCGCTCACGCTTCCAGTGGTCAAGGACCTTTGCGGCGTCATCGCAGTTATCCCGGCTCAATTCGTGGTGTTCGTACTCGTACGCACGTACGAATCCGTTCACCTGGTTGCGCTTCTTGTGGTACCTGCGGCCCGGGAGGTCGGCGAGATCGTCTACGCGATACAGGTAATCAAAGTTGTCCCGGTCCTCCACAATCCCGTAGCCGTGGGATTCCAGGCGAATCCGGGCGTCGTCGGCAAATCGCTCGGCGAGGCCCTTCAGGTAGTCGTGGCGGTCCAGGAGGTCCTGCACACAGGAACTGTCGGCGGGTAAGCCGGTTGGCAGGCAGAAAAAGCTCTTGCCGTCCCGTGTGCCCGAAAGCGCGTACTGCCCATTCCCGATCCGGCTGATCCGGTACCCGTAGTGCTTGCGGAACAGGTAAAGACCTCCAAAGGTGTACTCCGACACTCCGTCCGGAAGGTTGGCAAAGATCGGATGGAGCTCGTCCCGCAGATCCAATGAAAGCGGGACGAATTCGGGGTATTGAGGAACTGACATCCAACCAAATATAGCTATGTCGGCCATACTGGCAAGCTCCGACGCTGCAGGCTACCATAGCGCATGCCGCAGACCCCAGACTCTCCGCTTGCCCGGGACATTCTTGAGCGCTTCAGCCGCTACGTCCGGGTCCATACAACCTCCCAGGCGGGGCTTGACTTCCGCCCTTCCAGCCCCGGGCAGGACCAGCTTCTGGACCTGCTGGAAACAGAGCTGGACGAACTCGGCGTCACAGACAGAAGCCGTTTTCCGGAAGGCTACCTCGTAGCCCGGATTCCGGCGCGCGGTCGCACCAACGCACCCACTGTCGGATTCCTCGCTCACGTTGATACCTCACCGGATGCAAGCGGAGAGGACGTGGAACCGGTGGTGATTCCCACCTACGACGGTGGGGTAATCCGACCGGACGGGCCAAATCCGATAGACCCCGCCGAGTTCCCGGTTCTTCAGCGCTACGTTGGCACCACGCTGGTCACCAGCAACGGCACAACCCTCCTTGGTGCGGACGACAAGGCAGGGGTAGCAGCAATCATGTCAGCCACGCGGCTACTTGCCACCGAGCCGCCCTTTGAGCACGGACCCATAGAGATGATCTTCACCACGGACGAGGAGATCGGAACGGGAATGGATGCATTCCCGATAGAAAAAATCAGCTCCCGCGCCGCCTACACGGTGGACGGCGAAGGTGAGGGTGAGCTGGAGACAGCCTGCTTCAATGCGGCTTCCTTACACGTGACCTTCACCGGCACCGTGATTCACCCGGGCTACGCCCGCGGAAGGCTCGGCAATGCGGTGACCGCGGCCGGACTGTTTCTGTCCATGATTCCCCGGAGCGAGAGCCCGGAAGCAACCGATGGTCCCTTTGGCTTCTACTGCCCCACGGGAGTTGAGGGCAGGATGGCCGAGTCTCGGGTGAACCTTATCATCCGGGACTTTCAGCGCGCGGAAGTTGACCGCAGGCTGGCGGCGGTCCAGCACTTTGCGGACGCCGTCTGCGCCGCAATCCCGGGTGTGAGTGCTGATATCGCGCTTACTGAGCAGTACCGGAACATGGCGGAGATCATGAACCAGCATCCACGCGTCACCGAGCTCGCCCTGCAGGCAATCCGGAACACCGGGATGGAACCGGTACAAAAGAGCATCCGCGGCGGAACCGACGGCGCCCGGCTCAGTTTCATGGGGGTTCCCACGCCAAACCTGTTCAGCGGTGCACAGAACATGCACGGCCCGCGGGAGTGGGTTGCGCTTCAGGCCATGGAGCGCGCGGCCAAGGTTGTGCTCAACCTGGTTCAGCTATGGGCAGATGAACCCGCGGAACCCGCGCGCTGATTCCAGTCAGAATCTCGTAGGGAATTGTACCGACCACAGACGCAATCTCCTGAGCGCTCGGGGCAAGCTCGCCGCCCATCAGCGTAACCTCTGACCAGCGATCCGGAGGTCGGCCCGGCCCGAGGTCCACCATGAACTGGTCCATGCAGACTCGCCCGGCGATGGAAACGCGGCGTGGACGTTCCGGTCCTTCTACCAGCACTTCCCCGCGGTTGGACAGCGCCCTCGGGATTCCGTCCGCGTAGCCGGCGGGCACCAGCCCGATCCAGGTGTCCTCGGGAGCAATCCAGGTTCCTCCGTAGGAGACCGCCGTGCCCGCCGACACCCTGCGACGTAGCGCAAGGCGGGACACCAGCCGCATTGCCGGGCGCAACGCTGCCCTACCAGCGAGAGCGGGATCAGGCGCGATCCCGTAGGTGGCGATGCCGGTCCGCATCATCTGCAGGTGGCTCCGAGGAGCCTGTAATATGCCGCCACTGTTTGCGATGTGCAGCACCATGCCGCGGTGGCCCGCTTCTGACATGTCACCCGCAGCCCGGAGAAAGCGCTGCAGCTGGGTCTGCGTGGTCTCGGTGGCCTCCTCATCGGCGCGCGCAAAGTGGCTGCCTACCCCCGCAATCTCCAGCTCCGGATGCGCGGATACGCTGTCCGCAAGCGATAGCAGCTCCTCCGGCGCGCAGCCTACCCGCGTCATTCCAGTGTCTACCCACAGGTGGACGCGGATTTTCAGCCCCGCGCTGCGGCACGCCGCCGCAAGCTGTTCCGCGTACTCCGCGTCACCCACTGCAGGCGACAGGCCGTGCGTAACCAGCTCGGCCATCTCGGAAGGATCAGCGATCCCGTACAGCAGGAGTGGAACACGGAGGCCGGCTTCCCGGAGCACCACCCCTTCACTCACGGTTGCGATGGCAAGCGACTCGGCGCCAGCCTCAGCGAGCGTCTGCGCAACCGGAACCACACCGTGGCCGTACGCGTTTGCCTTTACGGAGGGGCAGAGCGCTGGCGGAGGATCGTTGGCAAGCGAGAGTTCACGGAGAAACTGAGCATTATGGCGAATCGCTTCCAGATCTATCAGGGCCCGGGTGGCACGCATCGGACCGTCAGCTTAGTCATGCGCTCTCCCGGGGCCAAGCGGATTTGAATCACCCCCGCAGCGTGGTAGTATATTTGCGTTGTGAAACGGGTGAGTTGGCTGTTTGCGTCTGTCAACCTCATTCTTGCAGGTTGCGGGCCTTCCGGACTGTTCATCCCGACAATCGAGGCAACCGAACCGGTTGTTGAAACGATTCCGTCGGGCACAGTGCTGGAGCCGGGAACCGAGTTTGAGGTACGCACAGACAGCGTGGACACCGGCGCCACCGAGGTTGTACTGCAGATAACTGATGAAAACGGGGATCTGCAGGCAGAGCTCACCTATCCGGTCACCGGGCTGGTCAGCGAAGAGTCCGTTGTTCTTCCGGAGCTCCCTGCTGGTCGCTACGATCTGGTGATTCAACTGCTTGCCGGACCGGATCTGATCAACCAACAGACTCGAACCTTCTTTGTTGGGGATACCGGCAACGCGCCGCAGTTGCTATCGCTCTTCCCGGTCAACCCCGCCTCCGGCGCCGAGCTCATTGTTCGCAGTAGTTCCCCTTTTCACCAGGAAACTGACGAGGTTCCCATTGCCGCCTGGTATCAATGGTACCTGGACGGGGAGCTGGTGTACGCGGCTTCCGTGCTCCAGGACTGGATCCTGACTGCCCCGGCCAGCCCGGGTGTCTATTCACTGGAGCTGGACCGCTTTCCCGTACCCCCGCGGCTGGAGGAAGTCTGGCCGTTCCGGAGCAGCGTGAGTACCGCCAGTGATCTGCCGGTCAGCGATCCGGAGGAGCTGGAAGAAGAGGTAAGTGATCCCGGCCGCTACCTTGTGCGGCATGAGTTCCGCGGCGAGCTCAGAGACCATGGCGCGTGGGAGGATCTCTTCGGCGCGGCCCCGATCCTTGCCCGAGATGAGGCTGCAGTACTCAGTCTCAGTGCAGGAACCCTCGGCTACACCATCTCTCCGGACGGCGGTATCAGCCGGGACATCTATCCGTTGCCCGCCGACTACCATCGCCTGCTACCCTTCACCCTGGAGTTCTCAATTGTTCTCATGGAACCCGGTAGCATCTTGACGGTCGACAGCACTGAGGCACCGGACCTACGGCTTTCGGTTTCGGACTTTGGGCAGTTGTTAATGGACTTCGGCAGCGCCGGTCGGCTGTCCGGTCCGGTAGTTGAACTAGGGGTCCCGCTGAACCTCGCCGTCTCCTACCGCCCCTCAGAAGATGGTGACACCGCAACCGTTGAGTGGTTTGTTGGGGGCGAGCTTGCCGGAAGCCACTCGGTGACTTCGCTTGTGCGGACCTCGGATCAGTCCGAGCAGGGCGCGATATGGCAGGCCGTTCCTGGGCGATATCAGCTGGGCGGGGACCCACAATCTGCCGAGGCGCTTGTAGATGCGATGCGGGTGTTCTTCCGCAGCAGCAACACCCCTTCCGCCAATCCTGACCTGTTCCGGGAAGCGATGTTCCGCTATTACCGGGACGCGTTGGTATGGGCCTCCGGATTTGAGGATGAGTCAATCCTCACAGAGCTGGATATCAGCGGCCCCGTTCGGGTCCGTCGCGGAATGCTGGAAGTTGGCCGAGGGGGAGAAGCGCTTTTCCCTGAATGGGACTTTGGAAATGAGGACCTGGTGATTGAGCTGGACACCGGCACAATCCCCGTCGACAGCTTCATCAGTCTGGTGATCCGTGACGACACCGGCCGCAATCTGACTTTGTTTGGGGATGGAACCCTTGCCGGCGCCGAGCCTGCGGGAGCCACACAGACAAGCTTTGCCCAGGGGACCTTGCGGATCCGTGTTTCCCATCGGGACGGGGGTTTGACCTTCACCTTCCACGGAGTGCAGGACGGTGAACCCGCTCAGCCACGAGCGGAAACGCCCATCTCTGTGTCACTGGATACGGACCAGGAGTTCGGTGGCGTTGCATTGCTGTTAGCCGGTTCCGGTGCCGAGCTTCAGCAGACGGAGGCCGATGTCCTGCAGATTGACAGCGTGACCGCGGTTCGGCGGGACGACGGCCTCGCAAATCGTCTCCTTGGAAGCAACCCCGGGGACTGATTCGGCTACAGCCCCAGCTGTCCCGGATCGTCGCTGATCAGACCTTCAGCCCCTACATCCAGCAGCTCGCGCGCTCGCTCACGGCGCGCAATTGTCCACGATATCCATGGCACGGAGTGGGGCTTCTTGCGCATGCAGGCGCTCGCTACCGGGCCCGGCTTCATCGCGTCCCAGAGCGCTTCCGACGGCCTTCTTTTTCCATCGTAAACCAGGGCTATCGGCGCAGCGCTTGTGGCGCGCAGCGGCAGCAACAGCAGGGGATGGAAGGAGGAGAACAGGACCCTGGACTCCAAACCGCGGTCCCGTACCACCTCGGTCAGGACGGCAGCCGTCTTCCGGCTTCCTCGTCGGGGACCCTTCACTTCAATGTCCAGGTAACAGTGCGGGGCAATGGAATCCAGTACCTCAGTGAGGCGGGGGATTGGCTCTCCGGCTACCCGAATGGCCTGGAGTTCTTCCCAGCGCATATCTGGTACATCCCGATCCAGTCCTGCTAGGCGGAGCAGGTTGCGATCGTGAATGACCACCAACTCGCCGCTGGCGCACCGCCAGACGTCCAGCTCTATTCCGGGGATCCCTTCATCCACGGCAAGGCAAAAGGCTGCCATGCTGTTTTCCGGCGCCCGCGCGCTCAAGCCCCGGTGCGCAAACACCAGTGGCCGGTCGGCGCCCGGAAGGACTGGCCTTCTATTCCTCACCGCGCATCTTCCGTCGGAGCTCTTCCAATGCCTGTTGCGCCTCAACGTCCCGCAACGCGTCTGCGGTCTCGTCCGGTTCCCCCACAATACCGCGGAGTTGCTCCAACAGGATGTCTACATCAACGCTGCGCTGTACCTGCGCCTGGTCTGCCCGAGCCTCCGCCTTCACGGTATCAATCTCCGCCTCCATGCTCCGCTCGTCGGCCTTGATCCGCTCAATGGCGTCCAGCAGGTGCCGGCATTCAGAAAGGGCCGCCTGCTTCAGGTCTGCACGGCCCTCGGACGCAGCCAGCGTGGCGCGACGGGACCACTGCTCCAGCAGAGCCTCTTTCTCCTTACGCTGACGTCGCGCTGTGTGCAGGGACACCAGGTGCTGCTGCAGGATTTCCCGCAGTTCGGAGTCGGTCATGGTGAGTAAAGGCTACGATATTGCCGGACCCGTCGCAAAGCCGTAGCGTCCCCGTGTGATCAGCATCCCCGATCTGGATGACAACATTGTGGCTCCTGCAACGCCCCCGGGGCGCTCGGCGATTGCCGTGCTCCGCGTGTCCGGGAAGGACTCCGTAGACGCACTGTCCCGCTGCTTTTCCCGTCCGGATGCCCTCCGTGGCGCCCGCTCCCACCAGGCCTTGCACGGTCACATTACAAATGGAGGCGAGGTGCTGGATGAGGTCATGGTCACGGTATTCCGTGATGGTCGCGGGTACACCGGCGAAGAAGCCGCGGAGATCAGCTGCCACGGAAGCCCCGTGATCCAGGCAGGAATCCTGAGGCTCCTGCTTGCGCAGGGTTTCCGGCAGGCGGTTCCGGGCGAGTTCAGTCTGCGCGCGGTAGCCAACGGACGAATGGACCTGACCCAGGCGGAGGCGGTGCGGGAGCTGATTGATGCGCAGACCCTCTCCGGTACCCGGGCTGCGCTCCAGCGGCTTTCCGGAGCAACCCGGACTCGGCTGACCGGGCTCCGGGAGCGCCTCCTGCGTGTTGCGGCGGCCGTGACGGTGGAGCTTGACTACCCGGATGACGAGGTGGATACCGGGATAGACCATCGGGAAGGGATGCGCGCCGTACACGCTGAGGTCACCGAACTGCTGGCGAGCTACCGATACGGGAGGCTCCTGCAGAACGGGGCGGTTGTGGTCTTTGCCGGCGCGCCGAATGCCGGGAAGTCCAGCCTCTTCAACAGGGTGCTAGGGGAGGACCGTGCGATTGTTTCCGATATCCCCGGCACTACCCGGGACTACCTGGAGAGTAACCTGGATCTGGACGGGCTTCCGATCCGCCTTGTGGACACCGCGGGCCTTCGGGAAAGCCCTGATCCGCTGGAGCGGGAAGGTACGCGGCGGACCGGAACTCTGCTTTCTCGGGCGGACTTGATACTGGCGGTGGTGGATGCGTCAGATCGCGCTGCGGTTGCTTCCCCGGAAGGTGATGATCCGCTGTCTCCGGAACAGACCGCACCGCGGCTGTTGGTCTGGAACAAGATGGATTCCCCGGCTGCTGCGCCCGCACCGGAGGGTGCGGTCCCGGTGAGCGCACGGACCGGCGCGGGCATCCCCCAGATGCTCGGCTTGATCCGGGAGACGCTGATGGACGGCGCCCCCCCTGAGCTGAGCATTGCCTCCGAGCGGCAGCAACAGGAACTCGCTGGCGTTGAAGCTTCCCTGGCGGAGGCTCTGGCGGCGTGGGAAGAGGGTCTGCCGCTGGATGCGCTTTCCCTCTATCTGCAGGAAGCCCTCTCCGGTATCGGGGCCATCACTGGGGAGATTCGGACGGACGAGATCCTGGACGTGGTCTTTTCCGGTTTCTGCGTGGGGAAGTAGCCCCACCAGACCCCGCCCACAGGCCGCCCCATACGCTCGGGACCTCCACGCATTCTTCGCATACTTGTCAGAAATAGTGGCCTCCGGTAGCGTCCGCCGCTATGGATTGCGACGTACTGGTCATTGGTGGCGGACACGCCGGGATTGAGGCTGCGATGGCCGCGGCCCACCTGGGGCAGTCCGTCCTGATGGTGACGCAGAATCTGGACACGATCGGGAAGATGTCCTGCAACCCCGCAATCGGCGGTCTGGCCAAAGGCAACATGGTCCGTGAGATAGATGCACTCGGTGGAGTCATGGCCGCCCTCATTGACCGCACCCTCATCCAGTACCGGATGCTCAATCGGCGGCGGGGAGCCGCGGTTCAAGCCCCTCGCGCGCAGGCGGACAAGGCTGCGTATCAGCGTGCCGCCCGGCAGATTCTGGAAGCGCAGACCGGCCTGATGCTCTACCAGGACAGCGTTGTGGACCTCATCACGGAGAGCGCCGCAAATGGCCACAGGCGCGTTGTGGCGGTGCGGACAGAGCGTGGACGACAGATCCGCTGCGGCGCCGTGGTCCTCACAACCGGCACCTTCCTCCGGGGTGAGATCTTCCTGGGATCCTACCGGGCATCCGGCGGCCGCTTTGCCGAACCCGCTTCCACCGGTCTGGATCGGACCCTGCTGGACCTTGGCTTCTCCTTGCGGCGGCTCAAGACCGGGACACCGCCCCGGGTTCATCGGGATTCGGTGGACTTCAGCCGGATGGAACCGCAGCCCGGTGATCCTCACGTCATTCCGTTCAGCTTTGCGCAGGACCGCCTGGACCGGGTGCAGATTCCCTGCTACGTGACGCATACCACTGAGGAAACCCACCGCGTCATTCAGCAGAACCTCGGCGCATCACCGCTGTATTCGGGGGCAATCACGGGGCGGGGGCCGCGCTACTGCCCGTCTGTTGAAGACAAGGTGGTTCGGTTCCCGGAGCGGACCAGCCACCACGTCTTTGTAGAGCCGGAAGGGGCAGAAACCGCGGAGCTCTACCTCAACGGAATCTCCACCTCCCTGCCGCAGGAAGCGCAGGAGCAGTTTGTGCGGACCATCCCCGGGCTGGAGACTGCGCACATCATGCGTCCCGGCTACGCGGTTGAGTACGATGCGATTGATGCCCGCGCCCTGGACAGCGGCTTGCAGGCGAGGGGTGTAGCCGGGTTGTTCGTGGCCGGCCAGACCAACGGCACTTCCGGCTATGAGGAGGCCGCAGCTCAAGGCCTGATTGCCGGGATCAACGCTGCCCGATTCCTGACCGGTGAGGAAGCCGTGGTGATTCCACGGAGCCTTGCCTACGCCGGGGTCCTCATTGATGACCTGGTCAACCTGGGGCCGGATGAGCCCTACCGCATGTTCACCTCCCGGGCCGAGCACCGCATTGCCTTGCGCCATGACACCGCGGACCTTCGGCTTGCTGAGCTAGCGGAGCACATCGGGCTTCGGGATCAGGCACAACGGGAACAGACCCGCCGAAAGGCTGAGCGCGTAGCCGCCCTGGAAGCCGAGCTGGAGCGCGAGCGCTTCAGCCGGGAGGATCTGCAGAGCAGTGATGGAGCCGAGCTCGCGCGCAGCCTGGGCCTGGGCGAGCGCATTGTCGGACGAACCCTCGCGGCGGTCCTTCGGATGCCGGCGGCAGGGATGGAGGACCTGGTCCGAGTGCGGCCCGGACTGGCCGGATCCACGCCCCCTGAGTGGCTGGACGTTGTTGAGCTCAACGTGAAGTACGCGGGCTACGCCTCCCGCCAGGAGCGGCAGGTGCAGCGCATTGCCCGCATGGACAGCATGAAGATTCCGCGGGACCTGGATTTTCGCGAGCTCAACGGGCTTTCCGCAGAAGGCCGTAGCCGTCTGATTGCATCAGCACCCGAGTCAATCGGGCAGGCCACCCGCATTCCGGGTGTTCGGGACGGGGACATCGCGGTGCTGCTCGTGGCAATCAAGCGGCACGCCCGCGCCGCCGCCGAGCAGATGGGAGCGGCCGGCTGAGCGCGGCAGCGGATGCAAACGCACTCGCTGATCAGAGTGTGGAGGCAGCCTCCCGCGCCGGCCTTCAGCTTCCGCAGACCTTTCACCGGGACCTTTGCCTCTGGATCACGGAGATAGCCCGTTACAACCTCCGCCTGGACCTCATTGGTGATCCCCCGGAACGCTGGCCCGGGCGTCACATCCTGGATTGTCTGAGCCTTGTTCCCATAGTGGACGCCATCGCCGGGGAGAGCCTCCTGGATATCGGCAGCGGGGCAGGCCTGCCGGGAATGATTCTGGCAATGGCCCGGCCGGACCTGCAGGTGACGCTCTGTGAGCCCTCCGGAAAGCGGGCCGCCGTGCTTCAGACCATCTCCCTCCTGCTTGGTCCGCGCGGACCCCTGGTGGACCAGCGGCCGGTCTCAGAACTTCCCGCAGGCGCCTGGAACATTTGCACCGCGCGGGCGGTCTTTCCACCCGGGTCTCCAATGCTCGCATCGGCGCTCCGCTGCTGCAGTCCGGGGGGCCACCTGCTCCTGCAGCGGCGTGGCCCAGATACAACGGCCGCCGAGGGTGAGGAAGCGCAGGAAGCCGGCCTGTGCTCAGCCTGGACGGTTAAGGTTCCAGAACCGGGGTTTGGCCCGGATGCGGAGGTTGCCGAGCCTGGCCGGGGAGCCTCCTGTATTCTCATTCTGGAGGTTTCCTGACCTCTGAGTACGGGAGTTTCATACGGCTCCGCCCGGACCGCGCCTGTGCGGGAGAACAGGGAATCTGCGGAACTGAGCGTCAGCCCGCCCGAGCGAGCATCTTCACCAGCTTGGGCCTGTCCACCAGGTCAATGAGGCGAGCCTCCACAAAGGCCTGCGCCGTGTCACTGAAGGTGCCGGCGCTGACGCAGTAGCCTCGCCCGGCGCGCTCGTCCTTCAGACGGGACTGGAACTCACGGAGCGCAAGCTCCCCAACCTGACCCTCTGTTCGCATGAATCGGAATAGGATGACGTCCTGCCAGCTTGACGTCTCAACCTCTGCCAGGAGGTCTGCGTGATCGGACTTGTACACGCTCTGCTTGGTGATCTTGGTCTTTGACTGGGGGATGTAGTTGACGGCCATCCGCTTGCACAAGGCCACAAACTCCTCCTTGGGAGCGAGGAGGTAGGTTTGCAGGTTCTCGTTCTTGTGCAGCTCGGCGTAGCGCTGGATCTGGGCAGGCACGTCCTTGTATCCGGGCTGCTCGTTCTCTATCGCGTTTAGCAGGCTGAGTGCCTCGCTGAGTTCACCGAGTTGAACGTGCATAGACGCCAGGCGATACCGCATCTCCAGCCGAATTTCTCGGCGGATCTCCGGGTGGCGGAGCCCGATTTCCAGATCAGCCTTGGCGGCATCGTACTTCTTCTGCTTGGCGTGAAGTGTGCCCGACATCAGGGAAGCGTGCGGCCCGTAGGCCGGGTCCGGGCGAAGATGGATGAAGATTCGCAGAGCCATGTCAACCTGTCCGACCTCGTGGTAGGACTGCGCCTGCACGAACATGACCTCGCGATCGTCCGGATGCTGCTCCAGGACCCGCTTGAGGATAGGAAGGGCCTCTTCATGTTTCTTGTTGCGTGCCAGCGCAAGCGCAAGGTAGCGCTCGGTCTCCTGGTGGTTGGGCTGCAGCACGTTTGCCTTCCGCAGCAGCATCAGCGCCTTGTCAAACACCTTCCGGCGATATTCGATGATTCCGAGATGGTGGTTGACCTCAAACACATCGGCATTGATAGATCGGGCAACTACCAGCGCCTTGTAGGCTTCCTGGTACTGTTTGAGGTGGACGGATGCAATGCCAAAGCGCAGCGTGGCGGTGAACTCGTCCACGTCGTCGGGGTGCATCGGCGCCTCATCCATGAGGGTTCTGTAGGTCTTGGCGGCCTTGTCCCAATCGCGGGTCTTGAAGTACACGTCCGCCAGGTCTGCGAGTGCCGCGGTATCCCGGGGGTTCTGCGCCAGGCGCTTTTGGGCTTCCCGCTCAATCGTTGCCTGGTCACGAGTCCGCTGCCTGCGCTCCCGCGGTGGTCCGGTGCGGCGCAGTACGTTCAACGTGACCAGGAGAAGGATAGCCACGGCAACGGCAAGTAGAATTATGACGACCGTGAGCCCTCCGGGCATATCGGCACTATACTCGTTGACAGAGTAACGGGGGAAGCGTACGGTTTTTTGGAGGCCTTAGAGGGTGAACGACGCACACATCGGTATCCAGCTGGCCGACGGGTCCTTCTACGAGGTTCTGGCCGGCGGAGATCAGCAGGCTCGTGAACTCATCCTGGAGCCGGCCAATCCCGGACAGCGCAGCATCCGTATCCGCCTGGTGGAAGGAGCCGAGGGGCGAGTGATCCGAACGCTAGGCACCGTTTCCCTGGACGATCTTGCCGGTAACGGCTCGGGAGTCCGCTTGACGCTGTCCCGGGACCCGGACGGGCAGGTAGTTGCAAGCGCGGAAGACATGGACAGCGGCAACCTGCAGAGCTTCACGGTGAACCCGGAGGATCCTTCCGAGATGGACATCCCCGGGGACGATGACTCGGACTTTGGCGAGATCAGCTTTGATGATCTGGATGACGCCGGAGTCATGCCCATGGCTGATGAGGAAGACGGAATTTCCCTGGACGACCTCAGCTTTGAACCGGCGGATCCGGCACGCGAAGCTGCTTCCGTTGCGTCAGCTCCGTCTGGTGGAGGTGAGGAATCCGCCTTGGACCTGGGGGAGGACGAGGGATCGTCCCTGGACCTTGGTGAAGACCCGGATCTGGACGATCTGGACATCGGTGACTTCTCTTTTGAGTCCGGCGGTTTGGACGGGGACCGGGAAACGGAAGCAGAAGTTGAGCCCGCAGTTGCGAACGACCCGGTAGCGGCGTCCGGGGCGGAATTGGCCGAGATTGACCTCGGTCTAATGGATGACGACTTCGGTCAGATGGATACCGACGCCGGCTCGCTGGATGACGATTATGGCAGCATGGACGCTGGCTCTGACGATGCCCTCCCGATTGCCGCCGCCGACGACGACTCTCTGGACATGGACTTTGACCTTCCCGGAGAGTCGAACGGCACCATAGAAGAGGCCGGTAGCGAGGGCTTTGACGCGGACTTCAGTGACTCCCTGGATTTCAGTGCGCCTGGGCCGGACGGGGACATGGCCGATGATGAACCCGAGGACGACTACAGCGCCGACTACTCCTTTGAAGCCCCGGACGCTGGAGACCGATTTGGAGCAGCAGTAACTGCCGGATTGGTCCTTGTTTCGCTCGCCGGAATGGGCGGGCTGACCTTCCTGGTGTTCCGGCTCCTGCAGAGTGCGCCGATTCCGTCCCTGACTGGCTGAGACTGGACCCCAGAAGCCTTGTGAACCGATTTCAATCTGCTCTTTCCGCACTGCTTCTGATCGTTGTTGTTGCGCCCGCCGGGTGCGCGAATGGCCGATCCGAACGCCTGTCAGAGCGCGTGGAAGAGGGCAGCCTTCAGTCGGCACAACGCCTGTCCCGGCGCCTCCCGTCGCACGCCGTTGTCACCGCAATGAGTCTCGCTGAGGCCCAGCCTGACATGACAGTAGCCCTGGTCTCAGCGCTGCTCGGTGACGAACACCCGGAGGCGGCGCTGCTGTACTGGCTGCTGCTGCTGGATTACCCGGAAATAGCGGATGTCCTGCGGAACCGCAGCGCGCAGGCCGCGTCCATCGCCCGGGCCCACTCGGATGATCCGCTCCTCGGGGACCTCGCCATTACCCTTGCTCCGGCCGCGCCGACCGAGTATCCGCTCTCCACGGTGCTTCGGGGCGCATTTGCGGATCGCGTAGCGGAACTCCTCGCGCTTCCGGACGAACGTCCGGTCCCCGGGACCCTTTCCCGCGCGGCGTCTGACCTGGTCTCGGACCTCATCCGGGCCGGTGAGACCGGCCTGCTCCGGGATGTAGCCCTGGCGTCTCCGGATCCGGATTCTGCGGCGGCGGCAAACCTCCACCTGCGGCTGAGCGGAGAGCCCGTTTCCCTGCCTGTCCCGGAAGACGCGCGGCCCTGGTACCACATGCTGTCCGCTGCAATAGACGGAGTTCCCTACGATCCCGTTGCCAGCGGTCTTCACCGGCCGCTTGTCTCCACCAGGGACAGCACAGTTGCCCGTGCGGTAATGGATGCCGCGGCTGGCGCTGACCTGGAACTCCGCTATCGACTTGCCTGGCCGATCCGTCGCTTCCTGACGCCGGAGTCACTTACGGCAGACTCCGCGTTGATGGGGGAAGCGGGACTGATCTTTGAATCCCTGCGTCTGGCGGAGAGTGCGCGATTCCGCCGGGAGCTGACGGACGCTGACCGCGAAACCCTTGCGGGCTTGCTTTATCCCAGGGCCTTTGAGGATGCCATCACCGATGCCGCAGACCAGGTGGGCATCCCCACTGAGCTGGCCTTTGCCAAGGTTCGCGAGGAGAGCTTCTTCAGCCCGGATATTGTCTCGGTTGCCGGCGCCGTCGGACTGACCCAGCTCATCCCCGCCACCGCCGAGGATGAGGCCGCGCGCCTGGGCGTGATTGCCGATGACCTCACGGATCCGGCGCAGAACGCGCTCATCGGTCTCTCCTATCTGGCCCGGCAGCTTGAGCGGCTGCCCAATCCCGCGGCTGCAGTGGCTGCCTACAACGGGGGCGGGAATCGGCTACGGAGATGGGAAGCCGAACTCGCGGCTCTGCCGTCGCTGTCCCGGGTGCTGGCCTACGAGATCACGGAAACGCGAATTCACGTGCAGAAGGTTGTGGAGAGCGCTGTCTTCTACGGCGTCTCCGCAGGCCGTGAACCCGCAGCAGTTCTGCGCTATTTCTTTCCCGATCTGCCCACACCGGAGGATGACGAATGAGTATGCTTCAGGCGGTGCTGCTCGGGGCCCTGCAGGGCTTCACCGAGTTTCTTCCGGTGTCCAGCTCCGGACACCTTGTGATCCTTCGCGAAGTCCTGGACCTGGCGGAAATCCCGGTGCTCTTTGACGTGCTCCTCCACGTGGCAACCCTTGTTGTTGTGGTTGCGGTGTTTCGTCATCGGATCCTCGCTGTCCTGGTGTCCCTCTGGCGTTTGCTGCGCGGGCGCGCCGACGAGAGTGACCGGACCAACTTCCGGCTGGCAATCTCGGTAATTGTGGCGAGCGCATTGACCGCCGCTGTAGGGCTGGCCATCAATGAAGCCTCATGGCTCCGCGAGCCGAACAGCGTAGCCGTCATGTTCATCATCACGGCTGGCCTTCTGCTGGTCTCGCGCAGGGCCGGAGGACGGCAGGACTATTCCCAGCTGGACTGGCGAGTCACTGTTCTGGCCGGAGTAGGCCAGGGTCTCGGGGTAGCGCCCGGCATTTCCCGCAGCGGAATAACCATCAGCGCGTCCCGGCTGGGGGGAATGCAGCGAGAGCTCGCCGGGGAGTACGCCTTCATCCTGTCCATTCCTGCGATTCTTGGTGCGCTTTTGCTGACCCTTGGCGATGCCGGTGAGTTAGCCGCCCAGACCACAGCCTGGGCAATTGCCGGGGGCGTGGTGGCGGCAATGCTTACCGGCTGGCTGGCGCTGCGTGCGGTGATGGCGCTACTGAAGAGTGACCGCCTCTTTTGGTTTGCCGCCTACCTCATCCCGCTGGGGATCATCGCCGGCATCATCTTCTGATTCGCCTCCGGCGAGCGGTTGGGACCACGCCCCTGCGCGCCGATACTGCCGGTATGGAGGGGCCCCCCGTGTTGCGGTCAGTGCTTCTTGCGTCCATCTTTGCCCTGCTGGCGGGCATGCTTTTGCTTTCCCTTCTCCTTGCCGTGACAACTGATGCGGACGCCTTTGTCATTGTGCTGCTTCAGAGCCCCGGGGCCGCGCTCCTTTCGCGCTTCCACATTTTGGCATTCGCCATTCCGCTGTACTTCCTCCTTGCCTCCGTGGTGGCGTGGAGGGTCTCGGTAAGCCTGGTGCTCCTACGCCGGGCTACCGCCTTGACTCCCGCGCTGCTCGGAGCGGCGGGTGTGGCCCGCCTGCTGGATCCTTCATACCCGAAAGCCGGCCTTGCGCCGCTCGTGGATTTCCTCGGCCAGCCCGGCGCCGTCGCGGTCCTGATTGCTTTTGCGGCCGTCTGGGCCGCGGTGGTTCTTCTGTGGCCCGCCGGCGGGGGTGACGCCGTGCGGTGGTACCATCGCCGTGCGGCTTCCAGAGGGGAGGAGCACGGTGTTTCTCCGCAAAGCTTGGTAGCGGGACCGCGCTCTTCCGGGGGTGCCCGTGTGCTTGCCCTGCCGGCCCCCGAAACACACGGGACCCAGGCGGGCCTGGGGGCTCCCGGGGCTCAGGGGCCAATCTCGGACTCCGCGTCCAAATGGAACACCAGTGGCGCAGCCGAGGCTCTGGATGAGCTGGAAGCGCTCTCTGCCCGGGGGCGTGCCAATCGCGAAGCTGCGGAAGACAGGGATAGTTGGAACACGGCGGGCGTCGGGAGTGTCGGCTTGGAGCAGCACAGGCAGGGCTCCGCTTCAGCGCTCAGCCTGACCGGTCCTGGTGGCGCCGCGGTGCTTCCCGCTCCAGAGGTTGCCGATTTTGTCTCCGACATCCCGGAGGCGACGGCAATTGAGTACCGGAACGGCGCGTTCTCCGAGGCAGTTGATGACTTCAGTTCGGATTCCCGCCCCTGGCGCTCGGTGGGACCCGGCGGTGATTCCATGGAGTCTGACGACGACTACGGTCCGTCAAGCGGCTCTGAGCCTTCAAGTGGTTATGAGCCGGAAGACTCTGACAACATTGGCGACTCTTACGACACCAGTGACGAAGCCGGTACCGACGAACCTGGGGCACTCCAGATTGCGGTGCAGGGTGTTCTGCAGGACCACGGGGACACGCCCTACTGGGTGGTTGACGATGAGACTCGCGCAGCCGCTCAGGTGCTGCAGGAAACACTGGAAGAGTTCCGCATCTCCGCAGAGGTCACCGGTATCCGCCGTGGTCCGGTCATCACCATGTTCGAGATCCTGCCCGCGCCTGGCGTGAAACTCCGAAACATCACCAACCTCGCTGACAACATTGCACTGCGCCTTGCTGCGGCAAGCGTCCGCATTGTTGCGCCGATTCCCGGCAAGCACGCCGTGGGCATAGAGATTCCCAACCGAAACCGGGCGATTGTCGCATTCAGCGAGCTGATCAATGAGGCCTCCTTTACCGATGGCAACTACCGTCTCCCGGTCATCCTCGGGCGGGATATTCCCGGGGATGCCATCATCTTTGACCTCGCGCGCACGCCCCACCTGCTCATCGCCGGTGCTACCGGCAGCGGAAAGAGCGTGTGCGTGAACGCGCTGATCTGCAGCGTGCTGTATCGCCATCACCCCTCGGAAGTGAAGCTCCTTCTCATCGATCCCAAGATTGTGGAGCTCAAGCTGTACAACGACATTCCGCACCTGCTCGCGCCGGTGATCACCGAACCCAAACGTGCGTTCCAGGCCCTCCAGTACTGCATTGCGGAGATGGAGCGTCGCTACGCCCTCCTGGACAGCCTTGGAGTCCGTGACATCGGTGCATACAACCACCGGATCCGGGAGCGGAGGCTGGCTGTGGAGAAGCTGCCCTACATTGTGGTTGTGGTGGATGAGTTTGCAGACCTCATGGCCACCACCGGCAAGGAGCTGGAAGCAACGCTTGCACGCCTGGCCGCCATGAGCCGGGCCGTTGGCATCCACCTGGTGCTGGCAACCCAGCGGCCGAGCACCGATGTCATTACCGGCCTCATCAAAGCCAACATCCCGTCCCGGATTGCCTTCATGGTGGCGAGCAAGGTGGACAGCAGAATCATCATTGACAGCATTGGGGCTGAGAAGCTGCTCGGCCGTGGCGACATGCTGTTTGTCTCCAGCTGGGATCCCTTCCCGATTCGTCTGCAGGGTGCCTTCCTCAGCGAGGAGGAAGTTGAGCGAGTAGTGGAACGCGTGAAACGGATCGGTCCACCGGACTACATCGATGAGGAAATTTTCTTTGACGAGGACGATGACGTGTTTGCACCCGTTGATGAGGATGATCCCCTCTTCAACCGCGCCGTGGAAGTTGTGGTGCAGGCACGCAAGGCCAGCGCGTCCTATCTGCAGCGCCGCCTGAAGGTTGGATACAACCGCGCCGCGCGTCTGATTGAGACAATGGAACACAAGGGAATTGTTGGTCCCGCCAACGGAAGCAAGCCAAGAGACATCCTGAGCGTTCCCGGCGAGCTGGACTTCGGCTGAGCCTCGCCTCAGCAGTCGGACGGCTTGGGGCGATCCATCGGCATCCAGTGTTCCCCGTCCGCGCTCAGGGTGCGGCGCAAGACCCGTCTCCAAAGCAGGGACGGGCGGCATTGGCGTCACCAGCGCGCAGCCGGGAGAGCGCTTCCGCCAGCCCGGCGAAATCCGGTTGCGGCATATCGTAGGCGGTCCACCTACGGCAGATGTCCTGGGGGAAGTGTGCGTCCGAGTTTGCCACCACAGCGGAATCGGGACCGCCTGCCGCCGGTGAGGTCACCGCGCCCAATACCTGCGGGCTCTTCACTCGCTCCACTGCGTCCAGCCCGATGTCCGGTACAAAGCCCAGTTGAGCGATGACGCCGTGGTGCGCGCGGTCAATGTGTGCGGCAATGGCCAGGCCGCCCCGTGCGTGGCAGGCATCCACAATCTCATCCAGGGACAGGCTGGACGCGGACAGCAGGTGGACTTCCAGTTCCGCCAGGATGCTTTCATCCTGGTCCACCACCAGCTGTTCTCCAAAGCGCTCGGGATCGTTGGCCAGATCCGGGAGGCTGTCTTCCATGAGCTGACCAAAGCCCATGGCGGCATTCACCGTACCAAACAGGCACAGCAGATCCACCTCCTCCCGGCTTGTAGCTTCCAGCCCAAAGACTGCCGCAATTCCTGCCCGCCTGGCGGCGGCGCCAAAGGCCGGGCAGTTCCGTGCGCTGTTGTGGTCCGTCAGTGCCACGAGGTCTGCCCCGCGTTCCTGCGCAATCCGGACAATGGCGGACGGGGAGTTATCCAGGTCTCCGCAGGGGCTGAGGCAGCTGTGCAGGTGGAGATCTGCGCGGACCCTCACGTGCTCTGCCTTATGCTGCCCCGCCAAGGAGCGCAAACACCCGGCCGCTGACGGTGAACTGGTTCTGGGTGCTCCGGTACAGGCCGATGCCCTCGGACTCGGATGCCTGGATCATGTCATCCGGCACCGGACGCGCCGAGCATACGATGATGGCGGCTATTCCTGCGAGTGCCGCCACGGCAACGCTATTCTTGTGCGCCTGTATGGTGATCAGGACGGATCCTTCCGCAGCGTTGGCCATAACGTCAGACATCAGGTCACTCGTGTAGCCAGCCAGGATCTCGCGCTCGGGATCCGCGGCTACGAGTTTTTCCAGATCCAGACGGGATAACAAGGCCTCAATCGTCACAGTGCACCTCCGGGTTCAGGCTGATCTGTATCTCAACGCGAGTACCGCTGTTGTCCGAGCTGATCTGGAAGCGGTCCGCTACGCGGCGGGTGTTTGGCAGCCCCATCCCGGCCCCGAAACCCAGGGAACGGATCCAGTCTCCGGCGGTGCTGAAACCCTCTGTCAGCGCGGCGTCCAGGTCCGGGATTCCAGGGCCTTCGTCCGCCGCAACCAGGGTGAAGCAATCGTCCGCCACGCTCGCCGCAAGGCTTCCGCCGAGGCTGTGACAGACCTGATTCATCTCCAGCTCATAGCAGGCAATGGCAACCCGGCGCAGGATTTTTGGCGGAACACCCCGGTCCCGCAGGGCCTTTTTGATAGTAGAGGTGGGCTTGCCGGCGTTTTCAAAGTCAAAGCGCCGGGTCCGAAACCGCAGCCCGCTGTCATTCTCTGGGGACTCGGCATGGCCGGTCCCTGCGATTGCGCCCTGTTCCTTTTCCAGCTGCTCCACCCGGCGGTTGATTGCCACAAGCAGGCGCACCAGGATGTCACGGCTGGTAATGATTCCCACCAGGCGCCGGTCCTTGCTGAGGACGGGAAAGCGCCCAAAGCGATACTTCTCCATGGAAGAGATGGCGAATGCCAGCGGCATGTCTTCTTCCAGGACAATGACGTTCCTCGTCATCCACGCTTCCGCCCTGTCCCCGATGTAGCCACCGGACAGGCCCTCCATGATGTCATCAACAGAGATGATCCCGATCAGGCGCTGGTCATGGACGATGGGGATTCCGGTGATCATGTGCGCCTTCATCAGGCGCTGGAGCGCACCCAGGCTCTCGCCGCCGGTGGCCGTCACAAGCTCTGTGCTCATTGCGTCCCGGACTTTCAGCTCGTACAGCAACTCCAGAATGACTGAAGAGGAGGTGTCCGCGCTGATCGGGATTGTCACGGCGCGGTGGAATCCATGCCGGCTGCCAATCTGGCGCAGGCCTCAAATGTTGGCGCCGCGGTTCGCAGAACGGTTACGCCTTCATCGGCGGCAAGACGGGTTGTGGATTCCGGGGGCTGTTTCCCGTTTACAAAGATGATCATTGGTGCCCCAACCACATCCGCGGTGCGGATCACCTGGTCGGAAGGAAGAGCGGTCAGCAGGGCGAAGTGCTCGTGGTCCACAACCAGCACCTCGCTCATCAGGTCGCTGGCCACAAACTCGGTGATGTCAGGCTCAGAGCCCGCCGGTGGCGGAACCAGGAGATCCGCTTCCAGGACGGCGGCAATCTCTTCCACCGTCACGCGACGTCCATCCCCAGTCTGTCCAGGTTCATGAGGTAGAAGAGGGTCTCAATCTCCAGACCGATGTTGACGTTGGAAACCATACAGTCATCCGGGCAGGCGCGGACCCCGGGGAGCGTTTCGCACTTCAGCTCCACCGTGGTGAAGTTCAGAACACCCCGGATTCCAGCCAGGATGCACTGCTCAAACATCGGCTGTGCTGCCTCTTCCGGAACCGTAAGAATGGCAACCTCCGCTTTGAGTTCCGCCACGCGGCGCCGGAGCTGGTCTGCCGGGTAGATCGGGGCCGTGCCCTCGTGCTCTCCAATCCGCTCCGGAGCAACGTCAAAGCCGGCAGCTATCTCAATCCCGTCCTTGCCAAAGTCCCGGTACTCAAGCAGAGCGCTGCCAACCCTGCCACAGCCAACAACCACCGCAATCCGGTCCCGGGTCTCACCCAGGAGGGAAGTCAGGGAGGTCATGAGCTCATCCACGTTATAGCCGCCTCGCTTGTTTCCGGGAATTCCCACAATGGAGAAGTCCTTGCGGACAACTGCAGCACTTACACCGATTGCGTCCCCGAGGTTGTTGCTGAAGACCCGGACCAGTCCGAGCGATTTCAGCTTCCGCAGAACCCGCAGGTACCGCACAAGGCGAAGCATAATATGTCGTCCAAGTACGTGTTCCGTATTCATTGTTGTGACCAACATGATAATAAACCCTGCGATGCTGTTAATCAAGCGACAACAGTTGCATCTGATCCACTTTGGGCATATCGTTCTGCGTAGTTGATATTACCTGAGACACGGGGGCAGATAGTGGCAGAACGAGCATTGGAGATTGCAACGGTAGAGCTGTCCACGGACCTTCGCTCCTTCATTGACGAATGGAGGGACCGCGAAGGCAACCTCATCATGATCCTGCATCGCACGCAGGAGGAGTACGGCTATATCTCCCGCGAGATTGCGCTTGCACTCGCACGCTACCTGCAGGTTCCACTGGCAAAGATCTACGGAGTCATCACCTTCTACCACTTCTTCAAGACCAAGCAGCCCGGCAAGAACCGGATACAGGTCTGCATGGGTACCGCCTGTTACCTGAAGGGCGCGCAGGATCTCATTGATGAGTTCAGCAATCTGCTGGACATCGAAGTGAACGAGACCGGCGAGGACATGTTGTTCAACCTGGAAGCGGTGCGCTGCGTTGGATGCTGCGGGCTTGCGCCGGTTGTCACGGTGAATGGCGAGGTCTACGGCAAGAAGAAGCCCGCCGACCTGGACGCGATTGTGGCGGAGTGGCTCAAGCTGAGCACTGAAAGCACCAAGAGCTGACGTTCGGCTCCCGGAGTGCACGCAAGCATGGCTGACTATCTCCTGGACATTCTCCAGAACGCGCTGCAGTCCGGTGCAAGCGAAGTGTCGGTCCACGTGACGGAGGATGCGGAGAGCCTCGCTGTTCGCATCTCTGACAACGGAAAGGGCATGGATCTGCAGACCCGCGAGCGTGCGCTGGATCCCTTCTACACCGATCCGGAGAAGCACCCCGGGCGGCGCGTAGGCCTGGGTCTGCCGTTTCTGCAGCAGCTCGCAGAGTCATGCGGCGGAAGCTTTGCCCTGGACAGTGAGCCCGGAGCGGGCACCACAGTGAGCGTGAGCCTTCCGGCCTCACACCCGGACCTCCCTCCCGTCGGTGATCTGCCCATAGCCTTTCTCTCCGCAATGCTGACGGACGGGACTGCGGAGCAGAACCTCACAATACGCCGCACCTGCGGCACACAGAACTACACAACCAGCCGGGCGGAGCTCAGCGCTGCGCTCGGAGACCTTTCTGACCCGATCAACACCCGGTACGCACAGATGTACCTGGAGCAACTGGAGGATAGCTGTGGCCAAACTCACCCTTGATGATTTGCGGAAGCTACGAGACGAGCGCCGTCAGGCGCTGGAGATGCGGGATACGGACAACAAGACGGTTCAGATTGTTGTTGGCATGGGGACCAGCGGGATTGCTGCTGGGGCAAAGCAGACCCTCGCGGCGTTTCTGTCCGAGCTCGAGCAGCGCGGCATGACACACGTTGCCCTCCGGCAGTCCGGTGGCTTCGGGCTGGATCACGCCGAGCCGACGGTGGAGGTGAAGATGGAAGGGATGCCCCGTACCATCTACGGGCGTGTGGATTCCAAGGTGGCGGTCCGCATAATTGAGGAACACATCATTCAAAGGCGGCTGGTCAACGAGCACGTCTTTGACCGCCCGGCAATAGACATCGTGGAACCCGGTCAGGCCGGGGCAAAGGAGTAAGGTATGGCGTTTCAGCAGTACTGCCTGGTCTGTGCCGGAACCGCGTGTGAAAGCAGCAAATCCGATTCCATCTACCGGAATCTGTTGACAGAGACGGAGAAGCACGGGCTTCAAAACACCGTGCAGGTGGTGAAGACCGGCTGTTTCGGGTTCTGCGAGAAGGGCCCCATTGTAAAGGTGCTTCCGGACGAGAGCTTCTACGTTGAGGTCAAACCGGAAGACGCCGCCGAGATCGTGTCCGAACAGTTCCTCAAGGGGCGAAGGGTAGACCGGCTCCAG
Source organism: uncultured Spirochaetaceae bacterium (assembly GCA_964591085.1). Taxonomy (GTDB): domain Bacteria; phylum Spirochaetota; class Spirochaetia; order DSM-27196; family CAZPXH01; genus CAZPXH01. The sequence goes on along the minus strand of CAZPXH010000006.1, from coordinate 67,540 downwards.
TATCGTGAAGCGGACAGCCAGGAAAACGTTGGTGTTGATGACTTCAGCTTCTATCAGAAGCAGTTCCGGATCGTGCTCCGCAACTGCGGTGCAATCAACCCTGAGAGCATAGACGAGTACATCGCGCGGGACGGGTATGCGGCGTTGGAGAGAGTCCTCTTTGAAATGAGCCCGGAAGATGTCATTGACGAGCTCAAAAAGAGCGGGCTGCGCGGGCGGGGCGGCGCAGGCTTCCCAACGTGGCGGAAATGGGACTTCACCCGCGTCGTAGAAGGTGATGTGAAATACGTCGTCTGCAACGCGGACGAGGGCGATCCCGGAGCCTACATGGACCGGAGTGTCCTGGAAGGTGATCCGCACTCGGTTCTGGAGTCCATGTCCATTGCCGGCCGGACCGTGGGAGCGGAGCGCGGCTTCATCTACATCCGTGCCGAGTATCCGCTGGCCATTGAGCGCCTGCGCATTGCCATAGAGCAGGCGACTGAATACGGCCTGTTGGGTAAGAACATCCTTGGTAGCGACTTCAGTTTTGAGATTGAGATTCGGCTCGGCGCCGGAGCATTTGTCTGCGGTGAGGAAACCGCACTTCTGGCAAGTATAGAAGGCGAGCGGGGCATGCCCCGTCCTCGCCCGCCCTTCCCGGCGGTGAAGGGGCTGTGGGGCAAGCCGACCGTTATCAACAACGTGGAGACCTGGGCAAACATCCCGGTGATCATCACCCGCGGCGGTGACTGGTTCGGGAAGATCGGAACAGAGACCAGCAAGGGCACCAAGGTTTTCGCCCTCACCGGCAAGATCGCAAACTCCGGTCTGGTTGAAGTGCCAATGGGAACTCCCCTCAGGGACATCGTGTACAACATTGGTGGCGGCGTTCCCGGCGGCAAGAAGTTCAAGGCCGTGCAGACTGGCGGTCCGAGCGGTGGTGTGATCACCGCCGAATACTTAGATACTCCAATCGACTTTGAGCACCTGAAGGAACTGGGGAGCATCATGGGCTCGGGCGGCATGATCGTCATGGACGAGGACGACTGCATTGTAGACGTCGCCCGCTTCTACCTTGGTTTCACCGTTGAGGAGAGCTGCGGCAAGTGCGCCCCGTGCCGTGTTGGAGGGCGCAAACTGTACAACCTCCTCTGCAAGATTTCCTCCGGCAAGGCCACCATGGAAGACATCGACAGGATTCAGGCGATTGGGTTAGCCATGCAGCGCGGAAGCCTCTGCGGTCTCGGCCAGACCTCGCCAAACCCGGTGCTTTCCACTCTCACGCACTTCCGGGACGAGTACCTCTCTCACATTGAGGCAAACCAGTGCCCGGCCGGAGTGTGCAAGGACCTGGTGAGCTACTGGATTCTGGAAGACGCCTGCACCGGCTGCACCGTTTGCGCCCGCAAGTGCCCGGTGAGCTGCATCAGCGGAGAGAAACGTGGCCTGCACGTCATTGACCAGGAAGCCTGCATCAAGTGCGGGATCTGCTACGAAAGCTGCAAGTTCAGCGCCATTGAGCGGCGCTAGGGAGATACGGGAATGATCAACTGCACAATAAACGGGATTGACCTTCAAGTAACGGAAGGCACCTCAATCCTGAAAGCCGCAAGACAGGCGGGAGTCAAGATCCCTGCGCTTTGCTACCACCCGGATCTGCCGCCCTGGGCCGCCTGCGGGATCTGCGTGGTGAAGCTGGACGGTTCACCCAAGATGATGCGGGCCTGCGCGACGGAAATCATTGAGGGCATGTCCATCCGTACCCACGATCCGGAGATCGTGCAGATCCGCAAGACCATCATAGAGATGATCCTCTCCACGCACCCAAACAGCTGCCTGCACTGCCTGCGCAACGGGACCTGCGAGCTCCAGCGGCTGGCCGCCGAATTCGGAATCCGGGAGATCCCGTTTGAAATGAACGTTCCGGAAATTCCCATTGACGATTCCACGCCATCAATCGTGCTTGAGCCGGAGAAGTGCGTGAAGTGCGGGCGCTGTGTGAACGTGTGCCAGCAGATGCAGGACGTCTGGGCCCTTGAGTTCATTGGACGCGGAGACGAAGTGCGGATGGCGGTTGCCGGTGACATCGCACTGAATGACAGCCCCTGCATCAAGTGCGGCCAGTGCTCCGCGCACTGCCCCGTTGGTGCCATCTACGAGAAAGACGAGACCGGCAAGGTCTGGAACGGCCTCCGGGACCCCAACAAGGTGAAGGTTGTCCAGGTTGCGCCCGCAGTGCGGGTGGCCCTCGGCGAGGCTTTTGGACTTGCCCCCGGGACACTGACCACCGGCAAGATCTACGCAGCGCTGCGGCGCCTTGGCTTTGACGTGGTGTTTGACACAAACTTCTCCGCGGACCTCACCATCATGGAAGAGGCCAGCGAGTTTGTGCATCGCTTCACCACCGGTGAAGGCGCCATGCCGCTGATCACCACCTGCTGCCCGAGCTGGGTGGACTACATGGAGAAGTTCTACTCGGAGCTGATTCCGTACTTCTCCACCGCAAAGAGCCCGCAAATGATGATGGGTGCGATGATCCGCACCTACTTTGCCCAGAAGCGCGGACTGAAGGCGGAGGACATCTTCCACGCCTCGGTCATGCCCTGTACCAGCAAGAAGTATGAGATCACCCGCTCAAGCGAGATGAGATCCAGCGGTGTGCAGGACATCGATGTGGTTGTCACCACCAGGGAGCTTGCGCGAATGATCAAGAGCGCGGGTATTGATTTCCTCAGCCTCCCGGACGAGGAGGCAGACCCCTGGCTGGGAATCTACTCCGGTGCCGGAACCATCTTTGGCGCAACCGGTGGAGTGATGGAGGCCGCGCTCCGCACCGCCTACAACTTTGTCACCGGCGAGAACCTTGCGTCTGTTGACTTTGAGGCAGTGCGCGGGCTGGAGGGCGTGAAGTCCGCCGCCATTGACATCAAGGGGACCGAGGTCCGCGTTGCGGTGGCCCACCAGATGGCCAACGTTCGCTCCGTGCTGGATGAGGTCAAGCGTGCCGCGGCTGCCGGAGAGGAGATGCCCTATCACTTCATTGAAGTGATGGCATGCCGGGGCGGTTGCATTGGTGGCGGCGGCCAGCCCTATGGTGCAACGGACGAAGTGCGGCAGCAGCGGATCAACGGGCTCTATACAGATGATAAGGATCGGGAACTCCGGCTCTCGCACGAGAACCCGATGATCAAGGAGCTCTACGAGCAGTTCCTGGAGAAGCCGCTCTCGGCCAAGAGCCACGAGTATCTGCATACCCACTACACGCCGCGCCCGAGCTACGTGAAGTAGGTCCCGGGCCTGAGGCCTCAGGGGTGCCCTGCCGCACCGGGACGATTCCCAACGTTTCGGTGTCACAAGAGAGCAATCCCTACGAATTGGTAGCATCTTTAATGAAAAAGCGCCCGCGATGTATCAATCCCGGGCGCTTCTTTGTTGCATAATCATTCGGAGTTCGGTAGTGTTCTTCGAACTACTCTGTAAGGAGGCCATGTAGATGAAAAAGCTTCATCTCATCCCTATCCTTCTCATCCTGCTTCTGAGTGTCGGAACCGCCTTTGCTGGCGGTGGTGGCGAAGAAGTAGTTGATGTTGAGGACGAACTTGCCGGCATCAGTTTCGATGGAATCGAAAACATTGACTACTCGGCATGGGAAATCGGTCAGCGCGGCGGCACCCTGGTGCTTGCCAGCCTGAGTGACCCCAACTCTCTAAACTCCGTCATTGCAGCCGAGACGTCCACCACGGACATCACGGACCTGACCCAGGAAAGCACTTGGGCACGGAGCCAGCTGGACCTGGAATACGAGCCACGCCTCGCTACCTGGGAGATCAGCGCGGACGGCCGGACCGTCACAGGTACCCTGCGCCAAGGTCTGCTGTGGAGCGATGGTGAGCCCGTCACCGCTGAGGACCTGGTGTTCACCATGAACCACCTGTACCTCCGTGAGGACGTGGATCAGAGCGTCCGAAATTCGCTCTTCCTGGAGAACCCGGACACCGGCCGCGATGAGCCCGTGGTCTTTGAAGTTGTGGACGAGCTGACCTACCGCGCTACGCTGCCTACCACCTACATTGACGTGCTGGGTTTGACCGGGATTACCCCCGAGCCGTTGCACGTGTGGGCGTCCATCATTGGATGGACTCCTTCTGTCGGGTTGGACTATGAGTACGAGTACGATGAGGAAGGCAACGTCGTTGAGATCAAGGATCCCAGCGTCAACTACGCCGCTGCCAACAGTGCATTCGGTGTTGATGCAGACGTAACCACCATCGTTGGCGCAGGTCCCTTCACCATCGCCGAGTACGTACCCGGTGAGCTTGTGCGAATGGCCCGCAACCCCAACTACTACCGCACCGATGCCTCTGGCACGCAGCTGCCCTATCTGGACGAAATCGTCTACCGGATTATTCCGGACCAGGACACCCAGTTGCAGAACCTGCTTGCCGGTCAGATTGATGGCCTTGGTATCCGCGGTGAGGACGTGAGCACTGTTCTGGAGCAGGCCGACGGAGTTGGTCTGACCCTGTGGAACGTTGGTCCGGCCGGTGGAACGCAGTTCATCACGTTCAACCAGAACCCCATTGAGGGTGAAGATGATACCGGACTTGAGCCCCCTGCACTGACCTGGAACAGCAACGACACCTTCCGCGTTGCCATGGCACACCTCGTTGATCGCCAGACAATCATCAACAACATTGCCTTTGGCTACGGATTCCCCCAGTACAGCTTCATCCCGGTTCAGAGCCCCTTCTTTCTGGAGACCGCCGAGGACATTGCGTACCCATACGACCCCGATCGTGCCGCCAATCTGCTTGACAGCATCGACTACATTGACCGTGACGGAGACGGATTCCGCGAGGATCCGGATGGTAACAAGATCTCTCTGACCCTCTCCACCAACGCGGGTAACCGTGTTCGAGAGCGGATTGTTGAGCTCTTTGCCCAGGAAGCCGCAAACGTTGGTCTTGAGATCATTCCAAACCCGATTGACTTCAACGTTCTGGTCAACCAGCTGGTCTCCAGCTATGACTGGGAGCTGATCCTCATCGGTCTTACCGGAAACATTGGTCCTGTCTTTGGATCCAACGTGTATCCGTCCGACGGTAACCTGCACATGATTGAGCCGCTCCAGGAAAGCCCCCGCCGTGCATGGGAGGCCCGCGTGGATGAGCTGTATGACCTTGCGGTCACCAGCCCCACCGAGGAAGCGGCAGTGCCGTACTATGATGAGATGCAGGAAATCTGGATCCGCGAGGTGCCGTGGGTTTACACCTTCAACCCGGCCAGCATTTCCGCCTATAAGGCCAACATCGGGAACATCATCGTTCATCCCTTTGATGCCTATGGGTTCAAGGGCGCGATTGAGTTCTTCTTCATCGACGACTGAGACATTTCAAGTCGTTGACTTCAGTGGCCTGGTGGATTCGTCCGCCAGGCCATTCTTTGCTTATCCCGTACGACAGAAGGCTCTGCCGGCCGGGGACTTCTGCCGACCGGGACAGGCGCTCGGCAGCCGCGAGGCTGCCTGTCATCCCCCAATAGGGTGACCCGTGGTCCGGTGGACCGCGAATAGAGACTCTGGAAGGATCTGTGAATGTTCGCTTTTGTGTTGGGAAAACTGCGCAGCGTGGACTGGAAGTTCAGCTTCATCCTGGACCTGGTTCTGTACATAGTGCTGTTGCTGACCGGGAGCAGCTGGTTTGGCGCGCTTCTGTTGACAGAGCTTGTCAGCTGGGTATTCCGGCTGGCGTGGTTCAGTCCGGCTCTGTTGAGCTTTATTTTGCGGCGAATGCTGCAATTGATCCCGACGCTGTTCATGGTGATTGCCCTGGGCTTTGCGCTGGTGCAGCTGGCCCCGGGAGACATCCTCACGCAGTTTGAGCTGGACCCCACCAATGAGCCGGGAGACGTTGACAGGCTGCGGGTGCAGTTTGGGCTGGACCGACACTGGTCGGTGCAGTTCATCCTCTATGTCTGGAACGCAATTCAGGGTGACTTTGGGATATCCATTACCTTCAAGGCTCCCGTCACCTTCCTGGTGACCACGAGAGCACTGAATACCGTCCTCCTTGCTCTGACAACCTTGGTGCTGGCCTGGGGGTTCAGCATACCGGCCGGAATATGGGCGGCGACCAATCAGTACAAATGGCAGGATCAGACCATCTCCGCCCTGGCCTTCGTGGGCCTGGCTATACCCAACTTCTTCCTGGCATTCCTGATGCTCTTCTTCATCCTGGAGTTCAACATCCCGCTGCCCCTTGGAGGAATGAGAAGCCTGGGCGTTGAGAATCTTGGCTTCTTTGCACGCGCGGCGAATGTTGCATGGCACATGATCCTTCCGGTCTTTGTTTTGGGTACCAGCGCAATGGCGGGCCTTACCCGTGTGATGCGCGCAAACATGCTTGAGATCATGAATCAGCAGTACATAGTGACGGCGCGGGCAAAAGGGCAGGTCGAGCGCGTTGTGGTGTATCGCCACGCACTGCGGAACGCTATCAATCCCATGATCACCATCCTCGGATTTCAAATCGGCAACATCATGGCTGGTGCAGCGCTGACCGAAACCGTGCTTTCCTGGCCGGGCCTCGGCCGGCTGATCCTGCAGGCAGTCCTGCAGCAAGACACCTACCTGGTCGTCGGCTCCCTGGTGTACGGCGTGATCCTGCTGGTTATTGGTAATCTTATTGCTGACATTCTCCTGGCACTGGTAGACCCAAGAGTGAGGATTTCCTGATGGCAGATAGAACAAAGACACAGAGCCCGGCCACCCAGCCGACTGACGATCCCGGAGTGACCAGTCAGGAGCTCCTGGCAGTGCGGGAAGCCGTAGGAGATAAGAACGAAAGCATCTGGTCCATCTACCTGCGGCGTTTCCGCAAACACACCCTGGGCAAGGTTGGCTTTGTCATCCTCATCCTGTTGTACTTCATCGCGGTGTTTGCAGACTTTCTCGCGCCCTTCGACATGACCTGGACGGACAAGGCCAAGAGCTTCCATCCGCCCACCCGGACCTACTGGTTCTATGAGAATCCGGACGGCTCTCGGGGCTTCCGCCCGTACACGCTGGAACAGCGCCTGGTGAACCTGTCGGATAAGAGCTACGGCGTCATTCCGCCGCGCGCCATCCGGGCCGTATCCATTGAGCCGACAATCGTTCGCAATGAGTTGCGTTCCATCAGCACCGCGCGGGAAGAAGCCGGCCGTGCCGCGGTAATCCGGGAGGATGTGCGCGCCCACTACCGTCTCAGCGAGGACAGCCCGGTGCTGGACCGCTTGCAAGATGAGCTGGCTCGGCTGGAGCGTGATCCGGATCCAGATGCCCGCTATCGCTTTCAGGTGGGTACCACTATCGTTGCCGGAGAAGAGCAGCCCCTTGAGCTCATCCTGGCCAAGGGCAACAAAAACTTCATGGGTCTGTTTGCGGAAGGCACACCGTATCGCTTCCTGGGGCTGTTCCAGGCCCGGAGGCATCTGTGGACCAGTCCCACCGGTGGGTACTTTCGCTGGGGAACCGACTCACTGGGGCGGGATCAGCTGTCCCGCTTGATGCATGGAGCTCGGATCTCGCTCTCGGTCGGTCTCATTGGTACCTTCATCTCGTTCCTGATTGGTCTGCTGATCGGAGGAATCAGCGGGTACTTTGGGGGGGCGGTAGACACCGTACTGATGCGGATAGCAGAGGTTTTGCTGTCCATTCCCTCCATCTACCTGTTGTTTGCATTGAGAGCTGCGTTGCCGGCGGGTCTCACCTCCGTTCAGGTTTACCTGTTCATTGTCATGATTCTGTCCTTCCTTGGTTGGGCAGCGCTGTCCCGAGTCATCAGGGGCCTGGTGCTTTCAATCAAGACCGAGGACTACGTGATGTCAGCGCGGACCATGGGTCTTTCCTGGTTGCGCATCATCCGGAGGCACATCCTCCCCAACACCTTTTCTTTCACCATTGTACAAGTCACGCTTTCCATCCCGGGCTTCATCCTGGGTGAGTCCGCGCTCAGCCTCCTTGGCCTGGGCATCACCGAACCACAGGCAAGCTGGGGGCTGATGCTGTCTGCCGCTCGCAATAACCGGGTAATGCAGCAGTTCCCCTGGATCCTGATTCCGGGCTTCCTGATCTTCCTGGCCATCATGGCCTGGAACCTGTTTGGTGACGGAATTCGGGACAGCGTAGACCCCAAGAGCAAGCACTAGATCCAGGAGAACAGGAAACAGAATCGCATGGACAAGCTTCTGGAGGTGAAAGACCTCCGCACCTACTTCCACATGCACGGCTACACCGTGCGCGCCGTTGACGGCCTGGACTTCACCCTCCGCCGTGGGGAAACCCTCGGAATTGTTGGTGAGTCCGGTTCCGGCAAGAGCCAGACCAGCATGTCAATAATGCGCCTGGTCCCCGATCCGCCCGGCAAAATTGAGTCCGGCGAGATAATGCTGGAAGGCAGGGACCTGCTGACGGTCAGCGAAACGGAGATGCGCAAGGTCCGGGGAAACCGGATCAGCATGATCTTCCAGGAACCGATGACTTCTCTGAACCCCGTCTTCACCGTTGGCTACCAGATCTCGGAGGCTTTGCTGCTTCACCGGGACATGAGCGAGAAAGAGGCACTGGACGAAAGCGTTCGCCTCCTGGATCTCGTGGGAATCTCGGAGCCGAAAGAGCGGATCCACGAGTATCCCTTCCAGCTTTCCGGTGGACTGCGGCAGCGGGTAATGATTGCCATTGCAATGGCGTGCGAGCCCTCTGTGATGATTGCGGACGAGCCGACAACCGCGCTGGACGTCACGATACAGGCGCAGATCCTCCGGCTCATGGGTGACCTCAAGAACAAGGTTGATACTTCCATCATGTTCATCACCCACGACCTTGCGGTTATCGCGAGCTTCACGGAGCGGGTGCTTGTCATGTACGCAGGGGTTGCCGTTGAAGCTGCTCCGGTCAGGGACATCTTTGCCAAGCCACTGCACCCCTACACTCAGGGCCTGCTCGGATCAGTGCCGGTACTTGGAACCAGCAAAACCAATGCTGACGGCTCCCGACACCTGCTGACGGCAATTCCTGGCGCACCGCCGGATGCGCGGAACTTCCCCAATGGCTGCCGGTTTGCGCCCCGTTGCCCAAAAGTGATGAAGAAGTGCTGGGAGGCAGAACCCGCATTGGTTGAGGTGGAGAATGACCGCAAGGTTCGCTGCTTTCTCTACAGTGATGAGGTCAGGGAGACGCCCGCCTGGCAGGAGGTGAAGAATCTGCAGAAGATGTCACGCCGCAGCCGCACGCAGGAAGCTGGCAGCATGGGGGCAGAGGCGTGAACGACACTCTCCTCAAGGTTCAAAATCTGAAGAAGACCTTCCCCGTGAAGGCCGGACCCTTCTCCAACAAGAGTCTCACCCTCAAGGCCGTTGATGGCGTGAACCTGGAGCTCCGGAAGGGTGAGACCCTTGGATTGGTGGGTGAGTCCGGATGTGGCAAGACTACCGTTGGACGCTGCCTCCTCCGCCTGTACGAGCCGGATTCCGGACGAATCTGGCTCAATCCGCGGGACGAGGTTGTGTCCCAGGTGACCGAGCTGGATGCCCGCCGAGCCACCGTTGAGGTTGAGCTGGAAGACGCCAAGGCCCGCGGCCGTGACGGCAGACAGGCGGTACGGGAGCTCACAAACAAGGTGGAAAAGCTCCGGACTGAAGCCCGCAAGCTGGCGTCTGACACGGATGTTCTGTCCATGAGGCCGGAGACGCTGAAGAAAGCGCGGCGCGAGTTGCAGATGGTCTTCCAGGACCCCTGGGCGTCACTGAATCCCACCATGGTGGTCAAGGAGATTATCGCGGAGGGGCCCGCCGAGTTCGGCACGCACCGTGGACCGGACCTGGACCGCTGGGTGATGGAGCTGCTGGACAAGGTTGGACTTCCGAAGGCGGCTGCCAACCGGTATCCGCACGAGTTTTCCGGTGGCCAGCGGCAGCGGATTGGTATTGCGCGCGCGCTGGCGCTGAATCCGAGTCTCATTGTCTGCGATGAACCGGTGTCCGCTCTGGATGTTTCCATTCAGGCTCAGATCGTCAACCTGCTGCTCAGCCTGCAGGATGACTTTGACCTGACCTTCATCTTCATTGCACACGACCTCAGCGTTGTTGAGTACGTGTCGGACCGCGTTGCGGTCATGTACCTGGGAAAGGTGGTGGAGCTCGCAAGCGCAGCGCAGCTCTACCGCAATCCACGGCATCCCTACACCATCAGCCTTCTGTCTTCCATCCCGGTTGCCGATCCGGACGCTCAGCGGGAACAGATCATCCTGGAAGGCGATGTCCCTTCTCCGGTGAACCCGCCGCCGGGTTGCACTTTTAATCCCCGCTGCAACTATCGCACCGAGATCTGCACCCAGCTGGTGCCGGTACTGGAGAAGGAGCAGGACAATCACGTGATTGCCTGCCACAACCCGCCGAACGGCTGATGTTTGGTGTTCGCGCGCGGCTTGTCCTGCGGATCTACGCCGAAGGACAAGTTGCGCTGCTGACCAATCCGATTCGGCGGATCATCTACGGGGTGATTGCCGCAACCCTTATTACCGGATTTGCGGTTGCACTGAACAGCCCCGGCGTGAGTTTTTCCGGACGGGCGTTCGGCCTGATTCTGTTGGTGAGTATGACCACGGCATCCGCGGTGGTTGCTCTCCTTAGAGAGGAGGTGCGCTTTGATAGCAGTGCAGGGGAGTTGCGCAGGGAAATGCGAATTGCCGGACTCCGGGTGCGGTCCGAAGTGGATCCGCTCCGCAGTTTGACCGCGGTTGTCATTCAGAATCCACGGTTTTTCAGTGACTCCCAGATTCCCGCAAGCACACCCGTCAACAGCAGGCTTTCCAGCTACATGAATCGCAAGAACAGTTTTGGTCGTCTGGTGCTTGAGCTGGGTGACAGGATGGTCACCGTGGACGAAAGCAATTCCGTTGCGGAGCTCGAACAGACATCCCAAGCGCTGTCCCGGGCAATTGGGAGACCCTGGCGGAGGGATGGGATCTGAGTTTCCAGCCAGCCCGGATATGCTAGGCTGCCGGTCCCGGTGGCGGACTCACTGAACTCAACGCAGCCCAATGAAGAGGTAAAGGATCTCCGGTTGCAGGTTGCTCGTCTGCAGCAGACGCTGGAGGAAGAGCGGCGGCTCTTTGAGCGCCTGCGATCCCGAAATCTGGAGACCGGACTTCCGGTGCGCCGAATCCTGGACAAACAGCTTGCGCGGGCGCTGGCCGTTGCCGGGAACTCAGACCTTGCGATTCTCCTGGTGCGGCTGCAGGTAACCTTCCGGAGCACAGACGCCGCGCTCTCCTTCCAGCGTGGCCGTGAGTTCTTTCTCCACGAGATTGGCCAACGAATCCTGCTATCGCGGGAAGGCGAGATCTTCCCTGGCGACGAAGTGCTGCTTGCCAGCGAAGAGTACGACATGAGCCCGGAGCTGCAGGAGCAGCACGGTGTCCGGTTTCTGCAGCCCTCGCAGGCTGCGCTTTTTCAGGGGGACCTTGCCGAGGACTTCGTGGTTGCGGTGAAGCAGCCCAGATCCCGGAGCTGGCTGACAGAGCTAGTGGGCGCAATCATCAGACAGATTGGTTTGCCGTTTCCCGAGCAGGCCGCGGAGATCCGCTTTGGCTGCACCATTGGGGCGGTCACCGCGCCGCATGACTCCGCGGATCCCCTGCAGATCATTCGATTCGCTGAATTGGCGCTGTCCGAAGCCAACAGCAGGCAGAAGCACTACATGTTCTTCCGCCCGGAGTTTCGGGACCGTGCGGACCGAAGGCGGGAAATTGAGCGAGAGCTGCGCGCGGACATACAGGCGGGATTCCGCGGGTTCTCCTTGGTCTTTCAGCCCATTGTTGATGCGCAGCGCCGGATCATCGGGGCGGAATCCCTGATCCGCTGGTCTCGGAGGGACGGAACCACAATCAGCCCGGCGGTGTTCATTCCGGTTGCCGAGGAGATGGGCCTCATACAGCAGCTTGGCGTGTGGACCCTCTACTCCGCCTCACGCGCTATGGTGGGCTGGGAAGCCGAGAACGGGCCGACCGGCCGCAAGCTCCGGCAGCTCAGCGTCAACGTGTCTGCGGTTCAGTTTGCCCAGGAGGATCTTCCCGAGCGCGTGAACGATCTGGTCCGCGCGGCCGGACTCTCGCCGGAACGAATGAAGCTGGAGGTGACAGAGACCGCGGCGATGAGCGATCCTGACGCATCCCTGGCCACCATGCAGCAGATTCGTGATCGCGGTTTCCGAATCTCCATTGATGACTTTGGAACCGGCTACAGTTCACTCGCTTACTTGCAGCGCTTCCCCATTGACCAGCTCAAGATTGACCGCAGCCTGGTCCAGCACGTGCATCAGCCGGATGCTGACAGGGACCGGGGAATTGTTCGGGGGATAGTGGCTATCTGTCAGAACCTGGGCGGCGGGATCAGCAGTCTGGCCGAGGGCGTGGAGAGCGCTGAGCAGGTTCGTACATTGCTGGACCTGGGCATAGGTGAGTTGCAGGGATACCACCTCAGCAGGCCGGTTCCCGCTGCGGAGCTCGGCAAGCTGCTGGCGGAGGATATCCAGCTTCCGGCAAGGGGATCGTGACCCGCATCGCCCTGATTCTTCACCTCGCAGATCACCAGCAGGCCGAGGTGCGCCTGGAACGCGCGAGGCTCACGCAAGATGATCTGGTTGAGCTTCGCCTGGACTCGCTTCCGGAAACCGCCAGCGTCTGGAGTTTCTGGGAATGGCTTTCCACGCTCCCCTTGCCGCGGGGTGGTGTGATCCTGACCGCGCGGAGGCCGGAGGACGGCGGCCGCTTTCACGGGACAGAAGCACAGCGGCTCCGCCTCCTCGGCCGAGTGGTTGAGGCCACGGTAGGAGCGCGAACTGCCCGCGCAGTGCCCATCTACGTTGACCTGGAGTGTGACCCGGAGTCCGGCCTCCCGCTCCCCGGTACTGTCGAGCTTGCCGCGCAAGCACGCGAGCACGGTGTTGTGGTGCTGTGGAGCCTGCACAGCTTCACCGGTCTCCCGGATACTCAGCCGCTTCAGGCGCTGGCGGAGCGCGCGAGTGATTTCACAGATGATCCCGCAGGTGATCAGATCAAGCTTGCGGCCATGGTGAACGGTGATGCGGAGCTGGGCCAACTCCTTGACTTCAGAGCACGCCTGCCTACGGGTCGGCACGTGGTGATTGGGATGGGAATCAGGGGACGGATGACGCGTGACCTGGCCGGCGTCCTGGGAAACGCCTGGACCTACGCCCACGATGACGAAGGGCCGCAGCCAGCGCCCGGTGTCCCCTCCCTGTCCGAGCTTCTTGAGGGGCTCCGCATCCATGGCCAGCGGCCGGGAGATCCCTGGTTTGCGGTGGCTGGAAACCCCGTTGACCACAGTCTCTCCCCCGAATGGCACAACCGCAGGCTCGCGGCAGCCGGACTTTCCGCCTCCTACACGCGCCTCCAACCGGAAACGCTTGAGACCCTGTTACCCTGGATGCGGGAAGGCGGCCTGGCGGGGCTATCGGTTACGGTCCCGTTCAAGGAGGCGGCGCTGCGCCTTGCAGATTGCGCCACCGATAGCGCCCGTCTGGCCGGTGCGGCCAACACCCTGATACGGGTTGGGCGGCGAGTAGTGGCGCACAATACCGACATTGCCGGGTTCCTTGCGCCGCTGCGCGGACGCGGACTCACGCTGAAGGGCCGGTCCGCGCTCATCCTGGGCGCCGGTGGAGCCGCGCGCGGTGTGGCGGTGGCGTTGGCCGCTGCGGGCGCGCGCATGCATATCTGGAACCGAAGCTTCCACCGTGCGGAGGAACTGGCGGCGGATCTCCGGGCGCGCCTGCACGCGGATGCGGCGCCAACTGCAGATCCGGCGGATATTGACCTCACAGGTCCGGTGGATCTGGTGGTGCAGGCAACGCCCGTCGGACTGCCGTCCGTGCCCGGTGATCCAGCACCACAGCTGTTGTTCCGGCAGGGTCAGTGGGTCTACGACCTGAACTACCGGGACACTGAGCTGCTCCGGCGTGCTCGAACCGCCGGTGCCCAGATTCTGGATGGAGGCGAGATGTTTGCCGCTCAGGCGGAACTGCAGGCGGAGCTTTTCTGCCGGGTTACCGGAGGGGTCCCCCGGTCAGGGAAGCCCGAAGTCTCCGGACCCGGCTGATCTTGCTGACGTCAATCCGCATCCTTTGCTCTGGCGCACTGGCCTTGCGCCCGATCAGGAGCATGGACTGGCCTTCCCGCTGCAGCTCGGACGGCTCAAGAAGATCCACCGAGCGAGAGCCCGACACCGACCGGGTAACTTCCAGCACGGATCCTGAATCCCTCAAAGCAGTCTCAATGACCCGGATCTTGGCGCTGTAGTCCAGACCGCGCGCCTCAAGCCCTTCGGTGATGGCCTCAATCCAACCCAGCTGCTCGGAATCCACAATCAGCTTGCGTTCAATGCGTACTCGCGCCTCGCTCAGCGCAGCATCCGGGATTTTTCCCTCAAGGGAAGCGAGCGTGGCCCCCACGGTGCCCACCCCTCCGTCAGGGCCTTGCTTCAGGTCTGGGTCCCCGTCTGACGGTGGAGGCGGCGGCAGCGGCCGCGAAGAGGGAGGGAGACCAACGCGGTGCACCTGGGGTCTCACCCCCAGGGCCAGTCCACGATGCTCGGGCTCGTCTGCACTGCTTCCCGGAGGGGGTGGCGGAGCAGGGAGTCCGTTGCGCTCGGCAAAGGCTGTGAGCAGGTCCCATCGCTCCTCGTCCACCAGGTAGACGCCCGGTGCCAGCTCCCGTGCGGAAAGTGCCTGGAAGTCACGGTCGTGCACCAGTAGAGCCCGTCTGCCCTCCGCGATGGTCAGAACAATGCCCCGGTACCATCGCGCGCCAGCAAATGCCTCTGACCAGTCCCGCAGGCTGGTTTCCAGGACGGCAGGCACCGCGGGAACAAGCGCAGAGACCAGGTTTAGAATGTCTGCGGTCTCCGCTCCGCTCTCAAGCCAGCGATACACCGAGTCGCGGGTGATCTCCCAGGTGGAGCTGGACTCCAGCCGTACCAGCCTGGTGTGCCGGGACAGGTTGAGAACAGACCGCCGGTCCAGGTCGGGTCCCAGAACCAGCTGCAGGCTGGAGTCCACCATCGCAGACTGATCTGCCATTTTGACTGATGCCGGACCAATGGTGTCGTCCGAATGCTCGAGCAGGATTCCTGCGGTGATAGCATCGTCCAGGGCAAAGGACTGATCGCTCCCGTGAATTACAAAGGAAAGCTGCCCAAGGCGCACCGCGGTCTCCCGGGATACCGGCTGGCATGCGAGAACGCGGAGCACCTGTTCCCAGGCGGTGGCCCTGCCGGCAAGGCCGCCGCGGTCCGCTGCCGCTGCCAGAAGCACCCCCAGCAGTGCCACAGCGTCCAGTTCCACCAGTTCCGTAAGCGCCCGCTCGGACAGGCGCAGGCTTCCCTGGCCCGCCGCCGTGGCATCCGGGCGGAGCAGACCGGTATTCTCCATCGCCCGCAGAATCATGGGCGCCGTATCAGCCTGCGCGGCTCCAAGTCGCGCGGTGATCTGATCGGCAAATGCCTGCCGGAGTTCTCCGTCCCGGCGGCGGACGCGCCCGTCCTCCCGTGCCAGCGATGCAAGCGCAATTACCAGCGTGCCTAGCCGGTTTGCCAGAACCTCCCATGGCTTGGACCGCGGGGCCTCACAGGGCTCCTGCCGGACCTTGGCCTCAACCTCATCGGCAAACCAGGGATTGATTCGATACCGGCCATCACGATCTGAGCGATACACCAGCAGCCGGTCCTGGAGGTTCACCAGCCACCGATGGACCGCGGCAGGGTTTTCCGGCATCACAACGCGGCTCAGAGCGTCCAGACCGGCCGAACCCGCGGCGTCGAGCGCCCACAGGAGCTCCAGGTCTGCGGGGTCGAGCAGCTGCATGATTCTGGCTTTGCGCTCAGGCTCGGTGAGGCGGGCGCGGAGGCTCTGCAGGAGGTCCTGTTTTCGGTACGGGGTGCTGATGGGACCGAGCCAGTTCCGCAGCAGCTCAAAGAACAGCGGATCCGGGAGTGCAAGCAGGCTCTGGGTCAGCAGCTCCGGGCGGGAAGCGCTCATTCGTCTCCGCGGACCTCCAGCTCGTAGCGATAACCCTGCTCCGTGAGGAACTTCTGACGGTTCTGGCTGAACTCCTCCTCAACCGTGTAGCGGCTGACCAGGGTGTAGAACCAGGCAGTACGTTCCTTTGGCCGGAGAATACGACCAAGGCGCTGCGCCTCTTCCTGCCGGCTGCCGAAACTGCCACTCAGCTGGACCGCCACGCTCGCGTCCGGGAGGTCTATGGCGAAGTTTGCCACCTTTGACACAACAAGGCGCCGGATCTCGCCGGCGCGGAACTGGTCATACAAGCGCTGGCGCTCAGCGTTGGGCGTGCGGCCGGTGATTATTGGCATGTTGAACTGCTCTGCCACCTCGTTGAGCTGCGAAAGATACTGCCCGATGACCAGGATGAGTTCATCCTGATGGTGATCAATGAGCTCCGAAAGCACCTGCAGCTTGCGCGGGTTCTCGCTTGCAATCCGATACCGCACCCGGCGATCACCGGCAGCGTAGCGCCGTTGCTCATGCCCCGGAAGGGTGATCCGAACCTCCCGGCAGACCGCGGTAGCGATCCATCCGGCGGCCTCCAATTCTTTCCACGGCACGTCAAAGCGCCGCGGGCCAACAAGACTGAATACGTCCGCCTCACGGCCGTCCTCCCGCACCAGGGTTGCGGTCAGTCCAAGCCGCCGGACCGCCTGAATCTCTGCGGTAACCCGGAATACGGGGGCAGGAATCAAGTGAACCTCATCGTAGATGATCAAGCCCCAGGCCCGTGCGCGGAACAGGTCAAAATGGGGGAAGGGGGCGTCCGTTGTCGGTCGCCACACAAGAATCTGGTAGGTGGCTACCGTGACAGGTCTGATATCCTTTTTGTCTCCGGTGTAGGTTCCAACCTGTTCCTTTTCCAGCGAGGTCTTGTCCAGGAGCTCTCGTTGCCACTGCTCCACAGCGGTGGTGTTGGTAGTGATGATAAGGGTGTTGGTCTGTAGCTTCGCCATCACTCCCATGCCCACCACGGTTTTGCCCGCGCCGCTTGGCATGACAACGGTGCCGTACCCCGTCCCTGGCTTCTGTCCGGCCACAAAGGCCGCAGCGGCGGCAGACTGATAGTCCCGGAGACCAAAGCTCTTCCCGGATCGGGTCTGGGTGCGCAACTCAAGCGGAAGGGGGTCTCCGGGTAACAGCGGGACTCGGTCCTCAACCGGCCACCCAACCCGGATAAGCTCCTGCTTCAGTGTCCCACGATTTTCCAAGGCAACAAGAAAGCTGAGGTTCTGCTGGGATTCATCCCCATCCGGGATCAGGAGCTTCTTCAGGCGCGCGGTCTCACCGAGTTCTCGTGCGAGATCTGCGCTGTCGGACTGCAGCCGGAGGATGCGATCATCATCCGTAGCCTCCAGGCGCAGGCGGCCGAAGCGTCCGATGAGTTCGCGAACCGAACGGACTACTGTTGCCGGGACATCGTAGCGGCTGTGGTCCGAGAGCGCTGCAGCGCAGTCTTCCGCTCTCAGGCCCGCAGACGCCGCGTTCCACAGCGAAAGCCGGGAGATCCGGTAGGTGTGGACGTGCTCCGGGGATTTTTCAAGCTCGGTAAACGCGGAAATCGCATCCCGTGCTGGCTCAGCCTGAGGATGATGGACATCCAGCAGGATGGAGCCGTCGCTCTGCACGATGAGTGCTCCGCCGCCAAGCATATCCGAGGGAACGTAGCGGATTCAGTGCCCGCGGGCAAGTCAGCGCTCCCGGCATCAATGAGCCTGCCGTGATCGCTCCAAGCCGCTATACTAATGGCCGAATGGCCCGCCCGATCAAGTCCTTTGTCATTGACACCAACGTGTTCATTCACCGGCCGGACGCCCTCATGAGCTTCCGGGACAATGAAATTGTTATTCCGCTATGGGTCCTGGAAGAACTCGATCGCCTGAAGACTTACAGCGACGAGCGTGGACGGAACGCCAGGCACGCAATCCGGATCATGGACGAGATTTCTCGCAACGGCGACATCAGCCAGGGCGTGAAGATGGACAACGGAAGCACCCTGCGCGTGGCTCTGGGGCCACTTCCGGAGGTCCCCATGGGAATGGCAATGGACAAGGCGGACAACAAAATCATCATGACCGCCTACGGCCTGCAACAGGAGGGGCGCCAGGTTTTTTTTGTGAGCAAGGACATCAACGCCCGTGTTAAGGCCCAGGCGCTGGGAATCAAGGCCGTTGACTACGAGAAGCAGAAGGTCAACATAGAGAAGCTGTATGCGGGCTACTCCGAGCTGAACACCAGCTATGAGAGCCTCCGCACGCTGGAGGAGACCGGAATGCTGCTGTGGACCGAGCAGCTGCATCCCAACCATTTCCTGGTCCTGAGTGAGAAGCGCAGCAACGAAAGCACCATAGCGCGCTACAACGCCACTCAGGGCTGCCTTGAGCTGGTTGACTACAAGATGCCGGCGGTGGCCGGGGTCCGTGCGCTCAACCAGCAGCAGCGCATGGCCTTTGACCTGCTGCTGGACCCGGATGTGCAGCTTGTCACGCTGGTGGGCAAGGCCGGCACGGGGAAGACCCTCCTGGCCATTGCAGCTGGGCTGCGAATGACCCTGGAAGACCGGTACTACAACCGAGTGCTTGTGAGCCGGCCCGTCATCCCGCTGGGAAAGGACATCGGCTATCTTCCCGGCGCAAAGAACGAGAAGCTTTCCCACTGGATGCAGCCGCTCTTTGACAACCTGGAGTTCATCCTGAGCGTCTACAAGCGGCCCAACCTCAAGAATCTGGAGCAGTTGATCACCAGCAACACCATTGAGCTGGAGGCCTTGTCCTACATCCGCGGGCGGAGCCTGCCGGACCAGTTCATCATCATTGACGAGGCCCAGAACCTCTCCCCGCACGAGATCAAGACTATTGTTTCCCGCGCAGGGGAGGGCTCCAAAGTAGTGCTCACCGGGGACCCTTACCAGATTGACAGCCCCTACCTGGATGCAAGCAGCAACGGGCTTTCCTACCTGGTGGAGACATTCAAGGGGCACCGCTTGTTCGGGCACGTTACGCTTGAGAAGTCCGAACGGAGTGAACTGGCGGAACTCGCGGCAGAATTGCTCTGACGGCTTCACCCACCGGCAGAGGCGGCCGAAACTTGACAAAAGGGGGTGGTGTGAAACGCGCACTCACGGTTTTGCTATGCCTCGGGGTCTGTGCCGCCCCGCTATTGGCACAGGTCAGCTTTGGTGATCTGGATCTCTCTCCGGCGGACACGTTGCTCTTCACGGCGGAGGTCCAGGCCCCTGGATTCGGTTCCTACCAGGCCGTGTTGCGTTCTGACGTCTCAGACCGAGGCGTTGAGCCCCTGACTTTCTATCCCGAGTACCTCAGCGTGCTCCCCCAGACCGGGGAGATCCAGATCCAAAATAGATTTGGCGTGTTCCGGACCGGTTCCCGCTCCGGAATCCTGGAGGCCGTTCCAGGCTTTCCCAGCTTTGCTGCGGGCGCAGAGATTCCTGTTGGCAAGATTGCGCCCCTGCAATCATCGCCGGACGGGCGCTTCCTGCTCTACCTGCGTCCGACCTCGTCGGCCTACGGAGAGCTGGTGATGCTGGATGTGCAGGCAAACGCCGAGCAGGTGGTTAGCAACGGGGTTGAGCTCAGCCTGAAAGACGTACCAGCCCGCTGGGCGCCGAGTTCCCGGTTCTTTGTCTACAGCCGGCAGGGGGAACTGTACTACTTTGCTATTGAGCAGTTTGACACCGGGAGGGTCGTTGGGGAGCGCCTGCGCAACATCGGTCCAGGCCGGATTGCCAGCGTCCGCTGGGGTCGCGGGGACACGCTGTACTACCTCCGCGGAAACTCCGTCTTTGCAATCCTCAGCGTGGAGTTCTTCACCCGCGCCTTCTACCGGGAACTGCTGGGCACCGGCCAGATTGCGGGTCGGGTTCCCTTCCAGTTTGACCCGAACTTTGACCGCTTCTGGATAGCACCGGCGGGAGACCGGATTCTGTTCAGCAAGGGCGGCCGGAACCTCTTCCTCTACGTGCTGCAGACGGACGACTTCACCGGTACCGGGGACATCATCGAGTTGCCATATCTCTTCCTCCCCCGCAGCGCCAATATTGGGCGAGTACTGTGGTCCCGCGGAAACGTGATCACCGTTCTGACCAGTGGCCGCGCAGGCGGAACCCCCGAGAGCCGGGTTTACCGACTTGTAGAACAGAACGGCGAGTTCGGCTTTGAGCAGACCAGTGACCAGAACGTGCGCAATGTGGTCCTCAGTCCGGACGAGGCTCGGGCCGCAGTCCTTATGAACGATCGAGTCGTGATCCGGGACTACCGGACCTGGCAGCAGCTGGACAGCATCAGCCATCCGGACCCCCTGCACGTGGTATGGCGGGGATCAACGCGAATTGCCATTGCCGGCCGGCAGTACACCGAGGAAGTGAATCTGCAGACCGCGGACCGGGATCTGATTGCCGCGTCCCAGGCGGATGCCTTTGGGAGGCCGGTCGCCGGCGAAGGTGCTGCGATGCTGGTTAATGGGCGCTGGCTTGGGCTGACGGACGCCGGGCTTGCCACGCTGGCGGAAGCTCCCGAGCTGGCCGAACCTGCGGTGGCCGGGGACCGCTTCCGTGTGTACCTGGAGCCCCAGGTTACCGGTAGCTACCGAAACGTGGTGATGCTGCGTCAGTCTCGCGGCGGGTTCGGCACGGCTCCGCTGGTTGAGCTTCCAGAGCGCGAGTTTGAGCCTTTCCCGGAGCGGGATGCACGTGTCAGCCTTACTAACTTCACCAACGGGTCCCGAGTACGGCGGCGGGAAGTGTCCCTGGTGTTTGACGTCACTGCATCCGTGGATGGGTTGACTACCATTCTGGACACGCTTGAAGAGTACGGCGTCACAGCCACCTTCTTTGTGAACGGTGACGCCATCCGGCAGCATCCCGGAGCGGTCCGGGAGATAGCCGAGAGCGGACACGAGGTAGGGAACCTGTTCTACACCTACTTCAATCTGGCCGGCGCAGAGTTTGAGGTGGGGCCGGACTTCATTCGGGAGGGACTGGCCCGGAACGAGGACGACTACTTCCAGATTACCGGCCGGGAGCTTGCCCTGTTGTGGCACGCTCCCTTCTACTTCACCAGAAGCGATGTGGTGCAGGCCGCCGCCACCATGAACTACCTGACCGTTGGCCGCGACGTGGACGCCCTGGACTGGGTGCCGCAGCGCGGTAGTGCGGCTTCCGGCGGACTGTATCTCCCGAGCGCAGAGCTGCTGGAGCGGACTCTGGAGCTGAAGCAGCCGGGTTCAATCATCGCGATGACCGCTGGCGGTGCTGTAGACGAGGACGGGCTTCCCGCGCGGGACGATTATCTGTTTGACTCGTTGGACGTGCTGATCAACGCGCTGCTGGAGCGCGGCTATTCGATTGTGCCGGTCTCCACGCTGGTGGAACGCGCACGGGAGTCTGTTTCCGTTGGCAATTGACACTCAGCTCATCCACAACGGGTTCACTCCGGCACGCCGGGCACCGATAGTAAAACGAGAGACAGGGGGGTTGGTGCATGTCCTATGACCGTCAGGCTCGCGCGTACCGCGAAACCGGAATCCGGACAGCGAGCCAGGGCAAGCTGATTCTGATGCTGTACGATGAAGCCGCTGCGCAGATTGGGACCGCGGTAACGCTCGTCCGGGAAGGCAGCAAGCAGCTGGACAAAGTGAACGCAGCCGTGCAGAAAGCCCAGGATATCATCACCGAGCTCACCGTTGCTCTGGATATGGACCGCGGAGGCGAGGTTGCGGAGAATCTGTTCCGGCTTTACCTCTACTTCAACCAGCAGCTTTTCCAGGCGAATCTAAAGAAGGACGCAGGGCGAATGGAGCAGGTCCAGCGGATGCTCGGCGAGCTCCGGGAGAGTTGGGCGCAGATATCGCATCTCCAGGCGGAAGAAGCACCAATGCAGCGGCCGGGAATCAACATCGCCGGCTGATCCCGTGACGGCAGATCCTACGTTGCCGACATCCCAGCGCAGAGGGCTCGCCGGAGCCCCAGATCTCCAAGCCGTCCGGGAGCGCCTGTGCTCCTACATCGAAAGCCTCCAGACTGAACTGAACCGCTATCCAGACCTCATGCAATCTCAGCGAGCCGCTGCAGCATCCGGGAACCTGGAGTCTCTGCAACGGCTTATGCAGGCCGAGGCCGTGACTACCCGCCGAATGACGGATTTGGCTCGTTGCATCCATCCCCTTCTGGATCAGCTTGGCCTGAGCTGGCCGAACAGCAGGCCCGCCGGATCCGATGGTGCCGGACCCCGGCCTGCATTTGCTGGCGTGCTCCATGCTCTGTGGAGGGTGGAAGAACTTCGCAGGGCTGCCATGGCGGAAAACAGCGCGACCCTGGAGGCTATCCGGCAACGCATGCCTGAGGTCCGGGAGCAGCTGACACGCCTTAGGCAGAGGGATCCGGCCGTCCGGAGATCCCGCGGGCCCGAACACCCATCCTTCATCGATCTGCAGGCCTGAGCGGGCGTATACTTCCGCCCATTGTGAACCCGGTTCTCTACCTGCTGGACGGCTACGGCCTCATCTACAAGTCCTATTTTGCCTTTATCAATCGACCGCTCACCAATCCAGCCGGTCAGAACAGCTCTGCCGTCTTTGGCTTCTTCCGTAGCCTTCACATGTTGTTGCGCCTGGAGCAGCCGGAGTACCTGGTAGTGGCAATGGACTCGCGGACCCCGACATTCCGCCACCAGGCCTACGCCGAATACAAGGCAACCCGGGAGAAGTCTCCGGACGATCTGAAGGCGCAGATCCCGGTGGTGGAGGAGATTCTGGCTGCGCTCCGGATTCCTGTGCTCCGTGTGAATGGGTACGAGGCGGATGATGTGATCGCCACCCTTGTGCGGCGCTGCCGTGAGAAAGGGCGTCCGGCACGGGTCATCAGCGCAGACAAGGATCTCCTTCAGCTTGTCACTGACGACATTCACGTGCTGAAGCAGGACAAGGGTGAGTTCCACGATCTTGGCCCGGAAGCGGTACGTGAGGCCTGGGGCGTCGGGCCCGAGCAGATCGGGGACTACCTGGCCCTGGTGGGTGATAGCTCGGACAACGTTCCCGGTGTAGCAGGCGTTGGTGCGAAGACCGCCGCAAAGCTCCTGCAGGAGTACGAGACCCTTCAGGTCATCTACGAACGGCTGGAACATATCAAGAGCGACAGCTGGCGACGCAAGCTGGAGGAGGGGCGGGATCGGGCCTTCCTCAGCCGGACGCTGGTGGAACTCGCTTCCGACGTGCCGATTGAATCGAGTATTGAGGACTTCAGTATCGCTGAAATGGACGGAGCTGCCGCCGCTCCGCTCTTTCTGCGTGAAGGGATGGAGCGGGTTGCGCGCGACTTTGCCGGGGATGATGCTGAGGTGCCGGAAGACGGTGCAGCCGCCGCGCCGGCGCGCCCGCGGGACCAGAGGCTTGATCAGGGCCTGGATCCTTCCGGTGCGCTGTCAGATCCCGCGTCCGCTCGTCATGATTCTGGCCTGGTTGTGCCGCCGGAGCTCAGCCGGGACGCCCGGGGGAGCTACAAGCTTCTGCAAAGCGCGCAAGACTTGAATGCCTGGATCAACCGAGCCATTGAAGCCGGGGTCTGCGCCCTCGACCTGGAGACCACGGACATCAACAGCCTCCACGCGGAGCCGGTTGGTATCTCCCTGGCGCTGGACATTGGTGATGCCTGCTACGCGGTACTCGTTGGTCCGGATGGTGCCGGCATTTCAGCGGATGCAGCTCGGGACGCGCTGGGCAGGCTCTTCGCCGCAGACGTGCTGGTTGTGGGACAGAATTTCAAGTACGACTACAAGGTTCTGTCCCGCTTTGGCAGTGGGGCCCCGTCCCGGATTGCGGACACCATGGTGGCTGCGTGGCTGCTGGATACCACAGCCAACCGCTACAACATGGATATTCTCGCGGAGCAGTATCTCGGCTACCGGACAATCCACTATGCGGACCTTTTCCCCGGGAGGAAGCCCGGCGTGTTCAGCAGCGTGCCCCTGGACCGGGCGCTCGACTACGCCGCAGAAGATGCGGATATCACTCTGCGGCTGTGGAAGGTCTTTGAGCCGGAGCTCCACCGCCGTGGCTTTGACTCCCTGTTTCTGGAAACGGAGATGCCCCTGATTCCGATCCTGGCGCAGATGGAGCTCCGCGGGATTCGGCTGGACGCGGACCAGCTCAATGCTTATGACGGCGAGCTTGCCGGTGAGCTGACCCGACTGGAGCAGAAAATCTACCAACTGGTGGGTCATGAATTCAACATCGCCTCCACAAAGCAGCTACAGACAGTTCTCTTTGACGAGCGCGAGCTGAAGCCGGTGAAGAAGACCAAGACCGGCTATTCAACGGATACAAGCGTGCTGGAACAGCTGGCGCGGGAGGATCCCGTGCCGGAGCTGGTCCTGCGGCACCGAACGCTCTCCAAGCTCCGTAGCACTTACGTGGAGGCACTCCCGCGCCTTATCAACCCCGACACGGGCCGACTGCACACGCATTTCAACCTGACCGGGACCGCAACTGGTCGTCTGTCCAGTACAGACCCAAACCTGCAGAACATCCCTATTCGGGATGAGGAAGGGCGCCGGATCCGGGAAGCCTTTGTTCCGCAACCGGGTTGGCGCTTTGTTTCGGCCGACTATTCTCAGATTGAGCTGGTGGTCCTGGCACACCTCAGCGGTGACCCCGGCTTGCTGTCTGCTTTCCGGGAGGGCAAGGACGTCCACCGGGAGACCGGGGCCCTAATCTTCGGGGTAGCGCCGGAAGGGGTCAGCGCGGATCAACGGCGAATTGCCAAGACCATCAACTTCGGAGTGATGTACGGCATGAGCTCTTTCCGGCTGTCCAATGAGCTTGGGATCCCACGGGGTGATGCCCAGGGATTTATTGACCGCTACTTCCAGACCTACAGCGGAATCCGATCCTTCATTCAGCGCACCGTTGAGGAAGCAGAGGAACGTGGCGTGGTCCGCACCATCCTGGGGCGGGAACGCCGGATACCGGGGATCAATAGCGGAAACCGGAACGAGAAGCAGGGTGCTGAGCGAATTGCGGTCAACACGCCAATCCAGGGCAGTGCAGCAGACATCGTCAAGCGGGCGATGATATCCGTTGCCCGGGAGCTGGAGCACAGCGGGATGCAGGCACGCATGCTCCTTCAGGTTCACGATGAGCTCATTCTTGAGTGCCCGGAAGATGAAGCAGACGGGGTCCGCGATCTTCTGCAGCGCGTAATGCCGGAGGCGATCGAGCTCTCGCTCCCCTTGCGGGTGAGCGTTGAGGACGGCCAGAGCTGGGGAGCCATGCATTGATTTTGGGGCTGGTTGGTCCCTTTGCTGCCGGCAAGTCCACTGCCTCAGACCACCTGGCCTCCCGCGGCTTCTTCCGGATAGACGTTGACCGGCTGGGTCACGAGGCACTTGCCTCGCGCGCCTCGGATATTGTGGAGGCATTCGGCCCCGAGGTACTTGGCCCGGATGGACAGGTGGACCGACGCGCGCTGGGTGCCCGCGTCTTTGCTGACCCTGCCGAGCTCCGGAAACTACAGGCCATTGTTCACCCGCAGATGAGCGCCCGGGCTGTTCGTCTGGCGAGGTCAGCGCCGGATTCAGTGATTGATGCCGCGCTTCTGTTCCGCATGAACCTGGATAAGGCATGTGACCACGTGATCTGGCTCCACAGCCCCCTGCTCCTGCGGCTCATGCGCGCAATCCGGCGGGACCGCCGTGGCATCCGCGCTGCCCTCCAGCGCTTGCGCAGCCAGCAGGATCTGCGGCTTCACCTGCGCCAAAGCACCGCCGATATTCGAAAGGTATACAACGGCATCAGTCGGCGTGCTTTGGCCCGCCGTCTGGACCGCGTGCTGGTGCGTCTGCGCGCCGGGGAGGGCAAGTAGCGGCGATGGAACAGAATCGCAGCCTGATCATCATCATCTCGGCAACCCTGTTTGTGGCGGCACTGCTTGCGGTGGCAATCTGGGTCTTCTACCCCGAGCGGGATGCGCCCATGGCCGCAGAAGCCGACGATGATCCTTTCACGTTCGCCGGCTCAATGACACTGCGGCCCGGCGAGACCGGTATACCAGACGATACCGATACGGCTGACACCGGCGAAGAGGCCACCGGCACGGACGGGATAAGCGAGATTGCCATCCGCTTCGCGGACGAGGTTGTCGTGCCCGGACCGGACGGTCCCACGGTGATTCCCACGGCCGGGACGCAGGCGGGTCCGGACACCACCGGTCCCGGGGCCAGCACGGCACAGGAGACTCCGGCGGGAACGGGAGCGGCGCGGGCCGACAGCAGCGGATCCATCGCATCGCGCCCGGCCAGCACCCGACGCCCACAGACGAGCACTCCCAGTGCTCCCAGCGCCAGTGGAGCCGGGGCCCAGCCAGCAGCGACCAGCATCGAAGTCACTCGGTCCGAGGTGGAGTACTGGATACAGCTGTTCAGCACACCCAACCGCGACCGGATTGAGACCGCGCAGGCACGTCTGGAGGACCTCAGCTTTGGCAGCCGGGTATCCACCCGGACTGTTGAGGACACGCTTTACTACCGCCTCCGCGTCGGGCCGTACGTGAACCTCCACGAGGCGGGAAAGTTCCTGGACTGGCTGTCGGTCATTCCGGACTTCGGCGGCGCCTACATCTCCCAGGTCCGGCCCAGGCGCTCCTGACGCCGCACGTTCAGACTCCCGGCCGTTCCAGCTCATCTGCTGCTTTGTGATCAATTTCCGCCCGGTGGTAAATCTTGCTGCCGGCCGACACAGAGCGTGTCAGCCAAACGTTTCCCCCCACGATTGAACCGCGGCCAACCACCGTGTCCCCACCAAGGATCGTTGCGTGTGCATAGATCGTTACATCATCCTCAATGGTGGGGTGTCGCTTCCGGTGACCTTCCTCCTTGCGCACGCTCAGCGCGCCAAGCGTGACACCCTGATAGATCTTCACCCGGTTACCGATCACCGTTGTTTCGCCGATGACCACCCCTGTGGCGTGGTCAATAAAGAAGTAGTCACCGATCTGCGCGGCGGGATGGATGTCAATTCCGGTTTTTCCGTGGATGTACTCGCTCATCATTCGCGGGATCAGAGGAACATTGCGGACCCACAGCTCGTGGGCGATGCGGTGGATGATGATTGCCTCCACCCCTGGATAGGCGAGGATGATTTCCTCCCGGCTTCTTGCCGCTGGGTCACCCTGGAAGGCAGCTTCCACATCCAGCTGCACTCGCTCCCTGATGGCCGGGAGAAGCCGCAGAATCTCCACGGCCAGTTCTTCTCCCTCGCTGCGGCACCGGCTTGTCCGCCCGCCAATCCCGTGGCCCGCACACAGGGGTGAGCCCTCGCTCCGCCGTCGGAAGCAGAGGCTCCGCTGCAGTTCGTTCGCGAGGTTGCGTGAAAGGCGCGTAATACGCTCCGCGATGGTGTACTTGATGTCCTCCGGCTCCAGCGCGTCCCCAACCCGGTAACCGGGAAAGATGAGTGACTCAAGATCCGCGATGATCAGTTCAATTCCGCGGCGGGAGGGGAGATTCGGACCGTCCAGGTTGTTGATTCCGCCGATCTGGCGGTACGACTCCACGATGGCGTCGGTAATCTCGTGAAGCTGCTCAAGCATGAGGCCGAAGCATAGCCGCCCACGGTACCCGTCGGCAATTCGGTGGTGGGTCGTCTCACGGACTCCGGATGACGTACCATGCAGCTGCCATGGATCGCCCGTGGACTACCACAGCATCACACCTCCGCTTCCGCGCACCGGTTTTCTCCGTAATGGAGCAGCAGCGAACGCATCCTGCGGGCAGATCCGCTTCCTTCTTTGTGCTGGAGGCGCCGGACTGGGCGCACGTGATTCTGCTCCGGGGAGCGCAGGTGCTCCTGGTTCGGCAATGGCGTCACGGCTCCAAAGCCCACAGCCTGGAGTTCCCCGGGGGTGTCGTTGACCCTGCCGAGGATGGGGAAAGTGCTGCGCGCCGGGAACTGCGGGAGGAGACCGGCTGGACCTGCGGCGCGCTGCATCAGATTGGGCAGACCAGTCCCAACCCGGCGCTCATGACCAACCGGGTCTACACCTTCCTGTCAACACAGCCACTGGATAGAGGGCCGCAGTCTCTGGACCCGAATGAAGCAGCGGATCCCCTGTGGCTTCCCCTCGCCGATCTGCTCAGCGGAACTCCCGAGTTTGACGAGTCCTCCATCATGCTTGCCGGGCTTGCGTTTCTGCAGCGCTATTTCCGCGGGCACCCGGAACTGAACCCTGGGGCCGGCGCATGAAGCGGATCAGCTACATTGCCAATCAGCTGTACCCGGAAGGCCTGGACGAGCTCCAGCTTCTCCTGATCTGCCGCCAGTACGGGCTGCACGCCGCCCTTAGTGGGCCGCCCGGTACCGGCAAGACAGAGTGTGTGCGACAGGTGGCAAGGATTCTGGCCGCACCCCTGTTTGCAAAGACGTGCTCGGCGCGTACCGGGGAGAGCCAGATCATCAGCTATCCCGCGCTGGAGCGGGACGGCGAAGCAACTGTCACGGTGTATCGCAATGGGCCCCTGGTTCAGGCAATGGAAGCCGGAGGAATCTTCTACGCGGACGAGTTCAACCTGCTGAAAGAGGATGTGCAGAAGCGGCTGAACTCCGCCATTGACGACCGACGCAGCATAGACCGAATTGACGGGGTAATCGTCCAGGCCACCGAGGGGTTCTGGACAACGATTTCCTATAATCCGTCCCGGTCAATCACCTCCCGGGACCTGGAGGAATCGGTTGCTGACCGATTTGTCCACCTGAACTTCCGCGCCTGGGACGCTCGCTTCCTGGGCTTTGTGAGTCAGCAGCGATCCGCCCGCCTGCGAAACGAAGAGCTCCCTTCCCCGCGGGATGCCGCTCTGAGCCTGGGAACGCGGGCCATCGCCGATGACGGGAGATTCCTTGACCTCCGCCGTGATGGTGCCGGTACCCGGTGGTATGACAGCCTTGCCAACACGCCAGCGGATTCCCACGCTCCGGCCTGGGTCTATCGCGTCCACGATCCAGAGAACCGGGGCGCGAGACTGCAGGAGATGGCCACAGCTCGAGTCCTCTCCACCGCCGAGCTTGGACAGCAGCTCTCCCGCCTGGTCACAATTGTGGAGGAACTCTCTGAGAACGGCACCTCACCACTGATCCAGGAGCTTGGCCTCTCGGAACTGCACAGGCAGGAGGATGCCCAGCTGCTCAGCGTCCACCGCTCGGGGGTTCGGATCGTCTCAGCAGCCCTTGTGGTGCACGACTATCTCCGGGAGCATGGCATGGTGGGCGCCCTGGCACAGTCCATAGCCACCCGCCTGGTTGTTGACCAGACCTGCTACGGCCACTACCGGGACCGGAAGATGACAAGTATGACCAGCCTGGCGCTGGTCTCAACTCTCGCGCGGGCTCTGGGGCTGTTCACCGGAGCAACCCGCCTGAACACGGACTTCTCGGTACCCAAGCGTGCCTGACCGCTCCGGGCCGATTTCCGCGTGCGCTGAGATCCTGCAGGCTGAGCTGCAGGTAGACCGTCTGCAGGCAGAGCAGCTGGCGGGGAAGGTGGCCACGCCGGATGAGCCGCAACGCGCCGACCGACTGAGATCTCTCCTCCGGCACCCTGCGTTGCGAGACCACGCGCATCGTTGCCTGCGGCGGAGCGGGCTGGGCGTCGAGCATCTCGGCCGCCTGCTGTTGGTTCTGCTCTCGCTGCCGGAGCAGGACCCCCTCCGGGACTGGCTCGTACGCTTTTCCGGCAGTGCGGCCTACCGCGCGGTGCTGGAGCTCGGGCGCGGCCGCTTCGGGGATGAGCAGGCCGCTCGAGACTCGGATCGCATTGCCATGGGTCTTGCGGTCCAAAGTACGCAGGCGGCCGAGCAGTTTGTGCGGGTCGTCGGACTTCCGGCCTTCCGGCAGCTGTTGCAGCGGCTCCCCGCGAGGGCAAAGCGTACCCGTGCGGCAACGGTCCAGTTCATTGCTGACGCCTGCCGGACTGCAGAGATCTACGAGGTCCGGCGGTTCATTGACCTGCTCTCTGAAGAGCCGGGCTTGCCTCCGGTGGTGGAGACCTCAAGCACCTTGCGGACCCTCCTCCTTGAGGCTGCGATTGCAGCCGTACGAGGAGAGGCCTCCCGTCCGCGGGTTCGGCAGGTTTTGCGGATGCTTTCGAGCCCGGCCTGGCGGCAGGCGTTGACCAGCCTCAGCCGAGTGCTTGCCGGCGCAATAGACCTGGTGCTGCGTGACCTGAACTTCACACCGGACACGCTCAACACCTTCTGTGAAGTCTGGGCCTCACAGCCGGATGAACAGTCCCGGTCTCTCGCTGCAACCGCACTCTCGGTGTCCCCGGCACACCTGCCGGCGGTCATTGATTTCTTCCTGCAACCACGCACGCGCAGGGCGCTTTCCCGAATGGCGGATGACGAGGGCTTGTTCGCCCTGATCGCGGAGGAAGGTGTTGCCTGCAAGACCGGGGACGTGCCGAGGGCTTTTGCGGGCAATCAGGTCCGCTCCAGCATCCTTACCATTCTCACGGATCCGGCCCTGCCGATATCCCGGCTTTCCCGTCTCGCTCGTTTCCGCCGGGACCTGCTCATTCATGACCAGAGCCAGGCGATGCGGGAGTACCTCCAGACCGCAATCTACAGGGACCTGATTGTGCTGTTCCAGCGCGCGGGAGAGACGAACAGTCGCTCCGGGCACTCCGCGCTGAAGCGAAAGGTTGACCAGCTTGCGGAGATGGACGGCGGCGGCATCCGTGTCGGCCCGATCGTTCGCGACAGGTCTGGAAGACTTGTGCAGGACGATAGTGTGGCCATTTCCAGAGCCACGACCTGGATCTGGGACCGGCTCTGGGGGCGGTGGACCAGCCGCTTTGCTGGAGGGGAGTACCACCTTGCAGTTCTGCGGACTATCGCGGAGTCCGCGGCGATTGTGGATGAGGTGTTTGCTGCGTTGTCAGTACTGGACCCCGCCGACCTCGAGGCCTACGCCGAGCACCTGCAGCGGACATGGGAACGCAACCGAAGCCGAATCGGTGAAGAGGCTGATGCCCGTGCTCCGTGGGCCATTCACTTCCGGGATGCGCGGCCCTATGTCATGGAGGCCCTTCTCCCGCTTGTTGGGACCGTTCCGGTGTACTCCTCGGACTGGGCAAAGACGGAAGGAACGGCGATCTATCTGCCGTCCAGCATCTCATTCTTCCGGGACGATCCGGAGGTACTGGAAGGCAACCGAAACCTCACGATGTACGTGTTCCTGGCACTCCATGAGGCCGGACATCTGCTGGCCGGGAGTTTCACGGTCAACTTCTGGCCACTGATCTCCGCTTCGCGGGCTCCCGGGCTGTACCACTTCCTCTACAACGTGGTGGAAGACGTGCGGATTGAGCGCTGGCTAGAGGAGCAGCAGGTGCACGGACAAATTGCTGCGCTGATGGAAGCTGCGCACCAGTGGTTCCTGGACGAGAGCCAGGCATCCAACCTCATTGATGCCAGCGTGGGTTGGATTTGGGACCAGCTATACACCGGTGGTCAGCGCATGCGCTCGGACGCACCCTGGACCCAGGCAGTCTCCACCTTCATGGACATCCCGCTGCAGCGCTCTGACCAGGTCATGCACCTCGGGGATGCACTGGCGCGCTCGCTGCAGCGAATTCGGATGATGCCAACCAAAAATCCCGCTGCAGCCATGGGAATCGCCACTGATCTCTACCACCTCCTCCTGCCCCTCGCGGGCGGATCCGGCGGGAGACTGCCTGACCTTGCCTCCCTCTCGCCCCAGGAGCGGACTGCCAGCG
Source organism: uncultured Spirochaetaceae bacterium (assembly GCA_964591085.1). Lineage (GTDB taxonomy): Bacteria > Spirochaetota > Spirochaetia > DSM-27196 > CAZPXH01 > CAZPXH01. The sequence goes on along the minus strand of CAZPXH010000006.1, from coordinate 35,660 downwards.
ACCGACCGGGATCCCGGAGTTCTGAAATGCCCAGGCTTCCTCGGATACCCAACGGTGGGACCGTCGGCCGACCGGAGGCCCGCTGTGGCAGGACCGTCCGCTCGGAACAAGACCTTGCTGACCTCTACCGGGAGGCCAACGCCTTTCCGGAGCGATTCCAGACATCGGAGACCGAGCTTCTCTCGTCCAGGTCCGAGTCAGGCGAGGATGCCGCAAACATCCGGGACGACATGAACCATACCGCCGCCGACTATCACTCCGGACACCGGCAGAAACAGCTCTCCGAGATGCGCACCCGCAGCCCGGAACTGGACAGCGTCCTTGCCAGCGTGGAAGCGGAGCAGAGTCATTCCGAACCCGCACCGGACCCCGGTGGTCAGTCAGCGAAGGAACCGGGTGTGGTGAACGTTCACTCCTGGGATCCCGCGACACGGCGCCGACTGAAGATCAGTGAGGTCCGCGAGTTTGCCATAAACGCCGTGGACCCGGATTTCCTCTCGCGCCACCAAGTCTACGCCGGAGTCTCCCAGCGCTTGCGTGGCCTTATCCACAACCTTTTGTACCGGGATGAATCTGAGCTTGATCGTTCAAGCATTGGCGACGAGTGGGACATGGACGTCCTGCTTGAGGTTCTTGCGGACTTCCAGGGAGACAGATCCCAGGATGTTCTGCTCCACCCCGGAGAAGAACGAAAGGACGCCCGCCTGGTTATCGGGCTGGACGTGTCCGGAAGCACGTCGGCGCTCATCCCGGAGCAGGACGGTCCCGTTAGCGTGCTGGACATGGAAAAGCACTTCGCCATGCTGTTTGCAGACGCCTTCGGGTATCTGGGAGTTCCGGTTCAGATCTACGGGTTCAACAGCATTACCTCCACCAACATCTACCTGCCGCAGACCGCAAAGAGCATCAGCGCCCTTGTGGCGGATAACGCCAACCGGGACGGAGACTTCATTCGATGGGTCACCGACCGCCTCAGCCAGAAACCGGCCGAAGTCCAGTACTTCCTTCTGATCTCCGACGGTATGCCCAACGCGCCGAACTACGATGGCACACCCGCCGTGGAGGATACCCTGATGGCAATGCGGGAATGCCGGATGGCCGGAATCCGTTTGATCTACATCAACGTGGACCCTGCGGCGGAGTCCTACTTTGAGAGCTTCCGGAAGGAAGCAAGCAGCGCAATTCGGTGCCGTTCCGCGGCCCAGCTGCCGGACCTGCTGCCACGGCTTATCCATGATCTGGGAATGGCCATTCAATGAGCGGACGCAGTGACTCACGGGAGGACTCCATGGGAGGCACCAGGCAAGACACAAGGGACAACGCCGCAAGCATCCGACAGGCCCTTCGGAGCCAGCGCCGACGCCTTCACCCGTCAATCCGCGCCCGCGCTGCGGCAAGCCTTGCAGCGGCAGCACCGGATCTCCTTGGGCACGAGTACCGGGCGGTACTGGCCTATGCATCTACCGACGGAGAGGTGAACCCGGAACTCTTCCTGGACGAGGCACATCAATGGGGAATCCCCGTGTTTCTGCCCGCAGTCACTGAAATGGGGATGGAGTTTCGGCGTTGTCCGCAGGACGCCACGGGGTTGAGCAGGGACCGCGTCGGAATTCCCGCCCCGCGGTCGGATGCCGCAGCGTGGGATGGATCCGGCCCAGTGCTCATCATTGTGCCCTCCGTTGCCGTGACGCCGGGCGGTGGCAGACTGGGGCGCGGCGGCGGCTACTACGACCGCTTTCTTTGCAGTGTTGCCGGGCGCGGGCGCAGCATTGCTCCGGTCTACCGTTTCCAGGTGCTGGACGAACTGCCGCTCACTGATGACGATTGGCCGGTGGATCAGGTATTGGTCTGTGACTGAAGTAGAGATTGCACCAACAGGCAGAGGGAGAATATGGCACTGATCAAGAGCGCGCTTGAGCTTGCGCTGGAAAAGACCAGGGACGTGGAAGTTGACCGGGAAGGCTTGCGGCGGCGGGAGCTGTCAGAGCAGGGGATGCGACTCCTGTCCCGCGGCATGGAAGACCCGTCCCTTGACCTCAAGCAGGAACTTCAGAAGGTTCCAGCTGGAGATCGAGCCGCGGTCCGAGACGGCCTGGCAGAGGCCTTCATGCGAAACATAGCACTCCCGGTGGATCGCCTGGCCGCCGGCAGACTGCCGGATCTGCAGCGCGTGTTTGGCACGGTCACCGGCGACGCCGAAACTGCACGGATAGTGTTTGAGCAGCTGCAGCAGCTCTACGATGGATGGCTCAAGGAACGTCAGCGCCTGGTTGAGCAGCTCCGGGAGCAGTTTGAGCCACGGATCCGCCAGCGGGAGGAGCAGGTCTACGCCCAGACCGGCCAGCGCGTGCGCCTGGATCCGTCCAGTGATCCGGAGTTCGCGCAGGCGCTGAATCACTACATGGGCCAGATTGAGCAGCAGTACGGCGGGGTCCTGGAGCAACTGCGTCCCCAGCTGGAATCGCTGATCTCGAAAGGATAACAGGTGTCCGACGGGGCATCCGGCAACCTCAGGGCCGGCGAGCGCAGGACCGTCAGCATCGTTGTCTCAGACCTCGTCGGGTTCTCCGAGCTATCCGAGCAGCTGGACCCGGAGGACACTGACCGCCTCATGTCCCGGGTGTTTGGCACCTACACCGACATTGTCGCCCGTAATGGCGGAACGGTGGAAAAGTACATCGGGGACGCGATGGTGTCGGTGTTCGGCGTTCCGGAAGTCCAGGAAGAAGATGCGCAGCACGCGGTGACATCGGCGCTTGAGTTTCACCGCTGGGTTTCTGAGACCCGGGTTTCGGAGCTGCTCGGCCACGAGGTTCCCGTTTCGCCGGACCGTCAGGAGCTGTTGTTCCGCACTGCCGTGCACACCGGCCTGATTGCTACCGGCAAGCGAGGTACCTACAACGTGGTTACCGGCCACGCGATGACCGTGGCAAACCGCGTGCAGTCCGCCGCGTCTCCGGGAGCAATCCTGGTCACCCGCGCAACCCGCAACCGGGTTGGGCCTGCGTTCCGCTTTGGCGACGAGCTGACCCTGGAACTCAAGGGAGTGGACGAACCCGTGGTTGCCTACCCGGTGGAGGACACGGTTCCCGATGCTGAGCACGAGTCCGGTCCCTTCGTCGGGCGCGAGACGCTGGTGGCGGAGATTGTCAGGGAGTACCTCCGTCACGACCCCGCCGAGCCACGCGGATTTGTGCTGCGAGGCGAGCCCGGAATCGGGAAGACCGCAACGGTCAGGCAGGTGCTGTCCCGGATTCGCCGATTTCCCGACTTCAACGCGCCGGTCCTCCACGGGGTAGCGCGACGCTACCGAACCAGGCCCTACGCCCTGGTCATTGACCTGTTGCTGGATGCGATGGGGCTGGAACGCCGGATTGACTCCGATTCCGCAAGGCGCGCCGCGGAGGCGCTCGGTGTTGACCGGGAGAACGCTGCGCGATTTGCAAGCATTGTCTCCGGAGACAGGAGCGATGCCACCACCGAAGACGTGGTTGTCCTGTACCGCCTGTTTGAGCAGCTGGTTGCACCCAGCCCCGAGTCTCCGTACAGCCCGATTGTCTTTCTGGACAATGCCCACCTGCTGGAGCAGCCGAGCCGGGCCTTCTTCCGCTTCTACTTTGACAACACCAGCGCCCGGCCGTTCTTCCTGCTGGCGGACCGGAGCGATGAGGCGGGTCTTCACGGGGTCTTTCCCGACCTGGAAGTCCGAACACTCGGCCCGTTGTCTGAGGATGAATCCCGAGCCCTGGTGGAACGCCTCTGGACCGGTGAGGACCGGCCGGAGCTGGTTCCGCGGGTGCTCCGCGCTGCCCAGGGGAATCCGCTATTCATCCGGGAGTACCTCGCCTATCTGCAGGAGGCAGATGCGGACGAGGACATGCCCGGCAGCATCCAGAACATCGTCCTCGCCCGGCTGGAGCATCTCTCCATCCCTCGGCGAGAGCTGATGACTAAGCTTGCCGTGTTCTTCCGCAACTTCACCCGAGAGGATGCCATCTTCATGCAGGAGCAGACCGGCAGCCCGACTGACCTGGTGGATGATGCGCTCGGTGACTTTGTTGGCAGCGGAATCCTGGAGCGCCGGGGCGTGGTCTACGCCTTCCGCCACGATCTGTTCAAGCAGGCCGTCTACAGCACGCTGCTGAACTACAACAAGCGAATTCTCCACCGGATCGTGGCGGACCGCATGCGGCAGCAGGCGCGGCCCAACACCATGCGCCTGATCCGGCACCTGCTCCGCGCGGAGGATTTTCGTGCTGCTGCCGAGGTGCTCGTTGCATCCCGGACCGCTACGGTCAACCCGGAGTTCCCCGCAATCATTGATGAACTCCTGGAGGAGGAGCGCATCAGCGACGTCCAGCTGCGCTTTCAGTTGCTGTTTACCAAGGCCGCGCTTCTGTTCAACGCCGGACGGACCGAGCCGGCGGACGACGTGCTGCGCAGACTCCTGGCAATTGCAGTGGAGCACCGGAGTCCTGCGTTCCTCGCGCGCGCCTATCACCTGATGACCGGCTTCAACCTGCAGAGCTATGCGTTCAAGAAGACCCTGGTGACCGGACGCAAGGCCCTGCACTACTACCGCGCCATCCAGACCGAGCTGCAGCTGGAGCTCAATCTCCTTGGCCTGATGGCAACCAGCGAGTGCCTGCGGGGCCGCACGGAAGAATCGGACAGCATTGTCCGGCGGATGGAACACCTTGCCGCGGGCTCAGCTGAGTTGGAGCGGACTGAGACCCGCTGCAGCATCAGCTTTGCCCGTGCGCAGTACGCAGACTGCATCAAGCAGGCGGACTCCGTGCTCCCGCGCAACAGCAATCCCAACACCGAACGCCCCGCCGTTGCCGTGGAGTTCCGCCGGGTGATGGCGGCATTCTGGGGCTGCGACTTCTCGCTCACCGTTGAGTCTGCCACACGCCTGACACACGCAGAGCCCGTCCGCGCTGAGATCCTGGCTCCGGGTTTTGCAATGGCCGCTGCTGCCAGCCGGATACTCGGGCAGGAGCGCAGGGCGGGAGAGCTCTGGCAGCAGGCCGAGTTCTATCGGCACCAGGTAGGCAACGATTTCGGCGCGCTGGACACGCTGCGTACCATGGCCTGGGCGCGCTACCTGGTTGGTGATCATGAGAAGGCCGGACAACTCGCCATGGAAGCACTTCCCCTCGGCCTGCGGCACACGGCTCATTACCCGCTAATGAGTCTGCTTGTGATCCTGTCCGAGCTTGCGCTTGAGCAGGGGAACGCCGGTGATGCCAGATTCTTCCGGGAGGAAGCGGACACCCTGGTGGGAATGAACGTGCTGCTACCCCGGCGGGACCTGCTGCTGTACCACGCTCGGATGGCTGAGTCCGTCCCGGAGCACGCACGAATCGCCGCTGAACTCTTAGCAGCCGAGGAGATGGCACTCCCCGGAGATGAAGCACGCCGGCAGTTTCAGGTGCTTCCGGTGTTTGCCCGAGTTCGGGGGCGTATCGCTTCGTTGACAGCGAATGCCAGCGGCGCATAGCCTTTGAGCTGATCGGAGAACGTTGAGTGAACGCACAGGAAATCCTCGCCACGGTACCGCTGTTCGGGGGGGTCAAGGAGCGATATCTCGCCAATCTCGCACGACAGTGCCGGGATCGGAGCTTCAGCGCTGGTGACACAATCGTGCGCCAGGGGAATCCCGGTGAAGGGTTGTTTGTCATTGTGTCCGGCAAGGTCCGGGTTGAGAAGCACACGGAAGACGGGGCGGTGGTTGTCATTGCCACGCACGGACCCGGTGACGTCATTGGGGAAATGTCGGTCCTGGACGGAGCTACCCGCTCGGCAAGCGTGATTGCCGAGTCAGACACCGAATGCCTGGTGCTGGTTTCCTGGGACTTCAACGCCTTCCTCAAGAGCCATCCGGAGGTTGCCCTGGACATCCTGCCAGTGGTGGTGAAGCGCTTCCGGGAGACCAATGACGCGCTGCTTCAGCTGAAAAGCGGAGCCTGATCCGCTCGCCACCGGTGCTCCGATTCGGACGAACAGTTCGTATCCTCTCCATAGACGGTGGTGGCATACGCGGGATCATTCCCAGCCTGGTTCTGCAGCGTCTGCAGACCCACCTCCGTCGGGCCGGCCACAGCGGCGTCCTTGCTCGCTACTTTGACCTCATTGCCGGGACCTCCACCGGTGGATTGATTGCCCTGGCTCTGGCCCGCCCGCGCGCAAGCCTGGATCCGGATATCCCCACCGAGGTAGACGTGCCGGACCTCGTTGCCATGTATCGCAATCGGGGGAAGCAAATTTTCCCGCAGTGGCGCTTTCGCCAGTTCCAGACTGTTGCCCAGGCCTTCACCGAGAAGTATGACGCCAAGGCCCTTGAGTTTGTGCTGCGGGAAAACTTCGGTGACCTGAAGATCAGTGGAGCGAGAACCGGTGTACTGGTCACCGGCTTTGACCTGGAGCGAATGCGGCCCGTGCTGTTCTGTGGTGGGAAAAGTGCCCGTGACACCGAACTAAGGGCTCCGGGGGACTATCTGTTCCGGGACGTTGCCCGCGCCACAAGCGCAGCTCCCACCTTCTTTGAGCCGGTACGGGTGACGGCCGTGGACGGAGCTGCGAGCTTTGCCATCAGCGATGGATTCCTGGCAACCAATGATCCGGCGCTTCTTGCGGTGATGGACGCCCGTCGCCGCTTTCCGGCCGCTCGCCGCTATGAGGTCCTGTCAGTTGGTACCGGTCAGTCCCCAGGCTATCCCTACGAGTCGGTGAAGGAATGGGGTGCTCTGGACTGGGCGTCAACAGAGAAGGGCGTTCCGCTCATCTCCATGGTTGCCGCAGGTCAAGCCGAGGTCAGCGCACATGTGCTAGCCCAGACGCGTGACGTTCGTTATACCCGGCTCCAGGCCAAGCTTGGTGACTGCTCTGCGTCCATGGACGACGCCCGTGCCCAGACCATCGCCTGCCTGGAAGAAGCCGCCGCGGATCTCATCCGCAGGCAGGACCGGGAACTGGCTGCGTTTGTTGGGGGTTAGGGGTCAGTCCTGCCGCCCAAAGCGCCGGACCCACTCCGGCGGAATTACCGCAACGCTCACCGTGTAACCGATCTGTCCGTCCGACCCGCCGACAACTTCCGTTGGAACTGCTACCAGCTGCCACGTTCGGTCCAGGGCGCCGCCCCCGGAGTTCCCGCTGTGGATGTCAGCGTCTGTCTTCACCGAAGCGATTCCGCCCGCAAGGTCAAAGCCGGAAACTCGGCCCTCCGCCAGGGTGATGCTCACCCGGCTCCCCCGGCTCCCAATGGACGGATAGCCGATGATGGACAGCGACTCACCGATCCGGAGGTCCTCCGGATTGCCCAGAGGAGTAAAGGGGAAGCTCCGCGGCAGCGGACCCCCGCCGATGGTCTCGGTCATTTGCAGGATTGCCAGGTCCGCCTCCGCGTCACTCCACACCAGCTCCGCGCGGAAGACCTCCAGTGGAGGGCGCCGGTGATCGTAGCTCACGGCAACGGTGATTGGGCCGGAACCTTCAGCCCGACCGTCCGAGACTACGTGGTAGTTGGTGAGGATCAGCCCGTCACTGGAGACTATGGTACCGGACCCGCCGCTGATTCCATCCGTTGACAGCTCCACAGTGCTCCGAAGCGCGCGGTCCAGCCCGCGTTCATCAGTAGGAATTGGCGGCGGCTGAATCCAGGCGGGGTCCGGCTGGTCGGCTCGCGCCAACCGGATCCGGTAGTCAACAGGATAGATCCTGTTGACCTGATCAATAATCAGGACCTCGTAGCTCCCGCCGCCCGCGCGCGGCTCGCTCTCCGGACCGAGCACGATGGATTCCCGGGACCTGAGTGAGAACGCGGACCACTCGGAGTCCCGAAAGTTGTCCGGCAGCTCCCCGGCGTTGATGAAGAGATCAACGTCTGCCTGTTCGCTTTCCAGATCCACGCGCCAGCTGCCACGCGGCGGCAGGGAGAAGGCGAACATTGCAAACATTCCGGACTCCGGCGAAAGCTCCCCGGCGGTCCAGCGTCCCTCACGGAGTTCGCCGGAGCTCACCAGCCGGTCTATCCGCGTCCGTAGCCGTGCGGTAACGCTCCCGGCCCTCCGGCCGTCCACCATCGGGAGGTCAGACAGCTGATAGAACACCTCCACGCTCAGCCTTCCGCTGGGGAAAGGACCCTCCAGCCTGCTGAGGCGGATCTCCTCGTTGAAATCCAGAAGTTCGGCAACCAGGACCTCCGTTCCCCGGGAGTCCAGGAGGCGCAGGTCCAGGTCCGCCGGGCTGTCTTCCAGCGCGATGTGGATGGCAAACGCATCTTCCGGCACCAGCAGCTGGAACCGCTGGGAGCGGCTACCCCGCTCCAGATCAAGCTGAACGTCGTACTCGGCGGTAATGGTGGCCGGCGCATCCGAGAAGTCAGGGAGATCCGTCTCCGCTGGCGGGGCTTTGGCTCCCTGCGCAAAGAGACTGGCGCCGGTCAGAAGGAAGATCGTTGCTCCAAGCGGGGAACGAAGGGACGGCATGCCCGCGAAGCTATCACGGGCCCGGTGGCTGTGCTACAATTTGATAATGGCACGACAGCGAACCTTCGCAATGCTGAAGCCCGGCATGCTGCAGCGCCGGCTGGTGGGGGATATAATCACCCGCGTAGAGCGCAAAGGCCTCCGGATCCTCGGGTTGAAGCTCATAACAATCAGCAGACCGTTTGCAGAGAACCATTACGGTCATCTCAGCGACAAACCCTTCTTCGGCGAACTCATCGGTTACATCACCAGCGGCCCCGTGGTTGCGATGGTCCTGGAAGGCGAAGACGCCGTGAGCCAGGTCCGGATGCTCTGTGGCGCCACGCGGGTAGAAGAAGCGCTTCCGGGGACCATTCGCGGGGACTACGCAGCTACCACCAGCAAGAACGTCATCCACGCAAGCGACAGCCCGGAGACCGCGGAGGAAGAGATCAGCCGTTTCTTCAACGCAGATGAAGTCATGGGTTACGAGGACAACTACAATGAGCTCTTCGTCTGAGACACTTCCTCACTGGGACCTGAGCTCCGTCTATCCAGCCCTGGGCTCGCCCGAGTGGGAGGCGGACCTTGCTGCTGCCAGGGCCGCCGTGGAAGCTGCCAGGGTTGCGGTGTCTGACGAGCGACTCCGGTCCGAGAATCCCGCTGCATGGCTTCTTTCCGTGATTGAGGTCCTCAACCTGGCGGATGGGCTTGCTGGCAAGCTCGGCGCCTACGCGTACACCTCCCACAGTGTAGCAACTACTGACAGCGAGCCGCTGAAGCAGCTGAATCGAGTGCAGGAGCTTGAGGTTCCCCTCTCCAGCATCCTGGTGGACTTTCGCAATGCACTGGCTCAGACCGGAACCAGCCCTGCTGATTTGGCCGCCGCCGAACCACGCCTGGAGCCGTATCGCTTCTTCATCCAGGAGACCCTGGAAGAGCAGCGGCACCAGATGAGCAGCGCGGAAGAGGCGTTGGCGGCGGATCTGGACCGAAGCGGCGGAGACGCCTGGTCCCGGCTGCAGGCCACAATTGCCAGCACGCTTACCGCCGTCTGGAATCAGGACACCGGGGAAGAGAAGACCGTTGTTCAGCTCCGGTCCCTGGCCAGCGATCCCGAGCGTTCGGTCCGGCAGAAGGCATACCGCCTGGAACTGGATGCCTGGAAGCGGATGGAGATCCCAATTGCCGCCGCCCTGAACGGCGTGAAGGGCACAAGCCACACGCTCAACTCACGCCGTGGCTGGGAACGCACCCTGGACCGATCCATCATGCAGAACCGAATCACGCGTCCCGCGCTTGAGGCGATGATATCTGCGATGGAGGACTCCCTCCCGACGTTCCGCAAGTACCTCGGGCTGAAGGCGCAGATGCTGGGTCTGGAAACCCTGTGCTGGTACGACATCCTTGCGCCCGTCTCCAGATCCGAGCGCAAGTGGAGTTTCCCTGATGCACGGGACTTCATTCTTGAGCAGTTCGGCACCTTCTCGGATGATCTGGCAACAGCCACGCGTACCGCATTTGATTCTGCGTGGATCGACGCGGAGCCCCGAAAGGGGAAGGTCGGCGGAGCCTACTGCATCGGCTTTGGCGCCGCAGAGCAGATCCGGGTCCTTGCCAACTTTGACCACAGCTTTGACAGCCTCTCCACGCTTGCGCACGAGCTGGGGCACGCCTACCACAACTGGGTTCTCCGCGGAAACGACCAGCTTCTGACGGACTATCCCATGACCCTGGCGGAGACGGCCTCCATCTTCTGTGAGACTCTGGTGACCAACTCGGCACTCGGCAGGCTGTCGGCGGAAGAGGGACTGGCTGTTCTGGAAGCAAGCCTGCAGGGCTCCACGCAGGTCATCGTGGACATCCTCAGCCGCTTCTACTTTGAGTCCGAGCTCATGGAGCAGAGGGCGGACCACGAGCTTAGCCCGGACGAGCTGTCTGCCATGATGCTGGATGCCCAGGCCCGGACCTATGGCCCGGCTGTCCGGGAGGACGAGCGGCACCCCTACATGTGGGCCGTAAAGAGTCACTATTACCGCCCGGGCCTGGCCTTCTACAACTTCCCCTACGCCTTTGGACTGCTGTTCGGGCTGGGGCTGTACTCCATCTATGAGTCGGAAGGCCCGAGCTTTGCTGAGCGATATCGGGACCTGCTCACCCTCACTGGCAGGGCCAACGCCAAGGACGTGGTGGCCTCAGTTGGCTTTGACATTGAGGCAAAGGACTTCTGGGCCGGAGGGCTTTCGGTGATTGCGCGGCAGGTGGAGAAGCTGGCGGAGTATCGCCAGGGATCCTGAGGCATGGCCCAGCGCGTCGGTATCATCGGGTCCGGTGCCTGGGGCACCGCTATCGCCATGCTGCTGGCGGAGAAGGGCCATGACGTGCAGGTCTGGGCTAGGCGGCCGGAGGTTGTTCAGGCCATCAACTCCGACCACCGCCTCCCCGTCCACCTCCCGGGAGTACAGCTCCCAAAGGCGGTCCGGGCCAGCGGCGACATCACCGAGGTTGCTGCTCGCCGCTACATCATCCTGGCAACGCCCTCTCTCCACGTTGTTGAGTTTGCCAAGCAGATCATTGCGGTGCCCAACGTATTGGAGGGCGAATCCGTCATCGGCGTTGTCACCAAGGGCTTTGTCCGCCAGGGCAGGAGCTATCGCCTGCTTCTGGATGCCCTGGAGAGCTACCTCCCGGGGTCCTACAAAGGCAACCTGGTCTACCTCAGCGGACCCACCCACGCGGAAGAGGTTGCTTCCGGCAAACTCACCGGTCTGATCAGCGCGAGCGCGAATCCCCGGAACAGCATTCGCTTCCGAGAGCTGCTGTCCACCCGCTGGTTCCTGGTCTACTCCAGTCTGGATGTCGTTGGCGTACAGGTGGCTGCCGCTGTCAAAAACGTGATTGCCATTGCCTTTGGGGTCCTGGACGCCATCAAGGGCTCATCACAGCTGTTTGGGGACAACACCGAGAGCCTGCTCCTGGCTGCCGGCCTCAACGAGATCCAGCGCCTTGCTGCAGCGCTCGGTTCCACCCACCCGGAGACCTTCACCTCCATCGCCGGCGTTGGCGATCTGGATGTCACCTGTCGCTCTCCGCATGGGCGCAACCGCCGATTTGGCCGGGACATCGTGAACCGCCTCATTATTGAGGCCTATACGGACCTTGATCAGCTGATCTCCCACCTGGGGGAGCTTCCCTATCTGCCGGAGGGGGTTGTGGCCGCCAGGGCTGTCCACGGGATTGCGGCAGAGAGGGACCTTCACCTTCCTATTTGTGAGGGGGTCTATCGAATTCTCAATCGGGAGCGGGATCCGGTTGTGGAGCTCGAACGCATGCTGGGAGACATGACGGGAAGCGATCTGCAACCTGTGCTGGACAGGCCAGCGTCCGATGGATAGCTTGTGGAGTGCATCACATGGCGCCGTACCCAAGTGGTAAGGGAGAGGTCTGCAAAACCTTTATGCACCGGTTCGATTCCGGTCGGCGCCTTCAATCACGGCGACAATCTCATCCGGCGCAACAGGCTTGGTTAGCACTGCCGCCGGTCTCAGGTCCCGTACGTCTTCCCGCATTGTGGCATCCGCGTATCCGGAGACAAAGAGCAGGTGGACCGGCTGGAGGGTACGTATTCGCCGGGCAGTGGTCACACCGTCCAGGCTCCCGTTGATGTTCACGTCCAAGATTGCCCAGTCCACGCGGCCGTTGCGGACCCGCTCAAGCGCATCGTCCCCCGTTGATACCGGGTCAAGGACATCGTATCCGGCGTCCTGAAGCGCTGACTGCAGGGCGATTGCTACCAGAAACTGATCCTCCACAATGAGAACTCGTTCTGCCATCTGCACCTTCTTTCTGGCCTTGCCCGCGAGGCTTAGCGTCCCCGCGACGTAGCGGGTTCCAGCGGGAATGTGATGACCCACGTCACTCCACTCTCAGATTCCAGGACAGCGCTGCCGTCCAGCTCGTAGCGGGCAAGCCCCGTTATGGCGGTCATACCAAAGCCCCGACGAAGCTGAGTATCTGCGGCCCGCGGGAGTCCACGGCCGGTGTCGCCAATTTGCAGCTGATAGCGGTCATCCCCGACGGGTTTACCCCTGATAGAGATGCTACCAGATTCCTGCCCTATAAACGCGTATTTGAGTGAGTTTGTGACGGCTTCGTTGGTAATCAGGCCGATTGCGTGCATCTGCTCGGCTTCCAGCCGCAGATCCCGCTCCAGGGACAGTGTCCAGTCAACGCAAGTCCCCTGCCGTGTGCGGCTGCTGAGGATGCCGGGAACAAGCGTGCGAAGGTAGCTGTCCAGGGAGATCCTGGAGAGGTTCTCCGAGCGGGACACCTGCTCGTGAACCAGCGCCATGCTGGAAATCCGGCCAGCCAGCTCGTGCAGAACTCTGCCCACCTCCGGACTGCTGCTTGCGCGTCTGGTAATATCGATGATGGACTCAATCTGTTGCAGGTTGTTCTTGGTGCGGTGATACAACTCCTGCAGGAGGATTCCGCGTTCCTCAACTGCGGACCTCAGGTGGTGTTCCATGGATATGCGCGCCGTGATATCCACGCCCACTGCGCAGATGGCCTCGACCTCGCCCTCCCGATCCTTCACCGAAGAACCGTGCCATTCGATGATCCGATGACTCCCGTCCCGGGCAATGATGGGATTCACATTCACCCGGCGGTCCTCTCCGGTCTTGGAGAGCTCAAACTGCCCCTCCACGTTGTTGCGGAAGTCCCGCGGGATGAACGTGCTCGGGTAGTGTTTGCCCATGACCTCGGCGTGCCTGTAGCCCAGGCCCCGGAGCATGGCCGGATTCATCTCAATGACGTACCCGTCTGCGTCGGTGAGGATCATGTAGGTGGGCGCAACCTCAAACAGGCCCTTGAACAGCGAATCAAGTATCTCCATGCCCGCTGTCAGGAGTATCAACCCGCCGGCCGGGCCCCGCAAGCACCGGTCTCAGCGAAGTGGTTCCAGCCGTTCTCTGAGGCGCTCCAGGCGAGCGCGATTCATCCCAAGGTCTCCCTGCCCGACTCTTGCCGCAGAGTACACCTGAAGTACCGGTCCATACTGAATGAGCAGTACGTCGTCCGTGAAACCAAAAGTAGGGCTTGCCTGGGTCAGGTGGGCAGCGTAGGCGTCAGCCGTCAGTTGCTCCTGCAACAGCGTCATCTTTGGTTCGGCGGATGTCCAGCTTCTCACCGCCCGCTGCAGCGCAGCCGGATCTGCGAGTGGCTCGGCGAGTGCAATCGCGGGAATATGGGCCGATTGCTCTGTCGGCGCACCGGAGCTGGCACAGTTCAGGCCGGATCTGCACTCCGGAAAGGGGAGGCTCAGGGTGAATGTCGGCTGCATCCGCCGGGAAACCACGCCGAGCGTTGTCAGACCTCCAAGGCCAAGAGCTACCGCAAGCCCCGCGATCACCAGGACGCTTACCCAGGGGTTCTCCATACGCCAGCCTCCAAGTTATGTGTCTAGTGGCGGGGCAACAGCGTGCTGCTGTGCACCGGTTCCGTGAGGAGTATGTATACCATAGTGGGCCTCGGTGAGATCGTGTAGCCAGCGGCCTCGCGCCGTGCGGACCAGCGCAATCGCCCCTTTGAAGATCTCTTCGCTTCCCGACAGCAAGAATACCAGCCAGGCTGGCAGCCCCAGGACCAGACCGCTGATCACCGTGAGCGGCACCCCAAGACCCCAGACGCCGACCAAGTCCGCCAGCATCGCGAACACCGTATCTCCGCCCCCCCGGAATATGCCAACGATCTGGACCAGTGTCAGCGCTTTGAACGGAAAGGTCAGCGCAATCACCAGGCAGAACTGGGTCACCAGTTGGGCGGTCTCGGGGGAAATGCTGAACAGTGCCGGCACAAGTCGCGCAAGGATGGCAAGCGCGGCGCTGGGAATGAGCGAGAGGACCGGCGCCAGGAGGCTGAACAGCCACGCGAGCCGCCGCGCCTCAGCGTGCCTGCCTTTTCCAATGGTGTTCCCGATCATGATTGCCGCCGCGTTTGCCAGACCAATGAAGGCGACCAGAAGCATCCGCAGCAGCACATCGGCGATGTTCCGGGCGGCCAGAGCTTCCGTGCTGATCCTCGCGAACACCGCGGAGTACACGGTAATGCCGACTGACCAGCCGACCTCGTTGAGGATCACCGGACCCGAGGTGCGCAGGGTAAGACTCCGGAGTCCCGGAGGTCGGTGGAGGAATTCGCTCAGGCGGGCCGCTGCGGGAAGCCGCCGCCGGTACACCTGTCTCAGGAGGATGGTGGCTTCCGTCAATCGGGCTATCAGCGTGCCAATTGCCGCGCCAGCCGCACCGAGGGCGGGAAAGCCAAGGAGGCCGAAGATCAGCGTGGCGTTCAGGACAACGTTCACCACAAATCCAACGAGGGTTGCGCGCAAGGGCACCCGTGTCTCTCCGCAGGAGCGGGTGATGTGGCTGAACACCACAGTGACGGCAGTGACCGGGAAGGAGAACGCCATGATTCCAAGGTACTCTGCGCCAACCATCACCACCGCGGGATCCGGGCTGAACATCGAGATGATTGCTGCGGGTGTGGAGACTGAGACAGCGGCAACGGTCAGTCCCAGGACTCCGGCTGCAATCAGGGCAATGCCCTGCACTGAGCGGATTCCGGTAATATCCCCCTTGCCCCAGTACTGCGCCGCCAGAACAGAAACCCCGCTCCCGATGCCAAAGAGGACAACCAGCAGGACAAAAAAGACCTGGTTCCCAAGGGCCACCCCCGCAATGCTCGCCTCTCCGAGTCGTCCGATCATGAAGTTGTCAAGGAAGTTGAGGGAGGATTCCAGAAAGACCTGCCCAGCTATCGGCAGCCCGATGGCGAGCATCCGGGAGAGTGTCTTCCGCCGCCAGACGCGGTCTTCAGGACTGGTCAGTTGGGTGTTCCGTTGAGTCTTCTGCGCCGGGATCGGCGTCCTCTTCTCGGTCCTGATCGTTGCCGGTGCCACTATCGGCGAATGGCTCGGCGCCGTGCTTTTCGCCACTGCGACCTATGCCAAGGTTTCGCTTGGAGTCCCGCAGTCGCTTGTAGAGTTCCTTGATGTGGTCATAGGCCTCGGACGGGCTGATCTTGCCCCCGTTCTCAAGAGAACAGATGTAGCCGATGCGCTGGGCAAACTCCTGCAGGTTTGCGTCAAAGACGATGTTCTCCATCTCCGGCTCGCCAAAGTAGGACTTGCGCGGAAACAGAAATCTGCCTTTTGCCCCCGGGTCCAGGGGTCTTTCACTCACCGCGGCGCTCTGCCTTCCGGCGATACATCAGTTCGTCGGCCAGCTCCAGGTAGCGGTCCACGTCAAACGCACCGCCCTCAATCGGGACCATCCCCAGTGAAATGCTCGGGACTTGTGGCAGATTTCGCGCGGTCACTTCCAGCTGCTCATCCACCCGGTCCTGTATCTCCTGGAGGGTCCACGGATCCCGCATGAAGAGCACGGTCACAAACTCGTCCCCGCCAATTCGGGAAACCAGGTCCCCCTTGCGGAAGCTCCGCTCCAGTGCCCGTCCCACTGCCTGAATGTGGCGGTCTCCCGCGGCGTGTCCAAGTTCGTCATTCACACGCTTGAGGTTGTTGATATCGCCGTAGAGCACCGCAGCGGACAGGCCTTCTCGAAACGCCAGGGTCAGGCCCTTGTGCGCAAAGAGTTCCAGTCCCCGTCGGTTGTACAGGCCTGTCAGGGGATCCCGGACCGCCTCATCCCGGATAGCATTCAGGAGCTTGGCGCGCTCCACCGAGTGCCGAACCACACGTCCAAGCAGGCGAGCATCAAACTCGCCTTTTACCAGGTAGTCCTGGACTCCCATGCGCAGAATTCGGCCGGTCAACTCAGGTTCATCCAGACTGCCGGTGAGAATTACCACCGGAATACGCGGGAATGCCTGGACCAGCGCTGTTGCGGTGTCTACACCCTTGGAGTCGGGCAGGGCCAGGTCCGCTATGACAACCCCAATCTCCTCCTCGTCAGCAGCCAGCTCCGCCTCGGAGAGCCGGGAGCGGATCAGGGAGGGCGCATGCCATTCGCCCGACTGTTCCAGCATCCGCGCGATAAGCTGCGCGTCGGCCTCATCGTCTTCAATGATCAGAATCGTTCGGTATTCCCGCATCACCCTGCCCTGTATGCCCCAATCGGGACGAGCCCGCAAGGGGAATTTCCACCACCACGCCCGGCTCGCCCTCTCGGATCAGCTGGAAGCTGCCACCAATCTGTTCGGCCATGGACTGCATCAACCACAGACCCAGCGCGCGTTCGCGATCCGGCTGCACCGCCGGCGGGATCTCCTGTCCGGTGTTGCTGATGGTAATCCGGTATCGGTCCGCCGTCATCCGCCCGGTGATGGAGACAGAAATCGAAGGTCCGTTGGTGATGCCAGGGGAAGGGTCCGTCCGCCCGCCTGCACCGTGGTGTATGGCGTTGGCCAGTGCCTCCACCACAATGAGTGCCAGCGGCATTGCATTGCGCGCATCAACAACCAGCGGGTCTGCCGTGCAGCTCAGCGCCTCCCCGCGGTGCTGTGCCGCGAGTTGCCGCGTCACTTCCGGCAGGAAGTCTCCAAGGTCAACCTGCTCGCCGTCCTCCCGGTAGGTGATGCTGCCGTGGAGTACCGCCACCGCGGAGAGCTGTCCCAGCACATCGGCAAGGCAGGAGTCGTTGCCGTCTCTGCGCACACGGATCCGAATGAGTGAGCTCACAATGCTCAGGGCATTGCGAATCCGGTGGTTGAGGCGCTTGATCTGGTGCACCAGACGTTCTTCCGCGCGGGCACGCTCCCGTTCTGCCTGGTGCAGCCTCACCGCCATGTCAATGGTTTCTACCAGGTAGTGCTCGTGGCCCTGTGCCTTCAGAACATACCCGTAGGCTCTGCTTTCCCGGGCCCTGGGGATCCGGTCCCTGGTGGTGTGAGCGCTGAAGAACACCACCGGAACGTCCCGAAGCTCCCGGATCGCCGCGGCGGCGGCAACCCCATCCATTCGCTCGGAACCAAAGTCCAGGTCCATCAGCACGGAGTCCGGTTGCAGGCCGGACTCTACCGCCGCAATGGCAGCTTCCCCGGACGGGGCTTCCTCCACGCGGTACCCCGATTGCTGCAGAAGTACCCGGGTGTTCAGCCTGACCAGGGGTTCATCGTCCACCACCAGGACACACACGGACTCCTGCGAGTCAGGAGATTGAATATCCTGGGAGATGTGCCCGGGCGATTCACCTGGCCCCGGGATGCCAGTTGTCTCGGAGGGGTCTGGCCGCTGCTGCGTCACACCTACAGTCTCGCAGCCTAGGTCGTGGTCTTCCAGACCGCAGAGCCATCTTTCCGGATCTCGCGGCCGAATATGGGGACCTCTGCTTTCAGTGCTTCCAGAATTGCCGAACAGCAGGCGAACCCGGCCTTGCGATGGCCGGACCCGACGATGATGGCAATGGGCGCCTCACCCACGGATACCCGGCCCAGCGAATGCCACACCCGAATGAGATGGACATCAGGTCCGGTCTGCTCAGCAATCCGCTTGCACAGGGCCTCCAGGCCGGACCTCGCCAGCTCCAGGTGTGCCGTGAACTCAATTGCTACTACCGCGCTTGCCTCCGCGGCCGCCTCTTCCGGCACTGATTCAGCGCCGGCAGACGGCGATCTGTCCGCGCGCACCTGCCCGATGAACTGCATCTGGGCGCCAATCTCGCTTCTCCCGGCGATCTCGGCGCGCGCCGTGCTTACAAGCGAATCCGGTACCGGTCCGTCCACAAACTGAATCTGGATTTCCGGCGCCATGCTCAGCCGCCTCCGAATGGCGGAAACACCACAACTTCGCTCCCGTCATTTAGATTCTGTGTGCCGCGCTCGTCCCCCTGCAGGAGCACGCCGTCCACGGCAATGCGTATCGGTAGCCCGCCGATGTCCGGAAAGGCCGCTGCTATCTGCTTCCGCAAGTCCTCTGCAACCAGGCCGTCCGGCAAGGTCAACTCTGTCTCTGAGATTCCCGCCTGCTCCGCAAGCCCCGCGAACAGGCGCACCCGAACCCGGCTCATGATCCTCTCGGGCTCCGGCGGGCTTCGCCACCGCCGTGGGGGTCTCCCAGGCTGATCTCGTCAAAGGTGCTGAGGGTTCCGTCATAGATCAGCAGGGAATCCGCGTGGGGCGGATGGCCGGCCTCGCACCAGTGAACGATCTCAGTGACCTGCAGGCTTGCCAGCGTGGTAACCACAGACGGGAGGATGGGTTTCTCGGCCTTTGGGAGCTTGGACAGCTGGTCCCCGTAAAGGTCCCGGAGGCTTCGTTCACCCGGAATGAGGGTGCAGACCTGGCCGTACCAGCGCTCAACCCCGGCATGAATCAGCGGCACGGAGTCCAGCGCCTGAATCTGGTCCAGCTCCGCACGGGCGGCAAAGGAATCCAGGCAGTCAATCAGCACGCGGTCTATTCCGGTGTCGTCCTGAAGCTGGTGGACGGCCTGCCACGTTTCCGCGGAGATGGCCTGTTTGTGGACGATCACCCGAACTTCCGGGTTCATGGCTGCAATGGCTTCTTCTGCCGCCTCAACCTTGGGTCTGCCCAGATCTGAAGGGCGATAGAGGAGCTGGCGATTCAGGTCCGGCTCATCCAGCACGCCGGGGTCCCACAGCTCCAGGTGGACCGGGCCCAACCGAGCGAGCAGGGTAGCCACCGTGGACCCGAGCCCGCCCACACCGGCCAGCTCAAAGCGAGTTGAGCACAGGCGTTCCCAGCTCGCCTCGCTGAACAGTTCGCGGTGCCTCGCATACCTCCCCGGGCCGGCCATCATCAACCTCCGGCTGCGGGCGGCCAGAGATCCACGCGTCCGCCTTCCAGCAGCGTGCCCAGGCCACCGGAGTGAAACACGTTGAAGCCGTTGACCAGCATCATCGTTCCGATCCGGATACTGCGATCCGCCTCCACCAGCTCTCCGCTGATGTGCTCGTCCACGTTCTCGTCCAGCCAGTCCAGCAGTTCGCCTACTGTCAGCGGGGGACCCCCGTAGGCAACGCCGCGGGACGAGAGCTTCAGCCGCAGCGTGGCAAAGAAGCGAATGTCCAGTTCAATTGTCTGTGTGGCGCTACTGCTCATGGGCGGAGTGTAACGCACATCAAAAAAAAAGGGACCGGGGCACTGAGCCCCGGTCCCATGCAAGCATCGAATACCGTGTAGTGTAGCGCGCCTCCTACTTCTTCAGGCCGAGCTCGGTGAGCTTGGTCTCGCTGGGAACGCCATCTTCACTCCAACCGCGGTTCTTGTAGTAGATTGGCAGCATCTCCGCAATCCGGGGCAGCTTGCCTTTGTTCGGACCTTCGGTGGGAACTTCGGTCATGACACGCACCGGCAGGGTGTCGTCTTTGCCGGTGATTCCGCTTTCCAGGTTGAAGACGCGCTCCATGTTCCAGATTCGCTCACCAATCTTCAGGTACTCGTCCGCGCTGTAGTTCCAGCCGGTGGCCCCGTTGATCAGGTCAGCGTAGTCCTGCATGGACAGGGCAAAGCTGGTGAACAGGCAGAGACCCGCTGAGTCAATGACCGCGGTGTAGTCCTGCCGCCATTTGACCTTCTCCGGCTTCCCGTCAATCTCCTGGGGATCCAGCTTCTCCGGCATTCCGATGATCTCGTCGCTGATCATGTAGCAGCGGACGTGATCTGCGCCGCGGTTGCCCGTTGCGTAGGCAAGAGAGTGGCCCTGGACACCGCGCGGATCGTAGGCAGCCAGCTCCTGACCCTTTACGGTCATGGAATACTCGGCGTGGCCGTATGCCTTTGCCAGGCGGGCTGAACCCATTGCCAGCTTGTCACCGAAACCTTCCCGGTAGGCGATCTGACGCATGTAGTACATCAGCGCTTCACTGGAGCCGAACTTCAGCGGCGGTGCCTTGCCCAGGTCATCCGGAGGAATGTGGCCATCCTCAAAGAGGTCCATGGCACAGGCGATTGTCACGCCGCAGGAGATGGTGTCCATGCCAAGCTCGTTGCACAGGAAGTTGGCGTCTGAAATGACGTTCAGGTCGTCAATGTCCAGCATCGGACCAAAGGCCCAGCCGGTCTCGTACTCGGGGCCTTCACCCTTGCGTCCATTGGGCAGTTCCACGTCACGTGCACACTGGATGGGGCACATGTAGCAACCGGTGTTGCGCTTGAGATAGCCCTTCTCAACCAGGGCCTCTCCGCTCATTTTGTCCACTCCCTTGAACATCACCTCGCGGAAGTTCCGGGTGGGATACATGCCGCTGGAGTTGATGATGTTGTCCAGAACCTTGGTACCGAGAGCAGGGAGACCTTCACCGGTGACCCCATTTTCCTTCAGCTTGACCCGCTTGTCCTTGTTGGCGGCCTTGAAGGCGGCTTCATCGGCAATAGGCGATGCCTGATCACCAAAGGCCACAACTGCCTTCAGCTTCTTGCTCCCCATGACTGCACCAACGCCGGTCCGTCCGGCGGCGCGATGGATCTCGTTCATGATAGACGCAAAGAGCACCAGGTTTTCGCCGGCAGGTCCTATGCAGCTGACCTTGGCGTTCTTGTTGCCAAACTCGTCAATCAGGGCGTGAGTGGTCTCATCCACCCTCTTGCCCCACACGTGTTCTGCGTCCTTGAGCTCCACCTTGTCGTTCTCAATCCGCAGGTACACCGGCTTGGGGGACACACCCTCAAAGATGATCAGGTCCCAGCCAGCCTTCTTCAGGTAGGCCCCGAACTGACCGCCGGAGTTGCTGGACGCAACGGTGTTTGTGAGCGGGCCTTTGGTGACCACCATGTAGCGGCCGCCGGTGGGCGCTATGGTGTTGGTGAGCGGGCCGGTTGCAAAAATCAGCTTGTTGTCCGGTCCGAGCGGGTCACAGTCCGCTGAAATCTCATTGGTGAGAATCCGCGTTGCAAGCCCGCGTCCGCCTACGTAGTCCTTCGCCAGCTCTGCCGGGAAGGGTTCGGTAGCAATGTTCCCCGTGGTGAGGTTCACCCGGAGGATCTTGCCCATGAAGGACATCCTTTGCCTCCTGTGCGCATCTGCGCTGAGTGTTCTCCTCTTTTCCAAGTACGGGAGGCACCGCAGTTTCCCGCGATACCCAGCGGCTGCTCGCCATAGGCCGGTTCAGCCGGTAGGCGCGGCAGCTCAGAGGGATTGGCCCATGGTATGCCGAGCGACAATATCTGTAAAGCGTTTTATCTGAGGCGTACACCTATCCGGGTTTGTTTACGGATAGTCGAAGTGGACGTATCATGGTTCCATGCAAGCATCTCTCTTCTGTTTCTTTCCCGGCGGGGGAAGCGGATGTGGCCGAGTCTTGCGGCTGCTTATCCGCACAGTGATGGTGTCACTTCTGGTTCCCTCAGCGCTCTTTGCCGCCGGCGCAGCCGAAGAGCCGAGTGCTCTGCCGCCTGCCTTTACGGAGGCAAGCTCACAGCCCCTCCGCCTGGCAACCACAACCAGCACGGACAATACCGGGCTCCTGGGCTACCTAATGCCCATCTTCACCGAGCGCTACGGGATTGCTGTGGATGTTGTTGCGGTTGGTACAGGCGCGGCTCTGGAGCTCGGACGCAACGGGGATGCGGATGTGGTCATGGTCCATGCCCGGAGCCTTGAGGACGAGTTTGTTGAGGCGGGGTTCGGCATCAACCGGCGGGATGTGATGTACAACGATTTTTTGGTCCTTGGTCCGCCAAGCGATCCCGCGGGTGTCCGGCAGGCGCAGACCGCAGCCGATGCCTTTGAGCTGATTGCCGGCGCACAGTCTCCCTTCATCAGTCGCGGTGACAACTCCGGGACCTTCGTTCGGGAACGGGCAATCTGGACTCTGGCAGGCATTGAGCCGAATGGAGCCTGGTACCAGGAAGTGGGCCAGGGAATGGGCGCGATCATCGGGATCGCGGACGAGCAGCTGGGCTACACCCTGTCTGACCGTGGTACCTATCTGGCGTTCGGCGGTGAAATTGATCTGGAGGTAGTGTTTGAGGGAGATCTCAGTCTGCTCAACCCCTACGGAATCATCGCCATTGACCCGGAGACACAACCGGACACCAATTACGGTGGCGCTATGGCGCTGATCACCTTCCTCACGTCACCGGAGGGACAGCGGCTCATTGGTGGGTTCCTGGTGGAAGGCGCACAGCTCTTTGTGCCAGCCACACGATAGGAGCGCGCCGTGGACACAGCCCTCGGGCGGGCGATAGCAATCATGGTTGCCGGCGATCCCGAGCTCTACGGGATCGCTGGCCGCTCTATCGCCTTCTCACTGATCTCAACAATCATTGGAACCGTCATTGCCCTTCCGCTGGCCGTGTGGCTTGGGCGGGGGCGCTTCCGCGGACGAAAGGCAGGCCTGGCGGCAGTCCATGCCCTCACCTCCATCCCCACGGTGGTCCTGGCCCTGGCAGTCTACTCACTCATTTCACGGCGAGGTCCCCTCGGAGACCTGGGACTGCTCTTCACTCCCGCGGCCATCATCATCGGGCAGATTTTTCTGATAGCCCCGATTGTGATTGCGGTGACGGCGCAGGCAATGGAGAGCATTGAGCCTGCCTTTGGTGAGACCATGCAGACGTTCCGGGTACCCGCATTCAAACGCCTGTTTGCGCTGTTCCTGGAGACGCTTCCCGCGATCCTGATTGCCGTGATCACCGCGTTCGGCCGGGCGGTGGGGGAGGTTGGGGTCTCCATGGTGCTTGGCGGGAACATCCGCTTCCGCACCCGGACCATGACCACCGCCATCGCCCTGGAGACCCAGCGCGGAGACTTTGATCTCTCCATTGCGCTTGGAGTCATACTTCTGATAATTGCCCTGGTGGTGAACTTTGTGCTACGGCTGATTGCGCACAAGGCGGCCGAATCATGAATCTTTGCGCAACCGAGGTGTCCGTCCAGTATTGCTCCGCACCGGCACCGGCACTGACCGGTGCGACCATATACGCCGACGCGAGTGAGATTGTTGTTGTTGAAGGGCCCAACGGTAGCGGTAAGACAAGCCTGCTCAAGGCCATTGCTGGAGTCCTGGATCCCGCGGTGGCCAAGTACAGCGGGTCAGTGGAGCTCGGTGGGAAGAGCGTGTACGTGCACCAGGTGCCGTACCTCCTGCGCGGCACCGTTGCCTGGAACCTGCGGATCACCGCACCGGACCGGCAACCCGGGGACCGCGTGCAGCACCTTATCCAGCTCCTGGGAGTTGATGCGCTGGTCAGGCGGCGCGCCTGGCAGCTCTCCGGTGGCGAACGGCAACGGGTAGCCCTTGCGCGCGCCCTCCTGCACGAACCCGCCGTGCTGCTGCTGGATGAACCGACAACCCACCTGGACCGCGAGTCCCGCACGCTGGTGGCGCAGACGCTCCTGGCCTTGGCCGATGAGCGGGTCTGCGCCGTGTTGCTCGCCACCCACGATCACAGCTTTGCCGAGCAGGTCGGGACCCGCTTCCATACCATGCATGAGGGCGCGATTGCCCGGAGCTGGCGCGCCGTGCTGCACGGCGAGGTAGCAGCAAACACCGGGGAGCTCGCGCGGATTCAGTTCTCGGGAGGTGCTGCTGACCTCAGCGCAGTGACCAGCCTTGCCGCAGGCCCGGTCCGGCTGGTGGTAGAATCCGAGGCTGTGACGCTTTCAAAGGATCCCCAGACCGGGAGCGCAAGAAACAGTTTCCCGGTTGTTGTGAAGCAGATAGTCGGATCGGATGCGCCGGTGGCCGTGCTGGAGCCGGAGGCGGCGGGCACCGGAAGTCGTCCCGGTTGGGCTGAGGCGCTGTACGCCCACATCACGGATTCAAGCAGACAGCAGCTGGGTCTGCAGACCGGCCTGCGGTGCTGGGCCGGGATCAAGGCCACAGCCGTTCGCGTGTACCCGGACCTCACCCCGGCAGCCACAGGACCGGTGGTCGGAGAACCCGCGGGATGACGCCCTCCACCGCTTTCAGCCCGGAAGAGGCCCTGGCCGTGGTACTGGAGGACTGTCCGCAAATGCCGGTGGATCAGGTTCCCCTGTCCGAGGCCCTCGGAAGGGTGCTTGCACACCCGATATCCGCGGCAATGGACCAGCCGCGCTTCAACAAGGCCGCGGTTGACGGCTGGGGCGTGACCGACGACTCGGCGGACCTGCTGACCCCGGCCGGCATGATTGCCGCCGGTGATCCGGTGGACCCGGACGCCCCTTCCGGTATCTCCAGTGGACAGGCAATCAAGATCATGACCGGCGCCCCGGTTCCGCCGGATGTGCGCCGCCTCATCCGGGTGGAGTGCACCCAGGAGCAGGTGGACGGCAGGATTTCCGTGCTGGAGCGGGATTCCGGTGCCAACATCGCGCTCCGCGGAGAAGACGTGCAAGAGGGTCAGCCGCTTATGGATCCTGGGATCCTGCGTGCTCAGGACATCGGCATCCTCGCCTCTCAGGGCTTTGGAACCGTCCCGGTCAGGCGTAAGCCACGGGTTGTACTGCTTTCTACCGGGACAGAAGTGGTTTCCGCTGAAGCCAGTGAAGCCAGTGATGAGGCCAGAGGGACCGGTGAGTCGGGAGAACGGACACCAATCGCCTCTCACCAGATCTTTGACGCGAACGGTCCCATGTTGAGATCATTACTAGAAGAAAACCTTGCGTTCTGCTGGTCTCATGCTACCATTTCAGACGATCCTGATCGGATCCGTATGGCAATTTCCACCGCCACGGCTGGTGCGGATGTCTGCATTGTAAGTGGGGGTGTTTCTATGGGTGACCGGGACTTTGTCCCGGAGGCCCTGAGTGCGCTGGATGCCAGAATCCGCTTTCACGGACTGGCTATGAAGCCGGGGATGCCAACGCTGTTTGCCCACCTTGGCTCGTCGGCGGTGTTCGGGATGCCCGGAAACCCGGTCTCCACGTTCGTACAGTTTGTGGTGCTTGTTGCGCCACTGCTGCGCCGAATGCTCGGGCTCCCGGGCTTTGTGAGGGAGGCTTCGCTTCCGCTGGAGGATGCCTTCACCCGCAGAGACGCGGGCAGGCACGAGTTCCGGCCCGGCGTTCTGAGTCAGACCGGAGTCCGCCTGGTGAGCTACCATGGCTCCGGGGACCTCAGCGCCCTTGCATCGGCCAATTGCCTTATCCGGATCGAGCAGGGAGTTCGCGAGGTGCCCGCAGGGGGATTGGTCCGTGTTCGACGCATACGGCCGCAAGATTGATTATCTCCGGATCTCGGTCACGGACAAGTGCAATCTGCGCTGCACGTACTGCATGCCCGCGCACGGAGTTCCGCTCCGCACTCACAATGAGGTCCTGCGGGTAGAACAGTACGTGCAGCTGGTCCGTGCCGCTGCCATGCTTGGCATCACCAAGGTTCGGATCACCGGCGGTGAGCCCCTGGTTCGCCGGGGGATCCTGGAGCTCATTCGGGGAATAGCGGGGGTGCCGGGGATCAGCCAGATCGGCGTGACAACAAACGGGCTGCTCCTGTCCCGAATGGCCGTGGAGCTGAAGCAGGCGGGTGTGACCCATCTCAACGTGTCACTGGACACCCTGGATCCGGAGGACTATCGCCGGATTACCCGGGGGGGAGATGTGAACCGGGTGCTGGATGGGATAGCGGCCGCCAAGGCCGCCGGCTTCACCGGAATCAAGATCAACACCGTTGTGCAGGCCCAAGGATCGGCTCCGCACATTGATGATCTGGAGACCTTCTGCCGGGACAATGGTTGTCGGCTCCAGCGGATTGCCGAGTACAGCCTGTTGGAGGACAAGCACGACGGACACGGTCTGGAGCGGCCTCTGCCCTGTACCGAGTGCAACAGAATCCGCTTGCTATCCAACGGAGTGCTCAAGCCCTGCCTCCATTCTGATATTGAAGTCCCCGTTGATTGGGACGATCCGGCTGCAAGCATTCTCCAAACCGTTGCCAGGAAGCCGGAGCACGGCACGGTGTGCACCAACCGGCAGATGGTGGAGATAGGGGGCTGAATGGGTTCAGCAGACGGACGCCTCACGCACGTGGACGAAAGCGGAGCCGCGCGAATGGTGGACGTCTCCCCAAAGCCTGCCGTCCGCCGTACAGCAAAGGCAGAGGGCTTCATCAGCCTGGGTGCCGGGACCCTCAAGCTCATCCGGGAGAACGGGGTTCAGAAGGGCGATGTCCTGGGTGTTGCGCGGATTGCCGGAATCATGGGGACCAAGCGCACTGCGGACCTCATTCCGCTCTGTCACAACATTGCAATTGAGTTTGCCACCGTTGACCTGGAGCTCACCGATTCCGGTGTGACCATCCGGTCGGAAGTGGTGTGCACGGACAAGACCGGCATAGAAATGGAAGCGCTGACCGCGGTGAGCGTTGCCGCGCTGACCATCTACGACATGTGCAAGGCGGTGGACAAATCCATGGTGATTGGCCCGGTACGGCTCCTCAGCAAGGAGAAGCAGGTCCTTGGCTGATCCCGGCGCAGTTCTCCGCGTCACCGTGCTGACGGTCTCCGATCGCGCTCACGCCGGCATCTATGAGGACAAGTCCGGGCCGGCACTGCGGGATGGACTCCGGGAAGTGCTTCCGGATGCAGCCGTGAGCATAGCCCTGGTCCCCGATGAGCCGGATGCCATCCGCTCCGCCGTGCTTGCGGCAGAGGCAGAAGCCGCTCGTGTGCTCCTTGCCTGCGGTGGAACCGGGCTTGGACCGCGCGATATCACGCCGGAAACACTTCAGGAGCTCTGCGGCAGGAGCATCCCGGGGATTGCGGAACGGTATCGGCGAGAGAGCGAGGCAGAGACTCCCTTTGCGCCGCTTTCCCGCGTGTGGGCGGGGCAGCGCGGGCAGATGCTCTGTATTGCACTTCCCGGGAGCACCGGTGCAGCTCGGTTGGCGGCACGCGTCATTGGCCCCATGCTTCCGCACGCCGTCTCCATGATGGACTCCGGCGGACACTGACGAACGGCTCCTCGGCAACACACCAGCTCGCCCGCCGCGGAGTGCCCTGTGGAGGCGCGGGTCCCGAGAAGGCGCCGGTAGTGGGGAAGGCCCCATGCAGACCTACGCGTGTGTCAGATGCCCCCGACCGTGCTGAACAGGAATAGCCCACCGATCAGAATGATCGCCAGAGACGCCCCGTAGTCTAGCGCCTGCAGCAGGAAGCGGACCGGTCTGCGCTCTCCTGCGGCCAGCAAACCCCGGCGGCCCAGGATGACCGTCAGGCTGATGCCCGTCATGGTCAGAAAGCCGCCGATGCTCACGCCCAGGACCATCAGCAGCATGAGCGCAAAGGCGTCATTGACCACGCCGTAGACCAGGAGCACCGTGCTTACCGGGCAGGGGACCAACCCCACTGAGAGCGCAAGCGCCCACGGTGGCGCTGATCTCTGATGCGCGGTGACTGTTGCCTTGGGCGGAGTGCCAACTGGTTCCGCCACGGGCTGCGTATGCGTGCCGCTGTGGTCGTGGGTACCGTCGTCACCGTGGGCGTTGGTGTGGTCATGCGCGTCGCTGCGGCCATGGCTGCCGACGAGGTGGGACAGCAGGTGCCACAGCCCGAACCCGATCACCAGGCTGTAGCTGATGATTGCCAGGATCTTCGGCGCCTGCGTCCGGAGAGCTGGAAAGACTGCCCGGAGCAGCAGGTACCCAAGCCCAACCACCGCCACGGCGGAAAGGCTGTCTACCAGGTTGACCACCGCGCTGTACGCAAGGCCGTCCCGGACCCGGGATTCCCGCGAGCTGAAGTAGGAGATGGCAAAGAGCTTGCCGTGGCCTGGCCCGGCGATGTGCACGATGCCAAACAGCACTGCAAGCAGAAAGGCCGGCAATACCGCAATCCACTGTCCGTCCACCAGGACCGTTCGGCTGAGATCTGCTATCGCTGTCTGCAATGCGCGGGTCCAGTCCAGCAGAATCTGGGGGACGGGAGCCGAGTAAATTGGCGGTGGCGCAATACCCCCGGTGATGGGGTTCACCAGACCTCCACGCGCAGCGCGGGCACCCGGATGGTTCCCCAGCCCACGGACTCCAGGCGGATCACTTCATCGCGGAGCGAGATTGTCCGGGGACCAACGCGGTACTGCTCATCCACGGCCTCTGAGGTAAAGGAGACGTAGTAGCTCGGGTCAAAGAGCGAAAGGAGCAGGCTTCCGAGTTCTCTGATTGAGACCCGAAGCGGAAGGGTGAATTCGTAGATGAGGCGTGCATCCCGGGTGGATGCCCGGAAGTCCTGCGGCTGGGGGATGGCAAGGGGCCGTCCGCTCAGCTCTGCAAGCACAAAGTATCCGACGCTTTCCAGAGTTCGGAACGCGTTCTCATAGAAAGCGCCGGACTCCTGACGCGAGATGACACCGTTTCCGTCTGAGTCATAGGAGAACAGGAGATCGGAGCTGGTGAAGGGGTCGAAGACCCAGGTCACCTGGATCGCGCGGAGTCCCGAGGAGTCCACCTCCAGCGAGAATCCACCGTCGATCCAGGTGTGTGGATGCGCCCCGGCCGTGGTGGCCAGACCTGCAAGAAAAAGCGCTATGCACGGCCGGAGTCGCATATCAGTCCGTTGCCACCATTACATTGTTGGCCTTCACCACTGCGTAGGCTTGCGTGCCCACGGTCATGCCCAGCCGCTCCGCGCTGGACTTGGTTACCACGCTGGTAATCTCCACGCCGGGAGCCACTTCAATCACTAACTCTGTGTTCACCGCACCGTGGTTGACCGATTTCACGGTGCCCTTGAGAACATTGCGCGCACTGATTTGCATGGATGGCAGAATATTCGACCAAACTCATCGCGTGAAGCCTGTTGTTCTTGCCGGTCAGCGGGGCATCGGCAATAATCAGCTTTGTAGTATGATTGGAAGTGACTCCGGTCGGGAATTCCTGTTCCGTGAAGCAGTCATCCCGCTTGCCTGGTACGATCCGGACGGTGGACTGATAGATGCCAATCCAGCCTCTCTCTCCGTCTTTGGGGTGGACTCCGTGGATGCCATCCGCGGGTATTCCCTCTTTGATGATCCCTTCCTCCCCGACCCGCAGAAGAAAGAACTCCGGGCAGGCAACGCCATTGTCTACGAGGTCACCGTAGACTTCACCGACTATCGCGGGGAACAGGAGATTCACAGCCATCGTAGCGGTAAGACGCGCTTCCTTTCCCGCATCACGCCCGTCCGGCTGGAACTCCCCGCGGGAACAGCCGGTTTCCTGGTGCAGCTTGTGGAACTAGCCGGTCCCGGGACGGACATGGGAGCCGGAGACCTTGCCGATGCTGCGGAACCCGGCGCTGGAACAGGCACCGGCCTGGGAACGGCACCCCAGGACACGGCTAACGTGGCCGCTCCCGCCCGGGAAAGAGAGCGCCGGGGGCGCAGCAGCAGAAGGAGGGCAGACCGGGAGCCGGATCTCTACCGCCTGCTTGCTGACAACAGCGAGGACGTGATTTCCCTCTTCGGCTCCGATCTCGTGCCGCTATTCATCAGTCCTGCCATCTACCGGCTGACCGGGTACTCGGTTCAAGAGCTTCTCAGGCCGGTCCCGAGTGCCCTCATCCTGGAAGAGGACCGCGGACGTGTGATTGAGGAGATCCGCGCGGCGTTCTCCTCCGGTTCTCTGACTCATCGCACGGTCTACCGTGTCCGCCGAAAGGATGGCCAGCAGCGATGGGTGGAGTCCCGATCCCGGCGGATAGACCTGGCTGATGGCGACTGGCAGATAGTCTCCGTGAATCGGGACATCACCGAGACCGAGGAGCTTCGGCATGAGCTGGAAGCAAGCAAGGCTCGGGTGGAGGATCTGCTGGAGCAGACACGGTTGCTCCACCGGGAGTCCCTGCACCGCATGAAGAATGACATTGCGCTGGTCAGCGCGCTCCTGGGAATGCAGGCCCGCTCCGCCGATGATCCCAAGGTTCGGGGCCCTATCCTGGATGCTAGCAGCCGGGTCTCCGTGATTGCCGAGCTCTACCGCAGCCTGGACCCGGGGCCCGGCGGTCCCAGCCACGGAATCCGAACCTTTGTGGGCGCCATCCTGAACGGACTCCGCCGGTCCATCCTGCCGGACACCGTGGAGCTGGACTGGAGCGCGCCGGAGGGCGAGCTGCCGGCACGGACGCTCACGGCGGTCGGCCTGATCATGAACGAGCTTGTTACAAACGCGGTGAAACACGGAGTCGGGCCGGACGGTCACGGCAGAATCGGAGTAGCTGTGACGCTTGACCACAGCTGGATCCGGGTCCGTGTATCCGACTCTGGCCCCGGGCTGCCGGATGGCATTACCAGCGGGGAAGGCATGGGCATCGGCCTCCAGCTGCTGCATACCCTGGCAGAACACCACAAGGGACGCGTTGTCTTTGGGGCCCATGCCCATGGCACGACCGGTGGCACAGCAGGGGGCCCGGCGAGCGTTCCCTCCGGGGGCTCAGCAGACGCTACAGCTATCCTGGTTGAGCTTCCCCGTGAGTGAGCGGTACTGCACCCGCGGCTGTGAACGCACCGAAAACAGAACGGCCCCCGCGACAGCGGGGGCCGGGATTGGATTCAGGGTACTTCCTGACTGCGCGTAGCGCGCCTAGAACACCCGGTCTGCGAGCGTAGCTTCCACACTGCGAATTCCGTCAAAACGGAACGCACCGGAGGTCTGACCCTCCCGAACGCTGTGTCGCTGACCCGCAAGGTTAAGCAGTCGAACGTCACCCTCGTTGACTGCCAGCAGACTTCCCGTGAAGTCAAACTCCGTACCCCGAACGGCAGCGGTAGAGATGGGAGACAGGACGCGGAAGTCATTTCCGCGTTCCTGCGTGCTTCTGACCTGGGCATTCACCCGGCCAAAAGGCAGGTCAAGCGCGGTGTTGACCACCGTTGATCTTCCACGTGTCTCCGCGAACAGCTCAGCCACAGACACGCGGGAGAACTGTCCCACGGTCAGCGTGGAACCCTGGATGTCCAGGATGACCTGCGCGCCGATTCCGGTGCTGATCACCGAACCTTCGGGGATGAGCAGATTGGTGGTAACCGGGACCCACTCACCGTTGATGTTCGCCTCGGCAAGTCCGAATGCCGCCTGGACCTCAGCTTCCACAGCAAAGCCGGCTGCAGCTACAAGGCCTGTAAGGACCAGCATTAGAGCAATCCGTCGCTTCATGAGCTTCCTCCTCCTTGCTACAGCTGAAGGTTCAGTGTTGCGGTGACCCGGACTCTGGCGGGCGTACCCGCCGCAAAGGCCCCGATTCCCTCAACCGTTGCTGGGATCAATATATCAGCTTTAAGGTCAGCATTCATTTCTCGCGCCAGATCGAGCAGAAATCGCACACCAAGCTCCATACCAAGCGGCAGATTGTCGGAGGCCGTATCCAGTGCCGCCTCACCGGTTGCGCCGGGCACCACTCGGGACAGCAGGCCAATCCGGGCTTCCGTCAGCAAGAGCTCTGCGGCACGCACGGAGAGCAGAGCATTGACAGCAGCAACATTGGTGGCAAGCCCGCCGTAGAGGGTCCATGGGGCAATCGCGGGTGTCCCGACGTAGCCGCGGAATATGGTGAAGCTCCCGTCAGTACCCGTGGGATCCGTGGCACCGCGCTGCCCGCTTGATACCACGGCGCCGAGCTGCAGCCGCATGGGAACGGCGGTGCTGGGGAACCAGCGCCAGGACGCTGCACCAAGAAACCCGAGGTAGTCCACCGTGGCATCCAGAGACTGATACCTGCCCGTCGCCCCCGTCAGGACAATCCCGTAGAACTGCCGTAGGTTCAGGGATCCTGCCGCAGAAAGGCTGAGCTGGAGGCTGTCATATCGCTGACGTTCGGTAGATGGGGAAAAGCTGTCTTCATCAAGCGATGCGAACACCGTGATACCCGGCGATTGCCTGCCAAGCGCCTCGGGGAACACCAGGG
The DNA here is from genome assembly GCA_964591085.1 of uncultured Spirochaetaceae bacterium. Taxonomy (GTDB): domain Bacteria; phylum Spirochaetota; class Spirochaetia; order DSM-27196; family CAZPXH01; genus CAZPXH01. Next base: position 3,411 of record CAZPXH010000006.1, on the reverse strand, counting down.
ACAGCACCCCGGTCCACGCACCCGGGTTGAGCCGTCCGTCTCCCAAAACTCGCGCCGCTGTGGAATCGCTGCTGCCCGGCCGTTCGGCTAGCGCAGGGCTGAGCGGGAGCAAGCCGGTGTAGCCCGCTCCCAGCGTCACCGCAGACAGGCCGCGGATCAGCTGGATACTCGCGCCGTCCAGCGCTACCGGTGCGTTTACGCCGCTTCCATCATTGATGGCAATTCTCCCCAGCCGCAACTGGGTCGCTGGTCCGACTGGTATGTTGTCCGCACCAACTTCCGGCTCCAGGAAAACCGTCCAGGACAGGGAGTCCAGCGTTGCATCCGCAAAGCCGTCCTCGGTGAGGGAAACCAAGCCGGTGGCATCCACCTGGTTGCCGGTGCCAACAAAGGCCCGGAGCACAGGGTTGAGCGCCTGGGAGAAGCCCGGCGGCACCTCCGGCGTTGCGGGGTTCCATGACAGGGCGCTGACACTGAACAGATCCACCTCGGCCCTTGGACTCCAGGTCTGCGCGCCACGGCCCGGAGGCGGGTTGAACTGGATGTCGTAGTCGGCCGGATAGGACTCCGGATCTCCAAGTTCAGAGATGGCATCGGCAATCAGACGCAAGGCCTCGGCACCACTCACCGGCCCGCGGTTGGCTGAGAACCGCGGGCTTGTGGGGAGAAACTCCTCGTCCCGGAGGTCCCGGACCGCGTAGCGGCCCAGTCCAGTGATTGCGTACAGGGGACCCGTTGGCGCTCCCAGCATCTCGGCGAGCATGATGGCCAGGCCGCCGTAGCTGAGGGGCTCGGCGTCCGGATCGGCGGCCGGGTAGTCTTCAAAGGGGATTGTGGGATCTATCTCTCCGCGCGCAATGCTGAGGATGTAGGCCACCTCCGGAGCGGTGATCACAGCACTTTCCAGCACGCGGTCAATGAAGGCCGCGTCCTGGGCATGCACCCCCGCGGCGATGACTGCGACCATGAGCAACCGATATGCTCGACTCATCCATCTCTGGCTATACTTGCCCACGTGCTCAGTATACCCCATCGTCCCACTCGCCGTGCATTCGATAGTCGGGAGTTGCGGCGGACGGGAATCGCCTACGGAGTGATTCTTCTTGCAATCGCTGTGCTCAACCTCACCGGTGCCTTCTTTGTGCTGGAACAGCGTTGGTACGACCTCTATCTCGGGGTGCTTCCAGCCGCAGAGCTTGACGAGCGCGTTCGGATCATAGGGATCGATGACAGAGCCATTGATCTTGTCGGCCAGTGGCCCTGGGGGAGAGACCTCATTGCGGACGGGGTCTTGGTCCTTTCTGAGTTTGATGCAGACCGGGTCCTCCTGGATATCCTGTTCCTGGACGACAGCAGCCCGGACCTGGCAGACAACGCACTGTTGGCACTGCAGCAGCAGTACCCGAATGGTGGGATTCCCCTGGAGGCAGTGGAGCGGCTTGTCATTGACCGGGACGCGCGCCTGGCCAGCGTCATTGCCGCCAGTGGGAACGTGTTTGTGCTGATGGTTGTAGACGAGAGGGGTGACGAGCTCCTTGTTCGCCTTCCCTTGTCCGAGTTTGCGGATGCAGCCGCCGGAATCGGGTTTCCTGACCTCCCGATTGACCCGGACGGCGTCAGCCGGCGGGTCCCACCCCTGCGCCGCGCTGACGGCCGGAGCTGGACCCATTACGCAATTAGCGCCGTTGATGCGAGGGTTGTTGCAGGCCCGGATGACTTTGATGAGGGCGGGAGCTATCTGGGCCGGAGCATAGACCTCCGCCTTGCCGGCGAGACCATCACCGTGCCCCTGGATCCGGAAGGGAACATCGTGGTGCGCTGGCCCCGGGGAACCTTTGCGGAGGCCTATCCCCAGGTTGGCTTTGCTGCACTGCTGGAATACCAGTCCGCCATGGATGACCTGGCCTTCAACATTCAGTTGATGGAGCAGGCCGGCTACATCCCCGGACGCTTCACGTCCCCGCTGGGAACCTGGAGATCAGCGCAGTCGGCACGGGCGGAGCTTCTGGGGGAGGCCGACTCCGGGCGGATTGAAGAGTACCGACAGCTCCGTCGGGCCTTTGTAGCGTTGGCCGGTACCCTTCTGCAGGGTGGAGCCGAGAGGGAGCTGCTTGCAGCAGTGGACGCCGCCATAGGCCAACGCCCGGACGCAGAAACTCGCAGGGAACTCCTTGCTGTCCGGGGTGACATCAGCCTCATCTTCCGGCAAAGCCGCGGAATCTATGAGGAAGTCCTCCGCCTGCAGGATTACCTGGAGGAGGAGATTCCCGGCTCAATCTCCCTGATCGGGCTCACTGGCACGGGCACCACGGACCTCGGCGTGACTCCATTTGACGAGCAGGCCCCCAACGTGGGCGTGCACGCAAGCGTTGTTTCCATGTTGCTGACCCGGGACTTCCTGGATCAGGCTCACTGGTCTATTGGGCTTCTCAGTGGCGGGATCTGGGCAGCGCTGGTTGCCGTACTGATGCTGCGCTTCCCGGGGAGCCCGGCGCCTTTCATCGCGCTCTTTGGAACCCTGGTGCCGCTTGCGGCGAACGCGGCGCTGTTCTTTGTCACCCGGACCTACATTCCCGCCGCGAGCTCCGTGTTTCCGGTGTTTCTGCTGTCCGCGACCATGCTGATGATGCGCTACCGCAGCGCCCTCCTGGACCGGCGGCAGATTCAGCAGGTGTTTGAGTCCTATGTGTCACCCCGGGTCATCCGGGATGTGCTTGAGCTGCAGGACTCAACTGATCTGCAGAGCTACGTGGACGAGCGCGAGCTCACGGCGATGTTCACCGACATTCAGGGATTCAGCCGGATCAGCGAGCTCATGCCAACCCGCGACCTTATTGAACTCCTCAAGGAGTACTTCACCGAGATGACCGATGTGGTGCTGGCAGAAGACGGCACCATAGACAAGTACGAAGGTGACGCCATCGTTGCCTTTTTTGGTGCGCCTGCTGCACTGGAATCGGCACCGGACCACGCGTGCCGGGCGGCAATCCGGATGAAGAAGCTGGAGGGCGTGCTCAACGACCAGTTGGTTAAAGACAACCGCACTCCGCTGCCGTTGCTCACCCGAATCGGCATCAATACCGGCGAAATGATCGTCGGCAATCTGGGTACCACCAAGCGCATCAACTACACGGCAATGGGCCAGCCCATGAACCTGGCTGCGCGGCTGGAGGGGGTCAACAAGACCTACGGAACCTGGATCTGCCTCAGCGAATACACCGCGGCAAAGCTGGGAACGGAGTTTGAGCTCCGTCGCATGGACCGGGTCCGCGTCCGGGGAACCGAACAGCCGGTCCGCCTCTTTGAACTTGTGGGCTACCGAACAGAGACCTCTGCGCCAATGCGGGAAGCCCTGGACCTCTTCAACCAGGGGCTGGAGGCCTTTGAGATGCGGAACTGGGAGCAGAGCCG